>NZ_BAAANC010000003.1:17824-667957 GCF_039529595.1 Kribbella lupini | reverse complement strand
CTCTCCGCGCGTGCCGCGCTCTCCGCGCGTGCCGCGCTCTCCGCGCGTGCCGCGCTCTCCGCGCGTGCCGCGCTCTCCGCGCGTGCCGCGCTCTCCGCGCGTGCCGCGCTCTCCGCGCTCCCGCGCTCTCCGCGCTCTCCGCGCGTGCCGCGCTCCCAGCGCTCCCGCGCCTGCTGCGCTCTCCGCGCCGTCCTGCTCCCCGCGCCCGCCGCGCTCCCGCGCCCGCCGCGCTCCCGCGCCCGCCGCGCTCCCGGGCTCCCGCCCCCGGCATTTGCCCGGTGAACCGGGCCGGTGGCGGGTTCTACCCCTGCATGAAGGCGTAGAACCCGCATGTCGCACGGTTAACCGGGCAGATGGTGAAGGGCTGCGGGCTGGATGTCAGAAGCCCAGGCGTTGGGCGACCAGGATGTTGGTGGTGCGGACGGGGGTGCCGTCGACGGGGGCCGGGTCTTCTGCGGTGGGGACGATGCCGGCGGCGGCTACGCGGTCGAGGACCTTGAGGCCGAGGCGGTCGATGGTGCCGAAGACGGTGTAGTCGGGGCGGAGGCGGGAGTCGCCGAAGGTGAGGAAGAACTGGCTGCCGTTGGTGTTCGGGCCGGCGTTGGCCATCGCCAGGGTGCCGCGGGCGTACAGGCGGGCGAGGCTGGTCGGCGGGTCGTTCGGCCAGCGCGGCAGGTCGGTCGGGAGCTCGTCCTTGTAGCTGTAGCCGGGGCCGCGCTCACCGGAGCCCGTCGGGTCGCCGCACTGGAGGACCTTGAGGGTCGGGTACAGCGTGAGCCGGTGGCAGGTGGTGAAGTTGTAGAACTTGCTCTTGGCCAGGTGCAGGAAGCTCTGCACCGTGCACGGTGCCTTGGCGCGGTCGAGCGTGAGCAGCACCGGGCCCTGGTTGGTCGCCAGGAGGACCCGTACGACGCCCTTCGACGGAGTCGGGGTCGGGTCCGGCGGCAGGGACACCGGGCGCGGCGACGGGTCGTCGGGCGTGGCGGTGTACTTGCACGGACCTGTGGTGGTCCCGCTGGGTGTGCCCGCCGGCGCCGCGACGAGCTGCGAGGCCTCCGCCGGAGCTGGGGCGACGTCCGCCGAGCCCGGCTGGACCCCCAGCTGTAGCGGAGCCGGGGCAGGCGCCGGGGCGGCGAACGTCGTACCGGTGGTGGCGAGCAGGCCGGCGACGCTCAGGGCGGCGCAGGCGATGACTCTGGTGGCTCTCATCGTGGTTCTCCTTCAGGGCGGTTCGGGATCAACCGGTGGCCAGCGTGAAGATCCGCAGGTCGCGGTTCTTCGGCAGCGTCACGCTAACCGGAATCCGGTCCGCGGCAACAGCTACCGGCGCGGTGGCGAAAATGTGTGTGGCCACGTTGTCCCGCCCGCCGCCGGACTCGTTCCGGTACGGCGTGGAGGCGACGACCAGGTTGCCGAAGTGCACGGTGTCGCCGCCACCGCCCAGCGTCCAGTCGCTGAACGAGAGGTCCACCTCGGACGTCGTACCGTCGGCGAAGCGCAGTGTCGCCTTGCCCTCCTGGTTGCCATTGACAGCACTGCCGACGAACGACAGCTTCGTCGTCCCCGCCGGCAGCGACAGGTCGAGCACCTGGCCGTCGGCCGGCACGTTGTCCGGCTCACCGACCGGTACGCCGGGCCAAACAAACGTGAGCCCCTCCTTCGTCACCGTCCCACCAGGGGTGAGCCCTGCAGCGGCCAGCGCCTGCCGCGAGTAGCTGACGCCGCCGCCGTCGTAGTCCGCCTCGGTGTGGTCGCCGGCGTCGTCCGACGCGGCCACACCCTCGCGGAGCACGGAGAACGAGTTCGGCAGGCCGACCACCACAGTGAAGCCCAGCCGCGGCAGTACGGTCCCGTCATTGGCCTTCAGCGCCACGGTGACCGGGTAGCGGCCGTCCGGCGTACCAGGAGCTGCTGTCACGCGCACAGGTGCGCCGCCGGACTGGTCCACGGTGAACGAGCCGCTCGCAGGTGACGCGGTCAGCCCTGCCGGGGTGGTCACCGTGTACGAGACGCTGGTCGCCGTACCGCTGAGCCGATGCGCCTTGATCGTGACCGGCTCGGACGTGGTCCCCGGAGCGACGACCAAGCGGCCGATGTCGGTCGACGTCTGGAACGGAATCTCCCCGGTCCGCCACGACGGCGGTGCATCCTTCGCGGCGGAGCCCCACGCCGGGTTGGCCGTCGCGGAGACCTTGAAGTCCAGCGTGCCGCCGCGCTGCACGAACGACTCGGGAAGCCAGGGCTTGGACGACGTACGCCCGTCCACTCGAAGGCTCTGCACGTACTTGGTCGCAGCCGTCGCGCCCGGTGCGTTGATCCGGATCGTCCGGCCCTGGTCCCGGTGGATCACCGCGCGCGGGAACAGCGGCGTCGCGACCTGCAGTTCGGCGCGGCTCGGGACCTCCGGGTAGAGCCCGAGCGCGGTCCACACGTACCAGGACGACATCGCGCCCAGGTCGTCGTTGCCGGGGATGCCGCCGGTGGTCGTGTTCCACAGCTGGCTCATCGCCTGCCGCAGCGTCTCCTGCGCCTTCCATGGCTGGCCGCTGTAGTTGTAGATCCACGGCGTGTTGATCGACGGCTCGTTGTCCATCTCGGCGTGCAGGTCACCGGACTTGGTCAGCGCCCAGTCGCCGTCGGCGTCCTTGAAGAACGCGTCCAGCCGCTGGTTCACCACGTCCTTGCCGCCCATCGCGTCGAACAGCCCGGCGCGGTTGTGCGGGATCATCCACGTGTACTGGGCGCTGCTGCCCTCGGCGAACCCGTCCTGCGTCGCCGGCGTGAAGGCCGGCCAGGCGCCGTTCTCGTCCCGGTTCTGGATGTAGCCGCCGTTCTCCGGGTTGAAGACGTTCTGCCAGTACTGCGAGCGCTTCACGAACTGGTCGGCGGTCTTGCGGTCGCCGACCGCGGACGCCAGTTCGGCCAGCGCGAAGTCCGCGGTGGTGTCCTCGAGCGTCTCGACCGCGCCGCCCCAGGCGTTCGACTTGGTCGGGATGTAGCCGAGCGCCAGGTACTTGTCGAGCGACGGCCGCTGCCCGATCGACATCACCGGCTTGCCGGCCGAGCTCAAGTCCTTCGCGGTCGGCACGGTCGCCGCCTTGACCAGCGACTTGAGTGCGGTCCGTACGTCGAAGTTGGTGCCGCCGAACGCGTGGATCCCGGCCAGCGCAGGAGCTGATGGGTCGCCGGTCATCACCGCCGTACTGCCGGAGGCGTGGGTCCAGCGGTCCCAGACGCCGTCGTTCTGCTGGGCCTGGTTCAGCAGGGACTGCGCGACGTCACCGGCGCGCTGCGGCTCCAGCAGGGCCAGCAGTTGGACCTGCGAGCGGTAGACGTCCCAGCCGGAGAAGGTGGCGTACTGGTTCTTCTGGCCGCGACTCAGCTGGTGCGGCTTCTGGTCGAAGCCCCAGTACTGGCCGTTGACGTCGCTGAAGACGTTCGGGTGCAGCAGGGCGTGGTAGAGCGCGGTGTAGAAGGTGGTCCGGTCGGCAGTGGCGCCACCGGTGACCTCGATCCGGTTCAGCTGGTCGCGCCAGGCCTGCTTGGCCTTGGCCGCGGTCTTGGCGAGCGACTGGCCACGCGGGTTCTCCTGGGCCAGGTTGGCGGCCGCGTTGGCCTTGCTGACGTAGGAGATGCCGATGCGCATGTTGACCGTGCTGCTGTCGAAGCCGAGGTACGCACCGGAGCCCTTGCCCGCCGGCATCCAGCCGTCGGTCCCGTACGACGTACCGCCCGTGGCTGAGGTGCTGCCCGGGCTGACGGTCGCGTCCTTCCAGGTGCCGTGGTTGGCGAACGGCTGGTCGAACTGGGCGACGAAGTGCAGCGTGTAGTAGCTGCGCTGTCCGACGGAGGCCAGGTAGCCGCAGAAGTTGCCGCTGGTCACCGAGCCGGACACAGTGCGCTTGGCCGGGTCGATGGTGACCTGGGCGTCGCTGGAGCCGACCTCGGAGTTCGCCGTCCGGAACAGCAACGACTTGGCCTTGTCCGCGGGGAAGGTGAACGTCGCGGAGCCGGTCCGGGTGGTGGCGGCCAGCTCGGCGGTTGCCCCGGAGTCGAGGCCGACCTTGTAGTAGCCGGGCTTGGCGGTTTCGTTGGCGTGGGAGAACGTGCTGGCGTACACCTCGTCCTTGGCGTCGGTCTGCGGGGAGGTGGTCACCGCACCGGCGTACGGGAAGATGGGGATGTCACCGGAGCCGCCGGCGCAGCCCGTGCCGGACATGTGGGTCAGGCTGAAGCCGCGGATGCGCGTCGCGTCGTACAGGTAGCCGCCGGGCGCGGCGGTCCGGAACTGGTTGCCGCGGCTGGTCTCCGGGCTGAACGAGAACATGCCGAACGGCATGACCGCTCCCGGGAACACGTCGCCGAGGTTGGACGTGCCGATCAGCGGGTCGACGTGCTCGGTCGGGTCCGGCGAGCTGCTGGTGATTCGGCTCTGCCCTGGCGTCTCTTGCGCTCTGAGGCCTGGGGGCCTGGTGCTGGGCGGGGCGGTGGTCGGCTGCCCGACGTACTGGGGAGACGGGCTCGGCGCTGCGGAGGCCAGCGCTGTCGAGACCAGTGCGGCGATCACGGAGCCGGCTAGGACGGCAGCGGTACGACGGTGCTTCATCACGGGCGGTCCTTCGACGTCGGGACGGCACCGTGCAGGCCACGCGGCCGCGCCCGCCCGGCGTACGCCGTCCAGGGCGGCGGACGACGTGCGCGAGCGAGGCGCTGCAGCGTTGCTGGGACGGCACTGTCACGGGCGGTGTGACATCGTTGTCAGCAAGAGATACCGGACCGTCACAGCCCACGTCAAGGCTTTCGGTACTTTCCGCAACCAAGCAAGCGCGTTCCGCAACTCAATCAGAAGCAACAAAGGGCCTCGCGTGTGCGGGCGACCCTTCGGGGTTCGTGCGCCGACGGCCGGCTGGGGGCGAGGTCGCCCCGGCGAAGCCGGTGGCGGGGGGCGCGGCCTGCTTCCCCACAACGCACAACCGCCCCGGCGGAGCCGGGGCGGTGCGTCAGGACAGGGTCAGCGGCCGACCGGGGAGAGGCCGAGCTGGCGGCCGAGGAGGCCTCGGGGTTTGCCGCCGAGGCGTTCGGCGATGTCGGCGATGACCTTGGAGGCGGGAGTGTCCGGGTCGGAGGTCGCCAGCGGATGGCCGAGGTCGCCGCCGCTGCGGAGGCGCTCGTCCAGCGGGATCTCGCCGAGCAGGGGGATCGGGTAGCCGAGGCGGGCCGACAGGGTTTCGGAGACGCGCAGTCCGCCGCCGGTGCCGAAGATCTCGATGCGGTGCTCGGGCCCGCAGTGCGGGCACGGCAGGAACGACATGTTCTCGATCACGCCCGCGACGCGCTGGTGCACCATCTGGGCCATCGTGCCGGCGCGCTCGGCCACCTCTGCGGCGGCTTCCTGCGGGGTCGTCACGACGATCACCTCGGCCGTCGTCAGCCGCTGGCCGACGGAGATCGCGATGTCACCGGTGCCCGGCGGCAGGTCGAGCAGCAGGACGTCGAGGTCGCCCCAGTAGACGTCGGCGAGCATCTGCACCAGCGCGCGGTCCAGGATCGGGCCGCGCCAGGCGACCACCTGGTCGCGCTTGGGCTTCAGCATGCCGATCGAGATCACCTTCACGCCGTGCGCGGGCACCGGCATGATCATGTCGTCGACCGCGGTCGGCCGCTCGTCGGCGACGCCGAACATCGCGGGGATCGAGTGGCCGTAGATGTCGGCGTCCAGTACGCCGACCGACAGGCCCTTGGCCGCCATCGCGACCGCCAGGTTCACCGTCACCGAGGACTTGCCGACGCCACCCTTGCCGGACGCGATCGCGAACACCTTGGTCAGTGAGTCCGCGCGCGAGAACGGGATCTCCTTCTCGGCCACGCCACCACGCAGCTGCGTCTGCAGAGCGGCCCGCTGCTCGGTCGACATCACACCCAGCTCGACCTCGACCCCGGTCACGCCGTCCAGCGCGCTGACCGCGGCGATCGTGTCCCGCCGCAGCGTGTCCTTCATCGGGCAGCCGGACACGGTCAGCAGGATCTTCACCGCGACCACGCCGTCGGTCTTCACCACGACGGACTCGACCATGCCCAGTTCGGTGATCGGTTTCTTGATCTCGGGATCGATGACCGACCCGAGCGCAGCGGTCACCTGGTCAGCAGAGGGAGCCATGCACACAGGCTACGTGCTCTTCCACAACCGCCCCACCACGGTCCACTGTGACCTGAGTCCGGCAAGGCGACCCTAACTATCACCGTGGGCACGGCTGATAGTTCAGACCCGATCGTCCTCGCGGTCCTTGTCGAGCTCGGCGAGCAGGGAGCGGAGCTCGGAGCGGAGGAAGTCGCGGGTGGCGACCTCGCCGACGGACATCCGCAGCGACGCCATCTCGCGGGCCAGGAACTCCATGTCGGCGCGGCTGCGGGCGTCGACGTCGCGGTCGCGTTCGTACTGGACGCGGTCGCGGGCCTCCTGGCGATTCTGGGCGAGCAGGATCAGCGGCGCGGCGTACGACGCCTGGAGGCTGAGCGCGAGGGTCAGGAAGATGAACGGGTACTGGTCCCAGCGCAGGTGCTCCGGCGCGAAGATGTTCCACACGACCCAGAACACGATCGTCGCGGTCATGTAGACCAGGAACTGCCCGGTGCCGAGGAAGCGCGCGATCCGCTCGGACAGCCGGCCGAAGGCGTCGGCGTCGTACGCGCGGCGCCGGACCAGCGTGCGGCGCAGCTCGCGCGGGACGTCCAGCCGGTCGGCGGCCGGACGGGTCAGCCGGCGTTCCTCCGAGCGGGCGGGCCGGCGGTCGTCGGACCTGCTGCTCCGGCGGTCGTCGCGGTCCTCACGGGGCATCCCGGTCCACCTCCAGCTGCGCGGATCCGCGCCAGTCGTCGGGCAGCAGATGGTCCAGTACGTCGTCGACGGTGACCGCGCCGAGCAGGCGGCCCTCGTCGTCGAGCACGGGAGCGGCGACCAGGTTGTACGTCGCCAGGTACTTGCTGACAGCCTGCAGCCCGTCGTCCGGGCGCAGTCCGTCCAGGTCAGTGTCCAGTACGCCGGACACCAGCGCCGACGGCGGCTCGCGCAGCAGCCGCTGGATGTGACCGATCCCGATGAACCGGCCGGTCGGCGTCTCCAGCGGCGGCCGGCAGACGTAGATCATCGCGGCCAGCGCCGGACTCAGCTCGGCGTTCCGGACGTGCGCGAGCGCGTCGGCGACGGTCGCGTCCGCGGGCAGGATCACCGGCTCGGACGTCATCAGGCCGCCCGCGGTGCGCTCCTCGTACGTCAGCAGGCGTCGTACGTCCTCGGCCTCGTCCGGCTCCATCAGCGTCAGCAGCCGCTCGGCGGTCTCGGTCGGCAGCTCAGCAATCAGGTCGGCGGCGTCGTCCGGGGACATCTCCTCCAGTACGTCGGCCGCGCGCTCGGTGTCGAGGCCGGCCAGGATCTCCACCTGGTCGTCCTCGGGCAGCTCTTCCAGTACGTCGGCCAGCCGCTCGTCGTTCAGCGCGGAGGCGATCTCCTTGCGCCGCTTGGGCGACAGCTCGTGCAGTACGCCGGCCAGGTCCGCGGGCTTCATCGTGTCGAACGCCGCGAGCATGTGCGTCGCACCCTGGGCGTCCTCGGTCTGCGCGAACCCGACGACGTCGGCCCAGTCCAGCACGTGCGACTGCCCGCGCCGCCGGAACCGCTTCGCGCCCTCGGTCACGGCGACCTTCGACAGCACCCAGTCGCGGGTCCGCCACTGCTCCATCGCCAGGTCGAACACCACCGCGGACGCGCCGGTCTCGCGGATCGTCACGCTCCGGTCGAGCATCTCGCCGAGCACCAGCACCTCGGTCGCCCGTTGCTCGAACCGCCGCATGTTCAGCAGTCCCGTGGTGATCACGTGGCCGACGTCGACGGAGGTGACCCGCGTCATCGGCAGGAAGATCCGCCGCCGGGTGAACACCTCCACCACCAGCCCGAGCACCCGCGGCGGCTGAGTGTCCTGCCGCAGCATCACCACGACGTCACGCACCTTGCCGACCTGGTCCCCGTTCGGGTCGTACACGGGCAACCCGGCCAGCCGGGCCACGTACACACGCGCCGGAGATCCGCTCATGCCCCGAGGCTAACCGCCCAACCCGGTCGCACCCGCACACAGAGCCCCGCGAGACCGTGTCGACACCCAGTACGACGGCCGCCCGGCAGGCAGAGCCGGAGCGCAAGGCCGGACGCCACCTGCTCCCCGCACCCGCTCGGGCTGCCGCCGCCAGACTCCGGCCGGCACGCCGCCGGGCTCCGCCCCGCTCCGTCGCCGCCTCACCGCCCCGCCGGGCTCCGGCGCGCTCCGCCTCCGCCTCACCGCCCCGCCGGGGAGTCCGGCGGGGCGAGAGTGGCGGCTGGAGGTCAGTTGGCGATGTCGAGTCTCGGGTCGGTGACGGTGGCGATCAGTTGGGCGAGGGTGACGCTGGGGGCCTCGACCGGGGGTTGGGTGGACGGGTGGGGGCCGGGGTCGGCCAGGGTGCCGTCGCCTTCCACGGTGGCGATCGCCAGCTGGCCGTCGGGGCGGACGTAGCTCGCCCAGTACGCCTGCTTGCCGCGGGTGCCGACGCGGACGTGCTGGCCGGAAGCCGTGGTGGTCACCCAGCACGCGGTGAACTTGGAGCGGTCGTCGACCAGGCCGCAGACGTCCGCTCGGGGGTGCGGGATGCCGGCGTCGTTCGGTGGCTCGTGCACCTCCTTCGGGAGCACGCTCACGGCGACCCAGCCGACGCCGCCGTCCTCGGCCCACTCGGATCGCGCCCCGGCCCCGCCGGGGCGTCCGCACGGGCCGTCCACCGACGGGATGATCGCCCCGGACGAGCGTCCGACCAGGTGCCGGCGCTCCGGGTCGGCGTACGAGGCGAAGACGTCGAGGTGATTGGGCTCCGGCAGAACCGGCGCGATGGGTCCGCCGGTGGCGGGGGCAGAAGCCGGCGGCATGAACTTCGAAGGAGGACAGGTGTACTTCGGCCCGCCCGGTGTCGGCTGGATGACGTAGCTACCGTCCCCGCGGAGCTCGACATTGCCTCCAGGGACGACCTGGCTCCGCTGGACCCCCGCCTGGTGCTGTCCGGCTGGATCCGCCGTACCGCCCAGGTGAGCCGTGGCGAGGCTCCCGCCGGTGGCGACCAGGGCCACGGCGGCCACGGCGGTCAGCCCGACCCCAGCCCGCCGTCGGCGCAATCGGCGGCGACCACGGGCCAGGTCTGCGGCGGGATCGGTCGGCAAGGAATCGGTCCACGCCGTACTGCGGGCCAACTGCTCGTGCAGGTCGTTCTCGTTCATCAGGCGTCCTCCATCAGTTCTGCGAGTCGGGAGTCGGCCAACTGACCTCTGAGGTTCTGCAGGGCCTTCGAGGACTGGCTCTTCACCGTGCCGGCGGTGATCTGCAGGTCGGCGGCGACCTCCTCGACGGACAGACCCAGCCAGTAGCGCAGGACGATGACCCGCCGCTGGCCGGCCGCCAGAGTGCTCAGCGCCGCCATCAGCTCGTCGCGGTCCTCCAGTCCGAGCCCCTCGTCCACCGGCACCTCCGGCAGTTCGCTGGAGGCCCGCTCCCGCCGCCAGGCCCGGCGGCTGGCGTCGATCCCGGCGTTGACCAGGATCCGCCGGACGTAGGCGTCCGCGCCGTCCGCGCGCCGGACCCGTGGCCAAGCGACGTACAGCTTGGCCAGTGCCGTCTGGACCAGGTCCTCGGCCTGGTGCCGGTCCCCGCAGAGCAGGTAGGCGGTACCCACCAGTCGCGACCGGCGGGTCGCGACGTACTCGGAGTACTCCTGGTCCCGCCGCTGTTTCCCCAGCATCTGTGCGTCCCGTCGTCGCCGGATCAGTTGACGATCACCAGTACGGGACCCGGTCCGAACAGGTTGCCTCCTGCAGGGGGTCGTGTCGTCCCGTGGACGGTGGGGTGCCGGATCGGCGACGCGTTTCTAGACTTCCCCTCGGCCGGTACATCGTTGTCATCGGCGTCGTGGCGGATGGGGCTGGGCATGCTGAGATCCACTGGGCTGGGGACCGAGAACGAAGCGACGTACCTCGCGCTGGTCCGGCAGGGGTCGGCGACAGCGTCGGAGCTGGCCGAGCGGGTCGGGCTGTCGGAGGCCGACGTACTGCGGGCCGTCGACGCGCTGCAGCGGGAGGGGTTCGTCCACCGGACGCCGCCGCCGCGTGAGCTGGTCGTACCGGTGCCGCCCGACCTGGCGGTGGAGCAGCTCGTCCAGCGCCAGGAGGAGGAGCTCGAGCGGGTCCGGGAGGCGGCGTACCGGCTGACTGCCGCGGCGTACAACCAGGCCAGCGACCGGCGGACCGAGGAGCTCATCGAGATCGTGTCCGGCCAGACCGCGGTCGGGCTGGCCTTCGACCGGGTGCAGCGGACGGCTCGGGAGCAGATGCGGGAGCTGGTAGCACCGCCGTACGCGGCAACGGCTGAAGTTAACCGGACGCAGCTCGCTCGGCAGGCGGACGGCGTTGTCTACCGAGTCGTGTACGACAGCACTGCGCTGAGCGACGAGCTGCTGTCGGCCAGCGCGGTCAGCCACGTGCAGGCCGGTGAGCAGGCCCGGATCGTGGACGACCTGCCGACCAAGCTGGCGGTGGCGGACCGGGAGCTGGCGCTGCTGCCGCTCGACTGGGCCACTCCTGCGCGCGACGCCGCGCTGCTGGTCCATCCGTGTGGCCTGCTGGACGCTCTGGTCGCGCTGTTCGAGACGGTGTGGTCGCGGGCCAGTCCGCTGGTGGTGACTGCCGAGAAGACGCTGGCGGCCGAGGACCCGATGTCGGCGGAGGACAGGTATCTGCTGTCGTTGCTGGTGGCCGGTCTGACCGACGACGCAGCCGGGGTCCGGCTGGGGATCAGCCGTCGGACGGTGGCCCGCCGGGTCCAGCTGCTGATGGAACGGACCAACTCGCGGTCACGCCTCCAGCTCGGCTGGCACGCCCGGGACCGCGGCTGGCTCTGACGAGCGTCCACTTGCTGGACGGGCTGTCCGAGTTGGTCGTGTCAGCTTTGCGCCAGCGCAATCGATGGCAGCCGACGGCACGGCCCACATGTAATGCGGGGAACCCCTGTATCCCCTTGGAGTCCCCTTGTCCCAGCATCCCTCCCGCGGACGCGGACGCGGCCTGGTCGCTGCCGGCGCCTCTCTGGCGCTGCTCGCGACCGGCTGGTCGTCCCCAGCGGGCGCTGCCACTGTCCAGCAGCCGGCCGTCCAGCAGCCCAGCGCCACAGCCAAGGCCGGTACGCCGCGGACCGTCACGCTGATCACCGGTGACAAGGTCACCGCGGTCACCACCGCGGACGGCCACGTCACCGCGACCGTGCGGAAGCCGACCGGCGGCCCGGCCGGCGCCCACATCATGACGGTCGGCAAGGACACCTACGTCTACCCCGACGCGGCCATGCCGTACGTCGCCTCCGGAGTGCTCGACGAGGGCCTGTTCAACGTCTCCGATCTGCTGGCCGACGGGTACGACGACGCCCAGACCGACCAGTTGCCGCTGATCGTCTCGTACGCCGACGCCCGCAAGCAGGTCGTCCCCGACAGCGCCCGCCGCACCCGCACGCTGACCAGCATCAACGGCGCCGCGATGGTGGCCGACCGCAAGGACGCGACCGGCTTCTGGGAGTCGCTCACCGGTACGCCGGCCGCTCGCGGCACCAGCATGAAGACTCTGCCGGGCGGCATCGCGAAGGTCTGGCTGGACGGCAAGGCGCGGGTGTCGCTGGCCGACACCACCGCGCAGATCGGCGCCCCTGAGGTCTGGCAGAGCGGCAACACCGGGCAGGGCGTCGACGTAGCGGTCCTGGACACCGGCATCGACGCGCAGCACCCGGACGTCGCCAGCCAGATCAAGGCGTCGGTCAGCTTCGTCCCGGGCGAGGACGTCACCGACCGGCACGGCCACGGCACGCACGTCGCCTCCACCATCGCTGGGACCGGCGCAGCCTCTGGCGGCAAGGAGCAGGGCGTCGCGCCGGGCGCCGGGCTGCTCGTCGGCAAGGTGCTCGGCGACGACGGCGGTGGCCAGGACTCCTGGATCCTCGCCGGCATGGAGTGGGCCGCGCGCGACCAGCACGCCAAGGTGATCAGCATGAGCCTCGGCTCGGAGGGCGGGAGCGACGGCACCGACCCACTGAGCCAGGCGGTGAACAACCTGAGTGCGGAGACCGGTGCGCTGTTCGTCATCGCCGCCGGCAACGCCGGCCCCGGGCCGTACAGCGTGGGAGCTCCCGGTGCGGCCGACGCGGCCCTGACTGTCGGCGCGGTCGACTCCGCTGACCGACTGGCGACGTTCTCCAGTCGCGGCCCGCGTCTTGGCGACTCCGCGCTCAAACCCGAGCTGACCGCGCCTGGCGTCGACGTACTGGCCGCTCGGTCGCAGTACGCGCCGGAGGGCGAGGGCTCGTACCTGACCATGAGCGGCACGTCTCAGGCGACTCCGCACGTCGCCGGTGCCGCGGCTCTGCTGGCCAAGGTGCACCCTGACTGGACCGGTGCTCAGCTGAAGGATGCTCTGGTCAGCACCACCAAGCGGACCGTCGCCATCAGCCCGTACGCCGGAGGTAGTGGTCGCCTCGACGCCGCCAACGCGGTCAAGAGCACTGTGTTCGCCACCGGCTCGGCCCTCCTGTTCGCGAAGTGGCCGTACCCGGCCAACGGCGTACAGACCAAGGACGTCGTCTACACCAACACAGGTGCCGAGCCGGTCACGCTCAACTTGGCTCTCACTGCTCCGGGCGTTCCGGCCGGGCTGCTGACCCTCACGTCGCAGCAGGTGACAGTGCCTGCGCACGGCACCGCAACGGTCGGCGTACAAGGCCATCTGGACCTGGCCGTCGACGACGCCGGCTACAGCGCTCTGCTGACCGCCACCGGGCCTGCAGGTGAGCTGCACACTCCGGTCGGCGTGAGCAAGCAGAGCGAGCGGGTCAACCTGTCCGTCAACGCCAAGGACCGGCGCGGCGCCGGACTGCCCGGCGTGGTCGTCATGAAGGACGTCCTCCGGGACACCGTGCCGAAGGCCTACCTGGTCGACGAGACCGGTCGCCTGGACGTGAACATCCGCCCCAGCACGTACGCCGTCTGGATGTACGCCGACGTGCCCGGCCTCGACGGCCCGCACTCGCTCGCCCGGGCCGTGCTCAGCGAGCCCGAGCTCGTGCTCGGCAAGGACCGGACGCTGACCTTCGACGCCTCCACGCTGCGCAAGGTGGCCGCGTTCACGCCGCAGTCGACGGTCAACGACGGAGTGCGGATCGACCAGTACCGCAGCTACCCCGACCTGCACCGCTTCGTGGACAGCTACCAACTCGAGTGGTGGCTGTACGACAGCGTATGGGCGACGCCCACCAAGAAGGTGACCCAGGGCTCGTACACGTTCGCGGCCCGCTGGCGACAGACGCAGCCTGCCGTGACGATTGCCTCGGGCAACGACTGGTGGACGCCGAAGGTGCAGAGCCTGTCGCCGAAGCTCAAGGCCGGTACCGGCGCCGCATCGCTGGTCTACCTGGGTGACGGAGCCGCCGCGGACTTCCAGCGGACGTCGGTACGCGGCAAGGTCGCCGTGGTCCTCCGCAACGACCGGGTATCGGCCACTGAGCAGGCCAAGTCGGCTGCGAAGGCCGGCGCCAAGCAGCTGCTGATCGTCAACGACGGCTACGGCCCGCTCGACGCCTGGGCGGACCTGCCCGCGGAGGAGGCTCCGACGCTGCCCGTCGCGTCACTGCCGACCGACCAGGGGCAGCGGCTCCTGGCGCAGCTCCGGCACGGCGCCCGGACGGTCAAGCTGACCTCGCACCCGTACCCGCAGTACCTGTACGACCTGGTGCAGCATCACGACGGCGCCATCCCGCGTGACCCGAGCTACCGCCCGGCCACGCGCGACCTGGCCACGTTGGAGGAGTCCTACCGCGACACCTCTCAGGGCGAGGCGCTGGACATCCGCTACGACCTGTCGGCCGACCTCACCTGGGCAGTCGGCTCCGCGAGCACCACTGTGCAGGCGCAGGGCGACCACACCGTCTGGGTGACCGCTGGACCGAAGGTGAAGTGGCTGGCCCAGACCGCCGTACCGGACCTGACCCTGTTCGGTTCGTCGACCTCGTACGCCGCCCGCAGCACCACCCGGGAGACCTGGTTCGCCGGGATCCAGCGGCCGCGGTTGCTGAACGACAACGCGATGTCGACGCCGCCGTCCCGGGTCGGCGACATCATCAGCATGTTCGGGATGCCGGCCTGGGGTTCCGGCGCACACGAGGGCACGGTGTTCGGCGGCGTGACGCTGAAGTCGTCGCTGTACCAGGGCGACAACCTGCTCAGCGAAGGCTCCGACTCGGTGTACGCCGAGGTGACGCCGGAGAAGCTCCCGTACCGGCTGGTCGTCGACACCACTCGCGACCTGCCTGGCCGCTCGTACTCGCCGAGCACTCGGACCGAGTGGGGCTTCCTCTCCGCGCAGACCGACTACACCAAGCTGGAGGCGCTCCCGCTGATCCAGCTGGACTACGCGGTCGCCACTGACCTGGCAGGCCGGGCGCACCGGCGTACTGGGCTCGAGGTGACGCCGTCGCAGTTGGCTGGGCCGGGCAAGCCCAGCAGCGTCACGGTGGAGGTCTCGTACGACGACGGCGCCAACTGGCGCACGTTGCGGGCGAATCGCTTCGGCTCCGCTTGGAAGGTGCAGCTGGATGCGCCGTCGAAGGCTCGGTTCGTGAGCCTGCGGACCACTGCTCGCGACACTGCGGGCAACAGCGTCGTCCAGACCGTGGATCGCGCCTTCGGCCTCAACTGAGGCCTTCGGTCGCCGCCCTCAGCTCAGCTTGGGGCGGCGACCGGCGCGGCGGTGCAGGGTGATCGGGCGCTTGCCTCTGGTTGTGGCCGAGGTCTCTGCAGGTGTCACCGCAGGGTGCGCGTCGTCGTACGCCGCGGTGATGCCGCCCGTGGGCTCCAGCACGAGCAGGTCGGCCTGCGTCTGCCAGCGCTCGAGCTGGTTGCCCAGGCCGGCGGCGTTGAGGCGTTCGGTTCGCAGTACCTGAGCCGCAGCGGTCCACTCCTCGCTGCCGGGCTCCAGACGCCGTACGGTCGCACTCCACGCCGACAGGCGAGCAGTAGCAGGCTTGGCCGGTACGACGACCTCGACGCTGTCCGCGTCGACCAGTCCGGGCAGCGGCTGCTCAGCACTACCGTCCCGGTCCGCCAGTACGACGTACGCGCCGTCCACCGCGGCGAACCAGGCCGGCACGGCCCGGCGACCGCTCCAGGAGAGCCAGACCAGTCCGGCCTTCTTCATCACACCGGCGATCTCCGCCACGGCCTCGTCCGTCGTCACCCTCCAAGACTGTCACAGCCGCTGCCGGTCCGGCCGCTCGGTGAATCGGGACACATCGTGGCGCGGAGTGAGCCGGGTCACCGGCGAGGGTGGCGTTTCGCCGTACGCTCTCGTGAAACTGGTGGGTAACGAGGTCCCGAGGAAGGGGTAGGCGATGGGTGACGAGACGGCCACCAAGGCGCTGCGGTCCAGGCGGTCCTGCCTGGCGACACCGGGGTCGAACCCGCGGTTCCTGGCCAAGGCGAAGGGGCTGGACGCCGACCAGGTGTTCCTCGACCTGGAGGACTCGGTCGCGCCGATCGCCAAGGTGGACGCCCGCAAGAACATCGTCGCCGCGCTGAACGAGGGCGGCTGGGGCAGCAAGGTTCGCGTCGTGCGGGTGAACGACTGGACCACCGAGTGGACCTACGCCGACGTGATCGAGGTCGTCTCCGGCGCCGGCGCCAACCTCGACTGCATCATGCTGCCGAAGGTGCAGACCGCCGAGCAGGTGGTCGCGCTCGACCTGCTGCTCACCCAGCTGGAGAAGGTGCACGGTTACGAGCCGGGGCGGATCGGGATCGAGGCGCAGATCGAGAACGCGCTCGGCCTGACCAACGTGAACGCGATCGCCACCGCGTCGCCGCGGGTCGAGACGATCATCTTCGGCCCGGCCGACTTCATGGCGTCGATCAACATGAAGTCGCTGGTGGTCGGCGAGCAGCCGCCCGGGTACGACGTCGGCGACGCCTACCACTACATCCTGATGCAGATCCTGATGGCGGCCCGCGCGCACGGCAAGCAGGCGATCGACGGCCCGTACCTGCAGATCAAGGACGTCGACGGCTTCCGCCGCGTCGCCGGCCGCTCGGCCGCCCTCGGCTTCGACGGCAAGTGGGTGCTGCACCCGGACCAGATCGCCGCCGCCAACGAGGTCTACTCGCCGCGGCAGGACGACTACGACCACGCCGAGAACATCCTCGACGCCTACGACCACTTCACCTCCGCCGCCGGTGGCGCGCGCGGTGCGGTGATGCTCGGCGACGAGATGATCGACGAGGCCTCGCGCAAGATGGCACTGGTGATCTCGGCCAAGGGCCGGGCCGCCGCGATGACCCGCACGGACGTCTGGCAGCCGCCGACCGACTGACGGTCGAGACGGCCAGCACCTGCGCGGATCGGGCGGCGTGACCTGGCTCACAGTGCGATGAGTGGCGGCTGGCGCGGTCGTCTTCCCCGGGACAGCTTTTCCACGAGGAGGCGCCGTGCACGACCACACCACCGTCGACACCTGGGCGACGGTTCACGCCGAGCGGGCCGCGCTGGCCGACGACCTGGCCGGTCTGAGTGACGAGCAGTGGCGTACGACGTCGCTGTGCACGGAGCTCACCGTTCGCGAGGTGCTCGCGCATCTCACGGCGGGGGCGACGTTGTCTTTCCCGCGCTGGTTCGCCGGGGTGCTGCGGCATCGGTTCGACTTCGACGCGCAGGTGCTGATGCGTCTGCGCGAGCAGTTGGGGGAGTCGCCGGCGGACACGCTCGCGCGGTTTCGCGCGGCTGCTGACCGGTCGACGACGCCGTTCGGGCGGCGGGGGAGCGCTGTCTGGGCGCTCGCGGAGACGGTCGCGCACGCCGAGGACATCCGGCGGCCGCTCGGAATCCATCGGTCCTACCCAACCGACGTTCTCACCGCCGTGGCCGAGTACTACGCGAGCACCGACCTCGTCGTACTGGCCAAGGGCCGAATCGGGGGCCTGCGCCTGGTCGCCACCGACACGAGCTTCACCACCGGCGAGGGCGCTGCGGTCTCCGGGCCGACGATCGCGCTGGTGATGGCGATGATCGGGCGGGCGCCGTACTGCGACGACCTCGCAGGCGACGGCGTCGCAGTCCTCCGCTCTCGCTGCTGACCCTGGGCGGCATACTCCAGGGGTGACCGATGGGGTGCTCGAGCGGGCTGTCGCGGGGGATGGCGAGTCCTTCGCCGAGCTCGTGGCGCCGTTGCGGGGCGAGCTGCACGCGCACTGCTATCGCATGCTCGGCTCCGTTCACGACGCCGACGACGCCCTGCAGGAAACCATGGTGCGGGCCTGGCGCGGACTGGGCGGCTTCACCGGGCGAGGATCGCTGCGTTCTTGGCTGTACGCCGTAGCGACGCACTGCTGCCTCGACGCGGCGCGCAGCCGGCAACGCCGCGCGCTGCCGATGGACCTGGGCCCGGCGAGCGCGATCGTCGACAACACACCGCCGCGCACGGAGATCGCCTGGCTCGGCCCGCACCCCGGCGAACGCTACGAACGCCGCGAGGCCGTCGAACTCGCCTTCGTCGCGGCGCTCCAGCACCTGCCGCCCAACCAGCGCGCGGCGCTCCTGATGTCCGACGTCCTCGGCTTCACCGCCGCCGAGATCGCCGAGTCACTGGCGACCTCGACAGCCTCCGTCACCAGCGCCCTCCAACGAGCCCGAACCACCGTCGCCTCCCGCACGCCCAACGCAACCACTGGCGAAGGCGCAAGCGCCGGCTCCACCGTGCGCATCGGCTCTGACGCAAGCACCGGATCCGCGGGAACCACCGGATCCGCGGGAACCACCGGACCCGCTGGAACCACCGGAGCCCGTAGGCGCCGCCCCGCGCGCCCGACCGCCGGTGAGCGCGCCGTCGCGGCGGCCTTCGCCGACGCCCTCGAACGCGGCGACATCGACGCCCTGATCGCCCGCCTGGCAACCGACGTCACCTGGACGATGCCCCCGATGCCCACCTGGTACGCCGGCCGCGAAGCCGTCACGGCCTTCGCCCGGGCCGTCCCCTTCAGCGGCAGCTGCGGCACCTGGCGCACCGTGCCGACCACCGCCAACGCCCTGCCCGCGATCGCCTGCTACCTCGACCCCGGCAACGGAGTGTTCGCCCCCTGGTCGATCAACGCGATCGCCGTACGCGACGACCGGATCGCCGCCATCACGACGTTCCAGGACCCGGCGCACTTCCGCCTGTTCGGCCTTCCCGAACAACTAGAGCCGATCCACCCCTGACAGCACTCGCCCGCTCCCCAAAAGCTGGAGCGGGCGAGTCGGTAGTCGGTAGGTCAGCCGAGCGTCAGGACCTTGAGAATGCGCACCGGACTGGTCGGCGGCCCGTCCTGGTCGGGGTCGGCGATGCCCGCGGCGACGATGCGGTCGAAGGTGGACATGCCGAACACGACCTTGCCTAGCACCGTGTAGTTCGGGGCGATGTTGGCGAACGAGTGCACGACGAAGAACTCGGAACCGTTGGTCCCCGGACCTTGGTTGCCGTAGGCAACGGTGCCGCGCGGGTAGGTCTCGGTGCCGTCGACCTCGTCGGGGAACTTGTAGCCCGGCCCGCCCTCTTCCTGGCGGTAGATGTCACCGCACTGCAGCACGCCGAGGCGCGCGGAGTTGGTCAGCCGGAAGCACTGGGTGCGGTCGTAGAACCGGCTCTTCACCAGGTGCACGAAGTTGTGCACGCCGCACGGCGCGGTCGCCCGGTTCATCCGGACCACGAACGGGCCGTAGTTGGTGGCGAAGAAGACGTCGACGGTGCCTTTGGCCTTCGCGGTCGGCCTCGGCAGCGTGACCGGGCGCGCGGCCGGGTTCTCCGGCGTCGGGGTGAACTCGCACTTCACCGTCGGAGCAGGACGGCCGGACGGCGAGGCGGGGGCAGCCATGGCCGGCGTCGTGGTCAGCGTCGCGGCGAGCAAGGTCGTCGCGATCAGGGCAGGGACAAGTGATCGCTTCATGCGATCAACCTAGTACCCGCTGTGGTTTCAGGCACCCGGAAAGCCCGCAGGAGCAGGTTAAGACCGTCCGGTACGGCGGACGACGGCTCGCTTACCGGCCGTGGGCCACCTAAGGTAGGGCGGCGATCCGGCCGAAGCTGACTGTTGTGGGGTGTTGGTGTGAACGGCGAGGTGCTCGCAGGGCGTTACCGGTTGCTGAGCCTGCTCGGGCGAGGTGGTGCCGGTGAGGTCTGGCGAGGTGAGGACACGGTCCTGGCGCGCCCGGTGGCGATCAAGCTGCTGCGCGCGCTCGACGGTGACCCGATGGACGAGGTCCAGCGCTTCCGGATCGAGGCCCAGGCCGCCGCCCGGCTGCAGCACCCCAACGTCGTCGCGACGTACGACGTGGGCGCTGCCGACGACCAGGTGTTCCTGGTGATGGAGCTGGTCACCGGTACCGACCTGGCGCAGCTGATGCGCAGCAAGGGCCTGCCGAGCACCAAGCTGGTCGCCGACATCGCCGTCCAGGGTGCACGCGCGCTGGACGCTGCGCACGGCGCCGGGATCATCCACCGCGACGTGAAGCCCGGCAACCTGCTGCTGGCCGGCGACGGCACGCTGAAGATCACCGACTTCGGACTGGCCCACACCGGTGGCCTCAACGGCGCCACCGGACAGGTCCTGCTCGGTACGGCGGCCTACATCTCCCCGGAGCAGGTCACCGGCGGACAGGCGACCACCGCCAGCGACTGGTACTCGCTGGGCTGCGTGCTGTACGAGTTGCTCGAAGGCGTCCCGCCGTACGTGTCCGACTCGGTCGAAGGCGTGCTTCGCCAGCACCTGGAAGCCCCGATCCCGCCAGTACGGCGTACTGACGAGGTCCCCGGCCTGGCTGATCTGGTCGAGCAGATGCTGGCCAAGGACCCCGCACGGCGCCCGTCGTCGTCAGCAGCAGTTCTTGCTCTCCTCAGTGGGTCCGTCTCCAGTTCGACTCAGGTACTGCCGTTCACTGCACCGCCCCGTCCTCCGCTGGATGCGGAGCTGCTCGGCGACCCCGTCGACGACGACCAGGAAGCCCGTACCGCCAGCCACCTCGCACCCCAGCGGCGGTCCCTGTTCACCAAAGTGCTGATCGGTGCCGCCGTCCTCGTGGTCGGCGTGATGGGCGCCGCGCTGCTGCGCGAAGGCGTCTCTCAGGGCCCACCGGCCCAAGCAGGCGGTACGCCGACCGTCGCCCCGACCGTGGCGTCGAAGGTGACGACCAAGCCCAAGGCGACGCCCACGCCGACGCCGAAGCCCAAGGTCACCCCGTCGCCGAAGAAGACCCCGAAGAAGTCGCCGTCGAAACCGGTGGAGACGGGCACGGCGAAGCAGCTCCGCACGCTGGCCCAGCTGCTTCGCCAGGGCCAGCAGGGCGACGGCAGCAAGGCGGTGCGTGAGGCGGCCAAGGACCTGGACCAGGCGGCCAACGCACTCGGTGACGGTGACGAGGACAGGGCCGCAGACCAGTACCGCAGCGCTCTGCGCCGGCTGGGCTCAGCCCAGCGGACCCACCAGTGGCAGCCGACGCCGCAGGAGTTCGTGCTGGTCGCCGCGATCAACCGGGACCTCGGCCGCACCGGCTACGGCCAGGGCGACAACGAGCGTGACTCCGACGAGTAGTACGCCGTACCAGTGGGCGTACTGGGGGTGAGCCACCTGACGGAGTTCAGGTGGTCGGTGTCACAGCGGGTGTCGGGGTGTACCGGGATGCTGGGTAGTCGCGATACTCGCGAGTAAGCCGAGCCGAGGAGCCGCCGAGATGAGCAGGTTGCAGCAGACCGAGGGACTGACCGACGTCCAGGAGGAGATCCTCAAGACGGTCCGGGCCTTCGTCGAGGCGGAGATCCTGCCGGTGGCCACCGAGCTGGAGCACAAGGACGAGTACCCGACGCAGATCGTCGAGGGGCTGAAGGAGCTCGGTCTGTTCGGGCTGATGATCCCCGAGGAGTACGGCGGCCTCGGCGAGTCGCTGCTCACCTACGCGCTCTGCGTCGAGGAGATCGCCCGCGGCTGGATGAGCGTGTCCGGCATCATCAACACGCACTTCATCGTCGCGTATATGCTGCTGCAGCACGGGACCGACGAGCAGAAGCAGAAGTACCTGCCGCGGATGGCGACCGGCGACGTGCGCGGCGCGTTCTCGATGTCCGAGCCCGGCTGCGGATCCGACGTGTCGGCGATCAAGACCAAGGCCGTGAAGAACGGTGACGGCTACACGATCAACGGCCAGAAGATGTGGCTGACCAACGGCGGCTCGTCGAACCTGGTCGCCGTCCTGGTGAAGACCGACGAGGGCCAGGACTCGGTCTACAAGAACATGACCACGTTCCTGGTCGAGAAGGAACCGGGCTTCGGCGAGGTCGACCAGGGCCTGACGATCCCGGGCAAGATCGAGAAGATGGGCTACAAGGGCGTCGACACGACCGAGCTGATCTTCGACGGCTACGCGATCGACGCCGGCCAGATCCTCGGCGGCGTTCCGGGCAAGGGTTTCTACCAGATGATGGACGGTGTCGAGGTCGGCCGCGTCAACGTCGCCGCGCGCGGCTGCGGCGTGGCCCGGCGGGCCTTCGAGCTCGGCATCTCCTACGCCCAGCAGCGCGAGACGTTCGGCAAGAAGATCGCCGAGCACCAGGCGGTGCTGTTCCGGCTGGCCGACATGGCGGTCAAGGTCGAGGCCGCGCACGAGCTGATGGTGAAGGCGGCCCGCAAGAAGGACGCCGGCTCACGCAACGATTTCGAGGCCGGGGTCGCGAAGTACCTGGCCAGCGAGTACTGCTCGCAGGTCGTGGAGGACTCCTTCCGGATCCACGGCGGCTACGGGTTCTCCAAGGAGTACGAGATCGAGCGCCTGTACCGGGAGGCGCCGATGCTGCTGATCGGTGAGGGCACGGCCGACATCCAGCGGATGATCATCGGCCGGCGCCTGCTCGAGGACTACAAGCTCTGACCAGCTGCACGCGGCCGGACCGGGCCTGACCGCGCTTCTGCCAGAGCCGGTCATCCGATCGGTGTCCCGCAGCCGTCGAGGATCATCCGGCCGAGCGTGGTCAGGTCGTGCCGCACGGCCTGACCGGCCCGGCGGGTGGTGATCAGTCCGGCTTCGCGCAGGATGCCCGCCTGACGGCTGGCTCCCGCGAGCGAGATGCTGCAGCGCTGGGCCAGCTCGGTCGTCGTACAGCCGTCTGCGATCGCCTCCAGGGCGGCTGCCCGGGTGCTGCCGAGCAGTGCTGCCAGTGGGCGTGACCGCTGCTCGGCTGTACCGCGTCGCAGCGCGCCCACGCCGTGCTTGACCGGGTAGACCAGCACCGGCGGCAGGTTCGGGTCGAGCAGCTTGGTCGGCGTCCGCCAGCAGAACACCGACGGCTGGAGGCGAAGACCGCGGCCGTCCAGGTGCAGGTCCGAGTCCGGCAGTCCGTCGACAGTGAGGACCGGGGACTCCCAGCGGACGGCCGGATGGATGCGGCCGAGGAGGCGGTCCACTCCGGCGCCGGACAGGTGGCTGACCTTCTGCTGGTGGTCTGCGCGCACGATCGTCCGCATCGATTCCCAGTACGGCGCGATGGCCGACTGGTGGTAGGTGTGCATGGCCTGGCCGAGGCCCTTGACCGCCTCCCGGTGGCCGCCGGCCAGTTCCCGGGTCCAGCTCGGCGCAGGGCGCCGTACGGAGAGTAGTTGGAGCTCCTGCTGGAAGCGGCTGCGGGAGGTGGACAGCACTCGCTCGATGCCGTCGTCGAAGGTCCCGGTGTGCTGGGCGGGAGTCAGGAAGTCAGGGGAGTAGCCGCGCGGGGGAGCGAGGTGCAGCAGCCGGGTGGCGGGCCGGGGCAGTTGGCGGCGGGTCCGCTCGCGCCAATGGCCGTAGTGGGTCGTTCCGTCCTGGACCTGCAGCTGGTGCAGGCTCAGCAACACTTCCCAGAGCGGGTCCGGTTCATCGGCGAGCGTGGTCCGAGCCAGGTCCTGACTGGTGAAATGAATCCGCAGCACGACGGTTCTCCTCTCCTTGTCACCATCGTGCTCGGCACCCCCTGTCAACTTCCTGTCACCGGCCGGACCGTGCACCAACGGGAAGGACTCGTCACCCTCTCGTCACCCACGGTTGCCGCATGGCTGGAAATCGTTACCAGGCGATACCCTTCGGACTGCGGCTGGGGAGCGGAGACAGATGACGGCAAGAGGGCTGGAGCGGCCGCGGGTCGCCATCCGGTTGCTCGGTGCTGTCTCGGTGCAGGTGGACGGCCGCTCGGTCGAGCTCGGCGGCGGTCGGGTGGGGGTGCTGCTCGCCGTCCTGGCGTTGTCCGGTGGTGATCCGCTGCCGACCCCGGTGATCGCGGAGCGGGTCTGGGGCGACGATCCGCCGGCGAACATCGCGCCGAGCCTGCACACGCTGACGAAGCGGCTGCGGCGGGCGGTCGGCGCCGACCTGGTGGCCACCGGTCCGGCCGGCTACAGCCTGCGGATCACTCCGGACGACGTGGACGCGTTGAGGTTCGTCCGCCTGGTCCGGGCCGCGCAGGAGAGCGACGACCCTGAGCAGGAGTACGCCCTGCTCGTCGAGGCGCTCGGCCTGTGGACCGGACGGCCCTTCGAGGGCCTGCGGTCGTCCTGGCTGGAGTCGGCGGACGGGCGGCTGGAGGAGCAGTACCTGGCCGCCGTCGAGCGCCGGGTGGATCTCAAGGTCGACGACCGCGAGTACGGCGAGGTACTGGCCGAGCTGCGCAACCTGACCGCCGCGTACCCGCTGCGTGAGTCGCTGTGGGTGCGGCTGCTCCGGCTGCTCGCGCAGGCAGGCCGTACGGCGGAGGCGCTCGAGCTGTACGAGTCCGTCCGGCTCCGGATCGCCGACGAGCTCGGTGTGGATCCTGGCGTCGAGCTGCGCGCCCTGTACGCCGGACTGCTCGAAGGCGAGCCGGCAGAGGCGCCGCCGCAGGTAGTGCCGCGCCAGCTGCCGGCTGATGTCCCGGGCTTTACTGGCCGGGGCGCGGCGCTGGACCAGCTGGACGGCGTACTGGCTGGATGGGATGCGGAGCAGGCTGCCGTGATCGTGGCGATCGACGGGACCGGTGGGGTCGGCAAGACCACGCTGGCTGTGCACTGGGCGCACGGCGTACGGGGGCGGTTCCCCGACGGGCAGCTGTACGTGAACCTGCGTGGCTACAGCGCGGGCGGCCTGGTCCAGCCCGAGAACGCACTGGAGTCCCTGCTGCTCGGACTGGGGGTGCCGGTCAAGGAGATCCCCAGCGGCGTCGAGGCCAGGTCCGCCCTGTTCCGCACGCTGGTCGCCGATCGCCAGATCCTGCTGGTCCTCGACAACGCCCGCAACGTCTCCCAGGTGCGCCCGCTCCTTCCGGGGGCCGGTGGCTTCGTTCTGGTGACCAGCCGCAACCAGTTGCGCGGTCTGGTCGCGCGTGAGGGCGCACGACGCCTCAGCCTCGGCCCGATGTCCGCCGAGGAATCCGCCGCCCTGCTGGCGACCGCCGTCGGCGTACGCCCGTACGACGTGACCGAGCTGACCGCGTTCGCCGAGCTGTGCGGGCGGCTGCCGCTCGCACTGGTGATCGCTGCCGAGCGGGCCGGGCGCAGTGCCGGTTCGGACCTCGCGGCGATCACTCGGCAGCTCGCGGAGACCGGCGACCGGCTGGACGAGCTGGAGATCGCGGACGACGAGCTGAGCAGCGTCCGGGCAGCCTTGTCCTGGTCGTACCAGGCCCTGGCCCCCGACGTGGCCCGGTTGTTCCGGCTGCTCGGCAGCTATCCCGGAGCGGACTTCGACCGGGCCGCGGCGGCCGCACTGGCCGGGCTCGACGAGCTGACGACCGAGCGCCTGCTGGACCACCTGGTCGAGGTGAACCTGGTGGAGGCGGTCGGGACCGGGCGGTACCAGCTGCACGACCTGATCCGGCTCTACGCGGGCGGCCTCGACAGTGATCCCGCCGAGCGCCCCAACGCATTGGCCCGGCTGCTCGACTGGCTGGCGCAGACCTCCGAGGCAGCCCGGGTCGCCCGCGGCGGCAGGCGGCGGTACAAGGTGCTGCACGACCCGTTGCCCGGCGTACGACCGGTGGTGTTCGCGGGCGACGCCGATGCGCTGGCGTGGTTCGACCAGGAGTGGGTGACGCACGTGGCGGCGATCCTCGCGGGGGCGGAGCACGGCCTCGACCGGCTGGTCGCCTGCCTGGCGAGCGAGCTGTGGGACTACCTCGACCAGCGCCGGGCACCCAGTCCGGAGTCGATCGCGGCGCACGAGATCGCCGTACGGTCGGCGGCTCGTACCGGGGAGCCGCTGCTGGAGGCCGTCGTCAGCAACCAGGCGGCGGTCAGCTACGGCATGGTGAGGCGGTATCCGGAGTCACGGGACCTGTTCCTGCGCGCACTGGAGCTGTTCAGCAGCGTGGGCGACACGACCGGGATGGCGAAGGTGCACAGCAACCTCGGCATCACGTACAAGCGCCTGGGCGATCCGGAAACGTCGATCGAGCACCTGAAGACCGCGCTGGCGCTGAACGAGGACCAGGACTCGCTCGGCGGCACCCACAACAACCTGTCCTCCACCTACTACGCCATCGGCCGGTACGACGAGGCGATCGCCAGCGCGCGCGAGGCGGTCGCCCTGGCGCGGCGGACCGGTCAGCCCCGCAACGAGGCCGATGCGCTGGACTCGCTCGGGACGGCGTACCTGGGGGCGGGTCAGTTCGAGCAGGCCGTGACCAACCTGGAGGAGGCCGCCCGGCTGTGCACGGAGCTGCAGCTCGGCGCCGTCGAGGTGCCGACGCTGGTCAACCTCGGGGACGCCTACCGGGCGCTGGGCCGGCCCAACGGCGCGGTCGGCGCCTGGCAGCGCGCGTTGCAGGCCGCCGACCGGCACGGGCAGTCGTCGATCTACTTCGACCGCGAGGAGATCGTCAAGCGGCTCGACGCGACGCCTGTCGAGCAAGGCCAGGACGCGATGTGAGCGTTGAGGTGCAGTTGCTCGGCGGTGTGTCGGTGCGGCTCGACGGGCGCGACGTCGAGCTCGGTGGAGACCGGTTGCGGTCCCTGCTGGCGATTCTCGCGCTGTCGGCCGGCGACAGCGTCCCGACGGCGCTGCTCGTCGAGCGGATCTGGGGCGAGGCGCCGCCGGCCAACGCCGGTCCCAGCCTGCACACGTTGATGACCAGGCTCCGGCGAGCTGTGGGCGCCGAGCTGGTGGCGACCGGTCCGACCGGGTACAGCCTGCGCGTCGAGCCCGAGCAGGTCGACGTACTGCGCTTTGCGCGCCTGCTGCGGACGGCTGCTCAGTCCGTCGAACGCGCGGACGAGCGGGACGCCCTCGACGAGGCGCTCGCGTTGTGGACCGGTCGCCCGTTCGCGGGGGTGCGCTCGGACTGGCTGGAGTCGATCGAGCTGCCGCGGCTCGACGAGCAGTACCTGGCAGCGGTGGAACGCCGTTTCGACCTCCGGTCGCTGGACTTCTCACCGCAGAACCGCGGCGAGGAGCTGGCCGAGCTGCGCAGGCTCACTGTGGCCTACCCGCTGCGCGAGTCCCTCTGGGCGCGCTTCCTTCGACTCCTGGCGCGCAGCGGCCGGACGGCGGAAGCACTCGAGCTGTACGACGAAGTGCGCGGCCGCATCGCCGACGAGCTCGGCGTCGACCCCGGTGCCGAGCTGCGCGCCGTGTTCGACGAGCTGACCGGGACGCGGACCAGATCGTCCCGCCGGGTCGCGCCGAGCCAGCTGCCGTCCGACGTACTCGGCTTCACCGGCCGCAAGGAAGTCCTGGCCGAGCTGGACGGAGTACTGGCCGGCCGTGATCCCGAGAGCACGGTCGCTGTGGTGCTGCACGGACCGGGCGGAGCCGGGAAGACCAGTCTGGCGGTGCACTGGAGTCATCTGGTCGCTGAGCAGTTCCCGGACGGGCAGCTGTTCGTGGACCTGGGCGGGTACGGGCCGGGCGCACCCGTGGATCCCTCGGTGGCGCTGGGCTATCTGCTGCACGCTCTCGGCGTACCGGCTTCGCAGATTCCGGCGGAGGTCGGCGGGCGGAGTGCGTTGCTGCGGTCGACGCTCGCCGGCCAGCGCGTCTTGCTGGTGCTCGACAACGCGCTCAACGCCGAGCAGGTCAGGCCGCTGCTGCCAGGCATGGGTGCAGTCGTGCTGATCACCAGTCGGAGCAGGCTGCGTGGCCTGGTCGCGCGGGAAGGCGCTCGGCAGGTTGCGATCGACCAGCTGTCGACGGCGGATGCCAGGAGCCTACTGACCGGTCGGATCGGGCTGCCTGACTCTGGGAGCGTGCAACTGCTCGACCAGCTGGCGGATCGCTGCAACCACCTGCCGCTGGCGCTGGTGATCGCGGCCGAGCAGATCGCCAGGCGGTCGGGCTCGGCACTGGCCGAGCTGGTCGGTGAGCTGACCGAGCACCAGCTGGACGCGTTCGATGCGAGCGACGATCCGGCGACCGACCTGCGGGCGGTGTTCTCCTGGTCGTACCGGACGCTCGACCCGGAGGCGGCGCGGTTCTTCCGGATGCTGAGCATCTACCCGGGCCGGCGTTTCGCACCGCAGGCAGCGGCAGCGCTGACCGGGCACGACGCCAGGACGGCCGGCAAGCTCCTGCGACGGCTAGCCGATCTGCACCTCGCCGTGGAGACCAGCGCCAACAGGTTCCAGCTGCACGACCTGCTGCGCGCCTACGGCGCAGAGGAACTGGCGAAGGCGACCGACGACGTCGACGCGGCCTGGGAGCGGCTGCTGGACTGGGCGGTGCAGTCCGCCGTCGCTGCGAGGGTGGTGCTCGGAGAGCCGCGCAAGCTGCGGTACGTCGACGAGCCGCTGCCCGACACGGTCCCGCTGACGTTCGCCGACCAGCCGGCTGCTCGGGCGTGGTTCGACCTCGAGCTGCGTGGGCTGATGGCCATGGTGGTCGGTGGAGCCGCGCGCGGGATGCACGCCCAGGCCGCACGGCTCGGACTGCTGCTGTGGAACGCGTTGGCGCGGCTGGTGAGCCCCGACGAGGCGCTGGCGATCCAGCAGGTCGCAGCGGAGTCAGCACGCCAGGTCGGCCACCCGATGCTGGCAGCCCTGGCGACGAACCAGCTGGCCACCAGCCACGGCGCCCGTGGTGACCTGGTGCAGGCCGAGGCGGAGCTGTTCCGCGCGCTGGACATGTTCACCGAGATCGGCAACCCCGCGGGCATCGCGCTGGTGCGCGGCAACCTCGGCTTCCTGAGGCAGCTCGAAGGCAAGTACGACGAAGCCGTCGAGCACCAGCGGGCAGCCCTGGACATCACCCGGGCCCAGGGCGACGACCACGCGACGGCCGGCCTGCTGAACAACCTGGCGATGACCTACAACGAGTCCGGCCGGTACGCCGAGGCGCGGCTGACCGCGCTGGAGTGTGTGCGGATCTGTGAGGACCTCACCGATCTGCGGCCGCTGTGCTTCGTCAACGACACCCTCGGCCAGGCGTACGTCGGGCTCGGCGAGGTCGAGCTGGCGACCGAGCGCTTCGCGGCCGCGGTGACTCTGAACCTGCGGATCGGCAGCCCGGCCGCCGCGGTCGGTGCGCAGGTCCGGCTCGGCCGCGCGTGGCAGGGTACCGACGACGCCGCGGCCAAGCAGGCGTGGATCTCCGCGCTCGAGCTGATCGACGACCACGGCCACGGCCTGCTGGACAACCTGCGCGCCGAGGTCGAGCGGCTGCTGGGTGACCTGTAGGAGCTACGACGTGACCGCCGGGCGCTTGTCGTGCCGCAGACCGCCGGAGCCGTAGCCGGACAGCAGCCAGATGCCCAGCTGGGTGACCTCGTGCTTGACCGACGCACCCGCCCGGCGGGTGGTGATCAGTCCGGCCTCGCGCAGCACGGTCGCCTGGTGGCTGGCCGCCGCCGGGGAGATGTTGCAGCGCTTGGCCAGCTCGGTCGTCGTACAGCCTTCGACTGAGGCCTCCAGCGCTGCCGCGCGAGTGGAGCCGAGCAGGGAGCCGAGCGCGTCCGACGGCCGGTGGGAGTCGGAGGACTGTCGCAGGATGCCGGGCGCGTGCTGGATCGGGTAGACCAGGATGGGCTTCAGCCCCGGGTCACGTAGCTTGGTCGGCACCTGCCAGCAGAACGCGGACGGCTGCAGCTCGATGCCGCGACCGTCCAGGTAGAAGTCGCGGTCGTTCATGTCGAGCACCTGCAGCACCGGCGCCACCCAGCGGACCCGTGGGTGCAGCGAGGACAGCAGCCGGTCCACACCGTGCCGGGCGAGCGCGTCACCGCGGTGCGCCTGGTCCGCCGCCACGTGCGTCCCGATCGACTTCCAGTACGGCGCGATGGCGGCGTCGTGGTAGGTCCGGATCGCGTGGCCCAGCTTGCGCATCGCCGAGCGGTCACCCTGGGCCAGCTCCCGGGTCCACGGCGACACCGGCCGGTACTTGCTGAGCAGGTCGAGCTCGGACCGGACCTGCTGCTGCGGAGTCGACAGGGCCTTCTCCAGCGCGCTGTCGAAGTCCGCCGGGCAGTCGGCCGGGGTCAGGAAGTCGGGGGAGTAGCCGCGGGCCGGCGTCAGCTCGAGCAGCAGCCGCATCTGGTCCGGCGCGACCTTGGTGCGGACGTGCTTGCGCCAGTCGTCGAACACCAGCCGCCCGTCGGAGTGCTGCAGCATGTGCAGGCTGAGCAGGATCTCCCACAGCGGCGCGGGCTGGGTCGAGATCGTCACCCGGGCCAGGTCGCGCGGGGTGAAGTGGATGCGGAGCACGGGCCCTCCCGGCAGCCGGTGGTAGCAGATCGTGGCGGACTGCTGACCGAACGCAATGGTGGCATTGAAGCAGGTGCTCGCGAACGCCCACAACCGCTTGGGTCACCCCAGCGCGGCCAGTGGTGGCCATTGGCACCAGGTTGCCAAGCTGCTTGGCTGAGCAGATGATCTGGTCCGACGAGATCACCGCCCAGGCGTCCGCGATCCACGCGCTCGTACGCCGTACGCTCGAAGCCGCCGGCGTGCCCGGTGACCTGGAGTGGACGGGAGCGGCGAGCGTGCCCGGCACGCTCACGAAGGGCGACGTCGATCTGCACCTGCGTGTCGCTCCGGAGCTCTTCGCGCCCGCGGTCGCGCTGCTGAAGGAACTCCTCCCGGTCGCCGTCCCGTCCGCCTGGGCGCCGACGCTGGCAGTGTTCGACGTACCGGACCAGGAACTGCCGACCGGGCTGGCGGTGACACCGGTCGGGTCCGAGCACGACGTCCGCTTCACGCAGGCCTGGCGGCGGATCGCCGCGGAGCCGGAAGCGCACCGGCGCTACAACGAGCTGAAGCGCCGGCCCGGCCACGAGGAGCAGAAGTCCGCCTTCTTCTCCGAGCTGACCGGCACCTGACTCACAGCCAGCGGTTCTTCTTGAACAGCCGGTAGAGCACGGTGCAGGCGACCAGCATCACGCCGAGCACGACGTAGTACCCGTACTTCGTGGTCAGGATCGGCATGTTCTCGAAGTTCATCCCGTAGACCCCGGCGATCAGCGTCGGGACGGCGATGATCGCGACCCAGGCCGAGATCCGCCGCATGTCCTCGTTCTCCGAGACCTGCACCTGGGCCAGGCCCGCCTGCAGGATCGAGCTGAGCAGCTCGTCGAACGAGATCACCTGCTCCTTGACCCGCAGCAGGTGGTCGTCGACGTCGCGGAAGTAGTCCCGGGTCTCGTCGGCGATCATCGGGTGCCGCAGGGTGGCCAGCGCGCGCATCGGCCCGGTCAGCGGCGCGACCGCCCGCTTCAGCTCCAGCACCTCGCGCTTGAGCTGGTACACCCGGTCGATGTTGCGCCAGCCGCGCGGGCTGAACATCTCGATCTCGATCAGGTCGATGTCGGCCTGGACGGCGGCCGCGACCGCCAGGTAGCTGTCGACCACGTGGTCGGCGATCGCGTGGAGCACGGCGCCCGGACCGGCGGCCAGCCGCTTCGGCTCCTTCTCCAGCACCTGCCGCAGCCCGGTCAGCTCGCCGTGGTCCCCGTGCCGCACGGTGATCACGAAGCCCGGCCCGCAGAACACCATCACCTCACCGGACTCGACCACTTCGCTGGTGGCGGTCAGGTCGTCGTGCGGCACGTACCGCACGGTCTTCAGTACGGCGAACAGCGTGTCGCCGTACCGCTCGAGCTTGGGGCGCTGGTGCGCCTCGGTCGCGTCCTCCAGCGCCAGCGGGTGCAGACCGAACTGCTGCCCGATCACGGCCAGCTGGTGCTCGTTCGGCTCGAACAGGCCGATCCACACGTAGCCCTCGCCCCGCCGGGCCCGCTGCAGCGCGTCGACGTAGTCACCGTCGTGGGTGTCGCGCCGGCCGTCGCGGTAGTAGGCCCAGTCGACCAGTGCGCCGTCCAGCTTGCCGCTGCCGACCAGGTCGAACGCCGGGACCTCGGGAACGGCCGGCCGACGGGCGAACACCCGCCCGACGCGCCGGGAGGCGCCCATGTCCCACCTTCGACCGGTCATCGACGCGAGGCTATCAACGCCCCGCCGGTGTGGCTGCCACGCTGCCGTTACCAAGCGTCGGCAATGATGGGATGGAAGCAACAGCGGAGAGGAACGACGATGACCACCCAGGGCATGCCCTCGATGGACCCCCGCCCGACGGGGCTGACGATCGGCACGTACGACACCTACCTGCAGGCGCAGCGAGCGGTCGACTACCTCTCGGACGAGAAGTTCCCGGTGGAGCACACCACGATCGTCGGCAACAACCTGCGCCAGGTGGAGAAGATCACCGGCCGGCTGACCTGGGCGCGCGCGCTCACCGCCGGTCTGGCCAGCGGCGCGTGGTTCGGCCTGTTCGTCGGCGTGCTGCTCGGCCTGTTCACCACCAACGGCGGCTGGCTGGCCGCGCTGCTCACCGGTGTCGTGCTCGGCGCGATCTTCGGCATGGCGTTCGGCGCGATCGGCTACGCCCAGCTGGGCGGCCGCCGCGACTTCACCTCGCGGACCGCGGTGGTGGCGACGACGTACGACGTGCTGTGCGACTTCAAGTACGCCGAGGAGGCCCGCAACCACCTGGCCAAGCTGGCGCTGAAGGGCGAGGTCACGCCGCGCCTGCCGGAGCAGTCCAACTAGCTCCGGCACCGCAGGGTGAGACCAAGGCCACGTGCGCTGCCAGCGGGCGTGAGAGCTACACCACTGGGCGTGGGGGCTGCGCCGCCGTACCGGGACCGGGCACCATGATCCGGAACCGGAAGGAGCACGGATGCAGTTCGGGCGTAGCTACGAGGAGTTCGAGGTCGGTGCGGTCTACAAGCACTGGCCCGGCAAGACGGTCACCGAGTACGACGACCACCTGTTCTGCCTGCTGACGATGAACCACCATCCGCTGCACCTGGACACCAACTACGCCGAAACGACCACCCAGTTCGGCCAGAACGTTGTGGTTGGCAACTACATCTACTCGATCCTGCTCGGTATGTCGGTGCCCGACGTCAGCGGCAAGGCGATCGCGAACCTGGAGATCGAGTCGCTGCGGCACGTCGCGCCGACCTTCCACGGCGACACGATCTACGGCGAGACCGTCGTCCTGGACAAGTGGGAGTCGAAGTCCAAGGACGACCGCGGCGTCGTGTACGTCGAGACCAAGGGCTACAAGCAGGACGGCACCGTCGTCTGCCTGTTCAAGCGCAAGGTGATGGTCCCGAAGAACTCCTACCTCGAAGCGCGGGGCGGCGAACAGCCCGGCCGCCCCACGCCTCTGAGCTAGACCGGCCGGAACTCCACCAGTACGGCGGACGGCATCGGCAGGGTCAGGCTGACCCGCTCACCCTCCCGAGCCACCCGCTCGGTCTTCAGCACCGAGTGAGCGGCCAGCTGCGTCCACTGCTCGTCGGTGGGCCATTCGCCCACGCCCAAAGCGTTCGCAGCCGCGACCAGGTCTCCTGACCCCTCGGGCGTCAGGTAAGTCGCCGTGGCCGTCCAGCTGTCGTCGACACCCGGCACGGACAGCTCCACCGTGCGGGTGAGGTCCGCGTCGCCAGCTGCCTTCGTCTGGTCCAGCGTGAGGTTCCACAGCAGTACGGCGACCCGGTCGCGGTCCCGCGAGGCCCACGCCTCGACCAGACTGCCCGCACCATCTCCGTCGACGGCTACCGGCAGCTCCACGGGGCCCAGCCGGCTCAGCAGCGACATGGCGTGGAAGCGCGGCTTCGGCAGCCCACCGACGGTTTGCAGCCCGAACCCACCGTGCAGCAGCCGCGGCGGCCGGCCCAGCTCCTCGAAGTGGTCCGACGCGACCCAGTAGGCCAGCGCGTCCACCCGACCGGCGGCGGACTTCATCCCGCGCAGCAGGAACACCCCGGAGAAGACCGAGTCGTTGATCGGGTTGAAATGCGTCGGCGTGACGCCCCACTCCGTCCACAGGATCCGCGCGTTGCCGAACCCGTGCCGCTCCAGCGAAGCCCGTACGTCGAGCGGCGGGCTCCCGTAGGTGTGCGTCGTCACGAAGTCCACCGGCGACCCGACCGACGCGGCGTGCGCCAGCAGGTCGTCCACCCATCCGGCCGCGGCCGACGAGGGCCCACCGACGGCCAGCCGCTGGTCCACCGCCTTCACCGCGGCCGCGCTCACGTCGTACAGGCGCATCCACTCGGCCTTGGTGCCGGACCAGAAGACCTCCAGGTTGGCCTCGTTCCACACCTCGAAGTCCCAGCCGAGCACCTCGTCCAGCCCGTACCGGTCGACCATGTGCTGCACCAGCGCGGTCACCAGCGCGCCCCAGCGCTCGTACGAGTGCGGCGGCGAGATGATCGCGCCGTACTCGAAGACGGTCTTCGACGGGTCCGACGCCAGGTCACGCGGCATGAAGCCGAGCTCGACGACCGGCCGCAGCCCGAGGCCGAGCAGCTTGTCGTAGATCGCGTCGACCACGGAGAAGTCGTAGACCGGCTCCCCGTCGACCTCGGTGTAGACGCGGGTGTCGTCGTGGAAGATCGCGTGCGCCCGCACCGTGCGCACCCCGATGTCGTCGTGCATCCGCCGCAGCGCCTGCTCCAGCTCCGGCCCGATCTCCCGGCCGCCGCTCAGGTCGGTGCACAGCAACTGGCTGAGCCGCTCACTGCCCACCATCGGCACCCAGGGCTTCGGCAGCTCGACCCCCTCCGCGTGGGCGTCCACCGCTACCTGCAGCACGGGCACCGAGCCGTCCGCCACCAGCGGCACGGCCCCGACCATCTCACTGGCCCGTCCGGCGACCGTCACCTCCGGCACGCTAGCCACGGCGTACCTGTACGGCGTACCGGGTGTGCAGGTGGTGTCCACGTACGGCGGCAGCGGCACCGACAGCACGTCACCGCTGTGGTGGTCGACCGGCTCCAGCGGCCCATCCTCCGTGCCGCGCAGGATCAGGTACCCGACGGCGCCGGGAACCAGCGACCAGTCGACCGTCACCTGGCCGACGCCACCGACCGCGCTCACCTCCTTGGGCGGGTCCAGGTCCGGGAACTCGAACTCCCGGGCCTCGTCGCTGCGGACCGCGATCCGCGCGTCCCAGTCGGCCTTGGCGTCTGTATTCATCAAAACTCCCCGAGTCTCCTCTGTGCGTCCGAAGAACGAGCGTGCGTCCGAAGGACCGAGCTGGTCACAGTCGTTCGGACGTCACGGCCAGGTGGTCAGTCGAGCCCGGCGGTGAACTGCTCCATCGCGATCAGCGGCCTGACCCGCCGCTCGACCGCGCCGCGGCTGAAGTTGCGCCGGATCACGTCGTGGCCGAACACGTTGCCGATGGCACCCATCACCATGGCCTGGTCCAGCGACAGGTAGCGCCGGGCGATCGTCCCGGACTTCACCGCGACCGAGTCGTAGAACCCGCCGCCGGCGTACGCCTTCAGGCGGGACTCGATCCTGGCCAGGTTGTCGATCGCCTGCCGCGGCGCGTACTGCATCGCCAGGAACGCCGCGTGCGGGGTGACCACGCCGTCGCCGTACGCCGGCGTCGGGTTCACGCCGTCTCGACACCCCTCGAACCCGGCGTCGAAGTTGGTCGCCTCCAGGTCCGACGGGTAGCCGTTCGGGTCCATCCCGATCGCGTCCACGCCGTACACGCTGTAGCCGCCCTGGGGGTTGGAGGCCGGCGAGAAGCCCCAGTAGCCGTACTTCGCGTCGTCGAGCCCGTGCTCGATGTGCGCGCGGACCGTGAGCGGGTGGTTGATCGCCCAGCTGCGGGTGGCCCAGCGGCCCTCGGGCACGAACAGGTCGGGCATCAGCGACTCGAACATGTCGCCGCCCCACGACGGCACCAGCCGCATGCCGCGGTAGGAGTAGCTGCCCTCGAACACGTCGATTCCGAGGTACGTCCGGTGCACGCCGACCGGCCGCTGCTCGACCCACGACCAGTCGCACGAGTCCGGGAAGGTCCGGTACGTCGCGAAGTACTGCTCGGCCGGGACCTGACCGAGCGCGATCCCGATGTACGGCGCGATCCGGGCCTCGGTGTTGCAGGTGTCGTAGTGGAACTTGCGGTAGTACACGTCCGGCCCGGTGCCGGCGTGGTTGCCCTTGTCGGTCTCCTCGTCCGGCGGCGGGGTCTCGAAGAAGCCGCCACGCATCAGACCGGCGCCGACGCCCGGACGCGCGTCCGGGTTGTAGTAGTAGGCGAAGTTCATCTTGCCCAGCAGACCGTCGGCCAGCCCGCGGACGCGCGGCTCCGCGTTGCGGACCACCATCAGCGCGGCCGCGAACCAGCCGTTGTCGACGCTGGACACGAACGGCGTGATCTCGCGCGTACCGTCGGGGTCGACGTGCAGGACCTCGCCGGTCGCTTCGTCGTACCAGTTGAAGTACATGCCGCTGGGCTCGTGGTGGTCGACCTTCGACATCGTGGTGAGGGTCTGGGTGAGCCGGCGCAGCGACTCCTGCGGCGAGATGATCCCGAGCTCGCGGGCGACCACCGTGCTCCACAGGTAGCCGCCGATGTTGGTCGGGGAGGTGTACTTGCTGCGGACCGGGTCGGTGACCGAGGCGCCGATGTTGTCGGCGGGCAGGCCGGTCCTCTCGTCGGTCATCGCGACCAGGCTGCGCCAGGTGTCGCGCGCCCAGCGACCGACCAACGCGCGATCTTGACGGTTGGGCTTCCAGCCACCCTTGAGTTGGTCAGCTGGTGAGGTCGTTCCTCCGTACGCAGGAACTGCCGTGCCTACCAGAGCGGCCGTTCCGGTGGCTGCGAGTAGTGTGCGGCGACTGATGTTGGCGGTCATCTACGTCTCCTAGCTATTTGAGTCCAGTGATCGCTATGCCCTTGGTGACGTGCCGCTGGAAGACCAGGAACATCACCAGCACCGGTACGACGACCACGACCGCGCCGGCCATCAGCAGGCCGTAGTTCTGCGCGTTCTGCCCGGTCGAGTACAGCGCCAGGGCGACGGGAAGGGTGTACTTGTCCTCGGTCTGGGCGATCACCAGCGGCCAGAGGAAGTTGTTCCAGGAGCCGAGGAAGGTCAGGATGCCGAGCGTGGCCAGCGCGGGCCGGGTCAGCGGCAGCATGATCCGGGCGAAGATCCCCAGCTCGCTGGTGCCGTCCACCCGGCCGGCGTCCATCAGGTCGTCGGGCAGCCCGGAGAAGAACTGCCGCATCAGGAACACGCCGAACGGCGAGACCAGGAACGGCAGGATCAGCCCCGGGTAGCTGTTGGCCAGCCCGGCGTTGGTGACGAACACGAACAGCGGCACGAAGGTGACCATCCCGGGCACCATCAGCGTCGCCAGCACCAGCACGAACAGCGCGTTGCGGCCCTTGAACCGCAGCTTGGCCAGCGCGTACCCGATCATCGAGCAGAACGCCAGGTTGCCGGCCGTCACCGCCAGCGCCACCACGGTCGAGTTGAGGAAGTACCGCGGGAAGTTCGCCTTGTTGAACAGGTCGTCGTAGTTCTGCGTGGTCGGTGCCTGCGGCAACCAGGTCGGCGGTACCCGGAGCAGCTCGCCCTGGGTCTTGAAGCTGCCCAGCAGCATCCAGACGAACGGCGCCGCGACCGCGACCAGCCCGAGCAGGCCGATCAGGTAGATCCACCAGGTGCGGCGCATCACTTCTCCCTCAGCAGCCGGAACTGGATGAACGTGATGACGGCGATCACCACGAACAGGATGTAGGCCATCGACGTGGCCAGCCCGTAGTTGCCGAAGCCGAACTGCTGGTAGGTGTACATCGACACCGACAGCGTCGAGTTCAGCGGACCGCCCTGCGTCATCACCAGCGGCTCCTCGAAGAACTGCAGGTAGCCGATCCCGGTGGTGACGCTGGTGAACAGCACGGTCGGCCGCAGCAACGGCAGGATCAGGTACCGGAACCGTTGCCACGGGCCCGCACCGTCGATCTGCCCGGCCTCCTCGACCGTGGCCGGGATGCCCTGCAGGCCGGCCAGGAAGATGATCATCGCCGAGCCGAAGTTGCGCCAGACCGCCATCGCGATCAGCGACGGCATCGCCCAGGTCTTCGACGCCAGCCAGTTCGGCCCGTCGATCCCGAACCAGCCGAGCACCGTGTTCAGCAGGCCGGCGTCCGGCGCCAGCACGAACCGCCAGATCACCGCGATCGCGACGATCGAGGTCACCACGGGCAGGTAGTAGGCGACCTTGAACAGCGCCTGGAACCGCTTGATGCCCCGGTCCAGCAGCACCGCCGCGGCCAGCGCGACCGCCAGCGTCAGCGGCACGCCGACCACCACGAAGTACGCCGTGTTGAACGCGGCCTTGCGGAACGTCTCGTCGGACAGGGCCTTCACGTAGTTGTCGAGACCGACCCCCTCGACCGCGAACGGCGTCCGCAGGTCACGCTGCTTGATGTCGGTGAAGCTCATCCCGAACGAGCCCAGCACCGGCCCGGCCGTGAAGGCCAGGAACAGCACCACGAACGGCAGGACAAGGATCCACGCGGCCGTGGTCTCTCGCCTGAGCGATCGCATCGGTCAGCTACCGGTACCGATCGACGCGGCCTTGGTCTGGATCGCCTTCGCGGTCTCCTCCGGCGACTGGTTGGCCTTGACCATCTTCTCCACCTCGGTGTCGAACGCGGTCGCGACCTGCTCCCAGTTCACGATCGCCGGCGGCGCCTTGGCGGTCTCCAGCTGCTTGCCGAACACCGGCAGCAGCGGGTCGTTCGCGATGCTCGGGTCCTTCCACGCGGCCTGGACCGCGGGCAGGTCGGTCGACAGCTTGAACCACTCGGCCTGCGTCTTGGCGTCGGACAGCCACTTGACCAGCTTCCAGGCGCTGTCCTTGTTCTTGCTGGTCTTGAACACGACGAAGTTGCTGCCGCCGACGAACGACGTCGAGGTCTTGTTCTTCGGCAGCTCGAAGACGCCGATGTTCGGCTTGATCTTGTCGCCGCCCAGCTTGGCGATCGAGCCCGCCATCCAGGGGCCGGAGATGAACATCGGGGCCTGGCCGCTGACGAACTGCGCCTCGGTCTGGTTCGGCGGCAGGTCGGTCCCGGCGATCTTGTCGGTGAAGAAGGACTGGTAGTACTTCAGCCCCTCCTGCATCTCCGGCGTGTCCAGCGTGAACTGCTTGTCGTCGTCGGAGGTGATGCTCGCCCCGGCCGACCACGAGAACGGCATCACCGTCTGCCAGGAGCCCTGACCGCCCGGCTGCAGGTTGATCCCGTACTTCGCACCGGCCTTGTCCTGCATCGCCTTGGCCATCGCCTTCAGCCCGTCCCAGTCGGTCGGGGGAGTGGTGATGCCGGCCTTGGCGGCCAGGTCCTTGCGGTAGTAGACGACGCGCGTCTCGACGTACCAGGGCACGCCGTAGCTGACGTCGCCGACCTTGGTGGTGTCCAGCGCACCGGGGTAGAAGCTGCCGGTGTCGATCCCCGACGGGGTCGGGTCGAGCGCGTCGAGGTCGGCGAACTCACCCATCCAGGTGGTGCCGACCATCGCGGCGTCCGGCAGCGACTGCGCCGTGATCGCGGTGGTGAACTTGTTGTGCGCGGAGTCCCAGGGGATCGGCGTCACCGTCACCTTGGTCCCGGGGTTGGCGGCCTCGAACTCCTTGGTCAGCTTGGGCAGGTTCTCGCCCTCGGTGCCCATCGCCCAGACGGTCAGGTTGCCGGTGGCCGGGTCGCTGCCGATGCTGGTGGTCGCCTGCGGGGCCGACTCGGGGGAGTCCTCGGACCGGCCGCAGCCGGCCAGGGCCAGCGCCGTGGCGGTGAGTACGGCGCCGCCGGTCACCAGCCGGCGACGGGTGCTCTGGGTGATCATGCTCGTCTCCTCAGTCGTTGACTGCTGGGTTGTTACCGTCCCCCGGTGCTGTACCGCAGCTCTGCCGCAGTACGACTTCCGTCGGTAGTACGTCGTTGCGCGCCCGGGTGCGTTCCCCGGACACGCGTTCGTGCAGTCGTTGGGCCGCCAGCCGGCCGAGCTCGGCCATCGGCTGGCGGACGGTCGTCAGCCCCGGCGACACGTACCGGGCCGCCATCACGTCGTCCCATCCGGTCACGACGATGTCCTCCGGTACGGCGACACCGCCGTCCCGCAGCGTCTGGACGGCGGCCAGCGCGAGCTCGTCGTTGGCGCAGACCAGTCCGTCCGGGCGTCGGGCAGAACCCACCCGATCCGGTCCACCCGATCCCGTCCGCCGGCCCGCTGCGGTTGCCGCGAGCAACTGCTCGGCGAAGGCGGCACCGGCTGCCTCGGTCAACGGGACACGTTCCGGCTCCGGCACCTTCAGCCCTCGCGCGCCGAGTGCCTTCGCGAACCCGGCGTAGCGCTGCGACACGTCGTACGAGCTGGCCGGATCGCCGACGAACAGCAGCTCCTGCCGCCCGTGGTCGAGCAACCGTGTGGTCAGCTGCTCGGCGCTCGCCGCGCTCTCGGTCCGGACCGAGTCGCACCCGGTCACCGGCGGATGCGCGACCACGACCACCGGCACGTTCGCCCGGCGCAGGTCCTGGATCACGCCCAGCCCGAGAGCGTTGCCGTGGACAACGATCCCGTCGACCCGGCTCGCCAGGTCCCGCACGGTCTTGGCCGGGTGGGGATTCCCGTGCGTGACGGTCAGGACGACGCTCTGCCCGTGCTCGCCGGCCCACCGTTCGTACCCCATCAGCAGGTCGCCGTAGAACGGGCCGGCCAGGTCGGGCAGCACGAGCCCGTGCGCCTCGTGACGTTGCACCGCGAGGCTTCGGGCGGCCCGCAGCGGGACGTAGTTGAGCTGCTGCGCCGCTTGGTCGACGCGCTCGCGAGCCTTGGCCGACACGGGTCCGGTGCCCTGCAGCACCCGCGAGACCGTCGCGATCGACAACTGCGCCAGCGCGGCGACGTCGTAGATCGTCGCCGGCTTGCCGGTCGGTCCGGAGGGCATCGCGGGAGCTCCTGGGAATCAGAATGGAAGCGCTTACAGTTTTCGACCCTGCCCTGTTCCGGGGTGGTTGGTCAAGGGTTCGGCGCTGCTGGATCCGTGGTCTGAGACGATGGCCGGGTGACTACTCACGCTGCGTCAGGAGAACGGAAGGACCGGCTCTGGCTGGTCCGCCACGGCGAGACCGAGTGGAGCAAGTCGGGCAAGCACACGTCGACGACCGACCTGCCGCTGACCGCGGAAGGTGAGCGGATCGCGGGGGAGTTGCGCGACCGCCTGCAAGGCCACGACTTCGACCTGGTGCTGACCAGCCCGCGACAACGCGCCCGGCGGACGGCCGAACTGGCGGGCTTCGCGGACGCCGAGGTCGACGACGACCTGGTCGAGTGGGACTACGGCGACTACGAAGGCATCACCACCGCGCAGATCCGCGAGACCGTGCCCGGCTGGACGGTCTGGGCGAATCCGGTACCCAACGGCGAAACGCCCGCTCAGGTCGCCGCGCGCCTCGACCGCGTCAACGCGCGGATCGCGGCGGTCGACGGCGACGTGCTGGTGTTCGGGCACTCGCACGCGCTGCGCGCCCTCACCGCCCGCTGGCTCGAGCTGGACGTCACGGAGGGTCGCCACTTCGTGCTCAACACCGCGACGGTCTCGATCCTCGGCTGGGAACGCGGCTCACCGGCGATTCACCAGTGGAACGCGTAGAGCTCGATCCCGCCGAGCGCTACGAACCCCAGCCGCTCGTACACCGGCTGTCCGGCCGACGAGGCTCCCAGGACCGCGTAGCGGGCGGCGCTTCTCCCTGCCCGCGGCGACTCGGCTTCGCCGGCCGCGGGTAGGGACTCGGCTTCGCCGGCCGCGCGCACGGCGTACTGCGTGATCGCGCCGCCGATGCCTTTCCTGCGGGCTTCGGGCACCGTCATCACGAAGTACACCCCGGCAACGTCCTCGGTCAGGAAGATCGTTGCCGTCGCCACCGGTTTGCCGTCCAGCCTCGCCAGGTAGTGCCGCCAGGGATCGTCGTACCCCTCCCGGCGGAAGATCTCGGCGACCCATGCAGCCTCGGGCGGCCCCTCCCCGAACCCGCGGCCGAGCGTCTCCTCCCAGACCGCCATTTCCTCGTCCGTGCTCACCCGGGCGATCTCGAGCTCCGGCGGGCCAAGCTCCGCCCTGGAGAGCTTGCCGATCTCCACGGCCATGGCCGGCTCGCGTCCGTCGTACGCGAAACCACCAGCGACCAATCGCTCCCGCAGATCACCCGGCCGCATCGACGGACCGACGTGCCAGGTGCCCGGCACTCCCTGCGCCTTCATCAGGGCGAGCGACTCGGCGATCACCTCGTCGGCCTCCTCGGCCGACAGGTCCGCCGCGACCACCGCGTTGTGGTAGTCGAGCGGCGACCCGCCGATCGTCCACTGCGCCTTCGCGTCGTTGCGCCGTACGCCGCCGCCCGCTGTCCCCATCCGCAGCAGCAGTTCGGCGGTGTTGGCCTCGATCGCCTGGATCCGCATCTGTCCAGTATCAGCAGGTCGCGGCTCTCCGGTCGCGCGGTTTTCAGCCCGGGAGGGCGTTCCACTGGGCCAGCGTGGACGCCAGCAGCGTGGCCGTGGGCAGGTTCTCGAACTCGTCGCGACTGACGAAACGCGCGTCGTCGGCGTCGTCGCCGGCCTTCAGCGTGCCGCCGACCGGCTCGGCCTGGTAGTCGCGGATCACGTACAGCCGCTGGCCGGGCGCGTCCCGCTCGACCTCGCCGACCAGGTCGCCGACGACGACCTGGAGACCGGTTTCCTCGGCGACCTCGCGGGCCACGGCGGTCGGGTCGTCCTCGCCCGGCTCGACCCGGCCGCCCGGCAACGACCACAGCCCGCGGCCGGGCTCGTTGGCCCGCTGGACGAGCAGCAGACGGTGCTGGTCGTCGTACACGAGGGCCCCGACGCAGTCGATCCGGTCACGCTCCATGTGGATAACAGTAAGGATGAGGGCGCGGTCCGGATAGCATCAGCGTCGAGACTTGTCCAGAACTGGTGTCTCTTGTCGAGAGAAGGGATCCCGATCGCTCGTGCGCATCGACCTGCACACCCACTCCAACCGCTCGGACGGCACCGACCCGGTCGACGTCCTGATCGCGCACGCGAAGCGGGACGGCCTGGACGTGATCGCGCTCACCGATCACGACACGGCCGACGGGTGGGCCGAGGGCCGGCGCGCGGCGGAGGACCTCGGGATCGGCTTCGTGCCCGGGATCGAGATCTCCTGCAAGCTGCACGGGATCGCGGTCCACCTGCTCGCGTACCTGCCCGACCCGTCGTACCAGCCGCTGGCCGAGGAGTTGCGCGTCGTCCGCGACGGCCGGACCGACCGGATCCCGTCGATCGTCGCCCGGCTGAACGGCATGGGTGTCCCGCTCACCGTCGACGAGGTGCTCGCCCAGGCCACCGGTACGCCGTCGGTCGGGCGCCCGCACGTCGCCGACGCGCTGGTCGCCAACGGCACGGTCGCGAACCGCGGCGAGGCGTTCGACCGGTTCCTCGCCGACGGACGGCCGGGCCACGTCTCGCACTACGCGATCGACCCGGGCCGGGCGATCGACATGGTCCGCGCCGCCGGCGGCGTACCGGTGATCGCGCACCCGTGGGGCCGCTCGAGCTACAAGGTCATGACCGCGGAGACGATCGCCCAGCTGGTCACCGAGCACGGGCTGGCCGGGATCGAGGTCGACCACCAGGACCACTCGCCGGAGTCGCGGGAGACGCTGCGCGGGATCGCCGAGGACCTCGGCATCATCTGGACCGGTTCGAGCGACCACCACGGGCTCGGCAAGATCAACCACGAGCTCGGGGTGAACTCGACCGACCCGGAGCAGTTCCAGCGCCTGCTCGAGGTCGCCAAGGCGAACGCCGCCGGCAGCGGCGCCCAGGTGCCCGAGGCATACCTGCCGTGAACTCCGTCATCAACTTCGGCCTGCTCAGCGAGGTCTTCGTCACGCTGTTCGTGATCATGGACCCGCCGGGCACGGTGCCCGTGTTCATCTCGCTGACCGCCGGCCAGTCCCGCGCGGTCCGCAAGAAGGCCGCCTGGCAGGCGGTCCTGGTCGCCTTCGGCGTGATCGTCGTGTTCGCCGCGTTCGGTCAGCAGATCCTGCACAACCTCGGCATCACGCTCCCCGCCCTCCAGGCCGCCGGCGGCCTGCTGCTCCTGCTGATCGCGCTGCAGCTGCTGACCGACACCGCCGAGGACCCGGTCCAGACCAAGAACGTCAACATCGCCTTCGTCCCCCTCGGCACCCCCCTCCTGGCCGGCCCCGGCGCCATCGTCGCCACCATGGTCTTCGTCCAGCGCGCCGACGGCTCGCTGCCCGAGGTCGTCGCCATCTCGGTCGGCATCGTGCTGATCCACCTGGTCATGTGGCTCACCCTCCGCTTCTCCGGCCTGATCATGCGCATCCTCGGAGAGAACGGCGTCCTCCTGGTCACCCGCATCGCCGGCCTCCTCCTCAGCGCCATCGCCGTCCAACTCGTCGCCGACGCCGTCTCGGACTTCATCAAGGCCGGCTGAGCAGCGAACACCTAATGGCGTGAGGACACGCCACACGGAGTAGCGAGAATCCCCAGATCTTCTACGCTCGGTGAGAGCGCATGTAGTTCCTTCTGAGCGGGGGGACCTTGGGGACTTCGACGAAGTGGCCGGCACCACGCCACGGGAACTGGTCGACGGCGGCCCGCAAGGTCACCCGAACCCTGCAGAAGATCACGGATGACGGGCCCTCCGGCGGCGGCTCAGGCGACGTCGCTGGTCCTGGAGCAGGCGACTCTGACCCTCCGGCCTCGTCGGAACGACCCCAGCAGCTGACGACTGCACAAACGGCCGAGTTGGCCGACGCGTATCACCATGCGTTGGTAGCTCAGTTGGCCGACGACCGAAACAGCTTCGATCTCCGGCGCACCGCCACGGATCAAGCGCAGCGACTCGTCGATTTGATGAGCGAGCTGCTGAGTACGTCGTGGCGGGAGCACCGGCTGTACAGGTCAATCGAGAGCGACGCTGACGCCGATCGCCTCTTGCTGGAGTTCACAGCCAGGATCGCAGGCCCACCCGGATCGATCGCGTCCGCGCAGTCCAAGCCGGCTGCCGTACGAATCGCCGACTTGTTGGTCGAGCGAGCTCGACGCGATTCATCAGGTGGGCCGAGCTGGAAGCTGATGGACGACGAACTGTTCTGCGAGTTGTACCGGCTGTTCTTCGCCGACGCCATCACTGGGTTTCTCGCAGGGGTGATCGCGGCGAAGATGTCCGTCCTCCTTCCTGGGCTGGCGCTGATCGATCCGGCAGGCCAACTCACGCGCTACCTGGCCGAGAAGATCGCCGAGGCGATGCCGACTCCGTGCGAGGAGAAGGCAGCGGAGCGTCCTGACGATCCTCTCGTTGACGTCGCGCACGATCTGGTCACCCAGACGTTCGACCGTTGGCTGGACCGAGCCCTCCAGGACGCGGCATGACGGGTGCCGACCGATACGACTTCGCAACCGACGGAAGCCGCCCCGACGAGGACTGGCTTTATCTCGGTGACGACGACTACCGGAGTGTCCTGAAGCGAATCAAAGAAGCTGTCGCCTTGGTGACGAGTACGCCGGTCTGGGCCGAAGACTTCCTCCGGGTCGTCCGGGCTGCTCATCTCCTCGATCGGTGGGTTTCGCGGGACAGCGCCGACGACAACTGGTCACGGACCATTGTGCTGCGGATCCAGGTCGCCGACGCTCCTCGGTGGACGGCTGCGGGACCAGTTCTTCAGCAACTGCTGGGAGCGCTGACCTCGGACACGTGGCAGCTGACGTTCAGGCCAGGTGCTCCAGTGATCGACGCGGACGAGCGATTGTTCGGCTTCTGGCAGGCAGATGCCGTAGCGCTCTACTCCGGCGGGCTCGACTCTTCGGCCTACGCCGCCCATCATGTGACGACCTGGCCCGCTCAGAAGCTGATGCTGGTCTCGCACGATCAAGCACAAGCGGGCGTACCGCAGAAGGCCGTCCTCGAACACCTCAAGCAACTTGCCGCCGACCGCAACCTGATCCACTACGCGCCGACAGGCAGCGAAGCCCGAGCCCGCGGCCGGAAGCTCGAAAGCAGCACCCGGTCCCGAGGCCTCAGCTTCCTCGCAAGCGCCGTGTTCGCCGCGGCCGCCCACGGAGTCCACCAGGTTGTCGTGCCGGAGAACGGGCAGTTGGCGATCAACCCGCCGCTGACGGCGGCCCGTCGAGGTGCTTGTTCGACGCGCTCGGTCCACCCGCTGGTGCTGTCGCTGATCAATCAACTCATCCAGCTGATCGGCGGGGACGTCGAGGTCGTGAACCCGTTCCTGGAGCGGACGAAAGGTGAGGTCTGCCGCCTGGCGGTAGAGGCCGGGTTGTCGGCCGAGGCGCTTGCACTCACCGTGAGCTGCGGCTCGCACCCCATTCATCGCCGCGACGGTCAGTGCGGTTCGTGCTTTCCGTGCTTGGTGCGGCGATCCGGTCTGCAGTTCGCGCTCGGGGAGGACCCGACCAGTACGAGCGGGATCTGCGTACTCTGACGACCGGGCACCAACGTCAGCATCTCGAGGATCTGAAGACCTGGCTCAGTACCGACTTCACGATCAGGGACCTGGCCGCGGATGTCGCGTTGCCTTCGACCGAGCTGATCGTCCCGGTGATGGACGTGATCACCCGCGGGCGGGCTGAACTTCGTCAGTTGGTGGATCGGGCCGCCTCCGGTTGATCGCCCTTGAGCCTGGCGCGCCGCCGTACCAGCGCCGTGTGCGTGTGGTGCCAGCGGGCGGCGGGACAGTGGGGTCACCGAACGACAGAGGGGTGACCATGACCACGAAGACCGTGAACAAGCTGCCGGTCCCCGGCGCGACCCTGCACTACGAGGTCACCGGCAGCGGCCCGGTCCTGCTGCTGATCCCCGGCGGCTTCACCGACGGCGCCATCTTCGACTCGATCGTCGGCCAACTGGCCGCCGACTACACCGTGATCACCTACGACCCCCGCGGCAACTCCCGCAGCCCGTACGACGCTGAGCTCGTCGGCCGGGGCCCGCTTACCCGCCCTGGTCACGTCGCCCACCCGTACGACGCTGAGCTCGTCGGCCGGGGCCCGCTTACCCGCCCTGGTCACGTCGCCCACCCGTACGACGCTGAGCTCGTCGGCCGGGGCCCGGTCACCCGCCCTGGTCACGTCGCCCACCCGTACGACGAGCGGATCGACCAGTCCGCCGAGGACGCCCTCGCGCTCATCGACGCCGTCGCCGGCAGCGAACCGGCGTACGTGTTCGGCAGCTCGTCCGGAGCGATCACCGGCCTTGAGCTCATCACCCGCCACCCCGACCGCGTCCGCATGCTCATCGCCCACGAACCGCCCGCCGTCGACGTACTCCCCGACGCCACCACCGCGCACGCGTTCTTCGAGGACGTCCACACCACCTACACCACCGACGGCCCGGTCCCCGCGCTGCACCTGTTCGCCGTCGGCCTCGGACTCGACGAGGACGACCAGCCGGCGCCGGAGGACCTCCGGCCGGAGTACCGGCACGCCATGGAGCGAATGCTGGGCAACACCAACACCTTCTTCGCCCACAAGCTGTTGCCGTTCACCCGCTACCGCCCCGACCTCGACGCGCTCCGCGAGGTCGCGGCCAAGATCGTTCCCGCCTCCGGCACCGACTCCGCCGAGCATCTGCCGGCCCGCCCGATCGCCGTCATCGCCGACGAGATCGGCTGGCCGGTAGTCACCTTCCCCGGCGGCCACACCGGCTACGCCTCCCACCCGGTCCAGTTCGCCACCCTACTCAGCCGCCTCCTGGAGTCCGACCAGGCCAGCTGACCCGCCGCCGGCGCCGGCGTGCCGCCACGATGCCTGCCTGCCCCAGGGCCGGCGCGCCCTCCGCAGCGCGGGCCCGCCCGCCACGGCGAACGATCCAGGCCGGCTGACCCGCCGCCGGCGCCGGCGCGCCCGCCGCTGGCGCCTGCCTGCCCACCAGGTCGGCCTGCCGACCAGTGCTCGGCCTCCCCACCACGGCCCGGCCCGCCCACCGCAGCGCGGGCCCGCCCGCCACGGCGAACGATCCAGGCCGGTTGACCCGCGGCCGACGTCGGCGCGCCCGCTACGGTGCCTGCCCCACCAGGGCCCGGCCTGCCCACCAGCGCCCGGCCCGCCCACCAGCGCCCGGCGCGCCCACCACGGGCCGGCCCGCCCACCACGGCGCGGGCCCACCCGCGACAGCGCCGGATCGCCCGCCGCCGGCCCGGTTGCCGCTTGCTGCAATCCCGGTTGACGTCCCGCGGCGCCCCGGCGTACCGTCTCTCTCCTTCCCTTGACAACGGCGCGTTTCGGCGTGCCGCCACAGTGGTGTCCGAACCCCCGGGTCCTCAGGATCCGGGGCAGTTCAGCGTGCCGCTGTGCTTACGGACACCACCTTCGGCTGACGAAAGGAGGTTGCCGTGGGCGTCTACTGGGCGATCGCGGTCCGGTCGTTCCGCCGGTTCTCGACGTACCGGATCGCCACCCTGTCGGGCGCGTTCACCAACACCGTGTTCGGGTTCATCTTCTGCGGTGTCTACCTGGCCCTGTGGGACCAGCGCCCGCACCTCGGCGGGTACGACGTCACCGACGCGCTCACCTTCGTCTGGCTGCAGCAGGGCCTGCTGGTGCCGATCGGGATCTTCGGCGCGCGCACCACCATCGAGCTCGGCGAGCGGGTGCGGACCGGCGAGATCGCCGTCGACCTGTACCGGCCGACCCACCTCATGCTGTGGTGGTTGTCGATGGACGCCGGGCGCGCCGCGTTCGAGCTGGTCGCCCGCGGCGGCGTCCCGCTGCTGGTCGGTTCTCTCGTGTTCGATCTGCGCTTTCCCTCGTCGCCCCTGCAGGGCCTCGCGGTCGGGGTCGCGCTGGCGTTCGGGATCCTGGTCAGCTTCGGCATCCGGTACCTGGTCGCGCTGTCCGGGTTCTGGATCACCGATTCGCGCGGGATGGAAAGTCTCGCGCTGGTGCTGTCGCTGTTCTTCTCCGGGACGGTCCTACCGCTGGTGGTGTTCCCGGGCTGGTTCGGCGACCTGGCGCGGGCGACGCCGTGGGCGGCCACCTTGCAGGTCCCGATCGACGTCTGGCTCGGGCAGAAGGCGCCCGCCCAGGCACTGGCGTTCCAGCTCGGCTGGCTCGTCGTCCTGCTGCTGATCGGCCGGCTCGCGACCGTGCTGGCGACCCGGAAGGTGGTGATCCAAGGTGGCTGACCAGGGAGCGATCGAAGGCTCGTTGCGCAGGGCAACGGCCTGGCCGGGCCAGTACTGGATGCTGGTGCAGATGTGGATCAGGTCCTCGCTGGCCTACCCGGCCTCGTTCGTGTTCCTGCTGATCGGGTCGGCGCTGGTCACCGTCGCCGACTTCGTCGCCGTCCTGCTGATGTTCAGCCACATCGAGAGCTTCGGCGGCTTCGACCTCGGCCAGATGGCACTGCTGTACGGGACCGCGTCGATGACGCTCGGCATCGCCGACCTCGTCACCGGCTCGATCGAACGCATCGGTCAGCGGATCCGCACCGGCGACCTGGACGTCTGGCTGGTCCGTCCGGTCCCGGCGTTCATCCAGGCCGTCGCGGACAACTTCGCGCTCCGGCGGCTCGGCCGGCCGCTGCAGGCCGGGCTGATCCTCGGGATCGGTGCCGTCGACATCGACTGGACCGGATTGAAGGTGCTGTTCCTGATCGTCTCGCTGCTCAGCGGCGCGGTCATCTTCGCCACGATCTTCGTGCTCGGCGGCGCGTTCCAGTTCGTCTCGATCGACTCGGCCGAGGTGGCCAACTCGTTCACGTACGGCGGCCAGCAGCTCACCCAGTACCCGGTGTCGATCTTCGGCCAGGACATCGTCCGCGCCGTCACGTTCGTCGTACCGCTTGCCTTCGTCAACTACTACCCGGTGCTCTACGTGCTGGGCAAACCGGCCCCTCTGGGCCTGCCGTCCTGGATCGGCCTGCTGGCCCCGGCCGTCGCGGTCGTGATGACCGCGGTCGCGTCGCTGGCCTGGCGAGGCGGTCTTCGTCGCTACCGCAGTACAGGGAGCTGATTCGTCGTGCCCGTCATCGAGCTTGACCAGGTGTCCCGCGCGTTCACCGTCACCAACCGCACCGGCCTGCGCCGGACCCGCCGCGAGGTCCGCGCCGTCGACGACCTGTCGTTCACGGTCGAACCCGGCGAGGTGATGGGCTACATCGGCCCGAACGGCGCCGGCAAGTCCACCACCATCAAGATGCTCACCGGCATCCTGGTCCCCACCAGCGGAACCATCCGCGTCGCCGGCGTCGACCCGTCCCGCCACCGCACCCGCCTGGCCCGGCGCATCGGCGTCGTCTTCGGCCAACGCACCACCCTGTGGTGGGACCTCCCGCTGAAGGACTCCTTCGCCGTCCTGCAGAAGATGTACGGCGTCCCGCCCGCCCGCCACCGCGAGAACCTGGACACCTTCGTCGAGCTCCTCGACCTCGGCGACCTCCTCGACGTCCCCGTCCGCGCACTGTCCCTGGGCCAACGCATGCGCGGCGATATCGCCGCCGCCCTGCTCCACGACCCCGAGATCGTCTACCTCGACGAACCCACCATCGGCCTCGACATCGTCAGCAAGACCCGCCTCCGCACGTTCCTCGCCGAACTCAACCGGGCCCGCGGCACCACCGTCATCCTCACCACCCACGACCTGGACGACATCGAAGCCCTCTGCTCCAGAGTCATGGTCATCGACCACGGCCACCAGGTCTACGACGGCACCCTCACCGGCCTCAGAGCCTCCCAGTCGGCCCCACGCACCCTCGTCGTCGACCTAGCCACCCCGCACCCACCCATCACCATCACCGGCGCCACCGTCACCCGCACCGACGGCCCCCGCCAGTGGCTCTCCTTTCCACCCACCACCTCAGCCGCCCCACTGGTCGCCGAGATCGCCGCCAACTACCCCCTGGTCGACCTCTCCGTGCAGGAGCCCCCGATCGAGTCCATCATCACCAAGCTGTACGCCGGGGCCTGAGGACCGTCGCCATCAGTTGCCCACGGCATCCGTACGCCGTACCAGCTCATCCGAGGTCGGCGGCCATGGAGGCGAAGACGATCTCGGGGTCCATGGGGGACGGATCATCGAGCCATTCCTGGACGGTGTCGGGGTCGGTAGCCGGGTCGAAGGTGCCCAGGCCGGTGGCGATGAGGCGTTTGGCCTCGGGGATCTCGATGGCGTCGTACGCGAGCTGCTGCAGGTAGAAGTAGTCCTGCCGCGCCGATACGTTGCGGTGGAACTTGCCCGTGTTGGCGACGTAGGTCCAGACATCGTCGTCGATGACTGCGGCCACCAGGCGCGGCTCGCCGGTTCTGTTCTTGATCAGGTAAAGCCTCGTCATGAGCCGGGTCAGCCGAGGTCGGCGATGAGGGAGGCGAAGACGACGTCGGGATCCATCGGGTGCTGGTCTGCTCGCCAGGCCCGGAGGGGGACGGCGCGGGTTTCCTCGTCCAGCAGGCCGACTCCGGCCTCGACGGCCCGGCGTGCTTCAGGCACGCCAACCTCCTCGTAGCTGAAGATCGTGCCGGCCAGGTAGTCGTCACGCAGAGCCTCGTTGCGGTGGAACTCGCCGGTGTTGGCGACGTAGGTCCACACGTCCCCGTCGATCAGCGCCATCACCCACACCAGACGCTCTTCGTCACGTGCCAGGAACAACCGTGTCATCAGCAGCCCTCACCCGAGGTCGGCGGCCATGGAGGCGAAGACGATCTCGGGGTCCATGGGGGACGGATCATCGAGCCATTCCTGGACGGTGTCGGGGTCGGTGGTGGCGTCGAAGGCGCCCAGGCCAGTGGCGATGAGGCGTTTCGCCTCGGGGATTTCGATCGGGTCGTAGGCGAGTTGCTGCAGGTAGAAGTAGTCCTCCTGCGCGGAGGAGTTGCGGTGGAACTTGCCGGTGTTGGCGACGTAGGTCCAGACGTCATCGTCGATGACCGCGGCCACCAGGCGCGGCTCCCCGGTCCTGTTCTTGATCAGAAACAGCCTCGTCATCGTCCGATCTCGTCCCGTCCGTGGTGGTTGCGGCGCCGGTGCGGTTCCTGCGGCCGGCCGTTGTCCTGTCCCGCTGCGTCGCCCTCGATCGTCCGGCGCGACCTGCCGGGTTTCCTACCGTAGCTTCTGACCTCGACCGCAACGCCGCCCAGGTGTGTCAGCGCGTCGATCCCGGCGGGCTGCGTCATCGGGTCCGAGTACTTGATGCACTTGTCCAGCGCCTCGTCCTTCTCGGCCTTCGACCGGTCGCGGTCCCGGAAGATCTCATACCACCCGGTCGTCGCTTCCTTCACGGCGATCGACTGGCGGGAGTGGACCTGCAGCTCGACCACCTGTCCATGGCCGCGGAGGAAGAAGTGCAGCCCTTTGTAGCGGCTACCCGGGTGGTAGGAGTGATGAGCCGAGGCCATCGACCATCCACGCGCCGTCATACGGTCGACCAGCCGACGGGCAGTCTGCACGACCTGATCCGGGTGGTCGACGCCTACGGTGTACCGCAGGATGTCCTCCGGTGGTGTGTACGGCGGACCGAGCCGATTCTCCTTCTTGAGCTTGCGAGCCAGGGACTGCGGCGACTTCAGCCGGTTCTTCAGGTGGTATGCGAAGCCGTCGTCGTCGATCGAGCTTTTGACATCGGCCGTGATCCGCGGTTCGACCCGAGCGGCCTCGACGAGCAGGGCGAGTGCGCCGTCGGCGGCGTCGGCGCCGTACATCGTGGCGATCTTCTGCCGGGTCGGCAGGTCTCCCCAGTCGAGTGGATGGTCTCGGCTGAGCTGAGCGTGCAGTTCCGCCGGTTCCGGTGGGCGGTCGTCCCGCATGTAGCCCCCAGTGGTCGTCGTCCTTCGACCGTAGTTACTGGCGGAGGTGCCGTGGGGTTGGAATCTGAATCTGTGGATAACTTGCCGGGGCTTCAGTTGCCCAGGGCACCGAGGGATTTGCCTGCTAACATGCGCCATCGCGGCCGGACACGAGCTCGGGCGCCAGCGAGCTTGGCTCACGGCGCTACGGCACGCCGGGGTTGGCTTCCAGCGTTTGGGTGGGCTCGTCCGAGTACTGCATCTGCAGGTACTGCGACTCGGCCGCGTCAGAGCAAGGTGGATACCCGGGGGACGCATCGCTCCACGTGCGCGGATCAGCCGCGCACACGGGCACGGTGTTTCCGACCTCGTAGATCCGCACCTGGTCGGTGTGGGTGATCGTGGCGATGCGCCGGCCGGCACCAGGCGCGGGACGCCGGGCCCCCGCGGGATGCCGGACAGCGCAGTCTCTCGCGATACGTCCCGGTGGACGCTCCGAGACGGGAACCGCGCGAGCGTGCGCTCGGTCGACGCCGGTGCCGTTGGTTTAGGTGGGGGTGGTAGATGCAGGCGCAGGACGCGCCGGGCTCGAGTAGGTCCGCCGGTGTGCGGTCGATCGGCTGGGGGAGTCGGAAGGTGCGGGCGGCGGGGTGGTGGTCGAAGAGCGCGGTGGAGCGATGCGTGCCGGGGTGGGCAGCTGAATGGGAACAGCGCCGGCGTGCGCTTGGGGCGGCGCTGTGCTGCTAGGTGAGGTGGGCGGTTGCGGGCGGGGGACGGGCTGGGGTTGAGCCGGTCGGCGGGTAGGCGGTCGACCGGCCGGGGGCAGTCGGAGTGCGTGGGATGGAGTGGGCATGGTCGTCTGAACGATGTGGGGTGATTCGGCCCGCGTCGCTCGGAGTGGAGGCAGGGTGAGCGTGGTCGTTCGAGGGATGCCGAGTGGATCTGCCGCTCTCGCTCGGAGGCGGAGGGGTGGATCGGCCGCTCTCGCTCGGAGGCGGCGGGGTGGATCGGCCCCAGTTGGTCGGGAAGCGTGGGGCGGATTGGTCCGGGTGGTTCGAAGAAGTGGGCGCGGGTCGGTCCGGGTGGTTTGGAGAGGTGGGCGCGGGTGGGGTCTGGGTTGGTGTCGGGTCTGGGGTGGTCCAGGGCGGCCGGGTGTGGTGTGGGCGGCCGTTCTTGAAGGTCAGGGGCCAGTGGCCTTGGTGGGCTTCGATGTGGTGGGTCTTGCAGAGGAGGGCCAGGTTGGTGAGGTTGGTGGGGCCGCCGTCGGCCCAGTGGGTGAGGTGGTGGGCTTCGCAGATGGCGGGTGGGGCGGTGCAGATGATGCAGCCTTGGTCGCGGACGTTCAGGGCGTGGCGGATGGCCGGGGTGACGAAGCGGTGTTCGGTGCCGAGGTCGAGGGGTTCGGAGTTGGTGCCGAGGATCATGGGGATGATGCCGGCGTCGCAGGCGATCCGGCGGACGGCGCTGGCGGAGAGGGTGGCGCCGGAGGACAGGGTGCCGGTTCCGGTGGCGGTGCGGAGGTTGTCGAGGTCGATGGTGACTGTGAGGTGGGGCTTGATGTCGCCGTGGGCGGGCGCGGCGGTGCCGGTGGCGGCGGCTGTGGTGAGGATGGTGGTGAGGGCGTCGGCTTGGCGTTTGCCGCGGGTGCGGGGGTCGCGGTGGCCGTCGGTGGTGAGGTGTGGGCGGGAGCCGGCGAAGATCAGGGTGTGGAGGAGTTCGGCGTGTTCGCCGGCGAGGTAGCCGCCGAACTCGGCGCCGTGGTCGCCACGCTTGAGCCACAGGGTTTCCGCGGCGAGTGCGCGGGCCTCGGGTGGCTCGATGCCGTCGGTGTCGAGTCTGTCGCGGACGCTTTTTCCGAGCTTTCGTAGGTCGCGGGGGCCGAGGATCTGTGCGGCTTTGACCATTTCCTCCTCGGCGACGCGGAGGTTGTCGGCCGGGACCATGGCGGTGGTGGGGATCCGCTCGAGCGCGGTGACGATGGCTTCGGCTTGCGCGGGGTGGAGGATCTCCGCCCCGGAGGTGAGGGCGGCGTCGACCTCGGGGTATTTGGGTAATGTGGCGGCCAGGCGTAGGTCGCGGCGTACGTCGACGCTGTCGAGGCGATGGCGCAGTGCGATGAGTTGAGCGGTGTCGCGGGCGCCGAGTTCCGCGGCATGACCATGAGCGTCCAGGGCAGCCAGCAGCCGCAGGCGGCGGGCTTGCAGGCGCGCGATCTCAGCCTGGGTCGCGTCGAGAGCGGACAGCATCTCGCTGCCGCTCATCGACCACACCGGTCGCTCGTCGCACTCTGCCATGTGTCCATGGTGCACGATGCCGACGACAGTTTTCGGCCGAAAAGCCCTTATCCACAAGGCGATCCACGATCTGGCCGAAACCGGTCAAGCAGATTCAGGGGTACGGTCGAACAGGACAGTGCGTGCCAGTTCAGCCGAGGTCGGCGATCGTGGCGGCGAAGACCGTGTCGGCGGGCAGGGCGTCGGGGTCCTGGTGCCAGGCGGTGGTGATGTCGGGGTACTTCGTCTCGTCGACCGCGCCGACTCCGGCGGCGATGAGCTGCTGGGCCTCGGCGACGCCGATGTCCTGGTACTCGAGTTCGTGGAGGAAGAAGTAGTCGTCGCGGGCGCCCTCGTTGCGGTGGAACTTGCCGGTGTTGGCGACGTAGGTCCAGACGTCCTCGTCGATCACCGCGGCGACCCACAGATCGCGGCCGTCGTTGCCCTTGACAAGAAACAGGTCGGTCATCGCCTCATCCCTTCGTCGTTCCCGCGCTCTGCGGCCGGACCCGAGTGTCTGGTCTGCCGTGCACCATCATCGAACCGGCGAGGACGTTTTGCCGAATCGGCCCGTCCGGTCGGTCGCTTGCCTCCGTAGCATCGCCGGTCCACCTTCACACCGCCGAGCACCTGCAGCTCGTCGATGCCGAGCGGCTGGGTCATCTCCGCGGACCAACGGACGCACTTCTCCCTGGCGGCGTCGCGGGCTTTCCTGGGCTGATCGCGATCCCGCTCGATCCCGTACTCGTGGGTCGTTCGCTCCTTCACCTCGACCGACTCGCGCGAGTGCACCTGGACCTCGATCGTCTGCCCGCGGTGGCGCAGGGCCAGGTGAAGGCCCTTGTACCGACTGCCCTCGACGTAGGAGTGATGTGCCGAGCTCATCGACCAGCCCCGCCCGAGCAGGCCGTCCGCCGTTCGCTCCGCTGCCGCGACCACCTGATCGGGCCGGTCGACCAGGACCGTGTACCGGAGCACGTCCGGGGGTGGCGGGGCGGTGTCCAGTTGGTACGCCGTCACTGTCCTGAGCTTGCGCGCCAGCGACTGCGGTGACTTCAACCGGTTCTCGAGGTGGTACGCCGAGAAGCCCTCGACCTCGATGGTGCTGACCACGTCGGCGGTGATGGCAGGCTCGACCCGCGCGGCGTGTCCGAGGAGCTCGAGGCTCCGCTCTGTGGCCTGCCGGCCGTACTGACTGATCAGCTGATCTGTCGACGGCAGATCACCCCAGTCGAGCTCGCGTTCGCTGCTCAGGAGCCGGTGCAGGTCCACCGGCTCCGGGAGCCCGTCGTCTCTGTCCCGCATCTGATCCCCCAGGTGGTTGTTGTTCTTCGAAGGTAGTGAGTTGAACCTCGGCTGTGGGGTGCGGATTTGGATCTGTGGATAACTGGTGAGGGGGACTCAGTTGTGACCTGGTGGGGGTGGGGTCGTTGGGGGTTTGGTGGAGGGACCCAACCGGACGTGGGGTGGAGAGGGTAGACAGGGTGTGGCTGCGACGATGATCGAGCGGGGTGGGGTGGTGGCGCCTCCGGTGGACGGGGCTGGGTTCGTGGCTTGGGTGCGGCCGCATCTGCCGGCGATGGCTCGGGTGGCGGCGCGGTTGGGGGTGGGGGCCGACCGGGACGACATCGTGCAGGAGGCGTTGACGCGGGCCTGGATGAAGCGTGGGCAGTACGACGCGGCGCGCGGGTCGGCGTCGGCGTGGTTGCTGGCGATCACGGCGGATCAGGCGCGGAAGGCGGCGCGGCGGGTTCGGCCGGTGGTGGAGCTGGCGGAGCACGACGCGGCGGTGGCGGGCGGGGACGTCGACGGCCGGGTGGACGTGGGGCAGGCGATGGAGAGCCTGTCGGTGCGGCAGCGGCTGGCGGTGGACTGCTTCTACTTCGCCGACCTGTCGGTGGCCGACACGGCGGCGGTGATGGGGTGCTCCGAGGGCACCGTGAAGTCAACTCTTTCCGACGCGCGGGCACGCCTGCGGTCCTTGCTGGAGGTCAGCGAATGACACCGACCGACGAGATCGACGAGCTGCTGCGGCAGGCGGGTTCTCGGTGGCGTGCCGAGCAGCCTTCACCGCCGGAGCCGGATGTGCAGCGGATCACCGGTACGCCGAAGAGGCGCTGGGCGGTTCGCGGGGTGGATCCGCGGCGCTGGGGTGTTCGCGGGCGGGGTCCGCGGCGTTGGGCGGTCCCGGCGTTGGCCGCCGCGGCGGTCGCGGTGATCGCGACGGCGGCGCTGGTCGTCCTGCCGAAGGACGACGCGCCGGTGGTTGCTCCGGGCAACGGCAAGACGCATCCGCTGGAGGTCCGGGACGGGGACCGGGTGGAGGTCAGCGGTCAGGTGGTCGCGGCGCCCGGCGTACCGGTGCGGTACTGCCTGCCGGTGCCGTCGCCGGCCATCGTCGCCCCCGAGGCGAAGGGTCCCGCTTGCGCGCCGGGTGCCGCGGTGGACCTGACCGGGGTGGACCTGACCAAGCTGGTCGACCTGAGCGTGATCAACGGCGTGAGGGCGGGCAACGCTCGGCTGGTCGGGACGTGGAAGGCCGGGACGATCGCGGTCGAGGAGCAGGGGCCTCCGGCAACGGTGCAGCCGGGCGATGCGGCGCCGACGGTTCCGTGTGCGGCGCCGGCTGGTGGATGGAAGGCGGACGATGCGAGTCAGTCGCTCACGCCGGCGCTCGAGAAGTACGTGAAGGCGCACGCGAACGAGCTGCAGAACCCGTGGATCGGCTGGCCGGAAGGCTTTCCGACGGAGACGACGCCGGGCGAGCCGCCGAACAAGCCGAGCGTGCTGATGATCGGGGTCGCCCACGGTGACCTGGCGGCGGTACGGCGGACTGTCGAGCCGCTGGTCGCGGGGAACCTGTGCGTGACGCAGGTGAAGGTGAGTCAGGCCGAGGCGGCGGAGCAGCAGAAGAAGCTCGATGCGCTGCCGCGCGCGGAGTACGGAATCATCTCGACGGGCATCGGGTTGGGCGACAAGCCGGTGCGGGTGGAGCTGAAGATCCTGGACGAGAAGACGCTGAACGCGTTGAAGCCGATCGGTGTGGACTCGCTGGATCTTCAGCCGTACATCAGGCCGGTTTCCTAGCCCGTACGACGCAGGCCCGACTAGCTCGTCGCGTCCGGCCCGGTCAGGATCTTCAGGTCGCGCACCGAGTACGACAGGCTGCCGCGAAACCCGATGCCCTTCCGGATGATCTTCAAGTCGGCCAGCTCCTCGCCCGGCGCGGGCAGGAAGCTCAGGTCGCTGGTACCGCCCCACGTGTTGGCGACCACTGGGTTCTCCAGGATCGACTGGGTCAGCTCGTGCACGGCCGGGTTGCTGAAGTTGCCGGCGGTCAGCCGCGGGAAGTGCCGCAGGTTGACGATCGGCCGGCCCAGCGCCGGGATCCCGGCGATCGGCTTGTCGAGGGTCACCCGGGCCTCGGCCAGGCGCCGCCCGGCCGACGACAGCGCGGCGGCGAACGTGCCGCCCGGGCCGACCGTGGGAGCGGCGTTGCTGGCGACCGGGAAGGCGCGGGTCTGCTTGATCGTGCCGAGCTTCTTCGGGAAGCCCTGGAACCAGCCGCGGGCCAGCGCCGCGTCGTTGTCGACGTAGATGTACGGGCACCACGCGACCGGCGCGCCCTTGAACTGCGCGTCGAGCAGGACCAGGAACTCGGAGTACAGGCTGCGGTCCGGGTCGAGGTACTCCTGGTGCTCGCCGGAGAACTGCCAGTCGATGAACAGCGCGTACCCGTGGCCTGCGCTCGCCGGGTCCAGAGTGAGGCCGGCCGGCAGCGCCGCCTGGGCGGCGTCGGAGCTGGTCCAGAACTCGGCGCCGATCAGGTCGCCGACGTAGTGCCACGGCGGGGCGCCGACGATGTTGGCCGTACCGCGTGCGCTCAGCGGCAGGCTGTAGCCCTTGAGCTCGCCGGGCGGCAGGTCAGCGGTGGCGGCCGAGGCAAAGGAAGTGGAAGACGCCGCGACGGTCGCCGCGATGCCGCCGCCGATCAGGCTGCGGCGACCGATCGAGCCGGAGCGGTCTGTGTTTTCGGTTGTCATGCCGGCCACGCTAGGCAGCTCCGATAGACAACCGATCTACAGCAACGAACTCAGTGGTGGTCGTGGAAGAAGTCGACCAGGATCCGCGCGGTCGCGGCCGGCTGCTCGATCGCGGGGGAGTGGCCGGCGTCGGCGATCACCTGCGGCTTCACGCCGAGGATCTCGGCCATCCGGTCCTGCACCGCGAGCGGCCAGCCGTCGTCGGTCTCGCCGTACGCGACCTGAGCCCGTACGCCGGACCTCGCCAGCTGATCGGTCCGGTCCTCGGCGTCGATCAGCCGCTTGGTGATCTCGGCCAGGCTCGCCGGCACGTTCCCTGTGAACCGCTTGCGCAGGAACGCCGCGATCTCGATCGCCGGTGCGACGTACCGCGGGTCCTTGCTGTCGTGCTCGAGCTTCAGGTCGTACACCTGCTCGATCGGCAGGTTGTCGAGGCCGAAGGCAAGCATCTGCAGCCCCTGCACCTTCGCCTCGTCGCTGAAGCCGCCCGGACCCGAGCAGAGCAGCGTGATGGTCGAGAACACCGACGGATCGGCCAGCACCGCCTCCCGCGCCACCAGCCCGCCGAACGAGTGCCCGACCAGCTGGCTGTAGCCGCCCAGCTCCTTGCTCATCGCGACCACGTCGAGCGCGAGCTCCTTCAGCGTGTACGCCGAGGGGTCGGCCGGGCCGGGCGTCTCGTACTGGCCCCGCTGGTCGACAGCGACCGTCCGCCAACCGAAGCGGGCCAGGTGGTCCACCAGCGGAGTGAAGTCCTCCTTGCTGCCGGTCCAGCCAGGCACCAGCAGCGCCGTACCGAGCGGCGTACCGACGTCCGGTACAGCCTGCAGGGTGGCGAAGCTGCCTCGCTCGGTCTCGAGGGTGACGGGACGAACTCCGTCGGGCAGGGTCAGCGTGCGCGGCGTACTCACGACTCCACGGTATCCCGCTGCCTGGTCCGCAGGAGGGTGGCGGTCGCCACAGCGAGTACGACGACGATGCCCAGGCTGACCAGCGCCGCGAGCTGCACGCCGTCCGTGTACGCCGCTCTGGTGAGCTCCAGGACCTCCCTGGCCAGCGGGCCAGGCAGGTGGTCGGCTACCGCGACTGCGCTGCCCAGCGTGTCGCGTGCCTCGCTGGAGACCCCAGCGGGCAAGGTCTGCTCGGTCACCTGGCTGCGGTAGACCGCCGTGACCAGGCTGCCTGCGACAGCAACACCCAGTGCCATGCCGAGCTCGGTACCGGTCTCGCCCATGCCTGAGGCGACTCCGGCGCGCTCCGGCGGCGCACTGCCGACCACCAGGTCGTAGGTGAGGGCCAGGACGAGCTGGATGCCGAAGTTGGCGATCACCAGGCCGACGACGATCGCCGTACGGCCGGACAGGGCCATCAGGGCCAGACCGGGGACGGCGATGAGGAAGCCCAGCGTCATCGAGGTACGGGCACTGAGCCGGCGGACGATCACGGGTCCGCCCAGCGTGCCGAGGATCCCGGAGACCGCCGACGGCATCATCCACAGGCCGGCCTCCAGCGGGGACAGGCCGAGCACCAGCTGGAAGTACTGCACCGCCAGGAACCCAGTCGCGGCCAGCACGAACAGGCCGAAGGTCTGAGCGCCCAGCGAAACGCTGAACGACGGCAGGTGGAACAGGCGCAGGTCCAGGAGCGGCTCGGTCAGCGTCAGCTGGCGTCGTACGAAGGTGTAGCCGGCCAGCAGGCCTGCAGCCAGTACGACGAGGCTGATCAGGTGTACGCCGTCCTTGGCTGTCTCCTTCAGGGCGTAGACGACCGCGATGATCGCACCGGTGGACAGGGCCACGCTGGCCAGGTCGATCCGACCCGCACCGGGGTTGCGGAACTCCGGCAGCAGCGGCCGGGCCAGCACCAGCAGGAGCAGCAGCGGCGGGATGCCGATCAGGAACACCGAGCCCCAGTGGAAGTTCTGCAGCAGTACGCCGCCGACCAGCGGCCCGGCGATCCCACCGACCATGAAGTTGGTCATCCAGATCGCGATCGCCAGCTGCCGCTGGCGCGGATCGCGGAACATGTTGCTGATCAGCGACAGCGTCGACGGCATCAGCGTCGCGCCGGCCAGACCGAGCAGCGCCCGCGCGCCGATCAGCATCGCGGCGCTGGTCGCGAACGCGGCGATCAGCGAGGCGACGGCGAACCCGGCCGCGCCGATCATCAGCAGCCGGCGCCGGCCGATCCGGTCGCCGACCGTGCCCATCGTGATCAGCAGCCCGGCGACGACGAAGCCGTACACGTCGATGATCCACAGCAGCTCCGAGCTGCTCGGGCCGAGATCGGCGGTCAGCATCGGGGCGGCCAGGTGCAGGACGGTCATGTCCAGGCCGATCAGGATGGTCGGCAGGGCCAGCACGGCCAGGCCGAGCCACTCGCGCCGGCCTGCTCGGGTCGTCGGTTCCACGGTCGTCGTCATGCCGATCATCCTGAAACTTCAACAATGCTTTAAGTCAACAGGTGCCCCGGCAGGCGGCCTGTTCCACGGTGCGGCACAATGGGCCGAGTGCCGCGGACGCTGGCAGTCGCCAATCAGAAGGGCGGGGTGGCGAAGACCACCACCGTCGCCTCGCTCGGTGCTGCCCTGACCGAGCTCGGGCAGCGCGTGCTGCTCGTCGATCTCGACCCGCAGGCCTGTCTGACGTTCTCGCTCGGCGTCGATCCCGAAGATCTCGACGTCTCGCTGCACCACGTGCTGCTCGGTGGGTCCAAGGCGCGCGACATCCTGATCACGCTCGACGAGGGCCCGGATCTGATCCCGGCGACGATCGAGCTGGCGACGGCCGAGGTCCGGTTGTCGCGCGACAGCGGTGCCGAGCAGTCGCTACGGACCGCGCTGCGGCCGCTGGCGTCGTCGTACGACTGGATCTTGATCGACTGCCCGCCGACGCTCGGGCTGCTGACCGTGAACGGCCTGTCGGCCGCGTCCGAGGTGCTGATCCCGTTGCAGTGCGAGACGCTCGCGCACCGCGGGGTCGGCCAGCTGCTGGACACCATTCACGACGTCCAGCAGTTGACCAACCCGGGCCTCGAGATCCTCGGCGTCCTTCCGACCCTGTACGACGGCCGCACGACCCACGCGCGGACCGTGCTGGAGACGATCGCCGGCACCTACGAACTGCCGGTCCTGCAGCCGCCCATCCCCAAGTCGATCCGCTTCGCCGAGGCGCCGGCGATCGGCCAGACGATCCTGACCACCGCGCCGGCGACGCCCGGCGCGGCGGCGTACAGGGAACTGGCCAAGTCGTTGCTCTAAGGCTGTTCGGGCGTGGTGACCGGCGTACGGCGGATGCGGTGGCGGAAGCGCCACAGCGGGATGCCGATCAGGGCCAGGGCAACCAGGAACGGGAGCAGCGCGCCGAGCACCGTGGTCAGGGCGAAAAACGTTGTGGTGAAGGCGTTCCAGCCGCCCTTCAGGCCGGTGAGGAAGCCTCGGTCGTCCTTGACCGTCACCGGCGCCTTGCCCGGCTCGGCGATGACCAGCGAGAGCGTCGCCAGCTCGGTCTGGCCGGACAACGCCTTCTGCTTGGCCAGCAGGGCTTCGAGGTCGGCCTCGCGGCGGGTCAGCTCGGACTCCACCGAGACGATCTCGGCGATCGTGGTCGCCTTCGCCAGCAGGGCGCGCATCCGTTCCAGGCTGGCGCGCTGGGAGGCGATCCGGCTGTCGACGTCGACGACCTGCTCGGTGACGTCGCTGGACTCCTGGTGGATCGCGGTCCGCGTCCCGAGCTCGGACAGCCGCTGGATCGCGGTCTCGTACGACGGCGTCGGCACCTTGAGCACCAGGTTCGCGCGGGTGATCCGGCCGTCGTTGTCGCTGCCGGTGTCCTCGGACGCGACCTGGCCGCGCAGGCTCGTCACCACGCTGATCGCGGCCTGACGCTGCTTGTCGACGTCCGCGTGCTCGACGGTCAGTGAACCGGTCTTGACGATCGCCCGCGTCAGGTTCGGCTGCGCGGGCGCGCCGGCCTTCTCCTTCGCCTCGCCGGCACCGCCGGCCGTGTCGGCCTGCGGCGCGGCCTTGTCCTGCGGCCCGCTGTACTCCGGCGCCGCGGCATCGCTCGAGGCCGCGTCGTTGCCGCCGTCACCACTGCAGCCGGCCAGTGCCACGGCCGCCAGCACAACCCCTGCCGCCACGGCGGTCCACCGGGTCTTCACCATCGCCCACACCAACTTTCCCCTCGACGATCTGTCCGGCTAGGACGGTCGGAGCGGGGTACGGCGTTGCGGCGTTCGGTCACGGTCGGGCAACAGAAAACCCCGCCCAGAAACTGGACGGGGTCGCCTGTGACGTTCGGTGCTACTCGGGTGCGGTGAAGGTCGGCACGGTCGGCGCGGCCTTCTTGCGGGCCCGCTTGACCGGCTTCTCCTCGACGGTCTCCTCGGCAGCAGGCTTGGCTGCTGCCTTCTTGGCGACGGCCTTCTTCGCCGCAGCCTTCTTGGCCGGAGCCTTCTTCGCCGGAGCCTTCTTGGCGACCGGAGCCGCCTCGACCACCGGAGCCTCCTCGGCAACCGGCGCCGCGACGGCCTTCTTCCGCGTCCGCTTCGGCTTCTCCTCGACCGGGGCTTCCGCTACGGGAGCAGCAGCAGCGGCCTTCCGCGTCCGCGTCCGCTTGGGCTTGTCCTCAGCCGGCGCGTCAACGGCTTCAGCCACCGTCGCCTCGGCAGGAGCGGCCGTCTTGCGAGTCCGCGTACGCCGGGCAGGCTTCTCCTCGGCCGGTGCGTCAACAGCCTCGGCCACGGTCGCCTCGGCCGCAACCTCGCCGGCGGCAGCGGTCTTGCGAGTCCGCGTACGCCGAGCAGGCTTCTCCGCCGGAGCTTCCGCCTCGGCAGCAACCGGAGCCTCGACAACCGGAGCAGTCTCGGCAACCGGAGCAGCCTCGACAACCGGAGCAGCGGTCTGCTCGGCCGTAGCCTCGGCCGACCGCTCGCTGCGCCTGCGGGTCCGCGTCCGGCGGGGCTTGTCGGTGGCTTCTCCGTCAGCAGCCTCCGCAACCACCGGCTCCGCCGCAGCAGGCTCGACAGCGGCCGCCTGCGAGGTCACCGACTCCGTGCTCTCGCCACCATCGCCACCACGACGACGGCGGTTGCGCTGACGCGGCTTGCGCTCGCCGCGCTCGACCGTCCCGTGCTCGGCGGCCTCGGTGGAGGTCGCCGCCGTCGGCGGGACCAGCGTCTTCGCGGTCACGTCGGCGTCGGTCTTCTGCTCGACGCCTTCCACAGCCTGGCCGCTGCGGGTCCGGCGACGGTTGCGGTTCCGCTTGCGGCCCGGGCGGTCGCCCGAAGCCGGCGCCGAGCCCGACTCGCCCTCGCTGCGACGCGGCGGCCGGTCGCGCTCCGGCTTGTCCTCGCGGGCGGCCTTGATCCGGCCCTTGGCGTCGGTCGGGATGCCGAGGTCGTGGTACAGCTCCGGCGACGTGGAGTAGATCTCCTGCGGCTCGTCGTACGGCAGGTCGAGTGCCTTGTTGATCGTCTTCCAGCGGACCAGGTCCGCCCAGTCGACGAAGGTCACCGCGATGCCGCTCGCACCGGCGCGGCCGGTCCGGCCGATCCGGTGGATGTAGGCCTTCTCGTCCTCGGGGCAGGTGTTGTTGATGACGTGCGTGACGCCCTCGACGTCGATGCCACGCGCCGCGACGTCGGTACAGATCAGCACGTCGACCTTGTCACCGCGGAACCGGGTCAGCGCCCGCTCGCGGGCCTGCTGGTTCAGGTCGCCGTGGATCGCGGCGGCCTTGAAGCCGCGGTCGGTCAGCTCGTCGGTCAGCCGGCCGGCCTCGCGCTTGGTCCGGCAGAAGATCATCACCCGGCCGCGGTCCTCGGCCTGCAGGATGCGGGCGACGACCTCGGGCTTGTCCAGATCGTGCGCCCGGTAGACGAACTGGGCCGTGGTCGGCACCATCTGGGTGTCCTCGTGCGACTCCGCGCGAATGTTCAGCGGGTGCCGCATGTGGGTCCGGGCCAGGCCGATGACCGCCGACGGCATGGTTGCCGAGAACAACATTGTCTGGCGCAGCTCGGGCGTCTTGCGCAGGATCCGCTCGACGTCGGGAAGGAACCCGAGGTCCAGCATCTCGTCGGCCTCGTCCAGCACCAGCACCTTGATGTGCGACAGGTCGAGCACACCGCGGTTGGCCAGGTCGAGCAGCCGGCCCGGCGTACCGACGACGACGTCGACGCCCGCCTTCAGGGTGTCCAGCTGCGGCTCGTACGCGACGCCGCCGTAGATCGTCATCACCCGGACCGTGCGGACGGTCGAGGCGGTGGTCAGGTCCTTGGCGACCTGGATGGTCAGCTCACGCGTCGGGGTGACGACCAGGGCCTGCGGCTTGCCCGGGGCAGCCAGCTCCTCGTAGTCGGGCTCGCCCGGCGAGATGGTGCGCTGCAGCAGCGGGATGCCGAACCCGAGGGTCTTGCCGGTCCCGGTCCGGGCCTGACCGATCAGGTCGGTGCCCATCAGTGCGACGGGGAGCGTCATCTCCTGGATCGGAAACGGCTCCACGATGCCGACGCGGTCGAGCGCGTCACAGATCTCGGGCAGAACCCCGAGCTCTCGGAAGGTGGTCAGGCTGATCGCCTCTCACATGCTTGTACGGACAGAATGCACAGGGCCGGCGCCAGGGTCCGGTGTCCTTGGGTCGGACACCCGGGACCCTTCATCGTGAGGCGCGGGACACTGTGCAAGCGGCTCGCACCAGCTGCCCATCTGGGCGCGTCACCGGCGAAACACCGTCCAGTGTAACCGCAAACGACGTCAGCGCCGCCCAGCACGGTTTTCACCGCCAGGTACGCCGGGGCCGATATGGTGCGGAGCATGACCGAGACGACGGCCTTCGACGATCCCGCCTACCGGGCCGCGGCGGTGGATCTGCTGGGCGTGCTGGCCTACGGCGAGCTCACCGCGTTCGAGCGGATCGCCGAGGACGCCAAGCTGGCCCCGACCCTGAACGACAAGGCCCAGCTGGCCCAGCTGGCCACGACCGAATTCGGGCACTTCGTGCAGTTGCGGGACCGGCTGGTCGCGCTCGGGGTGGACCCGATGGACGCGATGCAGCCGTTCGTGACGCCGCTGGAGGCCTTCCACGACCACACCGCGCCGTCGGACTGGCTCGAGGGCCTGGTCAAGGCGTACGTCGGGGACGGGCTGGCCAACGACTTCTACCGCGAGATCGCGTCGTTCGTGGACGGCGAGACGCGGGCGCTGGTGCTCGAGGTGTTCGCCGACTCCGGGCAGGCCGAGTTCGTGGTGGACCGGGTGCGCGCGGCGATCGACGAGGACCCGAAGCTCGGTGGGCGGCTCGCGCTGTGGGGCCGCCGGCTGGTCGGTGAGGCGCTGAGCCAGGCGCAGCGGATCGCGGCCGACCGTGACTCGCTGGCGGCGCTGCTGGCCGGGTCCGTGGATCGCCCGGGGCTCGACCTGGCGGCGATCGGGCGAATGTTCACCCGGCTGACCGAGGCGCACACCGCGCGGATGACGGCGCTCGGCCTGCAGCCGTAGGACGGCGCTCGGACTGCACTCGCCGTACGGCGCTGACATGTTCTGACCTGAAACGCAGAGCGGCCGCCCGCCCCCGAGGTGGGGGTGGCGGCCGCCGGTGAAGCTGCGGTCAGACCCTGGCTCGCCCGCTGTTGCGCGACGAGATGATCGCGACCACGATCGCGGCACAGATGATCTGGATCAGGTACTGGATCCAGTCCGGGCCGGAGGTGTCCTTGACACCGAGGAAGTAGGCGATCAGGCCGCCGAGGAAGGCGCCGATGCCGCCGCCCAGGATGGTCCAACCGAGGCTGATGTTCTGCTTGCCCGGAAGCACCAGTCGGGCCAGTGGCCCGAAGATGACTCCGGCGATGAGACTGACGATGATCATCCAGACCCAGAATCCCACGGTTCCTCCTCGAGAATGACTACCTGCGCCTGTCCAGTGCCCGAGGTCAAACGGGTACGTCGTCAGACCACCTGAACGCAGGTCTCATCCCTCATCGTGCCCCGATCGCGGCACTCCGCAACCGGGACACGCGGTCGAGTCCGGACCGATCCCAGACCGTGGCCGTGCGGTGTCTGGGCGGTGGGTCAGACCGCGCCGAAACCGACCTTGCGGATCTCGGACTCGCCGATCTCGACGTAGGCCAGCTTCTCGGCCGGGACGATCACCCGGCGGCCCTTCTCGTCCACGAGCGTCAACAGCCCGGTCTTGCCGGTCAGCGCCTCGGCGACGGCCGACTGGACCTCCTCCGGGGTCTGCTCGCTCTCCAGCACCAACTCACGATTGGCGTGCTGCACGCCGATCTTGACCTCCACGGAACCCTCCCGGGCACGTTCCGACCGGCGCGTCTCGCCGGTACGCCGACGAGCCTATCCGCTGCCGCCCCCCAGCTCTCACCAGTCCGCCAACAGCAGAACTTGGGTGAGTTTCTGCGGAGCTGGTACGTCGGGCAGTCGCTTCCGAAGCTCCTCCGCGGGTGGCTGAGGCAGCCGGCGACGCGGCCGGGAAGGCCGCACGGGGCGAGGTCGCGTCGGCCTGCGGCGCCGGGCTCGCGGTGGCAATCTGCCAGGCCTACCCCACCGGCCGCCCGGCGTACCGCTCAGCCCTCGGTGCGGGGGAAGCCTCGGATGCCTCGCCAGGCGAGGCTGGCGACCAGGTCGGCGGCTTGTTCCTGGGCGAGGGTGGGGTTGTCGGAGGCGAGCCAGTAGCGGGCGCTGACCTGGGCCATGCCGACCAGGCTGACGGCGAGCACCATCGACTGTTCCTTGTTCAGGCCGGCGTCGGCGCTGATCACCTCGGAGCAGGCCTCGGCGCATGCCTGGGTGACGCGGTCGACGCGCTCGCGGACGGCCGGCTCGTTGGTCAGGTCGGACTCGAAGACCAGGCGGAACGCGCCCTGGGCGTTGGCGACGTACTCGTAGAAGGCGTGGATGGTCGCCGCGACCCGCTGCTTGTTGTCCTCGGTGGACTTCAGCGCGTCCCGGACCGACGCGACGATCGCCTCGCAGGAGCTGTCCAGCAGCGCCAGGTACAGCTCGAGCTTGCCGGGGAAGTGCTGGTACAGGACCGGCTTCGAGACGCCGGCCCGGTCGGCGATGTCGTCCATCGCGGCGGCGTGGTAGCCGTTGGCGACGAAAACCTCCTGGGCGGCCTCGAGCAGCTGCGCGCGGCGAGCCAGCCGGGGCAGGCGACTGCCACGCTTCGGTGCGGTCTCCGGTGTCGTCGACACATCGGCTCCTTACGGTGGTGCGGCACCGGACGACGACCCCGCCCCCGGTGTATACCGTCCGAATCCTACCTAGCGGTAGTCGTCCTCGCCGCCGTCCCCGACGGATCGGCGCTGCTCTTCGACATCCGCCGCGTCGGCTTCGGGCGGCAGGGAGCCCGGCGGTTCCTCCTCGGCGTCCAGACCAGCGGGCGACTGGTATTGCTCCAGTACGTCGGCCTCCGGCGCGTCGCCGGGGACTTCGGGTTCCGACATCGTCGTGCTCCTCTCAGACGGCAATCAGGACGGCAGCGGCTGCGGGTCGTCGTACAGGCCCTCCAGGACGTCGCCGTACTCCTCGACGCGGGCCAGCACCTCGTGCGGGAGGAAGGTCAGTTCCTCCTGTGAGGTGGCCGCGGCGACCTCGTCCCAGTCGATCGGGGTGGAGACGCGCGGCTCATCGGCACCGCGCAGCGAGTACGGCGCGAGCGTGGTCTTGGCGCTGGCGTTCTGGCTCCAGTCGATGAAGACCTTGCCAGGCCGCAGCGCCTTGGTCATCGTGGCGGTGACGTTCTCCGGGAGCGCTTCGGCCAGCTGCTCCGCGAGCTGCTTGGCGAACGCGCTGGCGGTCCGGGACGACGTCGGAACGATGGGGACGTACAGGTGCATCCCCTTGTTTCCGGACGTTTTCGGCCACCCCTCCAGCCCGTAGTGCCCGAGCAGCTCGCGCAGGGCGAGGGCGACGTCGCAGCACTCGACGATGCTCGCGCCGGGCCCCGGGTCGAGGTCGAAGACGACCAGGTCGGCCTGCGGGTCCTTGCCGCCGTCGGACAGCCCGATCCGCCACTGCGGGACGTGCAGCTCGAGCGCGGCCAGGTTGGCCAGCCAGACGACGGTCTGCACGTCGTCAGCCACGACGAACGAAGCCTCGTCGCGGCCGGTCGAGCTGCCCGGCGTCGGCAGGGTCTCGGTGCGCACCCAGTCCGGCGTACCGCGCGGTGCGTTCTTCTCGAAGAAGTACGACGCGCCGGTGCCGTCCGGCCAGCGCTTGCGGGTCAGCGGCCGGTCGGACAGGTGGGGGAGCAGCAGGGTGGCGATCTGGTGGTAGTACTCGATCACCTCCGCCTTGGTGAACCCTGTCTGCGGGTACAGCACCTTGCCGAGGTTGGTGAGCTTCATCGTCTGCCCGTCGACCTCGGTGGTCAGTTGGGTCTGTCCGGCCGCCATGGCTCCCAGTGTCCAGCCTCGGAGGGGTTCTAACATGGCTCTGTGGACAGTTACGGGGCAGTAACCGGCGAGTCGGTGCCGTTGGGGACACAGCAGTGGCCGGCCCGGACGGTGCCGGTCGCGGGCGTGGACGTGCTGGTCAGGGACACCCCCAGTACGTCGCCGGACCTGCCGCCGGCCGTGTTCGTCCACGGTCTCGGCGGCTCGTCGCTGAACTGGACCACGCTCGGCCTGCTGCTCGGCGACACCGTCCGGGGCATCGCTCCCGACCTCCCGGGCTTCGGTGGGACACCGCCGGCCGCCCACGGCAGGATCGACGACCACGCCGATGTGGTCGCGGAGCTGTGGGACGCCGAGTTCGGCGACGAGCCGGTCCATCTGTTCGGCAACTCGATGGGCGGCTCGATCGCGGTCCGGCTGGCGGCCCGCCGTCCGGAGCGGGTCGCGTCGCTGACGCTGATCTCCCCGGCGCTGCCGCATCCGCGGGCGTCCGCGACCGCGCTCTGGTTCGCGGCCCTGGCCACTCCCCGGCTCGGCGCGGCGGTGCTGGAGCGGAGCAAGCGGCTGCCGTTCGAGCAACGGCTGCAGGCGGGCTACACGATGATCTTCGGCGACCCGAAGGCGCTCCCGCCCGAGGTTCGGCAGGCGTACAAGGACGAGTTGCGGATGCGGGACGAGCAGTCGTGGGGCCCGCAGGCGACGCTGGACGGGGCCCGCAGCATCCTGCTGTCGTACCTGGCCCCGCGGAGCCGCTCGCTGTGGATGGACGCGGCGAAGGTCACCTGTCCGGTCCTGCTCGTGTACGGCGGCCGCGACCGGCTGGTGAACGCGGGGATCCGGACCAAGGCGCAGAGCGCCTTTCCGGACGCGCGGCTGCTCTACCTGCCCCGAACCGGCCACGTCGCCCAGATGGAACACCCGCAGGAAGTCGCGCGGGCCTTCCGGCAGCTAGCTGCGAAGTGACGACTCCGTGCAACGTTTTGCCCCCGTTGGCGTCTAGGTAAGGGGAGGGGGCCGCACGCCCGCGGCCCACGGCGTCGAGGGGGCAGTTGTGCGGTTGTTCGCGAGGCTGGGGGTGGTGCCGGTGCTCGCGCTGGCGCTGCTGGTCCCGGCAGGCCAGAGCCAAGCAGTACCGACGAGGACGACCGCCGGGCAGGCGGAGCCGACCGAGAACAAGGACTGGTCGATCAAGCCGGTCGCCGCCGGGTACGAGGTCACGCTGCGGCTGGCCACTCCGGTACCGATGCGTGCGGCCCTGCCGCTGCTGGCTGTCGACGGCCGAGTCGTCGGTACGGCGAAGGAGTCGGCCGACCGTCGTACGCTCACCGTCGTCACCCAGGACGGGTCGGTCCGCAGCGGCAAGCAGGTCACGCTCGTCTGGTCGACCGAGCTGGGCAGAGGGAAGGCCGGGCGCTCCACCACCGACCCGACCCTGCTCAACGAGTGGCAGCAGCTGCCACCAGGCCCGGCGAACGCGGTGGACCCTGCTGCACTCGGCCAGTACGGCGTCGGCCTGTCGGAGTACAACCTCGGCGCCGAGGCGATCGACCTGCCGGACCTGGGCCACAAAGCCGAGCTGCAGGGCCGGGTCTACACCCCTGTCGGCGCTACCGGGCCGAGGCCGCTGGTCGTGTTCCTGCACGGCCGGCACCAGGTCTGCTTCGGCGGCGACGGCCTGATGGAGAAGCCCTGGCCGTGCACCGGCGGTGCGAAGCCTGTCCCCAGCTTCCGTGGCTACGACAGCCCTGCCTGGGCACTGGCCAGCCACGGCTACCAGGTCGTCTCGATCAGCGCGAACGCGATCAACGCCTGGGACAGCGGTACGTACGACGGCGGTGCGATGGCCCGCGCGCAGCTGATCCTGGCTCACCTCGACCTGTGGAAGCAGTGGTCGACCACCGGCGGCGGCCCGTACGGCAAGCAGTACGTCGGCAAGGTCGACCTCGGCACCGTCGGTATGATGGGTCACTCGCGCGGCGGTGAGGGCGTTGCCCGCGCCGCGCTGCTCAACGCGCAGCTCGGTGGCAAGTACGGCATCCGCGCCGTACTGCCGCTCGCACCGGTCGACTTCTCCCGGCCGACGCTGCCCGGCGTCGCGATGAGCGTGCTGCTGCCGTACTGCGACGGTGACGTCGTCGACCTGCAGGGCCAGAAGTTCTACGACGACAGCCGGTACGCCGCGACGCCGGACCAGGCGCGCCGGTCGACCCTGCTGGTGCTCGGGACCAACCACAACTTCTTCAACCGCGAGTGGACGCCCGGCCAGTCGGTCGCGCCCTCGTTCGACGACGGCTACGACGACGGTACGGCGACCAGTCCGTGCTCGGTCCGGGGCGGGATGCGGCTGACCGCGGTGCAGCAGCAGGCCGTCGGCCGGGCGTACATCGCGGGCTTCTTCCGGCTGGAGCTCGGCCGCGAGCAGGCGCTCCTGCCGCTGTTCGACGGGTCCAACACCCGGGCGGCCTCGGTGGGCAAGGCCGTCGTCCGCGTGGTGTCGCAGGCGCCCAGCGCCCAGCGCCGCGACGTGAACCGGCTGGACGCCGCGCTACCGGCCGGCGCTGTCAGCGGCGCCGCGAAGGCGGAGGTCTGCGCCGGGCTGCCGTCGCCGACCGTGCCTGCTCCGGACCTGCCGCCGTGCTGGACGTCGTACGACGGCTGGAAGATGCCGCACTGGAACCAGTCGGCGATCGCCAGGACGGCGCCCACGACCGCCGTCACCAGGCTGCGCTGGACCGGGACGAGCGGCTCGGTGCGGTTCGACCTGCCCGCCGGGCAGCGCGACGTCACCAAGTACACCGCGCTGAGCTTCCGCGCGTCGCCCGAGCCGACCGGCGTGGCCAGGCCCGATCTCTCGCTGCGGGTCACCGACGGGCGCGGCCAGTTCGTCAACGTGCCGGTGTCCGCGATCAGCGACGCGCTGCTCCGGCTGCCCGGTGCGAACGACTACGTGCTGCCGAAGACGCTGCTGCGGACGGTCCGGCTGCCGCTGTGGTGGCTGGGCAAGCTGGACCGGAAGGACATCCGCTCGGTAGAGCTCCGCACCGACCGGACCGCGGCAGGCACGATCTACCTGTCCGACCTGGCCTTCTCCGGCGCCGGTCTGGGCACGTCGGCACCGATCAAGCTGCCGAGTGTGTCCGTGGCCGACGCCAAGGCGACCGAGGGCAACACCGGGACCACGTCGCTGGACTACTGGGTGTCGCTGTCGCGGCCGTCCGCCGTACCGGTCACTGTGTGGGCCGAGACCAGCACCGGTGATCCGTGGCAGGCCGGACCGGAGGACGTGAGCCGGCGGCTGGTGTTCAAGCCCGGGCAGACCAAGCAGAAGGTCAGCGTGGTGGTGAAGGCGAACACCGTGGACGACTACGACCTGCAAGGCACGCTGCAGCTGTCGCTGCCGACGCAGGCGATCGTCGGGGACGCGCAGGCCGACGGAGTGGTGCTGGACGACGACCCGGCGCCGGTGCTCACGATCGGCAATGCGGTCGGCCACGAGGCGTCCGGGAAGGTGCGGTTCCCGGTCCGGCTGTCCGCGGTGACCGCGAAGGAGATCATCTTCGAGGGCCAGCTGATCAGCGGGACGGCCAAGCTCGGGTCCGATCTGCAGGGGTACGCCCCGGGCATCAACAGGGCCTTCGGTCAGGTGCCGGCGGGCCGTCGGGTCGGCTGGATCCAGGTCGACGTGCTGAACGACAAGGTCGCCGAGCCGGCCGAGTCGTTCTCGATACGGGTCGACAAGGTCGAGGGCGTCGAGTTCGCCGGGCCGGTGACGCGGTCCGGGCTGATCGTGGACGACGACCAGGGGTGACCACACCCGGGTGTTTGCCGCGTCAGACTGTGGCATGAGATCGGATCGGACCGTGGCATGATCTTCGTCCCGATCCGTTGACCACGACAACCAATTCGCCGCCGCGGGGGTCTGACGGACGACCTGTTCGTCGACGAAGGGAACCTCGTGCGGTTGATCGGCAGCAAAACACTGTCGCTGGGGATGGTCGCACTCCTGGGCTGGGGACTGGTGCCGTCGGCATCGGCGGCACCACCCCCACCCACCAATACTGTTGCTAAGGGCAATGACTGGCGGATCGAGCCGGTGGCCGGTGGCTACCGGGTCACGCTCGACCTGGATCGCCGGGTGCCGCTGCGGGACGCCCTCCCGATGCTGGCGGTCGACGGCCGCGCGATCGGCGTGGCCAAGGAGTCGGCCGATCGCCGCAGCGTGTCGCTGATCAGCAAGGACCCGACCGTGCTGAAGGCCAGGGACGTCAAGCTCACCTGGTCCGGCGATCCCGACGGTCAGCGGTCCAAGGCCGCGGCCGGCCCGACCGACGCGGAGTGGCTGAAGGCGAAGATGGGACCGGCGCTGGCCGACGATCCCGGCGCCAAGGGCCGGTACGCGGTCGAGACCGCGGAGTACAACCTCGGCGACGAGGCGATCTACCTGCCTGGCCTCAAGCAGAAGTCGGAGCTGCGCGGCAAGGTCTACTCGCCGCGCGGTGCGACCGGCGCCCGCCCGCTGATCGTCTTCCTCCACGGCCGCCACCAGGTCTGCTACGGCGGCGACGAGAACGGCCCGTTCCCGGAGAAGCCCTGGCCGTGCACCGGTGTCTGGAAGTCGATCCCGAGCTACCGCGGGTACGACGGCCCGGCCGAGGCGCTGGCCAGCCACGGCTACCAGGTCGTCTCGATCAGCGCCAACGCGGTCAACGCCTGGGACAGCGACGCGTACGACGCCGGCGCGCAGGCCCGGGCCGAGCTGGTGCTCGACCATCTCGACCTGTGGAAGAAGTGGTCGACCGTCGGCGGTGGTCCGTTCGGCACGAAGTTCGTCGGCAAGGTCGACCTGCGGAACATCGGCCTGATGGGCCACTCGCGCGGTGGTGAGGGCGTGGCGCGCGCCGCCGTGCTCAACGCCGATCGCGGTGGCCGGTACGGGATCCGTGCGGTGCTGCCGCTCGCGCCGACCGACTTCGCGCGGGCGACCGTGCCCGGGGTCGCGATGAGCGTCGTCCTGCCGTACTGCGACGGCGACGTCTCCGACCTGCAGGGCCAGAAGTTCTACGACGACACGCGCTACTCCGTCACCGGCGACAACGCGCCGCGCTCGACCGTCACGGTACTGGGCGCCAACCACAACTTCTTCAACACCGAGTGGACCCCTGGCCAGTCGGTCGCCCCCTCCAACGACGACTGGTACGAGGAGGGCAGCGAGTCGCCCTGTGGGGCCAAGTACGTGGGCCGGCTGACCGCCAAGCAGCAGCAGGCCGTCGGTACGGCGTACGTGGCAGGCTTCTTCCGGCTGCAGCTCGGCCACGAGAAGCAACTGCTGCCGCTGCTCGACGGCTCCAACGGGCGGGCCGTCTCGGCGGGCAAGGCCGTCGTACGGGTGGTTGCGCAGGCTCCTGCGGCCGACCGGCGCGACCTGTCCCGGCTGGACCAGCCGCTGCCGGCCGGAGCGGTTTCCGGGAAGGCCAAGACGGCGGTCTGCTCGTCGGGCTGTGTGCAGATCGAGGACCAGAGCCAGCTGCCGCACTGGGGCCCGTCGTGGTTCGCCGAGAAGACGCCGACGCTGGCCGTCACCAAGCTGAGCTGGACCGGCAAGGACGGCGTACTGCGAGTGCCGGTCGCAGCTGGGCAGCGTGACGTTCGTCAGTACGCCGCTCTGACCTTCCGCGCGGCGCCCGACGCTGCCGGAGCACCGCGGACCGACCTGAGCATCCGGGTGGTGGACGGCCACGGCCGGGCCGCGTCGGTGCCGGCCTCGACCCTCGGCGACGCGCTGGTGCGGATGCCCGGTTCGGGTGACGTCACGCCGAAGAACCTGCTCCGGACCGTGCGCGTGCCGATCGCGTCGCTGAAGGGGATCGACCTGCGCGACGTACGCGCGGTCGAGCTACGGACCGACCGGGTGGCGAGCGGCTCGGTGTTCCTGAGCGATGTGTCGTTCTCGCGGCCCGGTGTCGGCACGTCGGCTCCGGCGGTGCTGCTGCCGAAGCTGTCCGCGTCGAGCGTGAAGGTGCAGGAGGGCAACACCGGGACCAAGAACGTCGACTTCTTCGTGACGCTCTCGCGGCCGAGCATCCGCCCGGTCAGCGTGTACGCCGAGACGAACGGCGACCTCGGCCAGTCGGTCGGCCAGGTGGCGCGCAAGGTGGTGTTCACGCCCGGTCAGACCCGGCAGAAGATCACCGTGCCGGTCACGGGCAACACCCGCGACAGCGACGACCTGGCGTTCAGCCTGGTCCTGTCCGCCCCGCACGACGGGCTGCTGGACGAGCCGTTCGGGCACGGCCTGGTGGTCGACGACGACCCGACGCCGACGCTGAAGATCGGTCCGGCGACGGCCAGCGAGAACGCCGGGGTGCTGAAGTTCCCGATGACGCTGTCGGCGCCCAGCGACCGGTACGTGTCGGTCCAGGGTGACCTGAAGGACGGCACCGCCGTACTCGGCAAGGACTTCAAGGCCTTCGACGAGGAGCCGCCGTCGCGGTCGTTCTACGCGTACATCGAGCCGGGCCAGGCCAAGGGCGTGCTCGAGGTCAGGCTCGTCGACGACAAGGTGAAGGAGCCGGCCGAGACCTTCACCGCCTCCGTCACCGAGGTCGATGCGGCGCAGCTGAAGGTGCCGCTCGGCCTGATCGGGACGATCACCGACAACGACTGATCCCCGGGGCGGCGCCGCTGACCGGCGGCGCCGCCCACGGTGAGACGGACGTACCGGAATGCGGACTCCTGACCGGTCGCTTGGGCCGGTGCGGGAACATGGGGGAGGGAAGGACGGTTGAACCCGGAATCCCCCCGATATTCCCGCTGACGAGGAGCGCCCGTGTCACTGCCACCGCTGGTCGAACCGGCCGACGAGCTGACCATCGACGAGGTCCGCCGGTACTCGCGGCACCTGATCATCCCCGAGGTCGGGATGGCCGGTCAGAAGCGGCTGAAGAACTCCAAGGTGCTGGTGATCGGCGCCGGCGGGCTCGGCAGTCCCGCGCTGCTGTACCTGGCCGCGGCCGGGGTCGGCACGCTCGGCATCGTCGAGTTCGACACCGTCGACGAGTCCAACCTGCAGCGCCAGATCATCCACGGCCAGTCCGACGTCGGCAAGTCCAAGGCCCAGTCGGCCAAGGAGTCGATCCTCGAGGCCAACCCGTACACGAACGTCGTCCTGCACGAGACCCGGCTGGACAACGACAACGTGTTCGAGATCTTCGAGCAGTACGACCTGATCGTCGACGGCACCGACAACTTCGCCACCCGGTACCTGGTCAACGACGCCGCGGTCCTGCTCGGCAAGCCGTACGTGTGGGGCTCGATCTACCGCTTCGACGGTCAGGTCAGCGTGTTCTGGGCCGAGAACGGTCCCTGCTACCGCTGCCTCTACCCCGAGCCCCCGCCGCCGGGCATGGTCCCGTCCTGCGCCGAGGGTGGCGTGCTGGGCGTGCTCTGCGCGTCGGTCGGCGCCGCCCAGGTGACCGAGGCGATCAAGCTGCTCACCGGCATCGGCGACCCGTCGCTGGGCCGGCTGAACATCTACGAGGCCCTCGACCTGAACTGGCGCGCCCTGAAGGTCCGCAAGGACCCGAACTGCGCGATCTGCGGTGAGAACCCGACCGTCACCGGGCTGATCGACTACGACAGCTTCTGCGGCGCGATCACCGAGGAGGCGGCCGACGCCGCCGCCGGCGCGACCATCTCGGTCAAGCAGCTGAGCGAGTGGATCAAGCTCAAGGACAACGGCGAGAAGGACTTCGTCCTGGTCGACGTCCGGGAGCCGAACGAGTACGAGATCAACAAGATCCCCGGCTCGGTGCTGATCCCGAAGGACCAGTTCCTGACCGGTGTCGCGCTGGAGAAGCTCCCGCAGGACAAGCAGCTGGTCTTCCACTGCAAGTCCGGCGTCCGCTCGGCCGAGGTCCTGGCGATCGCCAAGGGCGCCGGCTTCTCCGACGCCGTGCACGTCGGCGGCGGCGTGGTCGCGTGGGTCGACCAGATCGACCCGTCGCAGCCGTCGTACTAGATCACTGAGCCCGGCGCCCGTCGTACTTCGGTACGGCGGGCGCCAGCGCTTTCCCTAGAACGGCATCCGGCAGGTCGCCACGGCCTCGACGCCGCCCTGGTCGCCGTCGACCAGCTCGACCACCGGGTGGTCGTCCCGGCCGGAGACCGTGCGCATGTAGCCGACCGCGTCGGTGCGGACCGTGGCCACCGGCTCCCCGGCACCCAGCTGGTAGACGCCCCCGCCCGGCCCGGTGAGCTCGAGGACGACCGTCGGCCGGTCGCGCCAGAACGGGTACTCGACCAGGTCGAGCACGACCTGCGCGATCAGCTCACCGGCGTACGGACCGGCGTCGAACGGCCGGCCGAGCGCCTGGCAGACGTCGTCGCGGTGCATCCACAGGTCCCGGGCGAGCAGGATGTCCTGGATGTAGCCGAACGCGATCGACTCGAAGCCCGGCATGCCCTCGATCGGCAGCGCGATCCGGCGGAACAGGGCCGGGTTGCGGCTGATCGTGCGGGTCGCCTTCGACCACAAACGGCCGAAGCGTGCGCGCAGTTCGTCGGGCGGCGTACCGCGGTGGGCGTCGGCCTGGATCATCATGTGGGCGTCGATCCGGACCACGTCGGGGTACACGCGCTTGGCCTTGGCGTAGCGGAGCGGGAACGACCACGGGCGGATCACGTCCTCCGCCTGGCCGCACAGGTGCCCGACGATGTCGGCGACGTCCCACTCGTCACAGACCGTCCGCCGGTGCCAGTCGTCGCCGTCGAGCGTGGTCAGGAACTCCCTCCAGGTCCCGACCTCGCTGTCGCGGTGCAGCCGGCTGCGTTGCCGGTCCGCCCGCGTGATCCCCTGTGCCTGTACTGCGATCATGACTACCCCCTGGGTGGTGCGTACCGTTGCTCGAACATGTCCAGCACGGTCGGAAGCAGCCGGGTGTAGCGGCCGTCGTCGAAGGACGCGTCCGGCTCGTTGGCCAGCTGCTGGGACAGGACGCCCGAGGTGACGGACGTGTAGAGCGCGATTCCCTCGTCCGAGGCGGCGTCCGGATGCAGCAGGCCCGCGTCCACGGCGGCCAGCAGAGTGCGTCGCAGCTCCTCGATGGTCTCCTGCGCCGGCGCGTAGGCCTCCGGGCTCGGCTCGAAGCCGGGCACCGTCCGCCAGAACAGCAGCTGCGAGTGGATCTGGTGCTCCATGCACCAGCGGCCGAACGCGAGCGTCGAGATCCGCGCGAGCTCCAGCGGGTCCGCTGCCGTCGCGGTCCGGACCGTCTGCCGGCGGACGTCGAGGAACGCCTCGGCCCCGCGCCGGAACAGCGCGTCGTAGATCGCCATCTTGGACGGGAAGTACTGGTACACCGACGGCGGCCGCATCCCGACCTCGCGCGCCACTGCCGACAGGCTGAGCCCGGCGACCCCCTCGGCCTCCATCAGCCGCAACGCCGCCGCCAGGATCTCGTCGATGGTCTGCTCCCGCCGGCGAGCCCGCCGGTCGAACGACGCCGCAGTGCTCATGTGTTGAGGAAAACCTAACGGCATTAGGTTGTCAAGATCTCGAGGCTCCAGTCGTCGGAGACGCGGAGGGTGCGCAGGCCGACCGACTCGTACAGGCCGAGCGCCGGGGTCGGGTTGTTGCTGTCGACGTCGAGCATCGTCCCGGCCAGGCCGGCCGCCGCGTCGGTGGCGAACGTGTGCTGCAGGAGGAAGCGGCCCAGCCCTCGGCCGCGGGCTTCGGGGAGGACGGCGAGGCGGCCTACGTAGCCGCAGTGCTCTGTCTCGGCGTAGGTGTCCTCGGTGACGATCGCAGCGACCGGGTTGCCGTCGAGGGCCGCCAGCGCGACCCGGGACCGGTCGGCGGTCCACTCGTCGTACGGCGGCATCGCGTCCGCCTGCTGATCGGCGAAGCCGTCGGCCAGTACGGCGTACGCCTCGCGGCGCGTCTCCTCGTCGTACAGGCCCTCGGTGAGCGTGACTCCGGCCGGCGGCTTCGGTACGGCGATCGGCCCGGTGTGATCGATGCGCATCTGGAAGTAGCTGGTGCCGCGGACGAATCCGCGGGCGGCAATCAGCTCGCGCAGCGGCTCGTTCTGGCGCAGGACGGCGATCTCCAGCGTGTCCCCGGCCCGACGCGGGCGATCGCCGTGTCGAGCAACCAGCCGGCTGCCGGGGAGTCGGGGCGGCAAATCATCAGGTCGGCGTGCTGACCGAGGACGACGGCTCCGAAGTTCACCGCGCGATCGGCCTCGTCGACGATCAGCCAGCCGTCGGTCTCGCGCTCGAAGCCCGGCGCGGCCAGTCCTGCGGCGACACCGTCGAGCGTGGCGTCGGGGGAGCCGGTCAGGCGGGTGTTGTAGTCCGCGAGCAGCTCGAAGATCGCTGGAGCGTCGGTCAGCCGCGGGGCGCGCGCGATGAGCCCGTCGGGGAGTCTCATCGGGTCAGTCTGCTGCCGCGGCAGGGTCAGCGCTTCCGGTCGATGGTGGGGTCCCGGCGGCCGCGGCCGGTCATGGCGATCGGCTCCAGGCGGAGGTGGATCTTGACCGCGCGGGCGCCGGCGATGTCCCAGAAGCCGAACCGGAACGGCTTGTCCGGGTCGTAGGGCTCCCAGGAGGCGAGCTGGTGACCGCCGTTCCTCGGGTAGTGCTTGGCCGGCTCGTCACCGGCGGCGATCCGGGCGGCGTCCTGGGCGCAGGCCGCGACCTTGCGGGTGCCGCCGTTCGACGGGGTCCAGACCACGTCGGTCGTCGACGGGCCGTGCTGGGCGTTGAAGTAGCACGGGACCCGGCGCTCCGGGATCGGCCGTCCGGCGACCCGTGCCTGGACGCAGGCGATCGCGTACCGCCCTTCGGCCAGCGCCGCGGTCACACCGCTGACCGCGTCGAGGTCGTCGAGCCGCGGGACCGCGCGCTTCGCCTGCTCGTACAGGTCGAGGGAGGTCTGGTAGTCCGCGCGCGTCGCGGCGTCCAGTTCGTGCCCGGCGAGTACGTCGCCGAGCCGGGCCAGTTGTTCGCCGTACTGCGTGACGTCCTCGTCGGCGATCCGCCGTACGTCGGACAGCTCGGCCGCCTGCCGGCGCTTGGCCATCCGTCGGGCCCACGCGTACCGCCCGGCCGCGGCGACCCCGCCGCCGCCCAGGACGAACAGCACCAGCTCCATCACAAAACTGTAGCCGCGGGACCGCCGGTTGTCCCCGGCTTCGCGTACCGTCGGAGCATGTGCAGAAACATCACTGTCCTGAGAGGCCTGGAGCCGTCCGCGACCTCCGAGGAGATCTACGCGGCGGCCCTCCAGTACGTCCGTAAGGTGACCGGTGTCGGTTCGCTCAGCGCCGCCACGCGCGAACCGATCGAGCGGGCCGCCGCCGAGGTCGCCCGCATCACTGAGGCCCTGCTCGAGGAGATGCCGGCCCGGCGGGTGCCGCCGCAGACGGTTCCGCCGTTGCGCCGCCCGGAGGTCAGGGCCCGCCTCGGTCTGGACTGATCGCTCCGCCTCGGCGGCCCGCGGGTGTAGGTTTCCTGATGGCGGCAAGCCCTTACCAAGTGGAGGCGTGCGATGCGGTTTGCGATCAAGACCCGGCCCGAACACACCACCTGGCAGCAGATGCGGGACGTGTGGGTGGCCGCGGACCAGTTCGAGATCTTCGAGTCGGCCTGGCACTGGGACCACTTCTACCCGCTGACCGGGGACATGGCCGGGCCCAACCTCGAGGGCTGGACGACGCTGGCCGCGCTGGCCCAGGCGACCAGCAGGATCCGCGTCGGCTGCCAGGTCACCGGCATGATCTACCGGCACCCCGCCGTCCTGGCGAACATGGCCGCGACCACGGACATCATCGCCGAGGGCCGTCTCGAGCTCGGCGTCGGCGCGGGCTGGAACGAGATGGAGACCGCGGCGTACGGCATCGACCTGCCGCCGTTGAAGGAGCGCTTCGACCGGTTCGACGAGGGCGTCGAGGCGATGATCGCGCTGCTCACCGAGAAGGTCGCGAACTACGACGGCCGCTACGTCAAGCTCACCGACGCGTACTGCGAGCCGAAGGCCGTGCAGACCCCGCACCCGCCGATCACGATCGGCGGCAAGGGCCCGAAGCGCACGCTGCGCGCGGTCGCCCGCTGGGCCCAGCAGTGGAACGTGATCGTGCAGAGCCCGGAGGAGTGGACCCCGCTCAAGCAGGTGCTGGTCGACCACTGCGACAAGCTCGGCCGCGACGTCAACGAGATCACCTGCTCGGTCAACGTCCGCATCGATCCGGACAAGGAGCTCGACGACGCCGTCGCGGCCGCCGCGGCGTACGGCGAAGCAGGCGTCGACCTGGTGGTCATGAACCTTCCGCTCGACGCGTCCCCCGCGGTGCTCGAGCCGCTGGCCAAGGCACTCGCCCCGCTGGCCTGAACCCTGTCGGTCCCGGGCGATAACGTGTCGCCCGTGGATCGGGAGGAGTACGTCGAGGCGGTGCTGCAAGCGGTCGAGTCGATCCCGCCGGGGCGCGTGGCGACGTACGGCGACATCGCGGTGTACGTCGGGCAGGGCGGCCCGCGGCAGGTCGGCGCGATCATGCGCGAGTACGGCGGCGGCGTGCCGTGGTGGCGCGTCATCCGCGCCAGCGGCGTACCGGCCGACGAGGTCGTCGACGACCAACTCCAGTTGCTGCGCGGCGACGGCGTCCGCGTCACCAACGGCAAGGTCGACCTGCGCCAGGTCCGCTGGGACCCGGAGGACTAAGCCGCGGCTTTGCGGGCTTTGGACTTCGCACGGGCCATCTTGAACAGGTACAGCGGCGTCGGCGGCACCCAGTGGAATTGGTCGGCCTAGTCGAGATGGTCACGGTTGCAGGCTGTATGGCCCGCCGTGGCCGTCGTTGAGGCAGGCCCGGCGACACGGTGCGCATTGGCAGAGCGGCAGGCACGATCGGCGGGTCCCTGTCCCGCTCGTGCGACTCACGATCGCGCGAGTGATCGGGACGGGTCGGCAACCTCGGCCGATGCTCTGCAAGCTCTGAGGACCGAGCCGGTCACCTTTGGCGACGGTCTGCTCGACTGGTCCATGCGCTGGCGCCCCACAGGCGTCAGTGCGTTCATCGACGTGCACGGTACGGATACGGTGCACGCGGCCCGCGAACTCGGATACCCAACGGGCGCATCACCACCATCGCGCCCAGGTCGACGAAAGCACACCGGCGATAGCGCCCACGCAGCCTGGGCGCCCTCGAGGAAATCGCTAGGCTGGTCGCGGCGGGGTCGGCTCCGGTGCCAACGACGGTAGGTCCGGTCACGATCCGCGCTGCAGTCGAACTCAGATGGGCGGCACGTACGTACACGGAGAAGGTCGCCATCAACCTCTCTCGGAACAGTCAAGAAATCGATTCTCGCCTTCCTTCTCAGATTCGCGGTTCGGCCGCCGTCTACTACAAGTCCTCATCTCTACCGTTGGACGATGGTGAGACGGCGGTTAAGTGCCCGTTGCTGGAGGAAGACGACCGCCTGCTACTCATCCAGGTCAAGATGCGCGGACGCGATCCGGATGCTGGTATCCATATGTGCTGCCGCCTTCGCTGACGTCTCCGCCGGAACCGCTAACATCCGTGAGATGGTGGCTTAAGCTTCCAAGCTGTTCTCAAGGGCCCGGAGAAAGCCTGTAACGCCGCGTTGTTGAGGCATTACCTGTCGTGACCTCGGGCGGACATCGTCGATCGCGTCGGTGGCCTGATGTGCCGCATGCCAGGTGTCTACCACCAGGTGGTCAGCGCGTTCCGCTAAATGGATGAGAGCGCGTGTCGCCGTGGTGTCCGTGTTGCCCACGATCTCTTTCGGGGTGCACAGCGCGAACAGTCGATTGCTGAACCGTGGCACAGCCTGTGACAAGAGTGAATACAGTCCGACGACAGTCCCATCGAGCTTGGACCAAACTGGCGTATCGGCGGCACTGGCCGCATCTTCTAGGCCCAAGGCAATCAAACCATACTCGGTCGCTAGAGATTCGATTTCGACCCGCTGTCGAAGATCCAACCGATCAAGTGACCGCAAGTAGCCAATTACAGCGACGCCGAACGCGTCCCGTCGACCTTGCGCAGGTGAACTAGCGCCAGCGGTCGCGTCGAGGATCTCCAACGCCCAGTCGACATGCTGGCGCGCTTTGATCCGCTCCCACAGTTCGGTGGTCCGCGTCAGCACGGCGTCGTAGGTCGGCGCTGAGGGGCCGGCTTCTAGGATCGCCTCGAACAAAGTGACGTATGCGTCCCGGACCTGCGCACTCACATTGTCTTGAATCGCGAGAAACTCCAGCACCATGTCTGTGAATGGTGCACAGGAGGGGTAGTCCACGACCTCCGCCGCCACTCGGCACAAGACGTCGAGGCTGGCACGCAACTGTTGCTCATTCGTTGAGCCGATGGCGCCGAGGACCCCCTCCGCGACCATTAGGACCTGTCCGGCCGGAAGGCTGCCCAACGGCGCCCATCCTGCATGCTGGTTCCGGAGCGTCGAGGCAGCATCCTCCCACGCATTTATAGCGCCAATCCGCCCAGCCCACTCGACCCAACCTGCCGTCACCCCTGAGACAAGGTGGTCCAAGGCGGTAATGTCACTCGCCAAACGACGGCCGGGATTCAAGCGACCGTCGGCTACCCATTCCCGGACAATAGTCAGCACCTTTGCAGCATCGACGTGTCCATCCAGGTCGAGGATGGCTTGGACGGCGAAGTCGGCGTCTGCTGGGGAAGGTTGTGTCAGGAAGAGATCAACCACATGCTTGAGCCGACCACTGTCGAACGCGGCTCGGACTGCTGCGAACTCAGGCATTGGCTCGGACTCCCCCGGCGGAGGAACCGGCAGCGGTGCTGTGAGAGTGGCGAGTCCTGCCTCCTCGTCCGGGCTGGATACAGCGCGCCGGATGGCGTGCTGCCGCTTGCTGTCCTCATCAGCGAGCGCGGTGAGATAAGCGAGTATCCGCCCCTCCGGCGTCGACGGCACCTCGATCGAGCGCAGGATGCTGCCGTACCTGCTGAGCACGTTCTGGGATGCGAACGCACTCGCGACCGAGGACAGCCCAAGGTGCGAGACGATCTGAGTCCACCAGATCATCTGGAGCATCGATTCAGTCACCATGCGCGGGCGGCGAGCCTGCATCAAAACGGAGATGTACGGCAGGTTTGCCATCTCCTGCCAGCGTCCGAAACAGGCGTGAAGTTCGATCGTGAGGAAACGGAGGTTCTCGGCGCTCAAGTGCCCAGTCAACACCAACTGGTCGAATAGGCGCTGTGCAGCTTGTGCGTCCCTGCTGAGCATCGCAAGTCGTACGTCACGCAGGAGATCGACATGGGTCGGGTGTGCCTCTTCAATGGTGGCCGGCCGTCCCGCGATTGTGGCGACGAGGTCCTCGAGGCGCGTCAGCATGTCTGCCCGAGTTGCATGCTGCGTGCGATGAATCAGGGAAGTCTTGGTCAGCCCGGTCTCGGCCCACGCCTTGGGTAACAGCGCCTCGATCTGATCGTCCGGCGATGATACCAAGCGGGCGACATTGGGGCCGAGAAAGCCGCTGATCACCTCGCGTCCCCGACGCTGCCCCTCACGGTCTTCAGAGAAGAGGTAGAACCCGGCAGGCCCTGTCGGCGGCTGCCAGGGCAGAATCAGCCAGTTGCTCCGGTGCGGGACGAACGCCTCGACCTGCTTTGCTACCAGGCCTTCGATGCGGTCGCCCATGTCGGCGTATGCCGAATAGTCGCCGACCAGGACCTGCGCTGCTGCCTCCAGGCTCACAGTACTCCACCGAACCGATCGAAGGCATCCATCTTGGCTTGGGCTACGTACTTCTGATCCAGGCGCAACTGGATCATCTCCTCGCGGACCTCGATGCCGTTGTATGTGATATTCATGCTCCCGGACAGGGCGAAGTCGTCGCCGGTGATCGCCTTGGTGTGCAGATGCTCCGACGGGTCGATAGCGATCGTGATCCGATCCGCGATGCGCAGATCGGCCCCTAGTAGGGCCAGCCGCTCGACGAAGCGCGTGTTGTGCGGGGCGGTCGTCGTGCCTACCACGACATGGCAGCCGCGACTCGCGATCGACACCAAGATCTCGGTCAGCCGGACCCGCCTCTTCCCGAAGCGCGAGAGGACGCTGAATGTGCCCGCCGAGTTGTCGATCAGATCGACGTCAGATATCCACGGCGACACCAACCACAGGCACTTGCCGGGAGCCGCGAGTTCGGCGGCAAACAGACCGGCGAGGAGGTCGGCGGCTTCGCGGACGCTGGTGGTCTGGGACTTGCGGATCACTCGGTTCACAACCATGCCTCCGGCAGCAGAATCCGTGCTTCGACGTGCTCGCCGACCTCGCTCACCGCTGTGACACGGGGGTGGAACATCAACGGACCGACCTCGACGGGCACGGTGTTTAGGTCGAGGATCACCTCGCGCAACTGCCCCCTCTCCGTCTTGCGGACCCGCACGATCGCTTCCCGAGAGCGCGCCAGTTCGACGTGCACCGTCCGCCGTGCCTCGTCGTTCCAGGTTGTGACGTCCAGGACCGTCACCGGAGGCGACCAATGGTCGCGGACCCCGTCAACGGCGGTCGCGAGGAAGGGCGCATACGGGTTGTACGACGCCACCGACCGGGTGCTCTCGCCCCACGGCCAGAGCAGATTGCTGATCGCCCGGGCACGTTCGACTCGGGTGGGGTGCTGCAGCCGGAGGTACGGGTCGGCTTCGGTCCGGTCGGCGAGCAATACGGCGAGGGTGCGGGGATCGATCGCGAAGCCGCTGTCGGCGAGCGATCGGTCGCGCAGGCTCATCCACACCGAGATCTCGTCGATGAGCCCCGCGTGCGCGCCAGGGCCGACGAGCCGGGTCGCGAGCGCCGTGCGGGCGGCATGACCCAGTTCGACTCCAACCCCGCGCAGCGCAGTCTCCAACTGCCTCGTCGCGGCCCGTACTGCCTGGTGGCCGTCGCGCCAAGCGCTCGTGAGTACCTGGATCGCGCCGGCGACGTCGTTGTCGGCCGCGGCCAGCAAGGACCGCAACTCGGTGTCCATCATCTCCAGTTCGGACGGCCTAATCGCGTCACGGAGAGTCATCCCAAGGTTGTCCGGGTTCTCGGCGACCGCCCGGGACAACGCCTCGATCTGACCCGTACCGCCGGGCGACTGCTCGGAGATCACAAACCGACTCTCGTCGTCGGGATGGAGGTCGACGGTCAACTCGTCCGCGTCGACCCCGGACCCCCAACTGGTCAGCGACGTGAGCAGCAGGTTCGCTGCGCTCAGGGTGTACCTGCGCCGGAGCCAGGCGAGCCACGACTCCGAACGCTCGGCGGCACGGGCGGCGACCAGGAGGTCCAACAGCAGTCGCTGCACGGATGCGTCCTGCAGCCAATCCGCGGCCGCACTGTCGACGTTCTCGCGGGTGACACCGAGCAGCTCCGAGGTTGTGATCAACTCTCTAGCGAAAGCCACCTGGTCGGGTGGGTCCTGACGAACTCCGGCCCAGGTAACTGCGACGGTCCGGAGGACTTCGGCGATGGCGCTGCGGTCGAAGGAGATCATGTCGGCGGGGAAGGCGTCGCCGGTCATGATCTGGTGCTCCATCCAGGCTGCACGCTCGTCGGCGCTCGGAGCGCCGGTGAACCCAGGGACGAGGACATGCCCGATCAGCGCGTCGCAGTGGATTTCCACGCCGAGTGCGGCGGGCACGAAGTCAGCCCCGTCGCGCTTGCCGAAGCGGATCCGCTCAACCCGCGGCGCGCCATTGATCCGCAGCACTCCGGTCGCCTCGGTGGTGTAGCGCATCAATCGGACGCCACCGCCCTGAACGTGCAGGTGCGATGAGAGGTGCGAGATCAGCGTAGTCACCGAAGACGGTAGATTCAGCGAAACACCGGCGCCCAACGGCATAACCGTGAACTTCCAGTTCGCCCGCATAGACGAAGAGTCGGAGATGTTCGAGTCGACTGCTGACAACGTGACCGCCAGCGGCGCGTACACAGCGACGGTCTGACCGTCGGCCTGGACATCGTCGACCGGGATACCGCTGTAAGTGGCCACGTCGACCCAGCGGGCGCCGTCGGCATCCCTGTCTTCGGGGAGAGGCACCCAATGCCGTTTGTGCGTGGCCCATACCCCGAAATGACGCGACACATTGCCGGGGAGGAACTCGCGGATCGCGCGCAGAGCAGGCAGTTGCTCGCTGCGAATTTCGTTCCCCACCCACGGCACCGAGAACGCAACGTCCGGCACCGTGAGTTCGTCGAAGAGGTTGCCCGGGACGAAGTCACGCAACGGCGTCCGGTGCTTCAGACCGGAGTCGTCGGGCGCCGGACGCTCGCCGACCCATTGATCGACCAGGCGCCGACGCAGCGTCGGGATCACGCTGGTTAGCAGCGGGCGGGGAGCTTCCCAGAAGATCTGCTCCAGGATCCGGTCGGCGTGTGGTCCGTCGCCGAGCGCCAAACTCCGGCGCAGGTGCCGACGCAGTAGGCCGCGCTCGGTCCCATCGCGCAGGAGGCGGCTCAAAAGGTCGGTCATCGCGGCCTGGAGCGCTCTTGTCTCCGGCACCTTCGTGGCATTGTTCGGGTGGAGCAGTTCTGCCGGGCCGCTGGCCAGCGTCCACGAACTCTCGTATCGGAGATCGAGTTCCTGGGCCAGCCAGTCGAGCAGGCTGTAGACCGCCTGGATCCGTAGCACGTAGAGGTTCTCAATAGGCAGCGACCGGGCCGGGACGGTCGGGCTGAACAGCGTGTCGTAGGCGTCCCATGCGTCACGGTCCCGGCCGAAGTTGCTCAGCACGACCACTGTCCACGGGCGAGTGGCGGCATTTCGGCCGGCGCGCCCCTTGCGCTGCAGGAACTGCGCGACGTCGTGCGGCGCCTTGTGTTGGAGCACCGCACCGACGCGGTCGTCGTCGAAGCCGACCTCGAGGCTGGCGGTCGCGATCACGATGTCTGCGTCGGTCGCGACGCCGCTGTCCTGAGAACTGGTGCGGTCCAATTTCTTCTGGACGTCGCCATCGATGTCGTGACCTAGCAACTCCGCGAGCCACCACAATTGGCCGTCCTGGTCACGCTCGTCGGGCGGTTGCCGTTGCCCGATCGCCAACTGGTCCTGGCTCGGGGAGCGCAGGTGCGCCAGCGTGTGCGGGTTGTGGGTCGGATTCGGACGGCCCGGCCAGGACCACCCCTCGGCGTCGAGAAGGTCCCAATACAACCGGTTCGTGCTGTCGAGTTTGTCGGTGAACGTGAACAGCCGCGTGCCCACCAGCCCTTCGGAATCGATCGGCGGATTGAACGGATTGCCGTGCAGGACGTCGAGGCTGCGCGAGAGCGACATGGCTGCCTGGATGGAGGCAGAAAGGGGGCCGGTGCTGCTGTGCGGATCATGGCGCAGTGCCACCAGGTACTCCGCGCCTGACTCCTCGAGCTCGGAGAACGAGGGCTCGATGACGGTGACATCACCCGGGTTCAGATCGACCAGCCGACCGAAGAAGTCGCCCGCGTCGGTCAGCGTCGCGGACAACCCGGCCCAGACGACGTGCTTACCGAGGGCTTTGCGGAGCCGACGCAGCAGGATCGCGTTCTGGGCGCCGGTCGTGCCCTCGTAGGTGTGGATCTCATCGAGCAGCACAGCCTTGAGGCTCTGCATGGAGATACCGAAGGCACGCAGGTTCATCGGCACCGACAGTTGCCGGTTCAGCGATTCGGTCGTACTGAGCATGATGTCGGCGGGCTTCTTCTGCGCCGAGTCCCGGGTCAGCCGGAGTACGCTGCCGGGGATCGCCGTCGCGCAGGACGGGTCCACGCACTCCAGGCGTTCTTTCTTGGCGTTCACCGCCGCCTTGGGCCAGATCAAGTCACCGGAGCAGGTCGGGCAGCGCAGGTAGGGGCACAGGTAGCCAGCGCCCTGGAGACTCCAGTGATCGGCGATGTAAAAGGAAGCCCGCGGCGTCGGACCAAACCAACTTGCGATACTCAGCGGCGTCGAGCCGGGCACGCGCGCAGCAAGGTCGAGCGACAGCCCGACCAGAGTCTGCAGTTGGTCCTTGAGGAGTTCGTTCCGGGGATACAACGCGAGAGCCGTGGTCTTACCCGACTGGGGCTGCACATTGTCCGTGAGCCAAGCGAACAGGGGCAGGTAGAACGCCAGCGTCTTACCACTGCCCGTGCCAGCGGTGATGACGACCCCGGCACGCGGGTTGGGCGAGTTGAGCGCCGTCAAGATCGAGGCGGTGGAGCGCTGCTGGAAGGCCGACAGCGTCGGCGGCGCCAACGCAGCAAGAGTGGCTAGGCCGCGGACGCCGGTCGCGTCCCCGAGAGCAGCGACGAAGTCGGCGCGATTGATGGCCCGACGCGGGCGGCGGAGCGGGCGCTGCAGGAAACGGTAGTCGAGCACCAGCGGTCGGCCGTTGAGGATCCGGTCGCCGCGGAACGCCTGGCGCAGCGTCGCTAACAGCCGCATCGTCTCCGCACTGCGGGTCCGGTACCCGTCGGTCGGCGTCCGAACGAGCAGCCCGCGCTGCTCCAGATCGGTGAACAGCGCCTCGCCGTCCCCATGCTCGGCCAGGACGGCCACCGCTTCCCCGCGCGTCCACTGCGCACCGACCGCGCCCCAGGAGAGCAGTTCGGCCTCGCGTAGTTCTAGGGCGGTCAGCGCTATCTGAATGTCGTTCATCCCTCGGTCGGACTCCCCGCCATGATCTTGAAGTTGCTCTCGGCCTGGTTCGCCGACAGCCATGCTCGGACGTCGTCGCCCAGCATGTTCAACGATGCTCCGCCGCGCGCCACGGCCGAAAGGAACTGGCGGACGCTGGCGGGCTGGAGGGCGGCCTCCAAAGCTTTCCGCCGCGTCTCGGCCTCGTCGAGCAGGTCGAACGCTGCGGGAGTTGGGAATTTGTTGGTCGCAGGAACGAGTTGCACCAGCACCTCGGCTAAGGCAGCCGCTAACGGCGCGACGCTGGCCACTCCGGACAGCGTGCCCGCCAACTGCAACAGGTCCGGCACGGCACCGATGCGCGCCTCACTGTAGGAACGCCAGCCGGCGAGCACCGCGTTCTCGGCTGCGGTCACGAACGGGTGTAGGGTGCGGTTGAGTGTCCCCAGCGTGCCCTGGGACGGCGCCTTGGCCGCGGCCTTGAGTGCATCGAAGATCTGCGGCGACGCGGTGCATCCCGCGAACCATGCTCCCCCACCCGCGGTCGTCGCAGTGCTAAGCGCGGTCAACTTGGAGAGATGGACGCTGAGGTCGCGCTGGGCTTCGGTCAGGGTGTCGAGTTGGGTCTGCACCTTGGCCGAGTCCGTAGCGGCGGTCACTGCTTCGGCAGCTTCGGTCAGCCATGTCGGCATCGTGGTCATCGGTCAGGCCTTCCCGGCGAGCTTGTTGACGATGGCGTCGAGATCAGCGACCTGTGCCTTGACGGCAGTGCGCAGACCTTCGACATCGCCAGCAGCGCCCCCCGATCGGTTGCACTCGTTCTTGGTCTCCTTCATCGCGTCCCTTACTAAGGTGAGCGCGCGAGCAAGCACCATCAGTCGGCGACCCGCACTCTGAGCCCGAAGCACCCCGGCAGGCCCAACGCCGATTGAGGCCGGCTGCAACGGGCCCTTGTGGTCCTCGAGCAATTGAACGGCGCGACTGAACCTGCCCCAGGCATCGGACGGTCGGAAGTGCCCCGAGTCCTTCGCCGTGCCGCCGATCTGCAGAGCTCGGTCGGCAACCGCAGCCGGGAGCGCCCCCTCCAGATCGTCGGTCAGCGACTTCGACGCTGCCTCGATCGCATGACGTTCGCGCTCCTCGGCACTGATCAGAGTAGTGAGCAGGTTTCCTGCGCGGAGCGCGAGTTCGGGATCCGTCTGCGCCGTAGCCACCCGCTTGAGCTCTCTCGCCGGATCGGCCATCCACGCAACTAGTGCGCGGTCAATTTCCATAGTGTCTATCAGTTGAGGCCGGCCGTCCGAGCCTTGACGCACGGCGGCGAACTCCGCAACGTATGTGCTGGTATCGAACTCCAGCACGTGCTCGGCAGCCTCTTGTACGGCGCCCCAGGTGTCACTGACTTGACCCACTGGTCGGTTCGGAATCGCCAGGACGGCATCGGTGGAAGCCAGAGCATCAGGGCTCTGACCTACGGCGAGCAGCGCGACCGCTCGCAGGCCAACAGCATCGCCGGCAAGGGCGGAGCCTCCCGACAGTTCCAAGAACCTCTCTTTCGCGGCGTCGGCCCACTCGTCCAACTGAGCCTCAAGCTCGACCATTAGCTCATCGGCTGCAAAGCCGGACGGCCATTTCCAGGTGGCTTTCTCATCGTCCGCCACGAAATGACCGTGGTCGCGGAACCATCTTGCCGCAACCAGGATTCGCACGGTCTCTGAGGTCGGCTTCAGGTCGAACGCCACGCTGCTGCCGCCTGCGCGGGCGCCTCGAGCACCCTCGAAATGGAACGACGTCTGGTTCAAGACCCTCTGTGTCAGCAGGGCCTTGCCCCGGCCCTCAAATATGTGCACCAACTCTTGGTCCAACTGCAGACGTGACTGCGTGAGCGCCAGCAATGTCTGGCGGTAGAAGTTCACTTCGTTCTCGCTGAGAACACCGGTGCCGTTCTGCCATTGCCACAGCGGCTCGAGCGGGCTCGGCTTCGGCGGAACGACGGTCTCGATCCCCCACTCCTTCTCCTTCTGGGGCTCCTCTTCGGGCGGAGGCACGCCGACGGTCTCCCCGCCCCTGGGCAAGGAGAAGGCCTCTTCGATCCCGGGCGCAAGCGGCAATCGCTCATCGCCCCAGATAAGCCGGGCGCGATAGGTGCGATCCCGCTCGGACGCAGGCACCCCGGCAGCCAAGACGTCCGGGCTCACCGTGACGTGTCCGTCGAAGCGTTCCGCGACGCGCTCGTGTGGATAGGTGCCATCGGCAATACGTGGATCAGCCTCAGTCAGGTTGGTCGAGATGCACTCGTCGAGGACCAAGCGGGGCGTGCCCTCGTCGCCCAAGAACGTGATCGCTCGACGCAGCGCGGACTCGCTATAGGGATAGAGACCCACGTCGCCGAGGCCGTCAATCGCAACCTTGCCGAACGACCGATGACAGGTGTCAAGGAACTCACATGCCTGGCCCGCGTTGCGTGTCGCGCAGGCATTCTCCATCCATGGCGTGTCGGCCTTCTGCCCTCCCTCGTCCCACAGCAGTTGGGTGCGAGGGCCGCCGACACGGACCAGGTTGAGGTACCGACCCACGAACTTCTGTGGATCTGACACTGCTGAGCCACCGACCTTGAAGATGTGCGTCACACGGGTCGAGACGGTCTTTTCCATGCGGTCGAAAGCTCCGTCGGTGACCGCGAACACGACCCGCAGTGGCGCGACGTCGCCGCTCGGGGCGGTAGCGAACTGGTCGTATAACTCGCCATCAACCAGGCCGAACTGGGTGAGGTCTTCGAAGATGAGGATGAGTTCGCGACCTTCTGACTTCAAAATCTGGCGGGACCGCCGGAACAGCCCATCTAGCGTGTCACCGCCCGCGGTCGAACGCAGTCCAAGAGTCGCCGGGACTGCCTGGCGCAAGGCGTCCTCGAGGAGCGACAGTGCGTCGGTGGAGTCGGCCGAGATCATCGACCACAGTTCCTCGAGATCAGGGCGACTCCTCAGCGCACGCCGAATACCGGCGACGCGGACCGGCAGATCCTCCTCGCCAAACCGTTCCTCGCTGAAGTCGCGGCGCGATGTCTCGTCGTAGTACGACGCGACGAGACGGTCCAGTCGGCCACCCTCGCGCAGGAGTGCCCTGCTGATCAGTGGCTCTTCGAGGAGATCGGCCAACCCATCACGGCGCTTGCCTTGCTCGTCCGGGATGCCGAGGATGTTGTTCCGATCCTCGCGTGCCTGAGCTTCCGCGTGAGTCTCGCCATCTTCGGCGGGTCGCGGCTGGATTGCCCAGTTCAGGGCGATCCGCATCTCGTTGACCAGACGGTCCTTAATCTCGCCCGGGCTGGCCTTCCCCATGGCGGCATCGACCCGATCCAGGAGATCGGTGTCCTCGACCCCGGGGAGGTCCGACACGATCCTATGCAGCAGCGCGCGCAGGGTCTGGACCGCACGGGGGACGTAAAGTACGCGGTACCGGTCGTCGTCCCTGCTAACGTGCGCGTTCACCCAGCGAACGACGTGACTCTTGCCGCTCCCGGACTCGCCGGTGACAGCGATCAAGGTGTTGCGTGCTTCATCGCCGACATCTTTCAAAAGCGCTGCCAACACTTGCGTCTCACCCGATGCGTCCGGATCTATCTCGGTGCCCTTCTTCCGATCCAACTCAACCGGGGTATGTGCCGCCAAGAAGATTGCGTCTGCGTCACTGGCAAGTGCACCGATGTCCGAGAACACGGTGCCTGCGACCTTCTCGCCGCTCCAGCATCGGAACTTCTCCATTGTCTCGGCACTCATGCCACTGCTCCTGTTACCGTGATGATGCCGACCTGTCGAGGGTTATTGCCGAGTCCGACTGTGACGACCCCCCGACCGTCGTCCGCGGACTCCATCTTGATAACTCCACGCTTCTCAAGTTTGAGCAGGCCTAATGAAACGGCCGGGGGGATGTCATGCCAGCCTGCTCGCGGCGCGGGTAGCGCGGCAAGCAGGGCCGTGGCACCAAAGATCGGGAGGCGGATTTGCAGTTCGTTGAGCCAGTCCTTGGCGCGCTCGCTCGTCGGGAGTTGGCTCAGAGAGTCCGCGATCGCAGTCGACGCGTCGGCCACGACCACCTTGGCTCCCGGCACATCGACGTTGCGCGCTAAACCGAGCGCAAGGATCCAGCGCAGGAACGGCCGCCACTGTTCCGAGCCCACCACCGCATTGACCAGCGTCCCGTCGGTGTGCGCCAACTTGCCGATCGATGCCTCCGCGCCATTCCCGTACGTCGTCCCCAGCGGTTTGAGGGGGTCCTGCTGCAGGAACCACGCCATGCCGAGCACCAGGTCCGCCGCCTTCCCCCGGTTTGCCAACGCATCCAACGCCTCGGCGTTTATCCTGCGGAGGAGTTCAGAGCGGAACCACCGGATCCCATCATCACCGGCTGCCCTGAGCCCTTCGGCGATCGGCGAGTCTACGGTCCAGCCGGAATTCGCGTGCTCGTGAATCAGGCCGATCCCTGCAGCCAGTTTCAGCGAACTTCCGAGCAGGTCGGTGTCCTTGGGTTCCTCGTCAGCCACCCGATGTTCAGGAAATGGCCGTAGCGCGCTCCGGATTTCAGTCCCGGTGAGTGCAGTCCCGAACCGCGTCAGGTAGCGACAAACCAAGTAAATCGCGCCCGCACTCGCATTTGCCGTGCCCTTCAAGTACTCCACGACTCTAAGCCTTTCTCAGCAATTCAAGAGCGGTCGCCCCCAGCGAAATGGGAATCTCGCGTCCAATTTCAGTCCCACCGATGCGGGCTCCGTCCGGGACGAGCAGGACGTCGACCAGGTCGTGGCCCGCGGCGTCGCGTCGCGGCGCTGCCCGGCGCGCCAGCCACGAGCGCGAGACCGAATCCTCGGCGCCGAAGCGCGAGAAACTCGAAACCGGCGCCAAGTTCTCGGACGTTAACGGCGCGTCGTCCCGGAAGAGAGGAACGCCGAGCGGCGGGATCGGCAGTTGGGCGAAGGCGCCGGCTATGTGCTGCACACCGTCGCGCACCAAGGCCGCCGCCAATGCGTCGCCCAGGTTTTCCCCCGGTCGCTCGACGAGAACGACCAGGCCGTGATGACCGCGTGCCGCGGCCGCGAATGAGCGCAGCCCCTCGCTGAGCGCGACGCCGGTCGCCCAGATCTGCCGGGGCCGCGGCGGTGGGTCGACCTGGACGGCCACCTTCGCGGCACGGCACCCCGGGCAGCGACCACAGGGACCGATCGGCTTCATCCACCGCAGCCGGTCCGCCCAGACCCGTTTCAGCGCAGAATCCGGTGCGTATGCCTCAGCGATGCCGTCGCACGCGCGCAACGAACCGTTGGCGACCTGAGTCATGCTGGCGAGGGCGGTGCGTGAGTGCTCCGACTCCCGCGCTCGCCACTGCTCCCATTGCGTGTTCCAGAAACCGGGTGCATTCAACTCCGCAGAGATCAGGTCGACCGCCACCCAGTCGGACGTAGTCGCGTCATCCCCGACGAGCAGGTCATGCAACTCATCGACGCCGACCAGTCGCCGCGAGAGTTGCCTCAGTTCCACCAGGCCCTGGATGAGTTGAGCGTTCCAGAACCGGTTGTAGTCGCCCTTGCCGACCCCGGTCGTGCTCTCCAAGTTGATGTAGTCGGTCCCATCCTTGATGGTCCGGTGGTTCCACAGATTGTTCCAGCGCTTTGCGGACTTCTTGGACCCCAGGATTTTGACCGCCAGACTTCCTGCCTCGTCGCGGTCCATAGGTGCGGTGAGCAGGAACTCGGCACTCGCATACCCGTCACGGCCACCACGACCGATTTCCTGGTACCACCGGTCCACGGTCTCAGGGAGGCAAGCATGCACGACGCTCCTGATGCCGGGATAGTCAATGCCCAGGCCAAACGCCGAGGTTGCCACGACGAGGTCGATGGCAACACCGTCCGGTGAATCGGCTCGGATCTGACTCAGCACCCGCGTGCGCTCACCACCGGTGGTCTCACCCGTCACGACAGCGATGCGTCCGTAGCCGCGGGCTCGAAGTTTGTCAGCCCACTCGTCGGCATTCTGGGGCGCCGTGACGTACAAGACTGCCGGTCGCGGCACATGCGCGAGTGCCTCGAATACCCGCTCGGCGCGCAACTCGGAGTTGTCGGAGCGGGCGATCCAGATATCCGGCTCGGCCCGCAGCGCGTTCGCGATGATCGGCGTGAACGGGCCGGGCTCCCCGAAGAGCATGAGCAAGTCGCTCATTTCTGGAGCACCCAGAGTCGCACTGAGCAGCAGCGTCACGGCGCGGTCGTGCCTGTACTCAGCAGCACGGTTCAGCAGGTCTCGGCGGAAGTCTGCCAGCGTGCGAAACTCTGGGCGGAACGATCGGCCCCATTGCGAGACGAGGTGCGCCTCGTCGATCACGAACCCGCGGAAGCGTCCGGTTTCGGCGGCCCACATCATCGTCTGACGCAAACTCCGGGTCATCGACTCCGGCGAGGTGACGACGATCGGCTGTTGCCCCTTGCCGATCAGGTCCTTCATCGTGGCCTTGACGGAATCCGGTGTGTGTGACGTCCAGGCGAAGTGCAACGATTCCGGCTTGATCCGGGGGTACATCTGAGCGTAATGCTCGCGGAAGCGCCGTTCGAAGTCAGCCGCCAGGGCCGACGTCGGCACGATGATGACCGTGACACCGGACTTCTTGCGAGCCGAGAGCGTCAGGGCAATCTCGGTCTTACCGGACCCAGTCGGCAGCATGCATAGGACCGTCGCACCCTCAGGGGAGGAGATCGCAGCCCGACACGCGGCCCGTTGGCCGGCGGTCCGGTACTTCTCGAACGGCGTCAACTCCGCGAAGAATGGGTCAGCCACCAACGGGTCCTCGTGGAACCGCAGCCCGGCCTTGGTGCCGGCGAGTGCGGCGCCGTCGCAGGGCGCGCCGTCGGCATCGAGCCAGTCCGGCGACCAAGTGCTTGCTGTCCAGCGGTTCGGTACCGTCTCCAGCAGACCGGCTACAAGCGCCACTTCGCGCAACGACTTCGACACATCCGCTTGAACGTCGACCGGCACGGCGCGGCCGTCGCGCAGCATCCACCGGCGCAGAAGGTGCCGCATCAGCACGCCAAGGTCGAGTGAGGTAGAGGCGCGGTGGTTCAGCGCCCCCATCAGTCGCCGGTGCAAGTCGTCATCGAAATCGACGGGATACGGCCCACCCTCCGCCAGCGCGGCGAGGACGCGTGACTCCTCGTTCATCAAAAGTCTTCCTCCGGCCACAACACGCAGACCCCGCACGACGTCACCTGGATCGAGTGCTGCTCGATGCCGGCGATCAGCGCCGAGCCCGCCGCCTTCTCGAACTCGAACTCGATCTGCGCGGCCTCGCGCTCGTGTGCGGTCGGCAGTCGCAGCGACCGGGCGCGCAGAATGGAGCCACGCCGACTGGTCTCCTCGTGTGCGGCGCGCAGGCCCCGTTCCACTCGCTCGACAAGGTCGGCCGAGTTGGTCACCAGGGCGCGGGCCTGGTCGGCGCTCTGCTTGATCAACTCAACCCAACCCGGGAACTCCTCGAGGATTGGCTTCCAGATGGGGCCGCGCAGGACTACTTCGTCGCGCCTGCTGTCAAAGGGCAGGTCGAGGGTGTTGCGGACCAGATCGCCAGGTGCCGCACCATACGGATCGGTCCAGGTCTTGTACTTCGACGGCGGGAATAGACCGTCGCCGCGGCGGGCCAGCCGACGCTGGTCAGCGCCGTCCCAGGTCAGGTGGGCGCCGTTGAACTCGGCCAGGAACTCGCAATGCAGCCAGAAGGCCGGGGTCGTCAACCCAGCGACAGGCCGGACGACCGCGTACGCTCGACCGCGCTCGTCGACGCGGAGGTACTCGTCGAGCCACTCGACCAGTGGGTCACCAATCCGAAAGGGTGCGACGGCGTTTCGGTCTGCTGCCACCCGGCGCGAGTACGTCTTCGGCGCCAGCAGCAGCGAGCGCAGAGCTGGGATCTGGTCATCGGGCAGGCCGATGAAGTTGGCTCCCCCGAACCGGATGACGCCGTCCTTCGACTCGACCGGCTTCATGCCGAGCGACCCAGTGCCCTGCGTCAGTCGCTTGACCGCCCGGCGCAGCGGCTCGTCGTCGCCATCCTCGTATTCGAGCAGTTCGGCGAAGGCATCATGTCCAAAGGACACCGCGGCGCTGATCGACTCCATCTCCTCGAGCAGTTCGATGTCATCTCGCTCGTTGTCGAGTTCCTTCCGTAGCGCCACAACATCCAAGTCCAGAGCATCGACGCCACGGGCGAGCAAGGCGCTTCGGACCCTGTCGAGCACGTCTGCCAGCATCCGTTGCCCGGTCGAAATCGACGTTTCGAATACGCCGGTGCCCTCGCCGAGCAGACGGATCTGCGCGGTCACCCAGGGACTGCTCGGCTCGGTGAAGACGACCACCTCAGCGGGCTCCTGCCGGACGGCGTACCGGTCCAGGCGGCCTATCCGCTGATCAAGGCGGCTCGCGTCGAGCGGGAGGTCAAGGTTGACGAGCACCTCCGCCTCTTGCAGGTTGCGTCCCTCCTCCATGGAGCGGTCCGTGACCAGCACGCCGCCACTGCCGCTGAGGAAGTCGGCCACGGCGTGGTCACGGACGTGCCCCTGAGAGTCGACGTAGTGCCGGGATACCGAGAAGTCGTCAACCTCGTCGATCAGCCGCGCCTCGAACTCCTTCGCGACCGAGGTGAAACTCGACGAGACGACGACTTTGCAGCCGCGCTCGACCCGTTCCCGGACGATCGCGATCGCCGCGTCGATGCGTGCCTCGAGACCGGTGATCTCGAGTCGAGCGGCGGTTGCCTCGAAGAGCGCGCGCACGGCCTCGGGCGGCGCTTGCGGCGAGTGGGGCGGCAGGGCTTCCCGGCCGCGGAGGAACCCCCACAGTGCTAGCGGCCCAGCGAGAGCGTGCAGTACTGCGTGAGAGTAGAGGCTGTCGTCACGACCGGCCACCAGGTCGCAGCGCAGCAGTTCGAGGAACTCGTCGGCATCGGCGCGGGCAGGGTCTTGGAGTTTGACGTACGTCGGCTTCCGCCCGGCCACCGCGTAGCCATCGGTCAGGTCGCCCCCGCGGCGGTGGCGGATCATCCGCCTACTGAGGCGGTAGGTCTCGCGGACGTACTCGGCGAGTTCGATCCAGGCCGGCGCGAGGTTATCCTCGAGGTCGACGCACGCGGCCGCGAGGTCGTCGATGTTCGGGTCGCCGGCAAACATCTCGCGCAACGACTCGACGACGCTGCGCTTCTGCCGGGGGCTCGCTCGATGCGACCCCAGCACCTGCAACTCGCGGGCGCTACGTTCGCGTTCGTGGATACGCCGAAGGAACGATTCTTCGGTGATGTCGCCGAACGCAATGGCATCAACCAGGCCGAGCAATCGCCGGAAGAGTCCGAGGTCGCCGCGCATTGGCGTCGCCGAGAGCGCCAACAGCGCCGGAACGTCGAGCAGTGCCCGATGAGTGACGGAGCCGTCGGGGATGCTCTCAAGAATGTTGTGGGCCTCATCGATCACCACCAGCGACACGTGATCGACATTCAAGTTGTGCGCGGCTTCGTCGTGCGACATAACGACTAGACGCCGCGCTTCTAACTGCGGTCCAAGGGCTAACCGGTCGTGCAACTCGCTCAGCCACTGTCCAACAAGCGTGTCCGGCACGAGCACCAGCACTTCGGCATGCGGATCGTCAATCATCATCTGGCGAATGACTAGACCGGCCTCGATCGTTTTGCCCAGTCCGACTTCGTCTGCAAGCAAATAGCGGACAACCGGGTCGGCCAGCACGCGTGCCACCGTGTCAATCTGGTGGTGGTAGAGGCCTATCGGAGCAGACGCCACACCCGACAGTCCGCGGAATACCTGACGCTGACGCACCAAAGCGGCGAGCAGTTCAGACCGCGCTTCGTGAAAGACGGGCGCTTCAGTCAGACCGTGCTGAATAGCGGCAGCAGGGTCGGCGAGGGGCCTGTTCCAGCGCACGTAAAATTGATCTTGGTATAGCAGGATCTGTCGTGGTATTCCGACTAATGCCACGTGGTAGCGGCCCCAAGTCGCAGGCATCCTGATCTCGCCGGCATGCCAGCCATACGGAGTACCTCGAACCCAAACCCGGGTGCCGTTAGGGATTGGACTATCAATCAGATCCGCAGGCGAGACAAGGACCTCCCGCTCGACGACTTCTGGGATGTCGACGTACGAGCACACATACAAGTCTCCGCGCTTAGCCTTGCAGTACCCGAAACCCCAGTCAGGGTTCGCCTCGGAACGCAACCATCGCCCAACGAAGTGCGATGCAGGCTGAAATTCTGGTTTGGTCACGGTGCGGGTTCCCAAAGGTCGGACCCTCTATGGAAAACTCCGGGCTGCCACTCGTCACTCACTTGTGAGACGCTCGCTCGCACAGCACACCAGGCTATCACGAAGCGTGGCGCCCGGACATGCCTTCGCGCCGATCGAACAATTCTGGTCACATCGAAGAACCGTAGTAGTGACCGCCGACAAAATTCGACGATCGAGCTAGCGAGGCCGGGTCAGCAGGCATAGCGGAAGGCCAACGTGTGTCACCTCCACCTGGACGGCGACGGCTTCGGCGATATCGTGCAAGGTGGCGGTTCGAGCCTCGTGACCGGGTTTGCCGCGAGTGTCCAGATTGATGCGGACGACTCGGTAGTTTGCGTCCGGCCGCGCAAACGCTCCCGGGCGATGCCGAGACGACCGATAAGAACGCGGCCTTCGCGTCAGGGTCCCATCTCCACTCGGTGACGAGTCGGTGCCAATGGCGGAACGTCACGATCCGAGGGCGATCCGGGCCGAGTCCGCCGTACCGGCCAAGCTCGCCCCGTTTGCCGAGGCAGCGGCCGCGCGCCAGGCCCGGTCAGTCGGCGTACACAGATCCTGATCTGCGACGGCCAACGCGTCGACGAGACTTCGAGAAAGTTTGGCAGAACCCGCACGCCGAGCGCCTCACCGGGATGACGATGGTCGCCACCCACCTGCACGCGACCGGTCAACTCCGAGCGGACCTCGAAGCTGACGCGGTCCGGGACCTGCTGTGGACCTACATCTCCGTCGAGATCTACGAGCTGCTGGTCCTCAACCGCGGCTGGCCGCTCGATCGCTACACGACCTGGCTCACGCGGGCCCTCGTCTCGGCTCTTTGCGACTGACCGTGGCTGTCCGCTGAGCGACCGACTCACCGTCGCGGCGGGTGTGTTTCGCGGTTTGTCGGTGGCGTCTGATGGGATGGGGGAGTGGTCAGCAGAACAGGGTCCCGGTATCGGCTGGTGAAGCCGGCAGGGCGAGCGGAAGGGCCTTCCCCTGCGCCGGTTCTGGACACTGATCAGCAGTCGGTGGTCGATCACCCGGGTGGGCCGCTGCTCGTCCTGGCCGGACCGGGGACGGGCAAGACGACGACGCTCGTCGAGGCCGTCGTCGACCGCGTCGCGAACCGCGGGCTGAGCCCCGACCAGGTGCTCGTGCTGACGTTCGGGCGCAAAGCCGCGACCGAGCTGCGGGATCGCATCACCGGGCGGTTGGGCAAGACGACGCGAGTGATGCCGTCGATGACGTTCCACTCGTTCTGCTACGCGTTGCTGCGGCGGTTCACGCCGGCCGACGCCTTCGACGTACCGCTGCGCCTGCCTTCGGGGCCGGAGCAGTCGCTGCGGTTGAGTGAGGTGCTCGGCGGAAGTCGCGAGGTCGGCGTCGTGCACTGGCCGAGCAGTCTGCACCCGGCGCTCAAGACCCGCGGGTTCACCGACGAGGTGCAGGCCGTGATCGGCAAGGCGCGGCAGCTCGGGCTCGACCCGGAGGACCTGTCCGCGATCGGCCAGTCGGCGAGCCGGCCGGAGTGGGTGGCGGTCGGCGACTTCTTCGAGGAGTACCTGCAGATCCTCGACCACGAGCAGGTGCTGGACTACTCCGAGCTGATCCACCGCGCCGTGATCCTGGCGCAGCAGCCGCAGGTCCAGGCGAAGCTGCGCGAGGAGTTCAAGGTCGTCTTCGTCGACGAGTACCAGGACACCGATCCGGGTCAGACCAAGCTGCTGCAGGCGATCGCCGGCGACGGCCGCGACCTGGTCGTGGTCGGCGACCCGGACCAGTCGATCTACACCTTCCGCGGCGCCGACGTCCGCGGGCTGCTGCGCTTCACCGAGGAGTTCCCGAAGGTCAACGGCGAGCCGGCCGACCAGATCGCGCTGGCGACGACACGACGGTTCGGTACGACGCTGCTGCGCGTCTCGCGCAACGTGGTCAACCGGCTCGGCGTGCCGGGCACACTCGACCGCGACACCTTCGAGCGGTTCCGCAATCCCGACGCGAGCGGCTGCGTCTTCGGCCCGGGCAAGGTCGAGGCCAACCTGTACTCGACCAGCGGCGCCGAGCTGGAGCACATCGCGGATCTGCTGCGCCGGGCGCACGTTCAGGACGGCGTCGGCTGGCACGAGATGGCCGTGCTGGTCCGGTCCGGCAGCATCTCGATCCCGCCGCTGCGGCGTGCGCTGGCCGCCGCGGGGATCCCGGTCGACGTGGCCGGCGACGAGCTGCCGCTGTCGCGTGAGCCCGCCGTACGGCCGATGCTGCTGGCGCTGCGGGCTGTCGCGGATCCGTCGACGTTGACGGTCGACGTCGTCAGGGCGCTGGCGTTGTCGCCGTTGGGGGCGATGGACGCCGGACAGCTGCGGCGGCTGGCGCGCGTACTGCGGAAGCGGGATCGCGAGCGCGCGGGCGGTCAGCGGCTGCCGCGGTCGTCGGACGAGCTGCTGCGCGAGGCGATGCTCGACCCGTTGCTGCTGGACGAGCAGGCGTCACCGGCCGAGGCGCGTTTCGTGGCGCTCGGCGAGAGGTTGCTCAAGGCAAGGAACATTGTGAACGCCGGCGCCGCGCCGGACGAGGTGATGTGGTCGCTGTGGTCGGAGTCGCCGTGGCTGCGCCGGTTGCGCGGTCAGGCCAACAGCGGCGGCGAGGTGGCCCGCGCGGCGAACCGGGACCTCGACTCGCTGTGCGCGCTGTTCGACGCGGCCGGCCGGGCCGAGGAGCAGGTCGGGTTCAAGGGCGTCTCGGCGTTCCTGAGCGAGCTGGAGAACCTGGACATCGCGGGCGACAATCGGTACGACGCGACGTACCGTGAAACCGGTGTGCAGCTGATGACCGCGCACCGGTCGAAGGGGCTGCAGTGGCGGCTCGTCGTGGTCGCGAGCGTGCAGGAAGGGCAGTGGCCGGACCTGCGGCGGCGGGGATCTCTGCTGGAGCCGGACCGGCTCGGCCCGGACGGGCTGGTCGAGCCGCTGTCGGCCGGCGCGATCCTGGCCGAGGAGCGACGGCTGTTCTACGTCGCGATCACGCGGGCGCGGGAGCGGCTGATCGTGACGGCGGTGCAGGCGCCGGAGGCCGACGGGGATCAGCCGTCGCGGTTGCTGGCCGAGTTGGACATTCCTTTGAAACTGGTCGCCGGCCGGCCGCGGCGGCCCTTGTCCTTGCCGGGGCTGGTGGCGGATCTGCGCTGCGTGCTGGCCGATCCGGCGTCGTCGCCCGCGTTGAAGCGGGTCGCGGCGGACCGGCTCGCTGCGTTGGCCGATGCCGTGGACGAGCGGGGGTACTCGCTGGTCCCGTCGGCCGATCCGGAGCGCTGGTGGGGTGTGCGCGAGCGGACTCGGTCCGAGGTGCCGATCGCGGTCGAGGACGAGCCGGTGCCGTTGTCCGGCAGCGCCTTGACGACGATCGTCGACTGCCCGCTGCGCTGGTTCCTGCAGCGGAAGGCCGGTGGCGAGACCCCCAGTACGGCGGCGATCGGGTTCGGCATGGTGCTGCACACGCTGGCCGACGCGGTCGCGACCGGGACGCTGCCGCCGGACGCCGACGAGCTGAACGGTTGGCTCGACAAGGTGTGGACGCAGTTGGAGTTCGAGTCGTCATGGATCTCGGACCGGGAGCGGGTCGAGGCCGAGCAGGCGCTGCGGCGGTTCGTCGCGTGGCACCAGGGCCGGCCGGATCGCCGGTTGATCGGCTCCGAGGTGGACTTCAGTGTGCTGCTGCCGGACGAGGAGAAGCCCGGCGTTCAGGTCAAGGGCCGGATGGACCGGATCGAGCAGGACGGCGACGGCAAGATCCGCGTCATCGACCTGAAGACCGGCCGCACGGTGCCGACCAAACCGGCGCTCGAGCGGCACGTGCAGCTCGCGATCTACCAGCGCGCGATCGCTTCCCGGCAGCTGAAGTTGCTGGGTGAGGACGCGGAGAGCGGTGGCGCCGAGCTGGTGCAGCTGCGGCACGACGACATCGGCCTGCCGAAGGTCCAGGGGCAGGCGCCGCTGGAGCCGGACGACGACGGTCGCACCTGGCTCGACGACGCGGTCGAGAACGCCGAGGCGATGGTCCGCTCGGAGGAGTTCACCGCCAAGCGGAACGACGGGTGCACGCGGTGCGACGTACGGGGTTTGTGTCCGATTCAGCCGGAGGGGAGGGAGATCGTCTGATGACTGCCGCGAAGCTGGAAACCACCGCTGACCTGGTCGACCTGCTCGGGATTCCCTTCAGCGACCAGCAGCTGGAGGCGATCACCGCTCCGCTGGCGCCGGGCGTGATTGTCGCCGGTGCGGGATCGGGCAAGACGACCGCGATGGCGGCGCGCGTGGTGTGGCTGATCTGCACCGGGCAGGTGAAGCCGGAGGAGGTGCTCGGGCTGACCTTCACCAAGAAGGCCGCCAACGAGCTCGACGTCCGGATCCGCGAGGACCTCACCAAGGCCGGCGTGCTCGGCTCGACCTTGCCGCCCGACCAGCACCCGCTGCTCGCCGCGCACCTGCGCAAGAACGTGCCGAACTGGGAGCCCGAGGAGCCCGGCGAACCGGTCGTCTCGACGTACCACGCCTTCGCCGGCACGCTGATCGCCGAGCACGGGCTGCGCCTCGGCCTCGAACCCGACGTCCGCGTGCTGGCCGACGCGACGCGCTTCCAGCTCGCCGGACGCGTCGTACGACGCTCGGCCGGTCCGATCCGGCACGCGTCGCACCACGTACCGACCCTGGTGAACAGCTTGCTCTCGCTCGACGGTGAGCTGGCCGACCATCTCCTGAGCGCTGACCAGATCCGCGACCACGACGAGGCCGTGCGGCAGGAGGTCGCGGCCGCGCGCAAGCAGACCGTCGACGTGAAGAAGCTCGCCGAGACCGCGTTGAAGCGTGGCGAGATCCTGCAGCTGGTCGAGGAGTACCAGGCGTACAAGGTCGAGCGCGGGGTCGTCGACTTCGCGGACCAGATGGCGCTTGGCGCGCGGCTCGCGGAGGAGTGCCCGGAGGTGCCGGCGATCGAGCGCGGGCGCTACAAGGTGGTCCTGCTCGACGAGTACCAGGACACCTCGGTGTCGCAGCGGCGGATGCTGACAGCCTTGTTCGCCGGCGCCGATCCTTCGTCGGGACGCGGTCATCCGGTGACCGCGGTCGGTGACCCGTGTCAGGCCATCTACGGCTGGCGTGGTGCCTCGGTCGCGAACCTGGACGAGTTCCCCGAGCACTTCCGGCAGGCCGACGGAACGCCTGCCCGGCGGTACGTGCTGAGCGTGAATCGCCGCTGCGGTAGCCGCATCCTCGCCGCGGCGAACGAGCACGCCACCGAGCTGTACGAGCAGCACCCGGGCGTCATCCCGCTGGAAGCGCCGGACGGTGCGCCCGAGGGCGCGATCACGGTCGGGCTGTTCGAGACGCGTTCGCAGGAGATCGAGTGGATCGCCGACTCGATCGTCGCCGCGCACAAGCTGCCGAACCGGAAGTGGAAGGACATCGGCATCCTGATGCGGACCAACGTCGACCTGTCCGCCGTGCACGAGGCGCTGATCGCGCGCAAGGTGCCGGTCGAGGTCGTCGGTCTGGGCGGGCTGCTCGCGCTGCCCGAGGTGGTCGACGTCGTCGCCACGCTGCAGGCGGTCAACGACCTGACCGCGAACGCCGCGATGCTGCGGATCCTGACCGGGCCGCGGTTCCGGATCGGGCATCGGGACCTCGCCCTGCTGGCGAACCGTTCGCGCATGCTGGCCGACGGCGGTGACCGCCCGGCCGCCGACGACCTGGTCGCGGCGCTGGACGCGGCCGTCGCCGGGATGGACTCGACCGAGGTGATCTCGCTCGCCGAGGCCGTCGACGACCCGGGGCCTGCTGCCTGGGGGTACTCGGCGGAGGCGCTCGAGCGCTTCGTCGAGTTGTCGACCGAGCTGCGGGAGCTGCGCGCGCACGCCGGGGAGCCGCTGCTCGACCTGGTCCGCCGCGTGATCAGCACGATCGGGCTCGACGTCGAGCTGACCGCGACCCCGGACCACGTGGACTCCGGCCGGCGCGACCACCTGGCCGCGTTCTTGGATGCCGTGGGCAACTTCGTGTCGACCGAGTCGGACGGCTCGCTGGACGGGTTGCTGGCGTACCTGGCGGCCGAGGAGGAGTACGCCGCGGGCCTCGACCTCGCCGTACCGAGTGAGGCGGACTCGGTGAAGCTGCTGACCACGCACCGGTCGAAGGGCCTGGAGTGGCCGGTCGTGTTCGTGCCGACGCTGGTGAACAAGGTGTTCCCGTCCGACCGCGGGCGCGACAAGTGGACGACCAACGCGAAGGTGCTGCCGTGGCCGTTGCGCGGTGACGCGGACACGCTGCCCGACTTCCACGACTTGTCGAACGCCGGGCTGAAGGCGTTCGCCGACGAGTGCAAGCAGGTCAACGCGCTGGAGGAACGGCGGCTCGGGTACGTCGCGTTCACACGGGCGAAGGAGGTGCTGATCGCGACCGGACACTGGTGGGGCCCGACGCAGAAGCGCCCGCGCGGCCCGTCGGCGTACCTGGAGGTGCTGAAGAAGCACGCGGGGGAGCGGGTGGTCTCGTGGGCTGATCAGCCGGAGTTGAACGATGAGAACCCGGAGCTTGCCGAGCAGACGCAGGCGGCCTGGCCTGCGCCGTACGACCTGCCGGCGTACGAGCGTCGGCTCGAGGGCGCCGCGTTGGTCCAGCTGTCGCGGGCCGAGGGTCCTTCGCTCGAGGCCGAGGAGTCGCTGTTCTTGGACGAGCAGGCGACTGTCGCTCGCTGGGACTCCGAGATCGAGCGCTTGCTGACCGAGGCCCGGGAGAGCCGCAGTCGTAAGGCGTACGACGTGGAGCTCCCGCGCTCGTTGTCGGCGACGCAGGTGATGCGCCTGGCCAAGGACCCCGACGGCCTCGCCTCCGAGCTGGCCCGCCCGATGCCCCGCAAACCGAACCGTGCCGCTCGCTTCGGCACCCGCTTCCATGCGTGGGTCGAGAGCTACTTCGGCCAGCAGTTCTTGATCGACCCGGACGATCTGCCCGGTGCCGCCGACGAGGGGATCGTCGACGACACCGACCTGACCGAACTGATGGACGCCTTCCGCGTCGGCCCGTTCGGCGAACGCGCGCCGTACGAGATCGAGGCGCCGTTCGCGCTGTCCATCGGCGGCCGCGTCGTCCGCGGCCGCATCGACGCCGTCTACCAGTCCGTCCGCCCGGACGGCTCTCGCGGCTACGACGTCATCGACTGGAAGACGAGTCGCAGCGAAACTGCCGACCCGCTCCAGCTGGCGATCTACCGAGTCGCCTGGGCCGAGCTCGTCGGTCTGCCACTGCACCAGGTCGGCGCTGCCTTCTACTACGTGCGCACCGGCGACGTGGTCCGCCCCGACAACCTGCCCACGCGTGAAGCCCTGATCGAGCTCCTCAACAACTGACCAACTCGCCCGGCACCACCTTCACCGGAAACGGCGTGGTCGCCGAGTAGACGTCGTCCCCCTTCACCACCGCCGTTTCCACGTACTTGCCGTCGGCAAGCTCCAGGACGGTCAGCTCCCGCGCCTCCGGATCGAACAGCCAGTACGCCGGTACGCCGGCCCGCTCGTACAAGCTCCTCTTCAGCACGTGATCGATCGTCCGGGTCACCTCCGACACGACCTCGACCACCAGCTGCACCGGACCTCTCACCGGCCCACGCGGCAGCCGCCCGCCGGGGCACACCAACGCATCCGGCTGCAGCAGAGTCCGCTCGCCGAGCTGGTACTCCACCGGTCCGACCATCACCTGAAACTGCGCCGGACTGTTCCGGCGCAGCAGAAATCCCAGCTCCAGCACTACCCCCTGCCGCGCCGCCCCACCATGCGGCGCCGCCACCAGAACCCCATCCACCAACTCGCACACCAATCGCCCCGGCAACTTCCCCAGCTCAGCCACCGAGAACCCATCACCCGCCGGCACCCACCCACACCCCGAAGCGTCGCTCATACCCCAACGCTCACCCACCAGCGCCTTCCCCAGCAGGCCAGATCACGATCTGCCCCACCGTGCCCCGATCAGCCCCCGTTGACCGGCCGCACGAGCGCGCTGGGCACCACGGGCACGACAAACGGCAAGCTCGCCTCGAAGATCTCGTTGCCCTTGACAACAGCCCGCTCTACATAGGCGCTGCCGACCAGCTCGAGCACCGTCAGCTCCTCCGCCTCAGGATCGAACAGCCAGTACGAGGCGACGCCAGCGTCCGCATACAGAGCCCGCTTGAGCACGTGATCGACCGTGCGCGTCGTCGGCGAGAGGATCTCGACGGCCAGAACCAATCGATCGATACTCCGCAGACCGACGTCCTCGCGCCGGCACACCAGCAGATCGGGCAGGAGCACATGCCCAGCGGCTGGGCGAAACTCCAACGGACCTGGGAAGACCTCCAGCTCACTCGGGCAGTTCTTGTGGAGCACCAGCATCAGCTGACCGGCGGCCCGTTGGTGGCTGCGCAGGGGCGGTGGGGTGACGAGGAGCTGACCGCCGATGAGCTCGTGGCGCAGGCCGTCCGGCAGCGAGTCCAGGTCGGCGAGCGTGAAACGGCCGGGCTCGAGGGTGCGAGGGGTTCCGGGGGGCATCGCAACAGGATCGTCTGGTGGGGTGACCGGTGATGGGGCTTCGGCGGATCTGCCCCGGATGCTCTGCTGGTTGAGCAGTCCGGCGGGGGATCGATCGGCGACCCCGCCGCCGGTTCGGCAAGGTGGCTCGGTCAGTCGAGGCCTTCGACGATGCGAAAGTCGCGCTCGACGCCGTCGGCGAGGGCGGCCAGCGCTTCCTGGTAGGCCGCGCTCTCGTGGGCCGCGACGGCCTGCTCGAAGCTGTCGAACTCGACCAGGACGGTGCGTTCGGCGATCCCGGCGTCGTGCGCGACGATCCGGCCGCCACGGACGAGAGTCCGTCCGCCGAAGGCCCGGACGGCCGGACCGGCCAGCTCGCCGTAGGCGGCCAGCTTCTCGGGGTCCGAAATGGTGCGGTAGGCGCTGACCCAGTAGCCCTTGGGCATGGAAACCTCCAGTGGTGGGGTGACTTACGGGTTGGTCCCGGACGAGCGTCGGCGGGCGAGAGCGAGGCTGGTCAGCGTCGTGATCGCCATGGCGCCGAGGCCGACCAGCGCCGCGGTGGTGTAGGCGCTGTCGTCGGGGAAGAGGTGGCCGGGGCCGGTGCCCGCGGCGAGGATCAGGCCGCCGACTGCGCTGCCGAGGGCGAACCCGACGCTGCGGACGACGTAGTTGAAGCTCATGGCGCTCGACGTCTCGCTCTGGGGAGTGACGGCGAGGATGACGCCGGGCATCGCGGCCGAGAAGCCGCCGACGCCGAAGCCGAGCACGCCCATCGCCGCGAACAGCTCGACCAGATCCGACCGGGCCGCCGCGAACAGGGCGAACCCGCCGCCGACCACGACGGCGCTGCCGGCCAGCAGCAGGGGATCGGCGATCCGCGTCCGGACCCGCGGCGTGAGCTTGCCGGCGACGAACCCCAGCAGCGAGAAGGGGACGAGGATCAGTCCGGCGACGAAGGTCGTCAGTCCGAAGCCGTAGCCGGCGCCGTCCGGGGTCTGCGCGTACCGGGTGATGAGCGTGAGCAGGAGGTACATGCCGATCCCGCCGACGAACATGGCGAGGTTCGCCCCGGCGACCGCCGGGTGCCGCACCGCCCGCACATCGACCAGTGGCGTCGTACTGCGCAGCTCGACGACGACCCAGACGCAGAGCAGCACCACCGCGACGACGGCGAGGCCTGCCGCCACGGCGAGGTGCCGGCTCCACAGATTCCGTTCGCCGGCGAGGAACAGCACCAGGAGCAGCGCCGCGGCCAGAACGACGGCGCCTGCCACGTCCAGGTGGGCCGTGCGGCCCGCGGGGGCTTCGGGCATGGAGCGCCACGCGGTCAGGAAGGCGACGGCGGTGACGAGCAGACCGAAGCCGTAGGCGGCGCGCACCCCGCCGAGTTCGGCGAGCAGCCCGGCGAGGGGGTAGCCGACGCCGATCCCGATGATCGAGACGACCGAGATCAGGGCGATGGTGGCCGCGCTGCGCGCCTCGGGGAGGTGGTCGCGGGCCACGCCCATCATCAGCGCCGTCAGACCGAGCCCGACGCCTTGAGCGGCCCTGCCGACGAGCAGCCAGGCGAACGGCAGGGGGAGCACGGTGAGTGCGCTGCCGGCGACGACGACCGCCAGCGTGACGAGAATCGCGGCTCGCCGGTGGGGGCCTGCTCCGAGCCGGCCGAGGACCGGCGTGGCGACAGCCCCGCTGAGCAACGCGATGGTCAGCGTCCACTGGGCGCTGCCGAGCGGGACGTGGAACGTGGTCGCCACGCTGGTAATGAGCGGCGCCCCGAGGCTGGCGACCGCCGCCACGACCAGGGCGACGAACATCAGGGAGGGGACCAGCAGCCGCAGCTCGGCCTGCTTCGGTGCAGCGCTCCGGATCACTGTGTCGGCCCTTCGCGGTCCTGGCTCTCGAGCTCGGCCAGATGCTTCAGTGCCGGAAGGGCCGCCACCAGCGCCTCGACCTCGTCGCCGGTGAGCTTGTCGATCAGCTGCTCGAACGCATCGACGCCCGCCTGGCGCCGCGTCCGGACGTAGGCGGCGCCGGCCTCGGTCAGGCACACCAGCGTGACCCGCCTGTCGGACGCGTCGCCCCACCGCTCCACCAGGCCGGACTCCTCCATCACCCGGACGAGGGCGGTCATCGCGGGCTGGGTGACGCCCTCGACCGCGGCCAGATCGGTGATGCGCCGCGGGCCGGTCCGGTCCAGGGTGGCGAGGGTGGCGGCGGACGTCAGGCTCATGTCCCGGGGCAGGCGTCTCACGGCCCGGGTGGCCAGCCCGTAGAGGGCTGCCCCGATGGCGGCGGTCGCGTCGTGACGACTCATTCCTGAAGCATAACATCGTTATATTTACTGTTTATGGAATTCATGGTGAGCTTGGCAGGTTCTACGGTGAGAGCATGTTGATCGCCGAAGACCTGCTCCTGCTCCTGTACGACGACGAGACCGGCAAGCCGCTCGCCGGCTCGCCCGGCCTGGACTACGGGCTGGCCGGAGCCGTCGTGGTCGAGCTGACGCTGCTGGGCAAGGTGGACATCACCACCGAGGGCGACGACGGCAAGCCGGGACGGCTGAAGGTGCTGGACCCGTCGCCGACCGGTGACGCGCTGCTGGACGAGCGACTGGCCGTCGTGGTCGACAAGGCCGGCAAGAGGCCCAAGGACGTGATGGGCAAGCTGTCCAAGAAGCTGCGCGACCCGCTCCTGCAGCGGCTCGCCGAACGCGGCATCCTGCAGGCGGAGGAGAACAAGGTACTCGGTCTGTTCCCGGTCACCCGCTGGCCGGCCAAGGACGCGCAGCACGAGCGGGAGATCCGGGCGTCGCTGGAGAACGTCCTGAAGCTCGGCACCCAGCCGGACGAGCGGACCGGTGCGCTGATCGCGCTGCTGAGCGCCCTGGACGTCGTACCGAAGGTGGTGACCGACGCGGTCGACCGGAAGGCGCTGAAGCGGCGTGCGAAGGAGATCGCCGAGTCTGATTGGGCCGCGGCCGCCGTACGGCGTGCTGTGCAGGACATGCAGGCAGCCATCACCGCCAGCATCGTCGTGGCCTCGTCCAGCGCCGCCGCATCGGGCAGCTCCTGAGCAGAGGGGTGCCACCATCAGGTGGCACCCCACAGAACTACTCGGCCGTGCAGTCGGCCTTGCAGAGGCGGTCCATCAAGGACAGGTGGGCACCCGGCTCCTCGGTGTCCGTCTCGACCGACAGCTCCACCTGCCAGTCGCCTTCGGTCACCTGCGCGGTGGTCTTGCCCGCCTGCTGACCGAACCACTCGGTGATCTTCTGAGCCGGTACGACGTGCGCGATCTCCAGCGCCTGCGGCAGTACCTTGCCGATCTCGCTGGTGGCCGTCTCGGCCGTGCCGAGCGAGTGCAGGGAGACCACCGGTGGGCGCTTGTGGTCGCCGGTCAGCACCCACACCGCCACCGGGCCCGTCGTACAGATCGCGTAGTCGCCGTCCCGGCCGCACTTGTAGCCCGCGCCGGTCAGGCCGGCGACGACCTGCCCGGCGGACAGGTCGGACGGGGGAGCACCGGCTTCGGACGGGGTAGTACTGGCTGCTGCGCTGGTAGGCGCAGCGACCGGAGCCTCACCGGACGTCTTGTCGTCACTGGAGCAGGCCGTGGTACCGATGAGCAGGGCAGTGCTCACCAAGGTGACGGCGTACCGGTTCAGACCGGCACCTCGACGGCCGCGTCGAGCGCGATGGTGATCATCTCGGAGAAGGTGGTCTGCCGCTCCTCGGCCGACGTCTCCTCCTTGGTGATCAGGTGGTCCGAGACCGTCATGATGCCGAGCGCGCGGCGGCCGAACTTGGCGGCCAGCGTGTACAGCGCCGAGGCCTCCATCTCGATGCCCAGGACGCCGTACTCCGCGGTCCGCGAGACCAGGTCGGGCCGGTCGTTGTAGAACAGGTCGCCGGAGAACACCTGGCCGACGTGCACGTTCAGCCCGGCCGCGGCGGCGGCGTCGGCCGCGGCGCGCAGCAGCTGGTAGTCGGCGGTCGGCGCGTAGTCGATGCCGTGGAAGCGCAGCCGGTTCATCTGCGAGTCGGTGCTGGCCGACATCGCGACGATCACGTCGCGGATCTTGACCTTCTCGGTCAGCGCCCCGCAGGTGCCGACCCGGATCAGGGTCTGCACGTCGTACTCGGCGAACAGCTCGTGGGCGTAGATCGAGGCCGACGCCTGCCCCATCCCGGAGCCCTGGACGGAGACGCGCTCGCCCTTGTAGGTCCCGGTGAAGCCGAACATGTTCCGGACCTCGTTGTACTTGGTCACGTCCGACAGGTAGGTCTCGGCGATCCACTGCGCCCGCAGCGGGTCACCGGGGAACAGCACGCGCGGAGCGATCTGTCCCTTCTCGGCGGCGATGTGAATACTCATGCCGGGATGCTCTCACGGTTGGCGGCCGGGATAGTTTGATGACGTGGCTTACTCGATCGTTCCCGGTTCCCTCGCGCTGTCCCGTTCCGTCCTCGACCGTGCGGCCGACCGCCGCCGCGACGAGGAGTGGCTGGCCAAGGCCTGGGCCGCGCCGGAGACGCAGGTGGCGCTGCTGAAGGGCGAGCAGCTGGCCGTCGACGAGTCCCGGACGGCGCTGCGCTTCGTGCCGCCGGCCGGAGCGCCGGAGGGTCAGCGGATCTTCCTCGGCATCGACCGCGAGGCCGGAGCCGGCCGTACGGCGGAAGGCCGCGCCGTGTTCGGCGTCATCGTGCCCGGCGAGCCCGAGCCGTCGTACGCCGGACTGCGCGAGCTCGGCGCCGTGCTGAACGACCGCGAGGCCGGGATCGCCGTCAACCTGGTCGGCCTGGCCAACTGGCACGCGATCAACACGCACTGCTCGAACTGCGGCGCCCACACCGTCGTCGTCGACGCCGGGCACGTCCGCGACTGTCCCGACTGCGGCATGCACCACTTCCCGCGCAGCGACCCGGCCATCATCGTGCTCGTCACCGACGACCAGGACCGCGCGCTGCTCGGCCGCAACGAGAACTGGCCCGAGGGCCGCTACTCCACGCTGGCCGGCTTCGTCGAGCCGGGCGAGTCGCTGGAGGCCGCCGTACGGCGTGAGGTGCTGGAGGAGACCGGTGTCGTGATCGGCGACGACGTCGAGTACGCCGGTTCGCAGCCCTGGCCGATGCCGCAGAGCCTGATGATCGGCTACTACGCCAAGGCGACCGGCTTCGCGATCGAGGTCGACGACGACGAGATCGTCGACGCGCGCTGGTTCAGCCGCGAGGACCTGGCCGCGCAGATCGCGGACGAGACCCTCGCGCTGCCCGGCAACATCTCCATCTCGCGCCGCCTGATCGAAGGCTGGTACGGCGAGGAGCTGCCGGGCAGCTGGTGAACGCCGTCAGGCGACGAGCTTCTCCGCGACCTGGGCGAGGCTCGGGTTGGTCATCGAGGTCCCGTCGGGGAACACCACCGTCGGGACGGTCTGGTTGCCGTTGTTGATCTTCTCGACCAGCTCGGCCGCGCCCGGGGTCTGCTCGATGTCGACCTCGGTGAACTCGATGCCGGCCCGCTTCAGCTGGCCCTTCAGGCGGTGGCAGTAACCGCACCAAGGTGTCGAGTACATCGTGAATGCCGCCATCGTGGCTCGCTCCGTCTCTGTCGTGGGCGACTTGTCCGTCGGCCCGTCTAGGGTTGACCCCGTCCTACCGGAGAACCACAGCGTCAGGGGTCCTGTTCCCGCATGTCTCACCCCGTGAGCGACATCACACGTGCCGTTGCGAGCCGCTCGGCCGACGAGCTGCTCGAAGCACTCGACCCCGAGCAGCGTGCCGTCGCCACCGCTCTGCACGGACCGGTCGTGGTGATGGCCGGGGCGGGCACGGGCAAGACCCGCGCGATCACCCACCGGATCGCGTACGGCGTACGGACCGGAACCTACGACCCGGTCCGGGTGCTCGCGGTGACCTTCACCCAGCGGGCCGCCGGCGAGATGCGCGGCCGGCTCGCCCAGCTCGGCGCCGACGGCGTCCAGGCGCGGACGTTCCACTCGGCCGCGCTGCGCCAGGCCCGCTTCTTCTGGCCGAAGGTGTACGGCTCGGAGCTGCCGCCGATCGCGGACCGCAAGTTCCCGCTGCTCACCGAGGCGGCCGGCCGCTGCCGGGTCCGCGTCGACACCCCGGCGCTGCGCGACCTCGCCGGCGAGGTCGAGTGGGCCAAGGTCAGCAACGTCCGGCCCGACGACTACGCCCGGATCGCGCCGCAGTCCGGGCGCGCGCTGGCGGCCTTCGACCCGGCCACGATCGCGCGCGTCTTCGCGGCGTACGAGGACGTGAAGCTGGAGCGCGGCCGGATCGACCTGGAGGACGTGCTGCTCTGCGCGGTCGCCCTGCTGGCTGAGGACGAGCGGGTCGCGGCCGAGATCCGCCGGCAGTACCGGACCTTCGTCGTCGACGAGTACCAGGACGTCAGCCCGATCCAGCAGAGCCTGCTGAACCTGTGGCTCGGCGGCCGCGACGACGTCTGCGTGGTCGGCGACCCGGCGCAGACCATCTACTCCTGGGCGGGCGCCGACCCGGAGAACCTGGTCCGCTTCGCCTCCAAGCACCCGAACGCCAACGTGATCAAGCTGGTCCGTGACTACCGCTCGACCCCGCAGATCGTCGACGTGGCGAACAAGATCCTCGACGCGGCCGGTCCGGCCGGGCTGCCCGGGCGGGTCACGTTGCGCTCGCAGCTCGAGCCAGGCCCGGCGCCGACGTACCGGGAGTACTCCGACGAGGTCGCCGAGGCGGACGCCGTCGCCCGCGCGGTCCAGCGGCTGAACGACGAGGGCGTCGCGCTGCGCGACATCGCCGTGCTGTTCCGCACCAACGCCCAGTCGGAGAACTTCGAGCAGGCGCTGGCCGAGCGCAAGATCCCCGCCGTGCTGAAGGGCGCCGAGCGGTTCTTCGAGCGGCCCGAGATCCGGCAGGCGGCGATGCTGCTGCGCGGCCAGGTCAAGGGCGGCGACCCGGGTGACGACCTGCAGGAGACCGTCCGCGGAGTCCTCGGTGGGGCAGGCTGGACGCCGGATCCGCCGGCCGGCAAGGGCGCGGTCCGGGACCGCTGGGAGTCGCTGAGCGCGCTGGTGACGATGGCGGCCGACTTCGCCAAGGCGCACCCGGAGGCCGGACTGGTCGACCTGATGAACGAGCTGGACCGGCGGGCCACGATCCAGCACGCGCCGCTGGCCGAGGGCGTCACGCTGGCGACGCTGCACACGGCCAAGGGCCTGGAGTGGGAGTGCGTGTTCATCGTCGGGGCCCACGAGGGGACCCTGCCGATCAGCTACGCCCAGACCCCGACCCAGGTCGAGGAGGAGCGGCGGCTGTTCTACGTCGGGGTGACGCGGGCCAAGCAGCAGCTGTTCGTCAGCTGGTCGACGTCGCGCTCGCCGGGCGGTCGTGGCACGCGGGGGCCGACGCGGTTCCTCGACCCGATCGGCATCCGCGGGTCGTCGCGCCCGGCGGCGACGGAGTGGCAGTCGGCGGGCCGGACCGGACGGGAGCGGACGGACAAGCCGATCCCGAAGTGCCGGGTCTGCGGTCGCGGCCTGCTCGATCCGGGCGCCCGCAAGCTCGGCCGCTGCGAGGACTGCCCGTCGACGATGGACCAGCAGCTGTACGACGAGCTGCTGGCCTGGCGCGCCGAGCGGGCCGCCGAGGAGAGCGTCCCGGCGTTCGTCATCTTCACCGACGCCACGCTGACCGCGATCGCCGAGGCGCGCCCGACCGACGAGCGCGAGCTGCTCCGCATCCCGGGCATCGGCCGCACCAAGCTGGCCAAGTACGGCGAGCCCGTCATCGTGATCTGCACCCGTCGGTAATTGAGAGAGAAACCTGTTGCCTGCTTGGGCATCTGGGCCGCACCCTGGTCAAGAGCGTTCTGCGGTGGGCAGACGGTCTGGCACTTAGATGACAGAGGCAACGATTCCGCAGCGTGCCGGACGGGCGCCGGAGCGTGCCGCGACCACCAGATCCGGCCCTCGCGGCGGCAACTTCCGGCCAATGTCAGAAACTGCCGTTAAATAGTTTGCGGGCCTCGCGCGCCTCGGCGTACTGTTCTTTCTGCGGTCACCGGTGTGACCGAAAACTTCAAACTACAGCGATCGAGCTTGCCGCCCGTTCGCGACAACGAGAGGAGGTGCCTGGGAAATGATGACGAACATGACGATGAAGCCGAAGTTCGTCGGCGCTGCGCTGCCGTGCGCCCTGATCCCGGGTGCCGTCTCGCGTCTGCACGTCGAGACCGTTGTCCTCACGGCCCAGGCTTTCGCCCCGATCCAGGGCGGAGCTGTCGGCGATGTGAAGCGTGGCGGTTCGGGTTCTCGATCTTGGAGTCCACCGGTCTGACTCTCGAAGTCAGCCGGCACCTCCGAGGCCGCGGAACCCACCAAGGGTCCCGCGGCCTTTTTGTTTGTCAGCCCACAGTTTGCCGGCCACCAACCGGTGGCCGGTTCGGACGACAAGAGATCAGCAAGACAGTCACTAGGAGGTGACCGGAATGAGCGTTAGCTTCCTCGATGCATTCACCGAGGTCGCAACGTCGCAGGACCTGCCCTGTCGGTCCTACGCGCCAGAACTCTTCTTCGCAGAGTCCCCGTCGGACGTGGAGTACGCGAAGTCTCTCTGCACCACTTGCCCGCTGCAGGCCGAGTGCCTGGCCGGTGCGCTGGAGCGCTCCGAGCCTTGGGGGGTGTGGGGAGGCCAGCTGTTCGTTCAGGGAGTGGTCGTGCCGCGCAAGCGTCCCCGTGGACGTCCCCGCAAGAGCGACACCGTCACTGCCGCCTGATCCACCCATCCGAATCGAGACTCGAACCATGAACCCGAACCGCACTCACAGGAGCACTCAGATGAACTTACTTCAGGAAGACCTCGCACGAGCTCACTGTCGATCTTTACTGAACGACGCCGAGCAGAACCGGCGCTTCCGTCTGGCGACCCAGGTCGCCCGGGCGCAGAAGCAGGCCGAGCGGGCCACCCGGCGCGCGGAGAGGGCCAGCGCAAAAGCGCGCCTCACCCTCGCCCGTCTGGTCTGATCCACCCGGACGCCGATCCACCGGCCGGACCACCAGGTCCGGCCGGCCGGCGCCCTAGTACAACCGGCTGACGCGGCCGGAGCAGATCTCCAGCACGCCGCGTGCAGCCCGACACAGCAGCCGACCCGCAGGTCCTCGGAGCAGGGGCCCGGACCAGCGGCGCTGCAGCCCGAGGGGCGGCATCCACCCGGATGCCGCCCCTCGGGGCGTTCAGGGCTCCTGGCGGGCCAGCAGAGCCTGCTGCAGTCCCACGAGCGTGATCCCGCTGACGATCTCGCGGCGCCCGATCATCGCCGGTACGTCGGCCAGCGGGACCCACTCGATCCGGTCGGACTCGTTCAGCTCGGTCGGCTCGCCGATCCGGACCGCCGTGGTCGCCCGGAAGACGTGGTGGGTGGAATCCATGATCCCGGCCGCGGGCTCCGAGTAGACGAGCTCCGTCAGCGCACCGGGCCGCCAGCCGGTCTCCTCCTCGACCTCACGGGCCGCAGCCTCGGCGGGGGACTCGCCGGGCTCGATCAGGCCCATCGGCAGCTCCCACGCCCAGCGGTCGGTCAGGAACCGGTGCCGCCACATCAGCAGCACGCGGTCGTCGCCGTTGCTGACGACCGCCGCCGCGACGTGCTTCAACCGCACCGCGTGGTAGTCGATCCGTTCGCCGTCGGGCTGCTCGACGTCGAGCTTGCGGACGCTCAGCCACGGGTTGCCCCAGGCCTCGGTCTCCTCGTGGATGTGCCAACGCATGCCCTAGATTGTTCCTGTGACGAGCCCGACCTGCGCACTGTGCGGTACGGCGGCGCCGACCGAGGACCTGCCGCTGACCTGGGTCACGTCGGTCGAGAACGGGCGCAAGCTCGTCTACTGCGACCGCTGCGCCCGCGAGAACGTCCGCAGCATCGAAGGCAAGCTCGACAGCGCCTGGTGGTAGCCGCTACTCGTCGGTGAAGCCGGGCAGGAACTCCTCCAGCACCGACCTGAACGGCGCTTCGGTCTCCAGCTGCGACAGCACCGCGATGCCGCCGATCCACACCCGGTGGATCAGCAGGTACGACGGGGGCATGTTCAGCCGCAGCGCCAGGGCGGCGTTCGGCGAACGGAAGTCGCCGGTCCGGTTCGCCTGCTCGCGCATCCACGCGCGGCTGAACTGGAACGTCTCGGTCCGGGCCGGCTCCACGAACGGCGCCAGGTAGTCCATCAGCTGCTGCGAGTCGATCTCCATCCGCGGCTTGACGAACCCCTCGGCCCGTAGCCCGGCCAGGACCTCGTCGCCGTCGCCGTCCAGCGAGATCCGCAGCAGCCGCCCCATCGCCGGCGGCAGCCCGTCCGGGAGCCGCGCGCAGAGCCCGAAATCGACCACGCCGAGCCGTCCGTCGGCCAGGACGCGAAAGTTGCCCGGATGCGGGTCGGAGTGCAGCAGCCCGGCCAGTCGCGGCCCGCTGAACATGAACCGGACGTACTTCAGCCCGAGCTCGTCGCGCTCGGCCTTCGTCCCGTCGGTGATGAAGCTCGAGAGCGGCCTGCCCTCGATCCACTCCGACACGATCACCGTGGGGGAGTGCTTCACCACCCGCGGGACGACGAACTCCGGGTGGTCCTTGAAGGCGTCGGCGTACTGCTGCTGGGCCTGCGCCTCGCGGTCGTAGTCGAGCTCCTCGCCGATCCGGTCCTGCAGCTCGGCGATCAGCGGCTTCATGTCCAGCCCCGGGACGAGCGTCCCGAAGGTCCGGGCGAACCGGCCGAGCTGCTTCAAGTCGGCCCGCAGCGCCTCGGCGGCGCCCGGGTACTGCAGCTTGACGGCGACCTCGCGGCCGTCCTTGAGGACTCCGCGGTGCACCTGGCCGATCGACGCGGCGGCGGCCGGCTTGTCGTCGAACTCCGAGAACCGGCTGCGCCAGCGCTTGCCCAGCTCCTCGGACAGGATCTTGTCGACCGTCGCGGCCGGCATCGGCGGAGCGGAGTCCTGGAGCTTGGTCAGCGTCGCCCGGTACGGCGCCGCGAACTCCTCGGGCATCGCCGACTCCATCAGGCTCAGCATCTGCCCGAACTTCATCGCGCCGCCCTTGAGCTCACCCAGGACGGAGAACAGCTGGTCGGCGGTCCGGCGCTGGAACTCGGCCATCACCGCCTCGGCCGGCGCACCGCCGATCCGCTTGCCGAGTCCGACGGTCGCGCGGCCGGCGGCACCGAGTGGCAGGCTCGCCAGCTTCGCCGTACGGCTGAGCGCCTTGCGGGGGAGATCGGACACGCCCCCATTCTGTCGCCTCACCCAAGCCCGCCCCCGGCGGGGTCACCGGCGCGTCGTACCGGGTGGGTAACGACGAGGGGCGGAGGCCCGGCCGAAGCCGGACCACCGCCCCTACGACGTGGTGCTGGTGCGTCAGGCCTTGCCGAGGATCCGGTTCAGGTTCGTACCGCACTCGGGGCACTTGGCCTTGGCCATGCGCGTGCCCTTGTCGTTGACCTTGACCTCGCCGTCGGCGGTGCGCTTGGCCTTGCACTTGACGCAGTAGAACTCGCCGCTCCAGGTCTCTGCCATGAGGGCCTCTCTCCTTGCTCTGAATACCAGCCGGGGCTTGCAGGCCCCTGGCCGTCGTGGATGCTAACGGCAGACCGTCCTGCCGTAGGCCGTTCGGCCCAGTCGAGATTCACCCTACGGCAGGCTGAGCGTGGCTCAAGCGCACCCCAGCGCCCGCGTGCCGCGTGGAAACCCCTTTCCGAGTTCCGTCCCGGCACGGAACAGGCTCCCGGGAGTCCGCCTGCGGAACCACTCGGCTTCCCCTCCGAGTGGCCCCGGAGGCGGTCCGGGAGCCTGTTGGCCCTGACGCTAGAAGGCCGCCGCCGCGCTGGCAAGGCCGCGTTGTCCACCCCTGTGGATAACTCTGTGGGCAAGCTGTGGGGCGCGCCGCGCGGCGCTGTGGACGAGCGGGGGAACAGGGTGTGAACAACACGGATCCACGAACCCGTGATCACCCGTCTGACCTGCGAAAACGTCTGTGCACAGGATGTGGACGCAAGAAAGTCGCCGGATTCGGGCGATACGGTTTGTCCTATGGCCGACTCCCCACCGCGCCCGATCCCGCCGTACGTCGACATCCGGCGCAGCAAGCGGCGCAAGCGGACCGTGAGCGCGTACCGCGACGGCGAGCGGGTGGTCGTGCTGATGCCCGACCGGCTGTCCGCGACCGAGGAGGCGCGCTGGGTCGAGACCATGCTCCAGCGGCTCGATCGGCAGCGCAGCAAATCCCGCGTGTCGGACGAAAAATTGTTGGCCAGAGCACACGAACTCGCGTGTCGCCACCTTCCCGAAGTGCCCGAACCTGCGTCGGTTCGCTGGGTTTCGAACCAAAACAGACGATGGGGATCCTGCACTCCGGCGGACCGATCGATCCGTTTGTCGACCCGTTTGCAGTCGATGCCGGCCTGGGTCGTCGACTACGTGCTGGTGCACGAGCTGGTCCACCTGGTCGAGCCGTCGCACAACGCGGCCTTCTGGGAGCTGGTCCACCGCTACCCCAAGGCCGAGCGCGCCGAGGGGTACCTGGAGGGCGTCTCGGCCGGCGCCAGCCTGGACCTCGACGAGTTCTGAGCGGCGCTTCCCCGGCGTACCGGCGCCTTTTCCGTACGCCGTACGAGTGACTCCGGCCCGGGGTGGGGTGTGGTTTTCCCCAGGGTCGAGGTGGGGCCTGCCCCAGGGGAAGTAGGGGGACATCTGCATGGTGGCGACCCCCTCCCGGACGGGAGGCTGATGGGCATCGGCAGCGTGGCGGAGGGGCTCCGCTGCCAGGGTGCGCGTCGTCGCGCAGAGGGGCAGGGAAGCCAGATGAGTGGCCAGTTGAACAGCCGGGCCGAGCGCCGGTCGAGGGGACCGCTGACGGTCCGGGCGGCACGATGGAGCGCCACCCACCCGTGGCGGGCGATCGCGCTCTGGCTCGCCGTCGTGGTGGCGTGCTTCGCGCTCGGCAGCATGACCGGGACCAAGGAGTCGACCAACGAGGGTGACATCGGCGAGGTGACCCGGGCCGACGACATCGTCAAGTCCGGCAACTTCGACGACCCGGACGTGGAGAGCGTGCTGATCACGCCGTCCTCGGGGTCGCTCGACCAGGCCAAGGCCAACGAGGTCGCGAAGGTCGTGACGGAACGGATGCGCGCCCTCGGTGGGGTCGCGGACGTCGCCCAGCCGATCCTCGCGCCGAACAAGAACGCCCTGATCGTCCGGGTCGAGCTCAAGGACGGCGACGACGACAACCGGGTCCAGCCGCTGCTCGACGCGACCGCCAAGGTCCAGCAGGAGACTCCGGGCCTCCGGGTCGAGCAGGTCGGCGGCGAGTCGATCGACAAGGCGCTGAACGAGACGCTCGGCGAGGACTTCAAGCGGGCCGAGATGTTCAGCCTGCCGGTCACGCTGGCGATCCTGCTGGTGGCCTTCGGTGCGCTGATCGCCGCGACCGTGCCGCTGCTGCTCGCGCTGTCCGCGGTCGCCGCCGCGATCGGGCTCGCCGCGGCCGCCTCCCAGTTCGTCCCCGCGGTCGACGCGGTGAACAGCGTGATCCTGCTGATCGGCATGGCGGTCGGCGTCGACTACTCGTTGTTCTACCTGCGACGCGAACGCGAGGAGCGCGCCAAGGGCCGCGGTCACGTCGACGCGGTGGAGATCGCCGCGGCGACCTCCGGCCACGCCGTCGTCGTCTCCGGTACGGCGGTGATCATCTCGATGGCCGGCCTGTTCCTGGCCCGCGACGCGGTGTTCTCGTCCTTCGCGGTCGGGTCGATCCTGGTCGTCGCGGTGGCCGTCGCCGGTTCGCTGACCGTGCTGCCGGCGGTGCTGGCCAAGCTCGGTCGCTGGGTGGACCGTCCGCGCATCCCGCTGCTGTGGCGCCTCACGGCGCGTACGTCGGCGCCGCGGTTCTGGCCCGCGGTCCTGAAGCCGGCGCTGAAGCACCCGGTCGCCACGTTGACCGTCTCCGTCGTCGCGCTGCTCGCCGTGGCGTCGCCGGCGCTCGGGATGACCCTGAAGTTCCCCGGTACCGAGGACCTGCCGCGCGACACCGCGGTGATGCAGGCCTACGACCGGCTGACCGCCGCCTTCCCCAGCACGGGGACGAGCCACGAGGTCGCGATCAAGGCGCCGGCCGACCAGCAGGCCGCCGTACAGGCTGCCCTGGTGGAGCTGGGCAAGCGGACCGCGGGCGACTCTCTCTACGCCGAGGACGGGTTGGAGAAGCCGCGGGTCTCGGCCGATGGGCGGGTCACCGTGGTCGAGGTTGCCACGCCGTACGAGGGTGGCAGTGAGCAGGCGCGGGACTCGCTGGCCAAGCTGCGCACCGAGTTGATCCCGCAGACCGTCGGCAAGGTGCCGGGCGCCGAGTACGCCGTCGGCGGGTTCGTGGCGGCGGACGTGGACTACGCGGCGCACACCCGGTCGAAGCTGCCGCTGGTGATCGGGTTCGTGCTGCTGCTGACGATGATCGTGATGATGGTGACGTTCCGGTCGGTCGTGGTCGCGGTGACCGCGATCGGGCTGAATCTGCTCAGCGCCGGTGCGGCGTACGGTGTGGTCACGGCCGTCTTCCAGAACACCTGGGCCGAAGGGCTGCTGGACTTCCGGTCGAACGGGGCGGTCGTGTCCTGGCTGCCGCTGTTCCTCTTCGTGGTGCTGTTCGGGCTGTCGATGGACTACCACGTGTTCGTGGTCAGCCGGATCCGCGAGGCTGTGCTGCGCGGGGTGCCGACCAAGCAGGCCGTGGCCGAGGGCATCACCGGCTCGGCCGGCGTGGTGACCAGCGCGGCGGCGGTGATGATCGGGGTGTTCGCGGTCTTCGCGACGCTGAGCACGCTGGACATGAAGCAGCTCGGTGTCGGCCTGGCGGTCGCGATCCTGATCGACGCGACGATCATCCGGGCGGTCGTCCTGCCGAGCATCATGACCCTGCTCGGCGACGCGAACTGGTGGGCCCCGAAGTGGCTCCGCCGCACCCCGCCGAAGCACGCGGTCACCCAGGCCCCGGAGGAGGAGCGCGAGCTCACCCCGGTCGGCTGATCGCCGGCGACGGGATCTCGGCTGTGAAGCTGGGACCTTGAACACCTTATCGGGGCCTCGGACAGCACATAACGTGTCCGAGGTCCCGGCCTGGTGTCCGAGGTCCCGTTTCAGCCCGTGGGGGACTGCCGGGCCCGGTGGGCGGCTGCCTTCACCCGGCTCTGGCACTGCGGGGAGCAGAACCGCCGCTGCCCGTTGCGCGACACATCGACGAAAACCCGGTCGCACTGCGGCGCCGCACACACTCCCAACCGTCCAGCGAGATCACTGCCCAGCGCCAGCGCGAGACCCGCCGCACAGCCCGCGGCCCAGCCGTTGACCAGCCCGTCGTCCGGCCCGTGGAAGTGCAGGCTCCACCCCTTCTCCCGGCGATCGAGCTGCGGCCGCGCGTTCGTGTCGAGCAGCAACGCGTTGATCTCCTCGGCCGCCCGATCGAGATCGCCGGTCTGCGCCGCCTCGAACACGATCCTCATCCGCCCCGCCAGTACGGCGAGCCGCCGCGCGTCGGCCGCTTTGACGGAGGGCTGCGGATAACCGATCGCCACCAGCGACTCGGCGACCGCCTGCGCTTCGTCGGCAGGCCCGTCGAAGGCCACGCCGCCGGACCAACCCGGCGTCAGCCGGTTCACGTACTCGACCGACGCCGCCAGCACGTTCCGCGTATGACTATCAAAAGACACTTGACCAGTCACGCTGCTCCTTCGTAGAGTCGATGGCGTGACCGACGATACCGCTTTAGACAGTCACGGCGATGAGATCCCCGCGCACCCCTCACGCTCGGCGCCGAACAGCACCGGCGCCGCCGGGCGATCGCCGACTTCTCCGCCGACGCCGTCGTCGGCCGTCGCGTCCGCCCCGGGGGGCTCCTGGCGACGTCTGTCGCCGACCGTCTGGATCCTCGTCCTGGCCCGCGCGGTCAACAAGATCGGCGCCTTCACGCTCCCGTTCCTCGGGGTGGTGCTCACCGTCGAGTTCGGCGCCTCGCTGGCGCAGACCGGACTGATCCTCGCCGTCTTCGGCGCCGCGACCATCCCGTCCCGCCTGCTCGGCGGCCAGCTCGCCGACAGCCTCGGCCGTCGGCGCACGATCGTCCTCGGCCTGACCGGCTGCGCGGTCGCCCAGCTCTGGATCGCGCTCAGCGACGCGCTCTGGTCCGCCGCACTGGCGACCGTCCTGCTCGGCCTGGCGTTCGAGATCTACGAGCCACCCAGCCAGGCGACCATCGCCGACGTCACCGAGCCGGCCGACCGGCCCACGGCGTACGGGCTGCTCGGTGCGGCAATGGCGGCGGCCGGCGTGCTAGCCGGTCTGCTCGCCGCAGCAGTCAGCCACTTCGACCTGCGCTGGCTGTTCGTAGCCGACGCAATCACCTGCCTGGCCTGCGCCATCGTCGTCGCGTTGGCGCTCCCAGCCGACCGACGAGCTCGCCGCACGGCGACCATTGCTGCAGTGGAGCGAGGCCGCAGCCGGGCGGCCGGTAGCGCCGCGGACCGAGGTCGCGGGGTGGAGCCCAAGGTGGCTGTGTGGCGTGATCGGCGACTGCTTCTCCTGCTGGCCAGCGGCACAGTCTTCGCGACGCTCTACATGCAGCTCATCATCGGCATCCCGCTCACCCTGCTCGACCAGGGCCTGCCCGAGTCAGGCACCGGGTTCATCCTGGCCGTCTCCGCAGTCACGCTGATCCTCGCCCAGCGCCTGCTCCGCGTGCGGGGCCTGGACGACTTCCGCTCGATCGCCATCGGCTACGGCCTACTCGCCGCAGGGCTGGTCGTCACAGCCTTCGCGCACAGCCTCACGGTCTTCCTGCTCGCCACAGTCCTCTGGAGCCTCGGTGACCTATTCCTGCTCACCCGCTACCTCACGCAGGCGTCCGGCCTGGCCCCCGACCACGCCCGCGGGCGCTACCTGGCGGTCTTCGGCCTCAGTTGGGGCATCGCGACGACCATCGCACCGCTGACCGCCACCCAATTGCTGAAGGCCGCCGGCCCCGAAGGCCTGTGGCTCGCCAGCGCCGCGACAGCCGCAGTACTGGCGAGCATCCAACCGTGGTTCAGAAAGCAGTTGGCGCCGGCTGCACGGTGAGGCAGCTGCCCCGAGGTGCACGGCGGTGCGGCTGCCCCCAGCCGCACCGCAGGCTCAGGAAGCAGCAGCCTCCAGCCGCACCGTCAGCCCCTTGGCCACCGGAGTGTTGCTGCCCTTGGCGACGTCATCGGCTGCCATCAGCACGTTGGTCTCCGGGTAGTACGCCGCAACGCACCCCCGAGCCGTCGGGTACGAAACCAGCCGGAACCCCGAAGCCCGCCGTTCCACGCCCGCGAACTCGCTCACGATGTCCACGTACTGCCCGTCCTCGAGGCCGAGGTCAGCCAAGTCGGACGGGTTCACGAAGACCACCTCGCGCGTCCCGTGGACACCGCGGTAGCGGTCCTCCAACCCGTAGATCGTCGTGTTGAACTGGTCGTGACTCCGCATCGTCTGCAGCAGCAGGCGTCCGGGCTCGGTCGGCAGCCAGGTCAGGTCGTTCGCGCTGAACTGCGCCCGTGCGTCGGAGGTGTGGAACTCGCGCTTGTCCCGGGCGGCGTGCGCGAGCAGGAAGCCGCCCTCGTTCGCGCGCAGCCGGTCCTCGAAGTTCTCGTAGCCGTCGCAGACCCGCCCGATCCGCTGCCGGATCAGGCTGTAGTCCTTGGCGAAGTCGGCCCACGGGATCTCGCCGACGTCCGGTACCAGCAGCTCGCCGAGCGCGCAGATCAGTCCCACCTCGGACATCAGGTCCGGCGACGGCGGCACCAGGTTCCCGGTCGAGAGGTGCACCGCGCCCTGGGAGTCCTCGACCGTCACCGACTGCGGACCGAGCGCCGTCTTGTCGTGGTCGGTCCGGCCGAGCACCGGCAGGATCAGCGCCTCCTTGCCGGCGACCGTGTGGGACCGGTTCAGCTTGGTCGACACGTGCACGGTCAGGTCGCACGCGCGCAGGCCCCGGTGCACGACGTCGGTGTCCGGCGTGGCCATCGCGAAGTTGCCGCCCATCGCGAAGAACACCCGTACGTCGTTCTCGCGCAGCCGCTGCACGGTCTGCGCCGCGTCGATGCCGTGCTCGCGCGGCGAGGTGAACGCGAACTCCGCGTCTAGCCGGTCGTGGAACTTGGCCGGCATCTGCTCCCAGATGCCCATGCTGCGGTCGCCCTGGACGTTGGAGTGGCCGCGGACCGGGCACGGCCCGGCGCCGGGCTTGCCGATGTTGCCCTGCAGCAGCAGCACGTTGACGATCTCGGTGATCGTCGCGACCGCCTCGCGGTGCTGGGTCAGGCCCATCGCCCAGCAGATCACCGTGGCCTTCGACTTCAGGAACCGCTGCGTGAACTCCTCGATCTCGGCCCTGCTCAGCCCGGTCGCCTGCTCGACGGCCGGCCAGTCGAGCTCGGCGTTGTGCTTGGCGTACAGCTCGTACCCGCTGGTGTGCGACTCGATGAACGCCTTGTCCAGCACGGTTCCCGGCGCGTCCGCCTCGGCCTGCAGCAACAAGTGGCCGACGGCAAGGAACAGCGCCTGGTCACCGCCGATCCGGATCTGCAGGTGCTGGTCGGCGAGCGTGGTGCCCTTGCCGACCCAGCCGGACGGGCGCTGCGGGTTCTTGAAGTTCATCAGGCCCGGCTCGGGCAGCGGGTTCACCGAGACGATGTCCGCGCCGTGCTTCTTGGCGATCTCCAGGTGGCTGAGCATCCGGGGCGCGTTGGTGCCCGGGTTCTGGCCGACCACGACGATCAGCTCGGCCTCCTCGAGCATCTCCAGGGTGACCGCGCCCTTGCCGCTGCCGATCACGCGGGTGAGCGCTGTACCGGAGGACTCGTGGCACATGTTCGAGCAGTCGGGCAGGTTGTTCGTCCCGTACGCGCGGACCAGCAGCTGGTACAGGAACGCGGCCTCGTTGCTGGTCCGGCCCGACGTGTAGAAGACGGCGTCGTTCGGGTCGTCCAGCGCGCGCAGGTGCCGCGTGACGACGTGCAGCGCCTCGTCCCAGCCGACCGGCTCGTAGTGGTCGGCGCCGGCCCGCAGCAGCATCGGCTCGGTGATCCGGCCGAGCTTGCCCAGCTCGAACTCGGAGATCCGGTTCAGGTCGTCGATCGAGTGCTCGGCGAAGAAGGCCCGCGGGATCTTCTTGCGGGTTGCCTCCCAGGCCACCGCCTTGGCGCCGTTCTCGCAGAACTCCGCCGCGTGCTTGCGCTTGTGGTCGGGATCGGGCCAGGCGCAGGACGGGCAGTCGAAACCGCCGTCCTGGTTCATCTTGAGGAACACCTTGCCGGTCCGCGCCGGGCCCATCTCGCGGAACCCGAACTTGAACGACGACAGCACGGCCGGAACACCGGCCGCCTTCTTCTTCGGCTGTTCGATGTCGACCATGGTTCAACCATAAATCTTTCTCTGAGGGAGGGACTTGTTGATAGGCGTCGCTGTGGTTGCGGTCAGGTGACGGCCGATAGCGGACAGAAGTCTCGACAGCTCACCCCGGCCCGCCCTAGCGTGCTGAGGAAAGCGTTTGCCGCCGCCACTCCGCCCGAGGGATCCGCTCATGCTTTCCAAAGCCGCCGTCCTGCTCACCTCACTCGCGCTGGTGCTTTCGCCGACCCAGGCCAGTGCCGCAACTCACTCCGGACCCCAGCTCGAACGCCTGGACCGCGGCCTGGTCGCCGCTGCCACCAGTGAGGGCGTCTTCCTCAGCTGGCGCCTGCTCGGCCCCGAGGCGACCGGCCACTCCGACCACGGCCTGACCGGTACGGACTTCGCCGTCTACCGGGACGGCCACCGGATCGCCACGGTCACCGACAGCACCAACTACGTCGACCCCGCCGGTACCCAGACCAACCGCTACCGAGTCGTCTCGCTGGTCAACGGTCGCGAGAGGGACCGCAGCGCCTCCGTCACTCCGTGGGCGAACAGCTACACCGAACTGCCGCTGCGCAAGCCGGCCGACGGCGTCACGCCGGCCGGGGAGATCTACACGTACGCCGCCAACGACATGAGCGTCGGCGACGTGGACGGCGACGGCCAGTACGAGTACGTCGTCGTCTGGAACCCCTCGAACGCCAAGGACGTGTCGCAGGTCGGCTACACCGGCAACGTGTACGTCGACACGTACGAGACCGACGGCACCCTGCTGCACCGGCTCGACCTGGGCGTGAACATCCGGGCCGGGGCGCACTACACCCAGGTGCTGGTCTACGACTTCGACGGCGACGGCCGCTCGGAGACCATGCTCAAGACCGCGCCCGGTACGAAGGTGACGACGTACGACCGTGCCGGCCGGGTCAAGTCCCAGCGCTACATCACCATGCCCGCGGCAGACCGCCGGGCGGGCTACAGCCACCAGGACGACTACCGGGTCAGCAAGGCCGACTACTACGACCACCTGGTCGACCTGTTCCTCCAGTGGAAGCAGCAGCCGGAGGTGCAGAGCGGCCAGTGGCCGGCCACGCTGGAGGCGGCCTTCGGCATCCCGGACAAGTACGCCTATCCGCTGAACGAGCCGGACGCCCAGGCCCTCGTCGACTACTTCATGGACGTCTACGCCCCCGCCCGCAGCACCAGGAACCAGCTGCGTGCCTTCGAGGGCTTCATCCTGAGCGGACCCGAGTACCTGAGCGTCTTCCGCGGCTCCGACGGCAAGGAGCTCCAGACCATCCGCTACGAGCCCGGCCGGACCGACGACGGACTCCGCTGGGGCGACTACGCGATGGCTCGCATCGAGCCCGGCAACCGGGTCGACCGCTTCCTGGCCGGCGTGGCCTACCTGGACGGCAAGCACCCGTCAGCTGTCTTCGCCCGCGGCTACTACACCCGTACGACGCTCGCGACGTACGGCTGGAACGGCCACCGGATCACCAAGGGCTGGGCGATCGACAGCGGCTGGACGCCGATGACCAACCCCTTCAACGACAGTCCGCACGGCCGCGACGGCACCGACCCGACGTACGGGTCGATCACCACGCAGGGGTTCCACTCGCTCAGTGCGGCGGACGTGGACGACGACGGACGGCAGGAGATCGTGTACGGCGCTGCCACCATCGACGACGACGGCAGCGTGCTCTACAGCTCGAAGGACGTGCTCCCGCCGGGCAGCGCGGCACCTGGTGAGCTGGCCCGGCTGGGCCACGGCGACGCGATGCACGTGACCGACATCGACCCGCAGCGACCGGGCAAGGAGATCTTCACCGTCCACGAGGGCGCCACCTCCGCGCCGTACGGGTACGCCCTGCGGGACGCCCGGACCGGCGAGGTGATCTACGGCGAGTACTCCGGCCGGGACACGGGCCGCGGCATGGTCGGCGACATCGTGCCGGAGGAGCCGGGGCTGGAGACCTGGGCGATGCGACTCCGGACGGCCGACGGCGACGCGCTGGGCACTGCGATGCCCGGGACCAACCAGAGCATCCGCTGGGCCGCCGACATGACCACGCAGATCGTGGACGGCGCCGGTGCCGTCACGCCGACCATCAAGGACTGGCGGCGCGGCACTCTGCTCACCGCGACCGGCACGTTGACCAACAACGGCACCAAGGGCAACCCGTCGCTGGTCGCCGACCTCTTCGGCGACTGGCGCGAGGAACTGCTGGTCCGTACGGCGGACAGCAGCGCCATCCGGATCTACCTGAGCACCGAGCGGACCGACCGCAAGCTGTACACGCTGATGCACGACCCGCAGTACCGGGTCGAGGTGGCCCGGCAGCAGACGACGTACAACCAGCCGTCGTACACGGGCTTCTACCTGGGCTCGGACATCGACTGGGCGAAGGTTCCGCTGGTGAGGTGACACCACATGGCTGGCGGCATCGTTGTGTGCCGCCAGCCCATGGCTCCACGGCGTTCGGCTTCCTACAGTCCTCGCATGACCACACCACGTCGTGCACTCGTCACCGGCGCCGCCTCGGGGATCGGCGCGGCCTGCGCCCACCGGCTCGCCGCTGAGGGGCTGCGGGTCGTGGCGGTCGACTACGACGCCGACGGGCTGCAGGCGGTGGCCGGCGACGGCATCGACGCCGTGCAGGCCGACCTGTCCGACCTGGACCGGCTGGCGGACCTGCCGACCGACGTGGACGTGCTGGTGAACAACGCGGGCGTCCAGCTGGTCGCTCCGGTCGAGCAGTTCCCGCCGGAGCGGTTCGGCTACATCCTGCGGCTCATGCTCGAGTCGCCGTTCCGCCTGATCCGGCAGAGCCTGCCGCACATGTACGGCGCCGGCTGGGGCCGCGTGGTCAACATCAGCTCGGTGCACGGCCTGCGGGCCAGCCCGTTCAAGGCGGCGTACGTCGCGGCCAAGCACGGGCTCGAAGGCCTCAGCAAGGTCGTCGCGCTGGAGGGCGCCGCGCACGGCGTCACCAGCAACTGCGTGAACCCGGCGTACGTGAGGACGCCGCTGGTCACTGCCCAGCTCGCCGACCAGGCCGCCGTGCACGGCCTGACCGAGGCGGAAGTGCTGGACAAGATCCTGCTCGAACCGGTCGCGGTGAAGCGGCTGATCGAGCCGGCCGAGGTCGCCGAGGTGGTCGCGCTGCTGTGCGGTCCCGCGTCGGCCTCTCTCACGGGGAGTTCGTTCGTCCTCGACGGCGGCTGGACCGCCCACTAAGGAGCAAGCATGTCGACGCACACCCCACCGGTCCGCGAGCGGACCCCGATCGCCCGCGTGGTCGGCGCCAGCCTGGTCGGCACCACCGTCGAGTGGTACGACTTCTTCCTGTACGGCGTCGCCGCGTCCGTGGTCTTCGGCGATCTGTTCTTCCCCAAGGGCGAGGAGCTCACCGGCACCCTGCTCAGCTTCGCCACCTTCGCCGTCGGGTTCTTCGCCCGGCCGATCGGTGGCGTCGTGTTCGGCCACTTCGGTGACCGGATCGGCCGCAAGAACCTGCTGGTGCTGTCGCTGCTGATGATGGGCCTGGCCACCTTCGCGATCGGCCTGCTGCCGACGTACGCGCAAGTCGGTGCGCTGGCCCCGATCCTGCTGACCGTGCTGCGGCTGATCCAGGGCTTCGCGCTCGGCGGCGAGTGGGGTGGCGCGGTCCTGATCGTTTCCGAGCACGGCGACCCGGCCCGGCGCGGCTTCTGGGCGTCGTGGCCGCAGGCGGGTGCTCCCGCCGGCCAGCTGATCGCGAACGGCGTACTGGCAGGGCTCGCGGCCTTCCAGAGTGACGCCGCGTTCAACTCGTGGGGCTGGCGGATCCCGTTCCTGCTGTCCGCCGTACTGGTCCTGGTCGGGCTGTGGGTGCGGCTGCGGATCGAGGAGTCGCCGCTGTTCCAGCAGGCCCGCGCGAACCAGGAGCCGAGTGAGAAGATCCCGTTCGTCGAGGTGATCACCAAGTACCCGCGCGAGATCCTGACCGCGATGGGCGCCCGGATGGCCGAGAACGTCAGCTACTACATCTTCACGATCGTGATCGCGACGTACGCCAAGGACCACCTCGGCCTGGGCAAGTCGTTCGCGCTGAACGCCGTGCTGATCGCGGCGGCAATCCATTTCTGCGCGATCCCGTTGTGGGGCGCGCTGTCGGACCGGGTCGGCCGCAAGCCGGTGTACCTGTTCGGCGCGGCCGGCGTCGGGATCTGGGCGTTCGTCTTCATCGCGTTCGTGGACACGAAGAACTTCGCGCTGGCGACTCTGGCGGTGACCATCGGACTGGTGCTGCACGGCGCGATGTACGGGCCGCAGGCATCGTTCTTCACCGAGCTGTTCGGCACGCGGGTCCGGTACTCCGGGGTGTCGGTCGGGTACCAGTTGGCCTCGATCGTCGCCGGCGGGCTGGCGCCGTTCATCGCGGTCGCCCTGCTGAAGGCGTACGACTCGGGCTACGCGATCTCGATCTACGTGGCAGTGTGTTCGGTGATCTCGCTGATCGCCGTCACCAGCTACGGCGAGACCAGCAAGCGGGACCTCGCGAAGGTGTAGGAGGAGGGACATGGACGCCGGCCGGAAGCGGGAAGCCGAGCTCAGGGCTCTGGTGGACATCGCTCTCGAGCTGGCGTCCGCCCGCGACCCCGGCCGGGTCCTGAACACGATCGTGCACCGGGCCCGCACGCTGATCGGCACCGACGTCGCGTACCTGACCCTGTACGACGCCGCCCGGGGCGACACCTACATGCGGGCGACCGACGGCTCGGTCTCGGCGGCCTTCCAGCAGTTGCGCGTCCCGCTCGGCGCGGGGCTCGGGGGACTGGTCGCCGAGACGCACAAGCCGTACTGGACCGCCGACTACCCGAGCGACCACCGCTTCCGGCACACCGGCCCGATCGACTCCGCCGTCGGCGAGGAAGGCCTGGTGGCCATTCTCGGTACGCCGTTGATCGTGGACGGCGCGTTCGTCGGCGTGCTGTTCGCCTCCAACCGGACCGCTCGGCCCTTCAGCCGCGACGAGGTTTCGCTGCTCGGCTCGCTGGCCGCACTCGCCGCCGTGACCATCGTCCAGGTCCGGGCGGCCGCGGAGACCGCAGCTGCGCTGGAGCAGCTGTCGGAGGCTCATGCCGGGGTGGAGCACGCCGCCGCGGCGCACGACCGGTTCGCGGACATCGTGCTGTCCGGTGGGGACGTCGACGCGATTGCTGCGGCACTGGCCGAGCTGCTGGACGTGTGGGTCGTGCTGTTCGATGCGCTGGGCAACGAGCTTGCCGCGGCCGGTCCGGTCTCGCTGGACCTGGCCACGGCCGCGGTGGCCTCGGTAGACGGCCGGCTGGTCCGGACGGGCGACTGCTGGGTGGTCGCGGCTGCTGCCAAGGGCGAACGGCTCGGTGCGCTGGTGGTCGGCGGAGTGGACGACCTGTCCGCCGCGGACCAGCGGATCGTGGAGCGAGCGGCTGTCGTCACCGCACTGGTGCTGCTGTTCCGGCGGCAGGCCGCCGAGCAGTCGCAGCGAGCGCAGGCCGACCTGTTGGCTGACGCGGTCAGCGGTACGGCGGACTCTCGCGCTCTGGCCGACCGGCTCCGGTTGCTCGCCCCGACCCGGCATCTGCCGACGCAGTTGGTCGTCGCCGTCTGCCGTGGCGACCACACCGGCGTACTGGCTCGTCTCCCGGCCTCGCTACGGCTCGTACTGGCCGGACCGTACGCCGGTGATCTCGTGCTGCTGCTCGCCGAGCCGGACACGCTCGTGACCGCGCGAGCCTTGAACGACGTCGCCCGGCGCTGCGGGCTGACGATCGCCGTCACCGGTCCGGCGCGCTGGGGTCAGCCGCTCGTCGACACGTACCAGCAGGCGACCCGGCTGGCCTCCACCATGCTTCGCCTCGGCAAGTCCGGCCAGGCAGCCACACCGGACGACCTGGGCGTCGCCGGGCTGGTCGGAGCCGCGACGGTCGACGTCAAGGCGCACGTCGCCCACGTCCTCGGACCGGTGACCGCCTACGACTCCCAGCGGGGCACCGACCTGGTCGGCACACTCGAGGCCTACTTCGCCGCCGGGCAGAGCCCGACCCGAGCCGCCACCGCCCTGCACATCCACCCCAACACGGTCCAGCAGCGCCTGGATCGGATCACCGCACTGCTCGGCGACGGCTGGCAGGAGCCGGAGCGCGCTCTCGACGTACAGGTGGCACTGCGTTTGCTGCGGACGCTGCACAGCTAGGCTCAGCCGGTGATCGACCGACGGGTAGTAGTGCTGGTGGTACCGGCGGCCGGCACGTGGGCTCCGCCCGGCCGCGAGCCTGAGGCCTGGCGACTGGCGCTGGCCGAGGACACGTACGAGGTACTCGCTGCTCTCGACCTGGTCGAGGTGGCTGTTGCTGTCGTCGGAGGAGACGCCGCCGGTCTCGCCAAGGTCGCTGGGCTCACCTGGCCCGGTACTCCGGTGTTCGCCGCGGAGTCGGTCCTGGATGCTGTCGAGAAGGCCGGTCCGACCGCAGCGACCGTGGCCGTCAGCCACGACGTACCGGATCTGCCCGGGCTCCTGATCGGCAAGCTCTTCCGAGCGCTCTCGTCGGCGGACCTCGCGGTGACCCCCGCCGAGGACGGCTCGCTCTGCGCGATCGGCGTACGGCGGCCCGTCGCGCCCTGGGTCGCCGCCGCCGACCCGACCTTCGACACCCCGCTCGGCACGCTCGAACACCTCAAGCCGCGCCGCCACGCGGTCGCCCTCGGCCCCGGCTGGCACCGCCTCCGCTCAGGCGCGGACCTCGCCCGCCTCGACCCCGGCCTCGAGGGCTGGGACGCCACCCGCGCGCTTCTCCGCGGAAAGTAACTACCTGAGCCGTCACCTTCCGGGGTTTGGCTCGTTTCACCTGTCAGCGGGGACATGGGGGTGTCCACCAGGGCTGTTCGCCGCAACCGGGCCAGCCCGTCGGTGCCGTTCAGGGGCGGTGATACCGGCGGGGCCCGGCGAGGGGGGGAGCGACGAATCCCGGACAGACGTGTGCGGGCCGGATCACAGGGACCGGCCCGCACACCCGTCAGAGGCGTCCGACCAGCTCGGCGACAGTGTGGTCGAGGTCGGCCGGCAGTGCCTCGACGTCGAACCAGGCGAGGTCGTGCGACTCCTCGCTGACCACGTAGTCCGTCCCGGCTGTCGCCGTCACCAGGTACTGCACGTCCAGGTGGTACGCACCACTACATCCACCGGCCTCGATGAGATGCCGCGACAGCTGCAACGGCTCGCCGCTGACCTTCAAGTCGGACAGCCCGGACTCCTCGGTCGCCTCGCGCAGCGCGGCACCAGCCAGCGTGGTGTCGCCCGGCTCGCAGTGCCCACCCAGTTGCAGCCACCTGCCGACCAGCCGGTGCAGTGTGAGCAGCACCCGACCCTGACTCGCGTCGACCACCAGCGCGGACGCCGTGAGGTGCTCCGGCCAGCTGCTGCGCCACATACCGTCTTCGTGCTCGGCCAGGTAGCGCAGGTAGTGCTCCCGGAGCGCGGCCTGCTCCGCGTCCGGGGGAGTCCAGCGAGTCAGTACGGCAGCGGCGTCGTCGTGCAGCGTCACTGGTCCTTGTCGCTGTCGCTGCCCGGGGCCGAGTCGCCGCCGTCGTCCTTCGGCGCTTGCTCGTCCTTGTCGGCCTGGTCCAGGAAGTCCGAGATGTCCGAGTCCGACAGCTCGGAGCCACTGGTCTGCTGGGCGAAACCGATCGGGTCGTCCAGGTCGGCGGTGGTCGGCAGCAGGTCCGGGTGCGACCACAGCTCGTCGCGACCGTCCGCGCCGCGCGCATCCCGTACGGCGGCCCACAGGTTGGCCGCGTCCCGCAGCCGGCGCGGCCGCAGCTGCAGCCCGACCAGCGTCGCGAACGTCTGCTCAGCCGGACCACCGGCCGCGCGGCGCCGCCGTACGGTCTCTGCCAGCTGCACGGCAGCGGGCATCCGGTCCTTGGTGGCTTCCCGGACGACGTCGTCGACCCAGCCCTCGACCAGCGCGAGCGCGGTCTCCAGCCGGACCAGCGCCGCCTTCTGCTGCTCGGAGTCCTCGGGCTCGAACAGGCCGCCGGCCAGCGCGGACTGCAGGGCCTCCGGGTTCTGCATGTCGACCTCGGACATCGCGGACTCGATCTTGCCGGTGTCCACCTGGATCCCGGCCGCGTAGTCGGCGACGTGCGAGAACAGGTGCTGCCGCAGCCACGGCGCACCGGCGAACAGCCGCTGGTGCGCGCACTCGCGCAGCGCCAGGTAGAGCCGGACGTCCTCGTCGGTCACTCCGAGGCCCTCGGAGAACTTGGCCACGTTGTCCGGCAGCAGGATTGCCTGCCCGGCAGGGCCGAGCGGCAGCCCGATGTCGGACGAGCTGACGACCTCACCGGCCAGCTCACCCAGCGCCTGGCCGACCTGCGCGCCGAAGACCGAGCCGCCGAGCTGGCGGAGCATGCCCGCCATCGGCCCGGCCAGCTGCTGCGCCTCGGCCGGCAGCGCCGTACCCATCGCGCCGGCGACGTGCTCGGCCACCGGGTCGACCACGGTCTGCCAGGTCGGCAGGGTGTTCTCCACCCACTCCGCACGGCTCCAGGCCGCGGACGTGGTCGAGGCCTCGGGCAACGTCGTCGCCTGGTCGAGCCAGTGCTCGGCCAGCCGGACGGCGTCCGCGACGCGGTCGTTGTCGTTCGCCGTGACGGAGCGGTCGCCGTTGGCGGCGACGGTCTTGCGGGCGATGTCCTTGGCCAGGTCCCAGTTCACCGGCTTGCCGTCGGTCGAGCCGCTGAGCAGCTGCTGGACCTGGGCGAAAATGGCGTTCAGGTCAGGGGTGCCGCCCGGGCCGGCCGCACCGGAGAACTGCTGGAACATGGCCTCGAACGGAGTTCCCTTGAACGGGTTGTCCGGTTCGTCGCTCATCTCGGTGGCCTTCCTGTGCAGGTGGGGCGTACAACTCCAACGTACCGGGGGCGGGCTACCGTTCCTCCAGGGGCGAACGGTTTTGCCCGTACGCCGTCCGCGAACCCCGCTGGGATAGCGTGTGCGGTCACGGTAGGAGATGAGGAAGGTCATGAGCGACGCGATCAGGCTGCTGGACATCCGCGACACCGCGCTGTCGAGCGACGAGGTCCTGGCCGCGGTCGCGGACCCGTCGGCCGGCGGGACGACGCTGTTCATCGGGACGGTGCGCAACCACGACGACGCGCGCCCGGTCGACCAGCTGACCTACGAAGCCCACCCGGAGGCCCTCGCGCACCTGCGCAAGGTGGCCGAGCGGATCTGCGAGGACCCCGACGTGACCGCGCTCGCCGCGGTGCACCGGACCGGTCCGCTGGTGATCGGTGACGCCGCCGTGATCGTCGCCGTGGCCGCCGCGCACCGCGACGTCGCCTTCGCTGCCTGCCGCCGGCTGATCGACGACCTCAAGGCGGAGGTCCCGATTTGGAAACACCAGCACTTCACCGATGGTGCGAGCGAGTGGGTCGGCGCCTGCTGACCCGTACGCTGGGGCGTATGACTGCGAAGGTGACCGGATGAGGGTCCTGGCCTGGCTGGCGTTCCCGCTGGCCGCGACCGTCCTGGCCATGGGCTGGGCCGCTTGGCGCGGCCGGACCCGCGGCCCTCGTCGTACCGGTGGCGCCTTCGCCTCGGTCGAGGACTTCCGCCGCTTCACCGACGCGCTCGCCGCTCCCGGCCCCCGGGCCACTCCCGCGCGACGCCCAGGGCTGCGCGGTCTCGTCCACAGGTCCAACGCAAGGCAGGGTTCGTGACACGTCGTACCGCCACGCTGGTCACCGCCATCATCGTGCTCGTCTTCTCGCTCGGACTCGTCACCGTCTTCCCGGTGCCGTTCGTGTCGTTCAGCCCGGGCCCGGTGAAGGACACGCTCGGCAGTGCCAACGGCAAACCGGTGATCGACGTCACCGGGGCTGAGACCTTCCCGACCAGCGGGCAGCTGGACCTGACCACGGTCTCGGTCACCTCGCCGGACCGCGACCTGACGCTGCCGCAGGCGATGCGCAACTGGCTCGACCCGCACCACGACCTGTTCCCGCGCGACATCATCTACCCGCCCGAGCAGAGCGCGGACCAGGTGGAGGAGCAGAACACGGCCGAGATGACCGGCTCGCAGGACAGCGCGGTCGCGGCCGCCCTGCAGGCCGCGAAGGCGCCGTACCACCCCAAGGTCGCGTCGGTGGCCAAGGACAGCCCGGCCGACGGCAAGCTCAAGCCCGGTGACGTGGTGCTGAAGGTCGACGGCGTCACCGCCACCCAGATCCCGCAGGTCGGCGAGCTGGTCCGCAAGAACAAGGTCGGCGACAACGTGACGTTCCTGATCCGCCGTGGAAGCACCGAGCAGACCGTCGTGGTCAAGGCCGCCGCGACGCCCGGCGAGGAGACCCGGCCGATGGTCGGCATCACGATCGGCGTCGACTCGCCGGTCAAGGTGAGCGTCAACCTCGGCCAGGACATCGGCGGCCCGAGTGCCGGTACGGCGTTCGCCCTGGCCATCTACGACAAGCTGACGCCGGGCCCGCTGCTGAACGGCAAGCACGTGGCCGGTACCGGCACCATCGACGCGCTCGGCCAGGTCGGCGCGATCGGCGGCATCCAGCAGAAGATCGCCGGCGCCAAGAACGACGGCGCCACCGTCTTCCTGGTCCCGGCCCCGAACTGCGAGGCCGCCCTGCACGCCGGCGTGGACGGCATCCAGCTGGTGAAGATCAGCACGCTGACCGACGCCATCAGCGCCCTGAAGGCCTTGTCCGCCGGAACTGGAGACGTCCCCGCATGCACGCGATAGACAACCTGCCCGCCGACGCGCTCAGCCGGGCGGTGGTGGAGATCGAGAAGCACGTCAGCAGCGCGGGCTGGGACCAGCCCGCGCAGCTGTTCGCGCTGGTGCCGACCAAGGAGCTGCTGGCCGCCGAGCCGCAGCTGGCGGCCGAGCTCGGTGCCGACGACGCGGCCCAGCCGCTGACGCCGGTGGCCCAGGGCGAGCTGCCCGGCGGGGTCGACGACAGCAACCTGGCCGAGGTGCTGGGTCAGATCGAGTGGCCCGAAGGAGTGTCCGGCTGCGCGCTGGCGCTCGAGCGCGTCGTACTGCCGGCGTCGGTCGAGTCGGGCCTGTCCGATGCCGAGTCCGACGCCGAGCTGGCCCGGATGGCCGGCAGCGATCCGCGCCGGCACGAGGTGCGCATGGTGGCCGGCGTACTGCGTGACGGCGAGCAGTTCGGCGCCGTCCGGCTGCGCACGCACGACGAGGACAGCGCCGTTCTGACCGGCGTCGACTTGGTTCCTACCCTCTGCCAAGTACTGTCTCTGACATTCGAGCCTTCCAGCGGCGAGGAGAAGTAAAGCCATGAGCGACGGCGTCTACGACATGCCGGAGGAGCCGCGGCGTTCGCGGCGGACTCCCGGGCAACGCCCCAAGGCGTTGCTGCCCACCATCGCCACGCTGATCGTGCTGCTCATTCTCTTCAGCGTCTTCACCGACGTCTGGACGCAGCGGCTGTGGTACCGCTCGGTCGACCTGGGCTCGGTCTTCGGCACCGTGCTCGGCACCCGGGTGCTGCTGTTCCTGGTCGTCGGTCTGCTGATGGCCGGGGCCGTCGTGGCCAACGTCGTCGTCGCGTACCGGACCAGGCCGCGGGTCGCTCTGGCACCCTCGCCCAGCCCGGGCTTCGAGCGGTACGGCGAACTGCTGCAGTCGCGCGGCAAGATCGCGGTCGGCGTGCTCGGCGCGCTGATGCTGATCTTCGGCGGCTCGGCGGCGTCGGGGGAGTGGAAGGTCTTCCTGGCCTGGCGCAACCGCACGCCGTTCGGGGTGACCGACAAGCACTTCAACAAGGACATCGCGTTCTTCGTCTTCGACTACCCGTGGCTGCGCGTGCTGCTCGGCTTCGGCTACTCGATCGTCCTGCTCTCGCTGGTCGCCGCGATCATCACCCACTACCTGTACGGCGGCTTCCGCCCGTCCGCGAAGGGGCAGAAGGCCTCCGGTGCGGCGCAGGTGCAGTTCTCGGTGCTGCTCGGTCTGCTGGTCCTGCTCAAGGCGTTCAGCTACTGGCTCGACCGGTACGGCCTGACGACGTCCGACAGCCGGCTGTTCACGGGCATCTCCTACACCGGTGACAACGCGGTCCTGCCGAGCAAGGAGATCCTGGCGGTCATAGCGCTGCTGTGCGCCGGGTTGTTCTTCGCGAACGTCGTACGCCGTACCTGGCTGCTGCCGGGCGTCGGCACCGTCGTACTGATCCTGTCCGCGGTGCTGCTCGGTGCACTCTGGCCGGCGGCGCTGCAGCAGCTGCGGGTCCGCCCGAGCGAGCCGGTCCGCGAGGCGGCGTACATCACCAAGAACATCGAGGCCACGCGGCAGGCGTACGGGCTGGAGAACACCAAGGTCGAGAACTACGCCGCCAAGACGACCGGCGCCACCGACTCGGAGCTGAAGGCCGACGCCGACGTGCTGCCCGGCATCCGGCTGATCGACCCGAGCGTGGTCGGCCCGACGTTCGAGCAGCTGCAGCAGGTCCGTGGCTTCTACTCGTTCCCGACCGATCTCGACGTCGACCGGTACAAGATCGGCAGTGAGACCCGCGACACCGTGATCGCGGTCCGCGAGGTCCAGGTCGACCGGCTGCCGGCCGGCCAGCGCAACTGGAACAACGACCACACCGTCTACACCCACGGCTACGGCGTCGTCGCCGCGAACGGCAACCAGCGAGCCGCCGACGGTACGCCGGTGTTCTCGTCGAAGGACCTGCCGCCGACCGGCGACCTCGGTGAGTACGAGCCACGGATCTACTTCGGCGAGCAGTCGCCGGACTACTCGGTCGTCGGCGCGCCCAAGGGGTCCGCCGCGGTCGAGCTCGACACCCCCGAGGGCAAGAGCGGCGGCGACCCGACGCTGAACACCTACGAGGGCAAGGGTGGCGTCAAGATCGGGTCGTTCTTCAACCGGTTGCTCTACGCCACCAAGTTCCGCGACGCGAACCTGCTGCTGTCGCAGCGGGTCAACGACGAGTCGAAGATCCTCTACGACCGCAACCCGCGCGAGCGGGTCGAGAAGGCCGCGCCGTGGCTGACCCCGGACGGCGACCCGTACCCGGCCGTCGTCGACGGCCAGGTGGTCTGGATCGTCGACGGTTACACCACCTCGGCGAACTACCCGTACTCGCAGAAGGTCGCGCTCGACGACAGCACCCGGGACACCACCACCGGTCGCGGGGCGATCGCGACCCAGCCGAGCGAGGAGATCAACTACATCCGCAACTCGGTCAAGGCCGTCGTCAACGCGTACGACGGTTCGGTCGAGCTGTACGCCTGGGACGAGAAGGACCCGGTGCTGAAGACGTGGATGAAGGCGTTCCCGGACACGGTGAAGCCGCGCTCGGAGATCTCGCCGGCGCTGATGTCGCACCTGCGCTACCCGGAGGACATCTTCAAGGTGCAGCGCGACCTGCTGGCCAAGTACCACGTGGTCGACGCCGGCACCTGGTACCAGAACAGCGACCTGTGGCGCGTCCCGGCCGACCCGACCGGTACCGGTACGGCGGACTCGCCGGTGCAGAACCAGCCGCCGTTCTACCTGTCGCTGCGGATGCCCGGCCAGGACTCGCCGAAGTTCTCGCTCACCTCGGTCTACGTACCGAACGCGGAACGCGAGAACCTGACCGCCTTCATGGCTGTCGACGCGGAAGCATCGTCACCTGACTACGGGCAGTTCAGGATCCTGCGACTACCGGGGAACGTGCAGATCCCAGGGCCTGGGCAGGTCTACAACAAGTTCCAGACCGACGACGGGATCAGAACGGCGCTGCTGCCGATCAACCAGCCGAGCAGCGGCGCGCGGGCGCAGTACGGAAACCTGCTGACGTTGCCATTGGGTGGCGGTCTGCTCTACGTGCAGCCGGTGTACTCGGTGCGGACGTCCGGCCCGGGTAGTTACCCCGTCCTGCGGTACGTGCTGGTGTCGTTCGGTGACCGGGTCGCCTTCGGGTCGACGCTGTCGGAGGCGCTCACCAAGGTCTTCAACACGTCGGTGAACACGCCGGACGACCCGACTCCCCAGGACCCGAACACGCCGCAGCAGCCGCCGGCGAACCAGACGATCAAGCAGGCGCTGGCCGACGCGGACAAGTCGTTCGCCGACGCCGACGCGGCGCTGAGACGTGGTGACCTGAGCGGGTACCAGGCGAACGTGAAGAAGGCGCAGGCGGCCGTGGCCCGGGCGATCGCGGCCGGAGCACAGTTGCCGAACCCGACGACGACACCTACGCCGACACCGACAGCCCCACCGACGCCGACCAGTCCACCGACGTCACCGACCGGCTGAGTCTCTGAAGCGGCGGCCTTCCCTTCGGGGGAGGCCGCCGTTCTGCTGTGTCCACAGCTCTTTTTCTGGTTCTCTGCACTGGGTACTTCCCCGGCATCTTCTAGGCATGATCGTTCTTGCTCTGTTTGCCCTGTTCGCCGGACTGTTCCCCCAACCGGAGGTGTGCACCTTGGACGGCTTCACCATCACCCACGTCCCCGCGGGCGTCGGCACCGCGTCCGACTTCGAGTACGAGTGGGAGGACGTCACCTTCCACAGCCGCGTCTGGGAGACCACCACCGGCGACGCGACCGCCGTCGACCTCACGGTGAAGACCATCCGCGGCGACCGCATCGCCGACGTGGAGTCCTTGCGCGAGTTCCTGACCGAGTACCACGAGAAGGACCCGGCCACCTGGGAGCTGACGCCGCAACGCATCGGCTCGTACGGCGGCTACGTCACCGACGGCCAGGTCTTCTACTTCGTCGAACCAGGCCTGGCCGCCGAACTGACCATCGACCGCTCCCGCTTTCCCCAGGAGGAATTGCTGGCGACTGCGGAGGGCTTTCACCCCGAGTAGCGGCTAGTACCCGATGAGTCGGTGCAACCGCTGGAACGTCGGTACGAACCCGAGCCGCGGCCAGGTCCGCGACGACAGCAGATTCGCCACCCGCCAGTCCGTCACCACCGAGTCGTACCCACTGGCCGCACACCACTTCAGCACCGTCTCACCCAGCACCCGCCCACCTCCGTGGCCGCGATCCTCCGGAAACACCGCCGCGAACCCCAGGAACCCGGCGTTGTCGGGCCGCGCCAGTCCTTGGTGCGCGCTCGACTTCTCCAACGAGCACCCGATCGCCGACCCGATCACCCGACCGTTGACCTCGGCAACGAACGTCGCGTACTCCGGATCGTCGACCGACTCCTCCCAGTCCGCCACCGCTTCCTCCACCGTCGGCACCTCACCCGCTGAGAACACCGGCGACGCTCCCTGATGCTTCGGTAGTACCAGGTCCAACTCGGCCAGTACCCCGATGTCCCGCCGCTCCGCACGCCGAACCGTCATCCCCGCCGGCACGGCGACCTCTCCATCGAACGGACCGCGGATCGCGTGCGCGTGCTGTGACCCGAACCCCAACCGAAAGAAGGCATCCACCAGCGAGTCGTCGTCAGGCACCAGCACGTACTGCGCCGTCTTCCCTTCGGCCACCCACCGCTCAGCCGCCACGCCGTACAGATCCCTGATGACCTCGGCGTCCCGGCCCGCAACCCCAGCCGCCTCCACCCAAACGTTCGGCCCCCACACGGGCCCCTTAGGTGCCCCCAGCAAGTAGCCGACAACCTCCCCGCCGCTGACCGCCACAGTCCCCGAGGCCCCCTCGGCCTCCCAAGCCTCGGTCACCGCAACCCGGGCAACCTCGACATCCTCGAAGTCCCCCCGCAACAGCGGATGCCTCCGCCGATGCCGCCCATGCCGCTCCGCCAGCACCCGAGCAGCCCCACCCAGATCCCCGGACCCGAACTCCCGAACCCCCACCTCAGCCATGTCCCGCACCGTACTCCCGCCCCCTCCCACCCCACACCCGATTTCCCTCCGACCCCCGATTTGGTTCTACCCCCATCCATCCCCTAAACTAAAGACATCACAACGGCGCGGGGTGGAGCAGCTCGGTAGCTCGCTGGGCTCATAACCCAGAGGTCGCAGGTTCAAATCCTGCCCCCGCTACTGTGGAAGGCCCGGACCATTAGGTCCGGGCCTTCGCCTTTGTGTCTGTGGTGTCAGGCTTCCTCGTCGAGAAACTTCTCGATGTGCCGGGCGAGAAGCTCAGGTGCCTCGAGCATCGGTAGATGTCCGGTCTCGATGGACTCGTTCCACGTCGCCTCGAGGTTGTGAGCGAACCCACGCTGCAACCCGACCGGAAGCTCAGCGTCCTCGTTCGTGCACAGATAGCCCCGGCGCTCAGGGAACCCACCACCCTGCACCTTGTCCCGGTAGAGCCGCACCGACTCGGGCTTGAACTCCGCCACGATGCGATCTGCAGTGTTCTGGCCCAGACCACCAGCGACCCCACGCCGAATGGCGCTGTCCGGTGGTCGCGTGCCGGCGACCCGCATCGCCACGCTCAACACCACCCGCTGCGGAAACGGCATCGACCCGACAAAGCTCCGCCCCGGCTCGGGCACAACAGCTGACACCGCCAGCACCGCGCTCACCCGCTCAGGCGCAAGAGCAACCAGCTCCGCCGCCACGGTCCCGCCACTCGAATGCGCAACCACCGCAAACCGCTCCCACGGCGCGGACTCCAGCGCCGCAACGGCGTACTCCCTGAGCGATGCGTCAGCCGCGCGCGGCCGCTCAGCGACCACGGTCGGATGAGATCCGGTCAACTCTGCGCGGACCTGATCCCAGATCCATTTGGGAAGTCCTGCGCCGCTCAGCAACAGCAGTGGTTCATGCGCCTGGTTCATGCTTCGATTCTCCCGGTGCTGGATGTCACCCTTATGGCACTGTTTAGCCATGAATCGCACCGACCGGCTGTACGCGATCCGCGAGGACCTCCGCCGTGCCGGCCCCCGAGGCAGGACCGCCGAGCAGCTTGCGGGCGCATTCGAGATCAGTGTGCGCACCGTCAAGCGCGACATCTCCGCGCTGCAACAGGCCGGTTTTCCGATCTGGGCCCGGACGGGCCGGATCGGTGGGTACGTCGTCGACGCGGCTGCCACCCTTCCGCCGGTGAACTTCACCGCCGCCGAGGCGTCGGCGCTGGCAGCAGTGATCGCCGCGCACCGCGGACAACCCTTCGACCAGCAAGCCCGAGCCGCCCTGACGAAGGTGCTGGGAGTGATGGATCCGCACGCCCGGCAGCAAACGGACGCCCTGACCGAGCGCATCTGGATCAACCACACGGCCGAGCCAACTGAGCCGCGCCATCGCAAGGCCGTCGAGCAAGCTCTCCAGCAGCGCAAAGTACTCTCCCTGCGCTACCGCGACCGCCACGACGAATCGACAACCCGCCGAGTCGACCCCCAACTGCTCGCCTTCCGCGACGGCTACTGGTTCCTGGTCGCCTACTGCAGGCAGCGCGAAGGCATCCGCTGGTTCCGCCTCGACCGCATCGAACGCGCAACCCTCACCGCCCAGCCCGCCACTGACCTCCCCGTCGAAGATCTCGGAACCCCGCCCACCACAGCAGCCTCGGTCAGCACCGCACTCTGACCCGAGCGAAAACGCCTGGCCGAGCAGCGCCGCTGCGACCTAAGCTCCGGACCCAATGGATGCCGCAGAGTTCTACACCGGAATCGTTGTCGACGCCTACGCCCGACTCAAGTCGTCGAGCTTCGATCCAGCGCCGTACGCCGCGTTCGTCACCGCAACAGGCGAACCGGCCCTCGAGCTCGGATGCGGAGACGGCGAACCCATGCTTTCGCTGCGCCAGGCCGGCCTCGACGTCGAAGGCGTCGACTCCTCCGCCGACATGCTCGACCGCTGCCGAGCCAACGCAGCCACCCTCGGTCTGCAGGTCACGCTGCACCACCAGCGCATGGAGGACCTGAAGCTGCCACGCCAGTACCGCTCGATCTACCTGGCCGGCCCCACCTTCACTCTGCTCCCCGACGACGAGACCGCCGTCCGAGCACTCCGAGCCATCCGCAACCACCTCACCCCCGACGGCCAGGCCCTGATCCCACTCTGGATCCCCGACCCCACGCCGCCGTCCGACCTGGGCGTCCAACGCAAAGCAGTAGACGACCAAGGCGCCACCCTCACCTACACCCCACTGTCGGAGACCTACGACCGATCCCTCCGAACCCGCACCACCACAGTCCGCTACGAGCGCCACACTCCGGACGGCACCACCGAGTCCGCGGACCGCGACTGGATCATCCACTGGCAAACCCAGCCCTCAGCCGAAGCCCTCTGCTACCAAGCCGGCCTCACGATCACCCGAACCGAAGACGACCACGGCAACCCCGCCGCACCCGACGCCGACGAGTTCACCCTGATCGTCCAGCCGTCGTGATCCTCGAAGCGATCTCTGTCCTGCACCGCACCGGCCAGTGGTGCCCCGGCGTCCGTACGGCGAACGCCGTCATCGCGTACGACGTGCCGATCCTCCCGCAGTACCTCCTCGACCTCGACGAACTCGGCGACGCACTGGAGGCGGGCGCCATCGACACCGGCGCCGCGGTCAAAGTCCTCCGCAACACCCAGCACTTCATCGAGCGCCATCTCCGCAGACCCGACCAGGCATCACCGACAGCGTGGCCCGACTTCCCACCGGCTGCGTTGCTGCCGCTGATCGACCTGCCGCCTCTCGCGGGCTAGTTGACTGTCACGCGCAGGCCGACGTGGTCGGAGACGTACATCGATCCACCCGGCAGGTGCACCTTGTCGGTGAGGATCTGTTCGGCGGACTGGACGTCGAGTCCGCGGCTGAGGATGAAGTCGATGCAGTGCGGGCTATTGCCCGGGCTCAGGTACTCGGCGTGGAACGTCGGTGGACACCGGCCGTCGAACGCGTCGGTGAGGCCGGTGCGGTCCAGGAACGCCTTGTACGGCGTGCTTTTGCGGGCGACGTTGAAGTCGCCGCACAGCACCAGCGGCCCGTCGGTGCTCTCCATCACGCGAGCCAACGCGTCGAGTTGGCCGCGGTGGATCGGCGTGAAGCGGCTCTCGTCCGACCAGTCGCCGTCGGTGTTGGCCAGGAGATGAGTGTTGGCGATCCAGAGTTCGTCGAGTCTCGTCAGCAACACGCCTTTGAAGGACGCTTTGGCTCGCGACCAGCGAGAGACTCCGGAGCCGATCGACAGTCGGTGATAGTCGCGCGTCCCAGCGGACCGGCGTACGAACGTCGCGACACCGCCGGCCGGACCGGCCAGGGACGGCCGGAAGCTCACGCCGTACGAGGGCATCGTGGTCCGCAACAAGCGCAGGTGGTGGTACGTGTGGACCTCCTGGAAGTTGACGATCTCGACGTCCGAGCGGTCGAAGAACGCACCGATCGACCGGTACCGATCAGCGAGTTGCGAGCCTCGTACCGGTGTCCCGCGGGTGTTCAGCGTCGCGATGCTCACGTGCCCACGCAGGCTCAACTTCAACCGTCCTTCCAGTTGCCGGAAGCTTAACGGTGTTGGCTCTTGTGCGACCGACAGCGCCGGAGTTAGATGAGCGCCTTCCGCCTGCTGGAACTCGCTAAGGAGCACGAGATGTTCGCGATCATCGCCGCAGTGATTTTCGGCCTCGCCCTCATTCTGGACTGGGCCAACGCCACCGTCAGCGACGCCTTCACCCCCCAGACCCTCCTGATGGCGGGCCTGCTCTGCATCGCCCTCCACCTGGCCGGCGTCGGCTCCTCCGCCAAGTGGGGTCGCCGCCGCTGACCAGTAGCGTCACCCTCAGCACGAACGACCTCGAGCTGGTCCGCGCCGTACCTGTCGCGGGCCAGTTCGCTGTCCCATAGTTGCTTGAGGCAACCTCGGGTGAGGCCTGGGCACTTGAACGGGGAGCGTGCCTACATCGGGGGTATGGACAACAACAGCAAGGTGGCGTTTCTCGGGCTCGGCGCGATGGGGGCGCCGATGGCCCGGCGGGTGGCCGACGCCGGGTACCCGTTGACGGTGTGGAATCGCTCGGCCGGGAAAGCCGACGGCTTCGCGACAGTGGCCGGTACGCCGACCGAGGCGGTCCGGGACGCCGACGTCGTGGTGACGATGCTGGCCGATCCGCCCGCGGTGCGGGCGGTGGTCGGTGAGTTCGCGGGGGAGTTGAAGCCGGGCGCCGTACTGGTCGAGGCCTCGACGATCGGGCCGGACGCCGTACGGGAGATCGCCGAGCTGCTGCCCGCGGGAGTCACGCTGGTCGACGCGCCGGTGATGGGCAGTGTCGACAAAGCGGCAAGCGGTGAGCTGAATCTGTTGGTGGGCGGGGATGCCGACGAGGTGATGCCGCTGCTCGAGCTGTTCGGGACGGTACGGCGGACCGGTGCGGTCGGGACCGGGGCGGCGCTGAAGATCGTCATGATCAACGCGATCGTGAACGGGGTCGCGCTGGTAGGAGAGGCGTACCAGTTGGCGGATGTGTACGGGCTGCCGGAGGAGCTGGTGAAGCAGTCGTTGGCCGGCTCACCGCTGGCTGGGCTCGCGGCGCGGGCCGCCGCGGAGGGCGCGTACTACCAGGTGAAGCTGGCCGCGAAGGACGTCGACCTGGCGGCCCGCGCGGCGAACCTGCCGATCGCGCGGACGGTGCACGACCGGCTCACGGCGTACCCGCAGGCGGCCGACGAGGACATCGCGCAGCTCGTCCGGCACTTCAGAGGCTAGGCAGCGGATCGCCGGGGCGCACCCGGATGGGACTCTCGTCGGGACCGGGTGGGTCGAAGTCGGCGAGGTGCTGAGCCAGTACGGCGTCCGAGACGTGCCGGCGGTTCGGGCTTGCCTGGTTGGCGATCCGGCGTTGGTGGATTGTCGCGTGGTCGACGTCGAGGTGGACGAGGTGGAACTCGGCGCCGAGTTCGGCGGCGAGGGCGCGCCAGCCGTCGCGGAGGAACCGCGGCGAGCTGGTGTCGTCGAGGATCACGGTCGCGCGGGCGGTCGAAGGCGCTTCCGGGGCGCCGGTGAGGAGCGCGCGGACTTCCGCGATCGCGATCGCGTGGGTCGCCTGCCACTCCTCGACGGGGATTCCGTCGCCGCCCCACAGGTCGCGGCGTTCGTTGATCTCGTCGAGGCTGACGACGTGGGCGCCGAGGTGATCGGCAAGAGCTGTGGCGAGGGAGCTCTTGCCGGAGTACGACGTACCGCAGAGGACGACGAGGCGAGGGCTCATCTGAGGATCCCATCCGATCGCGGCGGGGGAGTCAACGGGATTCCCCGAGTCCAGCTGTGGGGTCGAAGCGGGGTTGACCTCAAGGGCGCTTCAACTCCGAGGATCGTTGCCATGGACATCACCGGAGCGATTCCCAGCCAGGACGACGTCGACCAGATCCTCGCGCTGCTGACCACGGTCGACCGCGCCCAGCGGACCGAGGACGCGGACGCGTTCCTCGGGGTGTTCCGTGAGGACGCGCTTTGGGTGACCGGGCACGGCAAGCGGCTGTACGGGCGCGACGCGATCGGCACGTTCACCCGCAAGGTGCTCCCCGGCGCGACGGCCGCCGGCTACGCGACGTACGAGGCCGATCATCTGCTCTTCGTCCGGCCGGACATCGCCGTGCTCAACGTCAACCAGACCTACGTTGAGCGCGACGGCGACCAGGTGCTCGACCACGGCAGCCCGGTGTACTTCCTCGCCAAGGACGACGGCGTCTGGCGGATCGCCGCGGCGCAGAACACGATCGTCGTCGCCGAGTAACGAAACCGACAAGGTCCGTGATCGGAGGCAGTGAACCGTCGCGCACGGTGACGAATCGGTGGTAGGCATGACGCGCCCGGCTGGTTCCGGCCGGGCGACGACTACCGCCACCGGGGGGCCGAGGGCGGATTTGGGGGGACCATCCATGGACCGTGGCCGCGCCGTGCTCGCAGTCGGCACCGGACTCGTCGTTCTGACACTCGCCGGCGCCTGCGCCGCACCAGCAACCACCCCGGCCGCCGTGCCGGTCGGCATCGTCGCGTCAACCTCACCGGCGACCAGTACGCCGACGCCAACGCCGGCCGCGACGCAGCGCCCGACCGCCAAGCCGACGAAGCCCGTCGGCCTGCTCTCCAAGCCGCCCACGACCAAGCCGAAGCTCCCGCCCGTCACCAGGAAGCCGACGCAGAAGCCGACGGTGAGGAAGCCGACGACGAAGCCCACCACCCGCCGTACGACCACCAAGCCGCCGGCCACGGACGTGTACTACGCCAATTGCACCGCAGTCCGCGCCGCCGGCGCCGCGCCCATCCACGCGGGCGAGCCCGGCTACTCCAGAAAACTAGACCGAGACGGCGACGGCATCGCCTGCGAGAACTGATGCGTGGCGACGAGACTCAGCGCGAGCGCATCTTGAGCGTGATTCGTACGAGGGCGGTCCCGCTGGATGACGACGAACTGTCAACGGTGACGGGGATCAGGCCACGGCAAACGGTGAACCAGATCTGCCGACGGCTGGCTGCCGAGGGAGTCATCAGTCGAGGCGTCGGGGCAGGCGGAAAGCTGGTCAGCTGGATCGCGCAGCCGGTGGGCGCTGAGCCGCAGGAGCCTGGTGGGCCGGTGATCGAGTCGGATGTGCTCGGGATGTCGGCGGCGGGTCGTCCGGCGGTGCCGGAGCCGGTCGCGTTAGAGACCGGCGAAGTGCAGTTGCCTGTGCTGCCCGGGAGTTCGGGGGAGCAGCGGAGAGCCGAGGGGGTGATGCTGGCCGAGCTCAGCGCGCTCCTGGGGGTGCAGCTGTCGCCGGGACGCGTTCAGCATCCGAGCGGACCACGCGTCGAGTTGGACGGGGTCAGCCCAGATCAGTCGGTGCTTGTCGAGTGCTGGGCGCACCAGGGTCCGGCAAAGGTTGCACAGAAGTACAAGCTGATGAACGACGCGGTGAAGCTGCACTGGATCGCTCGGTCTCTGCCTCCGAACGCCGATCGCCGACTCGTCCTCTGCGTCAGCGACGAGCTTGCGGTCAAACATTTGCGCGGGAACTCCTGGCAGGGGCAGGCGATCGCCGAGCTCGGGGTGGAGATCTGCGTCGTGCGGCTGCCGGACGATCTCGTCCAGGACATCCGGGCTGCTCAGGAACGCCAGTTCCGGTAGGTCCGGTCAGCCGTCCATCGTCGCGGGGATGGAGCGGCTGGGGGACGAGCCGATGGTTAGCGGTTGACGGCTAGTTCGCCGAGTTCGGACCAGTTGTTCTGGTCGAGTTTGAAGTTGACGATCTTCGGGGTTTCGACCAGGTGTGGCGGGAGGGACTGCTGGGCCGCCTTGAAGTGGGCTGAGGTGACGTGGGCCGAAGCGGCGTCGTCGTCGGCGAAGGCTTCGACCAGGACGTACTCGGTGGGGTCGTCGAGGGAGCGGGACCAGTCGAACCACAGGCAGCCGGGTTCGTTGCGGGTGGCTGTGGTGAAGTCGGCGGTGATGGTGGGCCAGTTGTCGGCGTCGTCGGGCTGGACGCGGAACTTCGCGGTGATGAAGATCATGAGTGGGATGCTACCGACGCACGCGCGCTTGAGGGCGTACGTCGGCCAGGCGAATCGTTGCCGGTGCGGCTGATGAGATCGCGTGGGGCTGAGGTCGCACCCGACTGACTGTGAAGCATCTGAGCCGACCCGGCAGGCGTGCGGGGCCTCGCCCGCCCGGGCCGGTCCGGCGCGCCACGGCAGTACGGCGAGCCGGGGGATTCCGGCCCGGCAGTCTGGCGCCCGTTGTGCCGTCCGGCGGCGATCAGGGGTTCAGAGCTGTACCCCGCTGTTGGCCGCGACGGTCGGCCGCGCGGGTTTGCCGTCGCGAGGCGGAGTGCGGCGGCTAGCGGACGTACGGCGCACCACGCGGCGCACGGCGTGCCGGCGAAGCTTTTCCGTGGGGCTGGGGGAGCACTTACCGATCGTCGTACGCCAGCCGACAGTCCCGCCCGTGGGATGGAACGCGGGGCATGGTGGCTGGTGCGGGGCTGGTTGCGGTAGCTCGTTGTCCCCGGGGTGTGCCTGCCGATCGCCGTGCGCCAGCCGACAGCCCCGCCCGTGGGTTGGAACGTCAGGCGTGGTGGTTGGTGCAGGGCTGGTTGCGGTAGCTCCTTGTGCCCGGGTGTGCCTGCCGATCGCCGTGCGCCAGCCGACAGCCCCGCCCGTGGGATGGATCGTCAGGCGTGGTGGTTGGTGCAGAGCTGGATGCGGCAGCTCCTTGTTCCTCGCCCCGGGAGCTCAGAAGCCCAGCTGTTGCCGGATCGTCGCCAGCGTGTGGGCGGACTCCAGGGTGTGTTCCGTGTCCGCCGCCGCGACCGCCTGGGCCAGCGCGTCGGTGACGACGATCGACGTGAGGACCTCGGCGGTGATGCCGGTGACCGTGTTGGGGACGTGCATGGCGACGGTCACGTCGCCGGCGAGGCGTTCGGCGACCTTCTGCTCCGAGAGCAGGATGATGTGCGCGCCGACCGCGCGGGCGCGGGCGATGACGGACTCGGCGTCGACGATCAGGCGGCCGGGGGCGATCACCACGACGACGTCGCCGTGCTGGATGCCGAGCAGGTCGTCGGCCAGGCGGAAGCCCGAGTTGGTGATCGCGCGCGCGGTGCGGCCGAGGCGGCGGAGCTTCAGGGTCAGGTGCTCGGCGGCGACGTAGTTCGCGCCGAAGCCGTACGAGACGATCTCGCGGGCGTCGAGCAGGAGGCGGACGGCTTCGGCGTACGCGTCCAGCGGGAAGCCCTCGTTGAGGAACTCGATCCGCTCGATCGCCTCGGTGATCACCTTGTCCCAGACGTGCTTGGGGTCGCCGCCGGTGGACGTGATCCGGTCCCGCAGCCGCTGCTCGCGCTGCGCGGTGCCGAACGGTGAGGCGACCTTGTCCTTCAGCTCGGCCAGGCCCTTGTAACCGAGCGCCTGCAGCGTGCGGATCACGGTGGCGTTGCTGGTCCGGCTCTCGACGCCCAGATCGGCCGCGGACAGGTAGAGCAGCCGCTCGGGGGAGATCTCGGACAGCGACCGGCAGACCGCCTGGGCGGCGGGGGTGAACTCGTCCCAGTGGTCACGAATGCGGGCGCGAAGCTCCGCGATCGCCGGGTTCTTTGCTGTAACCCCTGTTACCTCATCGGTCATTTGTGTATCATCCGATCCCATCGAGCCTGTAACGAACCGTTCAAAAGACGGTGCCCCTGTAATGCCATGGTAAGTCCCCACAAGGAGTTCCGTCCTGATGAGGATCATCGAGGTGTCGAGTCCGTCGGCCTATGATCGCGGACTGCAGTACGGTCGCGCAGCCGCCGACCTGGTCGGAGCGTCGATCGCGTACTACCAGGCCGCGTTCGAGGTGCAGCTCGGCCGGACCTGGACCGAGATCCAGGCCCTGTCCGCGCCGTGGGAACGGCTCGTCGCCGGCGACTTCCCCGAACTGTACGAGGAGATGCGGGGCATCGCGGCCGGCGCGGGCGTCACCGTCCGCGAGATCGTCGTCCTGAACTGCCGTGGCGAGATCGTGTACGACGCCGCGACGTACCGCAAGGACCCTCAAAGCCAAGATGACGGCTGCACCTCCTTCTCGATCACCGACGAGGCAGCGGCCGACGGCCACGTCTACGCCGGCCAGAACTGGGACTGGCGGCACGCCGTCAAGGACACCGTCGTCGTGCTCAAGGTCGTCCAGCCGCCCAAGCCGACCGTGATCATCCAGACCGAGGCCGGCCAGATCGGCCGGCACGGTGCCAGCAGCAACGGCTTCGCGCTGAACGCGAACGGCCTCGGGGGCCGTTTCGACGACACCGTCGGCGTCCCGCAGACGGTGATCCGGCGCCTCGTCCTGGACTCCACGACGATCTCCGACGCGCTCAAGGTGCTGATCCGCACGCGAGCGCACATCGCGAGCAACGCGCTGCTGACCGACCGATCCGGGTTCAGCATCGACCTCGAGACCACCCCGGGCGCCCACGGCTGGGAGTACCCGGTCGACGGGTTGCTTGTGCACGGCAACCACTACCAGGCGTTCGTGCCGCCGCAGCTGGCGGCGCAGCACCGACCGATGTCCCCGGACTCACTGCTCCGGGTCCCACAGGCCCGGAGGGGACTGAAAGCAGCGGCCACCACCACCGACGTACCGAAAGCAGTCCGTAGCGCGATGTCGGACCACCTGGGGCAGCCCGACTCGCTCTGCGCCCATCCCGACGATCGGCTCGGCGCGCTGAGCCAATGGTCGACCGTGCTGTCCAGCCTGGTCGATCTCACCACCGGCGACTACCGCGTCGCAGCAGGCACCCCGTGCGAGCACGACTACGAGCTCGTGCCCTTCAATCTTTACGACTAGGAGTACCCATGTCCGCCTCCTCTCTGAAGAGGTTCACCACCGGTACGGCGCTGGCCGCGGCCGGCCTGCTCGTCGCCGCCGGGTGCGGTGACGGCAGCAGCCCCGCGCAGTCGCCGGTGCTGGACCAGATCAAGCTGGGCAACAGCACTCCGGCGGCCGCCGGTCAGCTCGACAAGGCGATCTGGTTCATGCCGAAGGAGCCGCGCTCGCTCGACCTGGACAACGACGCGGCGAACTCGCAGAGCGACCTGATCCTGGCCAACGTCTGCGACCGCCTGCTGCAACTGCAGCCCGACCTGACCCTGAAGCCGGGGCTGGCCGAGAAGTACGCCTGGAAGGACGCGACCACGCTGGTCTTCACGATCCGCCAGGGCGTCACCTTCCACGACGGCACCCCGCTGACGGCCGACGACGTGCTGTGGAGCCTGGACCGGCACCGCGCCGACGGCGCCGCCGAGTCCGACGAGTACGTGAACGTGACCGGGGTCAGCAAGACCGGCCCGAACGAGGTGACGGTCAAGTTCAAGCAGTCCGACGCGGTGTTCGTCGAGGCGATCGCCGGTGACGCGGGTGTCGTCCTGAGCCGCAAGGGTGTCGAGTCGCAGGGCAAGAAGTACGGCACGCCGGCCGGGACCGACGCCTGCACGGGACCGTTCCAGCTGAAGGAGTGGCAGTCCGGCAAGTCGATCACGCTGACCAAGGCGCCGAACTACTGGAACAAGCCGAAGGCCGCGAAGACCGACGAGATCACCTTCAAGTGGGGCAGCGATGACGTCATCGTCAACTCCCTGAAGACCGGTGAGGCGACCGGCTCGTACCTGGAGAACCTCTCCTCGGCGACCCAGCTCGCCACCGGCGGCGCGACCACGGTGAGCCAGGGCCCGGACACCCGGGTCTGGAGCATGATGATCACCGACCGCGGCGGCCTGAAGGACGTCCGGCTGCGCAAGGCGCTGGCGATGTCGATCGACCGGGCGGGCGTGGCCAAGGCGGCGTTCTCGGGTCTCGGCCAGCCGTGGAAGGAGCCGGTCGGTTCCGGTGCCTGGGGCTACGAGAAGGACAAGTTCAAGGCGGCGTACGACGCCCTGCCGGGACTGCCCGCCAAGCCCGAACAGTCCGACCTGGACGCGGCCAAGAAGCTGGTCCAGGAGGTCGGTGAGACCCAGCCGCTGATCATCGCCAGCGACGGTTCGCCGGTCCGCAACGTGATCGCCAACGCGTTCGTCGACGCCGCCCAGAAGATCGGGCTGAAGGCAACGATCACGCAGATCCCGACCGCGCAGTACGACCCGTACGACGAGGCGGTCCGCAAGAGCGTGGACGTCCTGAGCGACGACTACTTCGTCTCCAAGAACGACCCGGTCGGCTTCTACAAGAACGGCGCCAGCACCTCGACGGTGCAGTGGCTGCTCAACGACCCGGCGTACGACGCGCTGGTCAGCAAGGGCCGCGGCGCGCTGGACGACGCCGCCCGCGCCGGTATCGCGATCGAGCTGGCGAAGAAGTGGTCCGAGGCGATGCCGTGGATCCCGGTGGTGGACAGCCCGAGCACGGTGGCGCTGTCGTCGAAGGTGACCGGGGTCCCGGCCAGCGGTTGCTACCGCTACGCGCCGTGGGCCGCCGACCTGGGGACCAAGGGGGCCTGACGATGGTCGCACTGCGGCGCCTCGGCGCGATGGTGCTCACCCTGGTGATCAGCTCGTTCGTGATCTTCGCCGGGATGTACGCAGCGCCCGGTGACCCGGTCGCGTTCCTGATCGGCAACCCGGAGAACATGACACCGGAGCGGATCGCCGCGGTGCGGGCCGAGTACCACCTGGACCTGCCGTTCCTGCACCAGTACTGGATCTGGGCCACCGATCTGCTGCACGGGGACTTCGGGTCGTCGTTCGTCTACCAGCAGCCGGTCACCGACCTGCTCGGCAGCCGGCTGCCGGTGACGCTGTCCCTGGTCGCGTACTCCGGGGTGCTGTTCATCGTGATCGGTGTCCTGCTCGGCGTGGTGTCCGCGCTGCGCAAGGGGACGGCGGTCGACGCGTTCATCACCGGCATCACCACGTTCGCGACCTCGATCCCGAACTTCGTCGTCGCGGTGGTGCTGATCTCGGTGTTCGCGGTGAAGCTGCGCTGGTTCTCGGTGTCGGGTCCGGGCGAGGGGTTCCTCGGCCGGATCCATCACCTCACCCTGCCGGCCGTCGCGCTCGCGCTCGGCGCGATCGCGGTGGTCAGCCGGGTCACCCGGCAGACGATGGTCGAGCAGCAGAGCCTCGACCACGTCGAGGCGGCCCGCAGCTACGGTCTTCAGTCCCGGAAGACCGTGCTGCGGCACGTCCTGCGGAACTCCCTCGGCCCGATCGTGACGATGTGCGGGCTGATCCTGGCCGGCATGCTGGCCGGCACGGTCGTGGTCGAGGGCGTCTTCGGGCTGAACGGGATCGGCAGCCTGCTGGTGGAGGCGATCAACACCCACGACTTCCCGGTGGTGCAGGCGATCCTGCTCTACATGGTGGTCGCCTACATGGCCGTCACCGTGCTCGTCGACCTGATCTATCCGTTGCTCGACGCAAGGGTCCTGGCCAGGAGCGTCTCATGACCGTTGATCTGTCCGCGCCCGTCCTGACCGCGACGGCGACCCGCCGTCGCCAGGAGTGGCCGTTCTACCTCAGCGCCGCCGTCCTGGCGCTGGCCGTGATCGCCGCGATCTTCGCGCCGGTCGTGTCGCCGTTCGACCCGTCCCAGACCGACTTCGGCGCGCTCTGGCAGCCGCCGAACGCGACGCACTGGCTCGGCACCGACCAGCTGGGCCGCGACATCCTGTCGCGGATCATCCACGGCGCCCGGCCGAGCCTGCTCGGCGCGATCGCGCTGCTCGCGGTCGCGACCGTGATGGGTGTCCTGATCGGCATCACCGCCGCCTGGAAGGGCGGCTGGGTCGACACGGCGCTGAGCAGGGTGACCGATGTGATGTTCGCGTTCCCGGGGCTGCTGTTCGTCGTACTGGTGATCGCCGTGTTCGACCGCGGTCAGCTGACCTCGGTGCTCGGCATGGCGCTGGCCTACGCGCCGGCGATCGCCAAGTTCACCCGCGCGATCGCGCTGGAGGAGATGGCCCGCCCGTACGTTGACGCCTACCGGCTGCAAGGAGTCGGCGGGGCCGTGCTGTGCGGCAAGTACCTGCTGCCGAACCTGATGCCCACGCTCGTCGGCTACCTGGTCGTGCTGTTCGGCGAGGGCCTGATGAGTCTGGCCTCGCTGAACTTCCTCGGCTTCGGCTCGCAGCCGCCGAGCTCGGAGTGGGGCCTGATGGTGCAGGAAGGCCGGACCGGTGTGATCCAGGGCTTCGTCGGGCCGGCGTTGATCCCCGGTCTGACGATCGCGATCGTGGTGGTCGCGACCAACGTCATCGGCGTCCGGCTGTCCGACAAGCTGGCGGTGAGGAAATGAGCATGCTGCTCGAGATCGAGGACCTGACGCTGCGCGTCCCGACGGTGGAGATCCTGCGCGGGATCTCGCTGCAGGTGGCGACCGGTGAGACGGTCGGGCTGGTCGGTGAGTCCGGATCCGGCAAGTCGACCACCGCGCGCGCGGCGCTGCGGCTGTTCCCGGACGACGCGCAGGCCGGCGGCCGGGTCAGCGTCGGGGGAGTGGACGTGCTGTCCGCCGACGACGCGACCGTGCGGAACATCCGCGCGAACGACGCCGCGATGATCTTCCAGGCACCCCGTACGGCGCTCAACCCCGTACGGCGGATCGGCGACTCGGCGACCGAGCGGCTGGTCCAGGTGCACGGGCTGAACAAGAAGGCCGCGCGGTCCAAGCTGCTCACGCTGTTCGAGTACGTCGGGCTGAGGGATCCGGAGAGCCTGCTGCGGAAGTACCCGCACCAACTGTCGGGTGGGATGCTGCAGCGCGTCGTGATCGCGGCCGCGCTGAGCATCGACCCGAAGCTGCTGCTGGCCGACGAGGCCACCAGCGCGCTGGACGTGACGACGCAGGCCGAAGTGCTGGCCTTGCTCAAGCGTTTGCGCGGGGAACGGGATCTCGGCGTCCTGTTCATCACGCACGACCTGCACCTGGCGGCGGCGTACTGCGACCGGGTGTACGTGATGCGCGAGGGGCTGATCGTCGACCACCAGCCGGGGGCGACGATCTTCGAGAACCCGACCAACGAGTACACGCGGCAGCTGTCGGAAGCTGTTCCGACGCTGCCCGAGCAGGACGGCGAGGTGGTGACCCGATGACCGTGCTCGCGGTCGACAAGCTCTGCAAGACCTTCCACGGCAAGCGCGGACACGCGCCGGTGGTCGCCGCTCGCGACATCAGCTTCTCCGTCGAGGCCGGCGGTTCGCTCGGCGTCGTCGGCGAGTCCGGCTCCGGCAAGACCACGGTCGCCCGGATGCTGGTCGGCCTGTCCGCGCCCGACCAGGGCACGGTCACGGTCGACGGCCGCGAGGCCGGTCGCTCCGAGCGCGGCAAGGCCGCCCGGCTGCGTCGGGCCCGCGAGATCCAGATGGTGTTCCAGGATCCCTACACCTCGCTCGACCGCAGGCTCAGCGTCGAGTCCTGCCTGCGCGACGTCCTGAAGCGGCACCGCCCGGAGCTGGCCAAGGGCGCGGCGTCCGCCGAGGTCGCGAACCTGCTCGACCAGGTCGGCCTGGCGAGCAAGCTGGCCGCGTCCCGGCCGCACGAGCTCAGTGGTGGCCAGCGGCAACGAGTCGCGATCGCCCGGGCGCTCGCCGTACGGCCTAAGGTGCTCGTGCTGGACGAGGCGGTCTCCGCGCTGGACGTCTCGGTCCAGGCGAAGATCCTTGCCCTGCTCAACGAGATCCGCGACGCGCTCGGGATCGCGCTGGTGTTCGTCAGCCACGACCTCGCTGTGGTCGGCGAGGTCACCGATCACATCCTGGTGATGTACCGCGGCGACGACGTCGAGCAGAACGCGACGGCCGAACTGCTGCGCCGGCCACGACACCCCTACACCCAGATGCTGCTCTCCTCCGCCCCCGGACCCGGCTGGCAGCCGGAACGCGTGGCCGAGCTGCGGGCAGCGTTCGCACTCACCGAAGGACGGTCATGACCGACACCCAGCAGGTCGCCCCCACCGCTGCGTTCTACCAGCGCGGGTCGATCCCGATCTTCGCCTCGCAGGTCGACCCTCGGCTCCACTACCTGCTCTACGTGCCGCAGCAGCTGAAGGACGACGACCAGGCGCCGCTGCTGGTCGTGCAGCACGGGACCGCGCGGACCGCGGCGAAGTACCGCGACCACCTGAAGCCGTTCGCCGACGAGCACGGTGTGGTCGTCCTGACGCCGATCTTCCCGGCCGGGCTGATCGACCCGACCGACCTGCACAACTTCAAGTTCATCGAGTACCGGGGGATCCGGTTCGACCGCATGCTGCTGTCGATCGTCGACGAGGTGGCCGAGCGGTTCCCGGTCGCGACGGACAAGTTCTTCCTGCACGGGTTCTCCGGCGGCGGGCAGTTCGTGCACCGGTTCCTCTACCTGCACCCCGAGCGGCTGGCCGCGGCGTCGATCGGCGCCCCCGGGCGGATCACGCAGCTGGACGACAAGCTCGACTGGTGGCTGGGGACGCGCGGCTTCGAAGAGAAGTTCGGGCAGGAGATCGACTTCGACGCGCTCCGCCGGGTGCCGATCCAGATGGTCGTCGGCAGCGAGGACGTCGAGACCTGGGAGATCAACAACCCGGGCGAGTCCAACTGGATGGACGGCGTCGAGAAGACCGGCAGCACCCGGATCGAGCGCCTGCGCACCCTCGAGGCCAACTTCCGTTCCCACGGCCTGGACGTCACCTTCGACCTCGTCGACGGCGCCGCCCACTCCGGGAGCCTGATGCTTCCCACGGTCACCCGCTGGATGGCGCCGCTGATGAGAACCGAGGCCTGACCGCCGTCCGGCCTGATCGTTCCCTCGCGGTCCGGCCGGACCTGCCGGCGGTGCATCCCGGTCCCTGCCCCGGGGTGCGCCGCCCACTCACGCGGCGACGCGGGTGCGGTTCTTCTCGGCCCAGACGGCCCGGCGCAGCTTCGCCTTGTCCGGGTAGCCGGCCGCCTGGCCGATCAGGTAGACGTCGTGGCTGCGCATGTTCACCATGCCCGCGACGTACCAGACCGGGTTGCCCTCGGCCAGCATGGTGATGATCATCTGGTTGGCGCTGTTCTCGTTCATGCTGACCCTCTCCTTTGGTGTCTGGCTCTTACTGGTACGTCGGACCAGAACCCCCGAAATCGACACGGCCGAAAAGAAAACTATGAGTAGTTGTCAACGCAGGCAGTGACCGTTGGGCGCACCGATCGACCGCTCAGCGGACAGGTATTCGAGAATCGCCGTCTCGGTTTCGAGCTGACCCTTCGGCAGCGATAGATTTGAAGGCCCCCCACGTGTGGAGGTCCCACTCCCCCCGGGACCCGCACGGGCGAGTGCCCCGATCCAAGGTCGGGGCACTCGTTTTTCAGTTACCGGCGGCGCGCCGCCGGTAGAGCACGGACGCGAAGGTCACCGAGAAGACCAGCAATCCGCCGCACCAGGCCAGCGCGATCCACGCGCTGCTGCCCAGCGGCGTACCGGTCAGGAAGCTGCGCACGGTCTCGATCACCGGCGTGATCGGCTGGTGCTCGCTGATCGGACGCAGCCAGCGCGGCATCGTCTCGGGCTGCACGAACGCGCTGCTCAGGTACGGCAGGAACAGCATGAAGAAACTCAGTGTGCTCGCCGACTCGACCGTCTTCGCGATCACGCCGAGGCCGGCCGCGAGCCACGACAGTGCGATCACGTACAGCGCCAGCAGCCCGATCGCGCCGAACCACTCGGCGACCGACGCGTTCGGCCGAAAGCCCATCGCCAGCGCGGCCAGCAGCACGATCGCCGTCGAGACCGCGTTCCGCGCGACGCTGGCCGTGACGTGCCCGGTCAGTACGGCGAAGCTGCGCACCGGCAGCGACCGGAGCCGGTCGATCATGCCCTTGGTCATGTCGTCGGCCACCGCCATCGCGGTGTTCGACGCGCCGTACCCGGTGGTCAGCAGCAGGATCCCGGGCACCACGTAGTTGATGTACGCCGTACCGGTCTCGATCGCGCCGCCGAACACGTAGACGAACAGCGTCATCATCAGCAACGGCAGCAGGATCGACACGAACAGGGTGTCCACGTTGCGCCGGCTCAGCCGGACGCTCCGGTCGATCATCGTCACGGTGTCGCTCACCGCGGCACCGAATCCCTCGTGGCTCATACCGGCTCCTTGGCGGTCAGGGTGAGGAACACGTCGTCGAGCGTCGGCCGGTGCGACGAGACCCGCGCCGGCTGCAGAGCCTGCGCGCGAAGGTCGTCCAGTACGGCATGCAGGTGCGCCGCCGTACCGTCGGACGGCAGGTTGACCAGTACGCCGTCCGCGAGGCCGTCGAGCGTGCGCGCGGCCTGCTGCGCGTCGGCCGGGTCGGTGAAGTACAGCTCGATCCGCTCGCCGCCGATCTGCGTCTTCAACGCGTCGGCGGTCCCGGCCGCGGTGATCCGGCCGTGGTCGAGCAGCACGATCCGGTCGGCCAGGCGGTCGGCCTCCTCGAGGTACTGCGTGGTGAGCAGGATCGTCGTACCGTCGCGGACCAGCTCGCCGATCGCCTCCCACATCGTCAGCCGGCTGGCCGGGTCGAGACCGGTGGTCGGCTCGTCCAGGAAGATCACCCGCGGCCGGCCGATCAGGCTCATCGCCAGGTCGAGGCGGCGGCGCATGCCGCCGGAGTAGGTCTTCACCCGGCGGTCCATCGCGGTGGTGAGGCCGAAGCGTTCGAGCAGCTCGCTGGTACGGCGGCGGGCGGCGTCGCGGCCGAGGTGCATCAGGCGGCCGACCATGACGAGGTTCTCGCGGCCGGTCTGGTTGTCGTCGACGGCGGCGTACTGGCCGGTCAGGCTGATCACGCCGCGGACCTTCGGCGCCGCGCGAACGACGTCGTACCCGGCGATGGTGGCGGTGCCGGCGGTCGGGCGGGTGAGGGTGGTGAGGATCCGGACGGTGGTGGTCTTGCCGGCGCCGTTCGGGCCGAGCAGGGCGACCACCTCGCCCTCGCGGACGGTCAGGTCGACCCGGGACAGCACCTCGGCGCCGCCGTACGACTTGGTCAGGCCGGTGGCCTCGACGATCATGGCTTCCCCCTTACTGCGTATTGGGTACGCTAAATAGCGTAGCAGGTACGCAGTACACGTTCCTAGACTGAGGCGGTGGAGATGAGCGAGCTGCCCGCCGACGTGGTGCTGATGTGGGGACTGCGGGACGCCTCGCGCCGGGGCCCGAAGCCGTCGCTGACGACCGAGGACATCACCCGCGCGGCGATCGAGCTCGCGGACGCCGAGGGGCTCGCGGCGGTCTCGATGGCGCGCGTGGCCGAGCGGCTGGGCAACTCGACGATGGCGCTCTACCGGCACGTGAAGAGCAAGGACGAGCTGCTGACGCTGATGTCGGACGCCGCGCTCGAGGAGCCGTCGCCGCTGCCCGACGGTGTGGACTGGCGCACCGGGCTGACCTTCTGGGCCGACAACGTGCTGACGACCCTGCGGCAGCACCGCTGGTACGCCGAGATCCCGATCTCGGGTCCGCCGGCCGGACCGGGCAACCTCGCGTGGTTCGACGCGGCGCTAGGTGCGCTTGCCGACACGGGCCTGAGCGAGGAAGGCAAGGTCGGCGTCGTCATGGGCCTGATGACCTACGTCCACGGCCAGATCCGCCTCTCGGTCGACCTCGCCGCCGGCTTCACCGACAATCCCGCCGCCTTCAACCAGTACGGCGCAGTGCTCAAACAGGTCGTCGACCGCCGCCGCCTCCCCGCCGTGGCCCGCGTGCTGGACGCCGGCGTCTTCGACCCGGTCGTCACGTTCGACGAGTCCGACGACCAGGACTTCGACTTCGGCCTCCAGCTCTACCTCGACGGCGTCGCCGGCTTCATCGAACGCACGTGTAGCTAGTTGAGGTGGAGGACGGCGTCTGCTGCTGGTTTGGTGGAGGCGATCAGCTGGGCGTTGCGTTCGTCGGAGCCGTGCGTGCGGGCGTGGGCCTCTTCGGGGGAGCGGCCGAAGCGGCGGTGGCGGGCTTCCAGGCGGGCGTGGCGGACGTCGTTGGGTAGGTCGATGTACCAGACCTCGTCGATCAGTTGCCGGCCTGTTGTCCAGGGCGCTTGGTCCAGCAACAGGTAGTTGCCTTCGGTGACGATCAGGTCGATCTCCGGGCCGACTCCGATGCTGGCGGCGATCGAGTCCTCCAGTTGCCGGTCGAACCGCGGCGCCCAGACGGTGTCCTCGCGCTGTTTGAGCCGTCTGAGCAACGCGACGAAGCCTGCAGCGTCGAACGTGTGGGGTGCGCCCTTCACGTCCGCCAAACCGAGCGCCTCCAGCGCGGACTGCGCGAGGTGGTACCCGTCCATCGGCACCAACGCGACCTTCAGCCCGTCCGCGCTCAGCTCGGCGACCAGCTTTTCGGCGTACGTCGACTTGCCGGCGGCCGGCGCGCCGGTGACGCCGAGGATCGCCCGCTCGGATCGCTCGGCCAGCTCGACGGCGCGTTGGCGGGCGGCGGTCGGGTCGAGTGAGCGCATCCCCAGATCCTAGGCGTCGGACCAGAGCGTTCCGAGGTCGCTCGCGTGCTGCTCGCTGACCAACCGGCGTGCGATCGAGCCCGGGCCTTCGAGCTGCAGCGTCTGCGGCGCCTCCGGGAGGCGATGTCCGAGGGTGGTGATGCTGTCGAGGCATCGAGCGTCGCCCAGTACAGCCCATCCCGAGCGCACGCCAGGCGACAGATCCAAGTCCTCCACCAACAGCTCGCCGCACCGCTCGGCAGTGGCTGCTCGCATCCTCGTCCGCAGACGCCCGCCCGCCTCGCCGTGGCGCCCGAGAACCAGCGACTCCCGCAGCGTCGCCCGGCAGCCCTCGCCCAGCGTGACCGAAGTCGACCGCTCGACATCAGCCCCCTCGGCGACGACGAACGGCTCCCCGTGCCAGCTCAGCTCGGCGCCGTCCGTCAGTGTGACGTCCACGTTCCACCGAGCCGACCCACCTCGCATCGCATACGCAACAGTGCCGGCGGTCTCCACGATCTCCAGCCGGAGCTTGCCGTGGGCAACCACCTCGATCCGCACCTCGTCCCCGGCAAGAAGCAACGCACCTGCGGCAACCAGCGCGACCCGCACCACGCCGTACGGCGCCGGCAACCGCCGGGGGGAGAGGTCGCCGGTCCGCAGCACACACCGATCCCGCACCGGATCGGCAGCAACCTCAATGCGAGTGAGCATGCAACCCAACGCCCGCATCGGCATCGGCGTGCGCGCCGCTCGTGCTGTGCACGTGGGTGAGGACCTCGCCGTCTTCGCCCACGTGCGAGTGCGGCGCCATCGGGCCCGGATCGACCGGCACATGTCCACCCCCACGCACCGTCGCCGCCATCTCCAGCACCCAGCGCTTCAGCTCGGCGACCGACTCTGGGTCGGTGCGTGACAGCGCCAGCACCGGCTTCCCGGCGCGCGCGGCCTCCGCGTCGGCGACCATCTGGGGAACGTCCACCCCGACGTACGGCGCCAGATCCGTCTTGTTGACCACCAGCAGATCGGCGCGCGCGATCCCCGGTCCGCCCTTGCGGGCGACATCCCCACCGCCCGCGACATCCAGGACGAAGATCTGGGCGTCGACGAGCGCGGGGGAGAACGTCGCGGTCAGGTTGTCGCCGCCGGACTCGACCAGGACGACGTCGAGCGGGGCGAAGTCGCGTTCGAGGTCCTCGACGGCGATCAGGTTCGGGGTGACGTCGTCGCGGATCGCGGTGTGCGGGCAGGCGCCGGTCTCAACCGCGCGGATCCGTTCGGCGTCGAGCACCCCGGCCGAGCGCAGCAGCCGCGCGTCCTCGTCGGTGTAGATGTCGTTGGTGATCACGCCGAGCCGCAGCTCGGCGGCGAGCTCGCGACAGACGGTGGCGATCAGCGAGCTCTTCCCGGTACCGACCGGTCCCGCGACACCGAGCCGGAACGACCTGCTGGACTCAGGCATGGAACAACCTCATTCTCTCGATGGAGTGGTTCTGAGCGAACACGTCGATCAGCGGAGCCCCGTACGCCGGTACGTCGGCCGCCCGCGTCAGCCCGGCCACGTCGGCGACCAGGTCCTCGATGTCGGGGTGTACCGCGGCCAACCAGCACGCCGCGTCGAGCGGATCGACCGGCAGCAGCTTGAGCGACGCCGCGACGACAGTCTGCGCGTCGTCGTACGCGACCAGTCGGGCGGTCTGCGCTGCGGACAACCCGTTGACCGCGGCAACTACGCCGACGACGATCGGTCGCGGCACTTCAGCGTCAGCTTGCAGATGATGCAGCACTTGCGGCCAGACCCGGCCGGCCAGTCGAAGGTACGCACGGCCCTGGCGTCGCGAAACCTCGCGAAGTGCCTGGCTGGGAACGCGGGCCGCCCAGGCGTGTTCCAGAGCGGCAAGTTCTTCGGTCAGCTGACGAGCGACCACCGCCGTGCCGGCCTCCACGCGCGTCACCGTGCGCAGCCGGTCTCGCGCGTACTGCTCGACCTCGGCCAGCTTGTTGCCGTCAGCCCCCAGTCCGGCGCGAACCGCGGGCTCCAAGCCGGCGGACTGGGTATGACCGCCGGTGGGAAGTCGCGCGTCGGCCAGCATCATCGCGACGAGCTCGGGGGAGCCCATCAGAACATCTGGTACAGCTGGGCGAGGGGCAACCGATCGGCCGGCGCCGGCTCGATCAGGTCGCCGTCGACGGTGATCGCGAACGTCTCCGGATCGATCTCGATCGACGGCAACGCGTCGTTGTTCTTCATCTGCGCCTTGCCGACGTCGCGCGTCGGGCGGACGGCGAGCAGTTCGCGCCGCAGCTCGAGGCGCTCGGCCAGGCCGTTCTCGAGCGCCGCCGGAGCGACGAACGAGTACGACGTCCGCGCGCCGATCGCGTCCCCGAAGGCCGGCCGCATCAGCACCGGCTGCGGCGTTGGGATCGAGGCGTTCGGATCGCCGAGCGCGGCCCACGCGATCGTCCCGCCCTTGATCACCAGGGCGGGCCGGACCCCGAAGAACGCGGGCTCCCACAAAGTCAGGTCAGCCAGCTTGCCGGGTTCCACCGACCCCACCAGGTGGTCGATGCCATGGGCGATTGCCGGATTGATCGTGTACTTGGCGACGTACCGCCGGACCCGATCGTTGTCGGCGGGCGCACCGAGGTCCAGCCGTCCTCGACGGTGCTTCATCACGTGGGCGACCTGCCACGTCCGCGTGATCACCTCACCGATGCGCCCCATCGCCTGCGCGTCCGACGAGGTGATCGACAGCGCACCCAGATCGTGCAGGACGTCCTCCGCCGCGATCGTGGTCGCGCGAATCCGGGACTCGGCGAAGGCGAGGTCCTCGGGCACCTCCGGGTTGAGATGGTGGCAGACCATGAGCATGTCCAGATGCTCGGCGACGGTGTTGACGGTGTGCGGCAGCGTCGGGTTCGTCGAGCCGGGGATGACGTGCGGGTACGCCGCGATGGAGAGGATGTCGGGCGCATGCCCACCACCGGCACCTTCGACGTGGAACGCGTGGATCGACCGACCGGCGATCGCGCCCAGCGTGGACTCGACGAAGCCGGCCTCGTTCAGCGAGTCCGCGTGCAAGGCGACCTGCAGGCCCCAGTCGTCGGCGGCCTGCAGAGCCGCGTTGATCGCCGCGGGGGTCGAGCCCCAGTCCTCATGGACCTTGTAACCGGCCGCGCCCGCCAGCGCCTGTTCGGCAAGTCCCTCGGCGCTGACGGTGTTTCCTTTGCCGAGCAGCAGCACGTTCAGCGGGAAGTCGTCGAGAGCCCGGTGCAACTGCTGAAGGTGCCAGGCGCCTGGAGTGACAGTGGTCGCCTTCGACCCTTCGCTCGGCCCGGTCCCACCGCCGACGATCGTGGTGATCCCCGACGCGCTCGCCTCGTGCAGCTGCGACGGCGACAGCAGATGGACGTGCGAGTCGATCCCACCGGCGGTGAGGATCCGGCCTTCGCCCGCGATCACGTCCGTCGACGGACCGATCCGCAGGTCCGGGTGGATGCCGTCGGCAATGTCCGGGTTCCCCGCCTTGCCGAGGGCGACAATCCGACCGTCCCGGATTCCGACGTCGGCGCGCACGATGCCCCACCAGTCGACCACCAGCACGTTCGTGATCACCGTGTCGGGCGCACCTTCGGCCCGCGTCGTCGTCCCCTGACCCATCGACTCGCGAATCGACTTCCCACCGCCGAACACCACTTCTTCACCGCCGACCGTCAGGTCCCGTTCCACCTCCACCCACAGATCGGTGTCACCCAGTCGCACCTGATCGCCGACGGTCGGTCCGTACAAAGCGGCGTACGCCGCACGCGAGATCTCAACCATGCTTGACCTGCAGACCCGGTACGACGCGCCGCCCGCGCAGCGCGACCGCGGCGACCTCGCGGGACGCCCCAGGCTCGAAGCGCTGGGAGGTTCCGGCCGGAAGATCGAGCCGGAAGCCGTCGGCGGCCTCGCGGTCGAAGGCGAGCGCCGAGTTGGCGTCGGGCAGGTGCAGGTGCGAGCCGATCTGCACGGGACGATCGCCGGTGTTGAGGATCACCAGCCGCAGCCGTTCGGACGGCGTACGGTCGGCGTTCAGTTCGATCGTGCCGGGGGCAACCCGGATGGCACCAGGGCCTTCAGTGGACACGGGAAGCTCCTCAGATGATCGGGTGGTGAATGGTCACGAGCTTGCGGCCGTCCGGGAAAGTCGCCTCCACCTGGACGTCGTGGAGAAGGTCGGCGACGCCCTCCATCACGTCGTCGCGCGAGAGCACCGTCCGCCCGCTCTCCATCAGTTCGGCGACCAGCGCTCCTTCACGAGCCCGTTCGATCACCCAGGTACTGAGCAAGGCCACGGCCTCGGGGTGATTGAGCGGGACACCCCGGGCCAGCCGGTCGCGGGCGACCATGCCCGCGACCGACAGCAGGAGCTTCTCGACCTCGCTGGGGGTGAAGTTCATGACGCGGGCAGCACGTGGTCGGCGACCTTGTCGGTGCTCAGGCACAGCGAGCACACGTACGCCGAGTGGGTCGCGCACGCGGCCATGTCGGGCCGCTCGTAGTCCTGCCGGCAGACGTGGCAGGTCAGTACGGCGCCCGACGGGTTGCCGTGCTCGTCGAACATCGGGAGGTCGATCCCGTCGTCGGTACGACGCAGGTAGTACCGGCCGCGAGTCGCCACCGCCAGCACCGGCGGCAGCACGAGCGCCAGCCCGATCGCGACCAGCGGCGAGTAGGGCTTCAGGACCGGCCCCAGGCCCCCGAAGAAGACCAGGATCGACACCCCCGCCGCGACCGTCATCGAGACGAAGCCGACCGGGTTGACGGCGTACAGCATGCCGCGCCGGAACTCCGGCCGCAGCGGCGACAGCTTCAGCAGGTACTTGTTGAAGACGATGTCGGAGGCAACGACCACGATCCAGGCCATCCCGCAGTTGGCGTAGAAGCCGAGGATGGTGTTGAGGAAGTCGAACATGTTCGCCTCCATCAGCACCAGCGCGATCACCAGGTTGAGGCCGAGGAAGACCAGCCGGCCGGGGTAGTGCCGGGTCAGCCGCGTGTAGGAGTTCGTCCAGGCCAGCGAGCCGGAGTACGCGTTGGTGACGTTGATCTTGATCTGGCTGATCACCACCAGTACGACGGCGAGCGTCATCGCCAGCCAGCCCGGCAGGAAGCCGTTGTAGATCTCCAGGAACTGGTGCACCGGCTCGTTCGCGACCGACGCGCCGTCGGCGACGTTCGCGATCAGGTAGACGGCCAGGAACAGCCCGATCGCCTGCTTCAGCGCGCCGAAGATCACCCAGCCGGGTCCGGCCAGCAGCACCGCCGACCACCAGCGGCGTGAGTTCTCCGGGGTCTTCGGCGGCATGAACCGCAGGTAGTCGATCTGCTCGGCGATCTGTGCGATCAGCGACAGGCAGACCCCGGCGGCGAGCAGCATCGAGCCGACGTCGGTCGCGCCCTGCCCGTTCTCGCCCTGGTAGTCGAAGAACGACGACACGGACTCGGGGTGCGACACGACCAGGTACCCGAACGGCAGCACCATCAGCACCAGCCACAGCGGCGTCGTCCAGACCTGCAGCGTGGACAGCACCTTCATCCCGTAGATCACCAGCGGGAAGATCACCAGCGTCGAGACGGCGTACCCGAGCCAGAGCGGGACGCCGAGCCCGAGCTCGAGGCCCTGGGCCATGATCGAGCCCTCGAGGGCGAAGAAGATGAACGTGAACGACGCGAAGATCACGTTCGTCACCACCGACCCGTAGTACCCGAAGCCGCTGCCGCGCGTGATCAGGTCGAGGTCGACGTTGTACCGCGCCGCGTAGTAGGCCAGTGGCAGACCGGTCGCGAAGATCACCACGGCGAAGATCGCGATTCCCCACAGCGCGTTCGTGGTGCCGTAGGAGATGCCGATGTTCGCGCCGATCGCGAAGTCGGCCAGGTAGGCGATGCCGCCGAGCGCGGAGACGCCGACCACGCCGGTCGACCACTTGCGGTAGCTGCGCGGCGCGAACCGCAGCGTGTAGTCCTCGAGCGTCTCGCGGGTCGCCGTACTGGGAGCGGGTGGGTCAGTGCGCTGGTCGAGCGAGGGTTCCACGGTCATCACGAACTCCTGGCGGGCACCTTCAGGCGGGTGGTGCAGTCGATGCACCCGAATGGAAGGAACCTAGGAACCGTCTGTTACCGGCAGATGACGCAACCGCTACGTTCTTGTATTTCCATCTGGAAGTAAACCGTCGACGGTCAGGGCGCGCTCCACCCGGAGCTCGGCGGCGCGCAAGCGTTCGGCCACGGTCGCGCCGACCGGGGAGAGCGCAGTGACCACCCGGCGCTTGTCCTCGGGATGGACCCGGCGCAGCACCAGCCCGCGCTCGACCAGCTTGTCGACGTGCCGGGTCAGGCTCGCGGGCGGCAGGACGGCGGCCTCGGCGAGCGTCGTCATCGGCAGGCCCGGCTCCTCGTGCAGCGCGGACATCACCCGCCACTGCTCGATCGTCAGCTCGAACTCGTCCAGCTCCGGCAGCAGCCCGAGCTCGATCCGGCGCTCGGCCTGCTTGAGCAGGAGGAGCAGGCTGGTCGACATGGTCCTCCCCGGTAGCCGGTACGACGGCGCCCACCGTCTCACGGTGCGGTGAATATAACGCAGCGCTCGGAAAACCGGTGCCCGTTGGACCACACTGGTCGGCATGCCAGGGGCCGCGGAGGTGATCTCGATCGCCTTCGTCGTGCCGCGGCAAGGGCCGACCGGGATCTACGGCCCGTCCTGCCTGGCCTGCGGTCAGCTCGCCGTCGAGCAGCTCAACGCGCGCAACGGGATCGCGGGCCGTCAGGTCGAGCTGGTCCACGTCGACGCCGGCCGCGCGCCCGCCGTGGTCGCCGAGGAAGTCGGCCGGCTGGTCGACTCCGGCCGAGTCGACGCCGTCGCCGGCTGGCACATCTCCGCGGTGCGGGTCGCCCTCACGCAGCGGATCGGCCGGCGGGTCGTCTACGCGTTCGCGGCGATGCACGAGGGGCGCGACGACACGCCGGGCGTCTTCATGCTCGGCGAACGCCCGGTCAACCAGTTGTTGCCCGCGGCCCATTGGTTGCGCGACCAGCACGGCGTCCGGCGTTGGGTGGTGGTCGGCAACGACTACGTCTATCCCCGGGTCACCGGCGGAGTGGCGACTTCGGCCTTGCGGGGTTCGGGATCGGAGATCATCGGTACGTCGTACGTCCCGCTCGGGACGACGGACTTCAGCGCCGTGCTCCGCGCGATCGACCGCAGTACGGCGGACGGCGTGATCATGCTGCTGATGGGTCAGGACGCGGTGCACTTCAGCCGGCAGTTCGCGCGGGCCGGGCTGAGCGAGCGGCTCGTCCGCCTGAGCCCGGCCGTCGAGGAGAACACCTTGCTCGGCGCCGGTGCCGGCGCGAACCACGGCCTGTACGCCGCGGCGGCGTACTTCGACGGCATGGCGACGGTCGAGAGCAGCGAGTTCGCGCGCGACTACTACGCACGGTTCGGAGCCTGGGCTCCGGCTCTGAACGCGGTCGGCGAGTCGTGCTACGAAGCGATCCAGTTCCTGGCCCGGCTCGGCGAGGTCGCCGGATCGGTCGCGATCGCGGACGTCGCGGCGATGGGCAGCGGCCAGTTCTACAGCAGTCCCCGCGGGCTGCTGCGGCTCGACGGCAACCTGCTCGACCAGGACGTCTACCTGGCCGCGGCCGACGGGGTGCGGTTCCGGATCGAGGATCGGATCACCCGGCTCAGTTGATCTGTGACACTCCGGTTGGTTCGCGGCGTTGAACAGTTGACGACGCACAGAACTTTTCGGACCGGTGCGAACGTCTTTGTGTACAAGGGATGCCGATCACATCGACCCCGGGGGTGCATTGTGCTGGCCACGACTCTGAGTCCGACTCGACAAACCCGGCTGACGGTGGGCGCCGTCGACACGGTGACGTACCTGGCCGCCGGCGAGCTGTACGGCGGCCGGAGTTTTCTGCAGAACCCGTCGTGGGCGCAGGTGAAGCCCGACTGGCGGCCGGAGTTGCTGGCCTGGCGCGACGCCGACCACGAGATCGTCGGTACGGCGCTCGTGCTCTACCGGTCCGTGCCGGGCTTGAAGCGCTACTTCGCCTACCTGCCCGAAGGGCCGGACATCGACTGGACCGACGCGTCGCTGGAGCGGTGGCTCACGCCGCTGGTCGAGCACCTTGTCGAGGCGGGCGCATTCGCCGTACGGGTCGGTCCGCCGCCTGACTTGCGGCGGTGGAAAGCTTCGACGCTGAAGGCCGCAGCGGGACCGTCGCTGCGGATCGGCGACGTCCTGCCGGATCTGGTCGAGCCCGTCGGGTCGTCGGTGACCGATCGCCTGCGGTCGCTCGGGTGGACCCGGTGCGCGGACGGCGGAGATGCTCAGCCGCGGTACGTCTTCCATGTTCCGTTGCCCTCGCTGGACGGGGTCCTCACCGCGATGAACAGCGAGTGGCAGCGAAACCTCAAGAAATCGGTGCGTTCCGGCATCGAGACCCGGATCGGTGACGCCGGCGATCTGCCGACGTTCTACACGTTGCTGCAGACCACCGAGCAGCGCAACGGCTTCCGGCTGGGGCGGTCACTCGGCTACTACGAGCGCCAGTACCGGGCGCTGAACGCCGAGGCCGACGGGCGGATGCGGTTGTACCTTGCGTCGTACGAGGGGGAAGTGCTGGCCGCGCACACGATGAACGTGGTCGGGCGCCGGGTCTGGTACCAGACGGGCGCGTCGGCGAGCCATCGGCGCGATGTCCGGCCGAGCCACGCGCTGCAGTGGCGGATGATGCAGGACGCGTTCAAGCACGGCGCCGCGTACTACGACATGCGCGGGATCTCGGACTGCCTCGATCCGGAGCGGCGCGAGTTCGGGCTGCTGCGGTGGAAGCTCGGCACCGGCGGCGACGTGGTCGAGACGCTGGGGGAGTGGGAACTGACGCTGCCCGGCGTCGTCAACCAGACGCTGCACCACGCGATGCGACGTTACCGGGCGCGCTGACCTCGCCAAGCCGCGAGGGCGACATCGACGATGTCCGCGCGGGGACCTTCGAGGTCGTCCACGGCGACCCATTCCGCGTAGTCCGTCGTGCCGCCTACCTCGAGGGTGCCGAGGCTCCCGCCGACGACGGTGGCGCGATAGACGATACGCACCGACTTGAACGGCAGCGGCCGGTCCGGCTCGGCGGGGCCGGTGAACGAGTGCACCGCCAACGGCTCGTGCAGGACCACGTCGTACCCGGTCTCCTCGAGGGCCTCGCGGACGACCGCCTCCTCGACGGTCTCGTCGTACTCGACTCCACCGCCGGGCAGGGACCAGCACGCCTCGCCGCGACCGCTGCCGTTGTACCAGGTGAGCAGGACCCGCTCGGTGTCGTCGACGATCAGCGCGTACGCCGCGAGCCGCGTGTGGTACTCCGTGAAGTGCACCCGGTCATCGTAGGACGCGCTGAACCCGGCCGACGTAGCCGTCCGGGCGGATCAGCAGCTCGTCGCCGTCGTGGGCGTCGTAGTAGGTGAAGGCTTCGGGTGAGGTGTAGGCCTTGGCGGTCGGGGCCTCGCGGGCGATGTCGACCGCGTGGGGATGGTCGGAGGGGCCGGTCGGGCTGAAGCGGAGCAGGGTCTCGTGCGGACCCTGGTAGAGCTCGAAGAGCCTTGTTTTGTTGCCCTGGGCGTCGACAAGCGGTGAGTCCGGTGCGCGGTCGCCGGTGGTCAGGACGGCGGTGCCGTCCAGGTCGCGGTAGGTGATGTCGAGCTGCCGGGTGTCCCGGCCGCGTTCGTGGGCGCGCTCGTCGCCGTCCTGGTACTTCTTCAGCAGGCCGGTGCTGATCCCGAGCACCCGCTCGGCGTTGGTCCGGCGTTCGGTCTCGTACGACGTGAGCAGCTCCTCGTTGCCGCTGGCAAGTTTCCAGCCGAGGTTGTACGCGTCCTGGACGCCGGTGTTGAGGCCCTGGCCGCCGGTCGGCGGGTGCACGTGGGCGGCGTCGCCGGCCAGGAACACACGCCCGTCGCGGAACCGCTCGGCCAGCCGGATGTTCGGCCGCCAGATCGTCGACCAGGTCAGATCGCGGAGCTTCGCGACCCCGGGGCCGGCGTACCGGTCGACCAGCTCCTGCAGGGTTTCCAGGGTCGGGTCGACCTGCTCGTCGTCGAGCGGCGTACCGAACTGGAACTGGTCGCCGCCGGACAGCGGAGTCATGACGATGCCGCTCATCGGGTTGCTGCCCTGGGCGAACCAGTACCCGAAGTCGTGGTCGAGCCCGTCGGCCGCGACGTCGCCGAGCAGCATCCGGATCGACTCGTCGGTGGTGCCGACGAACGGGATGCCGAGCGTCTTGCGGACCGTGCTGCGGCCGCCGTCGGCGCCGACCAGGTAGTCGACGGTCACCGTCTCGCCGGTGGACAGCCGGGCGGTCACGGCCTCCGGGGTCTGGGTGAAGGTCTCGAGACCGGTGCCGAGTTCGACCTGTACGCCGTACGACGCGAGCTTGTCGCGCAGGATCGCCTCGGTCCGTGACTGCCCGAGCCCCCGGCCGTTCGGGTAAGGCGAGTCGGGCGTGGCCTCGACGATCGCGCCCATCCGGCGTTCCTGGACGAAGCGGCCGTCGATGATCACCTTCAGCGGCGGCATCTCGAGGCTTTGGGCCAGCACCTCGTCGAGCACGCCGAGGTCCTCGAACACCTCCAGCGTGCGCGGCTGGAGGCCGTCGCCGCGGGATCCCTCGAAGTACTCCGTGGCCTGCTCGACCAGGCGGACCGCGACTCCGCGGCGGGCCAGGTCGATGGCCAGGGTCAGCCCGGTCGGTCCGGCGCCGGCGATCAGTACGCTCATCGTCTTCTCCATTTCACTGAATCGTGATTCACTGAATCTATATTCAGTTTGTACGTCGCTAGGCTTCGCTGTCAAGGAGGTGGTCGTGGTGCTGACCGGAAGTCGCCAGGCGAAAGCGGCCGGGACCGAGGCCGCGCTGAAGCAGGCCGCGCGCGAGGTGTTCGCCGAGCGCGGGTATCTGAACACGAAGATCACCGACATCACCGCGGCGGCCGGGCGGGCGACCGGCTCGTTCTACAACCACTTCGCCGGCAAGGAAGAGCTGCTCGAGGCGCTGCTCACCGACATGCTCGCCGAGGCCGACGACGTCGTACTCGAGGATGCGGAACACTCCGCCGACTTCAGCGACCGGGCGGCGATCCGCTGGCACGTGGCGATGTTCTGGCGGTTCTACCAGCAGCACCTGCCGGAGATGGTCGCGCTGAAGCAGGCGTCGATGGTCGACCCGGCGCTCGGCAGCCGGCTGCAGCAGATCATGGCCGACGACGACGCCCACATGGTCGAGCACTTCGCCCACCTGCCGACGCCGCCGGCGGACCCGACGCTGCACATCTCGGCGATGAACGCGCTGATGGAGGGCTTCGCCTACCAGTGGCTGGTCGTCAACGCCGCCGACGGGCGCACGATCGCCGACGACGAGGCGATCGAGCTACTGACCGACCTGCTTCATCACGGGTTCGCGGGGAGCTGACCCGGAGGACCCCAGCAGCCGACCGCAGCAAGGGCCCGGCGCGCCCTCTTCCCCACTCCATCCACAGTTCCTGGGGAGAGGGCGGTGCGACTACTCCTCCGGCGGAGGCGGTTCCTCCGCGCCTTCGCGCTCGTCGCGGTCGGCCCACTCCAGCAGCGTGTCGAGCGTGTACGGGTTGTCGTCGATCGTCTCGTGCAGATCACCGAGCTCGGCGAACCGCGCGGGAACGGTGGCAATGGTGAACTCGCGCGGCTCGACGTCGTCGATCTCGTCCCAGCGGATGGGGGTCGAGACGGTGCCCTCGGGGTTGCCGCGGACCGAGTACGCCGCGGCGATCGTGTGGTCTCTCGCGTTCTGGTTGAAGTCCACGAAGAGCTTGGAAGGGTCGCGGTCCTTGCGCCACCAGGTGGTGGTGACGTCGTCCGGCGCGCGCCGCTCGACCTCACGGGCGAACGCGAGCGCGGCCCGCCGTACGTCGGTGAAACCGTGCTCGGGCTTGATCCGGACGTAGACGTGCAGGCCGGAACCGCCGGAGGTCTTCGGGTAGCCGACCGCGCCGAGCTCGTCGAGCAGCTCGTGGGTGACGTGCGCGACCCGGCGGACCCGGTCGAACGGGCAGTCCGGCATCGGGTCGAGGTCGATCCGCCACTCGTCGGGCTTCTCGGTGTCGGCGCGCCGGCTGTTCCACGGGTGGAACTCGACCGTCGACATCTGCACCGCCCAGGCGACGTGCGCGACCTCGGTGACGCACAGCTCGTCGGCGGTCCGGTTGTAGCGCGGGAACTTCACCCGCACGGTCTCCATCCAGTCCGGAGCGCCGTTCGGCAACCGCTTCTGGTGCACCTTCTCGCCGGCCACGCCGTCGGGGAACCGGTGCAGCATGCACGGCCGCTCCCGCAGCGCGCGCACGATCCCGTCCCCGACCGACAGGTAGTACTTCACCAGGTCGAGCTTGGTCTCACCCCGCGCCGGGAAGTACACCCGGTCCGGATTCGAGATCCGGACGATGCGCTCCCCGACCTCGAGCTCGATCGCCGGCGACTTGCTCTTGGCAGCCTTCTTCCTGGCCGCACCCGTGGACCCCGCTGAGGACTCCGCCATGAACTCAACCTAACCGCCCCGACGGACATCCGGCACCGCGCCACCCGGCGTGGCCGGCAACCGCGCAAGAGGCCGGCGGTCCTGCATGTCGGCGCGTTCGGTGGGTACCAGGCGTCATCCCCTGCTGCAGCACAACACCACGAAGCAGGCCGTCGCCTGGCGACGAGGGCGCGCGGCTCACTGCGAGAGGAGTCGACGATGCCGTCGTTGCGTGCCCGTCACCGCCTGCGAGCCGAGCTCTGGATCGTTCCCCTGCTGTGCGTCCTCGGCGCGATCGCCCTGTCGCTGATCACCGTGGCCGTCGACCGGGCCTTCGACGACCAGCTCGTGCCGACCAGCATTACCGGTAAGCCCGACGCGGTGTCGTCGATCCTCAGTACGATCGCGTCGGCCATGGTCACGCTGACCACGCTCGTCCTGACCGTCACCACGGTGGCCGTGCAGCTGGCCATGGGCCAGTTCTCGCCGCGGATCGTACGGGCCCTGCTGCAGGACCGCGCCAGCCAGCTGGCGTACGGGCTGTTCGCCTCCACGTTCACCTTCGCCATGCTCGCCCAGCGGGAACTGAACGCCGTGGGCGACGGCTCCGTCCCCGGCCTGACCGTACTGGTGGCCTACCTGCTCATGCTGGCGAGCATCGCCGCCTTGTTCCTCTACATCCACCACGCCGGCAACTCGTTGCGGGCCGCCGGCCTGATCGACCTGGTCGGCGACCACCTCCACGAACAGATCGACCGGCTCTACCCGGCCGACGACGTCGCGTCGAGCGCGGGGGACGTCGTCGTGTGCCCGGAGCCTGGAATCGTGGTCGACCTCGACCGCCCCGCGCTGGTCGCCGCCGCTCGCGAGGCCGGGTGCGTGCTCGAACTGGTCCCGATGATGGGCGACTTCGTGCCCGTCGGTGCACCGCTGCTCCGGATCCACGGAGAACCTGTACGCCTGGACCACGCGCACCTGGTCGAGCTCGTCGTCCTCGCGGCCGAACGCACCCACGGCGACGACCCGGCGTACGGCTTCCGCAAGCTCGTCGACATCGCCGAGCGCGGGATCGCCCAGCCGTTCAGCGACCCCAGCACCGCCGTCATGGTGATCGACCGCCTGCACGACAGCCTGCGCCAGCTGGCGATCCGGCCTTTCCCCACCGGTCAGCACCGGGACGCAGCAGGCGAAGTCCGGCTCGTCGAACGCGTGATGAGCTGGGAAGGCTACGTACGGCTCGTCTTCGACGAACTCCGCCTGGCCGGTGCTTCCTCACCGCAGATCCCACGCCGGTTGTTCGCCGCTCTCCACGACCTGAAGACCGTGGCACCACCGGACCGGCAGCCGGCCCTCGACCGTGAGATCGAGCTCCTGACCGCCGCGGTCCAGGACCAGTTCGACGACGGCCCCGACCGGTACGCCGCACTGACCCCCGACCAGCAGGGCATCGGTTCAGGGCCTGACCTCACACCCCAACCGACCCTGGCCTCCGAACCGGCCCACAGGTGATCGGGCGCTCGCCCTGCAGTCGTCTGTCTCCCCGACCGCACGACAGTCCCGCCATCCGCGACCCCCGGTACGACGCCTCGCCCCGCCTCGCCCCGCCTCGCCTCGCCCCGCCTCGGCTCGCCCCGCCCCGCCCCGCCCCGGCTCGCCCCGGGTCGCCTCGGCTCGCCCGCGCCGCCCACCGCGTCGTCCGGCCGGGACCTTGCACACCCACCGGGGACCGTGAACACCAAATAGCCTGTTCAAGGGTCCCGCTTCCTGTTCAAGGTCCCTGGATCCGGCCCGTGGCCTTGACCTCCGAGCCGTGGTCCGAGCCCGCCTCTCGACCGGCGCGGACTCAGACCAGGCGGGCGGACTCAGATCAGGCGGGCTCAGACCAGGCGGGCTTGCTCAGACCAGCCTGGTCAGCCAGTTGTGGTCGTCGGGGATGCGGCCGTACTGGAGGTCGAGCAGTGTCTTGCGGAGGGTGGCGGTGGTCGGGCCGACGCCGTGGTCGACGGTGTGGTCGCCGATGACGACGTCGCCGTCGGGCCAGGCGAGGCGGCCGATCGGGGTGATGACGGCCGCCGTACCGGAGGCGAAGACCTCGGTGATGTCGCCGGAGCGGACGCCGTCGCGCCACTCGTCGGCGGAGACGCGGCGCTCGAGGACGGTGTGGCCGAGGTCGCGGGCGAGGTCGATCACCGACGTCCGGGTGACGCCCTCGAGGATCGAGCCGGACAGCTCGGGCGTGACGATCGTGCCGTCGGCCTGCACGAAGAACAGGTTCATGCTGCCGATCTCCTCCAGCCAGCGCCGCTCGACGGCGTCGACGAAGGCGACCTGGTCGCAGCCGTTGGCGACGGCCTCGGCCAGCGCGGCCAGGCTGGCGGCGTAGTTCCCGCCGCACTTGGCCGCGCCCGTCCCTCCGGGAGTCGCGCGGATCGACGAGGTGGTCAGCCAGATCGACACCGGCTTCGGGCCGGTCTCGAAGTACGCGCCGGCCGGTGAGGCGATCACACCGAACAGCACCTCGTTGGCCGGGCGCACGCTCAGCGCCGCCTCGGTGGCGATCATGTACGGCCGCAGGTAGAGGCTGCTCTCACCGGAGCCGGTCTCCGGCACCCATGCCTCGTCGACGGTCAGCAGCGCGCGCAGCGCGGCAAGGAAGTCCTGCTCCTCCACCTGTGGCAGTGCGAGCCGCCGCGCGCTCCGGCGGAAGCGGGCCGCGTTGAGCTCGGGCCGGAACGACCAGACCGAGCCGTCCTCGTGCCGGTACGCCTTCAGTCCCTCGAAGATCTCCTGCGCGTAGTGCAGTACGGCGGCCGCCGGGCTCACCTTGAGCGGTGCGTACGCCGTCACCTTCTGGTCGAACCAGCCGCGGTCGGCCGACCAGTTCGCCACCACCATGTGGTCGGTGAAGGCCTGACCGAAGCCGGGCTTGTCCAGCACCGCCGCACGAGCCGCTGCACTGGCGGGATCGCTCCGCAGCTCCAGCTGGAAGTCCCACGCGTCCGTCACTGTCACCGCATCTTCTGCTGTCGTCACTCTCGGCACGCTACCCCTGCCCTTCCCCAGTGTTCGACCCACTGCCCACACTCCGGCCAGCGAACGGTCTGCGCCGCAGCAGCTCCCGGTAGTCCCGCACCGCCGGCCTGGTCAGCTCCCCGCCCTGTACGGCGGCCAGCACCCGCCCACCCGCGGCGTACAACGCCGGGCTGTGCCACTGGTCCTCCAGCTCGACCAGAGTCCGCATCGCCATCGCCAGCCCGGTCGACACGTCGCCGTCCAGCACCAGGCACTCCGCCAGCAACAGCCGAAGCTCAGCCTCCTCCCGGCGTCGCTCGGCCGGGCACAACCCGAGCGCCCGATCCAGCGCCACGTACGCCGAAGCCGTGTCGCCCAGCACCGTGTGCACGAAGCTCTCCACGCTCGGCGGCTCGTACGACGCCCAGCCGAACACGGAGCCCGAGCTGTCGATCCCGTCCGGCAGCAGGCGCACCGCTTGCCGCGCCTCCTCAGGTCGGCCGAGCACGGCAAGCAGCCGAGCCTGCGCGGCCAGCGCACGAGCCTGGTCCCGGGGGTGCTCGGCCAGAGTGAGCGCCTCGACGCCCAGCTCCAGTAGCTCGCCACCAGCGGAGGAGCCCGCGCAGAGCACCGCAGCTTCAGGGGTGCCTGCGTGCCGCACGCCGACTCCGCTGGATACGCGCACCTGCTGCGGGCCCGCCGTTCTCGTCGCCGCTGAGCTGCCGGCCGGTGTCGCTCCGACCGTTTCGGCCGAGCTGCTGATGACCTGCCAGCTCCTCGTCTGGCTGGCGATCCACCGCGCGCCGGAGCCGTCGGCGGTCGCGCGGGCCGTCCGCCACCAACGCTCGGCGGCCCGGGATCGGCCCAGCGTGGTGAGCGTGAGGGCGATCAGTACGGCGAGCTCGGCGGCGGGCACCGCGAGGTCGGAGTCTGCCGCACGGTGCAGGAGGTCGAGGTCGGCGGTCAGCTCGGGCAGGAGCTCGGCCGCCGGCGTAGTGCCGAAGTCACCCGCATAGGCAGCGGTCACGCCGGCCCATTCGGCGCTCCTCGACGACTGTCCGAAAGCTCCGGCCACGCTGTGACGCACAGCCTCCAGCAGCTCCGCACCGGAAGAGGCGGTGAGGCCGCCGGCTGCAGGGCCTGCTCCGGCTGGTGTCGACGCGGTTGTGATGGCAGACGGGCTCTCGGCCGGGTGGAGCTGGTGGAAGGCCCGAGTGAGGCTGCCGGTTGCTGCCAGCTCTCTGTCGCACAGGCGAGCCAGGTGGGCGGAGCCGGGGCGGCGGCCTCGTTCCACCTGGGAGAGGTAGCTGTGGTCGTAACCGACGCGGGTTGCCAGTTGGCGCAGGCTCAGGGCGGCTGCTTGGCGGCACCTCCTCAGCTGTACGCCGAACGGTTCCAGTGCTGTCTCGGCCACAGGTCCTCCCCCACTGCTCACGCCCGGTGGTTGCGGTGCGTGTCCGGAACGCTACAAGGGCCTACCGACAGAAAGTGGGCACAGCGAGCACACCGACGAGCTGGGGGCTGTGGGCTGTTCGGAGAGCCCACAGATCACACCTGGTAGGGCAAGTGGGCGGTGGTGATCCTTGGTGGTGTGGACCGGCAGGGGATGACACGGGGGATGTCACAGCAGGGGCCGCCGCGGGCCTTCTGGCTGGTGCGGTCCGACGGTGGTGGCGCGGTGGCGGAAGGGGTGCTGTGGGCGGATGGGGTGGTGGCCGTGCGGTGGTGCGGGCAGGGGACCGCTGTCTCGGTGTGGTCGGGCGGACTGGACGCGTTGCTCGCCGGGCACGGCCGCGACGGCAGTACCGAGGTGCGGTGGAGCGAGCAGCCCCTGACGAGCCGGCAGCCCGTGGCGACCAACCAGCCCGTGACGACCGAGCAGTCCGTGACGACCGAGCAGTCCGCGATGACCGAGCAGCCCCTGACGAGCGAACAGGCCGAGCGGCGTCACGAGCGGCCGGCAGAGCCCGCCCGCCGGCCGCTGCCGTACCTGCCGGCTCCCGGGGTGGACGGGCGGTGCGTCCGCTGCGGCGGGTGCTGGCCGTGCCTGGACTGCGGCTTCTGACGAGACAACGCTGTCAGCCCGTCGAGCCGGAGGTCTACTCTGAGCTGTCCGAACTGAATCGTGCACGAAATATGGAGTGGTGGCGGGTGCAGGAACAGGTGGAGGGGCCGGCGCCGGTTCGCACCGATCCGCTGGACGAGCTCGACGAGCAGCTGGCCAGGCTGCGCAGTGTGGCCGACGAGCTCCGGGGGTCGCGCGGCAAGCCGGTGCTGACCGGCAACCAGGTGGAGCTGATCGAGGACGGGCCGACCCTGCTGCGGGCGTACGAGCAGCTCCAGGAGGACGCCCAGCGCGAGGTTCGGGTGCTTGACCGCCCGCCGTACGTGACACCGCCCTCGACCCAGCAGGCGCTGGAGCTGGAACGCCTCAAGGCGGGCATCGGGTACCGCGCGATCTACGGCACCGAGGTGTTCGAGAGCGAGGACATCATGGGGGTGCTGCCCGAGCTGCAGGCGGCGGGGGAGCGCAGCCGGGTGCTCGCGCAGATCCCGCTGAAGATGGCGGTCGGCGACGACGACACCGCGCTGATCGGCCTGACCAAGCGGTCGCCGTCCGAGCAGCACCTGCTGATCCGCTCGTCCGGGCTGCTGGACGGACTGATCGCGACGTTCGAGATGCTCTGGGCGCTGGCGATCCCGATGCCGGCGCTGCCGTTCGACGGCGACTTCCACGGGCTGCGGCCGCACGACCGCGACATTCTGCTGCTGCTCGCCGGCGGTGCGACCGACGACATGATCAGCCGCCGCCTGCGGATCAGTCCGCGGACGACGCAGCGCCGCGTCCGGGCGCTGATGGAGTCGCTCGGAGCGCAGACCCGCTTCCAGGCCGGCGTCCAAGCGGCCCGCCGCCGCTGGATCTGAGTGGCGCACATCACCACAGAGCCTGGGTAGCATTTTGCTATCGAGGGTGTTCAAGTCAGCATGACCACACTCGAACTCCCCGCCACCGTCGCGCACCGCCGCAAAACCAAGCCGCTCAGCCGCAGGGCCAGCTTCTGGACCGCTGCCGCGGTCGCCGCGATCAGCCTGTGGACCAGCGCGGCCCCCACCACGGCGTACCCGCTCTACGCCAGGACCTGGCACCTGACCCCGACCGCCACGACCGCGATCTTCGCCGTCTACCCGGTCGTCCTGGTCGCCTTCCTGCTGGTCTTCGGTCAGCTCTCGGACTACATCGGCCGCCGCGCGACCATGCTGTACGGCGTCGGCGCGATGCTCGCCGGAGTCCTGCTCTTCGCGGTCGCCCCTTCGGTCGGCTGGGTGTACGCCGGCCGCGCGCTGATGGGCGCCGGCGTCGGCATGGCCCTGACCGCGGCCACCGCGGCAGCCGTCGAGTTCAGCGCCGAAGGCAAGGCCTCGCGCGCCTCGTCGGTCGTCACCGCGGCGACAGCCGCCGGCCTGGCCCTCGCGACGATCGTCGGCGGCGGCCTGATCCAGTACGCGCCGCTCCCGCTGCACCTCGACTTCTGGGTCCTGCTCGCGGTGATCGTCGGCCTGCTCGGCTTCGTCTGGCGCCTCCCGCGCCACACCAAGGACGAGAGCCGCGGCAAGTGGCGCCCGCGCCCGATCGCCGTACCGCAAGGCATCCGCACCCTGTACGCCGGCGCCGCCGCGGCCGTCACCACGGCGTACGCGTTCGGCTCCGTCTTCCTGGCCCTCGGCGCCCAGATCGCGCAGCAGCTGATCGGCACCAAGAACGTGTTCACGATCGGCCTGATCCTGTCGATCACCTCGGTGCTGATCGGCGTGACCGCGATCGTCGCGCGCCGCTTCCCGCCGCGCCGGCTCGTCCTCGTCGGCGCCGTGATCACACTCGGCGCCTTGGCCCTGCTGGAGTACTCGGCCCACGCGCACTCGCTGCCGGTCTTCCTGGTCACCACGGGCCTGGCGGGCATCGCGTACGGACTGCTGTTCTCCGGCGGACTCGGCCTGATCAACGCCAACGCCCCGGCCCACCACCGCGGTGGCACGGTCGCGGCGGTCTACCTCGTCGCCTACATCTTGCAGGGCGCCATCGCGCTCGCGCTCGGTATCGTGGCGACGGCGTCCGGGCTGAGTACGGCGCTGCTGCTCGGCACGATCGTGATCGGTTCGCTGGGCCTGATCGTGCTCGCCGTCGCCGGCGTCGTACCGGCCCTCCAGAAGTCCACGCTGTAAGGAGTCAAGCCTGATGAGCCCGCAGACCAAGGTCCGGCCCGTGCCGAACTGCTCGATCGCCCGCGCGGTGGACATCGTCGGCGATCGCTGGGCCTTCCTGATCGTGCGCGAGGCGCACTTCGGGTCGACCCGGTTCGCGGAGTTCCGGCAGGTGCTGGGGATCGCCCCGAACATCCTGACCAGCCGGCTGAGCGCACTGGTCGAGGGCGGGATCCTGGAGAAGCGCGACTACCGCGACGAGGGTGAGCGCGTGCGGTCGTCGTACCACCTGACCGAGGCGGGCGAGGATCTGAAGCTGGTGCTGGCCGCGCTGCAGCAGTGGGGTGACGTGCACGTACCGCGGGCCGATGGCCCGACCGTGCTCCGGCGGGACACCCACAACGGAGGGTTGGTCTCGGTCGGCTTCGTCGACGAGGAAGGATCGGAAGTGCCGGAGGACGAAGTGGTCTTCGAGCCGATCCCTGGTGGTCCGTCGGACCGCAGTACCTGGCGGTGACAGCACAACGGGCCCGGTCGAGAAGACCGGGCCCGCTGCTGTGTGTTCTCAGTTGATCGTGACGACAGTCCCCGCGCGGTTCGGGAACTCGACGAACCCGGTGGAGCGCTGGTCGGTCGGCAGCCCGGACCACGACGCCGTGACCTGGAACGGCTTGCCGGCCAGCGGCGCCCTCGACGGCGTCACCGCGAGCGAGCCGCCGCCGGTCACCACGTTGGTCTGCATCGTGTACGCCGTGGTGTCGGCGCCGGGCGGGTTGGACAGGGTGATCGCGAGGACGCCCCACACGCCGGGCTCCGGCGCGGACAGCGTCGCCGAGGCCTGGTTGGACCCGTCGCCCTCGAAGGACAGCGCCTGCATCTGGCCGTTCACGACCTTGTAGAGCACCAGCCAGATGCTGCCGGCCGGGTCGACCGTCTTGATGTTCCACTGCACGGCCTTGGTCGCGGCAGTGACGGTGACCGGGTAGTTCGGCAGGTCGGCGTCAGCAGCGCCGGCCGGGACCGCGCCCGGAACCGCCGGCGCGGAGACCACGCCGTACGCCTTGATCGGCAGACCGGACGTCCCGGCGACGGCCTCGAAGGACGCGCTGCCGGAGGCACCGGAACCCTTGACCTGCGTCGGGGCGATGGCCGACGTCGGCTTGACGACGATCGGGCTGCGGACCGAGGTGTTGGCGCCCTGCCAGGTGAGCCAACCGGTGGTGGAGACGTTCGACAGGCCGCTGTCCAGCGTGAGCTTGACCGTGAAGGTCTTGGTCTGGCCGGCCTGCAGGTTCAGGATCGACGGCGTGACGACGGCCTTCATGCCCGGCACCGACACGGTCGCCCGGTAGAGACCACCGGTCACGGCGGTCACCCGGCGGGTGATCGTCTGCGTGCCGACCAGCTGGCCGACCGCGATCGACGGCGCGTTGTAGTTGCTCGGGGCAATGGCCGGTACGCCGGTCCCGGTGTCGACGCCGGAGCCTTCCAGGTAGCCGAGCCAGTCGGCGTCACCGGAGTCGTAGACCAGGCCGGGGGAGAGCATCTTCGACGGCTGGACCTCACCGGCGCCACGGGCGAACGGGTCGTTGTTGACCGAGCCGTCGGCCTTCTTGACGTCGCTGGTGGTGGTCATCAGGGCCGACTTGACCATCATCGGCGTCCAGTCGGGGTGCTTGGCCAGGTAGAGCGCGGCCAGGCCGGCGATGTGCGGAGCCGCCATCGACGTGCCCGAGTAGAAGGCGAAGCTGTGGCCGTCGTTCGACGGCGGAGCGACCGCGGCCAGCACGTTGACGCCCGGTGCCGCGATGTCCGGCTTGAGCAGGTTGCCGTTGCTGGACAGGGACGGACCGCGCGAGGAGAAGTCGGCGATCTGCGGGTACGCCGTCTTGACCGACGTCTGGTTGCCCTGGACGAACTGCACGGTGGCGCCCGGCGTACCGGCGTAGGTCTTGACCGACAGCGAGCCCGGGGTGTTCAGGTGGATGGTCGGGACCGAGTGCGAGTCGGCGACCATGTCCTGGTCGGTGAGGTTGAGCAGGACCATGCCGACACCGCCGGCGCGCTTGACCTCGGCCGACTTGTCGACCCGGGCGCCGACGCCGCGGTCGCAGACCACGATCTTGCCGGCGACGAGCGCGGAGTCGAGCGTGTTCGGCAGGCACTGCGAGCCGTCGTACTCGGTGGCGGCGGTGGTCTTGGCGGCCGCGCCGGTGACCAGCGGCTTGCTGCTGATCGAGCCGGGCAGGCTGGTGCTGAGCCCGGCGTACTTCTCACCGTTGCCCAGGACAACAGTCGACTCGTACGGCGCGACGGTGCTGGCGGCGACCGTGGTCACCCACGGGGAGGTGTTGTCCAGCGACGACTCGTACGGGCCGGAGTTGCCGCCGGCGGCCGAGACGAAGATGCCGGCCGAGGCGGCCGACAGGAAGGCCAGCTGCACCGGGTCGACGTGCGAGGACTCGAACTGCGAGCCGACCGAGTAGTTGATCACGTCGACACCGTCGGCGACGGCCTGGTCGATGGCGGCCAGGATGTCGGAGGTGTAGCCACCCGAGCCGACGTCGTCCTTGCCGGTCCACAACGCCTTGTAGACGGCGATCTTGGCGGCCGGCGCGACGCCGGAGATGGTGCCGAAGTTGATGCCGCTCTCGGCGACGTCCACGCCGGGCCGGCCGGCCGCGGTGGTCGCGGTGTGCGTGCCGTGGCCGCCACCGTCACGCGGGGACGCCCAGTCGTCACGGGCCTCGGGCGGGGTGGCGCCGAGCCAGCCGTCGCCGAAGAACTTGGCGCTGATCAGCTTGGTGTTGCACAGGTCGGCGGTGAAGTCCTCGCCGGCCTGGCACGATCCGGTGAAGTCGTTGCCGTCGGCCTTGTGCATCACGATGCTGTCGCCGGAGCGGTACGGCGTGTACGTGTCGGCCGCGGTCGGCTTGGTGCCGAGCTTGGGGCCGGACACCGAGGCGCTCTCGGGCCAGATGCCGGTGTCGACGACGCCGACGACGACGCCCTTGCCGGCTTCGGCGTTGCCGCCGAGCGCCTTCCAGACCCCGGCGTTGCCGGACAGCTTGAGGAAGTCGGCGGGCTTCTTGTCGTCCAGCGTCTTGTGCAACTGGTCCGGCGTCACCGCGAGCACACCCGGCGTCTTCGCGAGGGCCGCGGCCTGCTGGCCGGTGAGGTCGGCCCGGAACGCGTTGATCGCGGTCGTGTAGTGCCGGGACGCCGTCGCGCCGACCTTGGCCGCGACCTGGTTGTGCCGGCTCTGCAGGTAGGTGCCGTAGCGCTTCGCGTCGGCGCCGGTGGCGTCGACCTTCTTGCCCTTGGCGGGCTTGGTCGCCTTCAGGCCGGCCACCCCACCGGCGTAGGTCGCCAGCGGCTTGTCGGCGAGCGTCACGACGTACTTGCCGGGTGCGAACTTCGGCAGCCTCAGCGCGCTGCTCAGGTTGTCGGGAGCGGCCGACCCGGGTGACGGGTCGGTCAGGGCGGCGTTGCCGACGGGTGCGGCGAACGCGGCCGAGGTGAGGACGGCGGCCGCGATCAAAGCGGTCGGGCGACGCAGGGACAGGTGGTTCACGCAATGCCTCCAAGGGTGCGGCTTGGTCGGCGAGATCCTGCCAACCCTTGCCGCCCGGCACACGGTTTTGGCTGCATGTAGCCAGTGACGGAAAACCGCCAGTGAAGAGTCGGCTTCCGGACAGCGTCGGTTAGCCGTCATCCCCGGCGCATTGACGGGCGACTTCTGAAAGCTCTCTACTTTATTACATGCGCTCCCGAATGCTTGCGGTCCTTCTGCTCGTCGTGAGCGGACTAGTGGTCGCCTCACCAGCCCAAGCGGCCAACATCCTGACCAACCCCGGCTTCGAGAGCGGCTCACTGAGCGGCTGGAGTTGCTCCGGCGGCTCAGTGGTCTCCAGCCCGGTCCGGACCGGTAGCCACGCTCTGCAAGGGGGAGTGACGAGCTCCGACACTGCCCAGTGCAGCCAGACGGTCGCCGTACAGCCCAGTACGGCGTACACGCTGTCGGCCTGGGTCCGCGGCTCCTACGTCTACCTGGGCGTGACCGGCGGCGCCTCCACCTGGACGCCGTCGGCCACCAGCTACACCCAGCTGACGGTCTCCTTCACCACCTCGGCGTCACAGACCTCCGCGCAGATCTACCTGCACGGCTGGTATGGCCAGCCGGCGTACCAGGCGGACGACGTGAGCCTGGACGGTCCCGGCGGCAACCCGCCGACCCAGGGCGCTCCCAGCGTTCCCGGTACGCCGTCTGTCACCAGCACCACCAACAGCTCGATCGGCCTGACCTGGGGAGCGTCCACCGGCACGGTGACGGGCTACCGCGTCTACGAGGGCTCCAGCGTCGTCAAGACGGTCACCGGCACCAGTACGACGGTCGACGGGCTCAGCGCATGCACCAGTCACAGCTACTCGGTGGCGGCGTACAACACTCAAGGCGAGTCGGCCAAGAGCGGTCTGGCCAGTGCGACGACCACCGGTTGCGCCAGCACGGGCCTGCCCAAGCACGCGCTGATCGGCTACCTGCACGCCAGCTTCGCCAACGGCTCCGGCTACGTCCGGATGGCCGACATCCCGGCGCAGTGGAACATCATCAATCTGTCCTTCGGCGAGCCGACCTCGGTGACGTCCGGAGACATCCGCTTCAACCGCTGCCCGGTCGCGGAGTGCCCGAACGTCGAGAGCGACGCCGAGTTCCTTGCCGCGATCAAGGCCAAGCAGGCCGCCGGCAAGAAGGTGCTGCTCTCGATCGGAGGCCAGAACGGCCAGGTGCAGCTGACGACGACGGCGGCCCGCGACGCCTTCGTGAACTCGGTCGGTTCGATCATCGACCGCTGGGGCCTGGACGGTCTGGACGTCGACTTCGAGGGCCACTCGCTCTACCTGAATCCCGGCGACACCAACTTCCGCAGCCCGACCACCCCGGTCGTGGTGAACCTGATCTCGGCGCTGAAGACGCTCAAGGCCCGGTACGGCGCGAAGTTCGTGCTGACGATGGCGCCGGAGACGTTCTTCGTCCAGGTCGGCTACCAGTTCTACGGCGGCAACGGCACCGGCGACAACCGGACCGGCTCGTACCTGCCGGTGATCCACGCGCTGCGCGACGCGCTCACCGTCCTGCACGTCCAGGACTACAACTCGGGACCCGTGATGGGCCTGGACAACCAGTACCACACCATGGGCGGCGCCGATTTCCACATCGCGATGACCGACATGATGAAGGCCGGCTTCCCGGTCTCGACCACCGGCCAGACCTTCCCGGGCCTGCGCGAGGACCAGATCGCCTTCGGCCTGCCGGCCGCCGTCAGCGCCGGGAACGGCCACACCGCCCCCGCGGCCGTTCACCAGGCGCTGGACTGCCTGGTCAAGGGCCAGAACTGCGGCGGCTACACCCTGCGCGGCGGCGCCAGCCCGTCGTTCAGGGGCCTGATGACGTGGTCGATCAACTGGGACAAGTACTACAACTGGGAGTTCCAGAACAGCCACGCGCCGTACCTCGCTGCCCTGCCGTGACCCGGTGGGAGCGAGGGGCCCGGTCAGCCTGTGGAGGAATCGCTCCCGGAGTTGGCCGGGCGCTGGTATGAAAGAGGCATGACAGCGTCGACTTCCCGCCCGGTGATCATCACCGTGGACGACGACCCCGGGGTGTCCCGGTCGATCGCCCGTGACCTTCGCCGCCGGTACGGCGAGGAGCACCGGATCGTCCGGGCCGAGACCGGCATGCAGGCGCTGGACGCGCTGCGCGAGCTGAAGCTGCGCGGCGAACCGGTCGCGCTGCTGCTGGCCGACTACCGGATGCCCCAGATGACCGGGATCGAGTTCCTGGAGCAGGCGATGGACCTGTTCCCGCTCGCCCGCCGGGTGCTGCTGACGGCGTACGCCGACACCGACGCCGCGATCCAGGCGATCAACGTGGTCGACCTCGACCACTACCTGCTCAAGCCGTGGAACCCGCCGGAGGAGAAGCTCTACCCGGTGGTCGACTCGATGCTGGAGCTGTGGAAGTCGACCCCGGAGCCGTCCAGCGACGAGACCCGGGTGATCGGCCACCGCTGGTCGGCGCCGTCGTTCGCGGCCCGGGACTTCCTGGCCCGCAACGCCGTGCCCTACCGCTGGTACGGCGTCGACGACGACGAGAGCAAGCGGCTGCTCGAGGCCGCCGGTGTGGACGGCGCGACGCTGCCGGTGGTGATCACCACCGACGGCACGGTGATGGTCGCGCCGACCGAGGCCGAGCTGGCCGACAAGGTCGGGCTGTCCACTTCACCGGCCGAGGCCTTCTATGACCTGGTCGTGGTCGGCGGTGGGCCGGCGGGACTCGGTGCGGCCGTGTACGGCGCCAGCGAAGGGCTCCGGACTGTGCTGGTGGAGCAGCTGGCGACCGGTGGCCAGGCCGGCCAGTCCAGCCGCATCGAGAACTACCTGGGCTTCCCGGACGGGGTGTCCGGCGCGCAGCTGACCGACCGGGCCCGGCGGCAGGCGGTCCGGTTCGGCGCCGAGCTGCTGACCGCGCGTCAGGTGGTCGGGCTGGACACGACCGGCTCGGCCCGGCGGCTGAAGTTCTCCGACGGCAGCGAGATCTCCGCGCACTCGGTGATCCTGGCGACCGGCGTCTCGTACCGGACGCTGCAGGCACCAGGAGTCGAGGACCTGTGCGGCCGGGGCATCTACTACGGCTCCGCGACCACCGAGGGTCCGAGCTGCGCCGGCCAGGAGGTCTACATCATCGGCGGGGCGAACTCGGCGGGCCAGGCCGCGGTCTACTTCAGCAACCATGCCAAGCGCGTGCATATGCTGGTGAGAGGGCCGTCGCTCGAGGCGACCATGTCGTCGTACCTGATCAACCAGATCGACGCCATCGACAACATCGAGGTGCACACCTGCACGCAGGTCGTCTCCTGCAAGGGGTCGGACCACCTCGAGGTGCTGACCCTGCAGAACAGCTCGACCGGAGAGACGCGGGAGGTGAACTCGGAGTGGTTGTTCGTGTTCATCGGCGCCGCACCCCGGACCGACTGGCTGCCCGGCGACCTGCAGCGCGACGAGCGGGGCTTCGTCCTGACGGGGCCCGACCTGCGCGGCAAGCCGGCGGGCTGGACGCTGGAGCGCGAGCCGTACCACCTGGAGACGTCCATGCCGGGCGTCTTCGCGGCCGGCGACGTCCGGGCCGAGTCGGTCAAACGGGTCGCCTCGGCGGTCGGCGACGGAGCGATGGCCGTGACCTTGGTGCACCGATACCTGGAGATGCTGTGAAGAAGGAGGCGGTTCGATGAGCGCCGAAACGGTGCCGGAGTCGCAGCGGATCAGCATCGACGAGCTGCGCACGCTGTTCCTGTTCGAGAGCCTGACCGACGAGCAGCTCGCCTGGCTGGCGCGCGAGGGCACCGTCGAGGCGTACGACGACGGTGTCGTCTTCACCGAGGGCGACGAGGCGGTCTGCTGCTACATCCTGCTGACCGGCGGCCTGCGGATGTGCAAGCTGTCGCACGGCGAGGAGGTGGAGATCAACCGCAGTACCCAGCGAGGCGTGTACGCCGGTGCGGTGACCGCGTTCCTCGGCGCCGACGAGCGCAAGGCCTACAACGCGACCATGCGGGTGCTCGAGCCGTCGACGTTCTTCGTGATCACCGCCGAGACGATGGCCACGATGATGAACCAGTGGTTCCCGATGGCGGTGCACCTGATCGACGGGTTCGTCCAGGGCATGCGGCGGACCAACGAGACGATGGGTGAGCGGGAGCGTCTGCTGGCGCTCGGTTCGCTGTCGGCCGGGCTGACCCACGAGCTGAACAACCCGGCGGCGGCCGCCGTACGGGCTTCGGCGACGCTGCGGCAGCGGGTGGCCGGGATGCGGTCGAAGCTCGGGATGCTGGCCGACGGCACGCTGGACGCGACCAAGCTGCACGAGATCGTCGAGCTGCAGGAGGCCGCGGTCGAGCGGCTGGCCAAGACCGTCGGCAAGGAGGTCTCGCCGCTGGAGCTGTCCGATCTCGAGGACACCCTGGCGGACTGGCTGGACGACCACGACGTACGGGCCAGCTGGGACGTCGCGCCGGTGCTGGCCGCGGCCGGGCTGGACGTGCCCTGGATGGAGAACGTGCTGACCGCGGTCGGCCCGGACTACCTCGAAGGCGCTGTCCGCTGGCTGATGTACACGGTCGACACCGAGTCGCTGATGAACGAGATCGACGACTCGGTGACCCGGATCTCGACCCTGGTCGGGGCGGCGAAGCAGTACTCGCAGATCGACCGGGCGCCGTTCCAGGTGGTGGATCTGCGCGAGCTGCTGAAGTCCACGCTGGTGATGATGTCGGGCAAGCTGCAGGGCATTCAGGTGGTCAAGGACTTCGACCCCGAGCTGCCCGCGATCCCGGCGTACGCCGCGGAGCTGAACCAGGTCTGGACCAACATCATCGACAACGCGGTCGGCGCGATGAACGGCTCCGGCACGCTGACGCTCCGCACCCGGCGCGACGGGCACTATGCGGTCGTCGAGATCGGCGACACCGGTCCGGGCATCCCGGCCGAGATCAAGCGGCGGATCTTCGAGCCGTTCTTCACCACGAAGCCGATCGGCGAGGGCACCGGGCTCGGCCTGGACATCTCCTGGCGGATCGTGGTCAAGAAGCACCACGGCGACCTGCGCGTGGAGTCCGAGCCCGGCAATACGGTCTTCAAGATCGTGCTGCCGCTCGACCCCCAGCAGGAGATCGAGGCGCAGGCGGACCTGATCTGATCCAGTCGGCGATCTCGTCCACCACGACGGGATCGACGTGCTGGGGCTTGGTGTAGTCGCTCGGCGTAGAGGAGTGGTCGCCGGGGAAGAACAGGTGGTCGTCCTTGTCGTGGACGCGGATCGTCGCGCGGTCTTCGAGGGCGCGTCGCCAGTCGGCCAGGTCGTGCTCGACGGTGACCTGGTAGTCGCGGCCGCCTTGCAGGATGAGCATGGGGAGGTGGAGGGCGGACGCGGTTGCGACGGGGTCGTGCTCCCGGAGTTCCAGCCAGAAGGCCGCGGGGAAGCCGAACAGCAGTTGCTCGGCAGGAGTCTCCGGCGACAAGGCAGGATCGGCAACTGCCGCGGCCTGCTGCTCGAAGACGGCGAGCAACGGCTGGTAGGTCTCGGGATCCATCGCCGCGAGATGCCGGCCGACCCGTACGGCGGCCTCGTGCAGCGGCCGGGTGTCGGCGGCGAGCAGGACGAGCCCTGCCACGGAAGGGTTTCGCCGGGCGATCTCGGGGGCGACCCGGCCGCCCATGCTGTGGCCGACCAGGAAGATCCGGGCCGGGTCACAGTGCTTGCCCAGGGCATCTATTGCGGCCGTCGCCGATGGTAGGTACTGCTCGGTCATCGTCAGCCCCGGGGTGAGTTTGTCGAACCGGGCGACCGCGATCCCGCGACTGGCCAGGCCCCAGGCGAGGTCCTTGAGCGGCTTGTTCGGGCCGACCGTCTCGTCGCGGTCGAACGGGCCGCCTCCGCTGAGCAGTACGACGCCGGGTGTTCCGGCGTGGTCCCGCGGAAGACTGATCGTCCCGCCGGCCCCTGCGAGCTCCACCTCTTCCTCGACGAACGCCTCCACCTCGACGTACGACGGCACTTCCCACTCCTGCGCAGCGGTCATCGCCTCACCTTTCTCACTGTTTGAGAAAGGTAGCACGGCATGAGATCGTCGGGCCATGGGTCCGTTGGAACTGCTCGGGCACCCGGTGCGGCTCCGGGTGGTGCACGCCCTGCGGGGCGGGCGCGTGTTGACCACCGCCGAGCTGGGTGAACACATCCCGGACGTGTCGAAGGCGACGCTCTACCGGCACGTCGAGCTGCTGGCCGAGGGTGGCGTGCTCGAGGTGGCCGAGGAGCGCCGGGTGCGCGGAGCGGTGGAGCGGCTGTACCGGTTGCGGGCGGACCGGGCGTCGATCGACCCCGCGATGATCGCGTCGCTGACCGCTGACGATCATCGGCAGGGCTTCGCTGCCGCGATGGCCGTGCTGGTTGCCGAATTCAACCTGTATCTCGACCACGAGCAGGCCGATCCCGTCGAGGATCTCGTCGGCTACCGTCAGCACGCCGTCTGGTTGAGTCCCGACGAACTGACCACGCTGATCGAGGGCATGCGCGCCGCGATCCTCCCCGTGCTGTCGAACGAGGCAACCGCCGAACGGACCCGGTACCTGCTCAGCCCGATCCTCTTCCCGGCTGAGGATCCGGGGAGTAGCTGACCGTCGTACGACGCGCGCCGAGGGCCTGCCTCAGCCGGCCAGGTCGGCGATGACGCCGAAGTGGTCGGAAGCGTGCACACCGTCGACCGGCTGGGCGAGGAGACGCTCGCAGGAGTTGATCCGCAGCGTCGGGCCGCGGTCGTCGCACCGGACCATCAGGTAGTCGATCCGCCGGGGCGGGATCCTCGACCAGTCCGCCTCGGCGACGATCAGCGGGTTCTCGATCGTGAAGGTGTGGCCGGGCTCGTCGCGGTGCGCGAACTCCCAGGCGTCCTGGTAGTTCACGCTGAGATCGCCGAGGGACTGCCGCCCGGTCCAGAACCGGATGCTCGCCGTCTCCGGGCGCGCGTCGAAGTCGCCGGCCAGTACGACGTGCACGTCGGGCCGCCCGGCCACCGCCTGCTCGATGGCGCGGGCCGCGTCGACGGCCTGCAGCTCGCGTTCGCGTTCGTACGGGACCTGCCAGTTGGGCTTGTGGTGCGCGAGCAGGACCCGGCCGACCGGGGTGTCGAACTCGGCGAGCGTGCTCCGGCCGGGAAAGTCGTCCGGGTCGACGCGGTCGGTGACGAGGTGGTCGACCTCGCGCACCTCCTGCGGTTCCCAGCGGGCCGCGATCGAGCAGCCGACGCCCTCGCGGGCCCGCCGGCCCTGGTGAAGCAGGTGGTACTCGTCGCCGAGGAGCTCCCGAACCTGGTCGTACTCGCCGTTGACCACGGTCTCCTGCACTGCGATCAGGTCGGGCTGCAGCCGGGCGAACTCGGCCCTCAGCACCTCCCGGCGGGCCGGCCAGTCGCCGTGCCGGCACCAGATGTTGAGCGTTGCGACGCGTACCATTCCTGTCATCGGGGCCTCCTTGCCCGACCGCGTACCCAGACCGCGGCGCCCGAATCGCCCGCCTCAGGCGACCTGGTCGGTGGGGCGGATCAGGATCTCGTTGACCGCGACGTGCGCCGGCTGGTTGACGGCGTACAGGACGGCCTCGGCGACGTCCTCGGGGCGCAGGGTGCGGACGGAGGCGTACAGCTTCGCGGCCATCTCGAGCATCGCGGGGTCGGTGACGTGGCTGGCGAGTTCGGTGTCGACCATGCCAGGCGCGATCTGTACGACGCGGACGCCTTGAGTGGTGACCTCCTGGCGCAGGGCCTCGGTGAACGCGTTGATGCCGAACTTCGTCGCGGCGTACGCCCCGCTGCCGGCCGACGCTGTGCGGCCCGAGGTCGAAGACGTCTGGATGATCGTGCCCTTGCTCTCCAGCAGGTAGGGGAGCGCGGCGTGCGCGACGTACATGCTGCCGAGCAGGTTGGTCTGGACCATGCGGTTCCATTCGCTGGTGTCGGCGCCTTGCACTGGGCCGACCAGCATGACGCCCGCGTTGTTGACGACGATGTCGAGCCGGCCGTACCGCTCGACGGTGGCGGCGACGGCGTCCCGTACGGACTGCTCGTCGGATACGTCGAGCTTCACCGGGAAGATCTCGCCGCCAGTCAGTGCTGCCAACCGATCGGTACGGCGGGCGCCGGCCGTGACCTTCACTCCGGCCTTGGCCAAAGCCGTGGCGACGGCGGCGCCGATGCCCGACGACGCTCCGGTGACGAGCGCGACCTTGCCTTCCAATGACTGCATTTCTTGTCTCCTTCGTGCTTAAGATGACCGGCTGGTCCGTTTAACAACCGTAGCATCTAACCGGACCGACTGGTCAACTTAGGTACGCTGACAGTGTGAATGTGAGCGAAGGAACCCGGCCGCAGCGGGCTGACGCCGTACGGAGCCGGGTGCAGTTGATGACCGCGGCGCGTGACGTGTTCGCCGTACGCGGCACTGAGGCGACGATCGCCGAGATCGCCGCGAGCGCCGGCCTCGGCAAGGGCACGGTCTTCCGGCACTTTGCGAACAAGGACGAGCTGGTCGCGGCGATCGTCGACGAGATGATCGACGACCTCGTCGCGAAGACCGAGAACCTGTTGCGGGCCGACGATCCCGCCGAAGGCCTGCGCGGCTTCATGACCGCGGGCATCGAGCTCCAGGTCCACAACCAGGCCTTCTGCGACGTCGCCGCCGGCGCCGCCGTACGCGAGCACCCGGTCCTGAAGCCGAAGATCGCCCGGCTGGAATCAGCCGTCGAGGCCCTCGTCACCCGCGCCCGCGACGCGGGCGCCGTCCGCGCCGACATCACCGGCCAGGACGTGATGCTGCTCCTTACCGGCATCTACCAAACCGCCGCCCCGGCCCTGCCGGACTCCCCAGACATCTGGCGCCGCTACCTCGCCCTGACCTTCGACGGCCTCCAACCCACCGCCGCCCGCCCGCTCCCGCAGCCCGCGCCGGGCGGATAACCGCCCGCCCGCCCGGTCGCCACTGCATGAGCATCGGGACCTTGAACACCTAGTGGGGACCTCGGACACCAAATAACTTGTCCCAGGTCCCCATTAGGTGTCCAAGGTGCCCGCGGAGGCTTGATCTACTGATGCGTTGTACGACGACTGACGCCTTGTTCGACGAGTAGCGCGGTGTACGGGGGCAGTCGTGAGAATGGCGCGCAGTCGGCAGGGGCAGGCTCGGCTGCCGGCGGTCGGTCGCGAGGTTGCGTCAGGCGATCAGCGTCGGCGACCGGATGCGGCGGGGACGCTCAGGGTGGCGGCGGGAGGCGTGAGGGCTGCTGGTTGAGGCGGATCAGCGCAGCGCGGTGCCGTGGGTGTGGGTGATGAGGGTGAGGTCCTCGCGAGTGGGCAGGGACTCCCAGTCGCCGTACGCGCCGACGCAGAAGGCACCTGAGGTGGTGGCTCGGATGAGGCGTTGGTCGGGGGTGAGGTTGTCGAGGGTGGCGGAGAGGTAGCCGGAGACGAAGGCGTCGCCGGCGCCGATGCTGTCGACGACGGTGACCGGGAGGGCCGGCTGGTGGAGGGTGCCGGCGGGGGAGTGCGACCAGGCGCCTTTGCCGCCTGCGGTGACTACGACCTCTTTGATGCCGGATTCGAGCAAGGCGGCGACCGGGTCGGTGGCGTCGGTGAGGAGGTCGAGCTCGTCGTCGGAGGCGAAGACGGTGTGGACGTGGGGGAGTAGTTGCTTGAGGCAAGCGGATGCTTCGGCGCGGGACCAGAGGCGGGCGCGGTAGTTGACGTCCAGCGAGACCTGTACGCCGGTCGCGGCCTCCGCGGCGGCGAGCGTGGCGGCGCGAGCGGTGTCGGAGAGCGCGGGGGTGATGCCGGTCAGGTGGAGCAGCTTCGGGGCAGCGCTGGTGATTGCCTCGACGCACTCGTCGGGGGTGAGGGTCGAGCCGGCCGAACCGCGGCGGTGGTAGCTGACGCGCGTGATGTCGTGCGCGGGCTGGTCGAACGCGATGAACCCGGTGAAGTCGGTGTCGGAGAACCGCACGTACGAGGTGTCGACGCCCTCCGCCCTCAGCGTCCGGTGGATCAACCGCCCCGGCTCGTCGTTGCCGACGGCACCGAGCCACGCGGCCTGGTGCCCGAGGCGCGAGAGCCCGATGGCAACGTTGCTCTCCGACCCGGCGATCGACAGATGAGCTTCCCCACCGAGCCGCATCGCCGCCCGGGTCCGAAGCGACACCATCGTCTCGCCGAGCGTCAAAACCTCAGGCATCGGCGACCGCCTTTAGGAAGTCTCGGGCTCGGGTGGCCAGCTCCTGCTGGGAGCCGCCGGTGCCGGCGTCGCCTAGGAGAGGGGAGCCAACGCCGACTGCCACGGCGCCGGCCGCCAGGTACTCCGGTGTGATGGCGGCGTCGACTCCACCTACGGCGAGCAGGGGAGCGTGGGGGAGGGGCGCGCGGAGTTCGCGGAAGTAGCTGGGGCCGTAGACCTTGGCGGGGAAGATCTTCACCGCGGTGGCGCCGAGGTCGAGGGCGGCGACGACCTCGGTGGGGGTGAGGGCGCCGCAGAGGAGCGGGAGGCCGAGTTCGACGCTGCGGTGGGCGCCTCGGGTGATCGCGGGGGTGACGACGAAGCCGGCGCGGGCGGCGGCGACCTCGTCGGCCTGGGCGGCGGTGACGACCGTACCGGCGCCGATCAGCACCGACGGGTCGAACTCCGCACGCGCCTTCGCGATCGCCTCGGCGCCGCCGGGCGTGGTCAGCGAGACCTCGAGGGTGGTGATCCCGGCGCCGACGAGCGTCCGGACGCACTCCAGGGCGCGGTCCGGTCCGTCCGCGCGGATGATCGCGAGCACCTTGCGGCGCCGCAGTTCGGCCAGCAGATCCATGTCTCCTCCAAAGCTCAAACGCTAGTCGATCAGGTCCGAGTTCTCACCGTGGTCAGGCACCGGCCTGGCGGTGCGGCCGGGACGCCGGCGGTGATCATCGAGGCGAGCCGACAGATCTCGCGGACACGACCAGCCGCCAGGCCAGCACGCCGCCGGCGGGCACGACCGCAGCATCACCCGGCCCGGCCTCATCCAGTCCGAACACCCGCCCGAGCATCGGCTCCACACCCAAGCTCCGGTACGGCGCGCCGTCCGGGAACCCGCCGAGGTTGCGCCACAGCGCCGTCGAAACAGGTTGCCCAGGGCAACTCAAATCGAAGGTCAACTCCAACCCGCGATCCCGCACAGAAGCAGACGAACTGGAGAGGACAGCCCCGACAGCGGTGCCATCAGTCGGCCCGTAGGTTCCCAAAGCAGTAGACCAAGATCCTTCAACCCAAGGCCCGGCATCCGGATAGAGCCGGCAGCCGGTCCCCGCTGGAACCTCAACGGACGCACCGACAGCACAATCCAGCAAAGCATGTGCCGCCCACACGAACCGGTAGCCGGCAAGTGCAACAAGCTTGTAGTCGACGGCAATAGAATTCTCGTCGCCGTTCATCCGGCGGTACAACACAGCCTCGTCCCAGCGAGCAGACTCCCACTCGCCGTCCGACGCCCACACCTGATTCCACAGCCCGCCATGGTCAGGCGTACCACGAACCGTCGGAAAGCACTCGTCGAGCCCGCCGGCGTCCGTGAAGGCCGAGTGCCCAGTACGCGGCCCCGAGACCAACCCGGGCCCCGACCACAGCCACTCACGCCCGCCGAGGACCAGCGAAGTCCACCGCCCGCCGTCCTCCAGATCCACTCTCACCATTCGGCGAAGGATCCGTCCTCGTGGGTCCACAGCGGGTTGCGCCAGGTGTGGCCCTTCCGATCAGCAGCCCGTACGGCCGCCTCGTCGACCTCGATCCCGAGCCCGGGCAGCGGGTTGTACTCCGCGTGCCCGTCGACCCAGGTGAACGGCGCCGGATCCACCACGTACGACGTGAGGTCGCTCGCCAGGTTGTAGTGGATCCCGCGGCTCTGCTCCTGGATCAGGAAGTTCGGCGTCGCGAACGAAACCTGCAGCGACGCCGCCAGCGAGATCGGTCCCAGCGGGCAGTGCGGTGCGAACAGCGCCCCGTGCGACTCCGCCAGCGAAGCGATTCGCCGCAGCTCCGAGATCCCGCCCGCATGCGACACGTCCGGCTGCACCACGGCAACCCCAGCGTCCAGCGCAGGCAAGAACTCCGACCGGTTGTAGAGCCGTTCACCCAAAGCGATCGGCACCGTCGACCCGTCGACGATCGCCGGCAGATGCCGAAGGTGCTCCGGCAGCACCGGCTCCTCGACGAAGAGCGGATGCAGATCCTCCACCGCGTGCAAGATCCGCCGAGCCCCCGCGACGCCAACCCGTCCGTGCAAATCGATCGCGACATCGAGCGAATCCCCGAGCACCGCTCGCGCCGCCGCCAGCCGGTCCACGATGCCGACGATGTCGGCCCGCGACGGCGACGGCTGGATCAGCCCGCTCGCATTCATCTTCACCGCGGTCATTCCGGCCGCGACCTGTTCGGCGACCTGTTCCGCGATCTCGCCCGGCTCGTCCCCGCCGACCCACGCGTAGACCCGCGCCCGGTCCCGCACCCGTCCGCCGAGCAGCGACGACACCGGAGCGCCGTACACCTTGCCGGCGATGTCCCACAGCGCGTGATCGAGCCCCGCGACCGCGCTGCTCAGCACCGGCCCGCCGCGGTAGAAGCCGCCCTTGCTCAGGATCTGCCAGTGCCGCTCGATCTGCAGCGGGTCCTGGCCGATCAGGTACTCCGACAGGACCTCGATCGCGGTCCGCACGACCTCGGCGCGGCCCTCGACCACCGGTTCGCCCCAGCCGACGACGCCGTCGCTGGTCTCGATCCGGCAGAACAGCCAGCGCGGCGGGACCAGGAACGTCTCGATCCGTTCGATCTTCACTTGCGACCCCGACCGGACTTCTTGGAGCCAGTACTGCGGACGTCGGACAGGTCCTCGGCGGCCTTCGCCAGCAGCTCGCGCATCGCCAGCTCGGCGCCCTCGGGGTCACGCGCCCGGACGGCCTCGACCACGCGCTGGTGGCTCGGGACCGGGTCGTCGGACGGTTTCGCCTTGTGCACCAAGCGGTCGCGCCCGGCCAGGCCGGTCTCCATGATGACCTCCATCTTGGTCAGCAGCTCGTTGCCGGTCGACGCCAGCAGCGCCTTGTGGAACGCCAGGTCGGCCTCGGCCGCGGAGATGTCGTCGGTCGCCGAGGCCATCGCGGCCAGCGCGGTGTCGAGCGCCGCCAGGTTGGGGTCGTCGGCCCGGATCGCGGCCAGGCGCGCGGCGGCCGGCTCGACGATGCCGCGGACCTCGTGCAGCTCCTCGAGCAGCTCGGGCCGTACGTCGTCGTCGAAGTGCCAGCGGATCATGTCCGCGTCGAGCAGGTTCCAGTCCGAGCGCGGCCGGACGAACGTGCCGCGCTTCTGCCGTGCGTCGACCAGCCCCTTGGCGGTCAGCACCTTGAGTGCTTCCCGTACGGCGGTCAGGCTGACGCCGAGGTCGGCCTGCAGGTCGGGCACGTTGATCGTCGCGCCCTCGGGGATCTGCCCCGACAGGATGCGCTGCGCCATCACCTCGACGATCTGCCCGTGCAGTCCCCGCGACATCCCTCGCTGAATCCCCGTCACGCCGCTCTCCCCATCACCCTGGTCGTCGAACTCGTCATACCCGCTCCGCCGCCGCTCACGCCGAGTCCTTGACCGCGGTCCAGCCGCCGTCGACCGCGAGCGTCGCCGCGGTCACGAACGACGCCTGGTCCGACAGCAGGAACGCGATCGCCGCCGCCACCTCGTCGGGCCGGCCGAGCCGTCCGATCGCGGTCGCCCGCGCGCTCTGCTCCTTGCCCTCGGCGCTGACCCGGTCCCACGCGGCGGTGTCGACCGGGCCCGGAAGCACGGTGTTGACCCGGATCGATCCGCCGTACTCGACCGCCAACTGCCGGCCCAAGGCCACCAGTGCCCCCTTCGAAGCGGCGTACGCCGGATGGCCCGGGATGCCCGCGACCGCGTGCACCGACGACACCAGCACCACCGAACCCTCGGCAGCCGCCAGGTCGTCGTACAGAGCACGGAAACCGAGGAACGCCGCCGTCAGGTTCACATCGAGCTGTCGTTGCCACGACCCCGGCGTGAGCTCGTGCGCAGGCCGAACGTCAACCGTGTAAGCGTTGCTGACCAGCCCACTGATCGCTCCGAGCTCGTCGCGCCCACGGGACAGCACCTCGGCCCAGGTGTCCGGCGCGGAGACGTCGCCGACCACCGCGATCGCGCGGCCGGGGATCTCCTTGCAGGGCTGGAGGTCCACCTGGACGACGGCCTGGCCGTCCGCGAGCAGCCGCTCCACACAGGCAGCACCGATCCCTGTCGCAGCGCCGGTCACCACGATCACCTGCACGTAAGTGTTCCTTTCGACGATGCACGATGCATCAGTTGACCGCGAGCAGCGCTTCGCGTCAACCGGTTTCTCAATAATTTACGAATTAATATTGACACTCCCGAGGTCGTCGCCGCAAGATCGTCCGCAGCAAGCACAACCGAACCACTCAGCGCACTGGAGCAGTGATGGCACCTGATCGGCGGACGTTCCTCAAGGGCCTCGGAGTACTCGGGGCCGCGGCCCTGGTGCCCGGGTGCGCCACCTCGACCTCGGGCGGCGGCAGCGGCGGCGGCTCCGCCACCGGCGAGCTCGCGCTGCAGTCGAACCTGTCGGCCGAGCAGGCCAAGGCCGCGATGGAGAAGCTGGTCGAGGCCTACAACAAGACCGGGGGCAGCACGGTCAAGCTGAACACGGTGGCCTCGGAGATCTTCCGCACCCAGCTGCCGACGTACCTGACCTCGGCCAACCCGCCGGACGTCTACACCTGGTACGCCGGTTCGGTGGCCAACTCGTACGCCGAGAAGGACCTGCTGCTCGACATCACCAGTGTCTGGGACACGATGGGCAACTACCCCAAGTCGCTGCAGACGCTGTCCACCAGCGCGGCCGGCCAGAAGGTCTTCGTGCCGACCAGCAACTACTGGTGGGGCGTGCACTACCGCAAGTCGAACTTCGCCAAGTGGGGCGTCACGCCGCCGAAGACCTGGGCCGAGTTCATCGAGGTCTGCAAGAAGATCCAGGCCCAGGGCGTCCCGGCGATCGGCATCGGCCTGGGCGACACCCCGTGGGTGGCGTCGGCCTGGTTCGACTACCTGAACATCCGGATCAACGGCGCGCCGTTCCACCGCGACCTGCTGGCCGGCAAGGGCGACTTCACCGACCCGAAGGTGAAGGCGGTCTTCACCAAGTGGCGCGAGGTGCTCCCGTACTTCGACCCCAAGGGCAAGTCGTTCCCGTTCCAGGAGGCCACCTCCGCCCTGCTGGGCGGCAAGACCGGGATGTTCCTGATCGGCACGTTCTTCGCCGACAGCGCCCCGAAGGACGCGCTCGACGACCTCGACTTCTTCCAGTTCCCGATCATCGACCCGAACGTGCCGGTGGCCGAGGAAGCGCCGACCGACGGCTACTTCGCCAGCAAGAAGGCCAAGGACCCCGAGGCGGTGAAGAAGTTCCTCACCTGGCTGGCCACGGCCGAGGCGCAGAACATCTACATCGACAACTCCTCGGGCACCGTGCTGCCGGCCAACCCCGACGGCAAGTTCGCCGACACGCCGTACGTGCGCAAGGGCAAGGCGATGCTCGAGAGCGCGGCCGAGCTGACCCAGTTCTTCAACCGTGACTCCAGCGACGCGCTGCAGCCGACCGCGGACGCGGCGCTGACCAAGTTCATGGACAAGCCTGACCAGATCGACCAGATCCTCAAGGACTGGCAGGCCGCAGCGACGAAGGTCTTCAAGGCGTGACTGCTTCAGCCATCGAGGTGAAGGCCTCCCAGCGATCGGCCAAGCGCCGGTCGCTGGGGGTCTCACCGCTCATCCTCGCCTTCGTCTTCGTACCGTTCGCGGTCGAGGCGGTCTGGGTGTTCTGGCCCGCGCTGCAGGGGTTCTGGCTGTCGCTGACCAACTGGGACGGCCTGTCCGCCCCGACGTTCGTGGGCTTCGGCAACTTCCATGACATGGTCTCGGACCCGATCTTCCGTACGGCGCTCAAGAACACCGCGATCTGGCTCGTCCTGTTCGGCGGCCTCAGCGTCGCCGGCGGCTTCGGGATGGCCCTGCTGCTGCAGAAGGAACGCCGCGGCGTCGGCATCTACCGGGCCGCGCTGTTCACGCCGGTCGTCTTCTCATTGGTGGTCACCGCGCTGATCTGGCGCGTCTTCTACCAGCCGGACGGCCTGGTCGACTCGGTCCTGCGCGGCATCGGCCTCGGCGACCTGATCCGCCCGTGGCTCGCCGATCCCGACACCGCCCTGTACGCCGTGATCCTGCCCGCGCTCTGGCGGCAGATCGGGTACGTGATGGTGCTCTACCTGGCCGGCCTGAAAGCGGTCGACCCGTCGCTGTACGAGGCGGCCCGGATGGACGGCGCGTCGGCCTGGCAACGCACCCGGTACGTGACGATCCCGCAGCTCAAGGGCGTGAACTCGGTCGTGCTGTCGGTGATCGTGATCGACTCGCTGCGGTCGTTCGACATCGTCTGGTCGATGACCAAGGGCGGCCCGTACCACTCCTCGGAGCTGCTCAGCACGTACATGTACTCGACCGCGTTCCAGTCCACCCAGCTGGGCTACGCCTCCGCGATCGCCGTGGTGATCTTCCTGCTCGCGCTCGCGGTCATCCTCGGCTACCTGATCCGTGCCTTCCGGGAGGAGACATGACCAACCGCTTCAAGACCGGCGGCTACCACCTGGCGATGGGGCTGGTCTCGTTGCTGTGGGTGGCGCCGATCCTCTGGGTGATCGTGATCTCGTTCCGCAGCTTCGACGACGTCGCGGCGAACGGGCTCGGCTCGCTGCCGCACTCGTTCACGTTCTCGACGTACGTGCAGGCCTGGCAGGACGCGGACGAGTTCCGGGCCCTGGTCAACAGTCTGCTGGTCACCATCCCGGCGGTGCTGCTGAGCCTCGGGCTCGCCTCGATCGCGGCGTACGGACTGGCCCGGTACAACATCCCGTTCCGCCGGACCGTCCTGCTGCTGATGCTGATGGGCAACCTGCTGCCGCCGCAGATCCTGCTGATCCCGATCTCCCGGTTCGTCGAGCTGATCGGGTACTACGACACGTTGATCGCGCTGATCGCCGTGCACGTCGGGTTCGGGCTGGGCTTCTACACCTTCGTGCTGCACGGCTTCATGCGGGACCTGCCCAAGGAGATCCAGGAGGCCGCGACGATCGACGGCGCCGGCCCCGGCCGGATCTTCTCCAGCGTGATCCTGCCGCTGACCCGCCCCGCCCTGGCCGCGCTCGGCGCGCTCTCGTTCACCTGGATCTTCAACGACCTGCTCTGGTCGATCACGGTGATCCGGTCCGGCGACAAGATGCCGGTCACGCCGGCGCTGCTCGGGTTGCAGGGCCTGTTCGTCTCGTCGTGGAACGTGATCGCGGCCGGCACGGTGATCGCGGCGGTGCCGACGGTCGCGGTGTTCCTGCGGTTCCAGAAGCACTTCGTCGGTGGGCTGGCGATCGGAGCGGTCAAGTGACCCGGTGGACGCTGCGCGGCGCCGGTACGGCGTACGTCGTGGCCGTGCCGGAGCACGGTCAGTGGGCGTCGCTCGTTGCCTGGGGCCCGCATGCCGTTGCCGACGGCCCGTCGCTGACCGCGCCGGTCGGGACCGAGCACTTCCTGCCGCGGGCGGACATCGAGCCGCTCGAGTACGGCGTACGTGGTGTGCGCTACACGAGTCCCGCCGAGTTGGTTGTGAGCGGTCCGGACGGGAGCGACGAGTGCCGGCCGGTGTTCGTCGACGCTGTCCAGGACGAGGATGAACTGGCGCTGACGTTCGCCGATCCGCTGCGGTCGGTGCGCGTCGTCCTGCACTACCGGATGCCGGCCGGTCTCGACGTGGTCGAGCGGTGGGTTGCCGTGCACAACGACGGTTCGGACGAGCTCAGGCTGCACGAGCACGACTCGGCCGGGTTCGTGGTCCCGACGTCGGAGGGCGCGGTGATCCGGTCGCTGTGGGGCGAGTGGAACAGCGAGTTCCAGCAGGAGTCGGTGGTGCTGCGACGGGGGCGGTTCACCGTTGACAGCCGGCAGGGCATCACCGGCCACTCGTACTCACCCTTTCTGTCCGTGGCCGACGCCGGTGATCCGGCCGGTACGACGTACGGCGTTCAGCTGGCGTGGTCCGGGGACTGGCGAATGAGCGCGGACGTCGACACCACCGGGCAGACCCGGATCCAGGCGGGCCGGGCTCCGTCCAGCTTCGGTCTCGCCCTTGGCCCTGGATCGTCCTGGGTCTCCCCGGTGGCGGTCGGCGGTTGCAGTGCTTCAGGGCCTGAGGGGCTGGCTCGGGTCTTCCACGCCTACCAGAGGTCGCTGGGGCGTGACCTGCCACGGCGGGTGCTCTACAACTCGTGGTTCGCGACGGAGTTCGACATCCGGGCCGCGCACCAGCTCGAGCTGGCTCGCCGCGCGGCCGACGTCGGGGCCGAGCTGTTCGTGGTCGACGACGGGTGGTTCGTCGGGCGGAACGACGACCGGTCGGCGCTGGGGGACTGGGAGGTCGATCCGGCCGCCTTCCCGCAGGGGCTCGACACGTTCATCGCCGACCTGGGTGAGCTCGGGCTCGATTTCGGGCTGTGGGTCGAGCCGGAGGCGATCAGTCCTTCGTCGCGGCTGGCTTCGCAGCACCCGGAGTGGGTACTGCGGACCGAGGGCCGCGAGCCGGTGCAGATCCGGAACCAGTGGCTGCTCGACCTGAGCCGCGACGACGTCACGGAGTGGATCTGGCAGACGCTCGACTCGCTGCTGACGTCGTACGACATCACGTACTTGAAGTGGGACGCGAACCGGGCCCGGCTCGACGCGGGGGACCGGCGGCGTGATCTCGACGGGCTGGTCGTGGCGAACCTGTACAAGATCCTCGACCGGCTGCGCGAGCAGCATCCGCGGGTGTTCGTCGAGGGCTGCGCGGGCGGCGGCGCACGCGTCGATCTCGGCATGGCCGCGCGGGTCGACACGCTCTGGCCCAGCGACAACACGGCACCGCTGGACCGGCTGAAGATCCAGCGCGGGTTCCTGACCGGCTGGTCGCCGCACCTGATGAGCTCGTGGGTGACCGATGCCGAGGGCACCCACGACGGTCGCGAACGGTCGCTCGACTTCCGGTTCCACGTCGCGATGGCCGGCGGCCTCGGGATCGGCGCGGACCTCTCGCAGTGGACCGAGGAGCAGCTGTCCGTTGCCCGGCGCAATGTCTCCAGGTACCAGCAGATCCGCGAGACGGTTGCCCGAGGCACTGTGCACTTCCTGTCCGACGGCCTGCAGTACCACGGGGACGGCCAGTCGGTCGTGTTCCTGTGGAACACCACCGACGGGAACGTCCGCGGCACCCTTCCGACCCGCCCGCGCCGGGTCCGGTTGGCCGGCCTGGATCCCTCGAAGAACTACCGGGTGGGCGAAGAGACCCTCCCGGGGAGCTACCTGCTGGAGGTCGGTGTCAGCCCCGAGGGCGCCGACTCGCACTGCCTGGTCGTCGACTCCGTCGACTGACCCGCCCGTCCGTCCTAGGCAGCAAAGGAAACAGCGTGAAACGACTTCCCGCCTTGCTCGGCGGTCTCCTGACGGCGGCCCTGGTGTCCGCCTCGCTGGTGACCGCAACCGTCCCGGCCGCGGCGGCGCCCGCCGTCGCGTCGGTGCCCGCCGCTGCGGCAGCGCCCGCGCCGGTGCTCAGCCCCACGCCGTACCAGGGCTGGAACACCTACTTCGGTCTCGGTGGTGACTTCACCGAGGACACGATCAAGTCCGTCGCCGACACCCTCGTCAGCCGTGGGCTGGCCAAGGCCGGCTACGACATCGTCTGGCTGGACGGCGGCTGGCAGGCCGACCAGTCCCGCAGCCCCGAGGGTGACCTCGTCGCCAACCCGGCCAAGTTCCCCAGCGGCCTGAAGTCGCTGGTCGACTACATCCACGGCAAGGGCCTGAAGGCCGGCATCTACACCGACGCCGGGCCGTACATCCCGGGCAAGTGCGGCCTCGGCAGCGGCGGCGGGTACTACCAGCACGACGCCGACCAGTTCGCCGCGCTCGGATTCGACGCCGTGAAGGTCGACTTCCTCTGCGGCATCGCCGCCGACCTCGACCCGAAGACGGCGTTCACCGAGTTCGCCAAGGCGCTACGCAACAACGCCAGCAAGCGGCCGATGATCTTCAACCTCTGCAACCCGGTCACGTCGCCGGACTGGGGCAACTACCCCGAGTCGCAGCAGTCGATCAACTCGTGGACGTACGCGCCGGACATCGCGCAGTCGTGGCGGACCTACACCGACGTCGGCTTCGTGTTCGGCATCAAGTACAAGGACGTCCTGCGCAACTACGACGCGAACGCGCGGCACCCGGAGGTCGTCCGGCCGGGCGCGTACAACGACCCCGACTACCTCGCGCCGGAGCTGGGCATGTCCGACGAGGAGTTCCGCAGCCAGATGACGCTGTGGGCGGTGGCCGCGGCGCCGCTGATCATCGGCAGCGACGTGCGCAAGCTGAGCGACACCTCGATCGCGACGCTGACCGACCCCGACGTGCTCGCGATCAACCAGGACAAGGCGGTCGTCCAGGCCGTACGCGTCGGCGCGGCCGGTACGACGGAGACGTGGGTCAAGCGGCTCGCCGACGGCGGTCGCGCGGTCGTCCTGCTGAACCGTGGCGACAGCGCGAAGACGCTGACCACGACGGCCCGTTCGATCGGGCTCAGTGGTTCGCGGTTCACCCTGAAGAACGCGTGGACGAACAAGGTCACCGAGAGCGCGGGCACGATCAGCGCCGCGGTTCCGGCGCACGGTACGGCGCTGTTCCGGGTCTCGTCGGCGACCGGGGTGCCGGGTGTTTCCCACGTCACCGCCGGGATTCCTCAGGTGACCAAGGTGGGCACCGCCACGCAGCCTGCCGACATCGCACCGGTGGTTGCCGGAGGCGACGAGCTCCGGGTCGAGGTTGTCGTTCGCAACGACGGTACGCTGCCCGCGATGACGCCGGCCGTGACGCTTGCCGGTGGCACCGGCTGGACGGTCAAGTCGTTGACGAAGGCCCCGGTCCTGATCGCACCGGGTCAGCAGTTCGTGTTCGCGTTCACCGCGAAGCTGCCGGCCGGCGCGGCACCGGGGAACGCCGCGCTGACGGCGCGGACGTCGTACGGGGCGATCGGGTACGGCCGGCAGAACCAGACCACGGTCTCGCCGGTCGTGGTCGCGCCGGAGCCGCCGTCCGGCACCGCGCAGCTGTCGCACCACGACTGGATCACCGCGACCAGCGGCTGGATGACGCCGACCATCGACCAGTCCGTCGGTGGCGGGTCGCCGATCAGCCTGGTCGGCCAGACCTACGAGACGGGCATCGGCGTCGCCTCGCCGTCGCTGGTCCGGTACTACGTCGGGCAGCAGTGCAGCCGGTTCACCGCGACCGTCGGCATCGACGACGCCGTCCGCAACGTCGGTCCGGAGGGCGGCACGTCCACCTTCCAGGTCGTTGGTGACGGCAAGGTTCTGTACGACAGCGGCACCGTCGGTCGCGACGACCCGAAGCAGGTCGACGTCGACCTGACCGGCGTCCGCGTGCTCGACCTTGTCGTCGGTGACGCCGGCGACGGCGGCTACAACGACCGCGCCGACTGGGCGGCCCCCACGGCCACCTGCTGAGTCGTTCTCTCGAGGGGGCAGACCGCAGGCCGGTCTGCCCCCTCGCTGTGTTTGGGTGGTTCTCGCTTCATCCGCCTGTACGTCGTGAGGACCCTGCATGAAACTGCGTCACCGCTGGAAGCTCGGTACGGCTGCTGTCGTCAGCCTCGGTCTGGTTGTTGGTGGTGTCGCCCACATGGCGACCGCCGACACCGACGGTGCCGCAGAGCTTCCGCCCACTGGTGGATCTGTTCCTCTCAGTGCTTCCGAAGCTGCTGCCCTCGCCCCCAGCGGTGTCTCAGGGGCGGCTCGTCCAGCCGTTGCCCCGCGCCCTAAATCGTCGCAGGAGGTGGCCCGCGCGGTCGACGCAGTGCCGACGGCCGGCAAGCTGGCGATCACGGGTGTCTACCAGAGCACCAACTACTTCTGCGTGCCCGCGTCGAGTCAGGTGACGCTGGCGACGTACGGCGTGAACGTCACCCAGCAGACGCTGGCCAAGGAGATGGGCACGACCACCGAGGGGACGTACAACCGGACCGCGTTGCCGGTCGTCAACAAGTACGTCAACCCGCTCGGGTACTCGATCTGGAGCTCCGACACCACGGGCAACGCGACCAACCTGCTGAACTGGGCGGCGTACGACATCGGCACGCTGAAGCGCGCGCCGATGATCGGTGTGTGGATGGAGAAGCTGCCCTGGAACAAGGGGCTCAGCGGCCACTTCGGGCACGCGATCCTCGTCTACGGCTACGACCAGACCGCGAAGACGCTGACCGTCTGGGACCCGTGGAAGCCGACCGGCGGTACGCACACCATCGCGGCGTCGACCTTGAATGCGGCGATGCAGAGCTACGGGCTCTCGTACGTCGCCGGTCACTCCGACGCGGACCTGACCAACGCCGGCGACCTGACGGGTGACGGCCTGCCGGACATGATCGCCGTGCACCGGCCGACCGGCGCGCTCTACCGGTACACGAACAACGGCCAGGGGTCGTTCGAGGGCGGCGCGAACGCGGTCAAGATCGGCACCGGCTGGAACGGCATGACCGAGCTGACCGGCGTCGGCGACCTCACCGGCGACGGCAACGCCGACGTCGCGGCCGTCGAGAAGTCGACCGGCAAGCTGTGGCTGTACCGCGGCCCGTCGCTGTCCGGCACCACCCGGTTGCTGATCGGCAACTCCGGCTGGACCGGCATGCGCGACCTGATCGGCATCGGCAACATCACCGGCGACTCCCGCCCCGACCTGGTGACCATCGAGAAGTCCACCGGCAAGCTGTGGGTCTACCCCGGCAAGCTGAACGGCCTGGCCGCGCGCAAGCAGCTCGGCACCAGCTGGCAGAAGATGACCAAGCTCGCCGCGATCGGCGACCTGTCCCGCGACGGCAAGCCCGACTTCGCCGCCGTCGACATCGCGACCGGCAAGCTCTGGCTCTACAAGGGCCTCGGATTCGCCGGCGGCACCTCCCGCGTCGAGATCGGCACCGGAGGCTGGAACGGCATGCGCTCGCTCACCGGCTTCGGCGACCTCACCGGCGACGGCGTACCCGACCTGATCACCGTCGCGAACACCGGCGGCGACATGTACGTCTACCCCGGCAAGCCCAACGCCCTCGGCACCCGCATCAAACAAGGCAGCGGCTGGAACGGCTGACGTCCGCTCACTTCGGCCCCGACAGCACTGAACACCGGGCCCGAAGTCCGGCGCTCAGTGAGGGTGGTGGCCGGTGACTTCGCGGGAACACCGGCCACCACTACCTGCCATTTGATCAGATCCCCACCCCTTTGGGGACCAGCCACGACCTGCAGTTTCCTGCAGCCGAACAGCGCGCGGCCGTTGGAAAGTTCCGAGCCTTCCTTCCGCGGTCGCCGAGAGCGGTCGACGCCCACCACTGATCAAGCACCCCACTGAAGCGAGGCTCCCGCGTAGAGCGGGCGACCGAGGGCCGCTGCGGGGAGGTTGATCAGTGGTGGGCGTCGGCGGATCTCCACCACTCACCAAGCGTCGCGGCGGCGATCGGCTCGCGCTTGGAGTCTGCGGTGGTGCCAGGTGGGGGAGAGGTTGATGAGTGGTGGGGGTCCGCATTTCAGTGTGTGGTGGTTCCGAGGGGCGGGAGGTAGGTCTAGCACCACCATGGATTGGCGTCCTGGGTCCCTGATCGGGCACACGGAATGCGGCCAGGATTCAGGCATGGGTTCGACGAGACGTTTGGGTGGGGCGACGGCTGAGGTTGTGGCGGCCGGCGAGGAGACGGTGCTGCGGCGGCGGGTGGGGTGGTTCTTCGGGGTTTGTCTGGTGTTGACCTGGGTGCCGTGGTTGGTGCTGGGGGTGGCGGGAGCGAACGTCGACGAAGGGGTCGGGGCGCTGGTCTTCGGTTTGGCAGCTAGTGGGCCTTCGCTGGCTGCGTTGGTGATGTGGTTGTGGCACCGCGACCGGATGCCTCGGCAGGTTGCTTGGTCCTGGCGTTGGCCGATTGCGGCCGTGGGGTTCGGGGCGGTTCCGCCGGTCGTGGCGGCGTTGCTGCTGGGGGTCGACGGGATTCCGGAGCATGCGTCGTCGGTGATCGCCGGTGCCGGGGGACCGCTCGGGGCGTTGGCGTACACGTTGCTCGCGGGGCCGGTGGCTGAGGAGTTCGGGTGGCGGGGGTACCTGCAGCCGAGGCTTCGGCGGATGTACGGGCGGATCGCGGTGACCGGGATCATCGGCGCGGCGTGGGGGCTCTGGCACTTGCCGCTGTTCTTCCTCGACGGGACAGGTCAGCACGACAAGGGGCTGGCCAGCTTGGAAGGGTTGCTGTTCTTCCTCGGGCTGTTCCCGTTGACGTTCACCATCTTGTTCGTCTCCGAGCGACTGCGCGGCGGGGTCTGGGCGGCGATCCTGCTGCACGCGGCCTGGAACCTGACCGAAGAGCTGGTGCCGGCGCTGAGTTCGACCGGCCTGTGGGTCGAGTTATTCCTCACGACCTTGATCGCCGTCAGCGTCGGCCTGTACTGGCGTCGCGTGCCCCGGCTGTGACGGAGGCGACCGCCGCGGCCCACTCGGTACGGCGGTCGTCGCGGCCCGCGTTGGACCCGGGCTCGAAGGTTCGATAAGTACGGCGTTCCGCCCAACCGGTCGGTTGTCCCAGAGCCGTCCAGGCAAGCTCGGCGGCGCCGAGGGCGGAGAGCTCGGGAACGTCGGCGACCTCGACCGGGCGGCCGAGGAGATCGGCCTGGGTCTGCATGAGAAGGGCGGAGACAGTGGCACCGCCGTCGGCGCGTAGGCGCTGCATGACCGAGAGCGTTTCGGTGATGTCGCAGATCTGGTGAGCGACGGCATCGACCGCCGCGCGGGCGATGTGGGCCCGCGTCGTCGAGCTGCTCATGCCGGACAGTGCCGCGCGGGCCTCGCGATCCCAGTGTGGGGCTCCCAGCCCGGCGAAGGCCGGGACCAGCGTGACGCCTTCAGCAGAAGGCACTGTGGCGGCCAGCTCGACCAGCGCCCCGACATCAGCAAGCCCCAACAATGAGGCGGTCCATGCGAGAGCGGCGCCCGACGAGACGATGTTGCCTTCCAGCGCGTACGTCGGACGGTCGGTGAGCCAGGCCAGCGTGCACCCGTCCGTCGCGAAGCTGTCGACCGGAGTCATCACCGACGAACCGGTCCCGTAGGTCGCTTTCACCAGACCGGCGCGCACACATCCCTGCCCGTACATCGCGGCGTGCGAATCAGCCAGGACGGCGACGATCGGGATGCCGTCGGCGAGCCCGGGGACACCGGACGTCACACCGAAGCCCGCATCAGAAGGACGGACCTCGGGGAGGACCGCCACAGGGATGCCGAAAGCGTCCAGCAACTCGAAGGACCACGCGAGGTCGACGACGTCGTAGAGCAACGTGCGCGAGGCATTGCCGGCCTCGATCAGATGCTCCCGGCCACCAGTGAGCCGGTGGACGAGCCACGAGTCGATCGTTCCGACGCGATCAGCGGAGGTCTCGTCCAGCAACCACCGCAGCTTGGGCGCCGAGAACATCGCGTCCACGCGCAGACCGGTACGGCGACGGACGAGGTCGTCCACCGAAGCAGGCAACGAGGAGCACCACGACGCCGTACGGACGTCCTGCCAGCCGATCACCGGACCAACGGCCGAGCCGGTCCGCCGGTCCCAGCCGATGATCGACTCACGTTGAGTGGACAGTGCGATCCCTACGATCTCGGCCGATGGCGTGAGGCAGGAAGCCACAGCCGCCAGCACGCTCGCCCACAGCTCATCGGCGTCCTGCTCCACCCATCCCGGTCGAGGTGTCGACAAACCGACCGGCGCCGAACCGCTCGCCAGTACGGCGCCGGACGCGTCGACCAGTACCGCCTTGGTGTTCGTCGTTCCCTGGTCGATCGCGAGCACCGCTGCCACCATCCGGCCGACCTCCCGCAGTCCGACAACTTTGAACCGAGCTCTTGACGGGACTCTAGCGCCGTGGTGACACTCATGGCGACAGGCTATGCACTACTGAATATCTATTCGAACCGAAGGTGGCAGCCGTGAAGCCGACCAGACGCCGGGTGATCATCGACACCGACGCCAAGAACGAGGCCGACGACCAGTTCGCGATCGTGCACGGGCTGTTGTCGCCGACCTTCGACGTCCGGGGGCTGATCGCCGCCCACTTCGGCACCCGGCGGTCCGATCGCAGCATGGAGGAGTCCCGGGAGGAGATCGACCTGCTGCTGGACCTGATGGACCTGACCGGCAAGGTCCCAGTCGCGAACGGCGCACCGACCGGCATCCCCGACGAGCAGACCCCGCTGGACTCGCCCGGCGCCCAGCTGATCATCGAGGAGTCCAAGCTCGCCTCGAAGGACGATCCGCTGTTCGTGTCGTTCCTCGGACCGCTGACCAACATGGCCTCGGCGATCCTGCTCGACCCGGACATCGTGAACCGCGACGTCGTGGTGATCTGGATCGGCGGCCGCGGGTACGACGGCTACGTGTCGTACCCGGGCATCGAGTTCAACCTGTCCAACGACATCCACGCCGCCAACGTCGTGTTCGGGTCGGGGATGACGGTCTGGCAGGTGCCCAGCGACGTCTACACCAAGGTCTCGGTCGGGTACGCCGAGCTCGACGAGAAGATCGGCGACGCCGGCCCGCTCGGCAAGTACCTCATCGAGCAGCTGCACGAGTGGAACGCGATCCACCACGGCGAGCCGATCGAGTCCCGCTCCCTCGGCGACTCGCCCGCGATCGCGCTGATGCTCTTCCCCCGCAGCGGGGACCTGCGGGTCCGGCCGGCGCCGCGCTTCGGCGTCGACGGCTGGTACCTGCCCGGCACCGACAACCCGATCCACGTCTGCGAACAGGTCGACGTCCGCTTCCTGCTCGAGGACATGTTCGCCAAGATCCGCCGCTTCGCCCGCCAAAGGAGCCAGTCATGACCTACACCCGCCGGGGATTCCTCGGCCTCACCTCCGCGGCCGCGCTCGGCGCCGGACTGTCCGCCTGCACCGGGGCCGGTACGACGTCCAGCGGTGGCGCCACCGCCGCGACCTCGAACAACCTGCGCCTGTTCACCTACGAGGACGACACCACGATCGGCCTCCTGAAGGCCCAGGTGAAGAAGTTCGACGAGCAGAACGGGACGACGACCACCGTCGACAGCCTGCCGGGTTCCGGCGCGGCCGTGTACCCGGACAAGCTGCGCACCGAGCTGCTCGGCGGCAAGGGCCCGGACGTCTGGCGGATCTGGGGCGGCCAGATCGGCAGCCCGTTCGCCAAGGCCAAGCAGGCGCTCGACCTGGCGCCGTACTACTCCAAGTACGGCTGGGACTCCACGATCAACGCCGCGGCGATCAGTGGCATGACCTTCGACGGCGTGAAGACCGGCGTCCCGTTCATCGCGCTGGGAATCGGTGCCTGGTACAACAAGTCGCTGTTCGCCAAGGCCGGTGTCAGCGCGCCGCCGACGACGTACGCCGAGCTGGAGGCGGTCAACGACAAGCTCGTCGCGGTCGGCGTCACCCCGCTCGCGACCGGCGGCAAGTACGGCTGGCACGTGATGCGGCTGTTCGAGTACCTGCTCGAGCACACCGCGGGCCCGGAGCTGCACGACAAGCTGCTGACCGGCGCCGAGAGCTGGGACCGGCCCGAGGTGGTCGAGGCGTTCGCGCTGTTCAAGAAGTGGCAGGACAAGAAGTGGATGCCGCAGGGCGCGCTCGGCCTGGACCCGGCCGACGTCGAGCCCGGGTACGTGCAGGGCAAGACGGCGTACACGATCACCGGGCCGTGGACCGAGGCGCAGGCGATCCTGTCGGCCAAGAAGCCGTCCACCGCCTTCGGCACCTTCGAGCTGCCGACCGACCAGAAGCCGTCGCGGCACTCGGGCTTCGTCGAGGGCTACATGATCAACGCCAAGTCCGGGAACGCCGACAAAGCCGCAGCGCTGATCGACTTCATCTGCCGGCCCGAGGCCCAGAAGGCGATGCAGATCACCGCGTCGACCGTGAAGGGCGCCGAGCCGGACCCGAAGGCGCTGCCGCTGGCCGCCGAGTGGGCGCAGAAGTACGCCGGCAACCCGTTCTACACGATCCAGGACCAGGCCTTCCCGAAGAAGGAGGCCGACCAGTACTTCAGCATCCAGAGCGACCTGCTCCAGGGATCGGTCACGCCCGAGGCGGCGGCCAAGAAGATGCAGGAGATCGTCTCGGCCTGGGCCAAGGGCTGAGTCGTGGCGGTCGTCGCGCTGTCCAAGCCCACACCGGCGAAGCCGGCCAAGGGCGGCCGCTGGTCGCCCTGGTTGTTCGCGCTGCCCGCGGTGATCGTGTACGTCGGGTTCCTGGTGTACCCGGCGATCTCGTCGCTGTTCTTCAGCCTGACCAACTGGGACGGCCTGAGCGCGACGTACGACTTCGTCGGCCTGGACAACTACGCCAAGCTGCCGAGCGACCCGGTCGTGGTCACCGCGGTCCGGAACAACCTGATCTGGACCGTAGTGACGATCGCCGTCCCGACCGTCGTCGGGCTGGCGCTGGCGATCGCGCTGAACGGCAAGGTGCACGGCAAGCCGATCCTGCGGCTGATCTTCTACACGCCGGCCGTGCTGCCGCTGGTGTCGATCGCGAGCATCTGGGGCTGGCTCTACAACCCGCAGTACGGCGCGATCAACTCCGCGCTGCGGCTGATCGGGCTGGACGGCCTCGCCCAGCCGTGGCTCGGGCAGGACTCGACCGCGCTGTGGGCGGTGATGGTGCCGGCGATCTGGTTGCGCACGGGCTTCCCGATGCTGCTCTACCTGGCCGCTCTGCAAGGGATCCCGAACGAGCTGTACGAAGCGGCGACCGTCGACGGTGCGAGCCGGTGGCAACAGTTCTGGCACGTCACGATGCCGAGCCTCAGACCGGCGCACTACATCGTGCTGGCGCTGTCGCTGATCGACTCGTTCAAGGTCTTCGACATGATCTACGCGATGACGTACGGCGGCCCGGGGACGTCGACGCAGGTGATGGGGACGTGGATGTACTTCAACGTCTTCCAGTACTACCAGGCCGGCTACGGCACCGCGATCGCGGTCGTCATCACGCTGGTGGCCGTTGCCGTCGGCATCCCGTACGTCCGCTCGCAGACCAAGGAGGCCTCATGACCTCGATCGCTCCGGTCCGCGTCGAGGCGCCGGTCGTCACCGAGGAGTCCACGCCCGCGAACAAGCCGCCGCGAGGCCGTAAAGGACTGGTCGTCACGCTGGTGCTCGCGGTGGCGGCGATCTTCTGGATCTCGCCGCTGGCGCTGCTGGTGATCACCGCGGGCCGGCCGCTCGCGGACTTCGTCGGCAACGGGCCGCTGTCCTGGCCGGAGGAGTTCACCTGGTCCAACTTCAGCGACGCGTGGGGGATCGGCAACTTCGCCACGACGTACAAGAACAGCGCGCTGCTGGCGCTGATCAAGGTGCCGCTCGGCGTGCTGATCTCGGCGATGCTCGGGTTCGCGCTGGCCAAGCTGCGGATGAAGTTCCGCCGAACGGTGATGTTCACCGTGTTCCTCGGGCTGACCATCCCGATCTACATCGCGATCGTGCCGGTCTTCATCATGCTGCGCTCGGCCGGCGCGACCGACAGCCTGTTCGGGCTGATCGGGCCGTACCTGGCCTTCGGCATCCCGTTCGAGGTGCTGGTGCTGCAGTCGTTCTTCCGGCAGATCCCGGACGAGATCATCGAGGCGGCCAAGGTCGACGGCGCCGGCGACTGGCGGGTGTTCTTCACGATGATCCTGCCGCTGTCGCTGCCGGCCCTGGTGACGGTCGCGATCCTGGACGCGGTGGCGACCTGGAACGAGTTCCTGTTCGCGCTGATCCTGCTGAACTCCGACGCGAACAAGACCATCCCGGTCGGGCTGCTGAACTTCCAGGGCCAGTTCGCCAACAACAACACCGGTCTGGCGGCGGGCATCCTGATCGCCGTCGTCCCGATCCTGATCGCCTACACCTTGCTCCAGCGCTGGATCGTCGGCGGGCTCACCGCCGGCGCCACCAAGGGCTGACCCTCATCTGAAGGAGACGACACCATGACCGAGCTGCCGGTCTTCGGCGCGGGTATCTGGCACTTCGCGACGTACAAGGACCGCTACGCCACCGACGGCTACGGGCCGCCGGTCGGGCTGCTGGAGCAGATCGACCGCGCGGGCGCCGTCGGCGACCTGTCCGTGGTCGACCTGAACTGGCCGTTCGCCGGGTACGACGGGACGCTCGACGAGGTGAAGGCCGCGCTGGCCCGCAACAACCTGAAGGCGATCGCGATCACGCCCGAGATCTACACCCGCGACTTCGTCAAGGGCTCGATCACCAACCCCGACCCCGGCGTCCGCAAGCAGGCGCTCGAGCTGTTGCACCAGGCAACCGAACTGGCCAAGGACCTGGGCTGCTCGTACGTGAAGCTGTGGCCGGGGCAGGACGGCTGGGACTACCCGTTCCAGGTGAACTACCACGACATCTGGAAGCTGGCGCTGGACGGGCTGACCGAGCTGGTCTCGGCGCACCCCGACATCAACTTCGTGATCGAGTACAAGCCGCGCGAGCCCCGCGTGAAGATCATCTTCCCGAACGTCGCCCGCACGCTGCTCGGGATCGAGAAGATCGGCCTGCCCAACCTGGGCATCCTGCTCGACTTCGGCCACTCCCTGTACGGGCAGGAGACGCCGGCCGACGCGGCGCAGCTGGCGATCGACTACGGCCGGCTGTTCGCGATCGACGTGAACGACAACCTGCGCGGCTGGGACGACGACATGGTGGTCGGCTCGGTGCACCTGGTCGAGACGTTCGAGTTCTTCCACACCCTGCGCCGCAACAACTGGGAGGGCGTCTGGCAGCTCGACCAGTTCCCGTTCCGCGAGGACAGCGTCGAGGCGGCCCAGCAGGCCATCCGGTTCCTCAAGGCGGTGCACCACGCGCTCGACGTACTGGACGAGGAGGCGCTGGCCGCCGCGCAGGCGTCGCACGACGCGCTGGCCGCGCAACGTCTGGTCCAGAAGGTGCTGCTGTCGTCGATGGCGGAGCTGACATGACGCTGACGGTCGAGCACACGACGATGCCCGTGCTCGGGCGGCTGCCGGTCCACAGCAGCCGCTCGGAGCAGGTCGCGCACATCGCCGAGGCCGCCCGGCAGATCCGGATCCAGGACCTCAAACTCGTCCACCATGCCGGCGCCGGGCACATCGGCGGCGACTTCTCGTCGATCGACATCCTGGCCACCTTGTACGGCGCGGTGCTGGACGTCGCGCCGGACCGGGTCGACGACCCCGAGCGCGACCGGTTCATCCTCAGCAAGGGCCATGTCGCGGGTGCGCTCTACACGACGCTGGCCGCCTTCGGGTTCCTGCCGGTCGAGGAGCTGGCGACGTTCCTCAAGCCGTTGTCGGCGCTGAACGGGCACCCGAACCGGCGCAAGGTCGCCGGCGTCGAGGCCAACACGGGCCCGCTCGGGCACGGCCTGCCTGTCGCGGTCGGGCACGCGCTGTCGGCCAAGCTCGACGTGTCGCTGCGCCGGACGTACGTGCTGGTCGGCGACGGCGAGCTCCAGGAGGGCAGCAACTGGGAGGCGATGATGGCGGCCTCGCAGTACCAGCTGGACCGGCTGACCGTGATCGTCGACCGGAACCGGCTGCAGCAGGGCGCGACCACCAAGGAGACCAACGACCTCGACCCGCTGCCGGACAAGGCGGCGGCGTTCGGGTTCGCGGTGGTCGAGGTGAACGGGCACGACCACGGCGAGCTGCTCGACGTGCTGTCCGCCGTACCGTTCCGGCCGGGCAAGCCGACCTTCGTGATCGCCCACACGCACAAGGGCCACCCGATCTCGTTCATGAGCAACAACGTCGCGTGGCACCACCGGGTGCCCGACGCGGCCGAGTTCGCCCAAGCACTCAAGGAGCTCTCATGACTGTCACCGACAGTCCCTCGATCGCCGACCGGCCGCGGTACGACTGCCGGGACGCGTACGTCGAGACGCTGGCCGAGCTGGCCCACGCCGACCACCGGATCGTCGGCGTCGTCAACGACTCGGTCGGGTCGAGCAAGCTGAACAGCTTCCGCAAGGCGTTCCCGGACCGGCTGATCAACGTCGGCATCGCCGAGCAGGACATGGTCGGGGTCGCCTCCGGGCTGGCCAACGGCGGCCGGATCCCGTTCGTGTCGGCGGCGTCGTGCTTCCTCACCGGTCGCGCGCTGGAGCAGATCAAGGCCGACGTCGCGTACTCGCACACCAACGTGAAGCTGTGCGGCATGAGCCCGGGCGTCGCGTACGGCGAGCTCGGGCCGACGCACCACTCGATCGAGGACATCGCCTGGCTGCGGGCGATCTCCGGGATGACGATCATCGTGCCGGCCGACCCGGTGGAGACGGCGGCGGCGCTGCGCTGGGCGGCCGCGTCCGACGGGCCGGTGTTCATCCGGGTCAGCCGGATGAGCGTGCCGCGGATCTACGCCGACGACTACACCTTCGAGCTCGGCCAGGCGGTCACCGTCCGGGCCGGCGACGACGTGACGCTGATCAGCAACGGCACGGTGCTCTGGCGGGCGCTGGCCGCGGCCGAGCAGCTCGCCACGGAAGGGATCTCGGCCCGGGTGCTGTCGATGCCGACGGTGAAACCGCTCGACACCGACGCCGTGGTCGCGGCCGCGCGGGAGACGGCCGGCATCGTGACGGCGGAGGAGGGGGTCAGCGGGGGCGGGCTCGGCGGCGCGGTCGCGGAGGCCGTGGTCCAGCAACACCCGGCGCGGGTGTCGATCCTCGGGATCCCCGAGTTCGCGCCGACCGGCTCGGCGTCGTACCTGCTGGACCGGTACGGGCTGTCCGCGGACGGCATCGCGTCCGCGGCCCGCGAACTGGTCAGCCGAGGTAAGTGACCAGGTCGGCGATCGAGACCATCGCGAAGTCGTGGGTGTCGGCGAACGCGCGCAGGTCCGCGCCGGTCATCAGCGTGCCGTCGTCGTTCATCAGCTCGCCGATCACGCCGACCGGCGGCAGCCCCGCCAGCCGGACGAGCTCGACGGTGGCCTCGGTGTGACCGGGCCGCTGCCGGACGCCGCCCGCGACCGCGCGGAGCGGGAGGATGTGGCCGGGCCGGATCAGGTCGGTGGGCCGCGCCTGGGCGTCGGCGAGCACGTTGACGGTCCGGGCCCGGTCCGCGGCCGAGATGCCGGTGCCCACGCCGGTGCTCGCGTCGACCGACACCGTGTACGCCGTACGGAGGCTGTCCTGGTTGTTCGGGACCATCAGCGGCAGCTCGAGCCGGTCGAGGACCTCGGGCGCCGCCGGGGCGCAGACGTACCCGCTGGTGTAGCGGACCAGCAGGGCCATCAGCTCCGGCGTGGCCAGGCTCGCGGCGAAGGTCAGGTCGCCCTCGTTCTCGCGGTCCTCGTCGTCGACCACCACGACCGGGCGTCCACGCCCGATCTCGGCGATCGCGTGGTCGATGGTGTCCAGGCGGGTCGTGCTCGCCACGGTGCTCACAGTCGCTGTCCTCTCGGCCTGGCACTCCGGGGGCAACGACAAGCTCCGCGACTCCCTCCGGGCACCCGTGTGGGCGCACGCCGGACGGCATCGCGAAGTCTGCCACGTGCGTCTTCCCATCCGGACTTTCACCGTCGGTCCCGGAGTTCCACCAGGTCAACCGGTCGACACCTTCATCGACCGGGTCGCGGACTGTCACCGCCGGCTCGGAATTTCACCGACCCCAGAGCACGTGTGTGATCTTGCAGATTTCAGCTCGCAGTCTATCCGTCCCCGTCGATTCCGGGAGTGTCATGTCCATCTCATCCGTGTGGCGGCCGGTCGAGCTCTCGGCCACGTTGCCGTCGGCGTACGGCGAGCAGGTGTGGGCCGAGTTCACGCACGAGAGCGGTGAGCGGCTGCGGCGGCCGGCGTTCTGGGACGGGGAGGGTGCGCGCGACGACGGCTCCGGGGACCTGTGGCGGGTGCGGTTCGCGGCGCCGTTGCCGGGGCGGTGGGAGTGGGCGTTCGGCTCGTCGTACGGCGTACTGGAGGTGTCGCCCGCGGCCGAGGACGAGACGAACCCGTTCTACGCCCACGGGTTCTGGCGGATGTCTCCTGGCGGGCGGAGTCTGGTGCACGCGGACGGGACTGCAGCTCTTCTCGTCGCCGACACCGCGTGGGCGCTGCCGTGGCGGGCGACCGTTTCTCAGGTGCGGGAGTACGCGGCCGATCGGCAGGCGAAGGGGTTCAACGCCGTCCTGCTGATGTCGGTGCAGCCGGACATGGGCGCGGTCGGGCCGCGGGACCGGACGGCGGACGAGGGATTCGACGTCGGGTTCGAGGATCTGCCGGCCGGGCACCTGCGGCAGCCTCGGGCGGAGTACTTCCAGTACCTGGATCGGCTGCTGGCGGCGCTGGTGGAGCACGGGTTGGTGCCGGTGCTGCAGCCGGTGTTCCAGGGGTTCGGGTGGAAGGGGTTGGGGGTTGCGGGGACCGTCGTACCGGCTGAGGAGTATGCGACGTACTGCCGGTACCTGGTCGCTCGGTACGGGGCGTCGCCGGCGATCTACTTGGTGGGTGGGGACGGGACCGGGCTGGAGCCGCAGGTCGAGGCCGGGGGCTCTGAGGTGCACGCGACTGACTGCTACGGGCAGCCGACCGGGATCCACTACCGGCCGCACATCCGCGCGTCGGCGCATCAGGATGCGGATTGGCTGGACTTCCAGTGGTGCCAGACCGGGCACACCGGCGAGCACGTGCCGGAGCGGGTGGCCGACATGTGGCGGAACTTGCCGGTGCGAGGTGTGGCGAACGGCGAACCGACGTACGAGAAGCACGGCGGTCTCGACGTGGCCTCCGGGTGGTGGCAGGGGCACGAGGCGTGGAGCAACCTGTGCGCGGGCGGGACGATGGGGGTCGTGTACGGCGCTGGGAGTCTGTGGCAGTGGCGGCTGCACGGTTCGGAGCCGGGGCACTCGTCGTTCTTCATCGCGCCGGACGCTGGGTGGAGAGAGGCGGTTGATTTCGAGGGGTCGACGTACGTCGGGCTGGTGGGGCGGGTGCTGGCCGGGCTGCCGGTGGCGGATCTGGAGCCGGACTGGACGCGGGTGATCTCGGGGCGGGCGCTGCGCGGTTCAGGTGGGTTGCTGATCGTGTACCGCGAGCACGGTGGGCCGGTGATGGTGTTCGACGACTCGGTGCCTCTGTCATACCGGATCGTCGATCCACGCGACGGGTCGGTGGTGGCGACCGGGCGACGGGACACGCCGGGCGACCCGCTGCCCGATGCTGGTGGCGCGCCGCGCGTCTACATCTGCCTATAGTCCAGTCCTGATCGAAGGGGGCAACGCATGAGCGCTGACCGTGGCGTACGTCGGCCGGGGCTGGACGAGCTGCGGCTGCTGGCGAAAGTCGCCCGGATGTACCACGAGAAGGGCATCCGGCAGCCGCGCATCGCCAGCGAGCTCAACCTGTCCCAGGCGCGCGTGTCGCGGATGCTCAAGCAGGCGGTCGAGGTGGGGATCGTGCACACCGTCGTGACGATGCCGAGCGGGGTGCACAGCGATCTCGAGGACGAACTCCAGGGACGGTACGGGCTGCGGGACGCGGTGGTTGTCGACACCGACGGGCTGCCGGGCGGGTTGGCGGGCGCGGTGGAGGAGGACGTGCTGCCGGCGCTCGGGTCGGGCGCTGCGGCGTACCTCGACATGACGCTCACCGGCGGGCACCTGATCGGCATCTCGTCCTGGAGCGAGACGTTGATCAGCGCCGTCGACCGGATGCCCCGCAAGAGCGTCCCGGTCGCCGAGAAGGTCGTCCAAATCGTCGGCGGCCTCGGCGACGCCGCCGTCCAGATGCAGGCCACGCGCCTGACCGCCCGCTTCGCCGAACTGACCGGCGCGATGCCGGTCTACCTCCCCGCTCCCGGCCTGGTCGGAACGCCCGCCGTACGCCGGGCGATGATGAACGACGTCTCCGTCCGCGACGTCCTCGGCACCTGGGGCCAACTCACCGACGCCCTCGTCGGCATCGGCAGCCTCGAGCCGTCGCCGCTGCTGCAACGCAGCGGAAACGCAGTCGCCGAGGCCGACCAGGACGAACTCCGCCGCCTCGGCGCCGTCGGCGACGTCTGCTTCCGCTTCTTCGACGAGGAAGGCAAACACGTCCGCTCCACCTTCGACCAACGCGTCATCGGCGTGACGGCGAAGGAACTCCTCGCTGTTCCGCGCCGGATCGGCGTGGCCGGCGGGGGGCGCAAGTACTCCGCCATCCGTGCGGCGCTGCTGGGCGGGTGGGTGAACATCCTCATCACGGACCTCGCCATGGCGCACCGACTGCTTGCCGACTGATTTCCCCCAACGCGCGCCCCTCCGTTCGCTGGCGCTCACTGCGGTGCGTGCTCCCGCCCGCCCCTTTTGGTGGGTGCGCGTGCTGGCGCCCGCTTCCTGTGCGCGGCTGGCGCCGCTTCGAGTGCGCGTTGGCGCGCTGACGTATGCGTGCTGGCGTCCGCATCTTGTGCGCGCTGCCGCGCTGAGGCCGGGTGCTGGCGCCTACCCCGAGTCGTGCTCGTCCTGACCTACTGCCTCGGGTTATGACGACTGACCCGGTACATCGCACCAGTCGTCGAACGACGCATCAGTCGACCCGCGGTAGCGCGCGAGCTACCGCAGCTCGGGCGTCCGCGCCCCGGACCAAGCGTCGTACCGCACCTAGCGTCTTGGGTATGCGAACTGTGGCGGTCTTTCTGGCATCACTCATGTTGTTGCCAGCAGCAAGTGTGACGGCGGGCGCGACGTCCGGTGATGCGAACGTCTCCGCTCTGACCTGGCGGGCGTGTCAATCCGGCAGCAACGATGACCAAGGCAAAGCGCTCGACGAAGCGGGGGCTACCTGCAGCACCGTCAGCGTGCCGCTCGACCCCCTGCATCCGGACGGGCGCACGATCGACCTGGCGGTCTCGCGAATCAAGGCCGACCCGGGCAAGCGGCGTGGTGTGCTGGTGGTAAATCCGGGCGGACCAGGTGGATCCGGGCTCGACTACCCGTTGGCCTTGCGGCCACTGCTTGGCGATGTGGCGAAGCAGTACGACCTGATCGGCTTCGATCCTCGGTTCGTTGGGCGGAGTGCGCCGGCGAACTGTGGTGAGGTCCGACTGGCCGACGTCTTCCGGTCATCGCTGGATCGCGCCGACTTTGTGGAGTCGGCGCACCGGGCGCGGGCGTTCGTACGGACCTGTCCTGAAGGACTCCAGCACGCGAGCATCCGGAACGTGGCGCGCGACCTGGACGTCGTACGGAAGGCGCTCGGCGAAGAGAAACTGAACTACTACGGCGTCTCCTGGGGCGCCGACCTCGGGGTGGTCTACAGCCAGCTCTTTGAGGGCAACGTCGACCGGATGGTGGTCGACAGCGTTACCGATGTCGAAGGGTCGGAGTACCACCACCTGGCGACCGGCGAACGCGCGGAGGCTGCCTTCGACGAGTGGGCCGCCTGGGCGGCTTGGCGGGACGACAAGTACCACCTCGGAGGAAGCGGTCAGGAGATCCGCGCGGCGGTGAGTCGGCTGATGAAGCGTGATCTGACGATCGCCGGCCACAAGGTCGACTCTGCGGTGCTGCCTTGGGTGCTGCAGTCAGCCCTCGGGGACGAGAACGACCGCGATCTGATGGCGCGCAATGTCAGCACCCTGCTTCGCAACACCCCACCGACCCCAGAGCTCACAGGCTGGCTCGACCAGTACTACGGTCGCGCGCCGGTGTACTCGCAGTTCATCGCCGCGTCGATCGCCTTCACCTGCAACGACACCGGCTGGCCGACGAGCCCAGCGGCGTACTGGCGCGACGTTCAGCGCACCCGATCCACGCAGCCGCTGTTCGCGACGACTTTCCTACCGTGCGCCTACTGGACCCAGCACACCACCGAACCACCCCTTGCCATCAGCAACAACACCCCGCTGCTGATCGTCCAGGCCGAACGCGACAACATCCCGCTGCACTCGGCCCGCACCCTCCACACCAAGCTCCCCAACTCGACCCTTCACACCGTCGACCGCCGCACCCACGGCGTCTACGACGAACGCATCCCGGCAATGGTGAAAACCGTCAACGACTATCTCGGACGTCGCTGACCGTTGACCGCGGTGCTGCAGGTTCCAAATGAAGAACCTGAGGAACCACTCTCGGCCTGGTTTGCCGTTGGAGTGTGTCAAACGTTGAATTCATCCGCGAGCATTGCGGCTTCGCCAAATGTGAACGCTCAAAGTTTGGATATGGTTGGAAACAATCGGGTGAGGATCTGTAACGCAGTGCTCAACTATCCGATGTAGTCGAGGTAGGGCGCGGCCGCCAAGGCCGCGAGCGGACCCAGGGGTGGGGCCGAACGGGTGGGTGGCGATAAGAAATGTCGGTTGCGCTGAATGTCGATATTCCTCATGGGCTGTCCAGTCGTGGACTCGGAGGGGGAATCGATGGAACCGATCACGATCGCCGCGGCGACGGCGGCTCTGGTCATGAAGTATGTGGTGCCGGCGATCAAGGATCTCGGCGGCAGAGTGCTGGACAAGTCCCAGGACGAGGCGAGTGACGCAACGGTCCGGCTGGGGCAGCGTCTGATCCGTCAGTTGCTCCGTGGTCGCCAGGCCGGCGTTGTGGACTCGCCGGTCGGTGTTCTCGAAGAGGGGATCGAACGGCGAGTGGCTGCCATCGCTGCGAACCCTGAGCACCAGAACGCCCAGATTCAGCTGGAGGGCGCTGTCGAGGACCTGCTGACGGCTGATCCTGAGCGGCTGGCGGCAGTGAGAGCACTCCTCGGGTCAGTGTCGAACGACTTCACGGTCAGGCAGGGCCGCGGCTCGGTGTTCACAACGGGAACAGTCCACGGCCCGGTCTACGGCGGCTCGAACAACACCTACTACGCCCGCGAGGACCAGCAAACGTTGGCAGCGAAGCACTTCGCCGCTGGTGAGCAGCACCTCGGCCTCGGGCTTCGTCGCGAAGCGGCGCAGGACTTCGCCCTGGCCGCGGCGAACGATCCAGCCAACCCGACTGCGTACTACTTGGGTGCGGTTGCTCTGCTGGACGGCTCGAAGGCAATTCGAGCCTCGCTGCAGTGCATCCGGAAAGTCGAGGCGTTGATCAGGGCTGCGATAAACCTTGAGGACCGCGGGATATACCACTACTTCCTGGCCTATCTGAGCCATGACTACTACGAGCGGAAGTCCCTGAGGCCGCTGGGATCGTGGCGTGTGCCCGCCCTGGAAGCGGTGAAAAGGGGCCTGACCCAAGAACAGATCGATTCTCTGTTCACCTTGTTGTCAGTGGAGAATCCACTGCCCGACCTTCGGTGATGGGGGGAGCCCGGGCGTTTTTCTGCAGTCTCGGGTCCGTCGCCGGATGTCGATCAAAGAAGTAATTCACTATGCCCTGGGAGGGGACGGCATGGCTTCGATCAACTACGAACGCAACCGCAGGTACTTCACGCCGGTGTCATACAAACCCGGCATCATCTGCATCGTCGTCGGCGTACTGCTGTTGTTCTTCGGCAGCGCCGGACCGATTCTGATCGGACTGGCCCTCGCGGCGCTCGGAGGGTTCCTGATCTACCGGCAGGCGGCCGATCGCCCGACGGACGAGCAACTCGACCGGCAGGTGAGAGAAATCCTCGCCGGTCTGAAGCCGCAAGCACTCGACAAGCTCGGCCTGGACGCCGACGAGGTCAGCCTGATCCCGCCCATCGTCGTCGGCGGCAACTCCTTCTCGGGCCGCGTCAAGAAGGGCAAAGACGGGGTGTTCCGGAGCAGCACCTGCGAAGGCATCGTCATCTTCTTCGGTGAGCAGGAGCTCCACTCGTACAAGTATCAGGTCTCGCTCATCGAGGACCAGCGCAGCCGCGAGGAGACCGACGTGTACTTCTACCGCGACGTCGTCTCCGTGGCCACCAAGTCCGACACGGTCCAGGTGGCGGTGGAGGGCGTGGGGCAGCAGCAGATCCAGCTCGAACGGTTCAAGCTGACGACCTCGGGGGCTACCACGATCGAGTGTTCGATGGACGCGACCTCGAACACGACGGGGCGCGACATCCAGGGCGCGAAGACGCTGATCCGGAACAAGAAGATGCTGGCGACCTGACCTCTCGTCTCCAGGCGCCGCCCACGAGGTCCCGCGTCCACCGTCGGAGGACGCGGGATCCGTGCCGAAACCGAACGATCAGCGGGCTCGGTGCTGCTGGGCCAGGTCTCGCAGGTACAAGGCCGACTGCTTGGGGGTTCGTTGCTGGGTTTCGTAGTCGACGCGGACGATGCCGAAGCGTTTTTCGTAGCCGTAGGCCCATTCGAAGTTGTCGAGGAGGGACCAGGCCAGGTAGCCGCGGATGTCGGCGCCTTGTTCGATCGCGGTGGCGACGGCGGCCAGGTGGGAGGTGAAGTACGCCGTGCGGCCCTCGTCGGCGACGAAGCCGGTTTCGTCGGCGATGTCGTCGAAGGCGGCGCCGTTCTCGGTGATGACCATCGGGAGGCCGGGGTAGTCCTTGCTGATCCGGACCAGCAGGTCGGTGAAGCCCTCGGGGACGATCTCCCAGTCCATCGCGGTGCGGGGGCGGTTCAGCGGGAGGGTGCGGCTGATCGGGAGGCCGGCGGCGTCGACGGTGCTGCCGTCCTCGGCGTAGCCGGTGAACTGCTGGCTGAAGTAGTAGTTGATGCCGAGGACATCGATCGGCGCGGAGATGGTCGCGAGGTCGCCGTCCTGGACCGGCAGCGAGACGCCCTCGGCGGCCAGGTCGGCGATCACGTCGGCGGGATAGCGCCCGTGCACCAGCGGGTCCAGGTACAGCCGTGCACCCATCCCGTCGGCGCGGCGGGCGGCTTCGAGGTCGGGCTCGGAGTCCGAGGCCGGGTACGCCGTGGCCGCGTTCAGCGTGATCCCGATGTCGAGCTTGCGGGGCGCCGCCTCGCGCATCCGCTCGGTCGCGAGACCGTGGCCGAGCAGCAGGTGGTGCACGGCGGCGACCGCGGCGGGGTAGTCCTGCTTGCCGGGCGCGTGCGCGCCGTACGCGTACCCGAGCATCGCCGAGCACCACGGCTCGTTCAGCGTCGTCCAGGTGTCGACCCGGTCGCTCAGCGCGTCGAAGACCAGCATCGAGTAGTCCGCGAACCGATAAGCAGTGTCACGCACAGGCCAGCCGCCGGCGTCCTCGAGCTCCTGCGGGAGATCCCAGTGGTACAGGGTCACCCACGGGTCGATGCCTTGAGCAAGGAGCTCGTCGACCAGCCGGTCGTAGAAGGCGATCCCGGCCGGGTTGACGCCGCCGGTGCCGTGCGGCTGGACCCGCGACCAGGACACCGAGAACCGGTAGGTGTCCATCCCGAGATCCTTGATCAGGGCAACGTCGGCGGGCATCCGGGTGTAGTGCTCGCAGGCGACGTCACCGGTGTCGCCGTCGTGCACGGCGCCGGGGACGCGGCAGAAGGTGTCCCAGATCGACGGGGTCCGGCCGTCGACGTCGACAGCACCCTCGATCTGGTACGCCGACGTGGCGACTCCCCAGCGGAAGGCGGCCGGCAGCCGGGTGACCAGGTCCGCCTCGGAGGTGGTGGGGGCAGCAGATGTGTTCATGGTGGACGTGCGGCGTTCCGCGCGCGGCCGGTGGGCCGGCGCGGTACGCCGTACTGACTCCCTTCGGGGAAGAAGTTAGGCGACGGGGACCCGGCCGGGCAGCCAGCAGGCCACCTGGCGGTTCGGGTCGTTCCTGGCCTCCGGGACGCCGAGGACGGGGATCTCCGTCGAGCAGCGGTCGAACGCGTGCGGGCAGCGCGGGTGGAACGCGCAGCCGCTGGGCATGCCGCGCAGGTCGGGCGGCGAGCCCGGGATCCCGCTCAGCTCCCGGCGCGGGCCGCGCAGTGCCGGGAAGGACTTCAGCAGTCCCTCGCTGTACGGGTGCAGGGAGTCCTTGTACAGGTCCGCCGAGCGAGCCTCCTCGACGATCCGCCCGCCGTACATGATCGCGATCCGGTCGGAGAACTCGACCAGCAGCGACAGGTCGTGGGTGATGAACAGCACCGAGAACCCGAGCCGCTCGCGCAGCTCGACCAGCTGGGCCAGGATCTGGCGCTGCATCACCACGTCCAGCGCGGTGGTCGGCTCGTCCATGATCACGATCTGCGGCTCGAGCACGAGCGCCATCCCGATCATCACCCGCTGCCGCATGCCGCCGGACAGCTGGTGCGGGTAGGCGTCCATCCGGTCGGCGGAGATGCCGACCAGCTTGAGCATGTCCTTGGCCCGGGCCCAGCGTGCCTCGGAGCTGAGCTGCGGCTCGTGCGCGCGGATCACGTCGAGCATCTGGGTGGAGACCTTGTGCACCGGGTTGAGCGAGTTCATCGCGCCCTGGAACACGATCGACGTCTCGGCCCAGCGGAACTTGCGCAGCTCGGCCGGCGTCAGCGCCATCACGTCGTACGGCTGGTCGCCGGGCGGGTGGTAGATCACCGAGCCGCCGCTGATCACACCAGGGGGCGGAAGCAGCCGCGTCACGCCGTACGCGAGCGTCGACTTGCCGGAACCGCTCTCGCCGGCCAGGCCGAGCACCTCACCGCGGTGCAGGGTCAGCGTGACGTCGCGGACCGCGCGGACGGCCTGGTCGCCCAGCCCGTAGTCGACGTTGAAGTCCTTGATCTCCAGCACGGGTTGCTTGGCCATCAGATCGTGCCCTTCGCTTCGTCGGCGCGGACCACCGGCGTGACCGGAGTCTTGCGGCCGGAGGTGTTCAGCACCGGCGTGAACCCGACCTTCATCCGGACGGTGTGGCCGTCCTTGGTCTTCACGCGGGTGTGCCCGCTGCTGCGCAGCCGCGGGCTGACGAACTCGTCGATCCCGAAGTTGATCAGCGACAGGGCAGTGCCCAGTACGGCGATCGCGAGGCCGGCCGGGACGAACCACCACCACGCGCCCTGGGCGAGGGCCTGCTGGCTCTGCGCCCAGAACAGGATCGTGCCCCAGTTCCACTCCGAGATCGTCGAGATGCCGATGAAGGCCAGCGTGATCTCCGACATCACCGCGAAGATCACCGTCCCGACGAAGCCGGACGCGATGATCGCGGTCAGGTTCGGCAGGATCTCGACGGTGATGATCCGCCAGGTGCTCTCACCGGTCGCGCGGGCGGCCTCGACGTAGTCCCGCCGTCGCAGCGAGAGCGTCTGCGCCCGCAGTACCCGGGCTCCCCAGGCCCACGAGGTCAAACCGATGACCAAGGCAACCATCAGGTCACCCGCGCCCGGGATGGTGGAGGCGACGATGATGATCAGCGGCAGCGCCGGGATGACCAGGAAGACGTTCGACAGCGCGGACAGGCCCTCGTCGGCGGCGCCGCCGAGGAAGCCCGAACTGACGCCGATCAGCACCGACAGCGCGGTCGCGACGATGCCGGCCAGCAGGCCGACGAACATCACACCGCGGGTGCCGACCAGGATCTGGGACAGGATGTCCTGGCCCAGGTGAGTGGTGCCGAACCAGTGCTTGCCCGACGGCGGCTGGAGCAGGTCGGCGCTGCGCGCGGACGGGTCGAACGGCGCGATCCATGGGCCGATGACCGCGATCAGGCAGAAGAAGCCGAGGACGACGAGACCGGTCGCGGCCTTCGGGTTCGCGACGAACCGCAGCCGCTGACGCTTGGCCGGAGCCGCCGCGACCTCCGGGCCGTCGGGCGTGACCGCGGTGATGGTGCTGGTGGGTGCGGACATCGTCAGCCCTCCTTGCGGGTGCGCGGGTCGAGCAGCAGGTACGCGATGTCGGCGATCAGGTTGGCGACCAGCACCGAGATCGTGATCACCAGGAAGACGCCCTGCATCAGCGGGTAGTCCTTGGCGCCGACCGCCTGGAAGAGGTTGTAGCCGATCCCGGGGTACGAGAAGACGATCTCCACCAGCAGCGTGCCGCCGACGATGAAGCCGAGCGACAGCGCGAATCCCGACACGTTCGGCAGCAGCGCGTTGCGGGCGGCGTAGCTGAGCATCACGCGGCGCTCGGACAGGCCCTTGGCGTGCGCGACGGTGATGTAGTCCTCCGAGGCGACGGTGACCATCATGTTGCGCATGCTGAGGATCCAGCCGCTGACCGACGAGATCAGGATCGTGATCGCCGGCAGCAGGCTGTGCTGTACGGCGCTGCCGATGAACTCGCTGTCCCAGGCCGGTACCAGACCGGGCTCGTACCCGCCCGACGACGGGAAGAAGCTGCCCGAGCCGGCGAGCAGCGTGATCGCGATCAGGCCGAGCCAGAAGTACGGGATCGACGACAGGAACGTGGTCACCGGGAGCAGGCCGTCCAGCCAGGATCCACGCCGCCAGCCGGCCAGTACGCCGAGGCCGGTGCCGATCATGAAGCTGGCGAACGTCGTGATGCCGACCAGCGCGATCGTCCACGGCAGGCTCTGCCCGAGGATCTCCGAGACCGGCGTCGGGAAGAACGTGAACGACAGCCCGAGGTCGCCCTTGAACACCTGGCCCCAGTAGTCGACGTACTGGCTCCACAGGCTGGCGTTCTTGTCCAGGCCGAACAGCACGTACAGCGAGTTGATCGCCTCGGTGCTCATCTGGCCCTGGAACTTGTTGATCAGCGAGGTGACCGGGTCACCGGGGATCATCCGCGGGATGAAGAAGTTGATCGTGATCGCCGCCCAGGCGGTGAACAGGTAGAAGGCGATCCGTTGCAGCAGGAACTTCACTTCGCCGCTCCTTCCTCGTAGAGCCAGCAGGCCGCCCAGTGGGCCTGGCCGCTGTCGACCACCGGCAGCTCGAACCGGGGCGGCAGGTCGGTGGAACACTTCGGCATCGCGTGCACGCAGCGCGGGTGGAACCGGCAGCCGGTCGGCGGCGCGATCAGGCTCGGCGGCTCGCCGCCGGCCTCGTCCTCGGGCGCGTCCTTGGCGTCACCGACGCGGTCCAGCCGGTCGGGGTCGGGCGCGCTCTCGATCAGCAGCCGCGTGTACGGGTGGGCCGGGTGCTGCGTGACGGTCTCGGAGTCGCCGCCCTCGACCATCCGGCCGGCGTACATCACCAGGGTCTCGTCGGCGAAGTACCGGGCCGAGGCGATGTCGTGGGTGATGTAGAGGATGGCCAGGTTGAGGCGTTCCTTGAGGTCCCGCAGCAGGTTCAGTACGCCGAGCCGGATGGACACATCGAGCATCGACACCGGCTCGTCGGCCAGCAGCACCTCTGGGTTGGCGCCGAGCGCGCGGGCGATGGACACCCGCTGGCGCTGGCCGCCGGACAGCTCGTGCGGGAACTTGTCCAGGTAGCGCTCGGGCGGGGTCAGCTGGACCCGCAGCAGCAGGTCGTTCAGGTTCTGCTCGAGCTCGGCGCTGCCCTTGCCGGCGCGGCCGTGGATCTTCAGCGCGCGGGTCAGGTGGTAGCGCACGGTGTGCACCGGGTTCAGCGAGGCGAACGGGTCCTGGAAGATCATCTGCACGCGGCGGCAGTAGGCGCGGAACGCGCGGCCGCCGTTCACGGTGATCGACTCGCCGTGCAGCCGGATGTCGCCGTCGGTGCGCTTGTACAGCTGCGCCATCAACCGGGCGACGGTGGACTTGCCGGAGCCGGACTCGCCGACCAGGGCGGTGACCCGCCCGCGGCGAAGCGTCAGCCGGATGTCGTCCACCGCGTGCACGGCCTTGCGCTCACGGGTGAACAGGTCGCGCAGGCCCCGGCGTACGGGGAAGTGTTTGGTGAGGTTCTCGGCCTCGAGGACCACGTCGTCGGTCGTGGTCGGTGGTGCTGCTGGCGTCGCCGTCATTTCCGACTCCTGGGTCGATGGGCACAGGGAACCGCGGCCGGGAGCCCCAGGTGGAGAGCTCCCGGCCGCGGTGGGGTGTCAGGCCCCTGCGGGCTTCAGGGCGAGGACGATCTGCAGCGCGGTCTGCTGGGTCGGCTGCGCCGGCCCGTACGCGTTGGTGTCGTCGGGCCAGCCGACCCAGTTCTTCGTGCTGTACAGGGCACCGATGTTCGAGGCGCCGGTCGGGATGATCGGCATCTCCTCGACCATGATCTTCTGCAGCGTGTTCAGCGCCGCCGTCCGCGCCGCCTCGTCGGCCGCGTTGGCGTAGGCGTCCAGCGCCTTGGTCGCCTCCGGGTTGTTGTAGCGGCCGTAGTTGCCGCTGACGCCGCCCTTGCCGACCGGCTTCAGGATCTTGCCGTCCATGATGTTCTGGTAGATGTCGTACGGCGTCGCGCCGCCGTTGGTCCAGTGCATCGTGGCCTGGAAGTTGCCCTCGTCAACGGCCTTGAACCAGGCGTCCTGGTTGGCCTTGTCGACGGTGGCCTTGATCCCGATCGAGGTCAGGTTGTCCTTGATGATCTCCAGGCTGGTGACGTAGTCGGACCAGCCGGCCGGGTCGGTCAGCGTGATCGTCACCGGCTTGCCGGACGGGTCCTTCAGGGTGTCGCCCTCGAGCTTGAAGCCCGCGCCGGTCAGCTCGGCCTTGGCGGCCTCGACGTCGACGGCGTGCTTCTTGTCCTTGAACTCCGGCGCGATGAACGACTCACCGGCCGGGCTCGGGATACCGGTGACGGACTCGATCTTCGGGTAGAAGTAGCCGGCCTCGGCCTGGGTGAAGATGTCGTCGCGGTTGATCACCAGGTTCATCGCCCGGCGCAGCGCCGGGTTGTCGAACGGCTTCACCGTGGTGTTGATCCACAGGCCGTGGATGCCCAGCGTGCCCGGCGCCCAGACCTTGTGGTTCTTCTCGTCCTTGGCCTGGAAGACCGTCTTCACGTTCGGGACGAAGACGAAGCTCCACTCCGAGGCGCCGTTGGCCAGCGCGGTGGTCTGCGCGTTGTTGTCGTTGTACGACGTGTAGCGCAACTCCTTGACCTTCGGCAGCTCCTGCCAGTACTCCGAGCGGACCTCCAGCGTGGTGGTCTGCGGGGTGAACGACTTGAGCTTGTACGGGCCGGTGCCGATCGGCTCCTTGACGGTGTCCTGGCTCGGGTCCTTGAACGTCGACCACTGGTGCTTCGGCACCACGAAAACGCCCAGGATCTTGTTCTGGTTGACGAACTGCGAGCGCGGGAAGGTCAGGTCGACCTTGGTCCCGGTCTGGGTGATCGTGCCGTACGGGATCGCGTCCTGGTTCAGCCCCTCGTTGTCCTTGCGGAGCTGGAACGAGTAGGCCACGTCCTCGGCGGTCATCGGCTTGCCGTCGGACCACTTCACGCCGTCGCGGACCGTGAACGACAGCTTGGTGAAGTTGTCGGCCCAGGTGAAGTCGGTGGCCAGCCAGGGCTTGCCCTTCTCCTGCGGCTTCAGCGGGTTGATCATCACCAGCGGCTCGTAGATCATCCACCGGTACCCGAGCGAGGCGCCCGAGGACGATCCGAGGAACGGGTTGTGGTTCTCCGTCTGCGGGCCGTTCGGCATGCCCACGTTGAGCACCGTGGCGCCGCCGCCGGAGCTGGCGTTCGAGTTGTTCGTGTCCCCGTTGCTGCAGGCAGCCAGTGCTGCCGCGAGCAGGCCCGCGAGGGCCAGCGCGACTGAGCGTCGTGCTCGCATCGTTCCTCCTGTGTTCGTCCACTGCTGGCGGATGACGGTCGAATGACTGTCGGGTGGTGCGGTTGGGCACGCATCGTGCCGTGAAAGCGCTCTCATGGAAAGAGCACACGGCTTAACAGATCGGTGTCGGCGGTGCTTGAGGGGCTTGAGGGGTCCGGTGGCGAAGCAGGGGCAGCTACCTCGCCACCGGAGCTCTACGAGGGGCGGGCGGGGGCGGTCGAGCTGCGCACGATCAGCGTCGTGGGCAGCACCTGGGGAGCCTCCGGCAGCGGCTTGCCGCCGAAGTAGTCCATCAGCATCCGGGCCGCGGTCTGGCCCATCTGGCGCATCGGCTGATGCACCGTCGTCAACGGGGGTTCGGTGTGCTGGGCGTACGGGATGTCGTCGAAGCCGACCACCGACACGTCGTTCGGCACGTTCCGCCCGGTCTCCCGGACGGCCTGGATGGCGCCGCCGGCGGACAGGTCGTTGTGCGCGAAGATCGCGTCGAACTTCGTACCGGCCTCGAGCGCCTGCTGGACGCCGCGGCGCCCGCTTTCGTGGGTGAAGTCGCCTTCGAAGACGAGCCGTGGGTCCAGCTCGAGACCGGCCGCCGCGTAGGTGTCGCGGAAACCGTCCAGGCGTTCCTGGGTACAGCCGAACCAGTCCACGCCGGTGATCACCAGCGGGCGGCGGCGACCGAGCTCCAGCAGGTGCCGGGCGGCGGCCTCACCTCCGGCCCGGTTGGTGGTGGCGACGGACGGGAACACGGGTTGCTTGGCCCGGTCGTCGATCAGGACGACCGGCAGGCCACGCGAGTGCAACTGCTCGATGTAGGCGAGCGTGCCTTCCGGCTCGATCACCAGCAGGCCGTCGAACGACTGTGCCGAGACCTGCGAGGCGAACTGCTGCATCGACTCCTCACCGCGGTTGCAGGTGAACAGCAGCAGGCCGTAGCCCTCGGTCTCGACCACGTCGACGGCCCCTTGCAGCACCTCGCCCATCCAGGGCCAGGTGAGCGAGGGGACCAGCATGCCGACGATCCGGGTCCGGCCGCGGGCCAGGCCGACGGCCCGGGCGCTGGGCACGTACCCGAGCTCGGCGATCACCTGGCGAACCCGTTCGGCGGTGCGCAGATCGAGCTCGCCCTTGCCGTTGAGGACCCGGGACACGGTGGTCTTGCTGACACCGGCACGAGCCGCGACATCGGCGATCGTGATCGACATTCACATCTCCCCTCGGGCGGTCGGGGTGGTGCGGGGGCGGTTTGTTGCCGGTTCGTGAACGCTGTGTTCGGAACCGGTTTCGGAAGCGGTTCCGTAGAGTGAAGCGGAGTGGGCCAGGTCACGTCAATCACGACGCGATAACGAAACAGGGCTAAGTTCACGATTTGTAAGAAGTCCGGCGCGCGGTTCGCCTCAACTCTGGCGGCCCGGCGCTGCGGCATGATGGACTGCGGGGGAGGGATCGATTTCAGCGGCCGCCGTGGTGGCCTGGCAGCGGGGTTCGCAGAGGGCGGGTCGAAACACCATGGACGGACGCCGGACGACTGTGCGCGACATGCGGCGGTCCAACCGGTCGGTGATCCTGACGAGCATCTACCGCCAGGGCCCGTTGAGCCGGTACGAGCTGGGCCGCGAGACGTCGCTGAGCGCCGCCAGCGTGAGCAACCTGGTCGGCGAGCTGCTCGAGGAAGGCATCGTCGAGGAGGCCGGTTCGGTCGAGTCCGACGGCGGCCGGCCGCGCGTGCTGCTCCGGGTCGCACCCACCTTCGGGTACGTCGTCGGCGCCGAGGTCGGCGAGACGCGGGTTCGGGTCGAGCTGTTCGACCTGGCGATGTCGGTGCTCGCCACCGTGGTGTATCCGATCGAGACGCCGAAGCCCGCGCCCGAGCTGGCGGTCAAGTACGTGCTGCAGGGCCTCGACGCGGTGATCGCGCAGGCCGGCGTACCGGTTGAACGGGTGCTCGGGCTCGGAGTCGCGGTCGCCGGTGTGGTCGAAGGACCCGCGGACGCCGTGGTGCACGCGCAGACGCTGGGCTGGGACGGCGTTCCGCTGGGCGCGATGCTCGCGGCGGGGACGCAGATCCCGATCCAGGTCGACAACGGCGCGAACACCTTGGGCCAGGCCGAGATGTGGTTCGGTGCCGGGCGCGGCGCGACCGATGCCGTCGTCGCGCTGGTCGGGTCCGGGGTCGGCGCGGCCTTGGTCACCGGCGGGACGAGCTACCGCGGCACCCGCAGCAGCGCGGGCGAGTGGGGCCACACGACGATCATGTACGGCGGCCGCCGGTGCCGGTGCGGCGCGGAAGGTTGCCTCGAGGCGTACGTCGGCGCGGACGGCGTACTCGATCGGTACCGCCTGGCGGGCGGGCCGGCTGCGCGGTCCGACGACGACGAGGCCGAGTTCATCGCGCTGCTGGGCGCTGTCGGTTCGTCAGAGGTGGCGGCCAAGGTCGTCGAGGACACGATCGGCTATCTGGGCGCCGGGTTCGCCAATCTCGTCAACTTGGTGAACCCCGAGCGCATCGTGCTGGGTGGTTGGTCCGGCCTGCTGCTGGGGGAGCGGTATCTGCCCGAGCTTCGTGAAGCAGTGGGCAAGCACGCGCTGCATCGGCCGTACGAGCAGGTGACGATCGAACTGTGTGAACTGGGCCGGGATGCAGTCGCGTTGGGCGCTGCGACACTGCCGGTTCTGCGGTTGCTGCGCGAAGGTGGCAGCACCAAACGGCTGGCTGCCGGCTGATCCCGGGGTTCCGGAACCTGAACTCGCTGCGCGACGTTCAGGACTTCAACTATGCTTTGAAAAAACCGCCTTCCCACCCTTTGGGGGTCACCGATGGTCGAGCTCTCCCCGCTTCGGCAGGACTTTGTCTGGGGTACCGCCACCTCGGCGTACCAGATCGAAGGCGCTGTCGACGCCGACGGCCGGCTGCCGTCGATCTGGGACACGTTCTGCCGGGTTCCCGGCGCGATCGACAACGGTGACACCGGCGACGTGGCCTGCGACTCCTACCACCGCTGGCCCGAGGACCTCGCCCTGATCAAGCAGCTCGGCGTCGACGCGTACCGGTTCTCGATCGCCTGGCCGCGGGTGATCCCGACCGGTTCCGGCGCGGTCAACGAAGCCGGTCTGGCGTACTACGACCGGATGGTCGACGACTTGCTTGCCGAAGGCATCAAGCCGTTCGTCACCTTGTACCACTGGGATCTGCCGCAGGCGCTGCAGGATCTCGGCGGCTGGGACAACCGCGACACGGCGTACCGGTTCGCCGAGTACGCCGCAATCGTCGGCGCGAGACTCGGCGACCGCGTCCGCGACTGGGTGACGCTGAACGAGCCGCTCTGCTCGGCCTGGATCGGCCACTGGGAAGGCCGGATGGCGCCCGGTATCACCGACCCGGAGATCGCCGTGCGCGCGTCGTACAACCTGCTGCTCGCGCACGGGCTCGGCGTGCAGGCGCTGCGCGAGTCGTGCCCGGAGCCGCCGTCGGTGGGCCTGGTCGTGAACCTGAGCGGCTGCGAGCCGGCCAGCCAGAGTGCCGAGGACATCCGCGCGTCGCGGATCGCCGACGGGCACATCAACCGCTGGTGGCTCGACCCGACGTCGGGCCGCGGCTTCCCGGCCGACATGGTCGAGACGTACGGCGTGGAGCTGCCCGAGCAGCCCGGTGACCTCGACATCATCGCCGCGCCGACCGACTTCATCGGCCTGAACTACTACTTCCGCCAGATCATCAAGGCCGACGACACCGTGCCCGTCCTCGGCTTCAGCCAGGTCCCGGGCCCGAATCCCGAGCACACCATGCTCGACTGGGAGATCCACCCGGCCGGTCTGGAGGAGCTGATCCTGCGCCTGGCCAAGGAGTACGGCGCGGAGAAGATCTACATCACCGAGAACGGCTCGGCGTGGGTCGACCAGCCCGACGCGGACTTCAATGTCGACGACGCCCAGCGGACGGCGTACCTCGAAGGTCACCTGGCCGCGTGCGTCCGCGCCGTCCAGCAGGGCGCTCCGCTGGCCGGCTACTTCGCCTGGTCGCTGATGGACAACTTCGAGTGGGCCTACGGCTACGCCCCGCGCTTCGGCCTGGCCTACGTCGACTACCCGACCGGCAAGCGCGTGATGAAGACCAGCGGCAAGACGTACGCCGAACTGGTCAAGTCGCACCGCTCCTGAGTCGAAAGCGAAAGCCCTCCCGAGCCGGTGGCTCGGGAGGGCTTCGTCAGTTCTCGGTCAGAGGTTCCACTTCTGGTTGGCGCCGCCGCCGCAGGTCCAGATCTGCGTCGGAGTGGCGTTCGCCGAGTTGTTGCCGGTGACATCGAGACACTTGTTCGCCCGGGGGTTCACCAGGTCTTTCGCGCCGGAGTACACCCACTGCTGGGCCGCGTTGCCGTTGCAGGTGGCGATCTGGACCCGGGTGCCGTCGGCGGTGCCGGCGTTGGCGACGTCCAGGCACTTGCCGAGGGCACGGATCGTGCCGTCGCCCGGACGGGTCCACTTCTGGGCGTTGGTGCCGTTGCAGTCGTACAGCTGGACGGTCGTGCCGTCGGCCGCGTTCGCGCCGGCGACGTCCAGGCACTTGCCGGCCAGACCGGTGATCTGGCTGCCGGTGCCACCGCTGCTGCCGAGGGTCGAGACCCGGACGTAGTCGACGACCATCGACTGCGGCATCACGGTGCTGCCGTCGGGGTAGCCCGGCCAGTAGCCGCCGACCGCGACGTTCATGATCATGAAGAACGGGTGGTTGTAGACCCAGGTCTTGCCGCCGAGGTCGGCCGGCGTACGGCGCTGGTACTGGACGCCGTCGACGTACCAGGTGATCGAGTCCGGCGCCCAGTCGACCGTGTAGGTGTGGAAGTCGTTGCGGAACGGCTGGCCGTTGGGCGAGGTGTACGCCGCGCCGATGCCGTCCGCGCCCGAGTAGCCCGGGCCGTGGATCGTGCCGTGCACGATGTTCGGCTCGCGGCCGATGTTCTCCATGATGTCGATCTCGCCGTCGTTCGGCCAGTTGCCGCCGCCGAGCATCCAGAACGCCGGCCACACCCCTTGCGTACCGGGGATCTTGATCCGCGCCTCGAAGCGGCCGTAGGTCTGGGTGAACGTCTGCGCGGTGAGCAGCCGGGCCGAGGTGTACTCGCAGGTGCCGTAGTGGCACTGGAAGCCGCCGCTCTCACGGCGGGCGGTGATCACCAGGTTGCCGCCGCCGTCGAGCGCGGCGTTGCGGGTCGAGTTGGTGTAGTACTGCCGTTCGTTGTTCCCCCAGCCGCCGCCTCCGATGTCGAAGCGCCACTTGTTCTGGTCGGGGCCCTGGCCGGACGGGCCGTCGAAGTTGTCCTCCCAAATGGTGGCCTGCGGGGCCATCACCTGAGCGGCGGCGGTGTCGCCCGGCGTACGGGCGTCGGCGGGGGACTGGAGTACGGCGGTGCCGAGCAGAGCGGCGCCTGCGGCGAGCAGGGCGGCGGCCCGGAACCGGGAACGCGGGAACCTCATGCGTGCCTCATTTCTCGCGCGGCCGAACGGGGCGGTCCGGCCGTCGTGGGGGCGGGGGCGGGACGGAACGAGAGAGGGAATCGCTGGGAGGGAGCTTGCTGTGAGAACGTTCTCACGTCAAGACCACGCGTAAATACAAGGCGTGAAAAAAGTGGCGGCACGGCATTGACTCCGCTGCGCACCGATGGTTACCTGCTGATGACCACCAGTTGCGGCGCGGGCAGACGCCGGACCCGGGGTTTCCGTCCCACCCCTGTGAGCCCTTGAGCAAGAGGGAGATCCGCCCATGCCCCGCACCCTTCGTCGTGCCCGCCCCGGACGACGACGCCTGCTCCCCGCCCTGGCGGGATTCGCGGCCCTCTCGGTGGTCGCCACCGGTCTGAGCCTCGGCAACCCGCAGCCCGCGCACGCCGCCGGCGAGCAGGTCAACGTCTGGCTGACCACCACCAACGACGACGCCGGCCGCAACGTGACCCGCGGCCTGCAGCAGCAGGCGCCGGTGAACTTCGGCCCGGCCGGCGGCACCGCGAACCAGACCGTCACGGTCAACGAGAACACGACGTACCAGACCTTCGAAGGCGGTGGCGCGTCGTTCACCGACAGCGCCGCGTGGCTGCTGAACAGCAGCAACACGATCTCCGCCACCACCCGGAACCAGGTGATGAAGGACCTGTTCGACCCGGTCAACGGGATCGGCCTGGCCTTCACCCGCAACCCGATGGGCGCCTCGGACCTGGCCCGGTTCAACTACTCCTACGACGACACCTGCTGCGACCTGAACGACTTCAGCATCAACCACGACCTGGCCGACGTCGTACCGCTGACCAAGCAGGCCAAGCAGCTGAACCCGGCGCTGAAGGTCAAGGGTGCGCCGTGGAGCGCGCCGGCCTGGATGAAGGACAACAACAAGTTCACCAACCGCGGCTGGCTGAAGGCCGAGTACTACCCGCTCTACGCGCAGTACTTCGTGAAGTACGTGCAGCAGAACGCCGCCCAGGGTCTGAAGATCGACTACGTGTCGGTGCAGAACGAGCCGACCTGCTGCGGTACCGACGACACCGGCTACGCGTCGATGAACTGGAACGGCGCCGGCCTGCTCAACTTCACCAAGAACCACCTGCTGCCGGCGTTCCGGGCGGCCGGGATCACCACCAAGGTGCTGATCCTGGACTACAACTGGGGCAACTACAACGACCTCGGCTCGGTCCCGCTGGCCGACGCCGGCCTGCGCAACGACCCGCTGTTCGGCGGGATCGCCTGGCACGGGTACGGCGGTGACGTGAACCTGCAGACCACCGTGCACAACCAGTACCCGGCCGTGAACCACTACATGACCGAGCACTCGGGCGGCACCTGGATCCCGAACCAGCAGGTCGAGGACATGAACAACCTGATCGACTACACGCGCAACTGGTCGAAGTCGTGGGTGAAGTGGAGCCTCGGCCAGGACCAGAACATGCTTCCGTACGTCGGTGCCGGCTGCAACGTGTGCACCGGGCTGGTCACCATCCAGCGTGGTGGGTCGCGGGCCGGGCAGGTCGACAAGACCGTCGAGTACTACACGATGGGCCACCTGACGAAGTTCGTGAAGCCGGGTGCCGCGCGGATCGAGTCGACCGCCAACTCCGCGGTGAAGAACGTCGCGTGGAAGAACCCGGACGGGTCGAAGGCGCTGATCGCGTTCAACACCACCGGCAGCTCGCAGTCGGTGCGGGTGAACTGGGGTTCGCAGTCCTTCGTCTACACGCTGCCGACCAAGACCTCGGCGACCTTCACCTGGTCGGGGACGCAGAGCGGCGGCGGTGGGACCGGCGGTCAGATCACCGGGCTCGCAGGGAAGTGCATCGACGTCGCCGGCGCGAACTCGGCCGACGGCACCGCCGTACAGCTCTACGACTGCAACGGGTCGAACGCTCAGCAGTGGACGCGTCCTGGTGACGGCACGGTGCGTGCGCTCGGCAAGTGCCTGGACGTCGCGAGTGGGGGAGTCGCGGACGGGTCTCGGGTGCAGCTCTACTCGTGCAACGGATCGGCTGCTCAGCAGTGGACGTACACGAGCGGGAAGGATCTGGTGAACCCCCAGGCGAACAAGTGCCTGGATGTCACCGGCAACAACTCCGCCAACGCGACGCCGCTGCAGATCTGGTCCTGCACCGGGGCGGCCAACCAGAAGTGGAACGCCTAGCCCTCCAGTCGTGGGGTCCGCACGGGGACCCCGCCCCAGACCGACCGCGCCCGCGCCCCCGGGCCGCGGTCGGTCTGTGTGTTTGTTGACCCTCCGGTCGCCGGAGGGTGCAGAGTTTGCGGCATGACGGCTTCAGTGACCATCGGGGAGTTCTCCCGGCTCACACATCTGAGCGTGAAAACGCTGCACCACTACCACGACATCGAACTGCTCGCGCCCGCGGCGATCGACCCGAGCTCCGGCTATCGCCGGTACGAGATCACGCAGGTGCCGACCGCCCAGCTGATCCGCCGGCTGCGCGAGCTGCAGATGCCGCTCGCGCAGGTCCGCGAGGTGATCGAGGCTCCCGACATCGCCACTCGCGACCAGGCGCTCCGCCTTCACCTCGACCAGATGGAACGCGAGCTGATCCGCACGCAGGAAGTCGTCGCGTCGCTCCGCTCGATGCTCACCTTGTCGCCGATGGAGTTGGCCGTCGAGTACCGCTTCGTCCCCGCCTTCCGCGCGTACGCCGTCACCGACCGCGTGCACCGGGACCAGATCGACGTGTGGTGCGGTACGACGTTCGGCCGGCTCGGCGCGATCGCCGGCGAGCTCGGGATCACGGCGACCGCCGGAGCGACGTACAGCGACGAGTTCTTCACCGATGACGTCGGCGAGGTCGTTGCCTTCCTGCCCGTGACGCCCGGGCAAGCGCCGTACGAGGGTGTGGAGCTTGTCGATCTTCCGGCGGGCTTCTTCGCGGTGACCGTGCACGCCGGGCCGTTCACCGACTTCGACCGCACGTACGGCGCGCTCGGTAGCCACGTCGCCGAGCACTGCGCGGTCGCGGCCGGGCCGATCCGTGAGCTGTACGTCGTCGGCCCGGGCGACACCGACGATCCGACCACCTACCAGACCGAGATCTGCTGGCCGATCCAGCGAATCCCCACGAAAGGTTGAACCCATGCCCGTCACCTTCGAGCAGCTCGCCGTCGACTGCGCCGACGTCCAGGCCCAGGCCGCCTTCTGGGCCCAGGTCTTCCAGACCGAGGTCGATGCCGGCGGCAACGAGTTCATGGCCACCGTCAACCGCGCCGCGACCGGCGGCCCGGCGATGATGTTCCTCCAGGTCCCGGAGAAGCCGACCGGCGTCAAGAACCGCCTCCACCTCGACCTCGGCAGCACCGACTGGGCCGCCGACGTCGACCGCCTGGTCGCCCTCGGCGCCAAGCGCGAGGCCGAGTTCACCGAGTACGGCGTCCACTGGATCACCCTCGCCGACCCCGAAGGCAACGTCTTCGACCTCGCCGAAGCGCACTAGTCCGCACCGCTCATCCGCTTGCGTCCGAAGAAACTCCCTGCGTCCGAAGAAGCCGAGGGTATAGGCCACTCCTCTTCGGACGCAGGGGATTTCTTCGGACGGTTCGATCAGTCCATCTGGTCGAGGTGCGCCTCGAGCGCATCCAACCGGCCGCGCCACAGGTCGCGATACGGCTCCAGCCAGGCGTCGATCTCGGCCAGCGGCGCCGGCCGCAGCCGGTACCACCGCCGCTGCGCGTCCTGCCGAACCTCCACCAGCCCGGCGTCCCGCAACACCTTCAGATGCTTCGACACCGCCGGCTGACTCAGCTCGAGCGCATCCACCAGTTCCCCCACCGGCCGCTCCCCGCCCCGCAACAGATCGAGGATCTCCCGCCGCCGCGGCTCAGCAAGCACCTCGAACGTAGTTGCCATAAGAGGAATATACGCCCGCTGACCAGCCCCGCCGCATCACCTTGCCGCGCCGGTAGTCGACCCGGCGAGCAGACGAGTCGCTCGGGCTCGGCACGGTGTTCGTCGGGTGATCCGGAACCGCGCCGTGCGACCGTCTGACGCGTGGCCGCCGCATCCGGCGGGCGGCGGCCACGCGGGTGCCTGCGCGCTGTACGCCGGAGCGCCGACGGCTTGCGGGTGAACATCCACCACTCAGCAACCCCGCCGAGCAGCGGAAGGTCAGGCGTGCGGTGTCTGCGCAGGCGGATGGTGAGGGGCTTTGGTGAGTGCTGCATGTCCGCCGATACGAGCTGGGTGGTGGATCGCCGAGCCTCCGCCCGTCAGCTTCGCCGCCCGAGGTTCGCCCGCCCGGGGGCCACGGGCGCCGCCGGTATCACCTCCGCGGCAGGCTGCCCGACGTGCTGGCCCGCTCGCTCCTGTTGCTGCACGCTTGTGCCACGCCGCCGCCTCCGCCTCCGCCTCCGCCTCCGCGTCCGCCTCCGCCTCTGCCTCCGCCTCTGCCTCCGCCTCTGCCTCCGCCTCCGCCTCCGCCTCCGCCGAGCATTGCCACCGCCCTCGCGACCTTCCTCGCGTCAGCCCCGCTGCGTCAGCACGTCCGCGTCGGCATCGGCATACCGTCTGTCTGTCAAGGTCGCCGGTGACGCGGCGGGTAACGCCGTGCGTGGCCGGCGCCGTCAGCCGCCGGAAGGATTGGAGGGCAGGTCGTCCGTTCCAGCGACCGGCGCTGGGTGGGGCCTGGCGGGGGTGGTCTGCGGCGCCGCAGATCACCCCACCCCACGTCCCCGGCGCCACACCACAACCCCAGCCCGCACCCAACCGAAATCAGTTGGCGCGGGCCTGCGTACGCGGGAGATACGCCCGGTTGTCGGGATCGGCTTCGCGAGATATGCCCGTTGCCGGGATCGGTTGCGCGGCGTCTCGTCGCGGGTGTCATTCGCGTGGGGCAGATGGGTGGTCCGCCGTGACCTGGCTGTCTGGTGCCAGGTGGTCTCACGCTGCCGGGGCGTGGCCGGTGTCGTCGCTGCGCGTCGGGCGAGGTCTGGCGCTGGTTTCGGTGCGGTCGCCATCGCCGTGTGCGTGAATTTGACCCACTCGGGGCGGTCGGCTGGGCGGTGGGCTTGTCGCGGGCGTCATCCGCGTGGGGCAGATTGGTAGTCGGTGGCAACCTGGCTGCCTGGGGCCGGATGGGCGCGCCGCCGAGGCGCGGCCGATGTCGCTGTGCGTCTGGCGTGGTCCGGCGCTTCATTGGGTGCCTTGCCAACGGCGTGTGTGTGAGTTCGATCCAGTCGCGGGGTCGGTTGGGTGGTGGGTTTGTCGCGGGCGTCACTCGCGTGGGTAGTTGGTCTGCGAGAGCGTGCCCAGTTGGCGGTGGATGTCGGGTGGCGTGGGTTGGGCGGCTTCGTCATTGAGTCGGCGCGGTGGATGGTTGGGTGCGGTGGGAGCTTCGCTCGGGGTCGGTCGCGCGGTGGTGCGTGGGGCGAGCGGCCGTGGTCTGAAGTGGCCGAACCACCGGTTGTCCTGCCAGGTCGGCGCCTTGGCGTGCATGGCGGCGACGTGCAGCACCGTTCAACCGGGTCCTCGGGTGCATCGCGGAGGCTGGGGCCGCGTGGCGGGAGCGGGGTTGGAGGGCGTTGGTGGGTGGTGGGCGTCGGGCGAACTGCGCAAGGCCGGCAAGGATCCGCGGCCGGAGCTCGGCCCGGATCCAGCTGGCGCATGTACGTCGTCGGCTCAGGCGTACGGGTCGGTGATTTCTCGGAGGGTGGTGAGGGTTTGGCGGAGTTGGGTGGTGCGGGTGGGGCCTAGGTGGGTGGTCCACTCGGCTTCGACCTCGGCGACGGCGGCTGCGGCGATGGGGATGGTTCGGTGGCCTCGGGGGGCGATGTGGACGAGGCGGGCGCGGGCGTCGGTGGGGTCGGGGGTGCGGTGGACGTAGCCGGCGCGTTCCAGCTGGTCGACGAGGAAGCCGGCGGTTTGTTTGGTGACCTGGGCCTGCTCGGCGAGTTCGGTGAGGCGGGTGCCGGTGGGGCCGATGCGTTGGAAGATGCGGGCCTGGGCGGGGGTGAAGTCGTCGTACCCGGCGGCCGCGAGGGCTTCGAAGACGCGGGTTTCGAGGGCACGGTAGGGGATGAACAGCAGCAACCCCAGATTCAGCTCGTCCGGCATGCCGACATCTTGACTGGTAGTCAGAGAGGCTGTCTAATTTGGTCAGAGAGGCTTACCAGTTGAGGAGGGTCGTGTGCGTACTGAGGAGATCTGGCGGTATGTCGACGCGGAGCGGGCGAGCCTGGCCGAGCTTCTGGCCAGTCTGACTCCTGCGCAGTGGAAGACCGCCTCGACCTGCCCGGGGTGGACGGTGCAGGACGTCGCCGCGCACGTGATCTCCTCGCCGCAGGCGAAGGTGCTGCCGGTGATCACCGGGATGGCGCGGGCGCGTGGTGACTTCAACCGGTTCGTGTTCGACGAGGCCCGGCGGGCCGGCGCGTTGTACTCGCCCGCGGAGATCGTTGCCCAGTACCACCAGTACGCCGGCTCGCGGCGTCATCCGCTCGGGACTGTCCCGGCCGATCCGTTGCTGGATGTCCTCATCCACGGGCAGGACATCGCCGTACCGCTGGGGATCACGCGTTCGATGCCGCCTGAAGCCGCGCGGGCCGCGGCCGAGCGGATCTGGGCGAAGTCGTTCCCGTTCAAGGCGCGCAAGCGACTGGCCGGCGTACGACTTGTTGCTACTGACATCGAATGGTCGGCCGGTGAGGGTGAAGAGCTGCGCGGGCCGATCGCGTTGCTGCTGCAACTCTTGACCGGGCGTACGTACGTCACCGCCCAGCTCAAGTGAGGAACTCGGTGTACTGCGGGTCGTTCAGGAGCTTCGCGGTGAGCGGTACGCCGGAGTCGCGGTCGAACGGGTCGTTGTCGTGGGCGTTGCCGATGAGCAGGGCGTGGACCGCGCGATAGGTCAGCAGGTCGGCGGCGTCGTAGCCCAGGCGGACGATCATCGCGGCGTCGAAGTCGGCCTCGATCGCGCGGGTGTCCGGTGACCAGAGCGCGTAGAGCGCGGCAGCGCTGGCGGCGTCGAAGACCGGATCGCCGGCCATGCTCAACAGGCCGAAGTCGAGCACGCTGATTGGCCGGAGCTGGTCGTCGACGAGGATGTTGCCGGCGGTGACGTCGCCGTGCACGAGCTGGGTGGCTTGCGCTGGTGCGATCGCGTGTAGACGTTGCTGTAGGCAATCGAACTTGGTGTCGAACTTGTCGACGAGGCGGTCGAGCTGATCCCGGTACGTGGCCACGCGCCGGGTGAGAAGAGCGGAGAGCGCGTCGAGCCAGGCTGTGCTGCTCTGGCGCCACCGCTGCGTGACGGCCGGATCACGATCGCGGCCGAGTTCATCGGCGAGTCCATCGACCTGCTCGGGCGGCAGGGACCGCCAGCGGCGGAAGGGCTCGGGTTCGTCGAGGACGGTCATGGCGAAGAGGGCCGTCGGGGCGGGGACGGTGGCGAGCTCGGCCAGGACGTCGATCACGCAGTCGCGGGCTGCGTGCCACGCGGTGGTGCCGAACTCGGGAGCGAGCTCGTGCAGCGGGCGGCCGGGGAGTTCGGCCTCGATGGTGACGAGCCAGCGGGGGCCTTGGTGGATCTCGAGGATCTCCGGGGTGTGGAAGGGGAGCTGCAGTTCGGCGTACAGGTTCTGGAGGCGTTCGAGCTCGGCGCGAGGTGCGTGGAACCAGACCTTCGCGATGCGGTGATCGCCGAGGCGGAAGACGGCGCCCTGCATGCCGATCGCGAGCGGTTCGGGGTGCTGGTGACCGAGGGTGCGGACGTGCTCGGGGATGAGGTCGTCGGTGTACTGCACCCGGGTGAGCCTAGGCGGCTTCGCGCCCGGTGCCGACCGGATTTCAGGTGAAGTCGGCGGGGAAGGTGGCGGTGAGGGCATCGTGGATCAGCGTGGGGAGGTGCTGCTTTCCATCGGTGCGGGCCCAGTGAACCAGCGCGATGTGAGTGGCGCCCAGACAGGCGCCGGAGATGGCGCGGGTCTGGAACTCCTGATCGGGGTCGGGGTCGTCGCCGCAGAGGGCGGTGACGATGGCGTCCTGGGTGGCGTACTGGTTGTCGAGGTGCCGGGCTCGGAGGGCGGGCACCTCGACCATCAGTTGCAGGCGGGCGAGCAACAGGTCCCGGTGGTCGGGAGTGGTGGCGGCGTTCGCGGTCTGGATCAGCGCGTGGCCGATCCGGCGTACGAGGGGATCGTCGGCGGGGCTGTGGGAGAGGGCCTCGATGCTGACCGGCGTGTACTCGTCCCAGATCACCAGGTCCTCCTTGGTGGGGAAGTGCCGGTACACGGTCATTGCGGAGACGCCGGCCGCTTCGGCGATCGCGTTCATCGTGGTCTGGTCGTAGCCGTCGCGCTGGAACAGCCGGAGTGCTTGACGCTGCAGCAGCTGCCGGGTCTCGGCCTTGCGGCGTTCGCGAAGACTTGACATGTGGTAGACAGTATCAAAGTGTTAGTAACTACCACTTGAGGGGATTCGATGAACCGGAGAGTCGCGTTGGTGACGGGAGCGTCGCGGGGGATCGGGCGGGCGGTGGCTGAGCGGCTGGCGGCGGACGGTCTGCGGGTCTTCGTGCACTACAACGGGCATGAAGCCAAGGCGAAGGAGACGGTCGCGCTGATCGAGCAAGCCGGTGGTACGGCGGTCGCTGTGCAGGCTGAGCTCGGCAGTGACGGGGGTGTGCGGGAGTTGGTCGATGCCGTTCGGACGGCGTCCGGTGGTCGGCTGGATGTGCTGGTCAACAACGCGGCGGCGTTGCCGGCGGGGCCGATGGAGGCGGATACGCCGGAGCGGTTCGACCGGTTGTTCACGGTGAACGTCAAGGCGCCGTACTTCCTGGTCCAGCAGGCGCTGCCGTTGCTGGTCGACGGTGGGCGGATCATCAACGTGTCGTCGGTCGCGACCCGGATGGCGAATCCGACGCAGACGTCGTTCGCGATGACCAAGGGCGCCCTGGAGGTGATGACCCGCACGCTTGCTCAAGAGCTGGGCGCCCGGGGGATCACGGTCAACGCCGTCGCTCCCGGCGCGACGCGCACCGCAGACAACGCCGAGGCGTTCACCGGCCTCGCGGACTTCATCACCAACCTCACCGCGCTCGGCCGACTCGGCCAGGCCGGCGACGTCGCCGAGGTGATTGCCTGGCTGGCCTCCGACCAGTCCCGCTGGGTGACCGGCCAGATCATCGACGCCAGCGGAGGCCTGCACCTCGGGCCCAAGGTGGCGTAGCTGTCCGCGGTGGCTAGCTGGTGAGGTAGGTCGCGATCGCCAGACTGCGGCGGTTGTAGGTGGGGTCGTCGTGCAGGGCGAGTTTGTCGAAGATGGCGTAGACGTGTTTCTCGACGGCGCTCTGGGAGATGAAGAGCTTGTTGGCGATGCCCCGGTTGTTGTGGCCTTCGGCCATCGTGGCGAGGACTTCGTGTTCGCGCGGGGTGAGTGTGCTGAGCGGGTCGGTGTGCGTGGTGCGGGCCAGGAGCTGACGGACGACGTCGGGGTCGAAGGCGACGCCGCCGCTGCCGACGCGCTCCAGCGCTTCGAGGAACTCCTCGACGCGCATGACGCGGTCCTTGAGCAGATAGCCGAAGCCCTCTTGGCCGGAGGTGATGAGCTGAGTGGCGTAGGACTTCTCGACGTACTGGGACAGGACGAGGACGCCGACCTCCGGCCACTCGGTGCGGATGGTGAGGGCGGCGCGCAGGCCCTCGTCGGTGTGGGTGGGTGGCATCCGGACGTCGACCACGACGATGTCCGGTGCCTGGCCGGCCTCGACGGCGGCCCGGACGGCGGCGACCAGAGAGTCGCCGTCGCCGACCGCGGCGGGGACCTCGTGGCCTTCTTCTTCGAGTAGTAGCACCAGCCCGTGGCGCAGCAGGGTCGTGTCGTCGGCCAGCATCACGCGCATGGCAACTCCGCTCGGATCGTGGTGGGCCCGCCGGGTGGGCTGTCGATGACGAAGCTGCCGTCGTACGCCGCGACGCGGCCGGCCAGGCCGGTGAGTCCGCGCCCGTCGGGGTCGGCGCCGCCGTGGCCGTCGTCGGTGACGGTGACGACGACCGCGGTCGTCTCCGTCGGCGGGGTGAACCCGAACGGCGCCGCCGGAACCGCCGCCTGGACGGTGATCCTGATGCGCTGGGCGCCCGAGTGCTTGGTGGCGTTCGTCAGAGCTTCGGAGATGACGAAGTACACAGCCGTTTCGATCGGTGCCGGTGGCCGGACGGGAAGGTCGTACGTCAGCGTGACCGGGATGGCCGAGCGTTCGGCCAGCAGGCTGACCACGTCGTGCAGGCCCAACTGGTCGAGCACGGTCGGGTAGACGCGCCAGGCGACGTCGCGCAGGTCGGCCAGTGCCTGCTCGGATTCGTCGTGGGCCTGGCGGACCAGGTCGGCCGCACGCGCTGGATCGCGCGACCGGCGGGCGCGGCTCAGCAGCAGGCCCAGCGCGACCAGGCGTTGCTGGACGCCGTCGTGCAGGTCGCGCTCGATCCGGCGGCGTTCGTCGTTGACCACCTGGACGACCTCGGCCCGGCTCAGGGTGAGCTCGGAGACTCGGCGGGCCAGCACGTCCTCGGCGGACGGGGTCAGGTGGTGGCGGGCCAGCGCGACGTCGAGCTGGCTGACGCCGGCGATGCCCATCACGTTCAGGTAGAGCAGCACCAGGCCTGGGATCGCGGCGACGGCGACCGTCGCCGAACTGACCGCGCCGCCGTCCTCCTCGATGAATCCCCAGGTGCCGCCGACGACCCACGCCGACAGCATCGACCCGGTGACGATCAGGCCGAAGACGAGCAGCAGGATCACCAGTCCGCCGAGCAGGCCGAGCGGCCAGCGGCGGGCGACGTACCCGAAGGCCTGGTGGTCGGAGTACGGCCCGAGGTCGCCGACGTCGTGGAACCGGGCGAGGCGGCGGCGCTCGAGGGTGACGAGTTGCCCAGCGCAACGATGGGTGAACCGGATCACCGCCGGGCGTGACCGGGGGACCGCCACGATCGGGATCAGGCCGAGTGCGAAGACCAGGAGAAAAACCAGCTCGGCCAGGGCCAGTAAGGCGCCGAGCGTGACGCCCGCAAGGACCCGCGCGCTTCGCCCGGGCAGCGTGCTGTGCCCGAACGGCTTGGCGGGACGCGCGTCGATGGCCTGCATGCGCACAAGGCTAGTGGGCACAGGGCGAGCGGAGACTGTGGTTTTCCACAGTTCTGTACTGTGGAAAAGCCGAGAAATTCCGACGGTCGACCACAGGGCGCGAGTACGGTTCGCGGACCTAGCGTCGACGCCATGAACTCGACGAACCAGGTGATGATGACCGCGCTGCAAGCGACGCAGGAACCAACCGGTGGGGTGGCCGGGTGGGCCATCGACATGATGGAGAAGCTGGGGGCTCCGGGCGCGGGCCTCGCGGTGGCGCTGGAGAACCTGTTCCCGCCGCTGCCCAGCGAGGTGATCCTGCCGCTGGCGGGGTTCGCCGCCAACCGCGGTGATCTCGGGCTGATCAGCGCCATCGTGTTCACCACGCTCGGCTCGGTCGTCGGCGCGCTCGCGCTGTACGGCGTCGGCGCGGTGCTCGGCCGCGACCGGACCAGGGCGCTGGCGGCCAGGCTGCCGCTGATGAAGATCGAGGACGTCGACAAGGCCGAGCAGTGGTTCGCCCGGCACGGGTCCAAGGCGGTGCTGATCGGGCGGGTGGTCCCGGTGGTGCGCAGCCTGATCTCGGTGCCGGCCGGGGTGGAGCGGATGTCGGTGCCGCTGTTCCTCGGGCTGACCGCGTTCGGCAGCCTGGTGTGGAACTCGGCGCTGATCATCGCGGGCTACGCGCTCGGCGAGAAGTGGCACGTGGTCGAGTCGTCGGTCGGCGTCTTCCAGTACGTCGTGATCGCCGCCGCGGTGATTGCGGTGGCCTGGTTCGTCGTTGTCAAGGTGAAGGCGAATCGTTCGGATCCTGAGAAAGTCAAGTAGGCCGCTCGACTTTGGTTACGCTCGGGACCTCACTGCCGAACCGCTGGAGATCCCCGATGCCCTCAGTCGCTTTCGAACCGCGCGTCGTTCCCGATCCGCCGGCGTGGCCGCAGTCGGTGGTCACCGTCGTCGGCAATCCGCGCGCCGGGTCCCGGACGGCCGCCGCCGCGGCGTCCGTCGCGGAACTGCTCAGCTCCGAGCTCGGTACGCCGTACCGGCTGGACGACCTGGTCGATCTGGTGACGTTCGCACCGGCGATCTTCCAGGGCGACGCGGCCACGGACGAGCAGCGCGCCGCGCTGGAGAACGCGATCGACCTGGTGTCGTCGGCGTCGCTGGTGGTGCTGGCGACGCCGGTCTACAAGGGGAGCTACACGGGACTGCTGAAGAGCTTCCTCGACGTCCTGCGGCCGGAGGCGCTGGCCGGGGCGGTGGTCGTGCCGGTGACAGTGTCGGCGGCGCCTTCGCACAAGCTGCTCGCCGATCACCATCTGCGGCCGGTGCTGAACGAGTTGGGGGCCACCGTGCCGGTGCCGGGGGTGATCCTCGAGGAGCGGGATCTCGAGGATCTGCAGGTGGTGCTGTCGACGTGGATCCGGCAGCACGCGGGCATCGTCCAGGCGACGACGATCGCGCTGCAGCCGATCGCGGAGCCGACGCCGGCGCAGCACTAGCTAGAGCACCGGGCGGGACGAGCGGCCGGTTGCGGCGCCGGTCATCTCGGCGTCGAAGGTGGCCTGGGCGACCTCCATCGCCTCGGCGTACTGGGGGTCCGACATCCGGGCGCCGACTTCTTCGGCAGGGACGTCCTCGATGTGCGAGACGACCCACCAGATGTTGCCCCAGGGGTCGCGGATGCGGCCGCCGCGGTCGCCCCAGGCGGCGGTGGAGAGTTCGGTGACCACCCGGGCGCCCGACTCGACTGCGCGGGTGAAGGTCTCGTCGGCGTCGGGGACGAAGATGCGGAGCAGCGAGGGCATCGCGGGCCACTCCGGGCGACGGTCGAAGGCCAGCAGGACGGTGTCGCCGACGCGGATCTCGGCGTGACCGATGAGGCCGTCCTCGGTCTCGATCCGGGCCAGCTCCTCGCCGTCGAAGACCTTGCTGACGAAGGCGAGGAGGGCGGCGGTGTCGTCGGTGACGACCCAGGGCGCGAGGGTGGTGTAGCCCGCGGGGGTGTTGGGCGTCGGGCTGGTGCTGAGCGTCATCAGATGGTCCTAACGAAGAAGAGGAGAGCCTTGCGGTGAGCAAGACTCTCCTCCTGGTAGCGGCCAGGTTCTGGCCTCTACTCAGTCCGGACGGGAAGTGGTTTCCGCAGGACTGGTGCGGAGTACGCCGGTCGCCGGGACCAGGGTCGACAGATAGGTGAGCAGAGCGGCGGCGCCGACGATGATCAGGTAGATCGACCACGGACCGTGCGGTATCGCCGAGCCGGACACCTTGGCGCTGAAGGGCAGCAGAGTCGCTGCAGCGACGACGGAGCCGAGCAGGACACCGGTCAAGGTGACCAAAGTGCTCTCCGTGGTGAGCATCCGGAGCACCTGGCTGCGGGTCGAGCCGGTCAGCCGCTGCAGCGCGAACTCACGCCGCCGTCGGATCGTCGACGAAGCCAACGTGTTCACGACCGAGACCGCGGTGTAGCCGATCAGCAAACCGACCAGCAGGTAGTTCACCCACGCCTGGGTCTGCGCGTCGGCCTTGTTGTCCTCGATCAGCGCTTCCCGACCGGCCACGTGTACGCCGGGGTGCGCGGCGGCGACCTCAGCCAGCGCCGGAGCCGGGTTCGCGCCGGGGGAGTAGCGCACGAGCAGCTGCGGCGCCAGCCGCTCGGTCGTGTGCTTGGCGAGCAGCTCGGCCGGCAGGACCAGGCTCTCGTAGCCACGCTCGGCGTCGAAGGTCGCGACCACCCGCAGGTCGACGGGTACGCCGTCGCCCAGGGTCAGCTTGACGGTCGAGCCGATGCCCTCGCCGGTCTTCTCGACCATCCGGTCCGGTACGGCGATCGTCCGACCGGTGAGGGCTTCGAGGGATCCCGAGGTGACGCGGACCGGCGCCGGGCCGTTGCCGTCCTGGGCGCTGACGCCGACCAGGGGAGCGCCGTCCTCGGCGAAGGGAGCCTTCCGCGGTGCGTCGACGGCGCCGAGGCTCGTCACGTACGACGAAGCGCCAGCGACACCCGGGACCTTGCGCACGTCGTTCAGCAGGGACGCCGGGAGTCCGGTGCCGGCCGTGGAGACGAGGACCGCGTCGGCCTTGAGGTCCTTGGTGAAGGCCTGCTCGGACGCGTGCACCTGAGTGGTCTGCATGTAGAGGTTGGCGGTGGAGATCCCGACGGCGAGCATCACCGGCATCACCGCGGCGGACATCGCCACTGAACGGGCCGACACGTTGACGATCGCGAGCCGGCCGTTGACCTTGCTGACGGCGTACAGGGGCCAGCGGATCAGGGCGAGCGTGAGCTTGGTCCAGAACGGGCCGAGCAGCGCGATGCCGATCGCCCAGCACAGCACGGACGGGCCGGCAGTGGCCGCGGCGAGCGGGCCGGTCATCACGGTGGCGGTGACGATCATCAGCGCGATCGCGCCGCCGAGCGACAGGACGCCGAGGATCAGACGGGTCCAGGTGAACCACTTGCGCTGCAGGCCGGCCTCGACGAGCGCCTCGACCGGCTTGATCCGGGCGGACTTGCGGGCGGCGATGAGGGCCGCGCCGACCGCGGCCAGGACGGCAGCGCCCGCGCCGGCGGCGAACGGGATCAGGCCCTGGTGGAACTCGACGTACGGCGAGGCGACGCCGTGCTCGGCGAGCTGGTCGAACAGGAACCGGCCGAGCAGGAAGCCGGGGACGACGCCGATCAGCACCGCGGGGATCGAGACGAGCAGGGACTCGCCGAGGATCATCTTGCGGACCTGACCGGGCGTGGTGCCGATGCTGCGGAGCAGGGCGAACTCGCGTTCGCGGTGCTGCGCGGCCAGGGCGAGCGTGGAGGCGACGACGAACATCATCGTCAGGGTGGCGATGCCGCCGAACGAACCGGCGACGGCGATCAGCGCTTCCTGGAACTGCGCGGCGTCCGGGTGCTCGGCCAGGCCGCGGTCGGCGCCGGTCCGGATGGTGAGGTCACCGGACAGGTCCTCGATCGCGTCCTTCACCGTGCCGATGTCCTTGCCGGGGGCAACCAGTACGGCGAGGGAGGTGAAGGTGCCGGGGGTGGCGGCCAGGCGGGTCGCCTCCGCGGAGGAGAAGAAGGTGTGACCGGCGGGGCCGTCAGCGACGCCGCGGACGGTGTAGGTGCTGGGTTCACCGTTGGTCAGCAGGGTGATGCGAGAACCGACCTGAAGGTTGGTGGCGCGAGCCGTCGAGCTGTCGAGGACGACATCGCCAGGAGCTGCGGGCGGCGTACCGGACAGCAGCTTGTACGGCGCGAGGCGGGCGGAGGTCCAGGAGTGACCTTCGGCCTGCACAAAGCTGTTGGCGGTTCGAAGGGGTGCCGGGAAGGTGAGGTCGCCGACCACCTCGGTGACTCCGTCGATGGCGCGGAGCTTGGTCGCCGTCTCGGCGGGGACACCGGTCTGTTCGGTCAGCGGGGTGGCGTCTTCGCGGCCGGGGCGCAGGTGGGAGTCGGGGCCGGTGACGATCAGGTCGGCGGCCGCCAGACGGGTGGCGGGGACGTTGGAGCGGATGCCGGTTTCCATCAGGCCGCCGCAGGCCAGGACGATGGCGGTGCCGAAGACGACCGCGACGAAGGTGGCGACGAAGCCGCCCTTGCGGAAGCGCAGAGTGCGGACGGCGAGTTTCATCATCGTGCGACCGCCAGGTTGCGGGCGCGGGCGCCGAGGTGGGTGAGGCGTTCGGCGACCTGCTCGGCCGTGGGCGCGACCAGGCTGCCGGCCAGCTGGCCGTCGGCGAGGAAGACGACCTGGTCGGCGTACGACGCGGCGACCGGGTCGTGGGTGACCATGACGACGGTCTGGCCCTGGCTGCGGACCGGCTCGCGGAGCAGTTCGAGGACGTCGGCGGCGGTCTGTGTGTCGAGCGCGCCGGTCGGCTCGTCGGCGAAGATCACCGCGGGCCGCGCGACCAGCGCGCGGGCGATGGCGACGCGCTGCTGCTGACCGCCGGACAGTTCGCCCGGGCGGTGCTTGTGCCGGTCCGCGAGACCGACCCGCTCGAGCACCTCGGCGACGGCGGCGCGATTCGTCCGCCGTCCGTCGAGCTCCTGCGGCAGCGTGACGTTCTGCCAGACGGTCAGCGCGGGCAGCAGGTTGAACGACTGGAAGACGAACCCGATCCGCTCGCGGCGCAGCTCGGTCAGCCGGCGCTCGCTCAGCCCGGCCAGCGGCTGGTCGTCGATCGCCACGGTCCCGGACGTCGGCCGGTCGAGCCCGGCGGCGCAGTGCAGGAAGGTGCTCTTGCCGGACCCGGACGGACCCATCACCGCGGTGAAGGTGCCCCGGGCGAAGCTGATGCTGATGCCGTCCAGCGCGACGACCGCGCCGGCGCCCTTGCCGTAGACCCGGCGGACGTCGTTCAGCACGACGGAGTTCGACGTTCTCTCGACTGATTCCTGCTTGCGCTTCATGACTGGAACGCTACGAAGATCCAGCCGTCCGCCCCAGGGAGCTGAGCCGCCGATCGCAGTGGTGCTAGGCCTACCCCAGCAGGTAGTCGCGGAACTCTTCGGTCAGCGACGTCACCAGCGGTTCGGTCCAGTCCGTGCCGTCCCCACTGAAGTGCCCGGTCAGTACGCCGTCCGTCGTGGGCCGCACCCGGATCGCCAGCGCGTCCGCCAGACCGGTGTCCTTCGGCCCGGCCGCTCCGACCACTTCGGCCTTCACCGAGCCGAACGAGTACGCGCCCGGCCACTGCTGCGGCACGTACTCGAAGAACGGCGTCCGCGGCGGCACGTCCAACGACAGCACCGGGAAGCGCGCGTACCGGCTGCAGCCGACCACCGCGTCCCGCATGGCCGGTACGTCGGCCGCCAGCGAGCCGGTCGAGCGGGGGACAGCCAGCACCGACGGGACGATGCAGGGGCCGAGCACTCGCTGCCAGGCCGGGCGGTCGCGCTTGCTGAACAGCGTGTTGAAGACGAGAGTGTCGCCCTCGACCGGGTCCATCGCAGCGCCCAACGCAGCCAGCAAGGTGACCAGGGGAGTGCTGCGGTGCTCGCGGGTGAGCTGCTCGACCCGGGCGACCTCAAGAGGTGAGAGCAGGTTGCCGCGGTAGGCGAAAGGTGAGCCGCCGGAGGGGGAAGGCTGCGGGCAGACCTTGGCGTCGGTGACTCGGCTCCGCCACCAATCGCTCGCTACTTCCGCCGTGCGGTCGAGCTGCGAGGCCTCATCGAGCACGTACTCGGAGAACTGCACCGCAGGCGGCAGGTCCTCGCCGGAGTACAGGGCGGCCAGTTCGGACAGGGCCAGCCAGAGAGTGATCGGGTCGGACACCAGATGGTGCAGGTGCAAGGTCAGGTGATCACCGGAGAGCTGCAGCCGTACGGGAGCCTCCAGCTGCACAGGGACGTGCAAGACGGACTGGGAGACGAGTTCCAGGGAGGCACCGGCCTTCAGTACGCCGTGCCGCTGCTGCAGCGTTGCGAAAGCACCAGCCAGGCGGTCAGCGTCCAGCTCGCCGTCCAGCGCGAGCATGGCGTTCATGGTGAACCAGGGGCCGAGCGCGAAGCCCGGCCGGCGGGCGTCCAGCTCCAGGGCGAAGGTCTGCCAGAGCGACGTCTTCACAGCAGCTCCTTCGAGTAGTCCGGCGCCTCCGCGGTGAGCAGAGCGGCGTGCAGCTCCTCCAGGACCTCCACGGCGAAGTCCTTGCGCTGCCAATCCTCGAAGGAGATGCCGTAGCCGAGTGAGATCCACAGGTCCGCGTTGCGCTGCTCGTGCGGGCCGAAGGGCTCGAGCAACACCAGTGGTGTCGCTGACCAGAGGGAGTCGAGCAGGGTGCCGCCGCCGGGCTTGCTGACGGACGCCAGTGCCTGCCGGCAGAGGTCGAAGGAGCCGTGGTGGCCGGTACGGCGTACAGGCTCCGCGCCGGCCGGTCCGAACGGTGGGTAGCCGTCGTCGAGCCACGGGTGCCAGTCGGGATCGATCATGAAGTACCGGACGCCGCCGGAGGACAGGTCGCCCTGCTCGTACGCGACGACGTCCAGGTCGAAGCCGGCGTCCAGCAGATCGCCCGCACGCTCCCGGTACGTCCCCATGCCCCAGCCGCCGCCGTGCACGAGCAGCCGCCGATCGCGAGACGTCCACGGGAGCGGAGCGTCGCGGGTCACTGGGATGCTGCACGGCACGACACCGGCGTCTGCGTCGGCGAGCCAGACGTGCCGTACGGGCAGCACCGTCTCGCCGGCCTTGTCGAAGGACGGTGACCGGACCGAGTCGACATGGCAGATGTCCACCGGCACCGGGCCGTGCCGGTCGACGTACTGCTCGATCAGGGCGAGCCAGAAGCCCGAGAAAACGACGAAGCGGGTCACGCCGCGCTGAGCCCAGTCGGTGAAGAGCTGCTCGACCGCACCTGGGTCGGTGGAGACAGCGGCGTTGCGCGCCAGCTTCTGGCCGGCCAGGGCGACGCGGAAGTCGCGGTGGAAGGCCTGCTTGGAACGGCCTGTGGTCTCCAGCGTCTCCGGTCGCATCAGCCGTTCGAGGACGGACACGGACGCTGTGCCGCCCTGCTCGCGGATCCGGTCAGCAAGAAGCAGACCGGGCACGTGGACGCCGAGCGCGACACCGGAGGTGAGCACCTCGACGACGGCGCCCGTCATGAGGTGGCGCCCAGCGCCGCCAGTTCCTTGGTCAGGTGCCGAGTGATCAGCGTCAGCATGCCCTCGTCGTCGTCACCGCGCGGGACGCGCTCGACCAGCATGATCAGGTAGAGGTACACCCGGTACAGCGCCAGCCGCTCCCGGTCGATGTCCGAGCCGTACCCGGCCAGCAGTTCGTCGTCCACCGAGCTGAACAGCGTCAGCGAGACGAACTCCGCGACCGGATCGCCCCAGAACGCGCGCTCCCCGTCGATCAGCCCGCTGATCCGGCCGCCGTCGACCAGGATGTTGCCGTCCCACAGGTCGAAGTGGACCAGCCGCGGCGTTCGCACCGTGTTCAGCAGCTCGAAGCGATCCAGCGCGAGCTGCCGCGACACCCCGGTCGGCAGCTCAACGCAGTAGCGCTCGGCGTCGGCCAGTACGTCGTCCAGCATCCGCTGGAACGCCACCGCCCACGTCGACACCAGTCCCCGCTGCGGGTAGCCGAACCCGTCGGCGCCGACGATCTCGTGCAGGTTGCGCACGATCGCGCCCAGCTCCCGCCGGTACGTCGTACGCTCCGCGGTCGTGAGTCCTCGCATCGTTGTCCCCGGCAACGCGGTCATCAGCAGCACCTCGGCGTCGGCGTACACGACCTCCGGCACTGGCGCCTTGCCGCGCGCGGCCTGGTAGAACTCGGTCTCGGTCCGGATCAGTGCCTGCTCGTGCGAGAGCCCCGGCGAGGACGGATCCGGTGCGACCTTCAGGACCAGTTGCCGGTCGCCGACGGTCAACCGGTAGACGGAGTTGTAGGTGCCCTCGGTCAGCTCCTCGTGGGCGCTCAGCTCGTGCGGCGCGATACCCGCGCGGTCCAGGAGGGCGTTGATCCCCGCGAGGTCGATCTGTCGCTTCACCCGTTCTCCTTTCGGGACAAGGCGTCGGAGTAGATCGCCTCCATCAGTTCGATCCGCGGCCGGGCGGCCGCCAGGTCGTCGCCGTCCTCGTCGAGAATGCGGGCGAGCTGCTGCTCGTAGTACGCGGTCGGCGGGAACCCGATCACCTCGCGGTCGCCGCTCGCCGGAGTCACGACGAGGTTCAACGGTACGGCGCCGAGCACCGGGCGGAGGAAGTTCCGCAGCTTGACCGTCGCCTCGGCGAAGGTGAACAGGTGCTCGGCGACATGCTCCGCACCGACCGCGCAGGTCAACATCGCCTCGGCCCCCGATGCCCAGTGCAACGACGCGTCGAAGTCGCGGTCGACGCCGTTCGGGCCGTCGTACGTCGAGCGGCCTTCGTACGCCGTGACGTCGAGCCCGATCGTTGCCTGCAGCGCCTGAAGCCAGTAGCTGGCGCAGTCGTAGAAGATGCCGCCGCCGAGGTCGGGCCGGTCGCGGTAGCCGCCGGGCGCCGGGACTGCGAACGTCATCCGGGTGCGGATCGACCGCAGTACGCCGTACCGGCCGGACTCGATGAACTCATGGACGGTGGACTGCCACGGATGCCCGGCGGTCGCGACGGCTTCGAAGACGCGGGTGTTCTCGGCCGCGAAGCAGAGCTCCTCGGCTTCGGCCGCGGTCAGGCAGAGGGGCTTCTCGACGATCACGTCCTTGCCGGCGACGGCCGCCCGGACGGCCCAGCGGTGGTGCGCCGCGTTGTGCAGCGAGATGTAGACGGCGTCGATCGCCGGGTCGGCGAGCAGGGCCGAGTAGTTCTCGTAGACCAGCGGGATGTCGTACCGGCCCGCGAACTCCTTGGCCCGCACGGGATCGCTGGCGGCGACCGCCCGGACGTCGACGTCGGCCTTGCCCAGCATCGTGCGGGCGGCGATGCCGGTGGCGCCGATCAGGCCTAGCTCAAGCGGCATCGGTCATCCCTCGCGGAGTCAGGCCGGCCGCGGTGACCGCGGCCAGCAGGCGGTGCTGCCACTGGGTGACGTGGCCGTCCGGGCAGAAGATCGCGACGTGCACGCGGCCGCCGGGTGCGGTCAGATGGGTGCCGTTGAGGAGCATCGCTCCGGGGCGGTCGCCGGTGCTCGCAAGGCCTGTCAGCGCGTGGAGAACGTCGCGGATTCCCTGCCCTGGCGCGAGGTTGAGCTCCAGCTGCCACAAGTGAGCGGTGAGGTCCTCGGAGCGCCGGTTCAGGTGCAAGGCGAGCAGGCCGAGGGACTGGCGGGCGTTGATCTCCAGGACCGGTACGACGGAGTCGTCGTCGAGCACCATCGCGTCGACGCCGACCGGACCCCAGTAGCCGGCGGCGTGCACCGCGGCGACCACGTCGGCCAGCGTGTCGGCGTACCAGTCCTTGTCGATCAGCGCGGTGGGCGCGGGGCTGGAGCCGAAGTGGCGGAACCCCTTGTTGGTCATCTGCTGGAGACCGAGGAACTCCCAGGAGCCGTCGCGGGCCAGCAGGACGTGGCCGGAGAAGTCGTGCTTCTTCGGATACTTCGGCTGGACGATCAGCTCAACGCGCTTGTCCGGCTGCTTGCGGAGGACACGCTCGATCGCGCGCAGGACGCCGGGCGTGCCGACCTCGAGGAGGGAGCGGCCGGAGACGCCGTACGGGTCCTTGACCAGGGCGTGGAAGTCGAGGTCGGTGACGGCGGCAACGAGTTCGTCGGGGGAGCGAACCACTCGGCCGGCGCCGGGGAGCCCGAGCTCCAGAACGAGCGAGTTGGACCAGGTTTTGGAGTTGACCTGGGCAACTACTTCGGGAGAGGGCAAGGAAGGGAACGGGGCAAGGACTGCGTAGGGCGTCGGTACTTGGTTGCCGAGCGGTGGGAGGTGTTGCTCGATGGGACCCGGAGCGTCCGCAGATTGGTGGTCGAAGGCAACGCCGTAGCCGGCGAGGATGTCGGGGAAGACTTGCTGTCTGGTGATCAGCAGATCGCCCGGCGCGCAGAAGCCGGCCAGCAGCTCGTCCATCGTCCCGACGGCGGGATCGCCGCTGCCGACCGACGGCAGCACGGCCAGGTCGTCGGGCCGCCACCAGGACTCCGCGTCGAAGGTGCCGAAGCGGACCCGGCGGCGGCCGGCGTACGGGTCGGTCATGGCGCTTCGTCGGCCAACCGGGCGACGAAGCCGCTGAACTGGCGCACCGAGCGCAGGTCGTCGAGCTGCAGCTGCGGGTAGTCCAGCTCCAGGTCGAACTCGTCCTCGATCGCGAGCAGGAACGTGATCGTCTGCAGCGAGTCCAGCCCGTACTGCTCGACCAGGTCGGCCTCGGGGCCGATCTCGTCCGCGGTGGTGCCGTTGTCCAGCACCTTGGCCAGCACGATCTTCACCCGGTCCTCGATGGCGGTGGACATGGTCAGACTCCGTTCAGGTAAAGGAGGATGCACTTCGAGCAGACCGGCATCATGCCGTTCTCGGACATGATCCGGCGGACCTCGCGGAACGACTGGCTCTGCCACAGCTCGCCGACCGGCTGGTCGTACAGGTTGCCGACCACGAACTCCGGGAAGAACTTGCACGAGCTCACCGCGCCGTCGGCGTGCACCTCCATCCGGTTCGAGACCGCGAGGCACTTGCTGCGGTGCTGGGCGGGCCGCGACGTCCCGAGGATGAAGTCGGTGACCTCGTCGTCCTCGAGCTGCGGCTGGTAGCGCAGCCGGACGTTCCAGGCCCGGGACGCGAGCCGTGCCATCGAGTCGCGCAGGGCCGGCAGTTCCTCCGCGGGCAGCTGGTAGGTGTAGCTGTGCCAGGTCGGTTTCCTGGTGCCGGTGCTCGGGTTCAGCCAGGAGAACGTCTTCTCGTACAGGCGGTCCATCGACTCGGCCACCTCGGGACTGATGTACCAGGGGAACTGGAAGTAGACCGTGTTCACGCCGAGCTCCTCGGCCCACTCCATGAACTCGTACATCTTGTGCACGGTGACGTGACTGACCATGCAGGACAGGGACAGCTCACCGTCCCACCGGCCGGAGCGCTTGAGGTCCAGCATCAGCTGGATGTTCTCCATCGTGCGCTTGAAGGTGCCGCGCCCGCGCAGTGCCTCGTGGTCCTCGCCGAGGCCGTCCAGGCTGACCAGCAGGTTGAGGTTCTCGCCGATCCGCAGCAGGTCGTCCAGCTTGCGCTTGAACAGCAGGCCGTTGGTGCACATGTTGACCGTCCGCGGGTACTTCTCCAGCAGCGCGGCGACCTGGTCGAACTTGGTGTGCATCAGCGGCTCGCCGCCCCACAGGAACAGCTTCGACCGCACCGGTGCCGTGGTCCGCAGCACGTCCTCGACCACGGACAGGTCGAGCTCGGTCTTCTGCTTGACCGCGCTGAAGTCGCGGAAGAAGCCCTGCTCGTTCCACTGGTAGCAGTGGGTGCAGCGCAGGTTGCAGCGGTAGGTGAGCTGCAGGCTGACCTCCTGCGGCAGCGGTGCGGCGTACGACGGGTCCGCGAGCAGGTTGCGCCGGGCCTTGGAGCGGATCGACACGGTGTGCTTGATGTCGGCGAACTCTTTGGTGTTCAGCGTGCGGGTGGTGGTGGGACGCATCAGACCTCCTGGTGGGTGGCTGTGGCGACGAGCAGTGCGCTGGCTCCGGCGATCACACCTCCTGTCGCGAGGACGAGGACCAGACCGGTCGCCGCACCGAGCTGCGTGCTCAGTACGCCGCCGGCCAGGCCGCCGGTGATCGCGCCGAGCGGCACGGTGGACGACGTGAGCGTGCGGGCGGTGGCGTGCACCGTGCTCTGCAGACCGGCCGGAGTGACCTCCTGACGGACGCTGGTGGTCACGACGTTCCAGATCGGCAGCCAGACCGAGGCGCAGATCCGGATCGCGACCAGCGCGAGCGCTGGAGCACTCAGCAGGCAGAGCGGAACGGCCAACCAGCACAGGGCTTCCACGCCGGTGAGCACCAGCGTTCGCCGTACGCCGAGAGTCGCGGCCAGCCGGTTGGCGACGAACGCGCCGAGGAGGCCGCCGATTGAGCCGGCTGCGATCAGCAGGCCGCCGGCCAGGCTGGACAGGCCGAGCACCCGGTACGCGAACAGCAGCAGGACGGCGTCGACCATGCCCGAGCCGAAACTGCGGATCGCCGCCGCGCAGACCAGGCGGCGGAGCAGCGGGTGCCGGCGGACGAAGGTGAAGCCGGTGCGGATCCGGTGGGGGAGTGGCTCGCGGATCGGCTCAGGGGGAGGCTCGACGGTCTGGATCCTGGTGCGGCCGAATGCCGAAGCCAGGAAGGGGAACGCGCAGAGCAGCAGACCGGCGTACGGGCTGGTGGTGCGGAGGAGGAGACCGCCGAGCGCCGGTCCGATCAGCTTGGACAGGCTGTCGGAGCTCTGGAGCTTGGCGTTGGCGCCGACGAGTTCGCGGGGCTCGACCAGGGCGGGCAGGTACGACTGGCCGGCGATGTCGACGAAGACCATCGCGGCTCCGGCGACGGCGACCACGACGCACAACTGCGGGACGCTGACCCAGCCCGCGAGTGTGGCCAGCGGGACGCTGGCGAACGCGGCGAAGCGCAGCAGCTCGCCAACGATCATCACGCGGCGGCGGGGCACGTGCGCGAGGGCGGCTCCGGCGACCAGGCCGAGTGCCGGGTAGGCGAACCAGCCGAGCGCGGACAGGACGCCGACCTGCGCTTCGCTCGCGTCGAGCGTGAGGATCGCGATCGTCGGTACGGCGAACCCGGTCAGCCGGTCCCCGACGAAACTCGCGGTCTGACTGCCCCAGTACCAGGGCAGATCGGTCCGCGTTCGCACGGCAGGTGTGGTTGATCGCACGACTCTCCCCAGCGTCGTCGGTGCACAGACCCCGCGCGTGACCCCCTAAGTTCAAGACTTGAAATAAGACCTCGGACAACTTAACCGGGGTCGGCGCCGGACTCAACCCCTCTGTCACCAATTCGTCGCTGACAGTGCCCAAACGGGAGAGACCTTCAGTTTCGGGTCCTCTGCGGAGTCAGCGCTGGGGATGCGAGCCGAGCAGGGCGTCGATGCCGTCGGCGTAGGACTCGGGTGTGACGTCGCCGAGCAGGAGGCGCTGCATGAGGAAGCCAGGGAGCAGACCGAACAAGGCCTGCGCGACATGATCGGGGTCGGCGTCGGGCGGGAGGCTGCCGCCGGCCTGGGCGCGCCGGACGATCGCGGCGAAGTGCGAACGAAGGGGCGTCCACTTCGCCGCGGCGATCGCCGCGATCGCCGGGTTGTGCACCGCCTCGGCCCAAGCCTGCAGGGCCACCCGGGTGACATCACCGCCGGGCCGCTCGGCGATGTCGACGACGTGGTCCAGGACCTTGCGCATCGCCTGGCCGAGGGGGAGCGGGTCGGGCATCGCCAGGATGTCCTCGAAGAGCTCGCCGACCGCGCTGAGTGCGTCGTCGGCGATCGCTTCGACGATCTCGTCCTTGCTCCTGAAGTACCCGTAGACGGCGCCCGCCGACAGTCCCGACTCGCGGATCACGTCGGCCATCGTGGTCTTGTGGAAGCCCTGCTCGATCACGCAGTGCCGGGCAGCGGCCACGATCTGGGCGCGCCGCGCCAGCCGGTGCTCGACGGTGACCTTGGGCATACCGCGAACCTAAAACGAATGTCCGTTCTTGACAACTCGGCGCGTCGGGGCGCACGCTCAACTATAAAAGAACGGTCATTCGTTTTCAGGGGAGTGCTTGCTCATGTCCACAGCCGACACCGCCGACCGCCGGCGGCCTCCGGTCCTCGTCGTCGTCACGCTGCTCACCGCGCTGCTGACGGTCCTGCTGATCGCGTTCGCCTGGCCGGCCGCGCGCTCCGAGCCGCGCGATGTCCCGCTGGCGGTGGCCGGGCCGCAGTCGGCGGTCGGGCAGGTCACCGCCGCGCTGGAGCAGGCGATGCCCGGCGGCTTCGCGATCGAGCCGGTCGCCGACCGGGAGTCCGCCGTGCAGGCGATCAAGGACCGTGACGTGTACGGCGCGATCGTGCTGGACCAGACCGCGCCCGAGGTGCTGACCGCGTCGGCCGCCGGGCCGGTCGTGTCGCAGCTGCTGACGCAGGTCGCGGGCAAGTTGGCGGCACAGAACCCGGCCGCCGCGCCGAAGGTGACCGACGTGGTTCCCCTGCCCGCCGACGATCCGCGCGGTGCCGGCCTGGCGGCGGGTGCGTTGCCGCTGGTCCTGGGCGGGATCCTCGCGGCCGCGGCGCTGACCAACTTCGCCAAGCCGGGCTCTGGTCGGGTGCTCGGTGCGGTGACCTTCGCGGCCACTGGCGCGCTCGCGCTGACCGCCGTACTGCAGTTCTGGCTGGGCTCCTTCGAGGGCAACTACTGGGCGAACGCCGGCGTGATCGCGATGTCGATCGGGGCGATCAGCCTGACCCTGCTGGGACTGGAGTGGCTGATCGGTACGGCGGGACTCGGGCTGGGCTCCGCGATCATGATGCTGCTCGGCAATCCGCTGTCCGGCCTGAGCAGCGCGCCGGAGATGCTGCCGACCGGCTGGGGTGCGCTCGGCCAGTTCCTTCCGCCGGGAGCAGCCGGTACGGCGTTGCGCTCGGTGAGCTTCTTCGACGGGGCCGGCGCCGGACAGCCGCTGGCGGTGCTCGCGAGCTGGCTGGTGCTCGGTCTGGCGCTGTGCGGACTCGGGGCCGCGCGCTCCCGGCGCGTCGTACAGGCTCGTCACCAGGGGTCGCCCGTTACCGTCTGACGTACGCCGAAGCGGTGACCGGATCGTTACTCGCCGGTCGCCGCTTACGTCCGCCGATGCGGCGACAACGTTGTCTGTCAACCATTGACTTCACCGGTCACAGCCTCCTACGGTCACGGGAAAGCCCACGGGGTTTGAGCGGTGGTACCGGGATGACAACGATTGCCCGAAGGTGGACGTGATGGTCATGAGGAAACGTTTCAAGTCGGCGGGTGTTCTCGCCGTGGGCGCACTCCTGCTGGGGGTCTCGGCCTGCAGTCAGGGGTCGACCACCAAGACGCCGGAAGCAGGCGGTGCCAGCTCCGGCCCGGCGAACATCAAGATCGCCTACCAGCAGTGGGGCCCCGGCACGGTGATGAAGAACTTCCTCGCCGGCGCCAAGTCCGAGTACGAGGCGGCCAACCCCGGCTCCAAGGTCGAGATCGTGCCGATCGTGGCCAGCGAGAACGACTACTACACCAAGCTCCAGCTGATGATGCGCTCGGCCAACACCGCGCCGGACATCGTCTACGAGGACACCTTCCTGATCAACTCCGACATCACCGCGGGGTACCTCAAGCCGCTGGACGACTACATCAAGGACTGGTCGGACTGGAGCCAGTTCCAGGACACCGCCAAGGGCGCGGCCAAGGGCCAGGACGGCAAGACGTACGGCGTACCGGACGGCACGGACACCCGGGCCCTTTGGTACAACAAGCAGATCTTCGCCAAGGCCGGCCTGCCCGCCGACTGGCAGCCCAAGACCTGGGACGACGTGCTCACCGCGGCCCGGGCGATCAAGCAGAAGGTCCCCGGCGTCATCCCGCTGAACGTCTACTCGGGCAAGCCGATGGGTGAGGCCTCGGCCATGCAGGGCCTGGAGATGCTGCTCTACGGCACCAAGGACACCCTCTACAACTTCGACCAGCAGAAGTGGGTCGTCGGCAGCCAGGGCTTCAAGGACTCGCTGAACTTCGTCAAGACGATCTTCACCGAGGGCATCGCCCCGCAGCCGAAGCAGTCCCTGGACCCGAACTGGGGCAACAAGGTCGGCAGCGACCTGCTCCCGAACGGCAAGCTGGCGATCGCGCTGGACGGCTCGTGGCTCTACAACAACTGGCAGAAGACCGGCGCCAAGCCGTGGCCGCAGTGGTCCGAGGTGCTCGGCCAGACCGCGATGCCGACCCAGGACGGCAGCGGCAAGGGCAAGGTCAGCCTCTCCGGCGGCTGGACCTGGGCGATCCCGGCCAAGTCGAAGTCCCCGGACGCCGCGTGGAACTTCATCAAGACCCTGCAGACGCAGAAGAACGCGACCAAGTACGCCACCGACGGCGCGCAGATCGCGGTCCGCAAGGACGTCGCCGCGGACGAGGGCTACAAGACCTCGGCCAAGTCCACGCAGTTCTTCACCGACCTGGTGGCGGTGACCGTGTACCGGCCGGCGCTGCCGGAGTACCCGAAGGTCTCCAACGAGATCATCACCGCGATGGAAGCGGTGATGACGGGTCAGTCGTCGCCGGACGAGGCGGCCAAGAACTACGACGAGGCGGTCGAGAGCATCGTCGGCAAGGACAAGACCACCAACCAGAGTCAAGGCCAGTAAGCAGACCCCGAATCCCCTGATGACGGGCCCTGACGAAGGGACTGCCCTGTGACGACGACAGTCGCACCGGCGTCCGCCGCGCCTGCTCCTTCCGGTCGCCGGACCGGAGGGAGCGGGCGCCCGCGCGGCGCCAAACTGTTCAAGATGTTGCCGCTGGCACCGGCGATCGGGCTGATGCTGGTCTTCCTGGCCGGCCCGATCATCTACTGCGTGTACGCCGCCTTCACCAACATGGCGCTGACCGGCACCGGCGCGAACGAGGTCAAGTTCGTCGGCCTGGACAACTTCCGCAAGGCCTTCGGCAGCAGCGCGTTCACCAACTCGATCTGGCTCACGCTGGTGTTCACGCTGATCTCCGCGATCATCGGCCAGAACACCCTCGGGCTCGGCCTGGCGCTGCTGATGCGGCGCTCCACCAAGCTGGTCCGCAACTTCGTCGGCACCGCGGTGATCGGCGCGTGGGTGCTGCCCGAGGTGGTCGCGGCGTACCTGCTCAGCGCGTTCTTCAACGACGAGGGCACGCTGAACGTGATCCTGCACAAGGTCGGGCTGCCCGGCCAGGACTGGTTGTACGCGGCCCCGATCATCGCGGTCTCGATCGCGAACATCTGGCGCGGTACGGCGTTCTCGATGCTGGTCTACTCCGCGGCGCTCAGCGAGGTGCCGAAGGAGATCGAGGAGTCGGCCGAGATGGACGGCGCGGCCGGGCTGCGCCGGCTGATCTGGGTGACGCTGCCGATGATCAGCCGAGCCATCATGACCAACCTGATGCTGATCACGCTGCAGACGCTGAGCGTCTTCGGCCTGATCTACGCGATGACCCGCGGCGGGCCCGGCACCAAGAGCCAGACGCTGCCGCTGTACATGTACGAGCAGGCGTTCAGCTTCTCCCAGATCGGGTACGGCACCGCGATCGCCCTGGTGATGCTGGCGATCGGCGCGGTCTTCTCGCTGATCTACCTGCGTGGACTGAACGCGGAGGCCGCATGATCGCCCGGGACCGGGTCAGCAAGCTCACCTCGAACCTGGTGCTGCTGGCGATCGGTGTGTTGTTCGTGCTGCCGTTGCTGTGGGTGCTGTTCGCCTCGATCAACCGGACCGCGGGGTTGCGGGTCGAGTTCCCGACGCACCCCACGCTCGGCAACTTCAAGGCGGTGCTGAACACCGACACGACGTACCGGCCGGTGCTCAACGGCATCGTGCTGTGCGGCGGCGCGGCGCTGCTCACGATGATCTGCGCCGTGCTGGCGGCGTACCCGTTGTCGCGCTTCAAGTCGCGCTTCAACCGGCCGTTCCTGCTGACCGTGCTGTTCTGCACGGGGCTGCCGATCACCGCGGTGATGGTCCCGGTCTACGGGCTGTTCGTGCAGCTCAACCTGGTCGACACCCTCGGCGGCACGATCATGTTCATGGCGACCAGTTCGCTGCCGTTCGCGATCTGGCTGACCAAGACGTTCATGGACGGCGTGCCGATCTCGCTCGAGGAGGCCGCCTGGGTCGACGGCGCCGGCAACATGCAGGCGCTGCGCCGGATCGTGTTGCCGCTGATGTGGCCCGGTATCGCCGTGGTGCTGATCTTCACCTTCATCGGCATGTGGGGAAACTTCTTCGTCCCGTTCATGCTGCTGCTGTCGCCGGAGCGTCTGCCGGCCTCGGTCAGCATCTTCACGTTCTTCGGCCAGTACGGCGAACCGAACTACGGCCAGCTCGCGGCGTACTCGCTGATCTACACCTTCCCGGTGCTGATGCTGTACCTGCTCCTGAGCCGCAAGCTCGGCGGCGCCTTCGCCCTGGGCGGCGCCATCAAGGGGTGACCCCTCGCCCCGCGGAGCCCGGTCGCCTGCCCCAGAGGTGACCGGGCTCCGCCCTGTCCGGTGATCGAGAGGTGCCCTGAGGGCTGCGGAGGGCGTACGGTCGGTGACCATGGGCGATGCCGCGGTACGGGGGCGGCCGGCGACCAGGGGTGGTTCTGCTGCCGTGGTGGTGCCGGTCGTGGCGATTGGCGTGCTGGTCACGGTCGCGGTGGTGGCGGCGGGGGAACGAGTGCTGGAGTACCGCAGTCCCGCGTCGCACCTGGTGCTGGAGACGATCGACGCCTGCGTGGCGGTGCTGGTGTCGTACCTGGTCTACGGGCGGTTCCAGCGTAGTGGTAGTCGGCAGGACCTGCTCCTGCTGCAGGGACTCGCTTTCCTGGGAGTCGCGAACGCCGGTCTGGTGCTCACACTGGCCCGCTCGAACTCCGTCGAGGCGTTGGGCCTCTGGCTACCCCCACCGCTGCGAGTGTTGGGGACCTTGCTGATCGCAGCCGCCGCGTTGCTGCCCGCTCGGTCGGTGCGGACCACCACTCGGCGCTGGGCGTTACCACCGATCGCCGGGGTGGTGCTGGTGTTCGTGGTCGTGCTGCTGTGGCTGGGCGACCGGCTACCGAGGGCGAGCGAGCTCGGTGACGGTGTAGGTCTGCCCTTGGCCAGCAGCACGCACGCAGGTCTCCTGGTCGCGCAGGTGGTCACGCTGACCGGCTTCGCCGCGGCCGCGGTGGCGTTCACGATCCAGGCGCGGGAGCGGGACGACGTGCTGCTGCGCTGGCTGGGGCCTGCCTGCGCCCTCGGCGCGCTGGCCCGGCTGATCTACCTGATCTTCCCGTCGAACGGTGCGGACTGGTTCTACAGCGGCGACGTACTGCGGACGGGCTGCTACCTGTTGCTGCTGATCGGAGCGGGCCGGGAGATCAGCCGCTACTGGTCGGCTCAGGCCGAGGCTGCTGTGGCCGAGGACCGGCGCAGGATGGCTCGGGAGATGCACGACGGCATCCTCCAGGAGCTGGCGTACATCAGGTCCGAGCTCGCGGCGGTCGCCTCCGTCGACGAGGCTCGGGCCGGCCGCATCGCCGCGGCGGGCGACCGCGCGCTGGACGAGGCAAGGCATCTGCTGGTCGCGCTCGGTCGGGCCGCGGACGAGCCCCTCGCCGACGCCGTGGAGCGCGCGGTCGAGCAGATCGCCCAGCGGTACGGTGTGGCACTCCGGCTGGAGCTGGACGCGTCGGTCGCCGCGGACAGCGCCCAGCGGCACGCCCTGGTCCGGATCGCCCGCGAGGCCGCGCTGAACGCCGTACGCCACGGCGGCGCGGAGCGGGTCGGGATCCGGCTCGGCGAGGACGGCGAGGGCAGGTACCTGGAGGTGTCCGACGACGGCACCGGGTTCGAGCCGGAGCGTCGTACGGCGAAGGAGCCGGGGTTCGGGTTGATCAGCATGCGTGAGCGCGCGGCGGCGTTGCCCGGCACGTTCCGGATCGACTCGCGGCCGGGCGGCGGGACGGAGGTGACGGTCCGATGGTGACCCCCGAGCAGTACCGGGTGGTGATCGCCGACGACCATCCGCAGCTGCGGAGCCGGATCCGTGCGGCGCTGGAGGCGGGCGGGTTCGAGATCTGCGCCGAGGCGGCGTCCGGGCCGGAAGCGGTGCGGCTGGTGCAGGAGCACGCGCCGGACGTCGTACTGCTCGACGTGCACATGCCGGGCAACGGGATCCGGGCGGCGGCCGCGATCGGTCAGGCCGCGCCGGAGGTCGCGGTGGTGATGCTGACCGTCTCCCGCGAGGACGCGGACCTGTTCGACTCGCTGCGGGCCGGCGCCTCGGGGTACCTGCTCAAGGACACCGATCCGGCCCGGCTGCCGGCCGCGTTGCGGGGAGTGCTCTCGGGCGAGGCGGCGATCCCACGCTCACTGGTGGCCCGGATCCTCGACGAGTTCCGGGCGCCCGGCCGGTCCAGGTTCGGCCGGCCGAAGGTGGCGGCCCGGCTCACCTCTCGCGAGTGGGAGGTGATGGAACTGCTGGCCGAAGGGCTGAGCACCGACGAGGTGGCGCGGCGACTGTTCCTGTCGCCGACCACGGTGCGGGTGCACATCTCGTCGGTGCTGCGAAAGCTCAAGGTCAAGGGCCGTCAGGCGGCCATCGACCTGCTGCGCGACGACCCGTCGTGAGGGCGGCCTCCCCCCTCCTGGCCGCCCTCACGAAAGGTCTCGCGGTGGCGCTGGTGCACACCCCTCCGCGTGCACCAGCTCCTGGTAACGCTAAGTAACGCGGGCCGATCGGCCTAGGGACCAAAGTCCTCTTGAGCGTTCAAATACCTAAACACCGGGTGGTCGCTCCGCTGCTGGCGAACGGGCCTCCGGGTGACGGTGGCGGCCAGGTAGGTTGGCGGTATGCCGCTGACGTATCCGCTCGCTGAGCAGACTCTGGACAACGGGTTGCGTGTGGTTGTGAGTATCGACCGCGCGGTGCCGATCGTCGCTGTGAATCTCTGGTACGACGTGGGGTCGCGGCACGAGCCGCCGGGGCTGACCGGGTTCGCCCACCTGTTCGAGCACCTGATGTTCCAGGGGTCGCGGAACGTGAAGTCCGGCGAGCACTTCGGGCTGCTGGAGTCGGCGGGCGCGAGCCTGAACGCCTCCACCTTCTTCGACCGGACGAACTACTTCGAGTCGCTGCCGAGCGGTGGGCTCGACCTCGCGCTGTGGCTCGAGGCGGACCGGATGGGGTACCTGCTCGACGCCGTGAACCAGGAGAACCTGGACAACCAGCGCGACGTCGTCAAGGAGGAGAAGCGGCAGAGCTACGACAACCGCCCGTACGGCGACTCGTACGAGCGGCTGGTCCGGCTGGCCTTCCCGCAGGGGCACCCGTACGCGCACATGACGATCGGCTCGATGGAAGACCTCGACGCCGCGTCGGTGGAGGACGTGCACGCGTTCTTCCGCAAGTACTACGGACCGAACAACGCCGTCCTGTCGATCGTCGGCGACGTCAACGAAGAGGACACCTTCGCGGCGGTCAAGCGGTACTTCGGCCACCTGCCGCCGATCCCGCAGCCGCCGCCCGCGCCGGACGGGGCGATCGGCCCGCTGCAGGGTGTCGCCCGGGACGACGTCGTCGAGGACGTGCCGTCGGACCTGATCACGATGATGTTCCGGCTGCCCGTCGACGGGACGCCCGAGCTCGACGCCGCCGCGCTCGCGCTCGACGTACTGGCCGCCGGCCAGAGCGGCCGGCTGAACCGGCGGCTGGTCCGCGACGAGCAGATCGCGCAGTCGGTGTCCGGTGGGGCGCTGCCGCTGATCGGTGGGGTGTCGTTCGGGACGCTGACCGGGATCGCGTCGGACGGCGTCGACCTGCAGAAGGTCGAGGACGCGCTGCTCGAGGAGGTGGAGAAGCTCGCGGCCGACGGGATCACCGAGGACGAGCTGGCCACCGTGCAGGCGCAGGCCGAGCGGGACTGGCTGGAGCAGCTGGCGACCTGTTCGGGGCGGGCGGACGAGATCTCCCACCACACGTTGCTGTTCGGCGACCCGAACCGGATCAACACCCGGATCGACCAGCTCCGCGCGGTCACGGTGGAGCAGGTCCAGCAAGCCGCGGCCGAATGGATCAGAGCCGAAGGCCGGGTCCAGGTCACGTACCGCAAGAGCACCGACGCAGGGGAGCAGGAATGAGCAGCCAGGCCTTGACCACGCCGCCCGTCGTCGCTCCGCCGCGGCCGTGGAGCTTCCCGGCCTCGACCACGACCACCACCCGCGCCGGTACGCCGGTGCACGTGTTCGACCGGCCCGGCCAGTACGTCGCGACCGTACGGGTCACGATCGCGCTGCCGCTGTTCGCCGAGCCGCGGGAGCTCGAGGGGGTCGCGACGATCATGTCGCGCACGCTCGACGAGGGCACCGAGTTCCACTCGGCCAACGACTTCGCCGCGGCCCTCGAGCGGCACGGCGCGGCGTACGGCGTCGACGTCAGCTCCGACGCGCTGCACGTGGAGATCTCCGTGCCGACCTCGCAGCTCGCGCCCGCGGTGAAGCTGCTCGCGGAGGCGGTCACCCGGCCCGCGTTCAACCCCGCCGACGTCGGCCGGCACGTGACGATCCGGCTCGGCGAGATCAACCAGGAGCGGGCCAACGCCGGGTACCGCGCCCGCGAGGCGTTCGCCGCGCACCTGTTCGACCCGAGCATGCGTCGCTCCCGCCCGACCGCCGGCCGACCGGACACGGTGCGCCCGCTGACCAACGTCGAGGTCGCCAAGTTCTACCGCGACAACGTCGGTCCGGCCCGCGCCCAGATCCTGTTCGCCGGGGACGCGACCGGCGTCGACGTGGCCGGCATCGTCGACGACGCGTTCGGCGACTGGACGTCGGAGGCCGGGCCCGCCCTGGAGACCCCGGAGCCGCTGTACGTCGTCGGCGACCGGATCGTGCTCGTCGACCGGCCGGGCTCGGTCCAGAGCCAGCTGCTGATCGGCTGCCCGGGACCGGACCGCCGCGAGGACATCTGGGGCGCGGCCGCGGTCGCGAACCACGTCGTCGGCGGGACCATCACCTCGCGCGTCGACACCGTGCTGCGGGAGGAGAAGGGCTACACCTACGGCACCCGGTCGAGCTTCACCGCGCCACGCAAGGGCGGCACGTTCAGCCTCGGCGGCTCGGTCCGGACCGAGGTGACCGGCGCCGCGATCACCGACGCGCTGCGGATCCTGCGCGAGGCCCGCGACGGGCTGACCGACAAGGAGGTCGGGGAGTCCAAGGACAACCTGATCCGGACCGCGCCGCTGCGCTACGAGCAGGCCGACTCCATCGCCCAGCAGGTCGGCAGCAACATCGCGGCCGGCGTACCGCTGGACTTCGCCGACACCTACCTGGCCCAGATCGCCGCGACCACCGCCGAGAGCGCCACCGAGGCGTACCGCCGGTACGTGGGAACCAACGGGCTGCTGGTCGTCGTCGTAGGGGAAGCCAAGGACGTTCGCGACCAGCTCACCGGGCTGGGCGACGTGACGGAACTGAGCTGACGGACTGAGCTGAAGTACTGGCATCCTCTGCTCAGGACCATTCGGCCCTGAGCAGAGGAGCACGTCATGTCGTTCAACGAGCGACCCCAGGACCAGCCACAGTTCCCGCAGTACTCCCAAGGCCACCAGCAGCAGGGGTACGGCAACTACCCGCTGCAGCCGGGCTTTCCGGACCAGCCGGCGTACGGCGTCCTGCGGGACAACTCGAACGCCACCGTGGCGCTGGTGCTCGGGCTGCTGCCGTTCATCACCGGCCTGCTGATCCTGTCGCCGTTCGCGTGGTGGAAGGGCAACCAGGCGATCGACGAGATCGACGCGGCGCCGGGCGTCTACAACAACCGCGGGATGGCCGTCGGCGGCCGGATCGCGGGCATCGTCGGCACGGTGCTGCTGATCCTGTGCATCCTGTTCGCGATCGCGATGGTGCTGCTGTTCGTGGTGTTCGCGTCCAACTCGTCGTACTCGAACTGAGGCGGTCCGGCATTCACTTGTTTGCTTGGAAAACCTGACAACGTCGGCCCCCTCCCGGAGTGCGCACGGCTGATTTACGTTGTGGCCGTCACACTCACTTCAGGGAGGGGATCCGCTCGTGAGAGACGTCCGCAGATCGTTGTACGCGGCATCGGGTGCGTTCGCACTGGTCGCCGCGGGCCTGGCCGTTCCGGTGGTCGCCGGAGCTCAGGCGCAGGGCGGCAGCACCGAGTACCTGGTGCTGGTCGAGCAGGGGCCGACCGGGCACAGGCGCTGGCCGCGGTGAAGGCCGCCGGCGGTGAAGTGGTCAAGGAGAACACCAACCTGGGCACGATCACCGTGCGGGCGGCCTCGTCCGGGTTCGCCAGCCAGGTGTCGGCCTCCGGCGCGGTCGAGGGCGCGACGCGGAGCCGGCCGATCGGGCAGCTGCCGCGGTCCAAGCCGTCGCAGATCGAGCAGGAGAACCTGGGCGCCGCCACGGCGAAGGCCAGGTCGGCCCAGAAGGGCGCCAAGGGCATGGACCCGCTGGACGCCCAGCTGTGGGGCCTGAAGATGGTCCGCTCCGACCTGGCCCGCACGGTGCAGCCGGGCAAGAAGCAGGTCAAGGTCGGCGTCCTGGACTCCGGGATCGACGCCCGCAACCCCGACATCGCGCCGAACTTCGACTGGAACCTGTCCCGCAACTTCGCCTCCGACCTGCCCGAGATCGACGGGCCGTGCGAGTTCCGCGGCTGTGTCGACCCGGTCGGCTGGGACGACAGCGGGCACGGGACGCACGTGGCCGGCACGATCGGTGCCGCGGTCAACGGTCTCGGGGTCTCCGGCGTCGCGCCGAACGTGACGCTGGTCGAGATCCGCGGTGGCCAGGACAGCGGGTTCGTGTTCCTCGGTCCGGTGCTCGACGCCCTGACGTACGCCGGTGACGTCGGCCTCGACGTGGTCAACATGTCGTTCTACGTCGACCCGTGGCTGTACAACTGCACGAACAACCCCGCCGACAGCGCGGAGGCCCAGCTCGAGCAGCGGACCACGATCCAGGCGATGCGGCGGGCGCTCGACTATGCGCACAACAAGAACGTCACGCTGGTCGGCTCGCTCGGCAACAACCACGAGGACCTGGGCAAGCCGCGCACCGACATCAGCAGCCCCGACTTCGGCGACGTACCGCCGTACCCGCGGGTGATCGACAACGCGACCTGTGTCGACCTGCCGGTCGAGGGCCCGCACGTGATCGGCGTGTCCGCGCTCGGTCCGTCGGGCAAGAAGGCGGACTACTCCAACTACGGGCTGGAGCAGACCGAGGTGTCGGCGCCGGGTGGCTGGTTCCGTGACTACTTCGGGACGCCGAACCACCGGGTGAACGAGAACCTGATCCTGTCGACGTACCCGGTGAACACGCTGCAGGCCGGCGGCCTGGTCGATGCCGCAGGCAACATCACCGCGGCGGGTCTCGCGGGCGGCGTGCAGAAGCAGTGCGCGCCGGGCGTGACCGACTACACCAAGTGCGGGTACTACAACTGGTTGCAGGGGACGTCGATGGCGTCGCCGCACGCGACCGGCGTGGCCGCGCTGATCGTCAGCGAGTACGGCAAGAAGGGCAAGGGCAACTCGTTCGGGCTGGACCCGGACAAGGTGCGCACCATCATGCTCGGCTCCGCGCAGGAGCGAGCCTGCCCGAACCCGCCGCTGGTCTCGTACGTGAACGAGGGCCGGACGCTCGAGTTCGACGCGCTGTGCGAGGGCACCCGGAAGTTCAACGGCTTCTACGGCAACGGCATCGTCGACGCCTGGGCGGCGGTGACCCGGTACTGAGGTGACGGCAAGGGCCCTGATTGCGCACCGCGACCGGGGCCCTTGGCAACTGTCAGCGGGGCGTCAACAGGCAGGTGACTCGGTGGTCACCTCGCTTCCAGCTGGCATTGCTGGGAAAGAGGGTGAAGACCTCCGTCGGGTCGGTCAGCTTCCCGCCCTGGTCCGCCCAGCGTTCGGCGCAGCGTTCCCCGGCGGTGGTCTGGGTTGCGGTCGGGCCGGGGTACGGGCGGACAGGGAGGTCGAACACGGCGTACACCCGCCCACCGTTCGGGCCGGAGCACGGCCGGAGCTCGAGGTCGCGGACGGCGCCTTCGTCGACGCCGGCCACGCAGTCGCCGACCCGAAGCTTCTGGTACGGGACGGCGACCGGTGCGGTCACTTGCCCGGCGACGTTCCGGGTCGGCTCGGAGCCGGCACCGGCGCCGATGAGCGCGAGGACGACCACCCACGCGCAGGCGGTCGCGATGCCGCCGATCGCCAGTCCCTTGCCCTTCTCGCGCGTGCTCGGGATCCGGGTCAGCGCGATGATGCCCAGGACGATCCCGACCGGAATCGCGCCGACCGCCCCGAACACCAGCGCGAGGACCGCGAGGGTGCTGGTCTTCTGGTTCTGTGGGGGCTCGTGGCTGGGGTAGCCGTAGTACGGCTGCTCGGACAGGCCCGGGACGGTCGGCCCCGAGCGTGGCAGGGGGACTTCGCCGTACTTCGGAAGTGGTGGGAGTGGACCCGGCTCGTTGACCGGGCCCGGCGGCGGTCCGGACGGTCCGGACGGCGGTTGGGCGGGAGGCATGGGCGGGACTGTAGTCGCGCGCGCCCACGGACCGACGGGCCGGTCTGGGCCACGCCGGTCCGGCGTACGGCGAGCCTTCAGCCGGCGATGTAGTTGGAGAGTTGTTCCTTCTCGAACTCGAGTTCGCCGATGCGGGACTTGACGACGTCGCCGATGCTGACGATGCCGGTGAGGCGGTCGTCGACGACGACCGGGACGTGCCGGATCCGGCGATCGGTCATCATCCGCATCAGGTTGTCGATCAGGTCGTCGGGGGTGCAGGTGTGCACCGGGGACGTCATGATCGCGCTGACCCGGACCTCGCCGGCGTCAGGGGTGCCGTTGAGCAGCCGGACCACGTCCCGTTCGGAGACGATGCCGGCCACGCTGGTGCCGTCCTGGCTGACCACTAGCGCGCCGACGTTGTGCTCGGCGAGCAGCGCGAGCAGCTCGGTGACGGTGGCTTCGGGGGAGATGGTGACGACCTGGTTGCCTTTACCGCGCAATACGTCGTTGATCTTCACGGAGCCTCCTGCTGGATCGAGAGCCCAAGACCCCACGGTAGCGGTTCGGGGCCGCGAGCGGCAGGTCTGGCAGAATGCGCGCGGTGACCGCCGCCTGTCCCGCCCGCTGGAACCCTGGTCCGTTTTCGTCACCGCGGGTGACCGCGTGAGCTGGCGCGAGGATCTGGCGGTACTGCGGCACCGCGACGTCAGGATCTTCGTTTCGGCCCGTTTCGTCGCCGTCCTGGGCTCGTCGATCGCCCCGATCGCGCTGGTGTTCGCCGTACTGGACGTGTCCGACTCGGCCACCGCGGTCGGCATCGTGCTCGCGGCCCGGAGCATCCCGAACGTGGTCTTCCTGCTGATCGGCGGCGTGATCGCCGACCGGCTGCCTCGCCATCTGGTGCTGATCGTCGCCAACTCGCTGAGCGCGCTGACCCAGGCGCTCGCCGCGATCCTCGTCCTGTCCGGGCACGCCCAGATCTGGCAGCTGGTGGTGATCGAGGCCGTCAACGGCGCCGCGGCGGCGTTCGTGATGCCCGCGATGGTCGGGATCCTGCCCGCGCTGGTCGAGCCGATCGAGCTGCCGCAGGCGAACGCGGTGTCGGGGTTCGCGCGGTCGGCCGCACTGGTCGGCGGCGGCGCGGTCGCGGGGGTGATCGTCGGGTTCACCAGCCCAGGGGTCGGGTTGGCCGTGGACGCGGCGACGTTCGCGCTGGCCGTCGTACTGCTGCTGCGGCTGACGCTGCCGCCGGTCGAGCGGGCGACCACCTCGGTACTGCGTGACCTGCGCGACGGGTGGACCGAGTTCGCGTCGCGGCAGTGGGTGTGGAGCGTGGTCGCGGCGTTCAGCGTGCTGAACCTGGTCTTCGTCGCCTGCTACTCGACCCTCGGCCCGGTGATCGCCGACGACACCTTCGGTCGGGCCGGCTGGGGCGTGGTCAGCGCCTGCTTCGGCGCCGGACTGGTTGCCGGAGGCATCCTGATGATCCGGGTCCAGCCGCGCTACCCGGTCCGGATCGGCATGATCGGGATGCTGTCCGGACTGCCGGTCTTCGCCGCCCTCGCGTTCGCCCCGACCACGATCACGGTCGCCGCCGCGGCCTTCGTCGTCGGGCTCGGCTTCGAGATCTTCGGGATCGGCTGGGAGACCGCGCTCGGTCAGCACGTCCCGCTCGACAAGCTGTCGCGCGTCGCGTCGTACGACATGCTCGGCTCGTTCGTCACCAGCCCGCTCGGGCAGATCCTCGTCGGCTACGCGGCCGCCGCCACCAGCGCGAAGGCCGTCCAGCTGTACGGCGCGGGCGTCTACCTGGTCGTCATCGTCCTGACCCTGATGGTCCCCGCCGTCTGGCGCCTCCAGCGGTACGCGGCGTCGGACTGAACGGCCCTCACTGCGACGTGAGGGCCGTTCTCCTCGTCACGGGGCGAAGGACTCGGTCAGCTTCGCCTGGTCGATGCCGCCGTTGAGGGCCGCGTAGAACGGGTGGCCGGGGACCAGGTCGGCACGGCGTACGGACTGCCCGGTGAGCGCGGACGCGTACAGGGCGGTGACGAACTCCATCGTCGGCCGGGTGCTGGCCAGGGTCGTGTCGTGCGTCCGGCCGGCGAGCAGGTCGTCGACCAGGCGGCCGAGCTGGGCCTCGTGGCTGCTGGCCACGTCGTCGCCCGCGGACGAGGTCCACGTGTCAGCGGCATCGGGCGCCGGGGTGAACTTCCAGTCGGCGTCCTTGTAGCCGTACAGGTGGTTCACCTCCAGCGACCCGCCGGTGGTGTCGATCCGGATCCGGCTGAGCTCCTGCGGCGACAGCAGGCTGTTGATCACGCTCGCCACCGCGTTGCTCTCGAAGATCACCGACGCCATCGACACGTCTTCGAACTCGACCGGACGATCCAGCCGTACGGCGGTGGCGTTGATCGTGCGCCACGGTCCGAGCAGGTGCAGCAGCAGGTCGATCTGGTGGATGCCGTGGCCCAGCGTCGGCCCGCCGCCCTCACCGACCCACGTCCCACGCCACTCCGGGTCGAAGTACGGCCGCGGCCGGAACCACAGCGTCTCGCACACCGCGACCTGCGGAGCGCCCAGGGCGCCACCGGCCAGGAGTTCGGCCGCGCGTACGGCCCCGGACCCGTGCCGATGCTGGAAGACGACGTACACCGAGCCCGCGCTGGACCGCTCGGCCTCGGCCACCGCGTCCATCTCGGCCAGGCTCAGCACCGGCGGCTTCTCCAGCAGCACCGACTTCCCGGCGGCCAGCACCTCGATCGCGATCTCGGCGTGGCTGCCGGGCGGCGTTGTCACCGCGACCAGGTCCGGATCGGCCTCGGCCAGCAGGTCGGTCACGCTCCCGAACGGCTTCGAGCCGTGCTGGTCGGCCAGCGCCTGCGCGTTCTCGGCCACGATGTCGGCGACGCCGACAAGCGTCGTACGGCCGGTACTGGCGAAGGCCTCGGCGTGCCGGCGACTGATGCCGCCGGCACCGACCACGGCGACCTTCAGGTTCGCTGTCACTGGGCGGCTCCCCGGACGGTGGCGTTCTGCTGCGCGGTCAGCGCCAGCCGCATGGTCTCGAAGGTGTGCTCCTGCGGCGCCGCCGTCGTGGTCCGCTCCCGGACGTCGCGGACGATGTCGGGGAAGTAGGTCAGCTCGACGTCGGAGCAGTCGATGTACTCGGTCTTGTCCCCGTCGACGACGAACAGGTGGTTGCCGCCGTCCCGGCCGGCGATGTCGACGTACTTGCGCAGCTCGATGTAGCCCTCGGTGCCGAGGATCATCAGCCGGCCGTCGCCCCAGGTCCCGAGGCCGGCCGGGGTGTACCAGTCGACCCGGATGTACCCCTGGGCGTGGTCGCTGCGCAGCAGCAGCTCGCCGAAGTCCTGCAGACCGGGCTTGTCCGGGTTGGCGAAGTTCCCGACCGAGCTCGTCACCACCTCGGCCGTGCGCGAGTCGGTGTACCAGAGGAACTGGTCGATCTGGTGCGAGGCGATGTCGGCCAGGATGCCGCCGTAGCGTTCCTTCTCGTAGAACCAGTCCGGGCGCCCGGCGTTGCCGCCGAGGTGGCCGCGGTCACCGATCCGGTGCGGGCCGAGGCCGATGGTCTGGACGACGGTCCCGATCCGGCCCTCGCGGACCAGCTGGCCGGCCTTGATCGCCGACGCGACCTCGAAGCGCTCGGAGAACGTCACCGACCAGAACCGGCCCGTCTCGGCGACCGCCTTCTCGATCTCCTCGAGCTGGTCGTGGCTGACGCAGCCGGGCTTGTCGGCGACGACGTCCTTGCCCGACCGGAGGGCGGCGACGGCGATCGGGCCGCGCCGGTCCGGGACCGCGGCGGTGACGATCAGATCGAGGTCGTCGCGGGCGATCAGCTCGTCGCCGTTGTCGACGTACGGTACGTCGGGGTAGCGCTCGCGGACCTGGTTGGCGACGCCCGACGACGGGTCGTCGGTGGCCATGGCGACGAACTCTGCGCCGGCTTTGATCAGCCCGGCGATCTGGCCGTGAACATGGGCGTGGTCGAGTCCGACCGCGGCGAACCTGACAGGTTGCGTGGATGTCACAGGGTCTTCCTTTCGCGTCAACGCGATGCTTCGAGTGCTTCGGCGTACTCCTCGGCGATCTTGTCCCCACCGCCGCTCTTCCACTTCTTGACCGCACCGGCCCAGGCCGAGACCGGTTTGCGTCCCTGGATGATGTCGCTGGTCAGCTGGTCCATGTCCGCGGTCAGCTGCGAGCCCTTGCGGACGTTGGTCTCGGAGTACAGGCCCGCCACCGGGTTGGCCAGCGCGTCCGGGCAGAGCCGCTTCATCGCCTCGAACTCCAGAGCGCTGTTGCCCTCCTTCTCGGGCAGGAAGATCGTCCACGGCCCGTCGGCGGTGTACATCAGGCCGAGCTGGGTCTCGCTGAAACCGCGGTCGGTGAGGACCGGGTTGCCGTCGACGACCTTGTGGTGCACGACCGGCAGGCCGAACTTGCGGAACAGGTACTCCTGGGTGCCGAACGGCGCCGCGAGGAAGTTCAGGTACGCGAGCATCGTCTCGACCCGGCCCTCGGCCTTCTTGCCGATCGCCGTCGTACTGAGGTTGGGAGCACCCAGCCAGATCTTGCCCTGGCCCGAACCGTCGTGCTTGGGCGGGCCGATGATGCCGATCCGGGCGTTGGGGTCGACCGCCGTCTGCAGGTAGCTCGGCCAGGCGCTGAAGGTGTCGACCACCAGCGGGCTGGAGCCGTTGCCGAACCTGACCTTCATGTCCTGATTCTGGCCCGAGAACGCGTCGGGGTGGATGTAGCCCGACGTCCAGAGCTTGCGCAGGATCTCGAAGACCTGCTCGTGCGCCTCGTGCTCGTAGTAGCTGACGACCTTCTTGCCGTCCTCGCTCCAGGTGTTCGGCATGTCGAACATGTTCCGGACGAAGGGCGTCGGCGAGGTCGCCAGCGCGAACCGGTTCTGCCGCCGGTCGGTCAGCGCCTTGCACAGCTCGAGGAAGTCGTCGGCACTCTTCACCTCCGCCTTGACGCCCTGCTTCTCGAGGATGTCGGCCCGGCTGTAGAGGGCCTGCGAGCTGATCGCCCCGCGCGGCACCGGTACGGCGTAGATCTTGTCGCCGAAGATGCACGAGTTCCAGTGCAGCTCGGGCAGGTTCGCCAGGAACGGGTACTTCTTGATCTTGTCGCCGGACAGGTGCGGGGTCAGGTCCGTGGCCTTGGCCTCCAGCAGGCTCGGGATCTGCGGTACGGCGCCGACCATGAAGATGTCGCCGAGCTGGTCGCCCGCGACCGAGGTGGCGAACTTCTGGGTGTAGTCCACCGACGGTGTCAGGCTGATCGAGACCGGCGAGCCGACCCGCTGGTTGAACTCCTGCCAGAAGCGGTTCTGCTCGAGCTTCGGCGGGATCGGGGTGTTGGTGAAGGTCAGCACCTGGATCGGTTTGCCGTCGCCCGGTGGCGTCGTGACGGCCCGGACCGGGTCCGCCGGGTAGCGGGTGAACGCGTTCGGGATGTTGTACTCGGCGCCGGCCAGGTCCGGCTTGACGCCGGTGTACGGCACGTACGCCGGGCGGACCTGGGACTGCGGCGCGTTGCCGCCCTTCCCGGCGGTCCCGCCGCGGCCTTCGTTGGAGCAGCCGCCGACGACGCCGGTCAGGCCGAGGGCCCCGACACCGCCCAGCAAGGCCCGGCGGCCGATCCGTGAATCACCAGTGCTCATGGTTCTGCCTTTCTCGAGTCAGCCCTTGACGGCGCCGGTCAGCACGCCCTTGGCGAAATGCCGTTGAACGAACGGGTAGACGCACAGAATGGGAATGATGGAAATCATCAGGATCGCCATTTGAATTGACGTTTGCGGGGGTAGTGCCTCACTCGCGCCGCCGAGGTCCTGGGCGCCGATTTCGACGCCGTCGACGACGTACGTGCGCAGGACGAGTTGCAACGGCCATTTGCTGGCGTCGTTCAGGTAGAGCAGCGCGCCGAAGAAGCTGTTCCAGTAGCCGACGCCGTAGAACAGGCCGACCACGGCGACCACCGCTTTCGACAGCGGCAGGCCGATGTGCCAGAACAGCTTCCACTCCGACGCGCCGTCGATCCGGGCCGAGTCGAGCACCTCACCAGGCAGCCCCACGAAGTACGCCCGGACGACGATCACGTTGAACGCGCTCACCGAGATCGGCAGGATCACCGCCCACAGGCTGTTCAGCAGCCCGAACTGCTGGACCACCAGGTACGTCGGGATCAGGCCGGGGTTGAACAGCAGGCTGATCAGGACGAGCAGCAGCAGCGGCTTGTTGCCGAACGTCCCGCGCCGGCTCAACGCCCAGCCGAGGGTGCAAGTGAGGAACAGTGCGAGCGTCGTACCGACGGCGGTGATGAAGGCGCTCACCAGCAGGGCCTGCGTCACGGTGCCACCGGACAGGATCGACTTGTACGCCGACAGGTCGAACCCGTGCGTCGGCAGCATCACGAACCCACCGGCCTTGATCACCTGCTCGGGCGTCGCGAGGCTGGTCGAGATCACGCCGACGAAGGGCAGCACGACCACCGCGCAGATGACGGTCAGGAAGATCGCCTTGACGATGCGTTCGGGCCGGCCGGGCATCGGCATGCCACCGACGAGGATCTTGTCGCTCATCCGCGGTACACCCCTTCCTCGCCGAGGCGGTGGGCCAACTTGTTGGCCAGCAGGACGAGCGTCAGCGCGACGACGCTCTTCACCAGGCCGACCGCGGCGGCCACGCCCCAGTCGCCGCCGATGATCCCGTTGTTGTAGACGTAGGTGTCGAGCACTTCGCTCGCATCGATCCCGACGCCCTGCTGCTGCAGGATGATCTGCTCGAAGCCGACCGTGAGCGAGTCGCCGAGCTTGAGGATCAGCAGCAGGATGATGATCGGTTTCAGGCCCGGCAGCGTCACGTGCCAGGTCTGCCGCCAGCGGCCGGCGCCGTCCGCGGCGGACGCCTCGTACAGGGACTTGTCGATCTGCGACAGCACGGCCAGGAAGAGAATCGTCGCCCAGCCGGTGTCCTTCCACATCACCTGCGAGGTGAGCAGACCGCGGAACGCGTCGGCGTTGCCGATGATGTTCAGCGGGTCGTAGCCGTGGGCCCGCAACCAGTTGTTGATCATGCCGGTGCCGCCGAGCACCTGCTGGAAGACGGCGACCACGATCACCCAGGACATGAAGTGCGGGACGTAGATGATCGTCTGGACGATCTGCCGGAGCTTGTTCGACAGCAGGCTGTGCAGGACCAGCGCGACCACGATCGGCGCCGGGAAGACGATGACGGTCTGGATCAGGGTGAGGACCAGCGTGTTCTTGACCGCGTTGAGGAACTCGGGGTCGCCGTTGAAGACGATGGAGAAGTTCTCGACGCCCGACCACAGGCTCTGCCCGACGCCCAGGTACGGCTGGTAGTCCTGGAAGGCAATGACGTTGCCCCACAGCGGGTAGTACTGGAAGGCGAAAATGACCAGCATTCCGGGAATGGCCAGCAGGAGGACTGGATAATCCCGTCGTAATCGCTCGCGGAAAGAAAGTTTTCGGCTGCGGGCGGCATCGCTCATAGGCGCTCCCGGGGTCAATCAATAAAATGTGATCGATCCACTTCTGATCCGGTAGCTAACCGCAGCCGCGTGAGGGTGTCAACCCTTCGGGCCGGTATCGGACACCGTCGGTTCAAACGTTGTAGACGCCGCGGGATCGGCTAACGTGTGTGGCGCCGCCGGCGAACAGCCGGGCGTTCAGTTGGGGAGGCGGGGACGGTGGAGCCGAAGAAACCGGCGACGATCCATCAGGTGGCGCGGCTGGCCGGGGTGTCGCACACGACGGTGTCCCGCTACCTGGCCGACGCCGACAGCCTGAAGCCGAAGACCCGGGTCAAGGTCGAGTTCGCGGTCAAGACACTGGACTACCGGCCGAACCTGGTGGCCCGGTCGATGCGGACCCGGCGGACCAACCGGCTCGCGATCGTGCTCGCCTCCGGCCCGCACTTTCCCGGCCGGCTGCTCGCCGCGGCGTCCGAGACGGCGCACAAGGCGGGCTACCAGGTCGAGGTGGTCAGCGTCGAGGGCGGCCCGCGGGCACGGTCGGCGCGGATCGAGGACCTGGCGCGGTCGGGTCAGGTGGAGGGAATCCTCGCGATCTCACCGACCGGGCTGAAGAGCAAGCGGCTCCGGCAGGTGCCGATCGTCGAGAGCGAGACGTACGACGACAAGCTGCGCGGGCTCGGCGAGCTCGCGGACGCGTCCGAGGTCGTGGAGATCGTCGAGTACCTCGCGTCGCTGGGGCATCGGTCGTTCTTTCACGTGGCGGGCGATCAGGACTTCGCGTCGGCGCGCAACCGGAAGGCCGTCTACCTGGAGGCGATCGAGCGGCTCGGGCTGCGGTCGGTCGGCGTGTACGACGGCGACTGGACGGCGCAGTCGGGGTTCGACGCGATCACGTCGCTTGCGGGTGATTGCGGGGTCACTGCTGTCGTGGCTGCCAACGACGTGGTCGCGATGGGGGTCGTCCGGGGCGCGCTGTCGCGTGGTTGGTCGGTGCCTGGTGACCTGAGTGTCTTCGGGTGGGACGACGAGGTGATGGGCGAGTTCGCGACGCCGTCGCTGTCGACGGTCGCGGTGGACCGCGAGGCGCAGGGGCGGGACGCGATCCTGCGGCTGCTGGCGGAGATCCGCGGCGAGCCTGCTCCGGAGCCGGCCGCGCGGACGATCAACCGGCTGATCTTCCGGGAGTCGACGGCGCCTCCGCCTGCTTAGGGCTCCGCCTGGCGCTCAGGCCCCCGCGTCGTGCTGAGGACGGCCGGTCGTCGCGGCGCCGCTCGCCGTCGTACCGTCAGGCGAGCCGGGTGAGGACTTCCTCGTGCAGGCGGCCGTTGGTGGCCACGGCGTTGGCGCCGTTCGGGCCCGGTTCGCCGTCGACGGAGGTGAACTTGCCGCCGGCCTCGTCGACGATGATCGACAGCGCGGCCATGTCGTACAGGTTGAGCTCCGGCTCGGCCGCGATGTCGACGGCGCCTTCGGCCACCAGCATGTACGACCAGAAGTCGCCGTACGCGCGGGTGCGCCAGGCGTCGTCCATCAGGTCGGCCCACTGGTCCCGCTTGCCGAGCTTCTCCCAGCCCTTGAGCGAGGAGTACGACAGCGAGGCGTCCTCGATCTTGCTCACGTCACTCACCCGGCACGGCTGCGCGGACATCAGTGCGCGACCGGTCCAGGCGCCGTCGCCGTACGACGCCCACCACCGCCGGCCGAGCGCCGGCGCCGACACGACACCGACGACGACCTGGTCCTCGATCATCAAGCTGATCAGCGTCGCCCAGACCGGAACGCCGCGAATGTAGTTCTTGGTCCCGTCGATCGGGTCGACCACCCAGCGACGGGGCCCCCACCCGGTGGTGCCTTCCTCTTCCCCCACGAACGCGTCCCGCGGCCGCGCCCGCGCCAGCGTCTTCCGCATCACGTCCTCGACCCGCCGGTCGGCGTCGCTGACGGGCGTCAGATCCGGCTTCGTGGCGACGTGCAGATCGAGCGCCTTGTACCGATCCATCGTGGTCGAGTCCGCGTCATCAGCCAGGATGTGCGCAAGCCGCAGGTCGTCCGTGTGCGAAGGCATGCCGGAAGGCTACCCGCGCAGGGCTCACCGATGGGCGGTTGGTCCGCCGTACGGCGGACTGGTGAGGGGCTTTGGTTCGCCGTCGCAGGGACAGGAGCGAGCGACAGCGAGCGGAGGAACACGCGCTCGGGCACAGCCTGTGCCCCACGGACTTCCTGAAGGCACGCGTCCTGCGCGGCGCCGACGCGCACCACTGATCAACCGCAGGCGATGGCGGAGGCGCACGCTCGACCTCGCTCCCGCACCGGTTGTGCGGCGGGTTTGATCAGTGGTGCACGTCGGTCCAGCTTCGCGGGCGGGAGCGCCGGTGCGTGGAAAGCGGGCGTGGGGTGTCGTCCGGCGGCGGACGGCGCGGTCGGGCGTCGTACGGCGGCTGGAGGACTAGGCTGATTGAACCGTTTTGGGTGGTTGAACGTGCAGTTAGTGTTAGTCCACTTCGGCCGAGCCACGGGAGTCGTCATGTTCGAGCGCTTCGGGGATCTTCCTCTGCACGTGCTGGTGATTCACGCCGCCGTGGTGCTGCTGCCGGTGGCGGCGCTGACGGCGATCGTGTTCGCGGCGGTGCCGAAGTGGCGGTGGCTGCTGCGGTGGCCGGCGTTGCTGCTCGGGCTGGCCGGGGTGGTGGTGGCGTTCGTCGCGAAGGAGAGTGGCGAGGCGTTCCTGGCGGCGATCCCTGAGCTGCAGCCGGCGGTGAAGTTGCACCAGGATCGCGGGAATCTGCTGTTCTGGTTCGTGGTCGGGTTCGCGGTGCTGGTGGTCGTCGGTTTCCTGCTGCTGGCTGGGCCTTCGGCGCTCGCCAGTGGGAAGGGTGCCAAGGCAACCAAGAGTCAGCCGCTGGAGTGGGTGCTGAGCGCGGCGGTGGTCGTGGTCGGCGTGCTGGTCATCTACCAGACGATCCGCACCGGCGACGCCGGCGCGAAGGCCGTGTGGGACGGGCAGCTGCCGCCGAAGTAGTCAGCCCTCCGCCTGGCCGGCCTTCCAGTAGCCGCCGAAGTAGTGCGGCTTGCTGTCCCACTCGAGCGTGCCGGTGAGGTGGCGGCGGATGTCGCGCACGATGCCGGCCTCGCCTGCCACCCACGCGTACGGCGTACCGTCGGGAAGCTTCGCGGACCGCACCGCGTCGGCCAGGCCGCTGCCGATGCACCAGGCGATCTCGAGGTCGGCGGCGGTGGCGAAGTCGCGGACGTCGGCGGCGTGCGGGACCTGGACGAACGCGCGCGCGACGGTGCCGGCGGGGAGGGACTCGATGATCGAGGCCAGAGCCGGTACGGCGGTGTCGTCGCCGACGAGCAACTGCCAGTCGGGCGAGTCTGGCATGTACTGGTAGGCCTTCGGGTTGTCGCCGATCTCGGGGCCGATGATGCCGAGTCGGCTGCCCGGTACGGCGGACTGGGCCCAGGCCGACGCGGGACCGGCGTCGCCGTGCAGCGCGAACTCGATGTCGATCTCCGCGCCACGCTGCGCCCGGATGGTGAACGTGCGCATGATCGGGCGGACGTCGTCGGCCATCTCGCGGTAGACGCCGTACCAGTTGTCAGCCGGCGGGAGGACCGGCTCGGCCTGGCCGGGCCGGGCGAGCAGGATCTTGATCCGCTGGTCGAAGCCGCCGGTCTCCAGGGTCTCGCAGCCGGCGAGCGTGATGGTGAGGAACGACGGGCTGGTCCGCCGTACGGCGGTCACGGTGCACATCACGACGGCAGGCATCTAGTCACCCTTGCCAGAGGCAACTATTGCGCCGAAGGAGAGGTCGAGCGGGACGAGCACACTGCGCATAACCCAATTGTAGCCTTAGGTAAGGCTAGCCTCACAGACCACCTCAGGCTGGGTCGGGGCGGCCTTCTCGGCTGGCCAGGAGGCGGCGGAAGGATGCTACGCGTTCGGCTTCGATGCGGCCTTCGGCTACTGCTTCGTCGAGGGCGCAGCCGGGGTCGGATTCGGAGTGGCCGCAGGCTCGGGGGCAGTTGGTGGTTTCGGCGGCGAGGTCGGGGAAGGCGTGGATGAGTTGGTCGGGCTCGACGTGGGCCAGGCCGAAGGAGCGGATGCCGGGGGTGTCGACGATCCAGCCGCCGTCGGGGAGGCGGAGGAGGAGGGCGCTGGTGGAGGTGTGGCGGCCTCGGCCGGTGTTGTCGTTGACGACGCCGATGGCTCGGTTGGTGCCGGGAACCAGGGCGTTGACCAGGGTGGACTTGCCGACGCCGGAGTGGCCGACCATGACCGACGTACGGTCGCGGAGCTGTTCCTTCAGGTCGTCGAGGTTGCCGCCCTGCTGGGTTGCGACCGACTCGACGCCCAGGGGCCGGTATGTCGAGAGCAGCGGCTCGGGGTCGGCCAGGTCGGTCTTGGTGAGGCAGAGCAGCGGGCGCATGCCGGCGTCGTACGCCGCGACCAGGAAGCGGTCGATCAGCCGGGTGCGGGGCTCGGGGTTCGCGACGGCGACCACGATGACGAGCTGGTCGGCGTTCGCGACGAGCGGGCGCTCGACGGGATCGTCGTCGTCGGCCGAGCGGCGGAGCAACGTGGTGCGGGGGAGGACCTCGACGATCCGCGCCAGAGTACCCTCGGCGCCGCTCGCGTCGCCGTCGAGCTTGACGCGGTCACCGACGATGACGCCCTTGCGGCCGAGCTGGCGGGCCTTCATTGCGGTGACGACGCGATCGCCGTCACCGACCCACGTCGTGTACCGCCCGCGGTCGCGGGTGATCACGAACCCGGTGACGGCGTCGTCGTACGCCGGCCGGTCCTTGGTGCGCGGCCGGGTCCGGCGCTTGGGCCGGTCGTACTTGGCTTCCTCGTCGTACCGCGACATCAGGCCTCGACCCCAGGACGTCCCACGTGAGCGCTCATCCGGCCAAGGCCGACCACAGCTCGGGGAACTCCGGCAGCGTCTTCGCCGTGGTCCCGATGTTCTCGATCTCGATCCCGTCGACGGCCAGGCCGACCACCGCGGCCGCGTGCGCCATCCGGTGGTCGTGGTACGTGCCGAACAGCCCACCGTGCAAGGGCTTCGGGCGGAACTCCAGCCCGTCCGGAGTCTGTGCGACGTCGCCACCGAGCGCGTTGAACTCGGTCTCCAGCGCCGCCAGTCGATCCGTCTCGTGGTTGCGCAGGTGCGCGATGCCACGGAAGTACGACGGCCCGTCGGCCAGTACGGCGATGGCCGCCAGCACCGGCGACAGCTCGCCGACCTCGCTCAGGTCCAGGTCGACCGCCGCGATCCGTCCGGTCCCGCGGACCGTCAGCTCGCCGTCGGCCAGCGACACCTCGGCACCGAAGCGCGACAGCAGCTCGGGCAGCTGGCCGCCCGGCTGGGTCGTTGCCGTCGGCCACCCGGTGACGGTGACCGACCCGCCGGTGACGACGGCCGCGGCCAGGAAGGGCGCGGCGTTCGAGAGGTCGGGCTCGATCACGGTGTCCAGCGCGCGAATCGGGCCGGGGGCAACGATCCAGCGGTTCGGCTCGCTGTCGTCGACCGTGACGCCACGCTCGCGCAGCATCGCCACCGACATGTCCAGGTGCGGCTGCGAGGGCACCGGCTTCCCGTCGTGGCGCAGGTCGACGCCGAGGTCGTACCGCGCGCCGGCCAGCAGCAGCGCGGAGACGAACTGCGACGAACCGGACGCGTCCAGCGTGACCTCGCCGCCGCGGACCGCGCCGGAGCCGTTCACGGCGTACGGCATCCGGCCGGTGCCGTGGTCGTCGATCTCGACGCCGAGCGTGCGCAGGGCGCCGAGAATGACGTTCATCGGGCGCTCGCGGGCGTACGGGTCGCCGTCGAAGGAGATGATGCCGTCGGCCAGTGCGGCCACCGGCGGGACGAAGCGCATCACGGTGCCGGCCAGGCCGCAGTCGACCTGGGCCGGGCCTTTGAGCGAACCGGGCGTGACGGTGACCAGGCCGTCGTGCTCGCTGATGCCGACGCCCATCGCGACGAGGGCGGCGCGCATCAGCGCGGTGTCCCGGGCGGCGAGCAGGCCGGAGAGGGTGGAGGGCCCGTCCGCGAGCGCGGCGAGGATCAGCGCACGGTTGCTGATCGACTTCGACCCGGGCACGGTGACCCGGCCGTTGACCGCCCCGGCCGGGCGCGGTGCCGGCCAGCCCTCTGACGTCCCCATTGCACTCCTTCAGCTCACTTCGATGACGCTCAAGAGCCTAGGGCATGCACGCAGGACGACGTCGAGCTCTGTCCACAGGGGCCAGATTTCAGATGAAAGGCAGTTCCGCCCGCGCCGTCTTGGCCGCGAGCTTGGCCTCGCGGCGGGCGCTCTTCGCGAGCTGCTTGGTCTCCCGCTTGGCGAGCTTCGCGCCGCGCTTGGTCTCCCGCTTGGCCGCCTTCGCGCCGTGCGAGGCCCGCCAGATCAGACCGGGCTGGCCCTCGGTGTCTACCGCCGCGAGCAGCAGGCCACCCATCAGGCCGAGGTTCTTCATGAACTGGACGCGCTGGGTCTGCTTGACCTGCTTGTCCTTCTCCAGCCAGAACGGGTGCCCGGCCACCGTGGTCGGCACCAGCGAGGCCGCCAGGACGGCGGCGCCGAGGCGCCGGCCCTTCCCGCTGGCCAGCGCGAGACCGCCGATCACCTGCGCGGCGCCGTTGAGACGGACGAGGTTGGCTGTCGTGTCAGGGATTCGGTCGCCGACCTGCGGCGGGGCGACCCGCTTCACCAGCGGCACCAGGCGATCGGTGACCGGCTGCGCCTTCGGAACCAGCGGCTCCGGGTTGCGCAGCTGGTTCGCGCCTTGCACGACGAAGAGAACGGACAGCAACGGCCTGGCCAGTGCGCGCACGACAGTCATGGCTCCTTCTTACATCGTCCGGCAAGCGATCTGGGTCCAGGTACCCGTGTGTCTCGGGTCCAACCCTCAGATCGGGCAGCCGTCCGGGCCGCAGGCGGCGTCGTCGGTGCTGCCGGGAGTCGTGATCAGCGTCACCGGCTTGCGGTCGGCCGCGGCTCGGCGCAGGGCTTCGGTGAAGACCTCGGTCGGCTGGGCGCCGCTGACGCCGTACTTCTCGTCGATGACGAAGAACGGGACGCCGTTCGCGCCGTACGCGAGGGCCTGGGCCTGGTCGGCCGCCACCTCCTGCTCGTACGCCGTACCGGCGAGCACCTCGGTGACGCGGTCGGCGGGCAGGCCGGTCTCGGTGGCGAGCTGGGTGAGGGTGGCGTGGTCGCCGACCGGGAGGCCCTCGGTGAAGTAGGCCTTGAGTAGGCGCTCCTTGAGCCGGGCCTGGGTGTCGGCGGGGACCTCGCCGGAGGTGCCGAGCTCGCGGGCGAGGTGGAGCAGGCGGTGGGCGTCGACGGTGTTCGCGGACTTGGCGATGGCGAAGTTGAAGTCGAGGCCGACCTCGCGGGCGACGCCGGTGACGTGCTCGTTGGCCTGCAGGCCCCACTCGCGGCCGCGGCCGTACTTCTCCCCGAGGCGGGTGGCGAGGTCGCGGGGGTCGTCGCTGGTGGCTTCGGGGTCGAGCTGGAAGCTGTGGTAGACGACCTCGGCCTGCTCGCCGGAGGTCGCGAGCGCTTCCTCGAGGCGGCGCTTGCCGATGTAGCACCAGGGGCAGACGACATCGGACCAGACATCAATACGCATAACTCGAAACAACTGTTGGCCCACACCAACGTATTCCCGTGGGGTGGACCGTGTGGTCCACCCCACGGGAGGAGGTGTTCAGCGGGCGGCGCGTTCGATCAGGTGGGTGACCTTGTCGGGCTGGGAGAGGGCGACCAGGTGGGAGCCGTTGACCTCGATGGTGGTGGCGTGGGCGCGGTCGGCCATGAAGCGCTCGCCGGCCGGCGGGATGGCCTTGTCGCCGGTGGCGACGACGGCGTACTTGGGCAGGTTCGCCGGGGCCGTCTCGAGGACCTTCTCGCCGAAGACCGCGGCGGCGACCGGGCGCTGGGAGGCGCCGAGCAGGGCGGCCTGCTTGCGGGGGAGGTCGGCGGCGAAGACCTGGCGGAAGGACTCGGGCTTCATGATCAGGTCGACGCCACCGGGGTACGTGATCGTGTTGGTGGTGTCCGGGCCGATCTGGCTGCCGGGGTACTTCGCGTTCAGGTCGCCGATGGTCTCGCCGGCCTGCGGGATGAACGCCGCGACGTACACCAGCGACTTGACCCCGGGCGTGTCGGCGAGCTGGCTGACCAGCGCACCGCCGTACGAGTGACCGACGAGCACCTTCGGGCCCGGGATCCCGGCCAGGACGCCGGACAGGTACTCGGTGTCGCCCTGGATGCTGCGGAGCGGGACAGCCGGTACGACGACCTTGTAGCCGTCACGCTGGAGGCGTTCGGAGACCTCGTTCCAGCTGGAGCCGTCGGCGAACGCGCCGTGCAGCAGGACGACGGTCGGCTTCGGGCCGGAGTGACCGGCGACCTCGGCGGGACGGGCCGCGGCGGTGGTGACGCCGACGGTCAGCAGGGCGGCGGAGGCGACACCGGCGACGGTGCCGAGGAAGCGGCGACGGGTGCTCACTTGTCCGCACCTGCCTCGACCGCGCTCGCGACGAACTCGGCGACGGCCAGCGGCTGCGACACCGCGACCGCGTGCGAACCGTCGACCTCGGTGACCTTCGAACCGGTCCGCTCGGCCATGGCGCGCTGCGCCTCGACCGGGATCGCGTTGTCGGCGGTGGCGACCAGGTAGTAGCTCGGCAGCCGCTTCCAGCTGGCCGGGCCGGACTTCTCGTGGAACGCGGCGCCCGCGACCGGCCGCTGCGAGCGACCCATCACCAGGGCCTGTCCGGCCGGGACGTCCGCGGCGAAGATCTTCGCGAACTTGTCCTCGGCGATGCTCAGGTAGGTGTCCTCGCCGAACTGGTGCGGCGCGAGCGAGGTGCCGAGCTCGTTGGCCGGGAAGTTGCCGAGGTACTCGAGGATGCCCTCGCCCTCGTCCAGCGCGAACGCGGTCACGTAGACCAGCGCGGTGACGTTGTCGGCGTCGTTGGCCGCCGCGGTGATCACCGCACCGCCGTACGAGTGGCCGACCAGCACGACCGGGCCGTCGATCTCCCGGGCCAGCGCCGCCACCTTGCGGCCGTCGGCGGCCGCTCCGGACAGGTCGTTCGGTACGGCGATCGCCTTGATGCCGCGGTTGTCCAGCTCGGCGATCACGCCGGCCCAGCTGCCGCCGTCGGCGAAGGCTCCGTGCACCAGCAGCGCGGTGGGGTTCTTCTCACTCATGGTCTCGTCCTCGGTTCTCGTTCGCGGTTTTCCTTGTGCCCCTAGAAAACCGCTCCGGGGCGGTTCGCCGGATCGACCGAAAACGGGAACTTCACCACCCACCGACCAGGATCAGCCCGGGGTGGTGCACCCAAAACTCATGCGTTCGGGGGAGAGGCGAACCGCTGGAGCACGAGCCGGGTGAGCTGCACGCGCGAGTTGACGTCGAGCTTGCTGAAGACGTTCCGCAGGTGGGTGCCGACCGTGCTGGCCGACAGGACCAGCTCCTCGGCCGCCGAGCGGTTGGTGTGGCCGTCCGCGACGAGCAGCGCGACCTTGCGCTCCATCGGTGTCAGCGCCTCCCAGCCAGACTCGGGCCGTGCCTGTACGGCGGACCAGCGGCGCCGGCGTACTCCTGCTGCCTGCAGGACAGCCTGCACCGGTACGGCGAACGCTGTGGCGCCGAGCTGGGTGTAGGAGTCCAGCGCACGCTCCAGCGCGGCGATGCCCGTACTGCGGTCGCCGTGCTCGAGCTCGACTCGCCCGTGCAGCTCCTCGGCTGCCGCCACGAGCAGTGGGCGCTGGCTGCTGCGCAAGTGCTCGACCGCCTGGGCTACGGCGATCAGGTCACGCTTGTTGGCGGCAGCAACCAGCTGGGCGCCGGCCGGGGCGTGGTCGGCTAGCAGATCGGCCGCTGCCTGACCGGTGCCGGGGAGGTGAGTCGCTGCATGGAGCAGGAGTTCCAGGCGGATCGGGTGGTCGAGTGGCGTCGCCAGAAGGCGCTCCGCTGCAGTGGTGTCGCCGTCGGCCATCGCAAGCAGTGCCCGGACTGGCTCGTCGGGGACCTTGCGAGCTGCAGCGAGGTCGCCCTGGAGCAGGGCGACCAGAGCGAGGACCTGGCGGGCCGTCGGCTCGGCGGACGGGTCGTGGAACTCCGCGGACCAGCGCAGGCTCGCCTTGGCCGCCTCACTCGCCGCAGGGAGGTTGCCGACAGCAAGCTCCAGCTGGGCTCGTAGTGCTGCGAGCTGCGGGGCCAGCCAGGAGTCGCCGGGCAGGCCTTCGGTGACGCGCCGGAGAGCGGTGATCGGCTCACCCGCTTGGGCCAGGCAGAACAGCTCAGCCAGCTCCACCCGCACTGCCGGGGGCGTGCCAACCTCGCTCCCTGGCGCGTTGACGGCGGAGGCCGAGGCGCGCTGGCCGCGCGCGGCGGCGTAGGCGGCCGCCGCGTCGGCGAAGCGCCCCTCTGCTGCTGCTTGCTCCGCGTGGGCGAGCTGGAGGACGGCAGCAGCGACCGGGTCCTCGGTCTCGAACGGCTCGGCGGCGTCGGCCAGTACTCGGTAGGCGCTGAGCCGGTCAGCCAAGGGCTGTGGTGCACCAGCCACTGTGAGGCGGGCGGCGTCGAGCGCACCGACAGCCCACTCCTGCGGAGCCAGCAGCAGCCGGACGCGAGCAGTGAGTTCAGGCGTCACCGGCCCCTGGTAGAGCGGCGTCCCGCCGAGCAGGTCGTTGGCGAACGCCTGCGCCGCGTCGTACTGGCGGGCGACGAGCAGGATCTCGACCACGTCCGCACCGACCTCGCCGCGGAGCGGGTGGTCGGCCGGCGTCAGCTCGAAGGTCTCCTGGATCACCGACATTGCCGTGATCGACATGGTGGTCAGCAGATCGCGCGCAGCCACGCGCAGCGTGCTGATGGATGCCAGGTCGCCGACAGCCGCCGTAGCCAGGATGTGGGGAGCCGCCGCCGACGCGCCCTGCTCGGTCAGCAGCAGCTGGTCGGCGATCGCCGAGTGCAGCGCCCGCTGGGCCGACGGCGGCACATCAGCCAGTACGGCGGCCCGCAGCAGCTCGTGCCGGAAGGTCAGGTGGGCGCCGCTGTCCGCCAGCAGCCCGGCCCTGATCGCCTCGTCCAGCGGCTCGGCCAGCCGTGCGACGCCCTCGCCCATCAGTGCGGCAACGTCGCTCAGTCGGAACTCGCTGCCGAAGACGGCAGCAGTCCGCAGCAACGACCGGCACAGCTCCGTCGTACCGGCGACGCGTCGGCGTACGCCCTCGACCAGCCCGTCGGGCAGCGGGCCCTCCGCCGATCCGTCGGCGAGGTAGAGGCCGGCGACGACCTGCTCGACCAGAAACGGAACGCCCTGGGCGCTGCCGAGCCGGACAGTCAGGGCAGCGTCGACAGGCTGGTTCAACCGGTCAGCCGCGATCTGCAGCACGGCCTCGGAGTCCAGCGGAGTCAGCTGGATGTGGTGCACCGGCAGCTGGTCGCCCAGTGCATCGACGATCTGGTCGGTGACGCCGCCAGGCGACGGCCGAGTCGCCAGCAGCCACATGACCTGGGTCTCGGCCAGCCGAGAGATCAGCACCCGCAGGACGAAGCCAGTCAACGGGTCGGACCACTGCGCGTCGTCCAGCACCACCAGAGCCGAGGTGCCGGCCAGCCGCTGACCGATGAGGTCGGCCAACCGCTCGGCAAGCCACAGCGGCTGGGTGTTGAGCGCCGCCAACTCCAGGAAGTGCTCGGTACCGATCAGCGGGTCCTTGCTCGCCCTCAGCGCCGGAGCGAGTGAGGAGAGCGGACTGATGTTGTCCGTCTGGTGTGCGGCCGCCGTGGCGACGAGGAACCCGTGCCGCTCAGCCTGCTCGACCGCAGCGTGCACCAGCGCCGACTTGCCGATGCCCGGCTCGCCGGAGACGACGGTCAGCGAGGCAGCGCCCTGGTCCGCTGCGCGCATGGCCTCCAGCAGCCGGCCCAACTCGGCCGAGCGTCCACGCAGCGGTTCCATGGCCACTTTGTACCACTAGGCGCAGCGGCGTACGGCCAGCAGCGCGTAGACCCGAGCGCAGTGGAGTACCTCGGCCAGTGCGACGTGCTCGTCGCTCGCGTGGGCGTACCGGACGTCGCCCGGCCCGTACTGCAGTGTCGGTACGCCGGCTGCCGTGTACTGCCGCAGGTCGGACCCGTACGGCCCACCCCTCACCTCCGGAGCGCCGGCCCCCGCGTCCACGACAGCTCGCAGCGCGTCGTCCAGCAGCGGGTCGCCCTCCGGCAGCAGACCGGAGGCGAACACGCCACCAGGCCAGGTCACCTTCACAGGGTGGTCCCGCAGCCAGTCGTCCTTCTCGCAGGCCGCCGCGACAGCCTGCTCGAGCGCGGCCAGCGCGTCCTCGACCGGCTCACCCAGCCGTACGCCGTACCGGCCCTCGGCCACCAGCAGGTCGGGGACAGTGCTCGCCCAGTCGCCGGAGTGGACCGTGCCGATCGACAGGGGGTAGGCCAGGTCCAGGTGCTCGAGCAGCGGGTGCGGCGCCCGGTTCCGCTCGGCCTCCAGGTCACGCAGCGCCGCGTGCACCAGCTCGAACTTCTCGATCGCGCTGACCCCGCGGGTGCGGGTCGAGCCGTGGGACGCGAGCCCGGAGATCTCCAGCCGGAAGGTGAGCGAGCCGGCGTTCGCCGGGATCACGGTGCCCGCCGTCGGCTCGGCGATCACGCAGGCCGCGCCGCCGTGCCCGCGGCGCAGGGTCGCGAACGTGCCGAGGCCACCGTCCTCCTCGCCGACCACCGTGTGCACGGCCAGGGGCTTCCGCAACTCGATGCCCGAAGCAACAACTGCGCGGACCGCGCCGAGGAACGCCGCGATCCCGGCCTTCATGTCGCACGTCCCGCGGCCCCACATGATCCCGTCGCTGATCCGCGCCGAGTACGGATCGCCGTCCGGCCACTGGGCCAGGTCACCCGGCGGTACGACGTCCACGTGCCCGTTGAAGATCAGCCCCGGCACACCATCGCCGAGCGTCCCGACGCATCCCCACGCGTCGGTGCGCGGAACCTCCATCCCCGGGAACGCGGGATCGGCGGTCACCTCGGCCAGGTCCAGCTGCCAGTGGTCGACGGTCATCCCGAGCCCACGCAGCCGCCCGGCGACCCACTCCTGGGCCACGTTCTCCTCGGGGGTCCCGTCGACACTCGGGATCCGCACCAGCTCCCGCAGCTCCTCGACGATCAGGTCGTCGTCCAGAGCCGCCAGCACCGCCCGCTCCACGTCAGCACTCATGGCGCACATCATGCACCGAGTCATCAGTGGAGCGGGCAGGATTTCACCTCACGGCGTCAGCCGGTGCAGGTCCCGCGGGAACAGCGTGACCTCCCGGACGTTCTCCGCACCGGTCAGCCGGGCCACGAACCGCTCCAGCCCGATGGCGAAACCGCCGTGCGGCGGCATGCCGTGCTGGAACGCCTGCAGGTAGGAGCTGTACGCCGGTGCCTCGGCGGACTCACCCCTGGCCTCCAGAGCGGCGACGTAGTCGCTGTAGCGGTGCAGACGCTGCCCACCGGTGACCAGCTCGACCCCACGGAACAGCAGGTCGAAGGAGTTCGACCAGGTCGGGTCCGACGGCTGCGGATGGGTGTAGAACGGCCGCTTCACCATCGGGTAGCCCTCGACCGCCACGAAGTCGCTGCCGTGCTCCCGCAGCGCCCACTCGCCGAGAGCGCGCTCGTCAGCCGGCGACAGGTCGGGCTCGCCGGGGTCCGCTCCTGCCAGCTTGAGCGCCTCGGAGAAGTGCAGCACCGGTACGTCGATCGGGATCTCCGGCAGCTCCACACCGAGCCGCTCCAGCGCCGTACCGGCTCTGGACCCGACCGACGCGAGCATGCCCGCCAGGACGTCGCGCAGCACGGCCAGTACGTCGCGGTGGTCGCCGATGAAGCCGAACTCCGCGTCCAGCGACACGTACTCGGCCAGGTGCCGGACGGTGTCGTGCGGCTCGGCCCGGAACACCGGACCGACCTCGTAGACCCGCTCGAACACCCCGACCATCGTCTGCTTGTAGAACTGCGGCGACTGCGCCAGGTACGCCGGACCGCCGAAGTAGTCGAGCGCGAACACGTTGGCGCCCGACTCGGTCGCCGTACCGACGATCTTCGGCGTCTGGATCTCCGTGAAGTCCAGACCGTCCAGCGTGCTGCGGAACCCGTGCAGCGCGGCCGCCGCGACCTCCCAGCCGGCCCGGACCGCAGGGTGCCGCAGGGCGACCGGTGCGTTGTCCAGCACGACCGGCAGGCCGGCGCCGACCGTGGGACGCCACAGCTCGATCGGCGGCGTCCTGGCCGGTTCGGTCAGCGGGACGATCACCGGGTCGACCAGCTCGGCCCCACCGGGAGCCTGCGGGTTGGCGGCGACCCTACCGGTCACCTGGACGACGGTCTCCTCACCGAGCCCGTCCAGCTGGGCCTGGGTCTCCGGCGCCTTGACGACGACCTGGCTCAGGCCGGACCGGTCTCGCAGGACCAGGAAGCTGACCGCGGCCAGCCGTCGTCTTCGGTGCACCCAGCCGGCCACCGTGACGGTCTGGCCCACTGCTGAGGGGATCTCGTGGTTGAGAATGCGCATCGCTGTTTTCACCTCCGTCGGATTACTCGAACCCCGGAGGTGTGGGCGAAGGGGAACTCGCGGTGCCACCACACCTTCACCGGCCTGGTCAGACCCAGTCCGGCCTCTTGCTACCGCATTCGCTCAGGAGTGTCTTCGCCACCGGGCCCGTGCGTCGCCTTCGCAGCTACCGGCGACTCTCTCCAGCACAGGTGTCCGGCGCTACTCGGTTCCGTCAGCGCGAACGTGGTCCAGCGTAGAGCCCCGCCGGGACGACGCCAAACCCGTTTACCGCTTGCCGTGCGGCGTCGGCGGAATCTGCGCGGTGTCGGTGTCGTACCGGCCCGGCGTGACCGCCTTGACGGTGATCTGGTTCTTCACCGAGGAGCCCGGCCAGGCGGCCCACTCGGTGTTCAGGGCCTTCGTGTAGTGGTCCGTCGAACAGGTCGCGCGCCGTACGTCGGTCGAGCGCGAGCAGGTCCACCCGCTCGAGATGTAGGTGACGAGGCTGACGTTCTTGCCCCACGAGATCTCCAGCGTGACCGGACCGGTCGTGCCACTCAGGTCGAGGAACCTGTTGTAGACGAACGGGTTCGGGTCGTCGTGCGGGCTCGGGGTGAGGATCCGCAGCAGCGACTCGTCCATCCGGACCGGTGCCAGCGTCTCGGAGTCGGTGTCGTGCAGCAGCCCGGCCGTCGCGGTCACCGTGTACGTGCGAGCCGCCGCGGACCCACCGTCCGGTACGGCGAAGTCGGCGAGCAGCGGAACGGGCGTGGCCGGCGTGGTCGACGTACAGGTCCTGGCGGACTGGTTGCACTTCCAGCCGGCCGGGTTGGCGGCCAGCGGCCACGCCAGCGAAGCGCCGTACGTGAGCTTCAGCGTGACGCCGGTCCGGTCGGTGCCGGGGGCGACGGTGATCGTGCGGAAGTAGCGGTCCAGGTCGGCCTTGCCGACCGCCAGCTTCAGCAGGTTCTCGTCGAGGCGCGGGGGAGCGGTCAGCGTCGCGGAGTCGTCGTCGTACAGACGGCCGGACTTGCCGGAGACGGTGAACGTTCGGTCGGCCACCGCGCCGCCGGTGGGCTCGGTGAACACCATCGGGAGCGTGGGAGGCGCGGCCGGGTCGACGGCCGTGCAGCTGCCGCTCTTGCCGTCGGCGGCCTTGGTGCAGGTCCAGCCGGCCGGGTTGCCGGTCAGCGGCCACTGCAGGGCGTTGCCGTACTTGATGCCGATGACCACCGGGTTGGTGTTGTTCGCCGGGACCTTGATGGACACGGTGGCGCGCAGCGCGGCGTCGCGCTCGGCGACGCTCCGCGTGAACGGCCCGTACGTCGCTGGGCTGCCGCCGCCGGCCGCGGGGCCGCCGGTGGAGGGACTGCCGCCGCCGGTGGGCAGGCTGATGGTCAGCAGGCCCTCGTCCAGGATCGGGGTGGTCGGCGACGGTGGCGTCGGCCGCGGCGTGGTCGGCTGGCTCGTGGGCGCGCTGGTCGGTGCCGTGGTCGGTTCCGGCTGGGTCGGCTCGGGCTGCGTCGGCTCCGGCTGCGTCGGCTGGGTCTCCGGCGGCTTCTGCGTCGGCGGCTTCACCGTCGGGGGCACTGGCGGCGGCGGGGGAGGCGGCGGCTGCTGGGTCGGCTGGGACGTCGGCTGGTCGATGGCGGCCGGAGGCGTCTCGCCACCGGTCAGTGCGAGCGCGGCCATCACCGCGGCCACCACGACCACGACCGCCCCGCCTGCGCTGAGCGCCGTACGGGTGCTGTTCTCGGTGGCCTTCTGCCAGCCGGTGGCGAAGAAGCCGACCAGTCCGACCTTCGCTCCCGAGGCGGCGGCCAGGTAGCCCAGGCCCGCCGTGCCCAGCAGGGCCGGAGCGAGCAGTGCCGGCAGCGCGCTGTTGACCTCGACCAGCTCGAGGTAGACCGCGGTGCACTTGGCGCACTCGTCCAGGTGCTCGCGGACGTTCCGGTTCTCGCGCTTGGTGAGGCCGCCGCGGACGTAGGCGCCCAGGCGCTCGGTGGTCCAGCGGCAGCGGTCACCGGCGACGTCGGCCAGGTGCTGCTGCAGGTACGCCTGCCGCAGCCCCTCGCGGGCCCGGTAGGCCAGGGCGGAGACGCCGTTGGCGGTCAGGCCGAGCAGGGGAGCGATGGCCGCGGGCTTCTCGCCCTCGACCTCGGTGTGCCACAGCACGGCCTGCCAGCGCTCCGGCAGCGAGGCGAACGCCTTCGCCGCCGCGCCGCTCTCGAAGCCGGTCACCGTCGGGTCGTCGAACCCCTGCGGTTCCCGCTCGTACGCCGCGATGTCGTCGGTCGAGGTGACCTTGCGGCCGGCCCGGATCCGGTCGACGTGCACCCGGCGGACCGTGGTCAGCAGGTAGGCCCGGAAGGAGACGTCCGGACCGCCACCGTTGCGCAGGGCATCGAGCACCTTGGCGAACGCGTCGCTGGCCAGGTCGTCGGCGTCGTTGGCCGGCACCAGCTGCCGGGCCATCCGCTCGGCGGCGTGGTGGTGCCGCGCGAACAACTCGCCGTACGCCTCGAGGTCGCCCGAACGCACGCGCGCGATCAGCTCCGCGTCGCTCGGTACTTCCTCCATGGCGTCTGCTCCCCCTGCTGTCATTGCTTGGTCACCGTCAGTCACATAGTTGCCGAGGTCAAGACTCCCAGACGGAAGGGATCGGCGCACCTTTCCTGACGACGGCGACCGGTCCGAGGTTACGAGAAAAAAGTTCTGAAATCTGCGTCATGAACCCGCCCACGCACTGTCTCTCCCTCAGAACGACGCTTCCGGCCACCCGGTCGGGAGGCTGAAGGACTGCGTTGAGGAGGGTCATGTCGCTGTACGCGGACATCCGCCGGCGGTTCGACTCGCTGCGTGGTCCGAACCTGGCGGGGTCGCTCGCCCGGGACCGGCCGGAAGCGTCGTCAGCAGAGCAACCGTGCGGAAGGAGGGAGCCGCACGGCACAGCTGGTCTCGACCGAAGTGCCTACCTCGCGATTGCCGAGGCGCTCCGGGACGGGGCCGACGTCGTGCCTGCGAGTGACGAGGTCGGACGCCGCTTGGCGGCCGACGGGGTCTCGCTGCTCGAGGCACTTGATGGACTGAGTGCGCTGTACCGCTCGATCGCCGGGGGCGAGCCGGCTTTCGCCGCGGTACGCGCACTCAGTTCCAGCTGGGCCGAAGCATCCCTCATCTACCTGCACTCCCTGAGTTGCGAGGACCCGCTGACCGGGCTGTCCAGCCTGGCGCACCTGCGGTCCCGCCTCGGCGAGATCTACCGGGAGGCCGATCTCCGTGGAACTTCCGTACCGGCGACCCACGCACTGGTGGTGGTCGAGCCGCTCAACCCGCCCGGCACCACGCCGTTCGACCGCGAGCTCCGGCTCGTCGACGTCGCGGAGTGCCTGCGGATCGTGTTCGCCGGCGGTGACGTACTGGGTCGCCTCGGCACACACCGCGCGGCGGCGCTCGTCGACCGCGAGCCGAACCTGCCGGACCAGGTCGCGACGGTCCGAGCGCTGATCACCCAGTGGCGGCTCGACACCGACGAGCCGCAGCTGGCCCGGATCTGGATCGAGGGGCTGCCGGCCACCGATGCGATGGCTGTGCGGTTGCTGGACGAGTTGACCCGGGGCTGACCCGGAGCTGGAGCTTGCGCCCGGACGTCAACAGGGGGATGCCCGGGCGCATCGAGCAGGCGGTGGATCGCCTATCACGGGGTAGGCGATCCACCGCCGCCGCCCGTTCGCCGTACGGCGAAATGTCGGTTCCGGTGGCTAGGCTGAGTTCCATGTGTGGCCGTTACGCGAGCAGCCGGGACCCCTCCGACCTGGTGGTCGAGTTCGAGATCGCCGCGGGCAACGTGAAGGAGTCGGTGCAGGAGCTGCCGGACAACTTCAACGTCGCGCCGACCGACCAGGTGATCGCCGTGGTCGAGCGGAAGAACCGCGAGCAGCCCGACCAGGTGGTGCGCAAGCTGACCACGGTCAAGTGGGGGCTGGTGCCGTCCTGGGCCAAGGACACCTCGATCGGCAGCCGGTTGATCAACGCCCGGATGGAGACCGTCGCCGAGAAGCCGGCCTTCAAGAAGGCGTTCGCGAGCCGGCGCTGCCTGCTGCCCGCCGACGGGTACTACGAGTGGTACGAGACCGAGCAGAAGAAGAACGGCAAGCCGGTCAAGCAGCCGTACTTCATCCGCCCGGCCGACGGCGGCGTCCTGGCGATGGCCGGGCTGTACGAGATCTGGCGCGACAAGTCGGTCGCCGACGCCGACTCCGACGCGGCCTGGCTGTGGACCTGCACGGTGCTCACCACCTCGGCGACCGACGACCTCGGCCAGATCCACGACCGGATGCCGCTGCTGGTCGAGCGCGACCGGTACGACGCGTGGCTCGACCCGCTGTCGTCCGATCCGGACGAGCTGCTGGAGCTCCTGGTCCCGGCCGCGCCCGGACGGCTCGAGGCGTACGCCGTGTCGAAGGCGGTCAGCTCGGTGAAGAACAACGGCCCGCACCTGGTCGACCCGCTCCCGCCGGACGGCGAGGACCCCGCCGACCGCCCGGGCCCGCCGACCGCGGCGGAGGACACACCGCTCTTCTGACCCCGCCCCCGCCCCCCGCCCCGCCCCGCCCCGCCCCGCCCCGCCCCGCCCCGCCCCACGCCGGCCTGACCCCGCCCCGCCCCACGCCGCCCTGACCCCGCCTCGCCTCGCCCCGCCTCGCACTGACCCCGCCGACCTTCCCCCGTTTCGACGGTTAGCCCTGCGCCCGTCCGCCTTCCCCATTTCGACGGTTAACCCTGCGAAGGGTGGGTTCCAGGTCGGCATGCGCCCGTCGAACCCGCAAGCCACAGGGTTAACCGTCGAAATGGGCGAGGCGGCGGACGGAGGGACGGCGACGGGCGGGGCGCGACGGGCGACGGACGACGGGTGGGCGCGACGGGCGGGGCGCGACGGGCGGGGCGCGCCGGGTGCGGACGGCCGGGGAGTGGACGCGGGAATGACAGGATGGGGCCCGTGACCGACGAACGGATTGTGGCGACGCCGCACGGTGAGGCGCGGATCGTGGCGCACCGGGCCCGGCGGCCGGTGGCGACCCTGGCTCTCGGTCACGGCGCCGGCGGTGGCATCGAGGCCGGTGACCTGGCCGCGCTCGCGGCGCGGCTGCCGAAGCAGGACATCAACGTGTTCCTGATCGAGCAGCCCTGGCGCCGGGCCGGCCGCAAGCTCGCGCCGGCGCCGAAGATCCTTGACGAGGCCTGGATCGCGATCATCGGCCAGCTCCGGATCCGTACGCCGCTCGTCCTGGGCGGCCGCAGTGCGGGAGCGCGGGTGGCCTGTCGTACGGCGACCGGGCTGGGGGCGTCCGGCGTACTGGCGCTGTCGTTCCCGCTGCACCCGCCGGGCAAGCCGGACAAGTCGCGGGTCGACGAGCTCCAGGCGGCCGGGCTGCCGACCCTCGTCGTCCAAGGTGAGAAGGACCCGTTCGGTACGCCGGAGGAGTTCCCGCCGCTGACCGAGATGGCCGTCGTACCGGACGCCGACCACAGCTTCAAGGTGCCGAAAAGGGCCGAACTGACGCAGGAGGAGTCGTTCGAACTCCTGGTCGAAGCGGTCTTCGAATGGGTGTCCAGGGAAGTCTCCGGCTGACGGGAATGACCCCGCCGCGGGGTGTGTTCTAGCAGACATGACGGTAACGAGCCTGGACAGAGCGCGGAGTTCTGGGGTGGCCCCGGTATTCTCGATCACGATGCCGACATCGACGACCACCGAGACTCCCGAGCAGCGGACCGAGCGCTTCGAGCGCGAGGCGCTGCCTTTCCTCGACCAGATGTACGCCGCGGCGATGCGGATGACCCGTAATCCGGCCGACGCCGAGGACCTGGTCCAGGACACCTTCGCGAAGGCGTACAGCTCGTTCCACCAGTTCACGCCCGGCACCAACCTGAAGGCGTGGCTGTACCGGATCCTGACCAACACCTTCATCAACGGCTACCGCAAGCGACAGCGCCAGCCCACGCAGTCGCCGACCGAGGAGATCGAGGACTGGCAGCTGACCGCTGCCGAGTCGCACACGCCCGGCGGCCTGAAGTCGGCCGAGGCGGTCGCTCTGGAGCACCTGCCCGACTCCGACGTGAAGTCGGCCCTGCAGTCGATCCCGGAGGACTTCCGTCTGGCGGTCTACCTGGCCGACGTCGAGGGCTTTGCTTACAAGGAGATCGCGGAGATCATGGGGACCCCGGTCGGCACCGTGATGTCACGGCTGCACCGGGGCCGGCGCCAGCTGCGCGAGCTGCTGGCCGACTACGCCCGGGACCGCGGCCTGATCCCCGCGGCCGACAGCGCGAAGACCGAGGAGGAGTCGTGAGCTGCGGCGAGCACCACGACGTCGACTGCAGCGAGATCCTGCAGCGCGTGTACGTCTTCATCGACAACGAGCTCGAAGACGCCAGCAGCGACGAGATCCGCACCCACCTGGAAGAGTGCGCACCCTGCCTCGACCAGTACGACCTCGAACGCTGCATCAAGAAGCTCGTCCACCGCTCCTGCGGCGACGACCAGGCGCCGGACGCGCTCCGCGCCAAGATCCTCCTCCGCCTGACCGAGGTCCGCGTCGAAACCACGCCCACGGACTGACCCCAGGCCCCCGCACCACCGACGACCGCCGAACCCCCCGGTACGGCGGTCGTTGTCGTACACCGGGGCCTCTACTCGCCATCGACGAGTGGTTCGGGGTGGGCTGCGAGGAGGTCGAGGGCTACGGACTCGGTGGGGACTGATTGGGAGCGGAGGAGGGTGGCGGCGGTTTGCCAGTGGGTGCGGGCGGTGGGGAGGTCGCCTTCGGCGTGGGCGATGCGGCCGAGCTGGATGAGGAGCTCGCCTTCGCGTTGGAGGTTGCCGTTCTTGCGGGCCAGCCGGAGGCCGGTCTCGGCGTGGTGCCGGGCGGTGTCGTGCCGGCCGAGGGCGACGTAGAGCTCCGCCAGGTCGCGGTGGCTCTCGGACTCGCCGTTGCCGTCGTAGACCTGCTGATACGCGTCGATGCTCTTGGTGAGGTGGTCGGCTGCCTTCTCCCACAGGCCCGCGCGCAGGTACGCCTGGCCGGCGTTCTGGTAGCGCTTGGCGCTCGAGCGGACGTTCCCGGTCGACGAGGACAGGGCGATCGCCCTGGTGAAGGACCGGTCGGCGCGGGTGAGGTCACCGCTGTGCAGGTAGAGACTGCCGAGGGCCAGGTAGCTGGTGCCCTCGATCGTGGTGTCACCGAGCTGCTGGCTGAGGGCTAGGGCCTGCTCCCCATGGGTCACCGCCTCTGCCCACCGGCCCATGCGCTCCAGGACCCTGCTCAAGGACGTCGAGCACCGGGCCTGGCCAACCAGGTCGCCGACAGACTCGAACATCGTCCTGGCGGTCCGCAGGTGGCCGAGGGACAGCTCGAGCCGGCCGCTTTCGGCGTCGGGGATGGCCAGATCGTGCTCCAGCCAGGCGGCCAGGTGCCGGAAGCCGAGTTCGCGGGCAAGGTCGCGGCCTGCCGTGCAGACCGTACGCATGTCGTTCCAGCGGCCGAGAGCTTCGTAGTACCCGAAGAGGGAGAGGGCGAACTCCGGGACCAGCGGCTGCAGCGCCGGAATCCGGCAGGCCTGCTGAAGAGCCTCCGACAGGTTCGTCTGGTCGTTGTTCAGCCAGGTCATCGCCGCCACGCCGTCCGCGAAGGCCGGTACGGCGCGCAGACTGTCGCCGGCCAGGCTCAGCCGCGGATTGCCCTGGTGGGTCTGTTCCTGGCAGCGCCAGGCAATCCCGGTGTAGAAGACCAGGACGCGGCTCAGCGCGTCGGTCCTGGTTCCCTCCGACAGCACCTGGTCGGCACGCTCGCGGGCGTACGCGCGGATCAGGTCGTGCAGCCGGTAGCGGCCGGGCTCCAGCGAGATCAGCAGGTTGAGGTCGACCAGCCGCTCGAGCATGTGCTCGGTGTCGTCCTCGGTCTCGTCGAGGAGGCGGGCAGTCGCCGCCGTGAACAGGTCGCTGCTGTTCGGCAGGCCGAGCAGATCGAGTGCCGCCGCGGCGCGGCGGTCGAGGTCCTGATCGCTGGCGGCGAGGAACTCGACCGAAGCCGCGATGTTCGACCGAACGCCGGTCGCACCGGTACCCAACTCGTCCAGCCGGCGCTTCTCGTCTCGCAGTTGGTTCATCAGGTGTTCGACCGGCCAGCCCGGCCTGGCCGCCAACCGTGCCCCAACCAGCCGGACGGCGAGGGGGAGACGTCCGGCGAGCCTGGCGATGGTTCGGGCCGCGTCGGCTTCGGCGGTCACCCGGCTCTCCCCGACGATCTTGCCGAGCAGACTGATCGAGTCGTCCTCGGACAACGGCGACAGGCTCACCTGGACGAAGCCCGGCAACGCCGTCAGGCCGCGTCGGCTGGTCACCAGCACCGCCGCACCCGGTGCACCGGGCAGCAAGGCCCGGACCTGGGCCGCGCCGTTCGCGTTGTCCAGCAGCACCAGCATCCGCAGACCCGCGATCCTGGAGCGGTACAGCGCGGCCGCTTCGTCGACGGAGTCCGGGATCGAGTGCCCGTCGATGCCCAGCGAACGGAGCAGCTGGCTCAGGGCGTCGAGCGGCGGAACCGGCTCGCCTGGTCCGTAGCCGCGCAGATCCAGGTAGAGGTGGCCGTCGGGATAGTGGTCGGCGGTGAGGTGGGCCGCATGGACCGCCAGCGAGGTCTTGCCGACGCCGCCCATGCCGGTCACCGCCGCCATCCGTACGGTGCTGGTCCGATCGCTACCGGTCAGCGTGGCCACGAGCTTCTCGAGCGCGGCCTCCCGTCCGGTGAAGTCGGCGAGCGTCGGTGGAAGTTGACGCGGTACGACGCCGGTGGAAGCGGCGTCCGCCGGCGAGGTCAGCTGCGGCGAACTGGTGCCGCGGGCAGCGTTCGCGAGCTGCTCCTCGGCGTCCCGGTCGAGAGCGAGCGCCTCGGCCAGAGCATGAATCGTGCTGATCCGGGGACGCCTCCGGGTGCCGCGCTCGAGCAGGCTGACGGCCTGCTCGCTCAGTCCGGCCTTCTCGGCGAGGGCGCCCTGGGTGAGGTTGGCGGCGATCCGGAACCCGCGCAGCAGCTCGCCGAGTGTCGTCTCGGATGCCAAACCTGCCACCTCCCGGTCGCGCCCCGTGGTCCGCGGTATACAACCGCGATCGACAAGCTAACTGTAGGAGGCGGGACCGACGTCGTGGCGACGTTGTCCACAGGCTCCCACCGACACCAGGGAAAACTGGACGCGACCCCAAACAGCTGTTTGAATTATAGCGTTCAGTAGCCGGATCCAGACGCTCCGAATACAAGACCTCTGCTATTGGTGGTCTTGCCGAAACATGTGACCAAATTGCAAAGACCCCGGTTTTATGCCGGGGTCCTCGCTGTGCGTAGTCGCCTGAACTCAGGCGTTCGGGCGCTTACCGTGGTTGGCGCCCTTCTTCTTGCGTGCGCGGCGCTTGCGGCCGGTCTTGCCCATTTGAAGCCTCCTTGTAACAACTGCAAAGAGTCACAGTCTCTCATACCACAGCGGCTGGTTGAGCACGGTGCGGCGAGTCAGGCGCTGCCCTACAGTGTTTCGCGGCGCGCCTGAAGAGCAAACTTAAGACTAGTCAGCGAGTGCTGTCTGCCCCCTGTGACTGCTTTCCGGCGATCACAAGACCGCGAGCCGCTGATCGGAGGTGTTTGATATGCCAGACTTCTGGGAGTGGTGAGCCGACTGTCGTGGACGGAGCAGGTGGTCGAGGCATGAGGAAGCACGTCCTTCACGTGTTTGTCGCCTCGTCGGCGCTTCTCGCTCTTTCGGTTCTTGTACTGGCCATCAGCCAGGTCGCAGCCAGTTGGACGCTTTTGGCCTTGTGCCTGCTCATGCTCGTCAGCGCGTTTCTGCGTTTCTCCGTGACGCCGAACTACCCCGCTTCGCTGGACTCCGTCGTGCTGATGGCTGTCTATGTTGTCGCTGGGCCCTGGGCGGCACTGATCGCAGTCGCCGCCTACATCCCCCAGATCGGTCACGGCAGCCCGCCGATTCGCCGGGTCTTCAACATCGCGCAGCGGATCCTGGCCACCGCTGCCGGTGGTCTCGCTTACACACTGGCCTCCGGCCCGGTTGGTCTCGACGCGCTCGACCACGAACTGCGCGCCATCGTGGCAACGATGGCCGCTACCGCGGCGACGCACGTTGCGAACGCGGCGCTGGTCAGCCTGGTGATCTGGATCGACGGCAAGGCCAACCCGATCGAGTTCTTGAAGCGAGTGGTCGTCCCCACCTTCTTCCCGATGGCCGGGTACGGCTTCCTCGGTCTGTTGCTCGCGGTGGTCTGGCTCGGCGGCCTGGGCCCGTTGGCGGGTCTTCTCGTCCTTGTCCCGCTGCTGGTCGCCAGGTGGGCGTTGTCACAGTACGAAGTCGAGAAGCAAGCCCAAGCCGCCACCCTGCGCGCGTTCATTCACGTCATCGAAACGAAGGACCTCTACACCAGAGGGCATTCGGAACGGGTGAGCGAAGGCGTCGGGCTTCTCGGCCGAAAGCTCAACCTCGGCGACGATCGGCAGACCGCCCTCGAGCATGCCGGGCTCCTGCACGACGTCGGCAAGGTCGGCGTACCGACCAGCATCATCCAGAAGCCCGGCCGGCTCGAGGACTTCGAGATGGACGCGATCCGGCTCCACCCCGCGCGGGGTGTCGAGCTGATCGGCAACATCCCGTTCCTGGAAGAAGTGAAATCGGCGGTGCTGCACCACCACGAGAAGTTCGACGGAACCGGGTACCCGGCCGGGCTGAGCGGGCAGAACATTCCGTACTTCGCCCGGATCATCGGCATCGTGGACGCGTTCGACTGCCTGACGTCGACCCGCTCCTACCGGCCGGCGAAGAGCATCGACGAGACCCTGGCGATCCTGGTCCAGGACAAGTACACGCACTTCGATCCGCATCTGGTCGATGCGTTCGTCGACGTGATCAAGGTCAACGGCTGGAAGTCTGCCGAAGCCGACCAGCCGGCACCGGACTCCACGATCGCGGCGGCCATCGACCACGACGACCTCAGCCTCGGGAGCGGCGGCGGCGCCTCGGGGTCCGCTGCGGGTCCCGCATGAGCCAAGGCGTCGACACCGAAGGGGTCGAGCTGCGCAGACTCGGTTCCGGTGTGGTCATCGTGCTCGCCGGGGTCGTGCTCGGGCTGGCGGCGGTACTGATCACCGCTCGCAACGGGGTCACCGAGTGGCCCTTCGTCCTGGTCTTCGGCCTCCTGATCGCGCTCGGCGAGATGGTGCAGTTCAAGGTCGACCGGAGCCGGAACCGGGCCCCGATCGCGACGAGTGCGGCACTCGCGTACGCGATGCTTCGCGGGCCGTCGCTGGAGATCGCACCGGACGTGGCCCAGGTCATCGCCGTGACATCTGTGGCCACTCTTCTCGGCGTGGCGCCGCGCGCGATCGCCGGGCTGCGGTGGGATGTGGTGGTTTCCTGCCGCAGGGTGCTGTCCGTTGCGTGCGCCGCGGCAGTCTTCTCGGCGGTCATCCCGGGCGATCTGTGGTGGAACGGGTCCTGGCGGCACGCCTTCCCGTTGGTCCTGGCCATGTTGCTCGGGGTGCTGACGGCTGGAGTCGTCGACGCTCTGGTCGGTGCGGGACAAGCGACCGAGCGCTACAACAAGCCGTTCCCGGCATCGCTGCGGGACGAACTGAAGGTGATGGCGCAGATCGGCATGGCGATGGGGATCGGTGGCGTGCTGCTGGCCGCCGGTACGTCGTTGCTCGGTCTCTGGGCACCGCCGTTGGTGATCGTGCCGTTGTTCCTGACCCAGTTGGCGTTCCGGCGGTTTGCTTCGGCACAGCGGACTTATCGCGCCACCGTCCGGTCGATGGCGCGCAGCACCGAGATCGCGGGGTTCAGCAGTCCCGGCCAGAACGCCCGCACCGCCGCGCTCGCCGTCGCTTTGGGCAACGACCTCGGCCTGAAGCCCGACCGCATGGAGGCTCTCGAGTACGCCGCCTTGCTGTCGGGCGTCGGGCAGCTCGCGTTGGCGGATCCGAGCCCGGGCGGCGCCTCGCTCTTGCGGAACAGGGCCGAGCGGCAGCGGGCGGCCGAGATCGGGGCTTCGGTGATCGAGCGGTCCGGCGTACTGGATCACGTGGCGGAGATCGTTCGGCACTCCAACGATCCCTACCGGCAGGGGCGGGCGAACAACTCGCAGATCCCGGTCGAGAGCGGGATCGTCAACGTCGCGCTGGCGTACGAGCAGCTGGTCGGTGAGGGGTCAGGGCAGACGCCGGAGAAGGCGATGGAGTCGATCGGGCTGGGGATCGGTGCGGAGTACGACCCGGTGGTCGTGGAGTCACTGCGCCGGGTGGTCGGGCGCGGGTTCCGCTTCTAGGTCGGCCCAGCTGGGCGTGGAGTCGGTCGGGACGCGGCCGGTGCCGCCCAGGCCGGCGTACAGGAGGAGACCGGCGCCGGCGGCGATCAGGACGTCGCCAGGGCTGACGGCCTGACCGACCCAGGGGAGTGCGACCGGTACGACGTCGCCAAGCCAGGGGAGCAGGGTCTGCGGGCCGGACAGCTCGTGGCGTGGGTCCTCGACGAAGGACCGCAGTCCGGCCTGTGCGAGGGCGTCACGGGAGACCGGCATCGCGCCGTTCAGTACGACGACCAGGGCGTTGGCCGCAAAGCCCAGAGCGAGCAGCGCGACGCCGGGACGGCGAAGGTTCTGGCGCAGGAACACCGCGATGCAGACCGCCGAGCCGAGCAGGCCGACCGGGTACGCGATGCCGCCGGTGATCGAACCGAGCAGCTGACCGATCGCCGCGGCCACGAGCCAGTGCAGGCCGGACAGGCCGTTGTCGGCGAGGGAGACGAGGCGGCCACCGGTGAGCAACGCCGCCCCGGCGGCCAGCACCAGAACGAGGAGGACCAGCAGCACCCTCGCGATTCTGCCCCGCGCGTTGCCCGAATCCGGGCACCGCCGGACTTCCGAGCGTGTCGACATAACCGCAAAGCGTGACGGGCGGCCTCCCGCGATGGGAGACCGCCCGCCGGAAAAGCCGGTCAGGTCAGGGCTTCGCGGCCGCCGGGCCGGTCCCGCCACCTTCCAGCAGCTCGTCCAGGTCCTTCACGCCCGGGTCCCCGGCGTCGGCCAGGTAGTCGGTCTTGTGCGTCGAGTCCTTGCCCTCAGCCACCTTCAGGGCCCGCAGCACCAGCGTCAGCACGATGACCACGACCAGGTTGAGCCCGAAGGCGACCAGCCCGATGTAGGCCTTGGTGTCGGTGAACGGGATCATCGCCAGCGAGCCGCCGAAGTGCTTGCCGGTCGCCGGGTTCACCACGTTGTACGCCGTGATGGTGCCCCAGACCATGCCGACCGCCCAGCCGGCCAGCAGCGCCCAGCGGTGGAACCACCGGGTGAACAGGCCGACCACGATCGCCGGGAAGGTCTGCAGGATCCAGATCCCGCCGAGCAGCTGCAGGTTCAGCGAGATGGTCTTGTCCATCCCGAGCACGAAGACCAGCGCGCCGAACTTCACCAGCAGCGACGCGAGCTTGGAGACCTTGGCCTCCTGGGCCGGCGTCGCGTCCTTCTTCAGGAAGTCGCGGTAGATGTTGCGGGTGAACAGGTTCGCCGCCGCGATCGACATGATCGCCGCCGGCACCAGCGCACCGACCGCGATCGCCGCGAACGCGATCCCGGCGAACCAGGCCGGGAACTCCTGGTCGAACAGCCGCGGGATCGCCAGCTGCGGGTTGGCCAGGCCGTCCAGGCCCTTGATGTTCACGTTCGCCTTGATCGCCATGAAGCCGAGCAGCGCGAGCAGGCCGAGCAGCAGCGAGTACGCCGGCAGGATCGCCGCGTTGCGCCGTACGACGTTGCGGTTCTTGGTCGACAGCACCGCGGTCACCGAGTGCGGGTACATGAACAGCGCCATCGCCGAACCGAGCGCCAGCGTCCAGTACGACGAGTAGCCGGCCTCGCCCGGGATGAACGCGCCGACCGGCTGGCCGGTCGTCGGCGACGTCGACTCCATCTTGGTCTTGGCCGCGTCGAAGATGCTGTCCCAGCCGCCGAGCTGGCCCGGCAGGTAGAGGATCGCGGCGCCGATCACCAGGTAGATCAGCCCGTCCTTGACGAACGCGATCATCGCCGGCGCCCGCAGGCCGGAGGAGTAGGTGTACGCCGCGAGCACGGCGAACGCGATCAGCAGCGGCAGGTCCTTGGCCAGCAGGTTGTCGCCGCCGAGGCCCATCACCTCGAAGACGGCCTGCATGCCGACCAGCTGCAGCGCGATGTACGGCATCGTCGCGAGGATGCCGGTCACCGCCACCGCGAGCGACAGCCCGCGGCTTCCGTACCGGCCGCCGACGAAGTCCGCGGGCGTCACGTAGCCGTTGCGGTGCGAGACCGACCACAACCGAGACATGAACACGAAGATGATCGGGTAAACCACGATCGTGTAGGGCACCGCGAAGAAGCCGCTGATCGCACCCGTCGCGTACATCGCGGCCGGGACCGCGACGAACGTGTACGCCGTGTAGAGGTCCCCGCCGAGCAGGAACCAGGTGATGAAGGTGCCGAAGCCCCGCCCACCCAGGCCCCACTCGTCCAGGCTGTCCAGCTCACCGGTCTTGCGCCAGCGGGCCGCCATGAACCCCATCACGGTGACCGCGACGAAGATCACCACGACGATGATCAGCTGGACCCAGTCGACGTCGTTCACCGGTCGTCCTCCTTGACTGCGCCGAGACCCTCGGCGGCCCGTCGTTTCTTCTCCACACCGATCACCAGCCAGTACGAGATGCTCACCGTGATCGCGGAGATGAACACCCACAGCAGCTGGTACCAGTAGAAGAACGGGAAGCCCCACAACCGGGGTTCGTCCTTGGCATAGGTGGAGACCAGGAGAGGAACCACGACTGAGGCCGCCAGCAGAACGCCGGCGATCCAGTACGCGGGTCTCACCGCGGACAGCTTGGACACAGCTACCTCCTCGGGACACGGGCTGGCGCAACGCTGAACGCTACCGTTCGTTGGCAGACAGGCACTAGATGGAGGGGGCCACCGATGGACAACGAAACCGCGTGGCGGGTTCGCAGTGTCGTACTGTCCACGCTCTTCCTGCTGGTGGTTGCCGTGCCGCTCTATCCCGAGCTGTTCGGGCTGGACGAGGTGACGCCGTTCCCGCAGCTGGTCGCGTTCCGCCCGCAGCTGCTCGCCGTCGTGCTGCTCCTCGCGCTCGTGATGCTCGTACGACGGAACTGGCGGCTGGCGTCGGCCCTCGTCGTGCTGCTCGTGCTGACCGGCGCCGTACTGACCGCTCCGCGGGCGATCTCCGACCCGAACCCGCCCCAGCCCGGGTCACGAGCACTGACCGTGATGGTCGCCAACGTGCTCGGCGGCGGCGCCGACCCGGAGCAGGTCGGCAAGCTGATCCGGTCCCAGCGCCCCGATCTCGTGTCGTTGCCCGAGGCCCAGGTCAACGTGCGCGAGCGGATCCAGGAGGAGCTCAAGGGCCTTGGTTACAACGGGTACACGGTCCAGGCCAACTCCGCGCCGGAGAGCGCGACCAGCGTGCTGGTGTCGGCCTCGCTCGGCAAGGTCGAGTTCACCGCGGACACGCTCGACCCCGGCCGGGTGAACGCCTCGGTGGGCAGCACCGAGCCGGAGACCGGCAAGCCCGAGCCGGACAAGGCGGGCGTCGTGCAGCAGACGACGACGCGCTTCGGGCACATCGTCGTGACCGGCGGGACGCTCGGCAAGCTGCGGCTGATCGCCTACCACGGCTACCCGCCGCTGCCGTCGGAGGTGACCACCTGGAAGCAGGACCTCGTCGTACTGCGGAAGTGGTGCTCGTCCGGCGTACCGACGGTCGTCGCCGGGGACTTCAACGCGACGACCGATCACGCGGACTTCCGGGACGCGCTCGGCAAGGACTGCCGCAGCGTCGGGCCGGCCGTGGGGGAGGGCCTGCAGGGGACCTGGCCGGCCGACCGGCCGGCGTTCGCGCGGACGCAGATCGACCACGTCGTCGCCGGCGTGGGCGTGGAGCCGAGCCGCTTCAAGACCTACGAGCTCGACGGGTCCGACCACCGCGCAGTCGTCGCGACGGTCGCCGTCGCGAAGGCCGGCTAGCCGCCGTCGCCAAGGCGGGCGGAGCCGGTCAGCTGGAGGACGGGGCCGGCCGGTAGATGTAGGGCTGCGACGCCCTGACCGCCTCGGTGACCATCAGCAGCAGGTCGGCGCGGGCCTCGATCGGGCGGCCGAACAGGTCGTCGTCGCCGGGGATCGGGAAGCCCTTCACGCCGATCGCGAGCTGGCTGAGCAGCACGTGCAGCACGCCGCGGGCGTTGAACACGTTCGGTGTCGGCCACTCCGGCAGCGTCTCGTGCATCATCGGCTGCTGGGCCGCCGTTGCCGCCACCGGCTTCAGCCAGCGCTCCAGCTCGTCGCTGGTCAGCATGTTGCGGTGCAGGATCGTCATCACCGCGTGGGCGACCCGGTCGTGCTCCTCGTGCACCCACCGGTACTGGGTGTCCTTGACGATCCGGTCGGCCAGTACGTCGAGCAGCGCGCGCAGCACCCCGGCGTCGCAGTGCCGCGAGCGGGCCAGCGCGCCGATCGCGTCGGCGCCGTGCGCGACGGCGTGCGCCCAGCCGCAGTCCGCGACGTACCCGCGCAGGTCGCGCTCGCGCAGCAGCCAGGTGGCCAGCCGGTCGCCCCACCGCATCACGACCTCGTCGTGCACCAGGAACTCGGCGTTGTCGCGGTGGATGACCTCGGCCAGCGTCAGCGCGGTGAACGAGCGCCGGAAGACCGTGTCGGTGCCGTCCTCGCCGAGCCCGTAGTTCAGCCCGGCGCAGAGGCCGTCACCGAAGCCGGGCAGCAGGTCGTCGTACACGCCGCGTTCGAGCCAGGTGGCCAGCGTGGGGTAGGCCAGGGCGTCGCGGATCTGCGGGTTGGTACTCGCCAGGCCGCGGACGAGCTCCTCGGTGAGGTCGGTCAGCGCACGGTCGTGGGGTACCGCATAGTCCGCGGCCATCACGTCCTGCCAGTACGACGTCGACTCCACCGAGACATCCTTTCACTCGCGTCCTGGTTCGGCACAGATCAATCAACACCCAATGCGCAAATCTGTCGAGCCGGGCCCAACGGATAGTCTCAACGACGTGCCCTCGCTGAGTGACGTGGCCCGCAACCACACGACCCTGGACGCCGCCGACCTGGACCGGCTGCAGTTGCTGGTCTCGGACTGGCAGATGCTGGCCGACCTGTCCTTCGCCGACCTGGTCCTCTGGCTGCCCGACACCGAAGGCCTCGGGTTCTGGGCCGGTGCGCAGATGCGCCCGACCACCGGGCCGACGGCGTACCTGGACGACATCGTCGGCAGCTTCATCCCGCGCGACCGGCGGCCGCTGCTGGACCAGGCCTACGACGGCGGCCGGATCTGCCGCGAGGGCGATCCGGAGTGGCGCGACGACGTGCCCGTGCGGGTCGAGACGATCCCGGTCCGGCGCGGCGACCGGGTGATCGCGGTGATCGCCCGCAACACCAACCTGCTCGGCGTCCGGACGCCGTCGCGGCTGGAGATCGCCTACCTGCAGAGCGCGACCGACCTGGCCCGGATGATCACCGACGGCATCTTCCCGTACGGCGGGGAGCGGCTGCTGTCCACCACGCCCCGGGTCGGGGACGGGTGCATCCGGGTCGATCGGCACGGGATGGTGACGTTCGCCAGCCCCAATGCGTTGTCGGCGTACCGAAGGATGGGACTGGTCACCGATCTGGTCGGCAGCCGGCTCAAGGACGTCACCGGCGAGCTGCTGCACACCGGGCACAAGGTCGACGACGTGCTCGCGTCCGTGCTGACCGGGCGGGCGGCCAAGGAGCTGGAGATCGAGAACGCCGACGCGACGCTGTTCCTGCGCGCGATCCCGCTGCGGGCCGGCGGTGAGCACGTGGGCGCGCTGATCCTGCTCCGCGACGTCACGGAGCTGCGCAGCCGGGAGCGGGAGCTGGTCACCAAGGAGGCGACCATCCGGGAGATTCACCATCGTGTGAAGAACAACTTGCAGACCGTCGCCGCGTTACTCCGGATGCAGGGCCGGCGCATCACGGTGCCCGAAGGGCAGGCGGCGCTGGCCGAGGCGGTCCGCCGCGTCGGGTCGATCGCGATCGTGCACGAAACGCTGTCGGAGTCCTTCGACGAGCACGTGGACTTCGACGACGTCGCGGACCGGGTGGCGGCGATGGTCGCGGACGTGTCGACGGTCGCGACCTCGGTGGAGATCCGGCGGAGCGGGAGCTTCGGCGTACTGGACTCGGAGGTCGCGACGCCGCTGGCGATGGTGCTGACCGAGCTGATGCAGAACTCCGTCGAGCACGCATTCGGCGCCCGCGACGGCGAGGATGCCACCGGCACGATCGAGCTGGAGGCGCACCGGGCGGTCGGGCGGCTGCACGTCGTCATCACTGATGACGGCAAGGGTTTGCCGGCGGACTTCGACTCGGAGACGTCGGGCAACCTCGGGCTGTCGATCGTGCGGACGCTGGTCCTCGGCGAGCTGGACGGGACGCTGGACTTCCAGGCCCGGACGAGTGGGCCGGGTACGACGGTGACGCTGGACCTGCCGATCAAGGACTGACGTCGGCGGGTGCGGGGCAGGGGCTGGGGTTGCTTGTCGGCTGATCGGCTGGCTTAGGTCGCTTGCCTGTGACGGCCGGGGGTGTTCGTTGGCTGGGAACAACCGTGGGGGGACTCAACTGTTGGTGGTCACCCATGGTTCTTCGCAGGCTACGTCGGGTGCCTGGGGCAACCGGCTGGGGTCGATCGCCTGGAAATCAAAAGGCCCCGCGGATCCCGCGGGGCCCCATCGTGTAGCTGCGTCAGGCGGTACGGATGCGGGCGCGGGCGTTGCGGCGCTTCAGCGCACGACGCTCGTCCTCGCTCAGGCCGCCCCAGACACCGTGGTCCTGGCCGGCTTCCAGTGCCCAGGCGAGGCACTGCTCACGCACGTCGCAACGACGGCACACCTGCTTGGCCTCCTCGATCTGCATGATCGCGGGCCCGGTGTTGCCGATGGGGAAGAACAGTTCCGGGTCCTCATCGAGGCAAACGGCCCGGTGGCGCCAATCCATGGCGGATCCCATCTCTCTCGGTAGTCGAATTACGCTGAAGGCTGGTCTGTGCCCGATCAGCGGTGAAGTAATCGCACGGGGGGTGGTGCGAAGCGTTGTGAACGTTTTCACGAACGACACCATGTTCCCAATCTCGCGCTGGCGAAACAAGGGTTATGGACTTGTCGATCCGATCACAACGCTTCCTTTACACTTCGAACCGGTGCAGAGCGGACCGCCACGTCCGTTATCCGAACGCGGGGTTCGAGCTGCGATCACCCGTTCACTGCAAGTAACCGATCGAACAGCCTCGGGGTTACGCAAAACCTGGAATCCCTGTGGGGAAAGGCTCTCCGACCCACCACCGCACCTGAGGCAAGGTGGGCCCAGGTACGACGTGCCCTGCGCCGGGCTGCTCCTCACAGCAGCCCGCCGGGGCGTCGAGTTGCCACGCGACGGACGTTCCGCCGGACCGGCGAACCGCACCGGTCCGTCCGAACCTCCGCCGCGTAGGCTTGCGGTGTGCCGACCGATTCCTCTGCAGCCGCACCGCGTCCGCTCAAGTTAGCCGCGGCTGTGGTCGCTGCGGAAGGGCTTGTGGTCGTCGTTCTCGGATTTGCCGAAGCGTTAACGCTCGACTCCGGACGGTTGGTACTCGGACTGACCACGACCCTGTTCCTGCTCGCGTACGGCGGCGGCCTGCTGCTGGTCGCGCGCGGACTGTTCCGCGCGTCGACGTGGAGCCGCGGGCCGGCGGTGTTCACCCAGCTGATCCAGGTCCTGATGGCCTACAGCTTCTGGGGCGGTTCGACCAAGGCGATCTCGGTGGTCCTCGCGGTCGCGGCCGTCGGCGTACTGGCCGCGATCTTCCAGAAGGCCTCCACCGAGGCCCTCCGGGACGACCCGACCCACCCGCCGGTGCTCTGAAACCCCTACTCCTTCAGCAAGCCTGCCCTCAGCTCGGTCAGCGTCCGGGCCAGCAGCCGGGAGACGTGCATCTGCGAGATGCCGATCTCCTCGGCGATCTGGGACTGCGTCATGCCCCGGAAGAACCGCAGGGTCAGGATCCGCTTCTCCCGGGTGTCCAGCTGGGCCAGCAGCGGCTTGAGGGACTCCCGGTACTCCACGCTCTCCAGCGCCTCGTCCTCGCCGCCGAGCCCGTCCAGCACGGTCGTCGCGTCGGCCTCGTTCTGGTCCGGGGCGTCCAGCGAGAGCGTGTTGTACGCGTTCGCCGACTCCAGCCCCTCGATCACCAGGTCCGGGGCGAGCTCGAGACGGGTCGACAGCTCCGCCACCGTGGGCGCCCGGCCGAGCTCCTGGGTCAGCTCGGCGGTCGCCGCGGTCAGCGACAGCCGCAGCTCCTGCAGCCGGCGCGGGACCCGGATCGCCCAGCCCTTGTCGCGGAAGTAGCGCTTGATCTCGCCCAGGATCGTCGGCGTCGCGTACGTCGAGAACTCGACCCCGCGCTCGAGGTCGAAGCGGTCGACCGCCTTGATCAGCCCGATCGTCGCGACCTGCACCAGGTCGTCGTACGGCTCGCCGCGGTTGCGGAACCGGCGGGCCAGGTGCTCGACCAGCGGCATGTGCAGCGAGACGAGGCCGTCGCGGGCCAGGGTGTGGGCCGGGTCGCCGACGGGGGCGGCCCCCAGTGCGGCGAAGAGTTCGGCGGTGCGGGTACGCAGGTCGGTAGGTTCCTGGGGTTCACCCAGGAATCGGTCGTCGGTCACGCCTTCTCCGCGGCGGTGGCGGTCGCCGTCACGGTGATGGTCAGGCGGCCGTCCACGGTCTCCGCCCCGGCCGACTCCACCAGCGCGGTCAGCACGGTCCACCCGAACGAGTCGGTGTCCGGCGTCCACCCGGCCGGTACGGCGGCCGACGTGCGCACGGTGAGCTGCGGCGGGTCGATGGCGAAGACGCACTCCAGCACACCGTCGGTGGCCTGGGGGAGCAGCAGCGAGCAGGCCTCGTCGACGGCGATCCGCAGGTCGTCGATCGCGTCGACGGTGAAGTCGTTGCGGGCCGCGAGGTTGCCGGCCACCGAACGCGGGACGGCGATGTAGGCGCTGTCCGCGGGAATGCTGAGGCGTACCTCGGCGGCTGGTCCGATGCTGCTCACTGTGTTGCCTCCCTGGCGGGCTGAACTCCTGGGCGGTCGGCCCACCGCGTACATCTTCCCCGCTCCAGGCCGCCTATGCACACCGAGGCCCGGATCTCCTGGGAAAACCGTCCCGGTCGACCGATCCCGCCCCGAGGCCGGACCGTGTTACTTTGCGGAATGGACCTCGACCCCGTCGTCACCAACCCCGACGCCTACCGCGTCCTGTTCGAGAACGACCGGGTCCGGGTGCTGGAGTACCGGGACACACCCGGCCACCGCACGCAGCCGCACCGGCATCCCGACAGCGTCATGTACACGCTGAGCTCGTTCCGCCGGCGTCTCGGGTCCGGCGACCGTGAGGTCGATGTCGAGCTCCCGGCCGGCGAGGTCCGGTGGCTCGGCGCGCAGGAGCACTACGGCGAGAACACCGGCGACACCGAGACGCACACGATCTTCGTCGAGCTGAAGGAGCCGGCCGCGCCGACCACGGGCGACCAGCCGCTCGGTCCGGCAGACTGACGACAGCGCAACGGCCGGCCCCCTGGCAGGGGACCGGCCGTTCGTCGTACGGCGAACGACTACGTCGGCTCGACGTGGGTCGGGTTGAGCACCCGGCGCAGGAAGTCCTGCGTCCGCTGCTGCTGCGGGTTCCCGATCACCTCGGCCGGCGGGCCCTGCTCGACGATCACGCCGCCGTCCATGAAGACCACCCGGTCGGCCACCTCGCGGGCGAACGCCATCTCGTGGGTGACCACCAGCATCGTCATCCCGTCCAGGGCGAGCTTGCGCATCACCGTCAGGACGTCGCCGACCAGCTCCGGGTCGAGCGCCGAGGTCGGCTCGTCGAACAGCATCAGCGCCGGGTCCATCGACAGCGCCCGCGCGATCGCGACTCGCTGCTGCTGCCCACCGGACAGCTGCGCCGGGTACGCCGTGACCTTGTCGTCCAGGCCGACCCGGGACAGGTTCGCCCGGGCGATCTGCTCGGCCTCGGACGCCTTGCGCCTCAGCACGGTCGTCTGGGCGACCATGCAGTTCGCCAGCACCGACAGGTGCGGGAACAGGTTGAACTGCTGGAACACCATCCCGATGCCCTGCCGGGCCGCGTCCAGGTGGCAGTCGGGGTCGGTGATCTCCTCGCCGCGGACGATCACCTGGCCCTCCTGCGGGATCTCCAGCAGGTTGACGCAGCGCAGCAGCGTCGACTTGCCCGAGCCGGACGGCCCGATCACGCAGACCACCTCGCCCTGCTCGACGGTGAAGTCGATGCCGCGCAGGACGTGGTTGCTGCCGAACGACTTGTGCAGGTTCTTGATCTCGACCAGTGCCATCAGCGCGCCCTCGCAGCCTTCGCCTCGAGCCGGCGGACCAGCAGGCCAAGCGGCAGCGTGATGACCAGGTAGCAGAACCCGGCCGTGACCAGTGGGGTCAGGTTGGAGTACGTGTTGGCCAGGTCCCGGCCGAACCCGGTCAGCTCGTACGCCGACGCCGTCGTACCGATGATGAACACCAGCGACGAGTCCTTCACCAGCAGGATCAGGTCGTTGGTCAGCGGCGGCAGCACGATCCGGAACGCCTGGGGCAGCACGATCTTGCGGGTCGCCAGTCCCGGCGGCATGCCGAGCGAGCGGGCCGCCTCGACCTGCCCCTTCGGCACCGCCTGGATGCCGGCCCGGATCACCTCGGCCATGTAGGCGGCCGCGACGATGCCGAGCGCGAGCCAGACCGTGCCGTACGGGTCGAGCGGAATGGTCATCCCCTCGAAGGCCAGCGGCAGCAGGCTGAACGCGATGAACACCACGATCGCCGGCAGGCCGCGGAAGAACTCGATGTAGGCCGTCGAGATCCACCGGTACGGTCCGACGCTGGACAGCCGCATCAGCGCCAGCAGCGTCCCGCCGAGCAGGCCGATCACGAACGCGCCGGCGGTGTACTCCAGCGTCTTCAGCAGCGCGGTCAGCAGACCGTCCTGGAACGCCGACTTGATGTACTGCGGCTTGAAGAAGACGCTGCCGATCTGGCCCCAGTCGGCGGAGAAGGCCGCGACCAGGACCAGCACGATCAGTACGCCGTACTGGATGTACCGGGAGCGCTGAGACCGTTGCCGCGGACTCAGCCCCTTACGGACGACCGTGTCGTTGGGTGTGCTCACTTCTTCGGCTCAACCCCGAACCACTTCTTGTAGATCTCGTTGTACTTGCCGTCGGTCTTGGCCGCGGCCAGCAGCGTGTTGAACTTCTCCACCAGCTTCGGGCCGCTGCCGTCCTTGAGCGCGCCGAACCCGTACTGCTCGCCGGTGTTGAACTCGGCCACCACCGCGGTGTCGGGGTTCTCCTTGACGAAGTCGTACAGCACGCCGTTGTCGTTGATGCCGGCGTCCACGCGGCCGGACTTGACGTTGTTCTCCTGCAGCGCGAGGTCGTTGAACACGACCACCTCGAAGCCGATCTTCTTGGCCTGCTCGGTGGCGAAGTCCTTGCCGGTGGTGTCGGCCTGGACCCCGACCTTCTTGCCCTTCAGGTCCTCCAGCGACCTGTACGGCGCGTCCTTCTTGGTCAGCAGCACCTGGGTGGCGTCCATGTACGGGGCGGTGATGCTGATCGCGGCCTTGCGCGAGTCGGTGATCGTCATCGCGCCCATGCCGACGTCGCACTTCTTGGCCTGGAAGGCGGCTCCCGAGGTGACCTGCGCCCACTCGATGTTGACCACCTCCTGCTCCAGCCCGAGGTCCTTGGCCAGCAGGTCCAGCAGGTCGACGTCGAACCCGACCACCTTGGTGCCGTCCTTGTATTGGAACGGCTTGTACGGCAGGTGGGTGCAGATCGTCAGCTTGCCCGGCTTCACCAAGGTGATGCCGGCGGCCGCGGCCTTGTCCTCGCTACCACCGCTGCCCGAGTCGTCGCTGCCGCAGGCGGAAAGGGCGAGCGCGAGCGCGGCGACCGTTGCGGTGGCGGCCGCGAAACGACGTTTACGGAGGGTGGGAACGATGTTCATCGCGAATACTCCTCGACACTGGTTGTAGTCGTCCTGTGCCGGACGTTACCGGCCAGGATTCCCGCATCCTGACACAGCAGGCAGCACACTGTCGGCCGGTAACCCCGCCCGAGACTCGATCGTCACCCCGCCGTTGCTCTGTGGGGGGCCTCACAGAGCAGACCAGTGCTCGCTGTGGTTTACTCGTGGCGACGGGTGACCCCCTGACCGCGGCGTTGTTCGAGCACCCTTTCCGAACCGCCACCCCGCACACTCTCCGCGCACGCCTGCCTGCTCTCCGCCGGGCTGATGAAGGGTCTCCTCATGGTTGCCGAAGCCGTTCCCACCGAAACTCCCGTCTCCGATCCGTACGCCGGCGATCCCGTCTTCGAGCTGCACCGCGGCGGCAAGATCGAGGTCACGTCGTCGATCCAGGTCCGCGACGCCGACGACCTGTCGATGGCCTACACGCCGGGCGTGGCCCGGGTCTGCACCGCGATCCACCAGGACCCGTCGCTGGTCCGCACGTACACCTGGAAGTCGAACGTGGTCGCCGTGGTGACCGACGGGACCGCCGTCCTGGGCCTGGGCGACATCGGACCGGCCGCGGCGCTGCCGGTGATGGAGGGCAAGGCGCTGCTGTTCAAGGAGTTCGGCGGCGTCGACTCGGTGCCGATCGCGCTGGACTGCACCGACGTGGACGAGTTCGTCGACACCGTCGCGCGGATGGCGCCGACGTTCGGCGGGATCAACCTCGAGGACATCTCCGCGCCGCGCTGTTTCGAGATCGAGCGCCGGCTGAAGGAACGGCTGGACATCCCGGTCTTCCACGACGACCAGCACGGTACGGCGGTCGTCGTCCTGGCCGCGCTGCGCAACGCGCTGCGGGTGACGGGCAAGTCGATCTCGGACATCCGCGTGGTGATCTCCGGCGCGGGTGCGGCCGGGGTCGCGTGCGCGCGGATCCTGCTGCAGGCCGGCGTCGGTGACCTGGCCGTTGTCGACAGCAAGGGTGTGCTGCACGAGGACCGCGCCGACCTGAGCCCGGTCAAGCTGTCGCTCGCCCGCGACACGAACACCGCCCAGCTGTCCGGCCGGTTGGTGGACGCTCTGGATGGCGCGGACGTCTTCCTCGGCGTCTCCGGCGGAACGGTCCCGGAGGACGCGATCGCGCGGATGGCGCCCGGCGCGATGATCTTCGCCCTCGCCAACCCGAACCCGGAGGTCCACCCGGACCTGGCCCACCGCTACGCCGCGGTCGTCGCCACGGGCCGGTCGGACTTCCCCAACCAGATCAACAACGTCCTCGCCTTCCCCGGCATCTTCCGCGGCGCCTTCGACGCGAACGCCGGCCGAATCACCGAAGGCATGAAACTCGCCGCCGCCGAGGCCCTCGCCGCCCTGATCGCCGACGACGAGCTGCGCCCCGACTACATCATCCCGTCCCCCTTCGACAAGCGCGTGGCCCCGGCGGTCGCCGCCGCAGTCGCCAAGGCCACCCACCAGGACGGCGTAGCCCGCGCCTGACGCGCGCGGGTAGGCCGGGCCTGGCGCGTGCCCGGCTCTGCCGGCACCGCCGGTCCAACCTGGCCCCGCCGCGGTCGGCCCAGGCCTCACGCCCGGGCGCTGGCTCTGCATTCCGCCTTCCTTCCCTTCCCGCTCCTCCTTCGCCGCAGGCGAAGGAGGAGCGGGTGTTCTAGGGTTGGCTCGTGGAGAACCGGCGTGCGATCGAGTGGTCCGAGGCGGCGTGGCTGAACCCGCCTGAGGGTGTGCTTGCTGATGGCAACGACTTGCTGGTGTCGGCGCGGGAGGGGAGCGACTTCTGGCGGACGACGAGCTACGGGTTCGTGCACGACGACGGGCACGCGTTGCTCACCGACTTCCCTGTGGACACGGCGATCGAGGTCGGGTTCGTGGCCGCGTTCGACGAGCTGTACGACCAGGCGGGTGTACTGATCCGGGTCGACGAGGAGAACTGGATCAAGGCCGGTGTGGAGTTCACCGACGGAGCACCGCAGTTGGGTGCCGTGGTGACGCGCGGGGTGTCGGACTGGTCGATGGCGCCGGTGCCGGACTGGGCCGGGCGCGAGGTGACCATTCGCGTGAGCCGCTCGGGCGACGCGGTGACCGTCCGGGCACGCGTCGAAGACGAGCCGTGGCGGATGGTGCGACTGGCACCACTCGACCCGAGCGCCGAGGCCGCAGCGGGCCCGATCTGCTGTGCGCCGACCCGCAGCGGCCTGACCGTCCGCTTCACGTCGTACGCCGTGACCGATGCCGACGCCGGCCTGCACTGAGCCGGTGACGTTGCTAACTGACGGAGTGCAGACCAGCGCTTAGTGTGGGCTCATGCTTGCTGCCTACGCCGCCAAGTTCAACGCCGACGACCCGGTGTCCGCGCTCGAGGTCGGGGAGCGTCCGGAGCCGGTGGCTCCGGACGGGTGGGTGACGATCGACGTGAAGGCGTCGGCGCTGAACCACCACGACCTGTGGTCGCTGAAGGGTGTCGGCCTGGCCGAGAAGAGCCTGCCGATGATCCTCGGCTGCGACGCCGCGGGCGTCGACCCGGACGGCAACGAGGTGGTCGTGCACGCGGTCATCTCGGATCCGTCCTGGAAGGGCGACGAGACGCTCGACCCGAAGCGCTCGCTGCTGAGCGAGCGGTACCAAGGGACGCTGGCCGAGAAGGTCGCCGTCCCCGCGCGCAACGTCGTACCGAAGCCGGCCGGGCTGAGCTTCGAGCAGGCTGCTTGCCTGCCGACGGCGTGGCTCACGGCGTACCGGATGCTGTTCACGCAGTCCGGGCTCAAGCCCGGCGACACCGTGCTGGTGCAGGGCGCCGGCGGCGGTGTCGCGACCTCGCTGATCACGCTGGCGCGCGCGGCCGGGATCCGGGTCTGGGCTACCAGCCGGGACGACGCCAAGCGGACCAAGGCGCTGGAGATCGGCGCCCATGACGTCTTCGAGTCAGGCGCGCGGCTGCCCGAGCGCGTGGACGCGGTGATGGAGACCGTCGGTGAAGCGACCTGGTCGCACTCGCTGAAGTCGCTCAAGCAGGGCGGCACCGTGGTGATCTCCGGCGCGACCTCCGGCCAGGCGCCGAAGTCGGCCGAGCTGAACCGGATCTTCTTCCTCCAACTGCGCGTCCAGGGCTCGACGATGGGCACCCGGCAGGAGCTGGCCGAGCTGGTCCAGTTCATGGCGAACGCCGGCATCTCGCCGCACATCGACACCACGCTGCCGCTGTCCGAGGCCCGCACGGGCTTCGCGAAGATGAACGAGGGCGACGTCTTCGGCAAGATCGTCTTCACTGTGTAGATGGACTTCGAGATCCGCCGCGCCACGGTCGACGACGCCGAGGCCGGCGCCTGGTGCCACCTGCTGTGCTGGCAGGAGGCGTACGCCGGTCTGCTCGACCCGCAGCGCCTGAAGGAGAAGACCGACCCGTCCGGCATCGGCCGCCGCACCGAGCGCTGGCGCGGCGCGATCGAGGCCGGCGTGGTCCGCTGGCTCGCCTTCAATCCGGGGCAGGACGTACCGATTCAGGACCGCGTGATCGGTTTCTCGTCACCCGGCCCCGGCCGCGACGACGATGCGCCGACGCCGCTCGAGCTGTACTCCGTCTACGCCCGGCAGGCGTGGTGGGGGAGCGGCCTCGGTCAACGCCTGCTGGACGTCGCGATCGGGAAGGAAGCGGCCAGCCTCTGGCTGCTGGAGGGCAACGACCGGGCGCTGGCCTTCTACCGGCGCAACGGCTTCGTCGAGGACGGGGCCCGGGCGGACGAGGAGTTCTTCGGCGTTCCCGAGATCCGGATGGTCCGATCCAAGCAGTAGCTCTTGCGGATCAATACATCACTCATGTTACATTGAGGATGTATCGATTCCCGGAGGTGCGTCATGCACGGCACGGACGAAACCGCACATCGCCTGCTCGCCTCGGCGGCGCAGCTGTCCCGCGACCCGGAGACCGAGATCGACTGGGATGCACCCGTCGGCGACGGCTACGGCCTCAGTCCCGAGTGGAGCACGCTCTACGGCACGCCGTATTGGGACGAGCTGACCGAGCCGCAGCGCCGCGAGCTCACCAAGCACGAGGCGGCGTCAGTCGCCTCGACCGGGATCTGGTTCGAGCTGATCCTGCAGCAGATGATCCTGCGCGACGTGTACGACGAGAGCCCCGCGAGCGCGGAGTTCCAGTGGGCGCTGACCGAGATCGCCGACGAGTGCCGGCATTCGATCATGTTCGCCAAGGCCTCGGCCCGGCTGGTCGACGCCCGGTACCGGCCGGGGCTGCTCGCCCGCGAGCTCGGGCGCGGCTTCAAGACCATCGCGACCGGCGCCACGGCGTACGCCGCGATCCTGGTCGCCGAAGAGGTGCTCGACGTGATGCAGCGCGACTGGATGCGCGACCGCCGGGTCGCGCCGCTGGTCCGGACGGTGAACCACATCCACGTCGTCGAGGAGTCCCGGCACATGGTGTTCGCCCGGGAGGAGACCCGGGACCGGATCGCCGGCGCCGGGCCGGTACGGCGCTGGGTCAGCGCGCTGGTGATCGCGCTCGCCGCGGACATGATCGTCAGCAGCATGGTCAGCCCGGCCGTCTACCGGAACGCGGGCCTCGAGGTCGGGAAAGCTGTCCGCCTGGCCCGCGGCAACGAGCACCACCGGTCGCTGCTGCGGTCGAGCTGCGCGAACCTGATGGACTTCCTGGCCGAGGTCGGCCTGCTGACGCCGGCCGCGCGGCGGGTCTACCGGCGTACCGGGCTGCTCTGAATGACGTACGCGATCAGCGGGGAGTGCTGCTCGGACGCGAGCTGCGTCGCGGTCTGCCCGATGAACTGCATCCACCCGTCGCCGGGGGAGCCGGGCTTCGGGACGACCGACGGGCTGTTCATCGATCCGCGGACGTGCATCGACTGCGGCGCGTGTGCCGACATCTGCCCGGTGGACGCCGCGAAGCCGGCCGATCGTTCGGCGGCGGTCGACGTGCAGCTGAACGCGTCGTACTACAAGGAGCGGCCGGTGCTCGACGGGCTCGACCTGGACAGCTGGGAGCCGCCGCGCTTCGACCCGTGGTCGGACGGGCCGCGGCGGGTCGCTGTGGTCGGGGCCGGGCCTGCGGGGATGTACGCGACGCGGGAGCTGCTGCAGCGGAGCAAGGCGGAGATCACGCTCTTCGACCGGCTCCCGGTGGTCGGCGGCCTCGCTCGGTACGGCGTCGCTCCCGATCACCCGCTGACCAAGCAGATCGTGGAGACCTTCGAGCGGATCGTCGACCATCCGCGCGTCTGCTGGCGGCCCAGCACGTCGGTGAGTGTTGACGAGCTCGAGGGCCGGTACGACGCGGTGGTGCACGCGTCGGGTGCTTACGAGAGCCGCCGGCTGGGGATCCCGGGCGAGCTGACCGCGGACGAGGTGGTTGCCTGGTACAACAACCGCCCGGGCGCGCGGCGGCCCGAGCTGAAGGGGCCCCGGGCAATCGTCGTCGGCAACGGAAACGTGGCGCTCGACATCGCGCGCCTGCTGATCACCGTCAGCAGTGTCACCGAAGTCGTGGTCGTCGGTCGCCGTGGGCCGGAAGCTGCTGCCTACACCGCTTCGGCGTACCGGGAAGTCGCCGAGCGGACAGACATCGTCTTCCGGTACGACACGACACCGGTCGCCTGGGACCACCGCGGGCTGACCACGGCCGACGGCGAGCTCATCCCCGCCGACACCCTGATCACCGCGATCGGCTTCACCGGCCGCCCGATCCCCGGGCTGCCCTTCGACGAGCTCCGCGGCGTGGTGCCGAACGTCCGCGGCGCCGTCGTCGGCAAGCCGGGCCACTTCGTCACCGGCTGGATCAAGCGCGGCGCCCAGGGCGGTATCGGCGTCAACAAGGCCTGCGCCCAGGAGACCGTCCGCACACTGCTCGCGGAAGCGTCGGTGTCAGCGGCACTGATGTGACACCTGCTGGCGTGTGACGTTTCATGCCTGAAACATGGACGTCGCACCGGGGCAACGACTCAGGCTCAAGCTGGTGGTGGCGCGGGAAACCCCCGCGCACTCGATCCGCCCGATCGAACGACGAGCAGGAGTGCCCATGAGGCCGACCTTGACGGTGATCGCCGACCCCGCCGACCGCTGGATGTCGAAGGCCGCGTGCGTCGGCATGTCACCGGCGTACGACGAGACCGCGACCCAGTGGGAGCAGCGCAAGGCGCAAGCGGTCTGCCTGACCGCGTGCCCGGTGCTGGAGGAGTGCCGTGCGTGGGCCCGCCGGACCAAGTTCACCGGCACGGCCGCGGGCGAGAAGTTCCTGGACGGCCGCCGGCGTGGACGCCCCGGTCCGACCGAGCGCCGCCGTCCGCCGGTCACCGTCGAGGAGCAGCAGGCCAGCTGACCAGAGCAACCGAAAGGGCCCGCGGAGATCCGCGGGCCCTTTGTCAGTGGGGGAGTCAGACGCCGACCAGCTCGTCCGAGCGCTCCTCGGCGGCCTTCTTCGTCTGGCGGAACGGCCCGGTGAGCGTAGGGACGATCTCCCGCCGGTGGTGCACGAACGCGGCGATCGCCAGTACGGCGTACACGGCGGAGATCACGTACCGCCCGGTCTGACCCGGTACGGCGAACTGCACGGCGAACAGCCCGAGCAGCGTCCAGGCGGCCCAGCGCGGGAAGCGCAGCGCCAGCAGGATCGCGATGCCCAGCATGGTCTGCGTCGCGGTGAGCAGGAACTCCTCGACCTGGCGACCGTCCAGCTGCAGCGCGGGCCCGCCGCCACCGATGCCGTAGGCGATCGGGAGGCTGCCGATCAGCAGGGTCCACTGGTTCACCTTGGCGGAGATCAGCAGGCCGAGCGCGGCCGCGCCCTTGCCGCGCCAGGCGAACAGCAGCGCCACGATGAACTCCGGCGCCTCGGACGCCAGCGGCGCCAGCCACTGGACCAGCAGGAACTGGTCGACGCCGAGCGCGTGCCCACCTTCCACCAGCGAGTCCGCGAACGGCTCGGCCGAGAACAGGATGACCGTGGCGGCCGCCGCGAACATCGCGATCACCGTGATCCGGCGCTGGACCTTCGGCAGGCCGCCGATCCGCGCGGCCGGGCCGACCAGGTCGGGCTCGTCGCCGTGCTCGCTGGCCGCGGCGCGCCACAGGTAGTAGGCGAAGAAGGCCAGCAGGGCGATGCCGAGCAGCAGGTGGATCTGGCCGGTCAGCGGGATGATGAACGCGACCACACCGGCGATCAGCAGGAAGCCGAGCTCGCGCTTGTAGCCCGAGTCGAGCACCAGGGCCTTGACCGTGCGGCCGCTGCGCTTGCTGGCGACGTACAGGCTGAGCAGTACGACGCTGGACCACCCGAGGCCGAGCAGGAGCCGGTTGGAGCCGGTCATGTTGGCGGCGGCGTACTGCACGTACTCCGGGTTGCTGCCGGCGGTGTGGGCGAAGTAGAGGTCCACCGCGTACTCCGGCAGGACGGCGATCACCGCGAGCAGGGCGATCGCGAGACCGCCGGAGATGTCCATCTCCGCGGCCTCGGCGGCCCAGGCCAGGACGAACGACGCCGCGACGACGCCGAGGCCGAAGACCAGGATGCCGAGCGGGGCGAACGGGTGGGTGCCGCTGAGCCGCAGGACGACCGCGGGGATCGCCACGGCGAGAAGGAGCAGCACGGGGCGGAGAGCTCTTGCCATGCCTCCAGGCTGCCACCATTTCGATACTTTCGCAATTGCGAAAGTGTGAGACCGTGCTCACCTTCGGCCTGCCGCCTCCTCAGGACCCGGTGGACCGGTCACAATGACCGCGAGATGACGACCTTCCCCGAACCGACGAAGGCGCAGCTGGAATCCGCCGCCGGCACCTTCGCGATGCTGTCCGCCCCCGTACGGCTGCATCTGGTCTCGCTGGCGGCCCAGGGCGAGTACGACGTGGGCACGCTGGCCGACCGCGTCGGAGTCAGCATCGCCACCGCCAGCCAGCACCTCGGCAAACTCCGCCTGGCCGGCATCATCACCGCCCGCCGCGAGGGCCGCCGCCACATCTACACCGTCGACGACCCCCACGTCCTGAACCTGGTCGACCAGATCTTCGAACACATCGCCCCGGACGGTTCGCTGGCCCCCGACCCACCACTGCGCCGGAGACCACCCCACACCGACTGACCCCCGCTCCACGGGCGGAAGCGGAGGGGAGAGGGGGAGCCGCGCCCCTCCGCCTGCGCTTCGCGCGGCTCAGATCACCCGCGCAACCCGCGCAACCCGCGCACCCGGCGCCCGCTCCGCAGCCGGGAGCGGAGGGGAGAGGGGGAGCTGCGCCCCGCCGCCTGCGCTTCGCGCGGCTCAGATCATTCGCGCAACCCCCGCGCCCGTGCTGGTCCGCAGGGTGGATCGGCGCCGCGCGCTGGGAATAGCACGTGCGGGTGGGTCGTTGTCGGTGGCTGGCGACAGTGACGTCGCGTTCTGTTCGCATGCCCATCATGAGGAACCCATGGCGATCTCTGATCCTCCGACGACGCCCGCTGCCGTGGCGGTCGACGACCCGATTCACCCGATCGGCCGGATTCGGCTGGTGCTGACGCTCGGCTTCATCGTCGCGCTCGGGCCGCTCACCATCGACCTGTACCTGCCGGCGCTGCCGTCGATCACCACCGACCTCGCGGCCTCCGCGACCGCGGTCCAGTTCACCTTGACCGGGACCTTCGCGGGCCTCGCCGTCGGTCAACTGCTGGTGGGTCCGCTCTCCGACACCCTCGGCCGCCGGCGGCCGTTGATCGCGGGAGCGGGGCTGCACGTGCTGGCCTCCGTGCTCTGCGCGGTCTCGCCGACCGTGGAGATGTTGTCGGTGTTCCGGGTCCTGCAGGGGGTCGGCGCCGCCGCGGGCTCCGTGGTCGCACTGGCGATCGTCCGTGACCTGTACGTCGGCCGCGCGGCGGCGACCTTGCTGTCGAGGCTGATGCTTGTCATCGGCGTCGCGCCGGTGTTCGCTCCCACCGTCGGTGGCGCCCTGCTGGTGGCGCTCCCGTGGCAAGGCCTGTTCGTCGTACTGGCCGTGCTCGGCGTCCTGCTGATGCTGCTGGTGGCGCTGACGCTCCCGGAGACCCTGCCGCCGGCCGGCCGTCGGCCGTTCGGGCCGGCGCAGATCGCTCGCACGGCTGGACAGTTGGTCCGCGACCGGGTCTTCGTCGGGCTCACTCTCGTGGCCGGTCTGGCGATGACCGGCGTGTTCGGGTACGTCGCGGGAGCGTCGTTCGTGTTCCAGGAACAGTTCGGCGTGAGCAGCCAGACCTTCGGACTGCTGTTCGGCGTGGGCGGGCTGCTGCTGGTCGCGGCGACCCAGCTCAACCCGGTGCTGCTGAAGCGCTGGGAGCCTGAGCAGGTGCTCACCGCGGGCGCCGTCCTCGCCGCACTGGCCGGGGTCGCACTGCTGCTGACCGCGACCCTGAGCGTGGGCGGTCTGGTCGGCATCCTCGTCCCGGTCTGGGCGGCCCTCTTCGCCGCCAGCCTGGCCCTTCCGAACGCGCCGGCGCTGGCGCTGTCGCGCCACGGCGAGGCGGCGGGCACCGCGGCGGCCCTGCTGGGCGCGGTCCAGTTCGGTATCGGCGCGGTCGCCGCACCACTGGTCGGTGCCCTCGGCACCGACGCGGTCGCGATGGCCGTGGTGATGTCGGGCGGCCTGGCCCTGTCCCTGATCACCCTGCTCGCTGTGGTCAGGCCCTGGCAGCGCGAGTTCCAGCCGCAGCCGGCGGACCAGCAGGTCGTGGTCGTCCACTGAGCACAGGGCGGCACTCCCACCAGGCGCGGCGCCGGACGACTTAGAGGATGTGCCGCAGGTACTGCTCGGGGTGCCGCAGGTAGGCGCGCCAGTTCTGGACCAACTGCAGGTCCTCCCAGGCCGACTCCCGGATGCCCCACTCGCCGACCTCGAGGATCGTCGCCCCCGGCAGGGCGGCGATGACGGGGGAGTGCGTCGCGCACAGCACCTGGGACTTGCTGTCGGCCAGCTGCTTCAGAACGCCGACCACCGCGAGACTGGACGAGAACGACAGCGCCGACTCGGGCTCGTCCAGGCAGTAGAAACCCCGGCGGGTGAAGCGGTCCTCGATCAGCGACAGGAAGCTCTCGCCGTGGCTCAGCTCGTGGAACACCGGTTCCGGGCGCTGACCCGGGTTCTGCTCCAGGTACGTGTAGAAGTTGTGCATCGTCTCGGCCCGCAGGAAGAACCCGGCCTTCGAAGCGCCGGCGCCCCGCGTCAGCACGAGGTCGTCGGACAGTGACGACTCGCTCGCCCGCGTGGTCAGCCGCGCGCCCGTCGACCCGCCCTCCGGCGACATCCCGAACCCGACCGCCACAGCCTCCACCAGCGTCGACTTCCCCGCGCCGTTCTCACCGACCAGGAACGTGACCCCCGGCCCGAGGTCCAGCCCGTCGGTCAGCAGTTGCCGTACGGCGGGAATCGTGTGCGGCCAGGCCCCGGACAGCGAAACGCCCTCCGCCGCGGCCACCCGGCGTACGGGATGGTCGGCGAAGGGCATTCGCTCACCCTACAAACGGAACAGCTCAGTCGTCCTCGTCGTCGAGGCGGGCCAGCCAGGTGGCGAACCGCTCGATCGGCGTCTCGAACTCGGGATTCAGGTCGACGAACTCACGCAGCCGCTCGGCCACCCAGGCCAGCGAGACATCCTCCTCGCCACGCCGGCCCTCGAGCTCCTCGATCCCTCGGTCGGTGAAGTACACGTCAGCTGAACGCCTGCTTCAGCAGCGTCTGCTGCTCGGCCTGGTGCGCGCCCATCGAGCCCACCGACGTCGCCGACATGGCCGGCCGGGACACCCGGTAGAACGGCTTGCCGCCCAGGTGCTCGGTCAGGTTCAGCGCCATGAACGGCCACGGACCCTGGTTGGCCGGCTCGTCCTGCACCCAACGGACCTCGGTCGTGTTCGGGTACTTGGCCAGCTCCGCCTTGATCTCCTCGGCCGGCAGCGGGTAGAGCTGCTCGACCCGGACCACCGCGGTGCTGATCTTGTCGGTCTCGGTCTTCTTCCGCTCCGCGAACAGGTCGTACGCGATCCGGCCGGACGACAGGATGACCCGCTCGACGGTCGCCGCGGTGGCCTCGGCCTCCGTGTCGCCGAGCACCGGCCGGAACGCGCCGCTGGTCAGCTCCTCGGGCTGCGACACCGCTTCCTTGCGCCGCAGCAGCTGCTTCGGCGTGAAGACGATCAGCGGGTTGTGCTCCTCGCCGAGGGTGTGGCGGCGCAGCAGGTGGAAGTACGACGCCGGCGTCGACGGCTGCGCCACGGTCATCGCGTTCTCCGCGCACAGCGCCATGAAGCGCTCGATCCGGGCCGAGGAGTGGTCCGGGCCCTGGCCCTCGTAGCCGTGCGGCAGCAGCAGCACGACACCGGACTTCTGGCCCCACTTCGCCTCACCGGCCGAGATGTACTCGTCGATGATCGACTGGGCGCCGTTCACGAAGTCACCGAACTGGGCTTCCCACAGCGTCAGCGCGTCCGGCCGGGCCACCGAGTAGCCGTACTCGAAGCCGAGGGCGGCGTACTCGCTGAGCAGCGAGTCGTAGACGTAGAAGTTCGCCTGGTTCTCGTCCAGGTTCTGCAGCGGGACGTAGTCCTGCCCGTTGACCCGGTCGATGACGGCCGCGAACCGCTGCACGAACGTGCCGCGGCGGCTGTCCTGACCGGCCAGCCGGACCGGGCGACCGGCCAGCAGCAGCGAACCGAACGCCGTCATCTCCGCGCTGGCCCAGTCGACCGGGCCCTGCGTGATCGCGGCGGCGCGGCGCTGCAGCTGCGGCATCACCTTCGGGTGCGCGGTGAAGCCCTCCGGCAGCGTGGTGTACGCGTCGGCGATCTTCTTCAGCACCTCCGGCGTGGTCGCGGTCGCGTCCGGGCCCTCCGGCTTGTCCGGGTAGACCGGGACGGTGACGTACGGCGCCGGGGTGTCCGGCTGGCTCTTCGCCTCGCGGACCTCGGTGAACACGCGCTCCAGCCGCTGCTGGAAGTCGCGCATCGCCTGCTCGGCCTCCTCGACGGTGATGTCGCCACGGCCGATCAGGGCCTCGGTGTAGAGCTTGCGCACCGAGCGCTTCTGCTCGATCAGGTCGTACATCAGCGGCTGGGTGAACGACGGGTCGTCGCCCTCGTTGTGACCGCGGCGGCGGTAGCAGACCAGGTCGATCACGACGTCCTTGTTGAACGCCTGGCGGTACTCGAAGGCCAGGTCGGCGACCCGGACACAGGCCTCGGGGTCGTCGCCGTTCACGTGGAAGATCGGCGCCTGGACCATCCGCGCGACGTCGGTGCAGTACATCGACGAGCGCGACGAGGCCGGCGAGGTGGTGAACCCGACCTGGTTGTTGACGATCACGTGGATCGTGCCGCCGGTGCGGTACCCGCGCAGCTGCGACAGGTTCAGCGTCTCGGCCACGACGCCCTGGCCGGCGAAGGCCGCGTCACCGTGGACGAGGACCGGCAGCACCGGGAACGCGGCGCCCTGGTCGAGGATGTCCTGCTTGGCCCGGACGATGCCCTCGAGCACCGGGTCGACGGTCTCCAGGTGCGACGGGTTGGCCGCCACCGACACCTTGATCTTGTCGCCGAACTCCGAGACGAACTCGCCCTCGGCGCCCAGGTGGTACTTGACGTCACCGGACCCCTGGACCGTCCGCGGGTCGATGTTGCCGTCGAACTCGCGGAAGATCTGGCCGTACGACTTGCCCACGATGTTCGCCAGCACGTTCAGCCGGCCGCGGTGCGCCATGCCGATCACGACCTCGTCGAGGCCGGCGCCGGCGGCCTCCTCGCAGATCTCGTCGAGCAGCGGGATGGTCGTCTCGCCACCCTCCAGCGAGAACCGCTTCTGGCCGACGTACTTGGTCTGCAGGAAGGTCTCGAACGCCTCGGCCTCGTTCAGCTTGGCCAGGATCCGCAGCTGCTCCTCGCGCGGCGGCTTGGTGTGCGGCCGCTCGATCCGCTCCTGCAGCCACTTGCGCTGCTCGGGGTCCTGGATGTGCATGTACTCGATACCGGTGGTGCGGCAGTACGAGTCGCGCAGGATGCCGAGGATCTCGCGCAGCTTCATGAACCGGCGGTCGGTCGCGGCCCCGAACGAGCCGGTCGCGAACTCGCGGTCCAGGTCCCACAGCGTCAGGCCGTGGGTCGCGACGTCGAGGTCGGGGTGGCTGCGCTGCTTGTACTCCAGCGGGTCGGTGTCGGCCATGATGTGGCCGCGCACGCGGTAGGCGTGGATCAGCTCCAGGATCCGGGCCTGCTTGCTGATGTCCTCCTCGTGGCTGTGCGGGAGGTCGGCGGCCCAGCGGATCGGCTCGTACGGAATCCGCAGGCTCTGGAAGATCTCGTCGTAGAAGCCCTCGGCGCCCAGCAGCAGCTGGTGCAGGCGGCGCAGGAACTCACCCGACTGCGCGCCCTGGATGATCCGGTGGTCGTACGTCGAGGTCAGCGTCATCACCTTGCTGACCGCGAGCTTGGCCATCGTCTCCTCGGCCGCACCCTGGTACTCGGTCGGGTACTCCATCGCGCCGACGCCGATGATGCAGCCCTGGCCGCTCATCAGCCGCGGCACCGAGTGCTGCGTGCCGATCGTGCCCGGGTTGGTCAGGCTGATCGTGGTGCCCTGGAAGTCCGGCAGCGCGAGCTTGTTGTCGCGGGCCCGGCGGACGATGTCCTCGTAGGCCATCCAGAACTCGGCGAACGTCATCGACTCGGTCGCCTTGATCGACGGCACCAGCAGCTGGCGGGTGCCGTCCGGCTTCTGCATGTCGATGGCCAGGCCGAGGTTGATGTGCTCGGGCTGGACCAGCGTCGGCTTGCCCTCGGTCTCGTCGTACGACGCGTTCATCTCCGGCAGCGTCTTGAGCGCCTTGACCAGCGCCCAGCCGACCAGGTGGGTGAACGAGATCTTGCCACCGCGAGCGCGCTTGAGGTGGTTGTTGATGACGATCCGGTTGTCGATCAGCAGCTTGACCGGCACCTGGCGGACGCTGGTCGCGGTCGGGACCTGGAGGCTGAGCTCCATGTTCTGGGCGGTCCGGGCCGGCGCGCCCCGCAGGATCTTCCGCTCCGCGTCCGTGCTGGTCGCGGGAGCGGGCTTGGGCTGCGCTGTGGGCGGTTGGTTCACCGTTCCTCCGGTCGGGGCGCCGCCGGCCGCGGGCGCGGTCTGCTGCTGGGCCGCTGCTGCGGGCTTGGTCTGGGCTGGCTGGGTCTGGCTCTGGGTCGCGGTCGTCGCCGGCGCGGCCGGGGCCGGCGCCGCGGCGGCGGCCTGCGCGGCCGGCTTGCTCGCGGCGGGCGCGGTCGCCGCCGTACCGCGGCCGGCGGCCTCGGGCGTCTTGTTGTCGGACACCGCATCGGGTCGGGGAGCGTCGGACGGGGCGGTGTTCACCGGCTTCGCGTCACCCGGGCTGTAATCCTTGAAGAAGTTGCTCCACGCCGGATCCACGGACTTCGGATCCTGCTGGTACTTCTCGTACATCTCGTCGACCAGCCATTCGTTCGCTCCGAAGGCTGCAAGGGGATTTGTGTCTGATGGCTCGGTGGCCACTGGGCAGTTCGCCTCTTCCGATTGCGGGTCCGGTACCACTGTTATGACTACGGGAGTTATGGGGGTGCTCCCGAGGCAAGGCTAATAGCAGCAGCAACCGATCTACAGCCCGGGACCACCGGACCAGTGTGTCGAGTGGTTCCGCCGCCGTGCGTTGATCGACCGAGCCCTGGAACACCTGTGTTTCGGGTGTTTCAGCGTTGTTGCCCGCGGCACCGCCGCCGGCGCCGGTTTCGTGGGGCGGCCGGACTGCGGGACGCGTTGCAGACGTGGGGTTCCAGGGGTGTTCGCCGATTGTTCCGGAGCCTGCGCTACGCCTGGGTGCCCACTGTATGCAACTGCGCGTTCGCCCCGGGTGATGACCGAGCGTGCGCAAAAGTGTGGTCAACGTCACGCAGCGGATCAGTCCAGTTCTCACCGATTGGCCAGTCGCCGGACCAGTTTGAGCCCGGACCAGGTGGCGTCGACCGCGCACACTTTCACGTCCACGACGCCGAGCGGCAGGGCCAGTTCGCGAACGCCGTTCTCGTCCAGATCGGTCGGTACGCCGGACGACCGCTTCGGCCAGGCGACCCAGATCGTCCCGTTCGTGGTGGTCCTGGCCAGCAGTTGCGGGAGCCGGGTGGCGAGGCGCTTGCGGTCCGGGCAGAAGGTCAGGGTGAGGTCCAGCTCGGCGCGGCCCGGCCTGGTGAGCGGGGTGACGCCGTCCGGGAGTCCCTCGATCACGAAGCCCTCGGGCGCGTGGTCCAGCAGCACGGCGTACCCGGGCTTGATCCCGAGCTTCGCGGCCAGCGGTTTGCCGGAGTAGCCGGGACTGGTCACCACAACTCGATGGTAGGTGCGGGTGACGGCGCCGGTGCGGCGGCATACTGATCCGATGGCGCTGACGGATGAGGCGATCGTCAAGATCAAGGAGATGATCACCTCCGGCGAGCTGGGCCCAGGGGACCGGCTGCCGAAGGAGGCGGACCTGGCCGCCCGGCTCGGCCTGTCGCGGAACTCGCTGCGCGAGGCGGTCAAGGCGCTGACGCTGGTCAACGTGCTCGACGTCCGGCACGGCGACGGCACGTATGTGACCAGCCTGACGTCGGCGCACCTGCTCGACGCGCTGAGCTTCATGGTCGACCTGCACCGCGACGACTCGGTCTTGCAGTTCTTCGAGGTACGCCGACTGCTCGAGCCCGGCGTCGCGGCGCTCGCGGCGGCCCGGATCTCACCGGAGCAGCTCACCAACCTGCGGCTGCTCACCAGCGACCTGTCACCGGCCGCGGACGTCGACGAGCTGGTGGTGAACGACCTGCGCTTCCACCGCGGCATCGCCGAAGCGACCGGCAACGCCGTCGTCTGCTCGCTGCTCGACGGCGTCTCCGGCGCCACCCAGCGCGCCCGCATCTGGCGCGGCGTCACCCAGGCCGGCGCCGTCGAACGCACCCTCGCCGAACACACCGCCATCCTGGACGCGCTCGAACAGGGCGACGCGGAAGCCGCCCGGGCGTGGATGACCGCCCACATCGCGGGTGTCGAGTCCTGGCTCCGCAAAGCGCCGTAAATCTCTTGGCCGGTCGACGTCTGCCTCGCTAGCCTTGGTGGTGTCCTGTTGTCCATGTCAGGGGTGCGGGTTGTCGAACTGAGGTCTCTCTTCAGCAGCGGTTGATCGCCACCGGTCGGTGCGCGGTCTCGTTCGAGATCTCGGAGTACACCCTGATGACTGTCTCTTTGACGTGCAACGACCTCTTCTTCGCCTGGCCCGACGGTGACGTCCTGTTCGACGGCCTGTCCTTCGCCGCCGGACCGGCGCGCTCCGGACTGGTCGGCCGCAACGGCGCCGGCAAGTCGACGCTGCTGCGGCTGATCGCCGGACGCCTGACCCCACAACGCGGCGCGATCCGCGTCAGCGGCGAGCTCGGCTACCTGCCGCAGGACCTCACCCTCGACACCTCGCTGCGCGTCGACGCGGCGCTCGGCATCGCCGACGTCCGGACGGCGATCAGCGCGATCGAGTCCGGCGACGCCTCCGAGGCGAACTTCGCCCGCGTCGGCGACGACTGGGACGTCGAGGAGCGCGCCGAGGCGATGCTCGGCAAGCTCGGCCTCGGAGCGATCACCCTCGACCGTTCGGTCGGCGAACTGTCCGGCGGCGAGACGATCCTGCTCGGCCTGGCCGCCGAACTGCTCCGCCGCCCCGACGTCCTGCTGCTCGACGAACCCACCAACAACCTGGACCTGCGCGCCCGCCGGCACCTGTACGACGCGGTGGACGCGTTTCGCGGCGCGCTGCTCGTGGTCAGCCACGACCGCGAGCTGCTCGACCGCGTCGACCAGATCGGCGAGCTGCGCAAGGGCGACCTGACCTGGTACGGCGGCAACCTCACGGCGTACGAGGAAGCCGTCGCCGTCGAGCAGGAGGCGGCCGAGCGGATGATGCGCGCGGCCGAGTCCGACGTGAAGCGCCAGAAGCGCGAACTCATCGAGGCGCGGACGAAGATCGAACGCCGCCAGGCGGGCGGGCGCCGCGCCTTCGAGTCGGGCAGCGTGGCGAAGATGGCCGCCGGCGCGATGAAACGCTCGTCGCAGGTGTCGGCGGGCAAGCACCTCGGCATGCACAGCGAACGGCTCGAAGCCGCCCAGGACGCGCTGGCCGAGGCCGAGGAGAAGATCCACGACGACGACCACATCCGGGTCGATCTCCCCGACACCGCGATCCCCAACGGCCGCGTCGCCCTGCGCCTGCGGGACCTGGAGCTCCGCACCGGTTTGATCGCGAACCTGGAGATCCGCGGCCCCGAACGGATCGCCCTGACCGGCCCGAACGGCGCCGGCAAGTCCACCCTGCTCCACGCGATCGCCGAGCAGCACCTCCCGCTCGTCCCGTCGCGCCTTCTACCGCAACGCCTGGACCTCCTCCAGGACGACCTCTCGATCGCCGACAACCTGGCGATCCTTGCCCCCGGCACCGACAACAACGACCGGCGAGCACGCCTCGCCCGCTTCCTCTTCCGAGGCCGCTCCGCCGACCAGCCCGTCAGAACCCTCTCCGGCGGAGAACGCTTCCGGGCCACCCTTGCCGCCCTCCTCCTCGCCGAGCCCCCACCCCAGTTCCTCATGCTCGACGAGCCCACGAACAACCTCGACCTGGCCAGCATCACTCAACTCCAGGCAGCCCTGTCGTCGTACCAAGGCGCCCTCCTGATCGCCAGCCACGACCTCCCGTTCCTGCGCGACCTGGGCATCACGCGCTGGCTGTCCATAGAGGACAACCACCTCCAAGAGATCGACCCCCTCTGACATGCGCCGAGCCGGCAGCCTCCGCTGCATCCCCAAAGACCCCACCCAGCAGCCCCACCCGAGCCCGCAACCCTCCCCAGCCCACACCCTCAGGCCGGCACGAGCCCGGCCACCCACGCCCCGCTACTCCCACCGAGGCAACCGCTGACGACGTACTAGGTGAGTGAGTCCCCGTTGTGCCTGAACAGGATCCACTCCAACTCACTCGCCGTCAGACCGAACTCGGGTGACCACGCGTGCATCGCCTCGACGTACGCGTGGTATCGGCGAGCGCGCGACTTCACCCCGGCGAGAGTCTCGGTGCTGACCTCGAGCGTGTCGTTGAGCGTCCTGAACACCCTGCGATCGAGGATCAGCGGTTGCCACTTCCGATGCTCGACGTACCCCGCAAAGGCAAACCACTTGGTGAAGAACGCACGCCCGACCCGGTGCAGCCGCCATGCGTCGTAAACCTCCACCAAGTCGGTGGAGTCCCCGGCGTCCCGGAGCGTCCTCGCTGTCCTGCTGAGCATCTGGTAGGCCCCAGCAGGATCGGCGAGGGCCAGCCGGGTGTTGTAGATCGTCCTGCTGCCCATGCCACCGCCCCAAGCCATCACCAGCACGAAGGTCTGGAGGACGCTGAGCTCGTCGTCCAGATCCATCCGTTGGCATGCCAGCAGCAGGTGCCTGCGGTCGACCGTTCGTCTACCGCGGTCCGCAGGTTCGGTGTGCTCGCCTTGCAGGCTCTGCAAGTAGCGGATGGCGCCGTTCGGCCAGTCCTTCGCCCAGGAGGTGGGCGAGTAGGTCACTGGGCCTTGCGCACATTCCTCGTACTGCTTGACCAGCGGCTTGAGCCGCGGCGGTAATTCCGTTGTCATCCGTGGAACCTAGGCCGACAACCGTCACCTGTCTGTAGGTCAGTCAGATGCCGTACGCCGACTCGCTCAAGGGCGGGGGTTGGTTCGGTGCCAGCGGGGGCCCAGGTCGGAGGCTCGTTTGCCGGCTACGGCGGCGCAGCGGGGGCACTGGCGGCGGACCTCGTCTGCCGCGCCGCCGGTTTCCACGAAGGTGTCCTCCCAGGCGACGTGGGGGAAGCGGCGTAGCCGTGCGCGGTGGAGGGGGAGGCCGCAGACCGTCTGGTTGAGGCCCTGTTCCCAGGCGTGCACCTCGCCGCCGGGCAGGCGGGTGCCCTCCTCGTCGGTCCACTGGCTCGAGGCTGCTACGGCGTACCGTCTGCGTGCTGCCATCTGTCCGCCCTCCTCCGTGCATGAGCTTTCGGCGGGCTTGCGGTACCCCGCGGCCGGTCCTGTTACCAACCGGGCCGCGGTCCTCGCCACCTGGCTGACCACGACCCTCAACGGCACCCGCCGCCAACAGGTCATGCTCGGCGACCCCACTCCACGCCAGACCTCCTGACCCGGCAGCGGCCCGGCAGGACTGCCGAGGCAGGCCTGGCCCCCTGGGCTTCTACGCTTCCGGGACCGGTACTGGGGCCGGGTTCACGGGCGAAGGAGCCGAGTTGTCTGGTCAGCAGTGGGGACCTCCCGGGCAGAATCCGCCGAACCACGGACCGCCGGCTGGTCAGCAGTGGGGGCCGCCTGGGCAGTACGGCCAAGGGGCTGGGTCGCAGGGGGCCGGGCAGTACCCGCCGCCGCAGCCGCCGCCTGGGCAGTACTACCCGCCTCAGCAGGCGCAGTACCCGCCGCCGGGTGGACCGCCGCCGGGGCAGTACGGCGGGCCGCAGTACGCCGCCGCGCCGTACGGGCCTGGGCAGCAGGGGTTCGGGTGGGGGCCGATGCCTCAGCCGCCGAAGAAGCGGCGGGGGGCTGGGATTGTCGTGCTGGCCGTGGTCGGTGGGCTGGCTGTGCTCGGCGCTGTGGTGGTGGGCGTGGGCTTCTCACTGGCGGGGAAGGCCGACTCGTCGGCCACGCCTCCGGTGGCGCAGCCATCGTACGAGCCGACGGTCGAGGACAGCCCTACGGTGCCGGAGGCAACGAGTGAGCCGCCGGTGACGCGGCCGACGACCAAGCCGACGACGCGGCCGACCACGAAGCCGTCGCCCAAGCCGGCGCCGGTGCTGACGCCGTGGCAGATCGCCTCGGCGAACAAGCTCTACCGGACCGGGACGCAGGCCTCGGTCGGATGCCGGGAGTCGAGGTCCGGACTCGGCAACCAGGCCGGCTCCTTGGCGTACTACCGGTCCCTGCGGGCCTGCATGGACCGCGCCTGGCGGCGGCACGTGACCGCGGCCGGGTACCAGTTCCGTCCGCCAGGGCTGATCTCGATCGCGACCAACGGCAGCTCGCCGTGCGGGACCGCCATCCAGGCGCTGGCCTTCTACTGCCCGACGAACCACACGATGTACATGAAGGCCGACCTCGACATCGAGTACTGGAAGCAGTCGCAGACCTTCAGCCGGGCGGTCGGGTCGCACGCGGCGGCGCACGAGTACGGCCACGCGGTGCAGCAGATGACCGGCATCCTGCGGGCGTCACGGCGGCTCGGCTACAACGCCTCGAGCAAGGCGGCCGAGCTCGAGGTGGACCGGCGGCTGGAGCTCCAGGCCTCCTGCCTCGGCAACCTGTTCCTCGGCGCCAACAAGGCCAGCTACGGGATCCGCGGCGCCCTGCGCACCCAGTGGCTGTACGTCGTCAACAACACCGGCGACCGGGCCGACACCGGCGCCCGCGACCACGGCAGCACGCGCAACCACGGCATCTGGTCGCGCCGCGCGTTCGACCGGCCGAACCTTGCCGTCTGCAACACCTACACGGCCCCGTCGTCCCAGGTGAGCTGAGCTCCGGTACGCCGTACCAGGAGCTCAGCCCGTACGAGATCACGCAGGCGTCGGCGCGTCCTCCCGCAGCAACCCCGCCGCCTTCAGATCCGCCCAGAAAGCAGCAGGCACCTCGACCCGCGACAGCGCCGCGTTCGCGTGCACCTCAGCCGCCGACCGGCACCCGACCGCGATCCCGGCCACCGCCGGGTGGAACAGCGGGAACGCCAGCGCGGCCGAGGGCAGCGTTATCCCGTGCGCCTCGCACACGTCCGCCAGCCGGTTGGCCTTCTCGACCAACGGCTGAGAAGCCGGCGCGTAGTTGAACGTCGCGTCCGACGCCGGCCGCGGCTGCGCCATCAGCCCGGAGTTGAAGACGCCGACGGCGATCACCTGGGTGTCGTTCTCGACGCAGGCCGGCAGGACGTCGTCGAGCCCGTCGGGGTCGATCAGCGTGTACCGCCCGGCCAGCATGATCACGTCGACGTCCACCTCGCGGACGAACCGGGTGAGCATCGCGGACTGGTTCATCCCCGACCCGATCGCGCCGATCACGCCCTGCTCGCGCAGTTCGATCAGCGTCGGGAACGCGGTCGCGACCGCCTCCTCGTAGTGGTCGTCGGGGTCGTGCACGAACACGATGTCGAGCCGGTCGGTGCCGATCCGGCGCAGCGAGTCCTCGATGCTGCGCAGGACGCCGTCGCGGCTGAAGTCCCAGCGCCGGCGGCGCTTCGACGTCACCGCGAAGCCCTCGTCGTCGGCCGCCTCGGTGTCGGCCTCGTAGATGATCCGGCCGACCTTGCTCGACAGCGTGTACTCGTCCCGCGGCTTGCCGGCCAGCGCCGCGCCGAGGCGTTCCTCGGCCAGCCCGAGGCCGTAGTGCGGCGCGGTGTCGTAGAACCGCCAGCCCTCCTCCCACGCCGCCTCGACCGTCGCGATCGCGTCGGCGTCGGAGATCGGCGTGAACAGCCCGGCCAGGGGAGCACCGCCCAGACCGATCCGCAGGTCCGTGGGGAAGATCTTCACGAGCACATCACCTTTCCACCGAAGGACAAAGCGACACAGACAGTACGCCGCTCAGTTGCGCGCCGCGGGCAGCCGCAGGTTCTGCATCCCGCCGTCCACCGCCAGCGCCGTACCGGTCGTCGAACCCGACAACGGGCTCGCCAGATAGACGATCGCGTTCGCGACCTCGTCCGCCGAAACCAACCGGCCCATCGGCTGCCGAGCCTCCAGCGCCGCGCGCTCGGCGTCGGGATCGGACGCCGAGTCCAGCAGCCGCCCGACCCACGGCGTGTCCGCCGTACCGGGGTTCACGCAGTTCACCCGCACGCCTTCGCGGACGTGATCGGCGGCCATTGCCATCGTCAACGCCAGGACGGCGCCCTTGCTCGCGCTGTACACCGCGCGGTTCGGCAGGCCGGCCGTCGCGGCGATCGAGCACGTGTTGACGATCGCGGCGGCCGACGAACGCCGCAGGTACGGCAGCACCGCTCGCGTCACCCGCGCGATCCCGACCACGTTCACGTCGAAGACGCGGTGCCACTCCTCGTCGTCGTTCACCGTGACGTCGCCTTGGGCGCCGATCCCGGCGTTGTTCACCAGGACGTCGATCCCGCCGAGCCGCAGCGCCGCCGCGGCGACCGCGTCCCGCACGGACTGGTCGTCGGTGACGTCGGCCGCGATGCCGCTCAGCGGCGCGGGCACGTCCGGCTTGAGGTCGAACACGACCACCTCGGCGCCCCGCGCGGCCAGCTGGGAGGCGGCGGCCAGGCCGATGCCCGACGCGCCACCGGTCACCACGGCCTTGAGGCCGGCGAAATCCGTCACTTCGACTGCTCCTTCGATTCGGTCCAGACCTTGCCCGCGGGGAACCGGAAGTCGCGCAACGTGCCGGCCTCCATCTCCGCGCTGTACCCGGGACGCGTCGGCGCGACGTAGTGCCCCGCCTCGATCACCACCGGGTCGAGAAAGTGCTCGTGCAGGTGGTCGACGTACTCGATCACTCGCTGGTCTGTACTACCACTGACCGCCACGAGGTCGAACATCGACAGGTGCTGGACCAGCTCGCACAGCCCGACGCCACCGGCGTGCGGGCAGACCGGGACGCCGAACTTCGCGGCCAGCAGCAGGATCGCGACGTTCTCGTTCACGCCGGCCACGCGGGCGGAGTCGATCTGCACGAACTCCAGCGACCCCGCCTGCAGCAGCTGCTTGAACACGACTCGGTTCTGCACGTGCTCACCGGTGGCGACCCGGATCGGCGCGATCCCGCGCGCGATCGCGGCGTGCCCGAGGATGTCGTCGGGGCTGGTCGGTTCCTCGACCCACCACACGTCGTACGGCGCCAGCGCCCGCACCCAGGTGATCGCGTCGGCGACGTCCCAGCGCTGGTTGGCGTCGATCGCGATCCGGATGTCCGGGCCGACGGCCTCGCGGGCCAGCCGCATCCGGCGGATGTCGTCGTCGAGGTCGGCGCCGACCTTCAGCTTGATCTGGGTGAACCCGTCGGCCACCGCTTCGCGGCAGAGCCGGACCAGCTTCTCGTCGTCGTACCCGAGCCAGCCGGGCGTCGTGGTGTACGCCGGGTAGCCGCGCTCGCGCAGCTGCTGCTCGCGCTCGGCGCGCCCGGGCTCGGCCTTGCGCAGGATCTCCAGCGCCTCGTCGCGGGTGAGCGCGTCGCTGAGGTAGCGGAAGTCGACCAGGTCGACGATCTGCTCCGGGCTCAGGTCGGACAGCAGCTTCCACAGCGGGACGCCGGCCCGCTTGGCGGCCAGGTCCCAGACCGCGTTGACGACCGCGCCGATCGCCATGTGCATGACGCCCTTCTCCGGGCCCAGCCAGCGCAGCTGCGAGTCGTGCACGAGCGACTTCCAGAACCCGCCGAGGTCGTTCAGCGTCGCGTCGACGTCGAGCCCGACCAGGTGGTCGCGCAGCGCCTCGATCGCCGCGGTCTGCACGTCGTTGCCGCGGCCGATGGTGAACGCGAAGCCGTGGCCCTCGAGCCCGTCGCCGGCGTCGGTGCGCACGATCAGGTACGCCGCGGAGTAGTCCGGGTCGGCGTTCATCGCGTCGGAGCCGTCCAGGTCCCGGGAGGTGGGGAAGCGGACGTCGTACGTCTCGAACTCGGTGAAGCGCGGCATAGGAGACCCGTTCTTGGTGCGGAGGCGGAACGCAAAAGACTGCTCGTCAGAGATCCTATAGGATATGTGGCTCACTCGTCACGGGTTTCCCCGACGGCCTGGAACGCACCGGTTAGAGTCGGCGTCGTGGCGGACGAACTGACGGCGGCGGGCGTGCTGCGGCTGGGCCGGCGCGAGTTCGGGCCGGGGCAGTTCGCGGTGATGGCGATCGTCAACCGGACGCCCGACTCCTTCTACGACCGCGGTGCGACGTTCGCCACCGACAAGGCCTACGACGCGATCGCGCAGGCGGTCGACGACGGCGCCGACCTGGTCGACATCGGCGGCGTCAAGGCCGGGTACGGCGAACCGGTCAGCGAGACCGAGGAGCTGCGCCGGACCGTCGACTTCGTCGCGGGGATCCGTGCTCGTCATCCTGACCTGGTGATCAGCGTCGACACCTACCGCAGCGGCGTCGCCCGCCGGGTCGGCGAGGCCGGCGCGGACCTGATCAACGACACCTGGGCCGGCGCCGACCCCGAGATGGCGGCCGCCGCTGCGGCGACCGGCGCCGGGCTGGTCTGCAGCCACGTCGGCGGCCTGACGCCACGCACCGACCCGCACCGGATGGCGTACGACGACGTGGTCGCCGACGTGATCCGGACGACGACAGCGCTGGCCGAGCAGGCCGTCGCGGCCGGCGTACGGCGGGACGCGATCGTGATCGATCCGACCCACGACTTCGGCAAGAACACGCTGCAGTCGCTCGAGCTGACCCGCCGTCTGGACGAGCTGGTCGCGACCGGCTGGCCGGTCCTGGTCGCGGTGTCGAACAAGGACTTCATCGGCGAGACGCTCGACCTGCCGCCGGGTCAACGCGGGTCCGGTACCTTGGCCGCGCTGAGCGTGTCGGCCTGGCTCGGCGCCCGGGTGTTCCGGGTGCACGACGTACCCGCCGCTCGGCAGGCGCTCGACCTGATCGCCGTCCTGCGCGGCGCGAAGCAACCCGCCGGAACCCGAAGGAGCCTGGCCTGATGCAGCGACTGTCCGACCTCAGCGAGGCGGAGGTGATCGCGGCGTACCAGGTCGAGGACCGGTCGGTGCCGCACCTGCGCAGCAACTTCGTCACCACCCTGGACGGCGCGGTCGAGATCGACGGCAAGTCGAAGGCGCTGTCCGGCCCGGCCGACCAGGAGATCTTCGGCAAGCTGCGGATGCTCAGCGACGTCGTCCTGGTCGGCGCGGGCACGGTTCGCGACGAGCACTACAACGCGCTGCGGCTGAACGCCGAGCGGCGGGCCTGGCGGGTCGAGCGCGGCCTAGCGGAGAACCCGACCCTGGCCATCGTGTCCTCGCGGCTCACCCTCGAACCGTCGGCGCGCTACCTCGCCGACGCGCCGGAGCGGCCGATCATCTTCACGCACCCGGCCTCGCCGGTCGAAGCGCGCGAGGCGCTGAGCGAGGTCGCCGACGTGGTGGTCTGCGGGCACGCCGGGGTCGACCTGCACGACGTCGTCAAGACGCTCGTCGAGCGCGGGCTGCCGCAGATCCTCACCGAGGGCGGTCCGCACCTGCAGGGCGCGCTGACCGAGGCCGACCTGATCGACGAGATGTGCCTGTCGCTGGCGCCGATCCTGGCCGGTCCTGGCTCCGGCCGCATCACCGCGGGCCCGACCGCGACCCAGACGCGCGGGTACGTGCTGCACACGGTCCTGGCCGGCGACGACGGCTACCTCTTCTTCCGCTACCTGCGCGAGGCCTGAAATGCCAGTCGTCGCCGCGGCCGTCTGCCCGCATCCGCCGTTGCTCGTCCCCGAGGTCGCGAGTGGCGCCGCGTCGGACCTCGACGACCTTCGCGCTTCGTGCCTGGCCGCCGTCGACAAGCTGGCGACCGCCGACCGGCTGGTCGTCGTCGGCACCGGGCCTGTTGCCGCCCAGTACGACGCCGACGCGGCCGGCAGCTTCACGCCGTACGGCGCTGCGCTGCAGGTGGGCACCGGTACGCCGACCTTGCCGCTGTCGCTGACGGTCGGCGCCTGGCTGCTCAACCAGTCCAAGGCCGCCGGCCTGCCGCGGAGCTACCGCTCGATCAGCGCGTCCACGCCGCCCGCCGACTGCCTGGCGCTCGGCCGAGAACTTGCCAATAGCAACGATCGGCTGGCGCTCCTCATCATGGGCGACGGCTCGGCCCGCCGCAGTGAGCACTCACCGGTCCACCTGCATCCCCGCGCCGAGATCTTCGACAGCACCGTAGCCGCGGCCCTCCACCTCGCCGACACCACCACGCTGGCCGCGCTCGACCCGGCCCTGGCCGCCGAGCTCCACGCCGCCGGCCGGACCCCCTGGCAGGTGCTGGCGGCAACGACCGGTCTCACCGGAGACCTGCTGTACCACGCGGCGCCGTACGGGGTCGGCTACTTCGTCGCCAGCTGGACCTGACGCCGTCGCGACAGCAGGACAACGGCAGAGCTGGTCAGACGGCGGCTGACTGCTCGACCGGTACCGGATTCCAGCGGGGCTCGGTGTCGGCCAAGTCGGCGTGGCCCCCCGCCCTCAGCTGGTCGGCCAGCTCAACCCGGGCGGCGCGGACGGCGGCTACCGCTTCGTCGGCGGTGGGGTACGGGCCTGACCAGTTGCAGACCGCGTCGCCCGCGGACCAGTCGCCGGTGGGGGACTGGCGGACGTGCGACGCGGCCAGGCGGTCGGCGGGGTAGGTGTCGCCTCGGTCCGCCGCCAGCTGGATGACGGCGTCGACGGCGACGACCTCCGCGGTGAGGTCGAGCTTCGGCTGGAGGCGGACGGCGTCGGTGAGGACGAACTCGTAGCCGTCCGGCGCCAGTGTGCTGAGCCAGGCGAACGCCTCGAGCGCGGTCTGGCGGAGGAGCTCGGCGTTGGCCGGGTCGGCGAGGGTGTGCACGCCGACCAGGCGGGTGTGCGTCGGGCGCAGCTCGTTCTGCCAGAGGCGGACCTGCAGCTCCGCGCGACCGTCGAGGCGCCGGCCGAGGATGCGGGCCAGGCCGACGACGTCGAAGTTCAGCTCGTCAGGAGTACGCCGCTGCCCGGGCTCCAGCGGCGCGCCGACCGCCGTACCGGACGTCGTCCAAGGCCCCACATGCCACCGCTCGAGCACCGTCACCCGACCGAGGCTAGCTCTTGACCGGCGCCGGTACGCCGAAGGTCTTGGCCAGGTCGTCCAGGATCACCCAGGCGCCCTGCAGCCCGACCGCGGTCATCCACGTGATGTCCGGGACCTCGTGCACCTTCGGCGCGAGCGGCTTCCACAGCGGGTTGGCCTTGAACTGCTCCGCGGTCTTCGCGCTCAGCCCCTTCTCGTCGGCGTACGTCGCAACGAAGATCGCGTCCGCGTCGGCGTCCTTGATCCGCTCGGCGCTGATCTCGGCGGCGAAGTCGTCGACGTCCTGCGACTTCGGCCGCTTCAGGCCGGCGTCCTTCAGCACGATCCCGGAGAAGCTCGCGTTCTGGTAGAGCCGGGTCGGCCCGTCGACGAACCGCACCACCGAGATCGTCGGGTTCGAGGCCTTGGCGTTGATCGCCGCACCGACGGTCTTGGCCGCCGCCTCGTACGACGCCAGCTCCTTCTCGGCCAGTTCCTCCTGGCCGAGCGCCTTCGCGGCCAGCCGGATGTTGGCCTTCCAGGTCGGCCCGGTGGTCTCCGACATCACCGTCGGCGCGATCGCCTTCAGCTGCTCGTACTGCTTCTCGTGCCGCACCTTCGCGGTGATGATCAGGTCCGGGTCCAGCGCGGCGATCTTCTCCAGGTTCGGCTCGGCCAGCGTGCCGACCGACTCCGACTCCTTGCCGTACGTCGTCCGGTCGTCGCCCAGGTACTCCGGCAGCTCGCCGTTGATCGTGCGGTAGTCGGTGTAGCCGACGACCGGGGTGTCGAGGATCAGCGTCGCGTCCACGAAGCTCGTGTCCAGCGCGACGACCCGCTTCGGCTTGGTCGGGATCTCGGTCGAGCCCATCGCGTGCTCGACGGTCCGGGGGAAGCCCGCCCCGGCGTCGCCGCCGGCGGCCGGCTCCTCGTCACCGGACGACCCACAGCCGGCCAGCGCCAGCGCGCTCACCACCAGAACGGCACTCAGACGGCGGATCCCCACAAGCACTCCTCAGAACGTCGGTACGAGACGGCAGCACCCTACGGCACCCAGCTAAGGCTGCCCTAACTTCTTCCACGGGATCAAGATCACGCTCACCGACCGGTAAGGCTCACCTAAGATCACCCGGGTGAGGTTTCGGGTGTCGCGGCCGGTGGCCTTGCTGCTGTTGCTCCTGCTCGTCGTCCTCGCGTTCGGCGCGAGCCTCGCGCTCGGCTCCCGCTGGCTCGGCGCGGACGCGGTCGTCAAGGCGCTGTTCGAGCCGTCCGGGTCCGACGCCGACGTGATCGTCCGCGACCTGCGCCTCCCGCGCACGGTCGTCGCCGTCCTGATCGGCTCCTGCCTCGGCGTCGCCGGCGCGCTCATGCAGGGCCACACCCGCAACGCGCTGGCCGAGCCGGGCATCTTCGGCGTGAGCTCCGGCGCCGCGCTGGCCGTCGTCCTGGGTCTGCAGCTCGGCATCGCCGACTCGATCCGTACGACGGTCTGGTTCGCCCTGGTCGGCGCGCTCGCGGCAACCTTCGTCGTCCAGCGGCTGGCGACGCGGGGGAGTGGCGCGACTCCGGTCGGCCTGGCGCTGACCGGTGCCGCCGTGGCCGCTCTGCTCGGTGCGTTCACCTCGGCGATCGTCCTGCTCGACGCGGACACGCTCGACTCGTACAGGTTCTGGGCCGTCGGTTCGGTCGCCGGCCGCGGCCTGGACGTCGCAGTGCAGGTGCTGCCCTTCGCAGTCGTCGGTCTGCTGCTCGCTGTGGTCAACGCGCGCGACCTCGACCTGCTGGCGCTGGGCGACGACGTGGCCGCGGGGCTCGGTCTGTCCATCCGGAGAGCGCGCTTCGTCGGGCTGCTCGCGATCGGCCTGCTGACAGCCGCCGGTGTCGCTGCCTGCGGACCGATCGGCTTCCTCGGCCTGCTGGCCGGTCACGTCGCTCGCCGGGTCTTCGGCGCCCGCAACAGCTGGCTCATCCCAGCCGCTGGCCTCACCGGTGCAGCCGCGCTGATCCTGGCCGATCTGGTCGGCCGGCTGGTCGGCGGAGCCGGCGAGGTGCAGGCGGGCGTCGTACTGGGTCTGGTCGGTGCGCCACTCTTCGTCCTGGTCGTACGACGCCGGGCGGTGGCCCTGTGAAACCACGGACCATCACCCTGGCCACCACCTTCGCCCTGCTCGCCATCGCGGCCGCACTGGTCTCCCTGAGCGTCGGTACGACGAGACTCCCGCTGGCCGACGTCGTCGACGTTCTGCTCGGAGGCGGCCGCCGCGCTACCCGCCTGGTCGTGCTGGAACTCCGCATGCCCCGCGTCGCCACCGGACTGCTCGTCGGCATCGCCTTCGCCGTGTCCGGCGCCCTCCTGCAGACGCTGTCTCGCAACGCCCTGGCCAGCCCGGACATCGTCGGCGTCAACTCAGGCGCCTCGGCAGCAGCCGTCACCGTGATCGTCCTGGCGGGCACCGGCGGCGGCAACATCTCAGGCGTCGCCGCGAAGGTCGGGATCCCACTGGCCGCGGTGCTGGGCGGTCTGCTCGCCACCACGATCGTCGGCCTGCTCTCGATCCAGCGTGGTGTGGTGGACGCCGGCCGGGTCGTCCTGATCGGTGTCGGCATCGCAGCCGCCGCGAACTCCTTGGTGGCCTGGCTCCTGGTGATCGGTGACGTCACCAACGCCGGCCGGGCCGCTGCGTGGCTGGCCGGCTCTCTCAACTCCCGGACGTGGAGCGACGCGGTCCCGGTCGGTCTGGCCGTCCTGGTGCTGCTGCCGATCGCCCTGACCTTCAACCGCAGCCTCGAAGCCCTCGTGCTTGGTGACGACGTGGCCTCCTCGCTCGGCGTACGGGTCTCCCGGGTGCGGATCGCCCTGCTGGTCATCGCGACCGTCCTGGCCGCCATGGCGACGGCCGGGGCCGGTCCGATCGCCTTCGTCGCCCTGGTCGCGCCGCAGATCGCCCAGCGGCTGGCCCAGGCGGAACGCCCGCCGCTGGTCACCACGGCGATGCTCGGCGCGCTCTTCGTCACCGCGGCCGACCTGATCGCGCGGAACGGCCTGGAACTGCTGCAGGTCGGTCCGTACGAGCTGCCGGTCGGCGTGGTCACGGCCGCGTTCGGAGCGCCGTACCTGATCCAGCTCATCGGCCGTCAGCAGAAGGGGCGCTGAACCGTGCACGTCGAGAACCTCACCCTGGCGTACGGCGCCGACGAGCCGGTCGTGGCCGGACTCAGCCTGGAAGTGCCGGCCGGCCAGATGACGGCTGTGGTCGGGCCGAACGGCTCCGGCAAGTCCACACTGCTGCGGGGGATGAGCAGGCTGCTCAAACCGAGCAGAGGCCGGGTCCTGCTCGACGGCAAGGACATCCACGAGCTTCCGGCCCGCGAACTGGCCCGCCAGCTCGGCGTACTGCCGCAGGGGCCGGTGACTCCGGAGGGGATCACCGCGGCCGAGCTGGTGTCGCGTGGTCGGCATCCGCATCGCGGTCTGTTCGCCCGGCTGGCGCCGGAGGACCAGCAGGCGATCGACGCCGCGCTGGACGCGGTGGAGCTCGCTGAGCTGCGGGACCGCCCGGTGGACCAGCTGTCCGGCGGGCAGCGGCAGCGGGTGTGGATCGCGATGGTCCTTGCCCAGGGCACGCAGCACTTGCTGCTGGACGAGCCGACGACCTACCTCGACCTGGCCCACGCCGTCGACGTGATGAACGTCGTCCACGCGGCCGCGCACACCTCCGGGCGCACAGTGGTCACCGTGCTGCACGACCTGACCCTGGCCGCCCAGTACGCCGACCACCTGGTGGTGATGGGCAACGGCAAGATCGCCGCGCAAGGCCGACCGGTCGACGTCCTCAGCGAGCAACTGCTGGCCGACGTGTTCGGGCTGCGGGCCACCGTGGTCGAAGTCGGCGGAGCCCCGGTCGTCGTGCCCGACCGTAGGCTGGCGCCATGACCTACACCGCGAGCCGCCTCGCGGACCTGCTCGACGGGGAGATGGAGTGGCTGTCGGTCAGGGCTGCTGACCGGGTGCCGGGGCCGGAGTGGATCCACTGCGGTCCCCTCCTGCGGGAGCAGTTGGCAGGCGCCGACCCGACGTACGGGTGGCGCAAGGTGCTGCAGGACGAGTACGCCGAGGAGTACTCGATCGAGCCGCCGGTCCAGGTCGCCGCGATGTTCGTGCTGATGTGGTACGTCTCGGTGCCGTCCATCGTGGCCGGACTGGCCACTGCGCTGACCGGTGTCTCACCGGACGTGTCACCGGACGCCCTGGCGTTCCGGCGTCACCCGACTGCCCACTACCCGGTGGAGGTCGCACTGCTGTCGGAGCGGGTCGTCACGACCGAGGAGGCCGCGCAGCAGGTGGAGAGCCACACCAGGGCGTTCACGGACAGCTACCAGCCGGGCGTGAAGCTCAGCTCGCGCCAGCGACTCGGTGCGATCAGCGACGAGCTGCGGGCCGCCGTACGAATGCCCGAAGGGGCACGGCACGCTCTCGCTGCGGCCGCGGCGTTCAGGCTCGATCTGGACCAGACGATGCGGACGTCGTGCTGCTTCGTCTACGCGTTGCCGAACACCCGTCCGTGCAGCACCTGCCCCCGGATTTCCGGCGTGAAAGTGCCGGGCTGAGGGTCTGCGGCAGAAAACTGTCGGTGCCGCCAGGCACGCTGGACGGCATGAATTTCTTCCCTGTACGCGCGGCCGGACCGGCCCCGACGTCATCGAGAGGTAACTCGCTATCGGTTGTCCCGGCCGGTGGCCGGAGTTAGGTTCGCTGACGTGACGGAGCCAGGTTCTTCCCCGGCGACGACTCCGATCGGCTCACGGGCCGAAGCGGAGGGTTACGTCGCGATGGTGTGCTTCAAGCACGGCCCTCCTCGGCTGCACGGTGTCGAGCTGGAGTGGACGGTGCATCACGCGGACGATCCGCACCGGCCGCTCGACGCCGGACTACTGAGCAAGGCCCTGGGCGTGCACGCGCCCCCCACCCTGGTTCGGGGCAGCCCGCAGCTGCCACTGGGCCGGGGTTCTCTGGTCACGGTGGAGCCGGGTGGCCAGGTGGAGATCTCCGGCCCCGCCTCGGCCTCCGTGCCCAGGCTGATCGAGGACACCGCCGCCGACGCGGCCGAACTCACCCAACTGCTCACGTCAGCCGGCCTCGTGCCCGGCGACCACGGCCTGGACGCCTTCCGTCCACCGCGCCGCATCCTCACCGTCCCGCGCTACGCGGCGATGGAGCACGCCTTCCAGCAGCTCGGCCCGCACGGTCCCCGCATGATGTGCAGCACGGCGGGACTACAGGTCTGCCTCGACGCCGGCGAGCCCGGCCAGGCGGCGCTGCGCTGGCGGGCCCTGCACGACATCGGCCCGGCCATGGTCGCCCTGTTCGCCAACTCGCGGCAGCGCACCGGCAAGGACACCGGCTGGGCCTCGGCCCGGACGGAGGCGACCTTCGGCACCTGCGCGCCGTTCACCGAGCCGCCACCGCTCGACGAGGATCCGGCAGCAGCCTGGGCCCGCACGGCGATGGAGGCACCGGTGCTCTGCCTGCGCCGGGGCGACTCCTGGGAAGCGCCGCCCGGTCTGACCTTCGGGGCCTGGGCCGACGGCGCCCTGCCCGGCGACAGGCCGACGTACGACGACCTGGACTACCACCTGTCCACCCTGTTCCCACCGGTGCGACCCCGGGGGTACCTGGAGGTCAGGTACCTGGACGCCCAGCAGGGCGACGGGTGGATCCCGCCGACGCTGCTGCTGATCGCGCTGATGTCCGACCCGGCCGTCACCGACCAGGCACTGGCAGCAGCCGCTCCGGCAGCGGGCCGCTGGTTCCCGGCCGCGCGGGAAGGGCTGGACGACAAGCTCGTGCTCCAGGCCGCCCGCGACCTGGTCGAGCTGGGCACCGGCGTACTGGACCGGACCGGCGTACCGAACGAACTGACTGAGCAGACCGCGACCCGGCTGCACCGCATCGTCGACGACACCCACGGAAGGCGAGCCTCATGAACCACCAACTGTCCGACCTGTCCCCGGAGCAGCTCCGGGCCTTCGTCGCCGGGCAGCTCGAACGCTCCCGCGCTCGGACGGTCCAGCTGACCGACGCCGTCGACACCGACGACCTGGTGCGCCAGCACTCGCGGCTGATGTCCCCGTTGGTCTGGGACTACGCCCACATCGGCAACCAGGAAGAGCTCTGGCTGGTCCGCGACGTCGGCGGGCGCGAGCCGGTCCGGCAGGACATCGACGAGCTGTACGACGCGTTCATGCACGCCCGGGCCGACCGGCCTTCGCTGCCGCTGCTGAGCCCGACCGAGACGAAGTCGTACGTCGTCGAGGTGCGCGACAAGGTGATGGACGTGCTCGACCACGTGAAGTTCGACGGCGGGCGCGAGCTGGTCGACCACGGGTTCGCCTTCGGGATGATCGTGCAGCACGAGCAGCAGCACGACGAGACGATGCTCGCGACCCACCAGCTGCGGACCGGTTCGCCGGTGCTCGACGCGCCGGCGCCGCCTGCCGGGCGACGTTTGCCCGCTGCCGAGGTGTTCGTGCCGGGTGGCGTCTTCGAGATGGGGACGTCGATCGAGCCGTGGGCGCTGGACAACGAGCGGCCCGCGCACGCGGTGCACGTCGCGCCGTACGTGATCGACACCGTGCCGGTGAGCAACGGGGACTACCTGAAGTTCGTGCTCGGCGGGGGCTACCAGGACGAGCGGTGGTGGTCGGAGGCCGGCTGGGCGCACGTCCAGAAGGCCTCGCTGGTCGCGCCGCGCTTCTGGGAGGTTGCCGACGGCAACTGGATGCGGACCCGCTTCGGGCACCGCGAGCCGCTGCCGCTGGACGAGCCCGTCCTGCACGTCTGCTTCTACGAGGCCGAGGCGTACGCCAAGTGGGCCGGCAAGCGACTGCCGACCGAGGAGGAGTGGGAGTTCGCCGCGCGCTTCGATCCCGCCACCGGCCGGACCCGCCGCTTCCCGTGGGGCGACGAGACCCCCGGTCCGCAGCACGCGAACCTGGGGCAGCGACACCTGCGCCCCGCGCCGGTCGGCGCCTACCCCGCCGGCGCTTCGCCGCTGGGCGTCGAGCAGCTGATCGGCGACTGCTGGGAGTGGACCTCGAGCGACTTCACGCCGTACCCGGGCTTCCGCGCGTTCCCGTACGACGAGTACTCGCTGGTCTTCTTCGGCCCCGACTACAAGATCCTCCGCGGCGGCTCCTTCGGCACCGACGAGGTCGTCGCCCGCAGCACCTTCCGCAACTGGGACTACCCCGTCCGCCGCCAGATCTTCGCCGGCTTCCGCTGCGCCCGCGATCCCAAGCCCTCGGAGCTCCACTAGTGTGCCGCCACTTGGCCTACCTGGGCCCGCCGGTAACGCTGGCGTCGCTGGTCCTCGACCCACCCCACTCCCTCTACAAGCAGAGCTGGTCCCCGTCGGACATGCGCGGCGGAGGCACGGTCAACGCCGACGGCTTCGGCCTGGGGTGGTACGTCGACGACGAAGCGGTGCGATACCGGCGGAGTGTGCCGGTGTGGGCGGACGAGAACCTGCCCGGACTGGCCCGGAGCATCCGGTCCGGTGCCGTGCTGGCCGCCGTGCGGAACGGCACCACCGGGATGCCGCTCGGTGAAGGCGCCGCGGCGCCGTTCGTCCACGGACGATGGCTCTTCAGCCACAACGGGCTGATCCGCGGCTGGCCGGGATCGCTGACCAAGCTCGCCGAGGGCCTGCCGGTCACCGACCTGCTGACGCTCGACGCACCGGTCGACTCCGCACTGCTGTGGGCGCTGATCGTCCAGCAGCTCACCGCCGGTGTGCCGGCCGCCGACGCCGTGGCGAGCGTCGTGCAGAACGTCGAGGAAGCCGCACCGGGATCGCGGCTGAACGTCCTGCTGACCGACGGCGAGCAACTGGTCGCGACCACCTGGACGCACTCGCTCTGGGTCCGGCGGACCGACGACTCCGTCGCCGTCAGCTCCGAGCCGTGGTCCAGCGACGACGCCTGGACCGAACTTCCCGACCGCACCCTGCTCACCGCGACCCGGTACTCCTGCTCCACCACCCCGATGGAAGGACGACAGTGACCCTGATCGACGTTCATCTGACCCCGGACTACACCTCCCGTGCCCTCAAGGAGGACGTCCGGGCCGGACTGACCGCGGACCCGAAGTGGCTGGCGCCGAAGTGGTTCTACGACGCCCGCGGCAGCGAGCTGTTCGAACAGATCACCCGCCTGCCGGAGTACTACCCGACCCGCGCCGAGCGCGAGATCCTGCAGGCCCGCGCGGCCGAGATCGCCCAGCTCACCGGCGCCCACACCCTCGTCGAGCTCGGTTCGGGCTCTTCGGAGAAGACCCGCCTGCTGCTCGACGGCCTGCGCGACCACGGCACGCTCAGCACGTTCGTTCCGCTCGACGTCTCCGAGACCGCCCTGCGCGAAGCGGCCGCGGCGATCAACGCCGACTACCCGCAGCTGACGGTGCACGGCGTCGTCGGCGACTTCACCGCCCACCTCGACAAGCTCCCCGGCGAGGCCCCGCGCGTGGTCGCGTTCCTCGGCGGCACCATCGGCAACCTGCTCCCGACCGAGCGCGAGACCTTCTACACCTCGGTCCGCGAGGTCCTCGAACCAGGCGAGTGGCTCCTGCTCGGCACCGACCTGGTCAAGAACCCCGCCACCCTCGTCGCGGCGTACGACGACAGCGCGGGGGTGACGGCCGAGTTCAACCGCAACGTCCTCCGCGTCCTCAACCGCCAACTCGGCGCCGACTTCGACGTCGAGGCCTTCAGCCACGTCGCCGTCTGGGACCCCGAGAACGAGTGGATCGAGATGCACCTGCGCGCCGACCGCGCGATGAGGGTGCTCATCCCCGAGATCCGCCTCGAGGTCGACTTCGCCGAAGGCGAGGAACTGAGCACCGAGATCTCCGCCAAGTTCCACCGCTACGGCGTGGAAGCCGAGCTCGGCAAAGCCGGCTTCACCCCCGGCGCTTGGTGGACCGACACCGAAGAACGCTTCGCCCTGTCCCTCTGGCAAGCGATCTGAGAGCAACTGAGGCCCGGGCGCTGAGCCCGGGCCTCAGTCAGATCAGCCGCCGGACTTGATCAGTCCGTTGATCTTGTCGACGTAGGTCTGGAGCTCCGTGACCGGCTTCTTGCCCTGGAGGACGGGCAGGTAGTGGGCCGTGGTGAGGTCAGCCACCTGCGCGGCCCATTGGGTCGTGAAGCGGACGCCGACGGTCTTCTCCGCGGCCAGGTCGGCCTTGACCGTGTCGACGACCGTGGACTGGCCGGCCTTGGTGAGGGCGGCGAAGTAGCTCTCCTGGGCCGGCGTGTACGCCGGGGGAGCGACGGGCGACGCGGGAAGAACGGCGTCCCACACCTTCGTGTTCAGGTACTCCAGCACCTTGTACGTCGCGTCCTCGTTGGCCGTGTACTGCGGCGTGCAGATGCCGACCGAGTCGTACAGCGTGGTCGGGGTGTCCACCTGCGGGAACGGCGCGAAGCCGTACTTCACCTTCGGCTTGTCGGTCTGGAAGCCGGCCGCGAGCCACTGACCGCCGAACATCATCGGGACCTTGCCCGCCGAGAACAGCGCCTGCACGTTCGACGCGTCGTACCCGGCCGGTGCGACCGCGCCGGACTTGATCGCGTCGACCAGCTTGGTGACGCCCTCCTGGTACTTGGCGTCCGCCTCGGCCTTGGTCGGGTGGTTCACGTTGTCGGTGAACGGCGCGCCGCCGGCCGAGACCGAGTACATGCTCATCGTGAACGGCCCGTCCGCCGACGTCAGCTGGTCGGCGACCAGCCCGTACTTCGCGCCGCCCTTGTTCGCCAGCTTCCCGGCGGCGGCGTACATCTCGTCCCAGGTCCAGCCGGCCTTCGGCTCGGGCAGGCCGGCGGCCTTGAACGCGTCGGCGTTGTACCAGACGCCGTACGTGTTCATCAGCGACGGCAGCCCGCCCATCAGGCCGTCGGCGGTCTTCCAGTTCTCCATCGCCGACCCGACGAAGTTGTCGGCCTTGAAGTCGCCGGAGCCGTCGCCGATCCGCTTCGACCAGTCGACCAGCAGGCCCTGCGAGGTGTACTGCTGCTCGGTGTCGTTGCCGCACCAGAACAGGTCCGGCAGCTTCTTGGCCTGGGTCAGCGACGCGAGCTTGTCGCCGTACCCGCCGCTCGGGGTGTCGATGCGCTGCACCTTCACGTTCGGGTCCTGGAACCCGGCGAGCGCCTTGTCGATCGCCGCGTTGGTCTCGGCGGATTCCCACGTCATCACGGTCACGGTGACGGGTCCGTCGGACGAGCCGCCGGAGTCCGAGCCGCTGCAGGCCGTTGCCACGAGCAACCCCGCGCAGGCCAAGGTGGTGCCGATGATTCGAGTCTTCACGGTGTCCTCACTTCTGGGTCGTGCTGCCGAGCGAGCCGAGGCCCTGGATGAAGTAACGCTGCGCGGCGAAGAACAGGATCAGCGGCGGCAGCATGTAGAGCAGGTTGGTGGCCATGTAGTAGCTCCAGTCGGGCGTCTGGCCGGCGAACGGCGAGATGAACGACGCCATCCCGACCGACAGCGGCCACTTGTCCGCGGAGTACAGGTAGACCAGCGGGTTGAGGAAGTCGTTCCAGGAGGCCTGGAAGGCCAGGATCGCCATCGTGATCCAGGCCGGGCGGGTCAGCGGCAGCATCACGCTGACGAAGATCCGCAGGTGCCCGGCGCCGTCGATCTTGGCCGCCTCGTCGATCGAGTACGGGATGGCCAGGAAGTACTGCCGGGCCAGGAAGATGAACAACGGGTTCCCGCCGAAGAAGGCGGGCACGATCAGCGGCAACCAGGTGTCGTACCAGCCGATGCTCTTGTACAGCTGGAACAACGGGATCAGGCCGACCACGCCGGGCAGCAGCATGCTGCCGACGAACAGGTAGAACCACAGCTTGCGGCCGGGGAAGCGCAGCCGGGCCAGCGCGTAGCCGGCCATCATCGCGGTCAGCACGCCGCCGAGCACGCTCAGCGCCGTGATCACCGACGAGTTCAGCAGCAGCCGGCCGAAGTGGATCGCCTCCGGCCCGTTGACGAAGTTGCTCCAGTTGAACTCGCGCGGGAGCAGCCTCGGCGGGACCTCGAAGACCGCGGTCCGGCTCTTCAGCCCGATGGTGATCATCCACAGCAGCGGCACGACCATCACCGAGCTGACGAACAGCGCGGTGACGTACCAGGACGCCGTCCCGAAGGGCCGTCGTTTCGCCGTACGGCGTGCGGTCGTGGTGGTGAGCGCGGGCGCGACCACCTGCGCGGGGTCAGTCGGGAGTGTTGTCACTGTACGTCCAGAGCGAGGAGAACTTCGCGGTCAGGGCGATGACGGCGATGATGATCACGAACAGCACCCAGACCTGGGCCGAGGCGTACCCGAGCTGCGGGACCCGGCCGAGGTTGGAGAAGCCGTTGTTGTAGATCGACAGCATCAGCACGTTGGTGCTGAAGCCGGGACCGCCGCCGGTCAGGATCTTCGGCTGGTTGAACGTCTGCAGCGCGGCCGTGGTCTGCAGGATCACCTGCAGCAACATGATCGGGCTGATCATCGGCATCGTGATCCGCCAGAACACCGACGCGGGACCCGCGCCGTCGACCCGCGCCGCCTCGTACAGCTCGGTCGGCACCGCCTGCAGCGCGGCCAGGAAGATGATCATCGTGCCGCCGACACCCCACAGCATCACGATCACGATCGACGGCATCGACATCGTCGGGCTGGCCAGCCACGAGCTGGTCGGCAGGTGCAGCTTGTCCAGGATCGTGTTCAGCAGGCCGACCTGCGGGTTCAGGATGAACTTCCACAGCGTGATGGTCGCGACGGCCGGCAGCACGACGGGCAGGTACGCGAGCGTGCGCACGACGCGGACGCCGGCGAAGCGCTGGTTGCAGAACATCGCCAGCGCGAGTCCGAGGGCCAGTGACAGCGGGACGTACAGCACCACCAGGTAGCCGGTGGCCCGCAGCGACGGCCAGAACGCGGGGTCGACGGTGAACAGCCGCCGGAAGTTGCCGAGGCCGACGAACACCGGGTCGGTCAGGCCGTTGTCCCGGGTCAGCGCGAGCATGAACGACCGGATCAGCGGGTAGGCCACGAAGACCGTGAAGCCGATGATCGCCGGCGCGATGAACAGGTACGCCGCGCGGACGTCGGAACCCGCGTTGCGGCTCATCCCGCCGCGACCCGCGCGCGACCCGCCGCGGCTCACCCGGGCCACCGGCCGATCCGCTGCCAAGGCCGGCGGTACGAGGGACGAATCATCCTGCCTCCTGGATGGTAACGTTTCCAACCTCTACTGTCGGGTGACGATGCCGTGCCGTGAGAGGGAAGTCAACCCCGTGACCGAAACGTTTCCACGCAGTCCCGACGCCAAGCCGCCGACGATGATCGACGTGGCCCGCCGCGCCGGGGTGGGGCTGGGCACCGTCTCCCGGGTGGTCAACGGCGGCGCCGGAGTCCGGGCGGAGACCGCCGACCGGGTCCGGGCCGCGATCGACGAGCTCGGCTTCCAGCGCAACGAGGTGGCCCGCGCGCTCCGGCCGGGCAAGAAGTCGTCCAGTCTCGCGCTGGTGCTGGGCGACCTGACCAACCCGTTCTTCGCCACCATCGCGAAGGCCTCGCTGGAGGTCGCCGGGCAGTCGGGCTTCGCCGTCGTGCTGGGCAGCGTGGACGAGGATCCCGAGGGGGAGAAGCGGGCGATCCAGGAGCTGATCGGGCGCCAGGTCGCCGGACTGATGATCGTGCCGGACCAGAGCGACCACTCGTTCCTGGTGTCGGCCGGCGTCCCGGTGGTCTTCGTCGACCGGCCCGCGCACGGGATCGACGCGGACATCGTGATGGTCGACAACGAGGCCGGCGGCAAGGTCGCGACCGATCACCTGCTCCGGCAGGGGCATCGCCGGGTCGCGATCCTGCTGGCGCCGTCGTACTACACGACCGGGCGGCGGTTGCGCGGCTACCGCCGGGCCCACCGGGAGGCCGGCGTACCGGTGGACGAGTCGCTGGTCGTGCTGCTTCCCGAGGGCACCGCCGAGGAGGCCGAGAAGGCGACGCGTCGACTGATGGATCAGGCCGATCCGCCGACGGCGTTGTTCGCGTCCACCAACTTCGTCACCGAGGGCGTGCTGCGCGGGCTGGGCGACAACACGCAGCCGGCCGTCGTCGGCTTCGACGACTTCCGGATGGCCGACATGCTGCCGACGCCGGTCACGGTCGTTGCCTCCGACATCGCCGACCTCGGGCGCACCGCCGCTCACCTGCTGCTGGCGCGGGCCGCCGGCACGGACACCCGTCCGCCGCAGCGGATCGTGCTGCCCGCCGTACTGATTCAGCGCGGGTCGGGCGAACGGCCGCCGGTCTGAGGACGTGCTGAGGCGCCCGGTCGGAGGGGCGGGTGCGACCGGGCGCCTGTCACGGGTGGATCAGAAGTTCGGCCAGGCCCAGCCGAGGTAGCTGCTGAAGTAGGGCAGCTTGGCCAGGCCGATCTTGCCGCCGACGCTGGTGGCCCAGAAGTAGCCGTCCCCGCGAGCGACCCCGACGTGCCCGTACGGCGCCGCGAGGTCCCAGAACACCAGGGCACCCTTCGGCGGGTTCAGGTCGCCGCGGTGAGCGACGCCGCGGGCGACGGCGTCGTTCCAGTCGGCCTTGGCGGAGGCCCAGATGCCGGTCTTGCCGTAGGAGTTCTCGGCCGCCATCTCGCAGTAGCCCTGGAACGCCGTGGAGCCGTTGCGTGCGGCGTACCAGGCGATCGACTTGTCGGCGCGCGGGTTGGTCGTGCACAGCGGGGCGACGAGCCCCGTGCTGCCGGTGTTGACGTAGGCGTCGGAGATGAACCCCTTGCCGGGGATGTGGTCCCAGATCAGGCTGCGGCCGTACTTTCCCGTGACCGGTTCGCCGTACAGCTGGCAGTCGATCTGGACCGTGCCGTTGGGCTGGGTGCCGACCGCGCCGAAGCTGGTCGCGTTGCCGGACCGGATGGTGACACCGGCCCCGCTGTCGGTGACGACGGTGCCGGTCGCGGCGTGCGCGGGAGCGGTGGTGGTCAGCAGTGCGGCACCGCCGAGCAGGGCGGTCACGGTGAGCCGGGCGGTGATGCGCAGGAGGGCGGTACGCATGGTTGCTCCTTTTCGTTGCAGAGTGGCGCGCTGGTACTGATTCACAGAGAATCAGAGCGTTACGGTGTTGTCGCAGGGGGCAACGATCGGAGACCGGTGAGGCCAGCTCAGGCACGGACGGTGATCGGCAGCCGGATGCGCGAGCTGCGGGAGGCAGCCGGCGTCCCGCTGACGCGTGCCGCGGGCCTGTCCGGCTGGGACAAGGGACACCTGTCCCGGGTCGAGCGCGGCCACACCAAACCCAGCCGCGAACTGATCGAATGGTACGACGAACAGTTCGGCGCCGACCGCTCCCTGGTGAACCAGTTGGTCGAGCTCGACGCCGCCGTCCGGGCCGGCAAGGACGTGTCGCAGCGGGACCAGCGCCGCCACGTTCTCCCCGTCATCCTGGGCGGATCCGTCCCGGTCGACCACCATCCCGAGGACCGCGCCGAGCTGGTCGGCGAGAGCGTGCCGGACGGGACCCGGGTGGTCCGGGACCAGAAGTTCGAGAAGACCTGGGAGATCCGCAACAGCGGCGAACGCCCGTGGCGGGACCGCTGGCTGACCCGGCAGGGCGCCGCCGCGACGCCGGGCTGGATGCGTTCACCTCGCTCGGCGCGGCTGCCGGACGCCGTACCGGGGCAGATCGTGACGGTCCGGATGTTGCTTCAGGCGCCGTCCCAGGCCGGCGCCTCCACGGCGTACTTCAAGATCACCGACGAGGCCGGCCGGCTCTACTACCCAGGCCTGGAATCGCCTCCGATCTACTGCACGATCCACACCGTCTACGAGTTGTAGACGCGGGTTTGCCCTTGAGCCTCGCCCCACACCTGGTAACTGTCCGGTCAGGCGGTTTAGGTTGCCCTATTCCTGTCCGCCTGGAACAACGGGAGCCCGAGCGTGTTCACACCCCGGAAGATCGCGGTGGCACTGGCCACGGCGCTGGTCCTTCCGCTGCTGACGGCCACCACGGCCACAGCCGCGCCGAAGCCGACCGACCCGCCGACGCCGTCCATCCCGCAGAAGTACCTCGACCAGCCGATCCAGTGGTCGGTCTGCTCGTTCGACGCACAGATCAAGGCGCTCTACCCGCAGGCACCGACCACCAACTGCGCCAAGGTGAAGGTGCCGATGGACTGGGCCCACCCGGACGCGCACCCTGACGTCCAGGTCGCCATCGCGTACAGCAAGGCGACCGGTACGTCGAAGGGCCTGATGGCCTCCAACCCCGGCGGCCCGGGCGGCGCCGGCCTCACCCTGAGCGCCGCGCTGGCCACCGACAAGCCGCAGCTGTTCAGCGACTTCGACCTGGTCGGCTTCGACCCGCGCGGGTTCGGCCAGAGCACGCCGCTGCAGTGCATCACCACCGCCGAGGAGCTGAACGCCCTTCCGGTCACGCCGGACTACAAGGAGCGCACCAAGCTCACCCACACCGTCGAGATGGCCGAGGCGAAGCTGCAGGCCGACGCCTGCGCGGCGACCGAGTTCGGCCAGTTCGTCAGCAGCCAGCAGACCGTGTACGACATGGAGTTCATCCGGGCGCTGCTCAAGTCCCGCCAGCTGAACTTCATCGGCTACAGCTACGGGACCTGGCTCGGCGGCTGGTACGCCGACACCTACCCGAACAAGGTCGGCCGGTTCGTGCTCGACTCGAACATGGACTGGACCCACACCCAGTGGGACAACGTGAACTTCGACCCGTTCTCCGGCCAGCGCCGCCGCGACACGCAGCTGTTCCCGTGGATCGCCCGGCACGCCGACCAGATCTCCGGGCTCGGCAAGACACCGGCGCAGGTGCTCGCGAAGTACAACGGGATCCGCGCCTCGCTCGTCACGCTGGTCAAGGCCGGTGAGAGCGACGTCCGCGGCGACGGCCTGGACGGCAACATCTACAGCGCGATCTACGGCAACGTCCGGTTCATCCGGGCCACCATGGACATCCTGGTCCACGACGAGTTCGTGAAGGACCCGGACGCCGGCACGGTCACCGTGCAGCACGTCGACCGCGCGTGGGCCCGGCTCGCGCCGGAGCTGCAGGCGTTCGACACGCTCGCCGCGATCAGGGCCCGGTACGGCGTGAGCGCCGCGGCGCTGACCTCGGCCGGAGTGGCGGCCGCGCAGGCCGACTCGGTCAAGTCGGTGCTCGCCGACGCCCGGGAGACCGCCGCGAAGGCGACGTCGGGCGACCAGCCGGTCAACCTCGGGGCGATCGGGACCACCGTGCGCTGCAACGACACCGCGTGGAACACGGACCCGAAGTTCTACCTCAAGGAAGCCGACCGGATGGCCAAGAAGTACAGCTTCTTCGGCTACATGAACGGCGTCCCGATGTGCGCGTACTGGAAGTACGCCCCGCAGGACCGCAAGCTGGACCTGAAGGGGTCGCCGCGGATGCTGATCGTCCAGGGCGAGCTCGACCCGGCGACGGCGTACGAGGGTTCGCTGCGCACGCACAACGACACCAAGCAGGTCACCCGCTTCGTCGCGATCGACGACGAGGGGCAGCACGGCCAGTACATCGGCTCGGCGTCGGCCTGTGCCGAGGCGATCGGTGACCGGTTCGTGTTCGGTGGCGAGCTGCCGGGCAAGGACCAGGTCTGCGGCACCAGTCCGCTGCCGGCCGAGCTGTCGGTCTACCCGGTCGACGGCCCGGTCGACGGCAACGCGGTCCCGCTGCCGAAGTCGAAGGCCGGCTCGGTCAAGGTGAGCCCGCTGCTGCAGCAGACGCTCGACCTGGTGGCGGCCAGCACGCTGCGCTAGTCACCGCGTCGTACGAGGCCCCCGGTGGATTCCGCCGGGGGCCTTCGTCATCAGTGGGACGCGTCGTAGTTCGCGTCCATCTCCGCCTTGTACTTCACCCAGCGCTCGCTCAGACCCTCGACCTCTTCCTGGATGAACGCCAGGAAGCCGAGCGTCGAGCTGACCCGCCGGTGCGAGTCGCTGCCGGGCTCGAGCACGTTGATCAGCTGGCCGAGAACGTCCTCCCAGCGCGGCAGGAACCGGTCCTGCCGCATCATCGACTCGTACCAGAAGTTGTCCTGCACCACGTACACGTCGCGCCGGCTGCCCGGCTCGCGCTCGCGGGTGGCCAGACTCATCTGCAGCAGGTACCGGACCGCGCCGGAGACCGCCGCCGGACTCGCCTGCAGCTGCTCGCACAACTCGGCGGACGTCATCCGTCCGTTCTCGCTGGCCAGGATGGCGGCGAAGGCCCGGGCCGACATCCGCGGCCAGCCGGTGTCGGCCAGCAGGTTGCCGAAGCCCTCGGCGTACCGCTGGACCGCCTCGTCGTCTCGTTGTGCGCTCACCGCCCCATCATCTCCTCCCGGTGACCCGAATCCCTGACGTGTGAGAGACGCGTTAGAAAGATTCACAAAATACTGAATGAAGTGTAGCTTCTGAAACATGACCTCAGCCATCATGGTCTCCGGACTGCACAAGTCGTACGGCGCGACCCACGCCCTCGACGGTCTCGACCTCGACGTCGCGACCGGTGAGGTGCACGGTTTCCTCGGCCCCAACGGAGCGGGGAAGTCCACCACCATCCGGGTTCTTCTCGGCCTGCTCCGCGGCGACTCCGGCGACGTCTCGCTGCTCGGCGGCGACCCGTGGCACGACGCCGCGGCCCTGCACCGCCGGCTCGCCTACGTCCCGGGCGACGTGAACCTGTGGCCGAACCTGACCGGCGGCGAGGTGATCGACCTGCTCGGCCGGCTGCGCGGAGGACTGGACCCGAAGAAGCGCGACGACCTGCTGCGGCGCTTCGACCTCGACCCGACCAAGAAGGGCCGGACCTACTCCAAGGGCAACCGGCAGAAGGTCGCGCTGGTTGCGGCGCTCGCCTCCGACGTCGAGCTGCTGATCCTCGACGAGCCGACCTCCGGCCTGGACCCGCTGATGGAGGAGGTGTTCCGTCAGTGCATCGAGGAGGAACGCCACCGCGACCGGACCGTGCTGCTGTCCAGCCACATCCTGTCCGAGGTCGAGGCGCTCTGCGACCGGATCAGCATCATCCGCAAGGGCAAGGTGGTCGAGACCGGCACGCTGGCCGACCTCCGGCACCTCACCCGGACGTCGATCCAGGCCGAGCTGGCCGCCTCGCCGAACGGGATCGCTTCGTTGCCGGGGGTCCACAGTCTCGATGTCGAGGGCAAGCGGGTGCGCTGCGAGGTGGACACCGCCCAGCTCGACGGCCTGATGAAGCAGCTCGCCGCGAGCGGGATCAAGAGCCTGGTCGCGCAGCCGCCGACGCTGGAGGAGCTGTTCCTGCGGCACTACGAGGACGACTCCGCCGCGGCCGAGATGGCGGACGCGCGATGAACGACTTCGTCGGTACGTCGACGCTGGTGCGGCTCGCGTTACGCCGTGACCGGGTACTGATCCCCTTGTGGGTCGTGGTGTTCGTGCTGATGGCGGCCGGCTCGGCGCAGGCGTCGATCGATCTCTACCCGGACTTGACGTCGCGGATCGAGGCGGCGACGACCACGAACTCCTCGCCTGCTCTGGTGTCCTTGTACGGCCGGATCTTCGACCCCTCGTCGCTCGGGGAGCTGTCACTGTTCAAGCTGACCGCCTTCGGTGCGTTGCTGGTCGCGCTGCTGGCGGCGATGCTCGTCGTCCGTCACACCCGCGCCGAGGAGGAGTCCGGCCGGCTCGAGCTGCTCAGCGCCGGCGTACTCGGCCGGTACGCCGCCCTGACGGCGGGACTGGTCGTCTCGGGCCTGACCGTCGTACTGATCGGCCTGCTGACCGCGGTCAGTTTGATCGGCGTCGGGCTGCCGGCGTCCGGTTCGTTCGCGTTCGGGCTGGTCTGGACGTCGGCCGGCCTCGCCTTCGCCGGCGTCGGCGGGCTGACCGCCCAGCTGACCGAAGGTGCCCGGGCCGCGAACGGCCTGACCGCGATCGTGCTCGGTGTCTCCTACGTGCTGCGTGCCGTCGGCGACTCGTCGGACGGTACGAGCTGGGTGTCGTGGCTGTCGCCGATCGGCTGGTCCCAGCAGATCCGTGCGTACGCCGGCGACCGGTTCGTGGTGGCCCTCGCGCCGTTGGCGCTGCTCGTCGTCCTGGTCGCGGCGGCGTACGCGTTGCTGCGGCGCCGCGACATCGGCGCCGGGCTGGTCCGCCCTCGACCGGGTCCGGCGACGGCCGCGGCCTCGCTGCGGTCTCCGCTCGCCCTGGCCTGGCGGCTGCACCGCGGTTCCTTGTACGGCTGGGGTTTCGCCTTCCTGCTGCTCGGTCTGGTGGTCGGCAACATCGCCAGCAACGTGGACGGCTTCGCCGGGTCCGAAAGCGCCAAGGAGCTGATCCAGAAGCTCGGCGGCGTCGAAGGCATCACGGACGCGTTCCTGTCCACCGAGATGGGCATGCTCGGGCTGCTCGCCTCCGCCTTCGGCATCCAGGCCGCGCTCCGGCTGCGTTCCGAGGAGACTGCTCTCCGCGCCGAGCCGCTGCTCGCCACCGCCGTCACCCGCAGCCGCTGGCTGTCCAGCCACGTCCTGGTGGCCCTGCTCGGCACCACCTTCCTGGTCGTCGTCGGCGGTCTCGGCGCCGGCATCTCCAGCGGGGCGGAACTCGGCAATACAGGCCGGCAGATCCCGCGTCTCCTGGCCGCCGCGGCCGTCCAGCTGCCGGCCATCTGGCTGGTCACCGCTCTCGTCGTCCTGCTCTTCGGAGTGGCTCCCAAACTGGTCGCCGCCGGCTGGTTCCTCTTCGGCGCCTTCCTGCTGATCGGTCAGTTCGGCGCGATCTTCGACCTGCCGCAGTCGGTGATGAACCTCAGCCCGTACGGGCACACACCGCGCCTGCCCGGCGGCGACTTCTCGGCCACCCCGGTCCTCTGGCTGACCGCGATCGCCGCCGCGCTGACCGTCGCCGGCTACGCCACCTTCCGCCGCCGCGACATCGGCTGACGGACGTCCACCACTGATCAACCTCACCTGAGGGCCTCGCTGAGCGGCAGTTCGAGCGGGCCCGCGGCGAGTCACCGCCCGTTGATCAGTGGTGGACGTCGCCTGTCTACGATCAGGGGGTGCCGGAGCCGTTGAGGGATCAGTCGTCTGCGTTTGCCGAGTTCTGGACCGAGCGGCACCTGTGCGTGCTGAGCACGGTGCGGAAGGACGGCACGGTCCACTCGGTGCCGGTCGGGGTGACGGTCGACTTCGCGGCGGGAGTCGCGCGGGTGATCTGCAGCGGTACGTCGTACAAGGCGCGCGTGATCCGGGCTGCCGGGGCCGAGGGGGCGGCGGTGTCCGTGGCTCAGGTCGACGGGCGGCACTGGTCGACGCTGGAGGGCCGGGCGGTGGTGCGCGACGACGCGGCCTCGGTGGCCGACGCTGAGCAGCGGTACGCCGCGCGGTACAAGCAGCCGCGGGTGAATCCGCAGCGGGTGGTGCTGGAGATCGCCGTGACCAAGGTGCTGGGGAATGTCTGAGCTGACGGTCGTCGGCGTCGGCGCGGACGGCTGGGACGGACTGTCGCCGGCCGCGCGCCAGGCGGTGGAGGCGGCCGAGGTGCTGATGGGGAGCGCTCGGCAGCTGGCCCTGGTGCCGGACGTGGCCGAGAAGATCGCCTGGCCGTCGCCGTTGTCGGAGTCGCTGCCGGGGTTGCTGGAGACCTACCAAGAGCAGCGGATCTGCGTGCTCGCCAGCGGTGACCCCACCTTCCACGGCATCGGTACGACGCTCACCCGCCTCCTCGGCCCCGAAGCGGTGCGGGTGATCCCGCACCCGTCCAGCGTTTCGCTCGCCTGCGCGCGGCTCGGCTGGCCGCAGGACCAGGTCGAGGTGATCAGTCTGGTCGGGCACCCGCTCGAGCTGGTCCACCCGCACGTCCAGCCGGGCCGGCGCCTCGTCGTACTGAGCTGGGGATCGCACACGCCCGCCGAGGTCGCGCAGTTGCTGACCGAGCGCGGGTACGGCGGCTCGGCGTTCACCGTGCTGGAGCAGCTCGGCTCACCCGCCGAGACCGTGCGGACCACCGCGGCACGCGATTGGGACCACCCGGTCGACGCCCTCAACGTCATCGGCATCGAGTGCCGACCCGATCCCGAGGCCAAGCTGCTGTCGACCAGTCCGGGCCTGCCCGACGACGCGTACGAGAGCGACGGCCAGCTGACCAAGCGCGAGGTCCGAGCGGTCACCCTGTCCCGGCTGGCTCCCGTACCGGGCCAGCTGCTCTGGGACGTCGGGGGCGGCGCGGGCAGCATCGCGATCGAGTGGACCCGCCACCACCCGAGCTGCCGCGCGGTGGCGATCGAGCGCGACCCGGATCGCGCCAAGCGCCTCGATCGCAACGCCGCCGGCCTCGGAGTGGTCGTCAGAACCACAGTCGGCGCGGCGCCGGAAGCGCTCAAGGACCTGGAGAGCCCCGACGCGATCTTCATCGGGGGCGGTGGCACCAAGCCCGGCGTGGTCGAGACCTGCTGGGAAGCACTCAACCCGGGCGGCCGCCTGGTGATGAACGGCGTCACCCTGGAGACCGAGACCCTGATCGCCCACTGGTACGCCGAGCTGGGCGGCGACCTCGTCCGCCTGTCCGTGCAGCGCGCCTCGCCGGTCGGCGGCATGACCGGCTGGCGTCCCGCGATGCCCGTGACGATCTGGAGCGTGACCAAGTGACCGTCCACTTCATCGGCGCCGGTCCCGGCGCGGCCGACCTGATCACCGTCCGCGGCCGCGACCTGATCGCGAGCTCACCGGTCTGCCTGTACGCCGGCGCGCTGGTCCCGGTCGAGCTGCTCGACCACTGCCCGGACGGCGCCCGCAAGGTCGACACGGCCAACCTCGACCTCGACCAGATCCTCGCCGAGCTGTCCACCGCGCACGAGCAGGGCCACGACGTCGCCCGACTGCACTCCGGCGACCCGTCGGTCTTCTCCGCGGTGGCCGAGCAGATGCGCCGGCTCGACGCGCTCGGCATCCCGTACGACGTGACGCCCGGCGTCCCGGCGTACGCCGCCGCGGCCGCGACCCTCGGCCGCGAGCTCACGGTCCCGGAGGTCGGCCAGACCGTGATCCTGACCCGGATCAGTGGTCGGGCGAGCGCGATGCCGCCGGGGGAGAACCTGGCCACGCTCGGCCAGAGCCGCGCCACGATGGTGCTGCACCTGGCCGTTCAGCAGATCGAGCGGCTGGTCGAGGAACTCGTCCCGAACTACGGCCAGGACTGCCCGGTCGCCGTCGTCGCCCGCGCGAGCCGGCCCGACGAGCTGATCCTGCGCGGCACGCTGGCCGACATCGCCGACCAGGTGCAGCAGGCCGGCGTACGGCGTACTGCCGTCGTCGTCGTCGGCGAAACCCTTGCCGCGGACAACTTCCGCGACAGCCACCTGTACTCGACGACGCGGGACCGTTAGTTGATCCAGACAACGATGCCGGTCAGCCCGTGTAGAACGCTGGCCACGCCGGCGCGGATCGCGGAGCCGGCCCGCTCGGGAGTGAACGTCGCCGGATCGTAGTTCGACGACATCCCGAGTCCCTCGCCGCGGAACGACGCGCCGGTCCAGTCGGCGGCTGTCACGTTGTGGGTCGGTTCGGCCACCTCGGCGCCGACCACCAGGAACTGCTGGTCGAGGTGGTTCGCCGTGAACAGCGCGAGCGGGTCGATCAAGCTGTTGCCGGCCACCACGATCAGGTCGGCTTTCAGGGCCAGGGCCCGGTCCATCGCGTCGATGTGCTTGGCCGGATCGTTGTCGCGAACCGTCTTCAGGCTGACCTTCTCGGCCTGGGCCCACGCGTCGACGGCATCGGTCAGCGTCTTCGTCTGCGGGTCGTCGCCGGCGGTCAGCAGGACGACCCGGTAGCCCTCCGGCGGGTGCACGCCGTCCCACGAACCGGGCTTCGGCGAGATCGTTGCCTCCGGCGTCGGTGTCGCCTGCGGGTCGACGAAGCCGTTGCCCAGGGCCCCGATCGGGGTAGGTGCCACCCGCGGCGCGGCCCAGTCGTCGTCGTTCGCGCCGCACCCGGTCAGGACGACGGCGAGCGCGAGCACGACCGTCGCGGCAAGTCGCGAACGCAAGAGAGCCTCCGGGCAGAACGGCCAACGAAACAACGCCCTTTCTACACCGGTCCTCGGTGATATCGGGCCTCGGACGGGAGATGTTCGCCGGTCGTTCACCTTTCCAGTGCACGGTGCGGACGACCCGAAAGAAGGCCCGATGCCCACCCGCAACCGTCCGTACGCCGTCGCTCGCGCAGCGTTCACCGTCCTCCTGCTCGCCGTCCTCGGACTGGCACTCGGTGCCCCGTTCGCCGCGGCGCACGGCTTCAGCTCCGTCGTGTACGTCGACGTCACCGCGCCCGAGCGCGGGCACGTCCGGGCCGAGCTCGGCCTCGAGTACGACCTGCTGGTGGTCTCCGCCGCCGACGCCGAGAACGACGACGCGCTGTTCCGCGCCGGGACCGCCGCGTTCGACGCGCAGGACCCGGTCGCCCAGGCCGCCGCGCTGACCGCGCACGCGAAGTCCGTGAATGCCTACGTGGGCCAGCGATTCACGGTCGCGGCCGACGGCCGGGCGTGCACGCCGACGCAGGACGGTGGCTACACGATGACCGAGCGCGACGGTACGCCGTACGCGCTGCTCGTCCTCGACTACGCGTGTCCGGAGCCGGCCGACGAGCACGAGCTCCGCAGCGAGTTGTTCCCGGACAGTGAGACGTACGTCAAGGACACCAAGACGATCCTCACCTACGACCTCGACCTGAAGTCCGGCAGCGCCGCGCTCGACAAGGAGCACCGGTCGTTCTCGACCCACCAGTCGACGGGCGAGCGGTTCTGGGAGTTCTTCCGGCTCGGCGCCGAGCACCTGCTGACCGGGATCGACCACATCCTGTTTCTGCTCGCGCTGATCGCCGGATCCCGCCGGCTGCGCGAGGTCGTGCTCGCGGCGACCTCGTTCACGCTGGCGCACTCGGTCACGTTCGTGCTCGCCGCGCTCGGCATCGTGCACGTGCCGGCGTCGTTCGTCGAGCCGGTGATCGCGCTGTCGATCGCGGTGGTCGCGGGCTGGCACCTTTGGCGCCTCAGGCAACGAGGTCTGCACGCGGGCGAGCTGGAGACGATTCGTAACCGCCATCTCAGCCTCGACCGCGCGGGTTGGGTCCGGCTCGGGGTGGTGTTCTGCTTCGGGCTCGTGCACGGTCTCGGGTTCGCCAGCGCGCTGGGCATCGACGCGGCGTGGTCGTGGCAGTTGCTGTGGTCGTTGCTGGTGTTCAACCTCGGCCTGGAGTCCGTGCAGCTGACGATCATCGCGCTGGTCTTCCCGATCCTCGCGTTGCTGCGCCGCCGTACGCCGATCACGGCACTGTGGGTGACCGGTGTGCTCTCGGGCGGAGTCGCCGTGACCGGGCTGGTCTGGTTCGTCCAGCGGGTCGCATTTTGATTAACCTTAAATATTTTGATGTTAAGGAAACAGTTGTTCACCATCGGTCCACCCGGCGAGAGGAAGTTGGCGAAGCAACTACTTCTCGGACCTGAAACGGACGGAACATCGATGAAGTTCAACCAGTGGAAGCAGGTCCGCCCCCGCGGAGCTGCTGGACGCCGCCTGGCCCTGGCCGCGGTGGCGATGGTGGGGGTTTCCACAGTGTTCGCCGGCGGTCTCGCGACCGCCACGGCGGCCAAGAAGCCGGTCGACGGCGAGCCTGTCGTCGTCTCCCGCATCGTGCTCGGTGTCGGCGCCAAGGAGAACCAGCGGGTGCTGAGCTGGTACGCCTCGACCAACGCGGGCACGCTCGTGCAGGTCGTGCCGGCCAGCCAGCTGAAGAAGGGCGAGTTCCCGAAGAACGCGACCTCCTTCCCGGCGACCGTGTCGCCGAACACCGTCAACGGCGGCTACAACGCGCACTCGACGATCGACGGACTCAAGCAGCGGGAGAAGTACGCGTACCGGGTCGGCAACGCCGGGCACTGGTCGCCGACGTACACCTTCCAGACGCAGGACTTCAAGGGCGACTTCAGCTTCCTGTTCTTCGGCGACCCGCAGATCGGCTCGTCCGGCGACACGGCCAAGGACGGCGCCGGCTGGGCCGACACCCTGAAGGTCGCGACCGCCGCCAACCCGAAGGCCGAGCTCCTGGTCTCCGGCGGCGACCAGGTCGAGTCCGCGAACGTCGAGACGCAGTGGGACGCGTTCCTGGGCTCCGACGTCCTGCGCAAGTACCCGTGGGCCGCGACGATCGGCAACCACGACGTCGGCGGCAAGGCGTACGAGCAGCACTTCTGGACGCCGAACACCGACCGCTCGACGCCGTACTACAACGGCGACGCCGCGACCCGCTCTGGCGGTGATTACTGGTACATCTACAAGGGCGTGCTGTTCATCGACCTGAACAGCAACGCCGTGGCCAACGCCTCGGACGCCGCGCACATCGGCTACGTGACCAGCGTGGTCAACAAGTACGGCTCCAAGGCCAAGTACACCGTGCTGGTCTACCACCACGCGATCTACTCGCCGGCGTCGCACGCCAACGACGCCGACAACCAGGTGCGTCGTCAGGACTTCCCGACCGCGTTCTCCAACCTGGGCGTCGACCTGGTGCTGTCGGGTCACGACCACAGCTACTCGCGCAGCTACCAGATCAAGAACGGCAAGAAGGCCAACAAGGCCGAGCAGCCGGGCGCGACCCAGGTCACCCAGGGCCCGGGCGGCGTCGTCTACGTGACGGCGAACTCCGCCTCCGGCTCGAAGTACTACGACCTGACCAAGCCCGACGTCACCAAGGACCCGAACTACGGTCCGGACCCGCTGAACCCGAACAGCCACTGGGCCAACTCGGTCGAGAACCAGGAGCACGTCCGGACCTACATCCGGGTGCAGGTCAAGGACGACAAGCTGGTCGTCGAGAACCTGCGCAGCGGCACCTGCGCGGCGCCGAACGCGGCCGTCGAGCTGGGCCAGGAGTCCTGGTGCGGCCCGAACAGCGGCGCGTCGCCGGCCCAGCCGGTCGGCTCGATCGTCGACAAGGTTGCCATCAGCACCTACAAGGGCGGCAAGGGCAACAACAAGGTTGCCGCCGACAGCAACTGGCTCCGCTGAGCACTTGAGTCACCGGGTGGGGCGGGCGGGGGCCCGCTCCACCTTTCCTACTGCTGCAAGGACTTCGTCAATGCGATCCGCTCGTCTCCTGGCCGCCGTCGTGGTGGCCTTCGCCGGCCTGTACGCCGTACCGGCCTTCGCCGCCGACGCTCCGTGGAGCGTGCAGCCGGCCGACAACGCCTTCGGTCCGGACCGGCAGAACTACACCTACACGGTCGCGCCGGGGGAGAAGGTGGACGACGGGTTGTCGGTCGTCAATCGGGGGTCTGCGGCGCTGGAGCTGGCTGTGTACGCGGCGGACGGGTTCACGAGTGAGTCGGGGCAGCTGGATCTGCGTCGTCGCGGGTTCGCGTCGACAGGTGTTGGTGCTTGGGTGCGGCCGGCTGTTGATCATGTGGTCATCCAGCCGGGTAAGGCTGCTTCGGTGCCGTTCACGTTGGCTGTGCCGGCTGATGCGGCGCCTGGTGATCACATCGGGGGGATCGTGACGTCGATCAAGTCGTCCTCGTCCTCGTCGCCGGAAGAGCGGATGGGGGTGCGGATCCAGTTGCGCGTCGGTGGTGAGCTGAAGCCGCAGCTGACGGTGAGCGACGTCAAGGTCCATCCGCCGTTGGTCGGTGGGGATGCGACGGTCACCTACACCGTGCACAACACCGGCAACGCGACGGTGTCCGCACGACAGAAGGCTTCGCTCGCCGGGCCGTTCGGTCAGCTGCGCGCCACGTCGGCCGACGTCGCCGACTCACCGGCGCTGCTACCGGGCGACCAGTGGAAGGCCACGGTCCCGGTGCCTGGTGTCGCCGCGATGGTCCCGCTCAGCGCCGACGTCACCGTCGTACCGCTGCTCACTGACGCTGCGGGGTCCACCTCGCAGCTCGCCCCGGTCGACGCCGGCGCGCACGCCCGGATCCTGCCGCTGGTGGTCGTCCTCGCTTTGCTTCTCTTGATCGTCGCCGCCCTGATCGTCCGCCGTCGTACGGTGCAGCGGGTCCCTGCGGGATAGTTGGCCCCGTGAAGGTCCTCCTCCTCGGCGGCACCGGCGAAGCCCGCCGCCTCGCTGATTTGTTGGTGGCCGACGGCATCGAGGTCGTGTCGTCGCTGGCAGGCCGTACGACGAACGCGCTGCTTCCGGCCGGCGCGGTCCGTCAAGGCGGCTTTGGGGGAGTCGAGGGCTTGATCGCGTGGCTCCGCGCCGAGCTTGTCGACGTCTTGATCGACGCAACCCATCCCTTCGCCGCCACCATGACCCAAAACGCCGCCGAAGCAGCCGACCGCACCGGGACGCCCCTCCTCGTGCTCCGCCGTCCGGGCTGGTCCGAGCCAGCACGCGACGCCGCCGCGCCTGGCGGCCTCGGCCTTGGCGCCAAGCATGCGCCCGGCGACGGCCCTGCCGACCAAGCGCGCGGCGTTGCTCCCGACCGGGCGTGCGGAGATGAAGTTGCCGGCCCCGGCCCCGGCCCCGGCCCTTGGCACTGGGTCGACTCGGCGGCTGATGCTGCTCGGCTTCTCCCACAAGTCGGCACGCGCGTCTTCCTGACCATCGGCAGACAGGGCGTCCCCGCCTTCGCGCACACCGGTCTGTGGACGCTAGCCCGCTGCGTCGACCCGCCTGAGACCCCGCCCGACTGGTGCACCCTCCTCCTCGCCCGCGGCCCGTTCGCCCTCGAGTCCGAGCTGGACCTCCTCCGCGAGCACCAGATCGACGTACTGGTCACCAAGGACAGCGGCGGCGACCTCACCTCGGCCAAGCTCACCGCCGCGAGGCAACTCGGCGTACCGGTGATCGTCATCCGGCGTCCGCCACTGCCGCTCGGCGTACAGGCTGTGGAGTCCGTCGACCAGGTCGTCGAGTGGCTGCGGGCCCGTCGGTAGAATCCGAACCCTTATGGGTATCCAGATCGCACCGAGCATCCTGTCCGCGGACTTCGCCAAGCTGGCCGACGAGGCCGCGGCGGTCTCGAACGCCGACTGGCTGCACGTCGACGTGATGGACAACCACTTCGTCCCGAACCTCACCCTCGGCATGCCGATCGTCGAGTCGCTGGCCAAGGCGGCCGCGCAGCCGCTCGACTGCCACCTGATGATCGAGGACCCCGACCGCTGGGCGCCCGGGTACGTCGAGGCCGGCGCGAGCAGCGTCACCTTCCACGCCGAGGCCTGCCGCGCCCCCATCCGCACCGCCCGCGAGATCCGCGCCAAGGGCGCCCGCGCGTCGATGGCCCTCAAGCCCGCGACCCCCATCGAGCCGTACGAGGACCTGCTCCCCGAGCTCGACATGATCCTCATCATGACCGTCGAACCAGGCTTCGGCGGCCAGAAGTTCCTCGACGTCTGCCTCCCCAAGATCCGCCGCACCCGAGCCCTCCTCGACAAACACGGCCTCGACCTCTGGATCCAGATCGACGGCGGCATCTCCACCGAAACCATCGAACGCTGCGCCGAAGCCGGCGCCGACGTCTTCGTAGCCGGCTCCGCCGTCTACAACGCCGACAACCCCAACAAGATGGTCGAAGACCTCCGCACCCTGGCCCAAAACGCCGGCTGATCACCACACCAACCCGCCGGACCAGGCCGACGGGTGACCCGCCGAGCCAAGCCGACAGCCGACGCGCCGGGCCAACCCGGCGGGCGACCCGCCGGACCAAGCCGATGGCCGACCGGCCGGACCAAGCCGACAGCCGACGCGCCGAGCCAGGCGGACGGGCGACCGGCCGGGCGACGCGTTCGCCGCTCACCAACTCCCGCCCCACCCGCGAGCCAACGGCCCGAGCCGCCCCCACCACCCCGTTTCGCACAGGTAGCAGCCACGCTCCTCTTCCAACGCTTTCCGGCCGGAGCGGCCTCAGCCATCCACGACCTCCTCGGCCGCATGCGCGCCGACGGTCAGCGGCACCGGTCGTGCGGCAATGGCCAAGGGATCTGCAACGCGAGCGTCACGGCCGACCGCCACCACTGACTAACTCGGTCAAGCACGCCAGCGCCGGTTGGCGTTGAGCGTGGGCGGGGCTGGGTGTGAGTGCTTGATCAGTGGTGGGCGTCGGCGCTGTCGGCGCCGGGCGGGGTATCGGCGCCTACCCGCGCCGAGCGGCGGAGCCTGCCTGCGCCGCGGGCGGTGTCTGCCTGCGCCGCGGGCGGTGTCTACCTGTGCCGAGGGCGGTGTCTACCTGTGCCGGGGACGGTGCCTACCCGCGCCGGGCTGGCCGTTGAAGCCTGTTCGTGTATGAACGGGTGGCGCGGAGGTGAGGGTGCGGCCGACGGCCACCACCCACTAACCCGGTGAGGCATGCCTCGGCTGGGCGGGGCCGAGCGTTGCCGCTGGCTGATGGGGGTGCTTGGTGGGTGGTGGGCGTCGGGGCCTGCCTGCGTTCACTCGCAGGCGGGGGTGTCGCCGGCTGCCGCGCCGGAGCGGTCGACGCTGGAGCCACCGGATCCGATGCAGTCGGTGCAGGGGCGGTCGAGCGGGGCGTGTGAGGTGGACGCCGCCCTGCCTACGGTTGCAGGCGACGGGTGAGGGTTGTCGGTGCCCGCCTGCGGTTTCGGTCGCGGGGCGGGGCTCTCGGCGCCTGCCTGTGGTTCCGGCTGGGGAGTGGGGCTGGGCCTGCCTGCGGGTCGGGGTGGGGGCGGGGGTCGGGGCCTGCCTGCGGGTCCGGCTGCCGGGCGGGAACTGTTGGCGCCAGGCTGTGGTTTCGGTTGGCGGATCTCCACCACTCACCAAGCCGGGTGAAATCGACCTCGTTGGGCGTCATCGAGCGTCAGAGCGTGTCGGCTGGGGTGCTTGGTGAGTGGTGGAGGTCCGCTGCGGGTTGTGGCGGCGCGTCCGGGGCGGCTGTGGGGGTGGGAAGAGGGCGGTCTGCGAAGATCGGGGGAGATCCGACGGCGAGGAGATCGTGGTGAGTGAGCACAAGCCGGTGGAGAGCTGGCTGACGGACATGGACGGCGTGCTGGTGCACGAGGAGCGGGCGATTCCGGGGGCTTCGGAGTTCATCGCCACGTTGCAGACGTCGGGGCGGAAGTTCCTGGTGCTGACGAACAACTCGATCTACACCCCGCGGGACCTTCGCGCCCGGTTGCTGGCCGGGGGGATCGACGTGCCGGAGCAGGCGATCTGGACCAGTGCGCTGGCGACGGCTCAGTTCCTGGACGATCAGCGGGCCGGCGGTACGGCGTACGTGATCGGGGAGGCGGGGCTTACCACCGCGTTGCACGAGGTCGGGTACGTGCTGACTGACCGCAGCCCGGACTACGTCGTCCTGGGGGAGACGCGGACGTACTCCTTTGAGGCGATCACCAAGGCGATTCGCCTGATCGCCGATGGGGCCCGCTTCCTTGCGACCAACCCGGACCCGACCGGGCCGTCCGCCGAAGGGCCGCTGCCCGCGACCGGGTCGGTGGCCGCGTTGATCACCCGTGCGACCGGCGTCGCGCCTTACTTCGTGGGCAAGCCGAATCCGCTGATGATGCGCTCGGCCCTCAACCGGATCGAGGCGCACTCCGAGACCTCGGTGATGATCGGTGATCGGATGGACACCGACATCATCAGCGGGCTCGAGGCCGGGCTGCGCAGCATTCTCGTGCTGACCGGTTCGACCGGGGAGCACGAGGTCGACCGATTCCCCTACCGGCCCACCCGCATCGTCGAGTCGATTGCCGACGTCGTACCCCTGGTCACTGCGCTGGCGTAGAGCACGCCGCCGTGCGGAAGCCGAAGCCGCTGTCCTTCAGCATTTTCAGGACTCCAGGTAGCGCGGCGATCGTCTGGGCGCGGTTGCCGCCGCCGTCGTGGAACAGGATCACCGAGCCGTCGCGAGCGTTCGCGGCGACCCGCTGCTCGATCGCCGCTGGGCCTGGGCGGGTCCAGTCGCGGGAGTCGACGTCCCACAGGACCAGGCGTTTGCCGAGTGCGGCCGCTCTCCGGTCGAGGAGTGGCGTGCGGGTGCCGTACGGCGGTCGCAGGCAGCCCGGCGGTTTGCCGCCGGCGGCGCGGATCTGGGCGTCCGTGTCTTTCACCTGACGCTGGAACGCGGTCCACGACAGCTTGGTGAGGTCGGCGTGCGACCAGGTGTGGTTCTGCACGCTGTGCCCGCGTTGAGTCAGGGTCCGGGTGAGTGTGGGATGGCGTTTCGCTTCGGCGCCGATCACGAAGAACGTCGCCTTGGCGTCGTACCGGTCGAGGATGTCGAGGATCTGTGGGGTGTACCGCGGATCGGGCCCGTCGTCGAAGGTGAGGACGACGTACTTCGAGGGAGTGGGAGCCGGTGCTGCTGGCGGCGGTGCGGCCGCGGCCTGGCCGGCCCGCACCTGCGACTTGCCGATGGCGACGGTGCCGAGCCCCACGACCACTGCGACGACGAGGAGCGCGAGCAGTACGGCGGCCGACAGGCGGCGGCGGTCGGGTGGATGGCGCAGGACCATGTGTCCCCCAGGGCGGTTGGCGGCCTCACTGGGTCCACCATCGGCCGGATTCGCGGAAACGGCGGCACCCACGCCGCTTCCGCGTCAACTACCCGGATAGCGGACGGCGGGAAGGCGCACGGGCGGGTGGCGAACGAGCGAACGTCCCAAGAGGGTCCCGCCGTAGCCCGCCGTTCGGCGAACCCTCAGAGCACCTGGGACAAGAACTGCCGCAACCTCGGTGACTCCGCCGCGCTGAACAGCTTCTCCGGCGCTCCGGCCTCCACCACCACGCCGCGGTCCATGAACGCGACCTGATCGGCCACCTGCCGGGCGAAGCCCATCTCGTGCGTGACGACCACCATCGTCATGCCCGCACCCGCGAGGTCGGCCATCAAACCGAGCACGCCCTTGACCAGCTCCGGGTCCAGTGCGGACGTCGCCTCGTCGAACAGCATCACCTCGGGCTTCATCGCCAGCGCCCGCGCGATCGCGACCCGTTGCTGCTGGCCACCGGAAAGGTTGCCCGGTCGCGCGGACGCCTTCTCCTTGAGCCCGACCAGCTCCAGCTGGACCAGCGCCGCCTCAGCGGCACCCTCCTTGGTCAGACCCTTGATCTTGCGCAGCGGCAGCGTGATGTTCTCCAGCACGGTCTTGTGCGGGAACAGATTGAAGTGCTGGAACACCATCCCGATCCGCCGTCGCAGCTCGTCCGGGTTGCTCTTCAGCACCGACGAACCACCGAGCTTGATGTCCCCGGCGGCCGGCTCGAGCAACCGGTTGGTCGCCCGCAGCAACGTCGACTTGCCGGACCCGGACGGCCCGATCACGCACGCGGTCGATCCGGCCGGTACGGCGAGGTCGACGCCGCGCAGCACCTTGTTGTTGCCGAAGGCAAGCTCGATGCCGGTCAGCTCCAGGCTGGCCGCGGACTCAACGATGGTCGGCATGGACGAGCTCCTCGACATCGGTGGGACGGCCCTCACGCAGCCTCTTGTCGAACCAGTTCACCAGGTGCGTCAGCGGCACGGTGATGACCAGGTAGAAGATGCCGGCCAGCAGCAGCGGCGACAGGTTCCCGTTGGTCGCCGCGGCGTCCTGGCCGATCCGGAACAGCTCCCGCTGGCTGGCGAGCAGCCCGAGGAAGTAGACCAGGCTGGACTCCTTGATCAGCGCGATGAACTGGTTGACCAGCGCCGGCAGCACCCGGCGTACGCCCTGAGGAATGACGACCAGCCGCATCCCGGTGCTGTAGCCGAAGCCGAGCGCGCGGGCCGCTTCGAGCTGGCCCTTCTCCACGCTCTGGATGCCGGAGCGGAAGATCTCGCCGATGTAGGCGGCGGCGATCAGCGACAGCGCGAGGATGCCGAGCGGGTACGGGTTCGGTCCCCACCAGTGCCGGGTGATCGGCGACAGGCCCTGGTCGATCAGCAGGATGGTGAGGATGGCGGGCAGGCCGCGGAAGATGTCGGTGTAGATCTTCGCCGGCCAGCGGAACCACCAGTGCCGCGACAGCGCCATCACCGCCACGACCATGCCGAGCACAGTGCCCAGCACGACCGAGGCGGCGGCGAAGATCAGCGTGTTGACCAGCCCGACCCGGAGCATCTCGGGCAGGACCGCCTTCATCGACTCCCAGTCGAGAAAGGTGTCGTTGAGGGTGGACCAGACGTCCATCAGCCGGCTGCGGGGGTGGCGCCGGCCTTCGGGGCGGTGAACTTGACCGAACCGCTACCCGGCTTGAAGGACTCCGGTACGGCGCGACCGGGGTAGTACTGCTCGACCAGCTTCGTCCAGGTGCCGTCGGCAATCACCTCGTCGAGCGCCTTGTTGACGGCTTCCCGCAGCTTGTCGTTGCTCTTGGCCACCGCGTACGCCGTGGGCGCGGAGCTGAGCTCCTTCGCGGCCAGGACCACCACGCCGCCGCCCTGCTCCTTGGCCATCTTCTCGCCGATCTCGGCGGGCGAGATCCAGGCGTCCGCCGTACCGGCCTTGAGCTGGCCGACCGCGGCGTTGTAGTTCGGCACCCGGACCGGGTTCAGCTGCTTCTCGGTGGCGTAGTCGTCCTGGACGGTGCCCTGGACCACGACCACGCGCTTGCCGGTGAGCTGGTCGAACTTCGTGATGCCGGAGGTCTTGGTGGTGTTCAGCCCCAGGTAGCCGAAGTCGTAGCCGTTGCTGAACGCAACGGTCTTCTTGCGCGCCTCGGTGATCGTGATGGACGAGCTGCCGAGGTCGAACTGACCGCCGTTGACCTGCGAGAGCAGGGCGGAGAAGTCGGTACCGACGAACTCCGGCTTCAGGTTCAGCTTCGCCGCGACCGCGGTGATCAGGTCGTTGTCGAAGCCGGTGAACTTGCCGTCCTTGACGTACACGTTCGGTGGCGCGTCGGTGAGCGTGCCGATCCGCAGCGTACCCGGCTGCAGCAGACCCAGATCGGGGCCTGAGGCATCGGTCTTGTCGTCACCGCCGCAGGCGGCCAGCGCGACGGCCAGGGTGACGGCCGTACCGAGGGCGGCGAAGCGGCGGAAGGCGCTGATGGCGCGCACAGGTGTCTCCTTCGGTGACAGATGATCTGGAACGGTGGGGATGACCCACCGCACGACGCTAACGCCGCCCGCGCGGGCGGCATTCCGTCGTGACACCGGATGAGACGGCTCCGGAATGTCTACTCCGGGCGTGGTATATCAGCCGGAACGGCGCTCGAAGTGTGCCACAGCGTCATCGGTCCGTCCCGTACCGTAGACGGTCAGCAGCTCGGCCAGTCGCGGCGACTCGGCGCCAATCAGCGCCGCGGCGCGCTGGATCTCTTCTGCTGAAGCGACTTCGCGGAGCAGTTCCTGGATCTGGCGGACGATCGCCCGGCTGGTCACCGGCGGCGCGGCCGGCTGCGCAACGGTTGCCCTGGGCGCCGAGTTGGTGAAGGCGCCGGTGGTGCCACGGACCTGCTCGAGGGCGAGCCTGACCTGGTCCGGTGTGAGTTGCCCGACATCCTCCCGGCGGGCGAACTCGTCGAGCGCCTGCAATCGGCTGACCACGGCGGGGTTGCCGATCTTCACCCGCTGGGCGCTCATCAACTGGGACAGCATCGGCGCGGACAATCCGATCGTCTCGGCCAGCCGGGCCTGGGTGAGGCCGAGCGTGCCGCTGATCCGGCGGACCATCTCACCGAGCGGCTCGCCGTACAGCTCGATCTGGAGCCGGCGGTTGTCTGCCGTCTGGTCCATCGGCGTCCTCTCGTGCTCAGGCTGTGCCCACCATCTTCGCAGTAGCGAACCAGAAAGCCAAGTCGGAAAGCGGTTTGACATTCGCGATAGCAAACTGCAAAGGTTGCGGTGGTCGCAGCACACCACCAGGAGGACTCATCATGATCACCAGATCGCCGTTCCGCCGCCCCGCGGCGCTGGCGCTGCTCGGCGCAGTGCTGCTGGGCAGCTGGACCACCGTGCCCGCGCAGGCCGATCCGGAGCCGGGCGCCGGCAAGCTGGTCCTGGTGCTCGACTCCTCCGGGTCGATGAAGGAGCCGGCCGGGGACGGTCAGACCAAGATCGTCGCCGCCCGGACGGCGCTGACCAGGGTGGTCGGCAAGCTGCCCGAGACCGCGCCGGTCGGCCTGCGGGTGTACGGCGCGACGGTGTTCAAGCGCAGCCAGCCGGGCGCGTGCACGGACACCCAGCTCACCGTGCCGATCGGGACCGGCAACCGCCCGGCCCTGCGGACCGCGATCGCGAAGTACACGCCGTACGGCGAGACCCCGATCGGGTACTCGCTGCAGGAGGCCGCCAAGGATCTGGGAACCGAGGGCAAGCGCACGATCGTGCTGGTCTCCGACGGCGAGGCGACCTGCGCGCCGGAGCCGTGCGCGGTGGCGCGGTCGCTCGCCAAGCAGGGCATCGACCTGAAGATCGACGTGGTCGGCTTCCGGGTCACCGGCAAGGCGCGCAGCGATCTGCAGTGCGTCGCCCGCGAGGGCCGCGGTGACTACTACGACGCCGACTCCACCGAGGACCTCGAGGCCGGGCTGGATCGGCTGTCCACACGAGCCTTCCGCCCGTTCCGCATCTCCGGTACGCCGGTCCAGGGCGCGCCGCAGCAGGAAGGCGCGCCGGTGCTGACCCCCGGCCTGTACTCCGACTCCTTCGGGACCGACCAGACCGCCAAGCACTACCTGATCAAGCGCACGATGGCCGGCTCGACGCTGCGGGCCGGCGTGAGCTTCCGGCGCCCGTCGGGCGGCAGCCTGGTGATCCAGACCGAGGTCAAGCTGCGCACGATCGAGGGCGACGACTGCGGCTGGAGCTATCCGCGGGCCTTCGAAGGCGACCAGGGGCTGGCCACCGGGACGGCGTCCAGCTGGCCGAAGTATGCCCACCAGAAGCCGTGCGCGAGCGCGGACCAGCTGGTCCTGACCGTTGCTCCCGGCAAAGACTTTCGCGAGCTGAAGGGCGTGCCGTACGAGCTGCGCGTCGACGAGGAGCCGCCGGTCGCCTCGACGACCGGTCTGCCGGCCGAGGCCGACGACCCGAGCTGGATCTCGATGCCCGGCAGCACCCCGCGCGAGATCGTCCCGGGGGCGAGCTTCCCGGACGCGCCGCTGCTGGAGCCGGGCAGCTACAAGACCACGCTGATGCCGGGTGAGCTGCAGATCTACAAGGTCAAGGTGGACTGGGGGCAGCGGATCCAGGCCCAGGCCACCGTGCCGCAACTGGCGGGCGCGACGGCCGAGGCGGTCGACGGCATCCGTTACCTGGACACCGCGCTGATCTCGCCGACCGGCGAGGACGTGTACGCCGTGTTCGCGAAGAACATGCCGGGTGGGTCCGGCAAGCGCGGGGTTCTCACCCAGCGCGGGGTGATCCAGGCCATCACCACCAAGGAGGTCCGCTACCTCAATCGCGACGGCGCCAACAACATGGACACCGGGACGTCGACGCCGGGCGAGTACTACCTGGCCGTCTCCCTGAGCCGCAAGGACAAGGACCAGGCCTTCACCGTCCCGCTGGTTCTGACTGTCGGTGCGATCGGCACCGCGGGGACCGGGAAGCCCGAGTACACGAACGGGGCGACTCCTGTCGCCGGTGACTCGGTGACTCCCAGCGTGACCCCGTCCGAGCCGTCATCGGGCGACACCACCGAGGCCGGCGGGCCCGTGAAGACGGACACCCCGAAGGATGACGACAGCACGCCGTACGGACTGATCGGTGGGCTGGGCGGTGGGGCGCTGTTGCTGGTCCTCGTGGGTGTCTGGGCCGTCCTTCGCCTGCGTAAGCCCACGCAGCCCGTCGCTCCTCAGCAGCAGTACCCGGGGCAGCAGTACCCGCCCAACCACGGCGGCCGCTGAGCACCTGGTCAGCCGAGCTGGTCGCGCCGCCGAGACAGGTACGCCGTCTCGGCGGTGTTGCCGGCCAGTTCGATGGCCTTGTCGTACGCCGTACGGGACTCCTTGCTGCGGCCCAGGCGGCGGAGCAGGTCGGCTCGGGTGGCGTGGAAGGCGTGGTACGTCGCCAGCTGGTCCTCCAAGTGGTCGACGATGCCCAGGGCAACATCTGGTCCGTCCAGCTCGGCGACGGCGATCGCGCGGTTCATGGCGACGATCGGCGACGGGTCGACGCGGACCAGTTGGTCGTACAGGGCAACGATCTGCGACCAGTCCGTGTCGCGGACGTCGCGGGCCGAGGTGTGGACGGCGTTGATCGCCGCGAGGATTTGGTAGCGCCCCGGCGCGATCCCGGTCGCCAGGCGTTTGCGGACCAGCTGGTGGCCCTCGGAGATCAGTTCGGCGTCCCACGCACCACGGTCCTGCTCGTCGAGCGTCACCAGTTCGCCGGTCGTGGAGACCCGCGCGGTCCGGCGAGCCTCGGTGAGCAGCATCAGCGCGAGCAGCCCAGCGACCTCGCCGTCGTCCGGCATCAGAGCGCGGATCAGGCGCGTGAGCCGGATCGCCTCGGAGGTCAGCTCGTGCCGGACGGGGTCGGTGTCCGCGGCGGTCGCGAGGTACCCCTCGTTGAAGACGAGGAACAGCACCGCGAGCACGCCCGAGACGCGGTCGGGCAGGTCCTCCGCGGACGGCACCCGGTACGGGATGCGGGCCGCCTTGATCTTGGCCTTCGCGCGGGTGATCCGCTGCCCGACCGCCGTCTCCTGCGCGAAGAACGCCCGCGCGATCTCCGGCACGGTCAGCCCGCCGACCATCCGCAGCGTCAGCGCGATCCGGGCCTCCATCGCGAGCGCGGGGTGGCAGCAGGTGAAGATCAGCCGCAGCCGCGGGTCGTCGATCGCGCCGAGAGGCTCGGGCGGTACGTCGTACGACATCTGAGCCTCCTTCTGCTTGTCGGACCGCTTGTTCTCGCGGCGCAGCCGGTCGATCGCCTTGCGGTTCGCGGTGGTGGTCAGCCAGGCGCCGGGGTTCGGCGGTACGCCGTCGCTCGGCCACTTCTCGACGGCGACCGCGAACGCCTCGGCAGCCGCCTCCTCGGCGACGTCGAGATCGCCGAAACGTCTGGTCAGCGCGGCGACGACCCGGGCCCACTCCTCGTGGTGCGCCTGGGTGATCGCCTGGGAAACGTCACTCACGGGAACGGGCGCACCTCGACTTTCCGGTTGTGCATGGTGAACCTCCACCTCCACCCCTCCAACGAACCTCGTCACCCCGATCCGACAGCACCCTGGAGATCGGTTCTCGAGACTTTCCTGTACGCCGATCCGACGCTATCCCGCCGAGCGTGTCAGCGGAGGAGGAGCCAGGTGGCTGCGCCGGCGAGGGCGAGGGCTCCGAGGAAGCTGGCGGCGGCCAGCCAGGCGAGCAGTCGTCGGTTGGAAGGCGGCCGGGGCACTGGCGAGCTGGGCGCCGTACTACGGGGAGCAGCGCCTGGCTCGCGATCGCGACCGTCCTGCCGAGGTGGCCCGGCGGCCGTCCACGGGGCGGGAAGCGGCGGGAGCTGGTTGAAGACCTCGGGTGGCTCGGGGGCGTCGGACCACGGGGTGGTGTTGGCGGCAGGGAGGGCGCCGGACTCGGCCAGGAGGCGGGCGGCCTCGAAGGTCGTGGCTGGGCGGGCTGCGGGGTCCTCGGCCGTCAGATGCTGGATCAGGCCGGCCAGCGGACCGGGCGGGGGAGTGATCGGGGTGCCGGGGGCGGGCCGGCTGCCGGTGAGGAGTTCGGTGGCTACGGCGCCGACGGTGTAGAGGTCCTGGCGCGGGTCGGGGTCGGCGCCGTGGAGTTGTTCGGGCGGGAAGTAACCGGGCGTGCCGAGGATCGTGCTGTGGCGGGTCATCCGGGGTTCGTCGACGAGGCCGGCGATGCCGAAGTCGGAGATGCGCAGGTGCGGGGTGGCCGTGCCGGTGACTTCGAGAAGCAGGTTTGCGGGTTTGAGGTCGCGGTGGACCACTCCGGCGGTGTGGATCGCGGACAGGCCGTGGAGCAGCTGGTCCAGCAGGACCGCGACGTACGCCGTGGGCAGGGGGCCGTGGTCGCCGAGCAGCGTGGCGACCGATCCGCCGCGGACGAGGTCCATGGCGAACACCACCTTGTCGTCCTCGGCGGCCCAGCCGTGCGGAGCGACGACGTGCGGGTGCTGGATGCGCAGCGACTGCTCGCGCACGAACCGCAGCAGCGTGCCGGCGTCGTGCTGCCCGAGGACCTTGGCGGCGACGTACGTGCGCTTGCGCAGGTCCCACGCACGCCAGACCGAGCCCATGCCGCCGGTGCCGATCAGATCGATCAGCTGGTACCGCCCCGCCAACGCGTTCACCGGGCAGAAACTACCCGGCCGGGCGTTCACCGACCTAGCTGAAGGGTGCGGCCGGTCCAGCGGGTGCGGAGGTGGCGGTCGTGGGTGGCGACGACGACTGTGCGGAGAGTGGTGGTGAGGGCGTCTTCCAGTTCGTCGGTGAGGGTGGGGGAGAGGTGGTTGGTCGGTTCGTCGAGCAGGAGGAGGTCGGGTGGGTCGGCGACGACCAGCGCCAGGGCGAGGCGGCGGCGCTGGCCGACGGAGAGGGTGTTGACGGGCTGGTCGAGCTGGTACGGCGGGAGCAGGCCGAGGGAGCTGAGGGGGACTTGCTCGGCCAGGTGGTTGCCTACGGCAAGGGCATAGGTGTCGCGGGCGGTGCGGGCGGGATCCGCCCAGGTCGTGTCCTGGGTCAGGAGGGCGACGGTCAGGTCGGGGTGGCGGTGGAGCGTGCCGCCGAACGGGAGGTGGCCGGCGAGGACGGACAGCAGCGTCGACTTGCCGGCGCCGTTGGGCCCGGTGATCAGGAGGTGGTCGCCGGGGTGCAGGTCGAGGTGTTCGAGGTGCAGGCGGTGAGGGACCCGCAGGTTGCGGAGGGAGAGGAGCGGCTCGCCGTCAGTGGCGGCAGCAGAAGAGCCGTCCAGGGAGCGGAACTGAAGCGGCTCAGGTGGCGCGGGGATCTGAGAACGGGTGAGCGCGTCCAGGCGCCGGGTCGCCGCGCGGGTGCGGCGGGCGATCTGGTTCTGGACTCGCCCGGTGGTGTGACCCTGGCCCATCTTCTCGTTGTCGCGAGGGAGGCGCCCGGGGGCCACCTGGTGGGCGGTGACCGTGGCGGCCTCGCGGAGGCTCGAGAGTTCGGCCTGCTCCTCGGCGTACTGGCGTCGCCAGCGGTCGAGGGCCGCGCGGCGCGCTGACTGGTACGCCGTGTAGTTGCCGCCGTGCCGGGTGGGCCCGTCGAGCGCCGGGTCGACGTCGATCAGGTCGGTGCAGACGGCGTCGAGCAGGGCTCGATCGTGGGTGGCCACGAGGACAACGCCGGGGAGTGCCTTCAACTGCTCCTCGAGGAAGGCGATCGCGGCGTCGTCGAGGTGGTTGGTCGGTTCGTCGAGGAGCAGGGCGGTCGGGCGGCGGATGAGGAGGGCGGCCAGCGCCAGGCGAGCGCGTTGGCCGCCGGACAGCGACGAGAGTCTCCGGGAGCGGGGGATGTCGGCCAGGCCGAGGCCGGTGAGGACGAGGTCGGCACGGCGGTCGGCGTCCCACGCTTCGTGGTCCTCGGCGTACGCCAGTTGGTCGGCGTACGCCGTCAGCAGCTCCGGGTTCTCGCCCAGCGCGTCGGCCAGGCGGGCGAGTTCGGCGAGGACTGCGTGGGCGTCGTGGAGGGCTTCGTCGAGTACGTCGGTGAGTGTGCTGGTGGAGTCGAAGGAAAGCTCCTGGGGGAGGTAGCCGAGGTCGGCTGGGCGGATGACGTGGCCGCGGTCGGGTGCGTCGGCGCCGGCGAGGATGCGCAGCAGGGTGGACTTCCCGGCGCCGTTCTCGCCGATCAGTCCGATGCGCCGGCCGGGGGATGCGGTGAGGGAGACGCCGTCCAGCACACGCCGGGATCCGAGGACCCGGACGATGCCGTCGGCCACCAGAGCGGAAAAGGGCATGGGGCAACCACCTGAGAGGAAAGAGAGGAAGGTCAGTTGGCCGCGGACTCGAGCAACTTGCCGTCCGTGAGTGTCAGCCAGCGGGTGATGCCGAGCTCCGCGAGGAAACGCTGGTCGTGGCTGACGACGACGAACGCCCCCTGGTACGCCGTGAGCGCCGACTCGAGCTGCTCGACGCTGACCAGGTCGAGGTTGTTGGTCGGCTCGTCCAGGAGCAGCAGCTGCGGCGCGGGCTCGGCGTACAGGACGCAGGCGAGGGTGGCGCGGAGGCGTTCGCCGCCGGACAGAACTCCAGCGGGCAGGTGGATCCGCTGGCCGCGGAACAGGAAGCGGGCCAGCAAGTTCATCCGCTGGGCCTCGGGCATGGTCGGGGCGAAGTGGGCGAGATTCTCGGCCACGGTCTTGTCCAGGTCCAAGAGATCCAGACGCTGCGAGAGATAGGCGATCCGTCCGTCGGCTCGTTTCACCTCACCGCCGGCCAGCGAGCCCTGGATCCACCGGAGCAGCGTCGACTTGCCGGTCCCGTTCGGAGCGGACAGTGCGATTCGCTCCGGCCCGCGGATGTTCAGCGAAGCACCCTCACCGGCGAAGAGGTCGCGCACCCGAAGGCCGCTGCCCTCGAAGACCGTACGACCGGCCGGAACCGCCGTCCCTGGAAGCTCCAGCGCGAGCCGGGGCTCGTCGCGACGTGCGCGCCCGGCCTCGTCGAGCTTGGCCTTCGCGTCGTTCAGCCGGTTGGCGTGGGTCTGGTTGGCCTTCGCGGCGGACACCTCGGCCGAGCGCTTCATGTTGCCGGCGTTGATCCGCGCCAGCCCTGCGTCCTTCAACCCCTTCTGCGCGTTGCTGGCCCGCCGCTGCGCCCGCTCACGCGCCTGCTGCATCTCGCGCTTTTCGCGCTTGAGGTCCTGCTCGGCCGACCGGATGTTCTTCTCCGCGACCTCCTGCTCCACCGCGACGGCCTCCTCGTACGCCGTGAAGTTGCCGCCGTACATCCGGACCTCGCCGCGCTCCAGCTCCGCGATTCGGTCCATCCGATCGAGCAGCGCGCGGTCGTGGCTGACCAGCAGGAGGCAGCCGTTCCAGTTCTCCAGTACGGCGTACAGGTTGCGCCGGGCCTCGAGATCCAGGTTGTTGGTCGGCTCGTCGAGCAGCAGGACGTCGGGCTGCTTCAGCAGCTGCGCGGCCAGGCCGAGCGAGATCACCTGGCCGCCGGAGAACGTGCTCAGCCGCCGCTCGAGGTCGGCGTCGAGCCCGAGCCGCTCGAGCTGCGCGCGGGTGCGCTCCTCGATGTCCCAGTCGTTGCCGACGGCATTGAAATGGCGCTCGTCGACGTCGCCGGACTCGATCGCGTTCAGCGCGTCGATGACCGGCTTGACGCCGAGCACCTCGGCGACGGTCAGGTCGCCGACCAGCGGCAGCGACTGCGGCAGGTACCCGAGTAGGCCGTCGACGGACACGCTGCCGCCGGTCGGCGAGAGCTCCCCGGCGATCAGTTTGAGCAGCGTGGACTTGCCGGCGCCGTTCGGCGCGACCAGGCCGGTCCGGCCGGAGCCGACGGCGAAGGACAGGCCGGTGAAGACGGGGGTGTCGTCGGGCCAGGCGAACGACAGGGAGGAACAGACGATGGACGCATCGGACATGCGGAAGACCTCGCGAAGCAGTGAGTACGCCGCGACAGCGGCGGAGTGGTCAGGAAACGCCGATCAGGCCACGGCAACGACGCTGAACGCGTCGGCTCGATGGCCTGTCACCTCGGGACTCACCCCGAGATGTCGTCGTCAACTCCTGCCACGGCAGTCTCCTTCGAAGATCACTCACAGCCACGGTAGCAGCCACCGCAGCCACGCCCCAGCCGTTATCCCCGGGCAGGGCGCCCGCAACGAATTCATCACCGATGAATGAGAAGTGATTGTGGGTTTGTTCAACAATGTATACGATCGCACCGCCCGAACCACCCCGGCGAAGCGGAGGCAGTGCTGTGCTGGTCCTGATCGGAGTCCTGCTGGTGGTGGTGGGGTTCGCCCTGCGCCTGAACCCCCTGGTGGTGGTCACGGTGGCCGGAATCGCCACCGGGCTGCTCGGGGGACTGAGTCCCGGGAAGATCCTCGACGAGTTCGGCAACGGCTTCGCCGGCAGCCGCTCGGTGACGCTGTTCATCGTGGTGCTGCCGGTGATCGGCCTGGTCGAGCGGTTCGGGCTGCAGGAGCAGTCGCGGCGGCTGATCGGCAAGCTCACCTTCCTGACCACCGGGCGCCTGCTGGCGTCGTACCAGGTGATCCGGCAGGTGACCGCCGCGGTCGGGCTGATGTCGATCGGCGGGCACGCGCAGACCGTCCGGCCGCTGATCTACCCGATGGCCGAGGGCGCCGCCGAGCGCCGGTACGGGCGGAAGCTGCCCGAGGCGGTGCAGGAGCGGATCAAGGGCCACTCGGCCGGGGTGGACAACGTCGGCGTGTTCTTCGGTGAGGACGTCTTCATCGCGGTCGGCTCGATCCTGCTGATCACCGGCTTCGTCGACTCGACGTACGGGCTGAAGCTGGACGCGCTGCACGTCGCGCTGTGGGCGATCCCGACGGCGGTCTGCGCGCTGCTGATCCACGGCGCCCGAATGCTCTACTTCGACCGCCAGCTCGACCGCCTGATGGCGGTCGACGGCCCGCCGCCGGCCGTGAAGCAGAAGGAGGCCGACCGGTGATCAAGGTCGAGTGGTTCTACTGGCTGTGCGGTCTGCTCTTCCTGTTCGGAGCGGTCCTGACCCTGCGCGACCGGAGCAACAGCAAGCGGTACGGCAGTGCCGCCTTCTGGGGCCTGCTCGGCGCGTCCTTCGGCTACAGCACCTTCGTGGTGAACAAGACCGCCCCGCCCTGGGTGCTCGGACTGGTCGTGATCGCGATGACCGTCCTGGTCGGCACCGGGCAGCTCGGGCGTGGCACCGAGGTGTCGACGAGCCTCGCCGAGAAGGCGGCCGCCGCTCAGCGTTTCGGCAACAAGCTGTTCGTGCCGCCGCTGGTGATCCCGCTCGGCGCGCTGATCTTCGCGGTCGGCCTGGCCAAGATCAAGGCCGGCGACCAGCCCCTGCTGGAGAAGGGCTCGGAGACGCTGATCGGCCTGGGTGTCTCGGCCGTCGCGGCGGCGATCGTCGGCGTGATCATGCTGCGTCCACCGTCCGTGCTGACTCCGCTCAAGGAGGGGCACCGGCTGCTCGAGGTGATCGGCTGGGCGGCCGTCCTGCCGCAGATGCTCGCCACCCTCGGCCGGCTCTTCACCGACGCCGGCGTCGGTTCGGCGGTCGGCAAGGTCACCACGCACGTCCTGCCGGAGGGATCGCTGTTCGGCTCGGTCGTCGTGTACTGCCTGGGGATGGCGCTGTTCACCGTGATCATGGGCAACGCGTTCGCCGCGTTCCCGATCATGACCGCCGCGATCGGCTACCCGGTGCTCGTGCAGACCTTCGACGGCAACCCGGCGACGGTCTTCGCGATCGGCATGCTGGCCGGCTTCTGCGGCACGCTGACCACGCCGATGGCCGCGAACTTCAACCTGGTCCCTGCCGCGCTGCTGGACATGAAGAGCCGGTACGGGCCGATCAAGGCGCAGCTGCCGACGGCGATCCCGCTGCTGGTCTGCAACATCTTCCTGATGTACTTCCTCGCGTTCGGAGTCCTGTCGTGAGCCAGCGGTACGTCGAGATCGCGCTGCAGAACCTGCGGACCGAGGCGCCGCACCAGCTCGACCACGTCGCGCGGGACACCAAGGCCTACACGGTCAAGGAGCTGCACCCGGCGTTCCACACGTCGTACGACTGGCACTCGTGCGTGCACATGCACTGGCTGCTCGTCCGGTTGTTGCCCGAGGCCACCGATCCGCAACCCATCAAGGAGGCGCTCGACCGGAACCTCACCGCGGAGGCGCTGGCGGCGGAGGCGGCGTACCTGCGCAGCTCGCCGTCGTTCGAGCGCCCGTACGGCTGGGCCTGGGCGCTCGTCCTGGCCGCGGCCGTCAGGACGAGCCCGGACGCGGCCAGGTGGTCCGAGGCGATGACCCCGCTGGTCGACGCGATCGTCGACCTCAGCCTCGAGTGGTTGCGGGGAGCGGCCCGCCCGGTCCGCTCGGGCGTCCACTCGAACTCGGCGTTCGCCCTGGCTCTCCTGTACGACGCCGCCGAGGCGCTCGGTCAGGACCAGCTCGCCCAGGCGGTCCGCGACAAGGCCCGCACCTGGTTCGCCGAGGACCGCGACTACCCGCTGCAGTGGGAGCCGAGCGGCGAGGACTTCCTGTCACCGGGGCTGTGCGAAGCCGACCTGATGCGCAGGGTCCTGACCCGTGACGAGTTCGCCGAATGGCTGCCCGCCTTCCTGCCGGATCTGACCGCTCTGCGACCGGTCGCGGTCCGCTATCCCATCGACGGTCGCCAAGGCCATCTCCAAGGGCTCAACCTCACGCGAGCCTGGCAGTTGGCTGCTCTCACCAATGACGAGCGGCAGGTGACGGCCCACCTCGACGCCGCCCTCCCCAGCGTCACCAGCGGCGACTTCAACCACGACCACTGGCTCGCCACGTTCGCCTACCTCGCCCAGGGCGGCACGCTGGTCGGCTAACGCTGCGCCACGTCGATCAGCAGGGCCGCCAGGAACAGTGTCAGTACGGCGAACAGCACGATCCCCGTCAACGTGAGCGTGAGCCGGCTACCGATCCGCGCCAGCAGCCCGCGGTCCCACAACGCCTCGGGGTCGTTCACCGGGTTGCCGTAGCCGCTCATGAAACGAGCCAGCGAGATCCCTCCACCGGCGGCCCGCGCGGCTTTCAGGGCTCGCTTCGCGGCCGGTACCAAGTCCGTCTCGGTGCCGATGACAACGTTCCGCGTTCTCGGCGTACCGTCGGCGTCGGTGAGCTGCGCGCCGTCCGCGCCGACCAGCGGAATCCCGAGCACGTGGACGCGCCGCTGGCGGTCGAAGTACGCGATGGCGACCAGGCACAGCACTCCGCAGACGATCGTGACGGCGAGAAACCAGGTCTGGTTGGACTTCTTCGCCGTCAGGTACGCCGTGGCCATCAGCGCGATCGCGAGCACCCGCGGCCCGGCGGTGACCAGGAACGACGGGGAGCTGTCGGTCAGCCAGGTCCACTTCTTGACCGAGCCGATGCTCTTCAGCAGCAGCATGCTGAACAGCGCGACCAGCGCCAGCGCGACGGCGGCGATGTTCGCGAACGGGCCGTACTTCTCCATGGCAGGCTCCTAGAAGTTCAGGTGAACGCTGGGTGTGCCCGGCAGCGTCACCTGGGCTCTGGTGTCCCAGGTGAGGGTGCGGTACGCGCCGCCGTCCACTCCGAACAGGTAGGTCCCGGACTGCAACGTGCTGCTGGCCGGACTGGTCGGCGCGCTGAAGTAGTTGCCGGTCAGGAAGTACGCCCCCGACCAGAAGACCCGCAGCCCGGGCGAGTTCGTCGTCACCACGAACGTGCACCCCGGTACGGCGACCGGCCGTGCGCCACGGCGGGGTGGTAGCCGCATCAGCCGGCCGGTCCGGTCGTCCTGCTCCGCCTCGACCCGGATCCCCAGGAACTCGGTCAGCCGCCGCCTGAAGTGCCGCACCGCCGTCTCCGGCGACACCATCTGGGCGTCCTCGACCGAACTCTCGAACTCGCCGAGCGTCCGCTGGAGCTGATTGGTCACCAGACGTGGGTTCTCGTAGAGCTGCTCCCGCCAGGAGTCACCGCGCAGCCGGTCGAGCAGCGCGAGCGACACCGGGACGAAGTCCTCGAACTGCCGCTCGCGCGACGGCTCGTACGAGATCGGCGCGAGGTCCTCGGGAACGGCGACCACCGGCACCCCCATCCCGACCTCCGACAGCAGCTGCAGCTCGTCGGTGAAGCGCTCGACGTCCGCCTCGACGTCGGCGATCGCGGTCGGGTCCGAGCCGGGTCCGCCGCCCTGCTGCCCCCGCTCGCCGATCAGTTCGTCGACCATCCGCTCGGCGCGTTCGCGTGATCTCGGCGACGGCTCGTAGTGGATCTGGCTCATCACATCCCCCACCCCGGATGCCGCGGTCCCGTGGCCCCCCACCGGATCGGCATCCCTGTAGTCGTGATGGTGACACTGGGTAGTGCCGCCGTCCAGAGCTCGGCGCCCGTCCAGGTGACGGAAGCAACAAGTCGGTGCTCCGGGGGCGGCGTACACTTCAAGTACGAGTGAACCCACTCGCGTGCTCCGGGGTCGGTGTAATTCCGAGCCGGCGGTGACAGTCCGCGACCCGGCCGATGCAGTTCGTCGGCCGGTTGACCTGGTGGAATTCCGGGACCGACGGTGAAAGTCCGGATGGGAGGCGCACGCGATCGGCGTGCGCTCCGACGTGCGGAAACAGCGCGGCCGTAGTGGGTCGTGTCCCTCGAGGTCGAGGGTCCGGGCGGCGGTCCGCGTGCTGGTTGTCATGGCCCCGGTGGTGCGTCCGTGACAACGAGGGACCGTCTGTGAACCACGCTTCACCGATCGACGTCGCCTGGATGCGGCGTGCGATCGAGCTGGCTGCCCGCGGGATCGGCAGCACGCACCCCAACCCGGTCGTCGGCTGTGTGATCACCGGCCGCGACGGGCATCCCGTCGGCGAGGGGTACCACGAGCAGGCCGGTGGCCCGCACGCCGAGGTGAACGCGCTGCGGATGGCCGGCCCGCGCGCCCGCGGCGGTACGGCGTACGTGACGCTGGAGCCGTGCAACCACACCGGCCGGACCGGGCCGTGCGCCGACGCGCTGATCGAGGCCGGCATCAGCCGGGTCGTGTACGCCGTACCGGACCCGAACGCGCAGGCCGCCGGTGGCGGCGAGAAGCTGCGCACCAAGGACATCGAGGTCGAGCAGGGCGTCCTCCGGGCCGAGGCCGAGGAGGTCAACCACGTCTGGCTGCACAGCGTCCGGACCGGCCGCCCGTTCGTGACCTGGAAGTTCGCCACCACCCTCGACGGCCGCAGCGCCGCCCCCGACCGGTCCAGCAAGTGGATCACCGGTGAGGCCGCCCGCGCCGACGTCCACCGCAAGCGCGCCGAGTGCGACGCGATCGCCGTCGGCACGCAGACCGTCCTGGTCGACGACCCCGAGCTGACCGTCCGCGACGGGAACGACCGGCCGGTCGGCCGGCAGCCGCTGCGGGTCGTGGTCGGCGACCGGGAGATCCCGGAGACCGCGCGGGTCCGCAACGACCGCGCCGAGACGCTGCTGCTGCCGACCCACGACCCCGCCGAGGTGCTCCGGCAGCTCGACGACCACCACATCCGCCACCTGTGGCTCGAGGGCGGGCCGACGCTGGCCGCCGCCTTCCTGCGCGCCGGGCTGGTCGACCAGATCGTCGCGTACGTCGCCCCGGCGCTGCTCGGCTCGGGCTTCTCCGCCGTCGGCGACCTGGGCGCGGAATCTATCGACCACCTGCGGCGGTTCACCCTTGCGGACGTCAGTCGCCTCGGCGACGACGTCCGGCTCACCCTGACTCCCCTGGGAGGGAAGTAGATGTTCACCGGAATCGTCGAAGAGCTGGGCACCGTCGAGTCGCTCGACCTGCTGGAGGGCGACGCGGCCCGGCTCACCATCCGTGGCCCGAAGGTGACCGAGGACGCCGGCCACGGCGACTCGATCGCGGTCAACGGCTGCTGCCTGACCGTCGTCGAGACCGGTGAGGACACCTTCACCGCCGACGTGATGCGCGAGACGCTGCGGAGGACCAGCCTGGGCGCGGTCGAGAAGGGCTCGACCGTCAACCTGGAGCGGGCCGTCACCGCGCACGAGCGGCTGGGCGGCCACATCGTCCAGGGCCACGTCGACGGCGTCGGCACGATCGCGAGCCGGGAGCCCGCCGAGCACTGGGAGGTCGTCCGGGTGACGGCCGGGCCGGAGATCCTCAAGTACGTCGCGGAGAAGGGCTCGATCGCGGTCGACGGCGTCTCGCTGACCGTCACCGACGTCGACGACGCGACGTCCACCTTCGGGATCAGCCTGATCCCGACCACGCTGGAGCTGACCGTGCTCGGGCGCAACCAGGTCGGCGACACCGTCAACCTCGAGGTCGACGTGATCGCCAAGTACGTAGAGCGGTTGCTGACCGCCCCGAAGAGTGTTGCTGGAGGCAACGAATGATCGACTGGCTGCTGCACGAGCAGGTCACCGTCGCCGGTTCGCCGGTGCTCGTGCGTGAGATCGTGGGCAACGTGTTCGGCCTGGCCAGCGCCCTGTTCGGGATGCGCCGGCTGGTCTCGGCGTGGCCGATCGGCATCGTCGGGAACGTGCTGCTGTTCACCGTTTTCGTCGGCGGGCTGTTCGACACCCCGCAGGACAAGGATCTGTGGGGCCAGGCCGGCCGCCAGGTCTTCTTCGCCCTGGTCAGCCTGTACGGGTGGTACCGCTGGTACCAGACCCGTCACGGCGGCGCCGCGACCGGAGTCCAGCCCCGCTGGGCCACGGCCCGGCAGCGGCTGGAGATGCTCGGCGCCGGTGTCGTGCTCTACGCGATCTCGTACTTCGTCCTGCGTGAGCTGGGCTCGTGGGGTCCGCAGTGGGACGCCTGGATCCTGACCGGGTCGATCCTGGCGACGTACGGGATGGCGCGCGGGTTCGTCGAGTTCTGGCTGGTCTGGATCGCGGTGGACGTGGTCGGCGTCCCCCTGCTGGTACAGGCCAAGTTCTACCCGTCGGCGGCGATGTACGTCGTCTACGGACTGTTCTGCGTGATCGGGTTCGCGGCGTGGTGGCGGATCAACAAGCGGGAGACCGTAGCGGTCACCCCCGAACCAGTGGTGGTGGGCTAGACGATGGGCGAGGTACTGAAGCTCGACACGATCGAGCACGCGATCGACGAGATCCGCGCGGGCCGCGCGGTGATCGTCGTCGACGACGAGGACCGGGAGAACGAGGGCGACCTGATCTTCGCCGCGTCCAAGGCGACGCCGGAGCTGCTGGCGTTCCTGATCCGGCACAGCTCGGGCGTCGTCTGCGTTCCGATGGAGGGCGCCGAGCTGGACCGGCTCGGCATCCCGCTGATGACCCCGCACAACCGGGAGAAGCTGCGCACGGCGTACACGGTCTCGGTCGACGCCCGCGACAACATCGCGACCGGCATCTCCGCGGCCGACCGGGCCAAGACGATCCGGGTGCTGGCGGACTCGGCCTCGGAGCCGTTCGACCTGGTCCAGCCGGGCCACGTGTTCCCGCTGCGAGCGCGCGAGGGCGGCGTCCTGGTGCGCCCGGGGCACACCGAGGCGTCGATCGACCTGGCCCGGCTGGCCGGGCTGCGGCCGTCCGCGGTGATCTCGGAGCTGGTGAACGACGACGGCTCGATGAAGCGCGGCGCGGAGCTGCGGGCCTTCGCCGACGAGCACGGCCTGGTGCTGGTCTCGATCGCGGACCTGATCGCGTACCGGCGGCGGACCGAGAGCCAGATCGAGCGGGTCGCGACGACCACGCTGCCCACCCGGTACGGCGACTTCGTGGCCCACGGCTACCGGAACACCGTCGACGGGTCGGAGCAGCTGGCGCTGGTCCGCGGCGAGATCGGCGACGGGCCGACGCTGGTCCGGCTGCACTCGGAGTGCCTGACCGGCGACGTGTTCGGCTCGCTGCGCTGCGACTGCGGTCCGCAGCTGGACGAGGCGATGCGTCAGGTCGCGGCCGAAGGCGGCGTCGTGGTCTACCTGCGTGGCCACGAGGGCCGGGGGATCGGCCTGCTGCACAAGCTGCAGGCCTACGAGCTGCAGGACGCGGGCCGGGACACGGTCGACGCGAACCTGGACCTCGGGCTGCCCGCCGACGCGCGGGACTACGGCACCGGCGCGCAGATCCTGGCCGACCTCGGCGTCACGTCGGTCACGATGCTGACGAACAACCCGGACAAGCTGGCCGGGGTCCAGGGCTACGGGATCGACGTGGTCGAGCGCCGCGGGATCTCGATCGACCCGACCGAGCACAACCTGCGCTACCTGCGCACCAAGCGCGACCGGATGGGCCACCACCTGCCCACCGGTACGGACGAAAAGGGAGTCAACTAGATGTCGGGCAGTGGAGCACCCACGATCGAGACGCCGCGGGTCGAAGGCGCGCGGGTCGCGGTCGTCGCCGCGCAGTGGCACCCGAAGGTGACCGACGCGCTGGTCGCCGGCGCCGTCCGGGCGCTGGACGAGTCCGGCGTCACCGACTACTCGATCATTCGCGTGCCGGGCTCGTTCGAGCTGCCGGTCGCCGCGCTGCACGCGGCGAAGGCCGGGTACGACGCGGTGGTGGCGCTGGGCGTCGTCATCCGCGGTGACACGCCGCACTTCGAGTACGTCTGCCAGGCCGCGACGAACGGGCTGATGGAGGTCGGCATGAGTACCGGCGTACCGGTCGGGTTCGGGCTGCTGACCTGCGACAACGACCCGCAGGCGCTGGACCGCGCCGGGCTGCCGGACTCGCGGGAGGACAAGGGCTACGAGTCGACGCAGGCGGCGCTGGTGACGTTGGCCGCGATCAAGAACCTCTGATCGCTTCGAGCCAGGCAGCGTCGGTGCTGCCTGGCTCTTTTCACGCCTTGGCGCCGAGCAGGGCCGCGGTGTGCGGCCACAGCTGGTCGAGCTCGCCGGGATCGTTCCGGAGCTTGGCGAACAGGACCGAGCCTTCGAGCTGCGCGACCAGCGAACGAGCCGCCTCGCGAGCGTCCGGTACGTCGATCGTGCCGTCGCGCTGGGCCTGGTCCACGACCTCGGCGACCAGGGTGATCTGCTCGTCGAAGATCTCCTGCAGCCGGCGCTGGATCTCGTCGTCGCGCGCGCTCAGCTCGAGCGCCAGGTTGCCGAACAGGCAGCCGGTCACGGCGCCGGTGTCCTTCTGCGCCCTGCGCTGGACCTCGGTCGTCGCGTCGTACAGGTCGCGCAGCCGCTCCAGCGGCGCCTTGTCGCTGCCCAGCAGCGCGGCCCACTGGGCCCGCTGCTCGACCCAGTGGTCCTCGATGACCGCCTCGGCGAGCGCCTGCTTGGAGTCGAAGAAGTAGTAGAAGCTGCCCTTCGGTACGCCGGCGGCCGCGCAGATCTCCGCGACGCCCAGCGCCGAGTACCCGCGCCGGGCGAGCAGGTCCCGGCCCGCCGCCAGGATCTTCGGTCGTGCGTCGCTGTTCCGTCCCATGTTGAAAAGTATACGACCGGTCGTCTAGTGTGTGGAAGTAGTAGACCGTTCGTCTAGTAAATCGGAGCAGCGATCATGACCAACACCCTCATCGTCCTCACCGGCACCCGGATCTGGACGCTGAACGACGGCACCGAGCACCCGACCGGCTTCTGGGCCGAGGAGTTCGTCGCCCCGCACCGGGTCTTCACGCAGGCCGGGCACACGATCACCATCGCCACCCCGGGTGGCGTGACGCCGGTGGCCGACGAGCTCAGCCTCGCGCCGGCGATGAACAACAACGACGAGGCCGCGATCGCCGAGCTGCGGGCGTACCTCGACAAGTCGCAGGAGGCGCTGGCCGCGGCCGTGCCGCTGGCCGACATCGACCCCGCGGCGTACGACGTGGTGTTCATCCCCGGCGGTCACGGGCCGATGGAGGACCTGGCTGTCGACCCGGACGTCGCCCGGATCCTCGAGGCGACGCTGGACGCGACCGGCAAGATCCTCGCGTCGGTGTGCCACGGGCCGGCCAGCTTCGTGAGCGCGACCCGCGACGGCAAGTGGCTGTTCGAGGGCCGCACCATCACCGCGTTCCTCGACGACGAGGAGAGCCAGGCCGGGTTCGCCGAGCGTGCGCCGTGGCTCCTGGAGTCCCGCCTGACCCAGCAGGGCGCCAAGTTCGTGGCCGGGCCGGCCTGGGCGCCGCACGTGATCGTCGACGGCAACCTGGTCACCGGCCAGAACCCGGCCTCAGCCGAGCCCGCCGCCGAGGCCGTCCTCGAGCAGCTCGGCCGCTGAGCGCCTGGTAGAACACAGCTGACAAGCGCCGACGCCGGACAAGGAGACAGATGATGACGAGTTCGACTGGGTCCTGGACGGCGTCGGAGCTGCCGGTGATCGGCGCGCCGATGGCCGGTGGGGCGACCAGGCCCGCGCTGGTCGCGGCGGTTGCTTCGGCGGGTGGGTTCGGGTTCCTTGCCGGGGGCTACAAGACGCCCGAGGCGCTGGAGGCGGAGATGGCCGCGCTGACCGTGCCGTTCGGGGTGAACCTGTTCGTGCCGGGGCCGTCGACGCTGACCGAGGCGGAGTTCCGGCGGTACGCCGAGGAGCTGGCGGACGAAGGGACGCCGTACGGGCTGGAGCTGGCGGGGGCGCCGATGGTCGCGGACGACGACGATCGCTGGCAGGGGAAGCTCGATCTGCTGCTGGATCGGCCGGTGCCGTTCGTGAGCTTCACGTTCGGGCTGCCGGGTTCTGACGTGGTGCGTGCTCTGGCTGACGTTGGGACGCAGGTGCTGGCGACTGTGACGACTCTCGGCGAAGCGCAAGCTGCTGTCGAGCTGGGGGTGCACGGGCTGATCGCTCAGGGGACGGAGGCCGGCGGGCACAGCGGGACACATGCGCCAGAGCGGCCAGGGGCCGTGCCGGTGGTGGAGCTGGTGCGGCAAGTGGCTGCGGGGACGTCGTTGCCGGTGATCGCCGCTGGTGGAGTGAGCGAGGCCTCGCAGGTGCGGGAGCTGCTGGGATTCGGGGCCTCGGCCGTTGCTGTCGGCACCGTGTTGCTGCGGACCGACGAGAGCGGGGCCAGCGCCGTCCACAAGGATGCCCTTGCGGCGGCCGGTCCGGATCAGACCGTGATCACGCGGGCGTTCACCGGTCGGCCGGCGCGGGGGCTGCGGAACGGGTTCATCGAGCGGCACGAAGCGAGTGCGCCGATCGGGTATCCCGCGATTCATCACCTGACCCGGCCGTTGCGCGCGGCCGCGGCTGCGGCTGGTCAGCCTGATCAGGTTCATCTGTGGGCGGGGACGGGCTACTCGCGCGCCCGGACCGGGCCCGCCGCTGCTGTGATCACCGAACTCGCTTCCGAGCTCTAGGAGAAACATGAAGGTGTCACTCGGGTCCTGGCCGACCCCGCTGGAACCGGCGCCACGCCTGGCGGCGGCGCTCGGACTGGCCGACCTGTGGTTCAAACGCGACGACCTCGGCGGTTTGGGGGCCGGAGGCAACAAGATCCGCAAGCTGGAGTGGACGCTGGGTGCGGCGCTCGCGGACGGCGCCGAGACGGTGGTCACGACAGGGGCGCCGCAGAGCAATCACGCGCGGCTGACCGCCGCGGCCGCGGCGCGGCTCGGGCTGAACGCCGTACTGGTGTTTCCTGGTGAGGCGGGGGAGTCGCGGTCGGGGAACCTTGCGCTGGACGGGTTGTTCGGGGCGCGGGTGGTGTGGGCGGGGGACCGGGACCGTGCTCAGGTGGCCGAGGAGATCGTGGCCGAGGCGGGCAAGGCCGCGCTGATTCCGTTCGGCGGTTCCAACGCCGTCGGTGCGCGGGGCTACGTCGAGGCTGCTCGTGAACTGAAGCAGCAGCTTCCCGGCCTCACCACCGTGGTCGTTGCCCTGGGCTCCGGTGGAACCATGGCCGGTCTGGTCGCCGAGCTCGGGCCCGAGCACGTCCTCGGCGTCGACACCGGCGCCCTCGCCGACCCGCTGCCGGTCGTCGCGCAACTCGCCGGCGAGGTCGCCGGTGTGACGATCGCCGCCGACCACTTGCGGGTACGCCGGGACCAGGTAGGCCCCGGCTACCCCCACTTCACCGAGGCCTCCGCGGCCGCTTTGACCTTGACCGCCCGCACCGAGGGCGTCGTACTCGACCCGATCTACACCGGTCGAGCCATGGCCGGCCTGATCGCGGCCGCCAAGGACGGATCCCTTGGTGACCGGCCGATCTTCCTGCACACCGGCGGCCTTCCCGGCTTCTTCGGCAACCCCGACGCCGTCGCCTACGCGGAGTCGTCGCTCAGCTAGTCCGCGTGTGGGTCATCTTCCAGTTGGAGACCCACGTCCGGCCGCCGTCGGTGGAGAAGAACTGTTCCCAACGGGCCTGCTGGTCGCCAGGAGTCCACTGGAAGCGGACGTCGATCGGCTGACCTTCCCACGTGTCGGGGCCCTCGAAGATGCCGACGCCGTCGGTGAAGGCGCCGATCACCGGGGTCTCCAGCCGGCCGCGCTGGCTGTTGATCCAGTGGATGGACCAGGTGCCGGTCTTCGGGTTGTAGACGCGGAAGGTCGCACCCTGGAAGCCCAGGGTCGGGAACCAGCCCTCGTCGAAGCTGATCGCGCCGTCGAAGTACGTCCAGACCTGCATCGTCGACTCGACGTCGTACCACTCGGCCGGTTCGCCGAGCGCGGGACGGCGGCGTTCGTTGTGCATGTCCCAGCTGCCGACCAGGAAGTCGAAGTCGCCGGTCACCTTCGGGATGTCCAGCGGCGGCGGCGCGGTCTCGCGGCGGGTGAAGTCCATCGTCCAGTTGACCTCCCAGGTCTCGCCGCCGTCGGCCGAGAACGACTGCTCCCAGTGCGCGGTCGTGTCGGTGACGTCCGACCAGCTGTAGCTGGCGAGGATCGGGCGGCCGTCGTGCGTGTCCTCACCGACCAGCCAGCACGACCCGTCCTTCCACTTCCCACGCACCGGCGGGAACACCTCGTACGACGTGCTGTTCACCCAGTAGATCGACCACTCCTCGGCCTCGGGGTCGAACAGCCGCAGCGACAGCCCGTACGAGCCCTTGGTCGGGAACTGCATCTCGTCGAGGCTGATCGCCCCGTCGAAGTGCGTCCGCGCGCTGCAGGTGCCGGCGTACTCGTCCCACTCGTCGCTGCCGGTCAGCGGCTTGAGCAGCTGCCGGTGCGCCACGTCGAAGTGCCCGTTGAGAAAGTCGAAATCACTGGTCGCTTTGGTCATGGTCCGAGCCTGACAGCAAAACCTGACAGGTCATGGCAGTGTTTGTTGCGCGGTGAGGAGCTCCCGCCGTCGGCGAAGCCGGCGCGGCGTGGCCCACTGCTCGATCAGAGCGGCGATCCAGATCACGGCGAGTGGGACGTACCACCAGTCGCCGAGGGCGATGTTGACAACGGCGACAACGAGGTTGATGCCGAAAATGACGGTCAGCAGGATGCGGACGCGGCGCTGTTGGCGGAGGCGGACGTCGATGAGTGCCACAGCTGCGGTGCGGACGGCCGGCTCGGTGGGGGCGGGGCCTCGGCGGGCGGCGGTGCGGGCCAGGTTCCAGTCCGACGGTGGGAGCTGGTCGAAGATCGGGCGGAGGTCGCGGCGTTGGCGGACGGCGCCTCCGGCCATGGCGGTGCCGAACAAGGCGCCTACGATCCCGCCGAGGACGAGCGCGAAGGTGACGGTGTCGCCGGAGATGGCGACGAGGGTCGCCGTGACGACGGCGACGGGGACACCGGTGATCAGGCCGAGGGCCCAGGCCGGGGTCGTCAGGAACGTGCGCACCGGGCAAGGCTCGCACAGGAGGGGGTGCCCGGGGAGCGGGTTGCTGGTTGCGGCAAAGCTGACAGGGAGTGGCAGTGTTTCGGCGTACGCTCGGCGCATGCGTTCGAGTCGGTTGCTGTCGATTCTTCTGTTGCTGCAGACGCGGCGGCAGTTGACGGCTCGGGAGTTGGCGGACGAGCTCGAGGTCTCCTTGCGGACGATCTATCGGGACGTCGAGGCGCTGGCGGCTGCTGGGGTTCCCGTGTACGCCGATCAGGGGCGGGCGGGTGGGTATCGGCTGGTCGACGGCTACCGGACTCGGCTGACCGGGCTGACCGAGCAAGAGGCCGCGGCGCTGTTTCTGGTCGGGATGCCGGGGCCGGCGGCGGCGTTGGGGTTGACGGCGGAGACGTCGGCGGCGGAGCTGAAGTTGCTGGCAGCGCTGGCGCCGGATCAGCGGGATCGCGCGGGGCGGCTGAAGAACCGGTTCTACCTCGACATGCCGGCCTGGTACTCCGACGCCGAGGAGTCGCCGCAGCTCGCGCCGGTCGCCGAGGCGGTGCTGCACGACCGGCGGATCAAGGTGCTGTACCGCCGGTGGGAGGCGCCGCGCGAGGTCGAGCGGGTGCTCGATCCGTACGGGCTGGTGCTGAAGAACGGGAGTTGGTACGTCGTCGCGGCCGCGTCCAGCGCCGTGCGGACGTACCGGGTCTCCAACATCCTCGAGCTGACGATCACCGACGAGGAGTTCAGCCGGCCGCCAGGGTTCGACCTGGCGGCGGTGTGGCGGGAGCACCTGGAGGAGTTCGACCAGCGGCGGTTCACCGCGACGGCGGTCGTGCGGGTGTCGGCGACGATGGTCGCACGGGTGAAGGACGTGTCGTTTCCCGTGCTGGTGAAGGCGATGGAGGGCGTCGCGCCGGACGTCGACGGCACGGTGACGGTGACCGTGCCGATCGAGTCCGTGGGGAACGCGGCGTCGCAGTTCATCCGGTACGGCGACGAGCTGGAGGTGCTCGCGCCGGAGGAGGTGCGGGCGGAGATCAGGCGGTTGGCGACGACGGTCGCTGCGCTCTATCCCGCGCCGCGGTGATCAGGTCGTGCGGTACGGCGTACCGGGTGCGCCCTTGGAAGCCAGTCGTCGTACGGGCCGCGGTGAGGGAGTTGAGCAGGGCCTCCTCGACGGCTTCGAGCGTGGCCTGGAAGACCGGGCGGAGATCGTCGTCGCGCATCGGCGGCTGGTACGACGTGGCGAACGCGATCGCGTAGTCGCCGCTGCCGGGCGCGTAGTCCGAGCCGATCCGGCCGAGCGCGAAGATCGCGCGCCGGGCGATCCGGCCGAGCTGGCGGGCGTCGAGCGGGAGGTCGGTGGCGAGCACGATCATGCAGGAGTTGCCGTCGGGCTCGGTCTGCCGCGGTGGGGCGGGGATCGGCGTGCCGAGGACCTGGAGGGTGCCGGAGAAGTTGGACTGGACGAGGGCGCCGATCGTGCCTGCTGGGAGTTGGCGCGACGACGTACCAATTCCTGCTTTGAAACCGAGAGCTGACGTTCCGGTGCCTGCTCCTACGCAGCCTTCTTCGGGCTGGTCGGTGGAGGCTGTGGTCAGTGCGTCGAGGACGTGTTGCTCGGTGATCGGGCGGCGGCGGATGTCGGACAGGTAGCCGTCGTTGGTCTCGCCGACGACCGGGTTGAGGCTGGTTGCTCGTGGGTCGCGGTCGAGCAGGTAGGTGAGCAGGGCGTCGGCGGCGCGGAAGACCGAGAGCGTGCCGGTGAGCAGGATCGGGGTCTCCAGCCGGCCGAGCTCGTCGACCTGGGTGGTGCCGACCAGCTTGCCGTATCCGTTGCCCACAGCAACAGCTGCGGGGAGGCCGGTGGTGACGTCGGCGGGTACGACCGCGGTGACGCCCGTCTGCAGGTCGCCGTCGGAGACGGTCGTCTGGCCGACGCGCACGCCTGGTACGTCGGTGATCGCGTTCAGCGCACCGGTCGGCAAGCTCCCGATGACGACACCCAGGTCACGCGCTCTCGTCTGCATGCCCACTATCGTCGGTCAGATGGGTGAGGAGGCGGTGGGCAGGTCGGCGGCGATGCGGCCGGAGAGGCCGGCGACGGCTGAGGCCGCTGCGGCCGGAAAAGAGCTGGAGGCGATGGAGGATGCGGGGCGGTTGCAGCACGTGGCGGGTCGAGTGTGGGTCTATCCGCACGACCCGGACCCTGATGCGATTGGCGCCTCGGTGGGGGTGGTTGCTGATGAGCGCGGGTCTGTGGTGATCGACGCGGGGAACGGTCCGGCGCATGCTCGGGAGGTGCAGCGGGCGGTAGCGGCCGCAGGGCTGCCGGAGGTGCGGTGGCTGGTTTACACGCATCATCACTGGGATCACACGTGGGGCGCTTCGGCTTGGGGTGAGGTCGAGGTGGTGGCGCATGCCTCCGCGGTCGAGATCCTCCAGGTGGAGGCCGCGCGGCCTTGGAGTCATCGGTATCTGCGGGAGCAGGTGAGACACAACCCGAAGCTCGGGCCCAGTTTCCGGGCTCGGGCGTTGGCGGTGCCGGACTTCTCCGAGTTGCGGATCATGTTGCCGGAGACAACTTTTGCGGAGACGTTGACGTTGCCGACCGGCGTGGAGCTTCGGCATGTCGGTGGCCGGCACGCGCCGGACTCGATCGTTGCCGTTGATCCCGAGTCGGACGTGATGCTGGTGGGGGACTGCTACTACCCACCGCCGTTTCACCTGCGGACCGACGAGGACACGACGGACTTCGGGATGGCCCGCCGGTTGCTGCGTGAGGGGCATGCGTACTACGTGGACTCGCATTCGGAGCCGCGGAAGATGCGCTGAGGCCCACGCTCAGCCGGCCGCGACGCCCAGCGGCTGACCCGACACCTCGGCGAGTGCCGTCGCGACCGTGCGCGCGTTGGCCCGGAACTCCTCGTCCGGAACGTGCGGCAGGATGTCGCCCCACACCGAGAGGAGCGGGCCGCGGAGCTGCATCATGCCGACCGGGCGCGCGAAGAACCACACGTGGAAGTGCTCGCTCCCGTCGCCGAAGCGGCTGAAGTGGGTCCGGCCGACGCCGTCGATCCGCCGGATCGCGCCGGCCACGCGCTGGATCATCGGGCCGAGGCCGGCGAGCAGCTCGGGGGAGAGGTTGTCGAGCCGGTAGTGCTCGCGGGGTTCCAGCAGGGCGACGATCGGCAGGCCGCTCGGCTCGATCCCCGCCTTGAGCTGCCAGTGGTCGTCGCGCCAGATCACCGCCGAGCCCGGCCCGGTGCATGCGATGCAGGGCGCGCCGCCCTCCTCGCCCGCCCGCGGCGGTTCCGGGAGCACCGGCTCGGCCAGTGGGACGACCTGGACGTCGCCGTCGAAGGCGAAGAACGGACCGCCGAGCAGCGGTGCGGGCGACACGCGTTCGCCGTACGGAAGTCGCTGGTGGTAGGCGGTCGGGCGCTCGGCTGAGGTCATGGCCGAACTCTGCCTGCTCGCGGGCCCGGCCGTCACGGGTATTACCGTTTCCGGCATGGCGACCCAGGAACGGCCCGAGCTGGCCGAGGCGTTGGACCTGACCCAGCACCCCGAGGGCGGCTGGTTCCGCGAGACGTGGCGCTCGGAGGTGACGTTCGAGCCGGCCGGGTACGACGGGGAGCGGGCGAGCGCGACGGCGATCTACTTCCTGCTCGCGCCGGGCGAGGAGTCGCGCTGGCACCAGGTCCGCTCGGCCGAGATCTGGCTGTGGCACTCCGGCGGTCCGCTGACGCTCGACCTCGGCGGCACCGGCGACGACCCCGAACTGGCCGAGTCGATCACCCTCGGCCCGGACGTGAAGGCGGGTCAGCAGCCGCAGGCCGTCGTACCGGCCGGGGCCTGGCAGGCCGCGCGACCGGTCGACGACGAAGCGGTGCTGGTCTCGTGCATCGTGTCGCCCGGCTTCGACTTCGCGGACTTCACGCTGCGCTGAACAACAGAGCACAGCACGCCGCGATTGCTAGAACAGAACAGTCGCCAAAGCTTCGTAGCCGGGCAGCAGGTCCGGGCCCTCCTTGCCGAGCTGCTGGATGACGACCTGGTCGGCGCCGGCCTCGAGGTGGGCCTTGAGCCCCTCGGCGATCTCGACCGCCGTACCGTGCAGGACGAGCGCGTCGACCAGGTGGTCGCTGCCGCCGTTCTCGAAGTCGTGGTCGTCGTACCCGAGACGCTTGAGGTTGCTCGTGTAGTTGGTGAGCTGCAGGTAGCCGGCCAGGTAGTCCCGCGCGACCGAGCGCGCGATCTCCGGGTCGGTCTCCAGCACGACCTTGTGCTCGGGAGCGAGCAGGACGCCGGCCCCGAGCGTCTCGCGCGCCTGCCGGGTGTGCTCGGGTGTGGTCAGGTACGGCAACGCGCCCGCGGTGCGTGCCGCGGACAGCTTCAGCACCCGCGGGCCGAGCGCGGCGAGCGCCCGCCGGTCGACCGGGACCTTGGCGTCGTCGAGCGCGTCCAGGTAGTCGACGATCGTCTCGTACGGCGTCTTGTACTCGCCCGTGCGCTCGGGGTGCCCGATGCCGACGCCGAGGAGGAAGCGGCCCGGGTGCTCGTCCTCCAGCCGGTGGTACGACGCGGCAACCGCCGCTGCGTCGTCCTTCCACATGTTGACGATGCTGGTGCCGACCGTCACGTGATCGGTCGAGGCCAGCAGCACCTCGGCGTCGCGCAGATCGGCGTCCGGGGAGGCGCCGAGCCAGACCGCGCCGTACCCGAGCTGCTCGAGGCCGGTGGCGAGCTCAGGCCCCCATTTCTCCGCCTGGTGCCAGACCCCGAACCGTCCCAGATCGACCGCCACGTCGTACTCCTCTCGTCCAAACGATTCCCTTGGGGCAACTCCGGGCGGAGAGCGGCCATTCCGGCGACGCCCACAAGTCTTCCGGTTACTCCTGCGTCACTCAACGATGGTTGCGCGAGCAACGACCTCGGTGAGCCCAACCGCTGGCAGGGTGAGGGGGTGCGCACACTGACCTATTACGTCGGAACCTCGCTCGACGGCTTCATCGCCGACCCGGACGGCGGCCTCGCGGCGTTCCCGATCACGCCGGAAGTCGTCGATCACATCGCGGGGGAGTACCCGGAGACCTTGCCCGGCCAGGCCCGCGAGCAGCTCGGCCTCAGCGGCCCGGGCAAGCACTTCGACACCGTCGTCCAGGGCCGCGGCAGCTACGCGCTCGCACTCGACGCGGGCATCAGCAGTCCGTATCCGCATCTCAAGCAGTACGTCGTGTCGTCGACGTTGCAGATCGAGGACCCGGACGTGACGGTCATCTCGTCCGACCCGGTCGGCGCGATCCGCGCGCTGAAGCAGGAAGAAGGCGCCGGCATCTACCTCGCCGGCGGCGGCAACCTGGCCGGCCAGCTGCTCGGCGAGATCGACCACCTGATCGTCAAGCTCTACCCCGTCGTCCTCGGCGGCGGCATCCCTCTCTTCGGCACCGGCTTCGCACCCACCGGGCTGACGCCCAACACTCACCAACTCCTCGGCGACGGCACCGCCGTACTGAGCTATCAGCTGTCGAGGTAGCGTTCGCGATTTCTTGCGGGCCGGAACCTTTCACCCCGTGTCACCGCGTGGCACCGGAAACGTCTGCCACGAAAGGGAAACGGCGAGGAAAAGATTGCGTCAAGAATGGGCCCGCAGGACCGGATTCGGGCTGTTACGGGACAACTTCGCGGGGCACTGTGACGTCCTAGGAGCGAGTGTGATCAACCCGCAGAACTCCCCGTCAGCGCGTCGTCACCGGACAAGACCAACCGCTGCAGTGGTATGGACCCTGCGGGCTTACACTCGCAGCGACTCGGCAAGCACGACCCCTCGACCGCCGGGCCGCGGACACAGCGTTGTGGGCCGCATTCCCTGGAGACGGAAGAAGGGCGAGCAGTGAAGGTCGGAGTTCCGAAGGAAGTCAAGAACCACGAGTACCGGGTGGCGATCACCCCGGCCGGGGTGCACGAGTTCGTGCGCAACGGGCACGAGGTTCTGATCGAGCAGGGGGCCGGTACCGGCTCGTTGCTGCCGGACGAGGAGTTCGTCGCGGCCGGGGCACGGATCGTGCCGACCGCCGACGACGTGTGGGGCGAGGCCGAGCTGGTGCTCAAGGTCAAGGAGCCGGTGGCCGAGGAGTACCACCGGATGCGCCGGGACCAGGTGCTGTTCACGTACCTGCACCTGGCCGCCAGCCCCGAGACCACCAAGGCGCTGACCGACTCCGGCATCACCGGCATCGCGTACGAGACCGTCCAGCTCCCGGACGGGTCGCTGCCACTGCTCGCCCCGATGAGCGAGGTCGCGGGCCGGCTCGCGCCGCAGGCCGGGTCCTACCACCTGATGGCCAACGGCGGCGGCCGCGGCGTCCTGATGGGCGGCGTCTCCGGCGTGCACTCGGCCCGGGTCGTCATCATCGGCGCCGGCGTGGCCGGGATGAACGCGGCGGCGATCGCGCTCGGCATGCAGGCCGAGGTGCAGCTGTTCGACCGCAACATCGCCCGCCTGCGCGACGCCGACCGGACCTACCAGGGCCACCTGCACACGGTCGCGTCGAACGCGTACGAGATCGAGCGCGCGGTGCTCCAGGCCGACCTGGTCATCGGCGCGGTCCTGGTCACCGGCGCGAAGGCGCCGAAACTGGTCAGCAACGAGCTGGTCTCGCGGATGAAGCCGGGCAGCGTGCTCGTCGACATCGCGATCGACCAGGGCGGCTGCTTCGAGGACTCGCACCCGACCACGCACGCCGACCCGGTCTACAAGGTGCACAACTCGCTGTTCTACTGCGTGGCCAACATGCCGGGCGCGGTGCCGAACACCTCGACGTACGCGCTCACCAACGTGACGCTGCCGTACGCCGTGGAGCTGGCGAACCTCGGCTGGCGGGAGGCGCTGAAGAACGACCACAGCCTCGCGCTCGGCCTGAACACCTTCGACGGCCACGTCACCTACGGCCCGGTCGCCGAGGCGCACGACCTCGACCAGCTGAAGCTCGACGAGGTCCTGGTCTGATCCACCGGGCAGACTGCTCCGCATGACGGACATCGGGAGGGCGGTCAGCGCGTACCTCGACCATCTGACGGTCGAGCGCGGACTGGCCGCCAACACCCTGGCGTCGTACCGGCGGGACCTGCGCCGGTACGACGAGTACCTGGCCGGCGCGGACATCACGTCGCTCGGCCGGATCTCCGAGGCGGTGGTCGGCGACTTCCTGATGCGGTTACGGGAAGGCGACGCCGACCACCCGCCGCTGACCGCGTCCAGCGCCGGCCGCACGGTCGTCGCGGTCCGCGGGTTCCACAAGTTCTGCCTGCGCGAAGGGCTGACGTCGACCGATCCGGCCGCCGCGGTGAAGCCGCCGGTCCCGCCGCAACGGTTGCCGAAGGCGCTGTCCGTCGACGAGGTGACCCGGATCCTGACCGCGGCCGCCGGCGTCGAGGGGGAGTCGGGGCTGCTGGAGACCCGGGACGCCGCGTTGCTGGAGTTCCTGTACGGGACCGGCGCGCGGATCTCCGAGGCGGTCGGGCTCGACGTCGACGAGGTCGACCTCGAGTCCGGGCAGGTGCTGCTGCGCGGCAAGGGCAGCAAGGAGCGCGTCGTCCCGGTCGGGTCGTACGCGCGGGACGCGCTGGCGGCGTACCAGGTCCGCGGGCGGCCGGATCTCGTGGCGCGAGGCCGAGGCACGCACGCGCTGTTCCTCAACGCGCGCGGCGGACGACTGTCGCGGCAGAGCGCCTGGACGGTCCTGCGCAGAGCGACGGAGCGGGCCGGGATCAGCAAGGAGATCTCGCCGCACACGCTGCGGCACTCGTTCGCCACCCACCTGCTCGACGGCGGCGCCGACGTCCGGGTCGTGCAGGAGTTGCTCGGGCACGCGTCGGTGACGACGACGCAGGTCTACACGCTCGTCACGGTCGACAAACTCCGCGAGGTGTACGCGACGTCGCACCCGCGCGCTCTAGGTTGAGCGGGTGACCGACAAGAGCACCGAGGAACGGCACGCGAGCTGGCTGGAGCTGTTCTTCGACCTGACCGTGGTCGCGGCCGCGGCGCAGATCGCGCACCGGCTGCACGGCGCCGAGAGCATCGGGCAGGTCGCCGCCTGCGCGGCGATGTTCTACGCGATCTGGAGCGTCTGGACGACGACCAGCGTGTACGCGAACGTGGCCGGCGAACGCACGCGGCAGCGCGCCGTACTGCGGACGATGCTCGGGATCGCGGTGATGGCTGCCGCGGTGCCCGGGGTGTTTCCGGAGCTGCTGCCCGGCGAGCACCACGACGCACCCGAGGGCCGGACGGCGGTGTTCGTCGTCGCGTTCCTGCTCTGCCGGACGATCGCCGCCCGCTCGGCCGCGCGGGACGGGCAGGTGGTCGCGTTCTGGCCGGCCACGCAGTCGATCATGGCGACGCCGTGGGTGGTGTCGCTGTTCGTGCCGGAGACGATCGCGTACTGGCTGTGGGGCGTCTCGATCGTGGTCGACCTCGCGTTCTCGATGGTCGGCGCCGGCAACCCGCACGCGGTCGAGGAGATGACCGAGCGGGCCCGGCAGCGCCAGCAGCAGAACGCGCAGCGCGAGCAGCGCCGGCTGGCCCGGCTGATCCAGCGCGGCATCTCGCCGGACCGGCTGCCGTCGCCGCGAGCCAACCTGCTCTCGGTCGCCCAGGTCGAACGCGGTCACCTCGACGAACGGCTCGGCCTGTTCGTCATCATCGTGCTCGGCGAGGCGCTGGCCCAGGTCGTTGCCGCGAACACCGAGCTCGCCTGGACGCCGGCGGTGATCGCGTCCTCACTGGCCGGGTTCCTGATCCTCGTGCAGCTGTGGCAGCTGACCAGCCTGTACGGGTTCACGCCGGCTCCTCGGCGTACGGCGTCGCTCGAGCCGTGGCAGGCGCTGCCCGCGCACCTCGGCGTGACCGCGTCCGTCGTCGCGATCGCGGCCGGCTTCGGCGGGCTGATCCCGGCCGCCGCCGAGCATCTGCACACCAAGGACCGCTGGTTCGTGTTCGGCGGCCTCGCGCTGTACGTGGTGACCAGCGTCGTCGCGGCGCTGTTCGGCCGGGCGCCGCTCAAGTGGTACCTCGGCTGGGCGCTCCCGAGCCTGCTCGTCCTCGCCGCGGTCGCGGTCTTCGGACACCCGCTGCCGGCCTGGTCGCTGGCGCTGATCGCGTACGGCGTACTGGTGTGGTTCTCGGCGTACAACAAACTGGTCGACTCGCGCGCCGAGGGTCGGTGACCGACCTGGATCGACGGTGTGCGATCATCCATGCACGGTCGGTCACCTTTCTCCGGTGATCGGCCTGCTGTGGAATGCCGACCGGAAACAGCCCGACCCGGCTGCGGAGTGGCCGCTTGAGAGTGCTTGAATGCACGCTTACAGTCGCTGGGATCGCCCGCATCGGTTGAAAGGTTTGACGAGTCATGAACGAGTCGACATTCCCGGGCACCCAGCACCACGACCAGCACCAGTACGTGACGCCGTCGACGGAACCGATGTCGCCGGCGCCGGAACCGCGCTACGCACCGAGCACGGAACCGGACCGCACCGCGCACCACGACCCGGAACCGAGCACGACGCCGCAGGAGCCGCCGGCCACCGCCGACCCGAGCCAGCAGCGTCCGATCATCCCGAACAACTATGCGGAGATGCCCCGGCCGACGGCCAAGCTCACCGCGGAGGACATGGCACCTGTGAATGACCCGCACGGCCCGAGGCACAAGATCGGGCCGACCGGACGGCCGCTTCCCGATCTGCCGGAGGTGCTGCCGCCGACCCGTCGCGGGCCGGCCCAGGTGATCGCCATGTGCAACCAGAAGGGTGGCGTCGGCAAGACCACGACGACCATCAACCTGGGGGCCGCGATCGCCGAGACCGGGCGCAAGGTGCTGCTGATCGACTTCGACCCGCAGGGCTCGGCCTCGATCGGGCTCGGCGTGCAGCCGCACGACCTGGAGCTGTCGGTCTACAACCTGCTGATGCAGCGCGACATCCGGCCCGACGAGGTGATCCGGCCGACCAAGGTCGAGAACCTCGACCTGCTGCCGGCCAACATCGACCTGTCCGCGGCCGAGGTGCAGCTGGTCCAGGAGGTCGCCCGGGAGTACACGCTGCAGCGCGTGCTCGAGCCGCTGATCCCGCACTACGACGTGATCCTGATCGACTGTGCCCCCTCGCTCGGCCTGCTCACCGTGAACGCGCTGACCGCGTCGCACGGCATCGTCGTCCCGCTGGAGTGCGAGTTCTTCGCGCTACGCGGCCTGGCGATGCTGACCGACACGATCGCCAAGGTGCAGGACCGGCTCAACCCGAAGCTGGAGATCGTCGGCATTCTCGGCACCATGTTCGACGGGCGCACCACGCACGCCCGGGAAGTGCTCGACCGGGTCGTCCAGGCCTTCGACGAGCGCGTCTTCCACACTGTCATCCGGCGTACGGTGAAGTTCCCCGAGACCACGGTCGTCGGCGAACCGATCACCACCTACGCCCCTTCGTCCCAAGCGGCTACCCAGTACCGCGACCTTGCCAAGGAGGTGCTGGCGCGTTGTCCCGCCGGGTGAGCCTGCCAGGTGCCAGCGAGCTGTTCGGGGGTGCGGCACCGAAACAGACCCGACCCGAGAAGCGCACCGCCACCGACGGACCCGCGCTGTCCGACCGACCGGGATCCACCGGCCGGGCCCGGACCGCCGTCGTCGAGGACCGCAAGTCCAGTGGCCGGATCCGGCACGACACGAAGATCACCGTGTACGTGACGGAGGAAGAGCTGCTCGGACTCGAACAGACCAGACTCGCGCTCCGCGCCGAGCACGGCCTGACCGCCGACCGCGGGCGGATCGTCCGCGAGGCGATCGACGTACTGCTGGCCGACTTCGTCGACCACGGTCCCGACTCGGTGCTGGTGCAGCGGCTCCGGGCTGCCGCGGAGTAGGTCCGTCATGGCCGACACCTCGACGGACCTGCCGATCGACCTGCCGACCGAGCTGCCCGACGGCGACTCGTCGTCGGGCAAGGGTTTCAGCGTCCACCTGGTCAACTTCGAGGGGCCGTTCGACCTGCTGCTGCAGCTGATCAGCAAGCACAAGCTCGACATCACCGAGATCTCGCTGTCGAAGGTCACCGACGAGTTCATCGCCTACATCAAGGCGCTGGGCGCGGAGTGGGACCTGGACCAGACCTCGGAGTTCCTGCTGATCGCGTCGACGCTGCTCGACCTGAAGGCGGCGCGGCTGCTGCCGCAGGGCGACGTCGAGGACGCCGAGGACCTGGCGCTGCTGGAGGCGCGCGACCTGCTGTTCGCGCGACTGCTGCAGTACCGGGCGTTCAAGCAGATCGCCGCGTTGATCCAGCACCGGGTGGCCGAGGAAGGGCTGCGCTTCCCGCGGGCTGTCGGCATGGAGCCCCGGTACGCCGAACTGCTGCCGGAGGTGCTGCTCGGGGTCACTCCTGAGCAGTTCGCCGCGCTGGCCGCGGCGGCGATGGCGCCCCGGACGATCGTTCCCGAAGGGGTGTCGCTGGCGCACCTGCACGCGCCGGCGGTCACGGTTCGCGAGCAGGCCGCGGTGATCGTGGAGCGGCTGCGGCTGCAGCGGACGACGACCTTCCGGACGCTGGTGTCGGACTCGCCGGACACGGTGACGACGGTGTGCCGGTTCCTCGCGCTGCTCGAGCTCTTCCGGGAAGCGGCGGTGACGTTCGAGCAGGTGACGCCGCTGGGTGAGCTGACGATTCGCTGGACCGGGACCGACGAGGGCGAGATCGCCGTCGGTGACGAGTTCGACGAGGTCAAGCCGCCCGAGGACGGTGAGGGCGAAGCGCCGGAGGTCACCGACGACCACATCACCGCGTTCATCGCCGAGGGCGAGTCGCTCACCGAGGACGAGCCCGAGCCCGACGCTCCCCAAGAAGCCCCGACCGAGACGGTAGACGAGTGACCGATTCCCAGAACCCCACCACCGATGCCTTGGACTCGGTCAGCAGCACGGAGACGCCGGTGGACCAGCACGACGAGGTGGACACCGCGTCGACCGAGTCCGCCGCTGTCGAGGGTTCCGTCCCTGTCGAGGGTGAAGGCGCGGAGCCGAGCGAGGCCGAGGCGACTGCCGGCGCGGATGACGAGTCCGGGGCGGATGCTGCTGAGGAGCTGCTGCTGCAGCTGGAGGAGGAGCCGGCCGCGGGCGAGGTGGTGATCGACGACGTCACCATGCGGCGGGCGCTGGAAGCGATCCTGATGGTGACCGACGAGCCCTTGCCTGCTTTGGTTCTGGCGCGGGCCGTGGGTCGGCCGGTCGCGGACGTGACCGGGGCGTTGAAGGAGCTGGCCGGCGAGTACACCGAGCAGGGTCGCGGGTTCGACCTGCGCGAGGTGGGCGGCGGGTGGCGGTACTACACGCGGCCGGCGGAAGCGCAGTACGTGGAGAAGTTCGTGCTCGACGGGCAGCAGGCGCGGCTGACGCAGGCGGCGCTGGAGACGCTCGCGGTGGTCGCGTACAAGCAGCCGGTCAGCCGGCAACGCGTGTCGGCGATCCGCGGCGTCAACGTCGACGGCGTGATGCGGACGCTGATCAGCCGCGGTCTGGTCGAGGACGCCGGCGCGGACACCGAGTCCCAGGCGACGCTGTACCGGACCAGCACGTACTTTCTGGAGCGAATGGGTATGCAGAGTCTGGACGACCTGCCGGAACTCGCCCCCTACCTCCCGGAGATGGACGACGTGGAAGAAGAGCTCGCCGCCCAGAACACCCCGACCGCCGAGGACCTCGGCACCGAAGCCGGTACGCCGGATGCCCCGACCTTGCCGGACGGTAACGCGAGCGCGTCCGACGGCACGGCACCGGACGGCACGGCACCGGACGGCGTGACACCGGAGGCGGTCGGGACGCCCGAGCCTGCGGAGGCGGTCACCTCCGACGTCGGCGCCGCCGGGATCGACGGGGACCTGAGCGCCGGTGCGGATCCCCAGCTCGATCTCGAGCACGACGAGCGGGAGCTGGAGCCGGCCGAGGAGCTGGAGGCTGGTGGGGACACCGAGCTGGACCAGGAGGAGGCCGACCCGGCCGAGATCCCTGAGACCGGCGGGGACCCCGAGGACGACACCGAGGACGACTCGGACGACGACTCCGACGACGACTCCGACGACGACGAGGATGGCGGCGACGTCGTCGTCCCCGACGAGGACGACGAGGACGAGGACGACCTGGTCGAGGACGACGGCGACGACGAGGACGACGACCACCTGCAGTCGGCCGAGGAGCTGACCGGGGAGACCGACGACGTCCGGATGGACGCCGCGGAGGACCTCGTCGACGACGACAGCGCGACCGACGGCGTACCGGTGGACGACGGGCGAACGGCAGGCGACGTCAGCGAGCCTGGCAGCGCGCAGTACCGTGTCCGTAGTGATGACTGAAGACAACGGGATCCGGCTGCAGAAGGCACTCGCACAGGCGGGCGTCGCGAGCCGGCGGAGTGCGGAGCTGCTGATCGAGCAGGGCCGGGTCGAGGTGGACGGCGCGGTCGTCACCGAGTTCGGCACGCGGGTCGACCCCGCGGTGTCGGTGATCCGGGTCGACGGCGAGCGGATCCCGCCGACCAGCGCGCACGCGTACCTGGTGCTGAACAAGCCCCGCGGCGTCGTCACCACGATGGCCGACCCGCAGGGCCGGCCGTGCATCGCCGACTACGTGCAGGACCGCGAGGAGCGGCTGTTCCACATCGGGCGGCTCGACACCGACACCGAGGGCCTGCTGCTGCTCACCAACCACGGTGAGTTCGCGCACCGGCTCGCGCACCCGTCGTACGAGGTCAGCAAGACGTACGTCGCCGAGGTCGACGGCAACGTCAAGCCCGTCGTCCTGCGGCGGCTGCTCGACGGCGTCCACCTCGAGGACGGCGAGGCCCGGGCCGACACCGTCAAGGTGACCGCCGAGATCAAGGGCCGCACGCTGATCCAGATCACCCTGCACGAAGGCCGCAACCGGATCGTCCGCCGCATGTTCGACGCGGTCGGCCACCCGGTCAAGCGCCTGACCCGTACGGCGATCGGCCCGGTCCGCCGCGGCAACCTGCACACCGGCGAGCTCCGCGAGCTCGACCCCAAGGAGCTCGGCCAGCTCCTCGACCTCGTCGACCTCTGAGTCTCAGCCCGTCTTCGGAGTCACTGCAGGGCCCGGTCGAAGAAGTCGCGGAGCAGGGCTCGTACTACGGGGACGGCTCGTGGATTGTCGCCGACCAGGTGGGTGCGTTCGGCGGGCGTCATCAGGCCGGCGGCTACGAGCTGTGGGGCGAAGGCTGCGTAGTCGGTGAAGGTCCAGTGGTTGGCCTGCTGCAGCTGCGTACGGCGTACTGGGCCGCCGTGGGACTGGACGGCGGACCACGTGCGGTCGAGGCGGGGGTTGGTGTAGCCGTCGGTGCCGGCCAGGAGGAGCGGCTTGCGGGTGCCTTGCTGGGCGATGGGGTAGAGGGCGCCGTCGGCCAGGTCGAGGTAGCCCTCGAGGTTCGCGGCGGCCAGGATGCGGTTGTCCTCGTGCATGGACTGGGCGGCGGTGGCGCCGCCGGCGGAGTGGCCGTAGGTGCCGACGCGGCGGAGGTCGAGGGCTCGGTGGAGGTTGCGGGGCAGTGCGCGGCCCGAGGCATCCGGGTTGTGGCCTGACGCCATGCGTTCGAGTTGGTCGAGGACGAAGTGGACGTCGGCGAAGCGGGTGGTCATCATCGTGCGGTTGAGCACGGGATCGGTCTGGACGTCGGGGGTGATCTCGATGATGCGTGGCGGGCGGCCGGGGAAGTCGACCTCGCTGGTTTCGCCGGGGTGGTCGATCGTGACGACGACGTGGCCGTGGCTCGTCAGGTCCTCGGCGAGCGACGTGCCGATCGTGCGTGGGTCGGCGCCGCCCGGGCTGTAGAGCAGGACGGGACGGCGTACCGGGAGGGCGGGGGCATCGGCGTACGAGTGGGTGCGGGTGGCGGCCCAGCTGACGCCGGTGGAGGGAAGTTCGGGGTGCAGAATCCCGGCGTCGAGTTGCCCGAAGACGGCGGCGGCTGCAGGAGACAGTTGCGGCGCGCGTCGGCAGCCGTGGGTTGTCGACGCTGGGTAGTAGATGGTGACCATGAGTTCGCGGGTGGAGGCGTTGCTCCACGGGTCGCGGCGGGTCGCGTCGACGAGGTGCAGGGTCGTCGTACCGATGCGGTGTGGACCGGTTGGCGAGGGCAACCGAAGGGTGAGCGGCGCGGTCAGCGCCGCGGCGGGCAAGGCTCCCACGGCGGGGACGGAAGCAACGGCGGCGAGGAAGGTTCGTCTTCTCATGAGGCCGACGGTGGCAGCCGCAACCGTCGTGGTCACTGCTGTCGGACGGACCTCCACCGAAGATCCACCGGGCGCCGGAAAGCGCTCTCGAACCAGGGACGGTTGACATCAAAGGGATAACGCCCCGAAACGCCGCGCCTGAGACAGGGCACGGATGTCGGAGCCGCGCCGTAGTGTGGGTGATGTGAACCGGCGAATCTTCGGCTTGGAGAACGAGTACGGAGTCACCTGCACTTTTCGCGGTCAGCGCCGACTGACCCCCGATGAGGTGGCGCGGTACTTGTTTCGGCGAGTCGTGTCCTGGGGGCGGAGCAGCAACGTCTTCCTCCGCAACGGGGCCCGGCTCTACCTCGACGTGGGCTCCCACCCGGAGTACGCCACCGGCGAGTGCGATTCGGTCACCGACCTGATCGCGCACGACAAAGCCGGTGAGCGGATTCTCGAGGGCCTGCTGGTCGACGCCCAGAAGAGGCTGCACGACGAGGGCATCTTCGGCGACGTCTACCTGTTCAAGAACAACACCGACTCGGCCGGCAACAGCTACGGCTGCCACGAGAACTACCTGGTCAGCCGGCACGGCGACTTCGCGAAGCTCGCCGACGTGCTGATCCCGTTCCTGGTCACCCGGCAGCTGATCTGCGGCGCGGGCAAGGTGCTGCAGACACCTCGCGGCGCGGTGTACTCCGTGTCCCAGCGGGCCGAGCACATCTGGGAGGGCGTCTCCAGCGCGACGACGCGGTCCCGCCCGATCATCAACACCCGCGACGAGCCGCACGCGGACGCCGAGCGGTTCCGCCGGCTGCACGTGATCGTCGGCGACTCGAACATGTCCGAGACCACCATGCTGCTGAAGGTGGCCAGCACGGACCTGGTGCTGCGGATGATCGAGGCCGGCATCGTGATGCGCGACCTGACGCTGGACAACCCGATCCGCGCGATCCGCGAGATCAGCCACGACATGACCGGCCGCCGCGAGGTCCGGCTGGCCAACGGCCGCGAGGCCAGCGCCCTGGACATCCAGGGGGAGTACCTGTCGAAGGCGCGCGACTTCGTCGACCGGCGCGAGCTCGGGACGCCGGCGGTCGAGCGGGCGCTCAACCTGTGGGAGCGCTGCCTCAAGGCGATCGAGTCCGGCGACCTGTCCGGGATCGAGCGCGAGATCGACTGGGTGATCAAGTACCGGCTGATCGAGCGCTACCGCGCGCAGAACAACCTCGGCCTGGCCAGCCCGCGGGTCGCCCAGCTCGACCTGGCCTACCACGACATCCACCGCCCGCGCGGGCTGTACTACCTGCTCGAGCGCAAGGGCGCCGTCACCCGCGTCGTCGACGACCTGCGCGTCTTCGAGGCCAAGTCGGTCCCGCCGCAGACGACCCGCGCGCGGCTGCGCGGCGAGTTCATCAAGCGCGCGCAGGAGCGGCGCCGCGACTTCACCGTCGACTGGGTGCACCTGAAGCTCAACGACCAGGCGCAGCGCACGGTGCTGTGCAAGGACCCGTTCAAGTCCCACGACGAGCGGGTCGAGAAGCTCATCGCCAGCATGTAGACAGAGGCGGCCCGGTACGACGCTGTGCCGGGCAGTGCCGATGGACCGGCCGCCGGGCTACGGTGGCCGGCGTGATCAGGCTTGGATATCCGGTGGTCGGCGTCGCGGACGTGGCCGCTGCCGCCGTGTTCTGGACGGCGGCGCTGAATCTGGTGGAGAGTCCGGAGGGGCCCAGCGACCGCTGGCGGACGCTGGTCGCCCGGGACGGCGGCGAGCGGGTGCTCGGGCTGATGCACAGCGACTCGCCGGTCGAGAACCATCCGCGCCTCCACCTCGACCTTCTCGTCGACTCGACCGCCGAGCAGCGGTCCGAGGTCGAGCGGCTGGTCGGGCTGGGGGCGACGCGCGTCGACTGGGACAGCTACCCGCCCGACCCCGACTTCGTCGTCCTGGCCGACCCGGACGGGAACCTGTTCTGCGTGGTCGATCTGAGCCGGGCGCCGTCGGTGTCCTGACGGCGCCCGCTCCGTCCCGCGGACGGCGAAGGGCAGAGATCAGTCGTCCCCGCGGCGTCCCCGACCCGGATTCGCGCCGGCCTGTTCATCGGGTGCGAACTTCATCCCGAGCGCGGCGGTGAGGATCAGGGCCAGGCAGGCGGCGATGGCGAAGTTGTCACCCATCATCCCGTGCGGCGTCGTGATCGCCGGCCGGATCAGCAGGGACATGATCAGCAGGCCGATGCCGATCCGTAGCAGCACCCTGGCCGCGGTCCTCATCATGATCGAACCTGCGATCGCGTCGGTTGCGGGCTCGCCTCGTCGGCACCGAGGTGCTTCAGCGGCGGGATCTCGTCGGAGAAGAAGCAGGCGGTCCGGTGTCCCGAGCCGATGTCGACGAGCGGTGGAGCCTCCTTGCGGCAGACGTCCTGGACGAGCGGACACCGGTTGGAGAAGACGCAGCCCTTCGTCGAGGGCTCGCCGGTCAGACGCTCGGCGCCGCTGCCCTCCGCGTCTCGCTTGCGCACCAGCACCGGGTCCGGCACGGGGATCGCCTGGAGCAGCATGTGCGTGTACGGGTGGCTCGGTGTCTTGATCAGCTCCTCGACCGGGCCTTCCTCGACGATGTGGCCGTAGAACATGACCGCGATGCGGCCACCCTGCGCGAAGTAGCGGACCACCCCGAAGTCGTGGCTGATGAACACGAACCCGATGCCACGGTCGCGCTGGAACGACAGCAGCAGGTCGAGGATCGCGACACGCATCGACACGTCCAGCATGCTCGTCACCTCGTCGGCGACGATCAGCTTCGGCTGCAGGCTGATGGCCCGGGCGATCGAGACCCGCTGCCGCTGGCCACCCGACAACTGGTGGGGGTAACGCTGCAGGAACGCCGGAGTCGCGTCCAGACCAACCTGCTGCAACAGCTTGATCATCTCCGCCTGGACGGTACGGCGGTTCGCCAGCTTGTGCCGCAGGAGGCCCGGCGCCAACGTACTGCCGATGGTCAGTCCCGGATTCAGCGAACCGTAGGGATCCTGATGCACCATCTGGACGCGACGCCGCCAGTTCTTGCGCTGCTTGCCTCTCAGGCCCGCGATGTCGCTGCCCTCGAAGGAGATGCTGCCGCTGCTGGGCTCGTGCAGTCCGGCGATCAGGCGGCCCAACGTGGTCTTGCCACAGCCTGACTCGCCCACCAGAGCCACGATCTCGCCCTCCCGGGTGGACAGATCGACATTGTGCAGGACCGGCCTGCCGGTGCCCGTGTCGTAGGTGTGCGTCACGTTCCGCACGTCGAGCAGGCTCATGCCTTCGACACCTCCATCGGTACGACGTCGCGATTCACGACGTGGCAGGCCACGAGGTGGCCACCACCGTCGCCGAGCAGCGGGGGCTCGGTGCGCCGGCAGAGGTCCTCCGCCAGCCGGCACCGCGGAGCGAACCGGCAGCCGGCCGGCAGGTCGGCGAGATTCGGCACCGAACCGCCGATCGGCCGGACCGTGAGGCCGGCGTCCAGCACGCTCGGAATCGCGTTGATCAGCGCCTCGACGTACGGATGCCGGCGTTCGGCCTTGAAGATCTCCTCGACCGTCCCGGTCTCGACCAGACGCCCCGCGTACATCACCGCGACCCGGGTGGCCACCTCGGCGACGACCGCGAGGTCGTGCGTGACGAAGACGATCGTCACCCCGAGGTCGCGGTGAAGGTCCTTGAGGATGTCGATCACCAGGCGCTGGTTGAGGACGTCCAGTGCCGTGGTGGGCTCGTCGAGAATCACCACGGACGGCTTCAGCAGCAAGGCGACGGCGATCGCCACTCGCTGCTTCATCCCGCCGGACAGCTGGCTCTCGTAGGCCTTCCAGATCCGCTTCGGTGGGAGCTGGACGAGTTCGAGGAGGTGCTCGAAGTGCTGGCGGCCCTGTTTCAGGTCGGGGAACACCTCAGGGTGCGCCTGCAGGATGTGGTCCACCTGGGCGCCGATGGTCACGACCGGGTTGAACGCGTTCATCGCGCCCTGGAAGACCATCGCCAGTTCGGCACCGCGCAGCGCGTTGAGCTCGCGCTTGGACATCGCGACCATGCCCCGGCCACGGAACCTGATGTCGCCGCCGACGACCCGGCCGGGCTGCGGCACGATCTGCAGCATCGAGTACGCCAGTGTGGACTTGCCACAGCCGGACTCACCGACCAGGGCGTAGATCTCGCCGGGGGCGACCGAGAGGGTGACGTTCTCGACGGCGCGCACCGAGCCGGCGCCGTCGCCGAACGCGACCGTCAGGTCGTCGATCTCCAGCAGGGTCCCGTCGTCGGGTTTCCCGTTCTTCGCGTTGGTCACTGGACACGCAGCCTCGGGTTGAACACGCTGTCGAGCGCGCGGGAGAAGAACACGAACGCGACCTGCAGGATGACGATCGCGGCCATCGGGGAGAACAGGTAGAACGCGCTGTCGGTGGTGTACAACGCGCCCTGGGCCATCGCGAGATTGATCATGATGCCCCAGTTGTTGCCGCTGATCGGCGCGATGCCGAGCAGGAACAGGCCCACGGACGCGTAGATGGCGCCGGTGATGGCCAGCAGGAAGTGGATCGCGACGTACGGCCCGACGTTCGGAAGCAACTGCCGTCCGACCATGTTGCCGAGCGAGACGCCCTGGAGCTTGGCGGCTTCGACGAACTCCCTGCTGCGCAGGCTCATCGCCTGGGACCGGATCGCCCGGGCCAGCCCGGCCCAGGCGGTGATCGACAGGATCAGGGCCAGGACGACGGGGTTGGTGGTGTTGATCACGCTGGCCAGCACGATGATCAGCGGCAGGCCGGGAATGGTGAGGAAGATGTCGGTGATCCGCATGATGACCGAGTCCGCCCAGCCGCCGACGTACCCGGTCAGCAGGCCGATCGCCACGCCGACGAAGACCGTGATCACCGCGGACAGCACGCCGACGATCATGATCGGCCGGGTGCCCACGATGATCTGGGACAGCACCCCCTGGCCAAGGGAGTCGGTGCCGAGCGGGTGCGCCCACGAGGGCGCCAGGTAGGCCTGGTTCGCGTCCTGCTCGTTGCCCACCTCGACGAAGACCGGGCCGAAGATCGCCGCCAGGCAGTAGAGCAGCACGATCGCGCCGCCGATCAGGGCCCCTTTGTCGTGGCGCAGGATCCGCCACAGGTCGCTGAGGAATCTCATGCCATCGAACCTCCTGCCGGCAGTACTTCCTGTTCGGGATCGGTGGGCTGGTCGGTCGCCCGGGCGCGGGCGGCCGGATTGGCGATCCGCGGGTCGACCAACGGGTAGAGCAGGTCGACCAGGAGATTGGTGATGATCACCGAGACCGTGATCAGCACGAAGCAGCCCATCATCAACGAGTAGTCGCGCTGGCCGACCGACTGGATCATGTAGAACCCGATCCCCGGGTACTGGAAGTAGGTCTCGATGAACACCGAGCCGCCGAACATGAAGCCCACCGACAGGGCCAGCTGGGTGACCATCGGCAGCATCGAGTTGCGCCCGACGTACGACTGGGTGATCCGGCGGTCGCTCAGTCCGCGGGACTCGGCCGCGCGGACGTACTCCGCGCCGAGCACCGAGACCGCGCTGCCCTTCATGCCGAGGGCCCATCCGCCGAACGACGTGATCACCGACGCCGCGATCGGCAGGATGGAGTGGTACAGCACGCTGACGATGTAGGGGCCGTTGAACCCCGGCGTGACGTCGACTCCGTAGGCGCCACCGGACGGGAACACCTGGTAGACGCTGGTGAGGACGTAGAGCAGCGCGATCGCCACCAGGTAGCTCGGAACGGCGCTCAGGAACGAGACGACGAAGGTCATCGCCTGGGAGAACCGGCTGCTCTGGAAGGCGGCCATCACTGCCCCGACCGCGATGCCGATGACGAAGCTGATGATCAGCGACACCGCCACCACCATGATCGTCCAGGGCAGGGCCTCGGCGATCACCGCCACCACGGTGGTGCCCGGGTTGGTGATCGGGCGGCCGAGGTCGCCACGGACCGCGCCCCACACGTACCGGAGGTACTGCTCCCAGACCGGAGCGTCCGGCGTCACGCTGTAGATGGCGTTGATCCGTTGCTGGATCTCGACCTCGCTCAGCCCGCCCTGCATCCGCAGCTGGGACTCCAGCGCCGCCATCGGGTTGCCGGGCATCAGCCGGATCATGAAGAACGACAAGGAGATGACGATGTAGATGATCAGCAACGACATCGCCAGTCGTTTCAAAACGTAGGAAACCATCAGCGCCTTCCGGGGTCGGGGCGGTACCGGTCGGCACCGCGTGAACGGTGCCGACCGGATGGTGCAGGACTTGCTACTTGGGAGTGATGTAGCCCTGCTGCATCGCCAGCGAGAGGCCGCCGTTCATGTCCGCGCTGATGATGTCCCAGAGTTCACTGGACTTGTTCTCGCCCAGGGGCGGCCAGTTGGTGAACTCCTTGGTGGAGAACGGGAACTGGTAGACCTTGGTCGCGTACCAGATGTAGGGCACCTCGTCGTTGACCAGTTGCGCCCAGTTCCACACCTGCTTGTTCATCTCGTCGCCCGGTTCGACGGTGCGGACCTGCCGTTCGATGGTGCTGGCCACGTCAACCTCACCGAGACCGGGCACGTTCTTCTTCGGGCCGAAACCGATACCGCGCTTTCCCGCGTAGTTGCCCTGGCGCGTGAAGTTGTATCCCGGGCCGAGCAGGAACCTGTACATCTCGAGCGGGTTGCTACCACCGACGAACGCCATGCCGGCCTGGAAGTCACCGTTGTGCTGATCGGCGTCCTGCTGCGCCCCTGAGGTCGCGTTCACCTCGGCCTTGATCCCGAACGCGGTCAGCGCCTTGGCCGCGGAGTTGAACGACGTGACGATGTCGGTGGTCTCGGCGTTGGCGGTGAACCGGAGCGTGAACGGTTTGCCGTCCGGCTTGATCCACTGATCGCCCTTCTTGGTGAAGCCCTGGCTCTGCAGCAGGTCGGTCGCCTTGGCCAGGTCGACCGGATACTTGTTCAGCTTCCCGAGCTGATCCGGCTTGAGGTAGATCTCCTCGAGCGTCGGCGAGATGCCCGTGTTGACTTCCTTCCAGGTTCCACCGGCCGCGTCGTCGGTGCCGTAGGCCGCCTCGCTGATCTGCTGGCGCGGAATCACGTACGCGAGGGCCTGGCGTACCGCTTTGGAGTCCAGTGGCTTCTGGTTGCTGTTGAAGACCATGGCGAACCCGAACCCGAGCGGGAGCGCCGTGTTGGACTCCGGGGTCGTTTTCCAGCGGTTGAGGATCGGGGGCGGCATGTACACGTTGGACAGGTGCACGTTGCCGCTGAACAGCTGCGGGTAGACGGTCTGCGTGGACCCGTTGAGGTACTGGATGCCCGCGAACTTGATCTTGTCCGCGTCCCAGAAGTCGTTCCACTTGACCAGCTTGGCTTCCTTGGTGGTGATGTTCTCCAGCCGGAACGGCCCGTTGCCGATCAGCTTGTCGACCTTCAGCTGGGCCAGGTCCTTGAACGCGTCGCCCATCCGCTTGAACTCGGGCAGCTTCGCGGCCTTGGCCGGGTCCTGCTGCAGCGTGCGGAAGTACGTGGTCACGTCCTGCTTCAGCCCGTCGGTGACCAGCTTGCCGTACACGCTGGACGGGTACGGGCGGATCGAGTTCAGGATGTCCAGCTTCGCCAGCGACTCCGGCTGGCCCTTCTTGAGCGTGAAGGCGACCGTCTTCTCGTCCACGGCGGCCACGTCGGTGATGTCGTTCCAGAACCCGTCGCCGCGGAGCCCGTTCAGGATGGCGGTGTCGTGCAGGTCCTTGCTCGTCACCGGAGTGCCGTCCTGCCACTTCGCGTCGTCGCGCAGGTGCACGTTGAGCTTGCCGCCCTCGACCGCCCACTTGTCGGCCAGCTGCGGGATGAACTCGGTCAGGCTCGGTGACTTCACGATCGCCAGGCGCATCGAGATGAAGTCGTTCTGGATGCCGAGCTGGTTCACGTTGTACGGGTTGTAGGACCACGTCGTGCCCCAGCTGCAGCACGGGAAGAAGGTGAGGAACTTGCTGGAGTCGCCGGCCGCGGCACCGGTGCCGCCGGAGTTTCCACCGGAGTTCCCGGCGGGTCCTCCGCCCGCCGTACCTGCGGTGCAGGCGGCCACCAACGTGACCACCAGGCACGCCGAGACCAGGGCCAGCAAGCGCTTTCTCGCGCGACAGATCACTCGCGGCAACATCATCGTCGATCCTCTCGACCGGGGCGGGCAGGGCGGGGGTGGGTCCCGATCTTGTCGAGATCGAGCGGTTTAGTAAAGAGGATGGGGAAAGTAAGTTGTTTGCGGAACGGCCACGATTGTTCGCGCGACCGCCATCCCGATCCGCGGCCGGATCCCACTTCTGACACTGCGTGACGTGACCGAACGGTGACGCAGGTGGCCGCTCCGGGGCTTGGTCGTGCCCGCTAGGGTGGGCGCGTTCATGGCCGTCCAGCAGGCGCGGGGTCCGCGCCGGGATATTTTGAGGTGCTTTGTTCGTGCGCAAGCTGCTGAGTGTCGTCGCGGTGATCGCGCTGGGGTCCTCCCTGGCCGCCTGCGGCTCGGAGTCCGGCGGGAGCAAGGATTTCGGCGCCGCCGGGATCAAGGTCGAGTCGGAGTTCGGCAAGAAGCCGACCATCACCCACCGCGACGGTGAGCCGGACAAGACCCTCGTCACCGAGGTCCTCAAGGAGGGCGACGGCCCCGAGGTGAAGAAGGGTGAGCTGCTCACCGCGAACTACCTCGGCCAGATCTGGCGCGACGGCAAGGTCTTCGACAACTCCTACGACCGGGGCGCGCCGTCGTCGTTCCCGATCGGGGTCGGCGGCGTCATCGCCGGCTGGGACGAGGGCCTGGTCGGCAAGAAGCTCGGCAGCCGCGTGCTGCTGTCGATCCCTTCGGACAAGGGCTACAAGGAGCAGGGCAACGAGCAGGCCGGCATCAAGGGCGACGACACGCTGATCTTCGTCGTCGATCTGGTCTCCGCGGCCGCCAACGACACCAAGCTGGACGCCGAGCCGGTCGCCGCTCCGGCGACCAAGTTCAAGGTCACCGGTGAGCTGAACGCCGAGCCGAAGGTGACCGTCCCGGCCGGTTCGAAGCCGCCGGCCAAGCCCGGCAAGCCGGTCGTCATCGCGACCGGCAAGGGCAAGCCGGTCGACAAGTCCAGCACCGTCGTCGCGCGGTACGTGATCTTCGACTACACCGGCAAGAAGCAGGCGAGCACCTGGGACGGCCAGCAGGGTCAGGCCGGCGCTCCCGCCGAGCTCCAGGTCGGCCCCGGCCCGACGGGTCAGACCGGTGCGCTCGACGGTCTGGCCGGTCTCCCGGTCGGCAGCCGCGTCCTGGTCGAGCTCCCGCCGTCGAAGGACGACAAGGGCAAGACCGTCAACGCCTTCGCGGTCATCGACCTGCTGAACAACTTCCCGGCCGGCAAGCAGCAGCAGTAAGTCCGTCGACACAGGGCCGGCTCCGAGTGGGGAGCCGGCCCTTCGTCATGTCCGGAACCACCTGGTCGTGTCGCGGTGGAAGGTCAGGGCGAGGGCGGCGATCACCGCGAGGACGTGGACGGTTCTCAGGACCGCTTCGAGGACGAAGACCGGGGTCGGGGACAGGTCGCCGGGGGAGTGGTTGGTCAGCCAAGTGATCGGGCCGATCAGCAGGCTGCCCAGTCCGACGGTGCCGAGCAGAGCGGTCAGGAGCCAACGGGACCAGGCGACACCGTGGCGGAAGTAGCGGTCGACGACGACGAACAGGCCGCCGTACAGAATGGTGCGCAAGGCGACCTGGGCGACCAGGCCGAGCGCGGGGGCGCCGTCGTGGATCGCGAGGCTCAGGCCGAGGATCGACTCGGCGACGCCGGCGCCGACGGCTAGGAACCACGCGCCGGTCGCGGCGCGGGCGGTCAGTGGCGAGGTGCGGACGGCGACACGAGTACTTTCCATACCTCGAGGGTCCGCCGGAACGGCGGCGAGATCAGGAGTACTGCGTCCCCGAAGCCGGTGGTGGTACGTCCACCAGCCGCGCCGCGTGCCGCCCCGACGCGGCCGCCGCCTCGAAGTACGCGCGGTCGCCGTCCAGGTCGCGGCCCATCGTCGACAGCTTGACCGGTGCGGCCTGCAGCGCGTCGTACAGGCCCTCGACACCGACCCGTACGACGCGGTGCCGCGCCTTCAGCGGCTCGGCGGCGTCCCGGACGGCGTCGCCGAAGTCGCCCTCGAGATCCGGTACGACGACGTCCGCGGACTGCAGCGCGACCCGTCCGTACGCCGTGAGGCTGTGGTGCGAGATCCCGCGGTGCCGCGGGCGCGGGTCGGCCTCGGAGATCCGCAGCGACGCGACCGCGCGGCCGCCGAGCGTGCCGACCGCGTTGACGGCCTCGCCCGACTGGACGCCGGAGAAGCCCCAGCGCGTCCCGGTGCCGAGGTTGCCCGGGCCCTGGGTGATGACGACGAGCTCCGCCGCGAGGACGTGGACGGCGGTGAGGAGGCCGGTGTGCACGGTGACGGCCTCGCGGTCGCCGCCGTACGCCTGGCCGACGGTCACCGTCCCGGCGAGCCAGCCGCTGTCGCGCAGCGAGGCGACCGTGCGCGAGAACGCGAGCGGGAGGGCGCCGCCGTCGGTCATCACGTAGACGACGCGGGTGGTCGGGCGCATCTCGTAGACGCCGGCCAGCACGGCGGGCAGCGCGGAGTGCAGGTCGGCCACGACGACCGGCGTACCGAACAGGTCGTCGGCGTCGCGCAGGACGTCGTGGTCGGGGGAGTCCTGCTCGTCCGCGCCGAGGACCATCGCCTGGAGCGGGGTGTAGCGGGCCTTGACCAGGTGACCGCTCTCCGGCGGGTCGGCGGGGAGGCGGTCGGGGATCGCGACGACGAGCGCGTAGCCGCCGGTGCCGAGGCCGCGGTCGAGCGCGCCGACGTTGAGCAGCACGCGGTCGCCCTCCTGCGGCTGACCGACGAGGTCTGGATAGGCCAGGGCCTTGACGCTCTGCTGCGCGACGCTCACCCTCAGCTCCTGCGCGCCGGTCCACGCGCGCCCGAGCTCGGTCACCACACCTTCACGCCAACGGATCACACGCCGACCCTAAACCTGTTGCAACAAGTCAGGAGGTATCTCGAACGTCTGTTCGGCGTGCAGTACGTGATTCGGCCTCCTGACCCCGTAAGGTGGTCGGGTGTCGGCGCGGAAGAGTGAGCGGCTGCTCAACCTGGTGATCTGCCTGCTGGTCGCGCGCACGTACGTGACCAAGGAGCGGATCCGCGAGGTGGTCGAGGGCTACGCCGGGCAGACCGACGACGCCTTCGAGAAGATGTTCGAGCGCGACAAGGACGAGCTGCGCGATCTCGGCATCCCGATCGAGATGGGCACCATCGACAAGTTCTTCTCCGACGACGTCGGCTACCGGATCCGCCGCGACGTCTTCGAGCTGCCCGAGGTGCACCTGGAACCGGACGAGGCCGCCGTGCTGGGCGTCGCCGCCCGGGTCTGGCAGCACGCCAGCCTGGCCGAGGCGACCACGTCGGCGGTACTGAAGTTGAAGGCCGCCGGGATCCAGACCGACCAGTCCGCGCTGAGCGCGATCGAGCCGCACGTCGGCGCGTCCGAGCCGGCGTTCGACCCGTTGTGGTCGGCGGTCGTCAGCCGTACGGCGGTCCGCTTCGAGCACCGCCGCTCCGGCGCGTCCGAGGCGACCCTGCGGACGCTCGAGCCGTGGGGGATCGTGTCGTGGCACGGCCGCTGGTACGTCGTCGGGCGCGACCGCGACCGGGAGGCGACGCGGATGTTCCGGATGTCGCGGATCGGCGGGAACGTGAAGACCGTCGGCCCGGCCGGTGCGTTCACGGTGCCGGAGGGGACGGATCTGCGCTCGCTCGTCTCCGAGCTGGCGCCGCCGCGACCGACGTCGGAGGCGAAGGTCCGGGCGCGCACGGGCTCGTGCGTCAGCCTGCGCCGCCGCGCCAACGCGATCGAGCCGTACGAGGAGGGCTGGGACCTGCTGCACGTCCCGTACGCCGACTCCGGGGTGCTGGCCGAGGAGATCGCGTCGTACGGGCCGGATGCCGTGGTCGAGGGCCCGGGCGACGTGCTGGACGGCGTACTGCGGCGGCTGCGGACGGTGGCGGGGGTCTGATGAGCAAACGAACCGACGCCGGGGCGACCGCGGCGGAGTGGCGGTTGTCTGCGGCCGAGGCGAAGCGAGGTCGCGGATGAGCAACGCGCGTGACCAGGTGCAGCGGCTGCTCGCGCTGGTGCCGTACCTGCGGGAGAACGACGGTGCCCGCGTCGACGACGTGGCCGCGGACTTCGGCGTTCGGCCGAAGCAGATCATCGCGGACCTAAAGGTGCTGTGGTTCTGCGGCCTCCCGGGTGCGCAGATGGGCGACCTGATCGAGATCGACATCGACGCCGCTGAAGGCGAAGGCGTCATCCACCTGAACAACGCCGACTACCTGGCCCGTCCTCTGCGCCTGGCCGCGGACGAGGCGCTGGCGCTGCTGACCGCGCTGCGGACGCTGCGCGAGGTGACCGCTGGTGGAGACCGCGACGCCGTCGATCGCGCGATCGCCAAGCTGGAGACCGCCGCGGGGGCCGGCGCCGCCGCTGTCGAGGGTGCGGCCGCGCACGTCCACGTCGAGCCCGCCGCGCCGGAGATCGCCGAGACGGTCAACCGTGGCCTGGCCGGCAAGCGCCGCCTGCACCTCACGTACGACGTACCGTCGCGTGACGAGACCACCGAACGCGACGTTGATCCGATGCGCCTGGTCGTCTCCGAAGGCCGCACGTACCTGGAAGCCTGGTGCCGCCTGGCCGAGGACGTCCGCCTGTTCCGTCTGGACCGGATCGCCGGTGTGAAGCTGCTCGACCTGCCGAGCGAGCCGCCGCCGGAGGCGACGCCGCGAGACCTCTCCAACGGCATGTTCCAGCCGTCGGAGTGCGACCTCCTGGCCACGGTCTCGCTGGCGCCTCCCGCGCGGTGGGTCGCCGAGTACTACCCGACGGAGTCGGTGAAGGAGGGCCCCGACGGCTCGCTGATCATCCAGCTCCGCGTTGCCGACACCTCGTGGCTCCAGCGGTTGGTGCTGCGCCTGGGCGGCTCGGCGACCGTGCTCGAACCGGCCGACCTCGGCGCCCAGATCGCCAGCACCGCCCGCGAGGCGTTGTCGGCGTACGACGATCAGCTCTGAGGGGTCTGTGGCTGAGGCCGGTGTCCATGCGGCCGATGAGGTCGCCCGTGGCTGAGGCCGCACCGGCCGGAAAAGAGAACGTGGACTGGTCGAGTGCGGTAGCCAGGGCGCGGGCGTTGTCGACCGCTGCTGGTCGCCGCACGGCCTGCCCCGGGCTAGTGGCGCTCTAAGCGCCGAAGCGGCCGCACGGCGAGTGGGACGGGACCGCTGGGCTTCAGGCGCCGAAGCGGGTGCGGGACTCGAGGGGGATCAGGCGCCGAAGCGGGTGCGGGACTCGACCGGGATCAGGCGCCGAAGCGGGTGCGGGACTCCACCGGGATCAGGGGGTTCTCGCCGCGCACCTTCAGTTGCTGGACGGCCCAGGTGTTGCCGTCGGGGTCGGTGAAGCCGAAGAAGGTGCCGCCGTCGTCGGGGGAGAAGCTGGTGATCTCCGAGCAGTCGACGCCGCGGGCGACGAGCTCGGCGCGGGCGGCTTCGGCGTCGGGGACGCAGAGCTGCAGGCCGTGCAGGGAGCCCGGGGTCATCTGGTTCTGGGCCGGCAGGCTGCCGATGACGATCGAGCAGCCGGAGCCGCGCGGGGTGAGCTGGGCGACGTGCATGTGCTCGTTGACCGTGTCGTGGTCGAGGTCGAAGCCGACCTGGTCACGGTAGAAGGCGATCGCCCGGTCGAGGTCGGAGACGGGCACGATCACGACTTCCAGGGTCCAGTCCATGGGGAGTGCTCCTCGTTCAGGGGCGCCGTGTGCGCCCGACACCCAGTACGACGCACCGGCCGGGAAAACTCATCGGTCACAGCGTCATCGGCAGTCCGAACGCCGCGAACAGGTGCGGTTCGAAGGTCGTGATCTGCGCGATCAGGCCGTCCTCGAAGCGGACGACGTCGAGCAGCTGGGCCCGGTACACGCTGGTGTCCGGGTGCTGGAGGTAGCCGGCGACGGCGAGCTGACCGTTGGCGCGGACCGGCAGGTGCCGCCAGCGACCGGCGTACCTCGGCGACGCCGGATCCAGGTTCGGCCGGACGAAGCCGAACAGGGCGTCGCTCGAGGTGAACCAGAACGGGTTCGGCGGCATGGTCAGGACGGCGTCGGCGCGGACCAGCTCGACCATCGCGTCGAGGTCGGCCGTCGCCGCCGCGTCCATGTAGCGCTGCAGAAGAGCCCGGTCCTCGGCGGTGGGCTCGGCGGCCGACCAGTCCTCGCGCCGTTGCGGCAGCGCTTCGCGGAGGGCCGCACGACCACGCTGTACGGCGCTGTTGGCCGACGCCAGGCTGGAGCCCAGCAGCTCCGCGGTCTCCTGCGCCGACCAGCGCGCGACGTCGCGCAGGATCACCGCGGCGCGCTGCCGCGGCGGCAGGTGCTGGATCGCGGTCAGGAAGACCAGCTCGAGGGTCTCGCTCGCGACCGCCTGCTCGTCCGGCGCGTGCCCGGGCGCCGGGCGCTCGGGCAGTTGGTCGTCGGGGAACGGCTGCAGCCACGCGATCTTCGGTGGCGGCGGGCCGTCGCCGGAGTCGATCCCGGGAATCGGCTCGTACGTCGTCGGCGCCCGGTTCACCTTGCGCAGGAAGTCGAGGCAGGCGTTGGTGGCGATCTTGTAGAGCCAGGCGCGCGGGTTGTCGAGGTCGCCGAGCTGGTCGGCCGCGTTCCAGGCGCGCAGGAAGGTCTCCTGGGTGAGGTCCTCGGCTTCGTCGTACGAGCCGAGCATCCGGTAGCAGTGCGCGCGCAGCTCGGCCCGGTGCTGCTCGATCAGCGCGGTGAACGCGTCCTCGCCGGGTTTCGTCACGGGCTCCGGCGTGACGATTTCCGCGGCGGGTTTCGTCACGGCGTCCGGCGTGACGTTTTCCTCGCGGGCCTGCCGGGCCACGCGCCGCAGCTGGGTGATGCGGGTCGACAGCACCTCGACGTCCGCGTGCAGCGCGGTCGCCGGGGCCGGCCGCAACCGGCGGGCCCGGTCGGCGATGTCGGAGATCAGTTCCTGCACTGGCAGGCCCGGCGACCGCCGTTCCCGGTAGGCGCGCTGGCGGCAGGCCTGCGAGCAGTACGACGCGGCGCGTCCCGGCCCACCGCTCCCGGCGATCGGCTTCCCGCAGACCTGACACGTTCCCGTCATGGGCTCACGCTAGGGCCACGGCGGATCAGCCCTGACTCAGGATCCTCTCCAGCGGGGTCCGGAACCGCGGCGTGATGCGGACACCGGCCAGCCAGGAGGTCCAGCGGGCGGCGTGGTCCTCGATGGCGGCCTGGGTCTCGCTGCCCACGTCTTCCAGCAGTTGGTAGCGGACCTCGCCGGACTCGGGTTGCCCCCAGGCGCCGACGATGCGGCCGTCGGCCCAGATGGTCGGGCCGATGTTGCCGGTGTTGTCGAACAGGCGGCTCTTGTGGTCGCCGACGTACCAGGCGCGGTCCTTCCAGCCCATGGAGGTGGGGTCCAGGGCGGGGAGGAAGGCGACCCACGGCTCCACGGCGACTTCGGGGGCCTCGTCGCCGGGGAGGACGTAGCCGGAGGCGCCGTGCAGGTCGACCTCCACGGCTTCCACGGCGACCAGGGCCTTGCGGGACTGGCCGAGGGTCCAGCCGGTCCACCACTGGAGGTCGGCCAGGGTGACCGGGCCGAAGGACTCCAGGTAGGCGCGGGCGAGCGCCGTACGGGCTTCGTCGGCGGACAGGTCGCCGGCCAGGCCGCCGGCGAGCCAGTCCTCCGCGGGTGACCACTGGTGTTGGCTGCTCAGCCAGGTGCCGAGAGGACGGCCGCGGACGATGCGGCCCTCCGCGGCGAGCTGGAAGAGCACGCGGCTGGTGACGTACGGCTGGGCCGCGTACGACTTGCCCGGCGCCATCGCCAAGCGGCTGCGCAGCCGCGGCTCGTCCTGGGCGAGCTCCTGCGCCGTCGCCGACCCGCGCAGGCTGAGCGCGGTCGCCGTCGACTCCTCGACGGCCCGCAACCACTGGCCGGCTGCCTCCGCGTCGCCGCCGATGCCGGCCTCGACCAGGTGTTTGACCAGCAGCTTGCGCTGCTTCACCGCGATGTCGTCACTGGCCGCGGCCTGGACGACCGGCGCGAACGAGGTCGGTACGACGAACACCGTCCGCCGCATCCCGAGCATCCGGATCAGCGTGCGGTCGTCGTACAGCGCACGCTCGGTGAGCGCGACGTCACTGCCCGGCACCCGGGCCGCGACCGACAGGTGCACCGTGGCCGGGTCGGTCGCGTGCAGCACGACCACCGAAGCGGCCGCCTGCACCGGATCCGCCGCCTGGCAGGACGTCGCCAGCCGGTGCCGGCGCCCCAGCCTGACCCGCCGTTCCTCGATCCCGAACCGCAGCACCACAGCCCCCTCGATCGCCGTCCCGCCCTTGCCGGACACCAATTCTTACCATCACGTTCCGACACCGTTGCCCGCGACGAACACCCATCCGCGTGGGCCGGGGCCCCGAACCGGATAAGGTCGGGACATGTACTGGTTCCTGCTCTTTCTCGCGGTGGTGGCGGTGTGGCTCGTGGTCCTCGCCCTGCTGGCGAAGAAGGTCTGGGGCCAGACCAAGGCGCTGACGCGTGAGTTGGTCGCCGCCCAGTCCAAGCTCGAGGCAGCACAGAGACCAGGTCCGGACAGGACTCCGGGGTCTGTAGGGCCTCGGGCGTAGTATCGGCCCAGTCTCACGTTGAGCCATCAGTTAGTCGTGAAAGGGAGATCCTCATGCCCCCGCTTCTCGGTATGCCCCAGGGCGCAGAGTGGCTCGTCATCCTCGCGATCGTCGTGCTGCTGTTCGGTTCGGCCAAGCTGCCGGCCCTGGTCAAGCAGCTCGGCCGGTCGAAGAAGATCTGGGAGGAAGAGGTCGGGCCCGGCAACAAGAAGAAGGACGCCGAGCTGACCGAGACCGCCCCGCCGCCGGCCCAGCCGGTGCAGCCGCCGGTCCAGCAGGCCCAGCCGCAGCAGAACCAGGCGAACGGTCAGGCCCCGGGCGACGGCCTGCCGCCGACGCACACGGCCAACTGATTCCCGCGCACCACCTGTGACGATGGTGAGGTTCGGACGGCGGAAAGAAGCACGTCCGAAGGACGAAGAGGGTCGGATGACCCTGCGCGAGCACATCGCCGAGCTGCGCAACCGCCTGCTCATCTCGGTGCTCGCGATCGTGGTGCTGACGATCGTCGGGTACGTCTTCTACGACCAGGCGCTGGACTTCCTGGTCAAGCCGTTCAACTCCGGCGTGGCCCAGCTGCTCGCCGACAGCAACGGTGGGAAGCGGCCCGAGCTCACGTTCAACAACGTGACCTCGCCGTTCACCTTCCAGATCAAGATCTCGCTGGTGTTCGGCCTGATCCTGGCCTCGCCGGTGTGGCTGTACGAGCTGTGGGCGTTCATCGCGCCCGGCCTGCACCGCTCCGAGCGGCGCTGGGCGTTCCTGTTCGCCGGGATCGCGACGCCGCTGTTCGTGGCCGGCCTGGCGGTGGCGTACTGGACGCTGCCGAAGGGCATCGAGATCCTGATCGGCTTCACCCCGGACTTCGCCCAGAACCTGATCACCCTGCCGGAGTACCTGGACTTCGTGCTGCGCACGATGCTGGTCTTCGGGATCGCGTTCCTGCTGCCGCTGGTGGTGGTGCTGCTGAACATCGTCGGGATCGTGCCGGCCAAGGCGCTGGCCAAGTTCCGGCCGTACATCATCCTGGCGATCTTCATCTTCGGCGCGGTCGCGACGCCGTCGGGTGACCCGTTCTCGCTGATGTTCCTGGCGCTGCCGATGTGCGCGCTGTTCTTCGGCGCCGAGATCATCGCCCGGATCCTCGACAGGCGGAAGGCCCGCAAGGCCGAAGCGCTCCTGGCCGACTGATGGCTCGCAAGATCGCGCTGGTGGTCAACCCCACCAGCGGCCGCGGCCTGGGTGCGCGGGTGGCTCCGGTCGTCCGGCAGCGGCTGGAGGCCGGCGGGCTGACCGTCGACCTGTACGAGACGACCTGCGCGGAGGACGTCGGCCGGATCTCGGCCGAGGTGGTCGCCTCGGGCGCGGACGGCGTCGCGCTCGTCGGCGGTGACGGCACGTTGCACCTCGGCGCGCAGGTGCTGGCCAAGTCCGGCATGCCGTTCGGCGTGATCCCGGCCGGCACCGGCAACGACTTCGCCCGCGGGATCGGCGTACCGCTGAAGGACCCGGTGGCCGCGGCCGACCTGATCGTGGCCGGCCGCACCCGGGACATCGACCTCGGCGTCGCCGCGGGGGAGTACATCACGACCGTCGTGGCCGGCGGCTTCGACTCCCTGGTGAACAAGCGCGCCAACGCGATGACCTGGCCGAAGGGCAACGCCCGCTACACGGTCGCGACGCTGGCCGAGCTGCGCACGTTCTCGCCGCTCTCGTACGTCGTGACGGTGGACGGCGAGCGGACCGAGACCGACGCGATGCTGGTCGCGGTCGGCACCGGCCCGACGTACGGCGGTGGCCTGCAGATCTGTTCCGGGGCCGTGATCGACGACGGGCTGCTCGACGTCACGATCATCAAGCCGGTGTCGCGGCTGACCCTGCTGCAGATGTTCCCGAAGCTGTCCAAGGGCACCCACCTCGGGCACCCGGCGGTGCACACGCTGCGCGGCCGGGAGATCCGGCTGGAGTCGCCGACGGTCACGGCGTACGGCGACGGCGAGGTGCTGGGCCCGCTGCCGCTCGACATCACGATCGCGCCGGGCGCGCTCACCGTGTACTCCTGAATCTATCGGTCACCGAAAGAATTCGCCCGATCTCTGGTCGTCACAGCGGTTGTCTGATAGGAAAGCTTCCTAACAGATACCTCTCGACGCCCCTCAGAGGAGAGATCGTGCTCAACCGCCCCAAGAAGCAGCTCACCGCCCTCCTGCTCGGCCTCGCCGTGGCCGCCGCCCCGGCCACGGCGTTCGCCTCGCCCTTCCAGCCCCAGTCGGCGATCAGCGGCCCGCAGTACCAGGACCGCGTGCACGCCCCGAGTGCCGTCGGGCTGGACGACCCGGCGAAGAAGGACATCGCGATGCAGATCGTGTCCAGCGCGGAGAACTCCTCGCTGGACTGGAAGGCGCAGTACAAGTACATCGAGGACATCGACGACGGCCGCGGCTACACGGCCGGCATCATCGGCTTCTGCTCCGGGACCGGCGACATGCTCGACCTGGTCGAGCTGTACACCCAGCGCAAGCCCGGCAACGTCCTGGCCAAGTACCTGCCCGCCCTGCGCGAGGTCGACGGCACCGACTCGCACGACGGTCTCGACCCGAACTTCACCAGGGACTGGAAGACGGCCGCGAACGACAGCGCCTTCAAGACCGCCCAGAACGACGAGCGCGACCGGGTCTACTTCAACCCGTCGGTCAACCAGGGCAAGGCCGACCGGGTCGGCGTACTCGGTCAGTTCATGTACTACGACGCGATCGTGATGCACGGCGACGGCGGCGACGCGACCAGCTTCCGCAACATCCGCAAGCGCGCGCTGACCAAGGCCAAGCCGCCGGCGCAGGGCGGCAACGAGACCACCTGGCTGAACGCCTTCCTCGACGCCCGGGTGTGGGCGATGAAGCAGGAGGAGGCGCACAGCGACACCAGCCGGGTCGACACCGCGCAGCGGGTGTTCCTGCGCAACGGCAACCTCAACCTCAACACCCCGCTCGACTGGAAGGTGTACGGCGACAGCTTCCACATCGGCTAAGCTCCGGTCCGACGAACAGCCTCCGCGCCGCGCACTGTCCCGGCGGCGCGGAGGCTTTCGCGCGCTATGCGGTGCGGTCGGTCCGCGGGTCCGACTCGGCACGCTGCCGCAGTGTCGACAGCGTGCCGGCCAGCTCTTCGAGTGCGTCGGCGGACAGGACCGCGCCGAGCCGGTGGCGGAGCTCGGCTTCGACCGTGGGGGTCGCCGCGGCGAGGATCGCCGCCCCGGCCGGGGTGATCTCGACCAGGGAGGACCGGCGGTCGTCGGGATTGGCCGTACGGCGGCAGCGGCCGGCCGCTTCGAGCCGGTCGACCGCCTTGCTGGTGGCGCCGACCGTGATGGCCATCTCCTGGGCCATGTCGTAGACCCTGGTCGTGGTCCGGCCGGCGATGAAGCGCAGGAACTCGAACTGGCCGAGCGGGAGGTCGTGCTCGGCCTTCAGTCGCGCGTCGAGCGCGTTGTAGAGCCGCGTCTCCAGCCGGACCAGGTCCGCGAACAGCGCCGTGAGCTGAGTCACAGAACGATCCTGATTCATGGGAATTAGATTCCTGGGAATGTAGTTGTGGAGACCATACCGCGGAATCACCGCGAGCAACCAGAGGGGTCCACGATGAGCCGGGCAGAACGTGAGTTGGCACGCGGAATGATGAGCAAGGGCGACCTGGGCCTGACGCCGGTCCAGCAGCGGGACTACTTCGACGAGCTGTTCGCCGATCGTCCGCTGGGGGACGACGTGACGCTGCGGCCCCGGACGCTCGGCGGCCGGCCCGCGCTGGACGTCCTGGTCGAAGGTGCCGACCGGGACGGCGTCATCCTCTACCTGCACGGTGGCGGGTACTCGATCGGCTCGGCGCGGACCGGGGCCAACCTCGCCGCGCCGCTGGCCCGTCGTACCGGTGTGCCGGCGGTGTCGCTGGACTACCGGCTGGCCCCGGAGGACCCGTTCCCGGCCGGGGTCGACGACGCCCTGGCGGCGTACGAGGAACTGCTGGCAGCGGGCCAGAAGGTCGTTGTCGCAGGCGATTCGGCCGGTGGTGGGCTCGCACTCGCGCTGCTCCTCGCCGCGCGCAGGGCCGGGCTGCCGCTGCCCGTGGGGGCTGTCCTCTACTCGCCCTGGACGGATGCCTCGCTGAGCGGCGGCAGCATGGACTCACGCGGTGAGCTCGACCCGCTGTTCACCCGCGCGCACATGCAGGAGTCCGCCGACTGGTACGTCGGTGGCGGTGACCCGCGCGACGAGCTGGCCAGCCCGCTCTTCGCGGACCTGACCGGCCTGCCGCCGCTGCTGATCCAGGTCGGGTCCGCCGAGGTCCTGCTGGACGACTCGCTGCGGCTGGCCGTCCACGCCGCCGAGAGCGAGGTCGACGTCAGCCTGGACGTGGTCGCCGGAGCGCCGCACGTGTTCCAGTACTTCACCGGCCTGATGAGCGAGGCCGACGAGGCGCTGGAGCGGGCCGCCGCGTTCGTCACCCGCCGACTCGCTGACTGACCGCCGGTCGGGGAGGCGCGTGGTTCTGGGGGTGGCTTCGCATAGATTGGAGCCCATGAGCACTCCGTCCGAGAAGTACGCCAGTTTCCGCTCGGACCAGGAGCACCCGGCCGTGAAGGAGTTCCGGTCGCTCTACGACTTCCGGCTGGACGAGTTCCAGCTGCGCGCCTGCGCCGCCCTCGAGGACGGGCACCAGGTGCTGGTCGCGGCGCCGACCGGGTCCGGCAAGACGCTGGTCGGCGAGTTCGCCGTGCACCTGGCGCTGCAGCGCGGGCAGAAGTGCTTCTACACCACCCCGATCAAGGCCCTCAGCAACCAGAAGTACGCCGACCTGGTCCGCCGCTACGGCCAGGACAACGTCGGCCTGCTGACCGGCGACAACTCGATCAACTCCGAGGCCCCGATCGTCGTGATGACGACCGAGGTGCTGCGCAACATGCTGTACGCCGGGTCGCACACCCTGCTCGGCCTGTCGTACGTCGTGATGGACGAGGTGCACTACCTGGCCGACCGGTCCCGCGGCGCGGTCTGGGAGGAAGTGATCATCCACCTGCCGGACTCGGTCGCGGTGGTCTCGCTGTCGGCGACGGTGAGCAACGCCGAGGAGTTCGGCGACTGGCTGGAGACGGTCCGCGGCAACACCGTCGTGGTGCTGGAGGAGAAGCGGCCGGTCCCGCTGTTCCAGCACGTGATGGTCGGCAAGCGGCTGCACGACCTGTTCGCGGGGGAGACGCCGACCGCCGGCGCGGCGCAGGCGCAGTTCGGGCCGTCGGCGGGGCGGCCGTCGAAGTCGGGCAACCCCGCGAAGGCCGCGGCCAAGGGCAACGCGCCGGACCTGCGCGACCTGGTCAACCCGCAGCTGGTCCGGATCGCCCGCGACGACAACCGGATCTTCCGCGACGACTCGCGCAAGCCGCGGCGCCGCCGGGACCTGCCGAAGAGCCGGCCGGCCAAGACGCACTTCACGCCGTACCGGTCGGACGTGGTGGAGGAGCTGGATGCGGGCGCGCTGCTGCCGGCGATCTACTTCATCTTCTCCCGCAAGGGCTGCGAGGACGCGATGCTGCAGTGCCTGCGGTCCGGGCTGCGGCTGACCAAGCCGAGCGAGCGCGACGAGATCAAGCGGGTGCTGGCCGAGCGGACCGTCGACCTGCCCGACGAGGACCTCGGCGTGCTCGGGTACCACGACTTCGCCGAGGCGCTCAGCCGCGGTATCGCGGCGCACCACGCGGGCATGCTGGCGGCGTTCAAGGAGGTCGTCGAGGAGCTGTTCGCCCGCGGCCTGATCAAGGTCGTGTTCGCCACCGAGACGCTTGCCCTGGGCATCAACATGCCGGCCCGCACGGTGGTGCTGGAGAAGCTCAGCAAGTGGAACGGCGAGGCGCACGTCGACATCACCCCCGGCGAGTACACGCAGCTGACCGGCCGGGCCGGGCGGCGCGGGATCGACGTCGAGGGGCACGCGGTCGTGCTCTGGCAGCCGGGCTTCGACCCGCGGGCCGTCGCGGGCCTGGCGTCGACGCGTACGTATCCGCTGCGGTCGTCGTTCTCCCCGTCGTACAACATGGCGGTGAACCTGGTCCGCCAGGTCGGGCGGTCGCGGGCGCGGGACATGCTGGAGCTGTCGTTCGCGCAGTTCCAGTCCGACCAGGCCGTGGTCGGGCTGGCCCGGCAGGTGCAGCGCAACACCGAGGCCCTGGAGGGGTACAAGGAGTCCATCGACTGCCATCTCGGCGACTTCCTCGAGTACGCCGACCTGCGGCGCCGGATCGGTGAGCGCGAGTCGTCGGGGTCGAAGCGGCGCAAGCTCGACCGCCGGGTCGAGGCGCAGGAGTCGATCGAGAAGCTGCGGATGGGCGACATCATCCGGATCCCGGCCGGCCGGAGCGCGGGCTGGGCGCTGGTGATCGATCCGGGGATGCGCTCGGAGCGCGAAGGGCCGCGGCCGACCGTGCTGACGCTCGACCGGCAGGTGCGCAAGCTGTCGATGGTCGACTTCCCGACACCGGTCGAGTCGATCGGGTCGCTGCGGGTGCCGAAGAAGTTCAACGCGCGCAACCCGCAGCAGCGCCGCGAGCTCGCGCAGGTGCTGCGGAACCGGACCGACATGCATGGCGAGGAAGGCCCGCCGTCGTACCGGAGCAGGGCCGGCGACGTGATCACCCACGCCGACGACCCGGAGTTGCAGGAGATGCGGGCGCAGCTACGCGCGCACCCGTGCCACGGCTGCTCCGACCGGGAGGACCACGCCCGCTGGGCCGAGCGCTACTTCCGGCTGGACCGGGAGAACCGCGAGGTCCAGCGCAAGATCGAGCAGCGGACGAACACGATCGCCCGCCAGTTCGACCGGGTCTGCCAGGTGCTCGACGCGCTGCACTACCTCGACGGCGACAAGACCACCGAGGCCGGCGACCGGCTGTCGCGGATCTACGCCGAGCTCGACCTGGTCGCGGCCGAGTGCCTGCGCCAGGGCGTGTTCGACGACCTGGACGTGCCGCAGCTCGCGTCGGCGCTGGCCGCGCTGGTGTACGAGTCGCGTTCCAAGGACGAGCCGACGTCGCCGCGGCTGCCGCGGGGCGAGGTGCGGGACGCGCTGGAGAAGATGGGCGTCATTTGGCGCGACCTGTCCGCGCTGGAGCGGGACATGCGGGTCGACTTCCTGCGCTCGATGGATCTCGGGTTCTGCTGGGCGGCGTACCGGTGGGCCTCGGGAGCGTCGCTGGCCGAGGTCCTGTACGAGTCGGACCTGGCCGCGGGTGACTTCGTGCGCTGGGTGAAGCAGTTGATCGACCTGACCGAGCAGGTCGCCGACGCGGCCGGCCCGACGCCGCTGCGCGCGACAGCGCGTGCGGTGACGGACCAGATCCGTCGCGGTGTGATCTCCTACGCCTCGGTCGTCGACGAGCCCTAACAGCGCCTGATGGGCGCGGAGTACGTCGTGTTGCTGGCGGTGGCTACGTAGTAGTCGGTGACGTAGCTGCCGTCGGTGAGCCGGTCCCACACCGCCGTCGTACCGACTTTGCTGCCGGCGCGCTGGCAGGTGACCCAGGCGAGCGAGCCGCTGGGCAGGGTGCCGACCACGCCGTACGACGTACCGGGCCCGCTGCGTCGGCTGAGCGACGTGGTCGTCTGGTACGGATGGGTGCAGCCGGGGACCGGGTACGAGTAGGTCATGTTCGACGGGGTGTTGACGTAGTAGTCGGTGACGTAGGCGCCTGAGGTCAGCTTGTTCCAGACCGTCGTGGTGCCGACCTTGGTGCCGTAGGTCTGGCAGACGACCCGCAGCGCCGCGCCCGCGCCGTACGTCGCGACGACCGGGTGGCTGGTGGACGGGCCGCTGCGGGCGCTCAGGGCGGTCGTTGTCGAGTAGGCGAAGCCGACCGAGGCGACCGGTGCGTCGAAGCGGTCGGCGTCGATGTTCAGCGTGACGCCGCCCCACGTCTCGTTGTGGTCACCCCAGTACTGCTTGGCGCGCTGGCCGGAAGCCCAATAGCTGTTGGAGATCAGCGGCCAGCCGGTCAGAGCTGTCTTCTTGTCCCAGCGTGCGATCCACAACGCGTCGGGCCGGGCGTACGCCGTGCTGTTGTAGACCTCCGCCAAGTGCCGCGCGCCGCTGTCCTGATGCGCGTACACCGCCGACAGGTAGCCGTGCCGGTGCAGCTCCTTCGTCCACGCCGACAGGTAACTCAGGACGGCGGCCCGGCAGGTGGCGTTGCCCAGGTCGTAGTGCTCCATGTCGCCGTAGATCGCACTCCCGCCGACCAGTCCGAGCGCCCTTGCCTTAGTCACCGCGTCCGCCGCGGACCCGCGAGCCTGCGTGGCGGCCGTTGCCGTCGACGACGACATCTTCAACGCCGTCGTCCGGTGCGTGCAGGTCGCCTGCCAGCCGAGGTAGATCGGGATCAACCGCCAGCCCTGCTTGGTCACCGTGCTCACCCAGGCCGCCGTCAGCTGCGGCTGCGCACAGCTCCGGTTGCCGCCGCCGATGTAGATCCCCACCGCCTGGTACGGCGACGAGGCCTTCCACGCTGCCATCTGCGCCACCGTCGGCGCCGTACAGGTGTCGAACGCCCACCCGTTCACCCGCGTCGACGTCGCGCCGGCCGGATAAGCCACCCCAGTAGCCGGCTCAGCTGCCGCCGTACCGGCTGTCCCCGCCACCAGTGCCCCCGCCACCACCCACACCTTGAGCCGCCACACGTTCAACCCCTCCCACCTGCAGTACACGCCTGAAACCTCCAGACAGCAATGCCTTCGGTGGGGCAGGATGTGGAGCATGCCGGAGATCGTGGAGCGTAGTGAGCAGCCGTACGTCGCCCTCAGGGCCAAGGTGCGGATGGACGAGATCGCGACCTTCGCCCGGCGGGGCGGAGAGGTGTTCGGATGGCTGGCCGCGCGCGGCATCACGCCGGTCGGCGACCTGTTCTTCAAGTACGACGTGGTCGACATGGAGAACGGGCTGGTGATCGAGATCGGCATCCCGGTCGAGGAGCGGCACACCGGGGAGGGCGAGATCGTCACCGGAGTGCTCCCGGCCGGGCAGTACGTCAGTCACACGCACCACGGCCACCCGGACGGCCTCTACCAGGCGACGGGTGACCTGCTGGCCTGGGCCGAGAAGGAGGGGCTGGAGTGGGACGCCGACGGTGACCGCTGGGGCGCCCGCCTCGAGGTCTACAAGTCGGACCCGATGGAGGTCCCGGACATGGACCAGTGGGAGACCGAGCTGCTCTTCCGCCTGCGAGGCTAAGGGGTGCCGACTGTTCTGGCCGGCCTCACCAAGCTGGACCCGGACCGCATCAGGCACGTCGCCTCACCGCTGATCGAGCTCGGCTGCGCCCTGCACGTCCTGGCTGAGCCGCGTCACCACGACCGCACGGAGTGGGCCGAGGGCACCCAACTCAGCAAGCCCCTGCGCAAGGAGCTGGCCGCCTGGACCTGGACGGTCCGCGCTGTCCGCGCCCGCTTCTTCGCCACCAGCTCCGCGACCGGTCTGCCCACCTGGCAGGACGAGCTGGACGCACTGCGAGCCCGTACGCCGGAAGACCTGGCCGCTGAGCTGGTCCGCCCGCTTCGAGGCCGTCCGCTCAGCTCCCGCACCACCGACACCGACTCCGTGCGCCGGTGGGCCCGCAGCCGCGGCCGGGCGGTCGAGGCGCTGGTGGAGTCGTTGCTGACGGACCCGGCCGAGCCGGTGCAGCGTTTCCTGGCTCTGCTCGACTCCTGCTGGCACGAGTGGTTCGGCGAGCTCTGGACCGAGTCACGCGACCAGCTGGCCGCCCGCGGCCGGCAGGACCGGGACCTGGCCGCCCGGGACGGTGTGGCGGCCATGCTCCGTTCGCTGGACGGTGCCGTGCACCCGCGGGACAAGGACAGCGTCGTCGTCCAGAAGGTGCAGAACAAGCGGATCGATCTGGCCAGTCGCTCGCTGCTGCTGGTGCCGAGCAACTACATCGCCCCGCACGTCTTCCTCGGCGAGGTGCCCGGCGAGCCCTTGACCGTCATCTACCCAGCAGCAGCCAGGCGGACCGGCGTACCGGCTGCTCAGGTTGTCCGGGCCAGGCTGGAAGCGCTGGCCGCGCCGGACCGGCTGCAGATCTGCCGGGCGGTCGCCAGCGAGCCGCGCACCGCCGGAGAGATCGCAGCACTCTGGGGACTCAACTCCACCCAGGTGACTCGGCACCTGCGAGCCCTGACCCGAGCAGGCCTGGTCACCGCCGAGCGGCAGGGCAGGTTCGTCGCGTACCGGCTGGACGAACAGGTGATGCGTGCCCTCGGCACAGATCTGCTCGACCTCGTGATGCGTTGACGGATCCCGTCAATCCAACCGCCTGCTGACGGCCGGAGCTGTTGGCTGGCTGCTATGACTGCTTCCCTCCCGCCCGAGGTCCGCCGGCTGGTGATCGCCACGCTGGTCAACACCTTCGGCAACGGCGTGTACGCCGCCGTCGGCGCGCTCTACCTGACCCGCGCCGCCGGTCTGTCCGTCCACGAGGTCGGCCTCGGCCTGACCATCGCCGGGCTGGTCGGCCTGGTCGCCAGTACGCCGCTGGGCGTCGTCGCCGATCGCCTCGGACCCAACCGCGCGTACGTCGGCTTCCTGCTGCTGCAGGCCGTGACGATGACCGCGCTCACCCAGGTCCGGTCGTTCGGCCTGTTCGTCGCCGTCGTCGGGGTCACGGCGATCGCCGACTCGGGTCAGCGCGGCGCCAAGGGTGCGCTGATCGCCGGACTGGTCCCGTCCGACCAGCGGGTCCGGACCCGGGCGCTGCTGCGGGTCACCACCAACATCGGCATGGGCATCGGGATGGCGCTGGCCGGGATCGTGCTGGCGGTCGACCAGCGCGAGGTGTACGTGATCGCGTTGCTGGCCAACGCCGCGACCTACGTGGTGACGGCTGGCCTCGTGCAGTGGGGGATGACCCGGGTCGCGCCGGTGCCTTCTGCGGACGGACCGTCGGCCCTGACCGCGCTGAAGGACCGCCCGTTCCTGGCGTTCGTCGCGCTGGACGGCCTGCTCAGCATGCACAACGCGATGGCGCAGGTTGCGATCCCGCTCTGGGTGGCGACGGCGACGGACGCTCCGACCTGGGTGATCTCGGTGCTGCTGGTGGTCAACGCGGCGTCGGTGATCCTGCTGCAGCTCCGGGTCGCTCGTGGGACCGAGCAATTGGCCGGTGCTGCGCGGGCTGGTCGCCGGGCAGGCGTCCTGCTCGCGCTGGCTTGTGGAGTACTGGCCATCACTGACTTCACTGCGGGCTGGGTGACGATCGCCCTGCTGATCGTGGCCGCGCTGGTGCACGTGCTGGGGGAGATGCTGCAGTCGGCGGGCGGCTGGGGGATCAGCTTCGAGCTGGCGCCGCCGGGTGGGCAGGGCCAGTACCAGGGGGCTTATGCGATGGGCACGCAGGTCGGCGACCTGGTCGCGCCGGTGGTGCTGACTGTTGTCGCCGTCAGCTGGGGCTGGCCCGGATGGTTGCTCACAGCCACTATCTTCCTGCTGGCCGGCGCTTTCATTCCTGTGGCGGTCCGGAGGCACCGGCAGCTACTCGTACCTGCTGAGGATGCAGCAGGTCCCGCAGCTCTCGGGCTGCGGTGAAGCCGGCGCGGTTGCCACCGATGGTGCTTGCCGACGGCCCGTAGCCGACCAGGTGGACGCGGGCATCGAGCACGGTGTGCGTGCCGTCCATGCGGATTCCGCCGGACGGTTCGCGCAGGTGCAGCGGTGCCAGGTGCGCGAGGTCGGCCCGGAAGCCGGTCGCCCACAGGATCGCGTCGACCTTCTCCTCCCGCCCGTCGGCCCACACAACCCCGCCTTCAGTGACCCGCGAGAACATCGGCAGCCGCGTGTAGACGCCCCGCTCGTACGCCGCCTGCTCCTGCCGCCGCAGCTGCAGCCCGGTCACGCTCACCACGCTCTTCGGCGGCAGGCCGGCCCGAACCCGCTCCTCGACCTTCGCGATGATCTTCCGCCCGAGCTCCGGCCCGAACTCCTCGTCGGTCCGCCACACCGGCTCCCGCCGCGTCACCCAGGTCGTCGACGCGACCTCGGAGATCTCGGCCAGCAGCTGGACGGCGGACGCGCCGCCGCCGACGACCAGCACGTGCTGCCCGGCGAACTCCTCGGCGCCGTGGTAGTCCGCGGTGTGCAGCTGCCGTCCCTGGAAGGACTCGATCCCCGGGTACCACGGGATGAACGGCCGGTTCCAGGTTCCGGTCGCGTTGACGATCGCGTCCGCCGAATACAGGCCTCGAGAGGTGCTCAGCGAGAACCGCCCGTCGACCGCCCGCACGCTCTCCACGATCACCGGCCGCACCACCGGCAGCGCGAAACGCTGCTCGTAGTCGGCGTAGTAGCGCGGCACGAAGACGTTCGCCCGCTCGGCGCCGATCGCCGGCGGCACGTCCGCGCCGGGCAGGTTCGCGATCCCGTGCACGTCGTCCATGGTCAGCGAGTCCCAGCGGTGCTGCCAGGCGCCGCCAGGGGCGTCGTTGCGGTCCAGGACCACCACTTCGTCGTACGGCGTGAAGCCCATCCGGACCAGGTGGTACGCCGCCGACAGCCCGGCCTGACCGGCCCCGATCACCACGACTTGGGTATCCACAACCAGCACAACGCCCCCGCCATCGTGGTCCTTCCCGGATAACCTCAAGGGCATGGACCTCACCGCGGCCTACGGCTACCGGCTGGACTGGGTCGTCAGCTTCGTGGCCGTCGCCCGGTACGGCGGGTTCTCGGCGGCCGCGAAGGCGGTGTTCCGCGGGCAGTCGCGGATCAGCGAGCACGTCGCCGAGCTGGAGAAGGCGCTCGGCGTGCAGCTGTTCGACCGGTCGGCGCACCCGGTCGCGCTGACGCCCGAGGGTCGCGCGTTGCTGCCCGCGGCCGAGGAGATCCTGCACCGGCTCGGCGAGCTGGCGACCGTGCGGGGGCAGGTCCGGTTCGGGACGTACCCGAGCGCGGCCGCCTGGCTGTTCCCGCAGGTCGCCGTACGGGTGAAGGAGGTCCGCCTGCTGCTCGTCGAGGGTCCGAGCATCGAGCTGGAACGCGCACTCGTGCACGGCGAGATCGACCTGGCGATCCGGCCTGTCCACCCGCTCGTCGCGTCGGAGACCTTGGAGCACCGGGTGCTGTGGCGTGAGCCGCTCGTCGCCGTGTTCGCCGCCAGCCACCCGCTGGCCGCGCAACCGTCCGTCGGTCTCGCGGATCTGGCCGCGCTGCCGCTGATCTCCATCGGCGAGGCTTCGGGCGGGCGTCAGTTCGAGTCCCACCTGGCCTTCGCGTCCGCCGGGTTGAGCCCGGCCAGCGTCTACCGCACGAACCAGCCGCAGACCCTGCTGTCGCTGGTCCGCCACGGCCTTGGAACCGGCGTCACGAACGCGCTGGCCGTGACTACCGCCAACCTGGACGGCGTACGCCTGGTCCCGATCCACGACGCGGGCGTCGAACGTCAGGTCGCGCTGTTCCTGCATCGCGACCGGCCCCGGACTCCGGCGCTGACCGCGGTGATCGACACGGTCACCGCCATCGATCCGCCGGCCTTGGGTGTCCTGTAGTTCTTCGCACGGGGCCGTCAGCGGATGAACTGGTCCACGTAGTCGGCGCCCAGGCCGTTGGCGGCGTAGTGGTCGCGGCAGAGCTGGATCTTGGTGAAGGTGTCCTCGTAGCCGGTCTGGTTCCCGTCGTCGTCGACGTAGATCATCGCGCCGGAGATGTTGAAGAACGTGATCATCTCGCCGGTGTCCTCGGGTACCCGCAGGGTGTGGATCTCGCCCGGCGGCTCGTACACGAACGAGCCGGTCTCGGCGACCCACTCGTGCTCGTCGTACTGCCACTTACCCTTGATCACGTAGCCGAACACGGCGCTCGGGTGCCGGTGCCGGGAGACGATGCCGGCCCGGGTCACCTTGAGCAGGTTGCACCACTGACCGGTGATCGTGTTCAGCATCAACGGGCGGAACCACACGTCCGGCGCCTGCGGGACCCAGAGGCGGTCGTCGTCGGGCACCGCCTGGACGGCGATCTCCTCCGGTACGGCGGTCGAGATGGGGATCTGGCTCACGGACTCTCCTTCAGGCGCTGAGGTAGCCGCCGTCGACGGGCAGGACGGCACCGGTGACGAAGCCCGCGTCGGGGCCGGTGAGAAAGGCGATCGCCCCGGCCACCTCGTCCGGCGTCCCCCAGCGGGCCATCGGGGTCCGGCGCAGGATGCGGTCGGAGGCTTCGGGATCCGCCTGCAGGGCGGCGGTCAGATCGGTGGAGATCCAGCCGGGCGCGACGGCGTTCACGCGGATACCGTCGGTCGCCCAGGCGACCGCGAGCGAGCGGGTGAGCTGAACGATGCCGCCCTTGCTGGCGCTGTACGCCGGGACCAGCGGCCCGCCGAAGTAGCTCAGCATCGAGGCCACGTTGACGATGCAGCCCTTGGTCGTGGCCAGCGCGTCGTGCGCGGCCTCGGCGGCGCGCATCGCGCCGGTGAGGTTGATCGCGAGCACCTCGGCGAACACCTCCGGCCGGTGCTCGTCGCCGCGGCGGATGATGCCGGCGGCGTTGACGAGCACGTCCAGTGCGTCGTACGACGTGAGGAGGTCCTCGAGCTCGGTGGGGGAGCGGAGGTCGAGGGCGCGGAGCTCCGCCACCTGACGGAGCTCCGCCGGAGCCGCGTCCGGATCCAGCCCGGCCGCGACCACTTCCGCCCCGTCGCGCGCCAGGCGCAGCGCGGCGGCGGCACCGATCCCGCTGGTCCCGCCGATCACCACCGCGTTCCGACCTGGCATGCGGTCGATCCTGTCGGTCACCGCGTCCCCCGACCACCGTCTCCCGGAAGCCGGATGGGTCCGATCCGCGCTCGCCACGCCTCGTTGCGTCCGAAGAAGCGGCATGCGTCCGAAGAACCCGAGGCTATGAGCCACACCCGTTCGGACGCATGCGGGATCTTCGGACGCAACCGGCGCCGGACAGGGGAAGCGGGGGAAGCCGGAGGAAGGGTCCGGGCTTCCCCCGCTTCGGGGAGGGTGAGAGACGGGACGGGGGCATCGCGCCTCTCCGGGAAGGTCAGTCGAAGCTGTGGTCGATCCGGTGGTGGTAGCGCTGGCCGGCCTTGCCGCCGATCACCGCGGCCAGCAGCGTGACGACCAGGACGGCCGCACCGAGGATCAGCCCGCCGGTGGTGAGATCGGCGTCGGCGATCGGGATGGACGGCAGGTCCACCCGGTCCAGGACGTCGTACTGCGAACCGGCCAGGGCGCCGATCCCGGCGACGATCAGCGTGACCACGACGCCGATGCCCCAGACGCCGAAGCCCTGCCGCGCACCGTCGAAGCGCGCCAGCCGGCCGGCGACGTACCCGCCGTTGTAGTAGGCGATCGCGAGCACGACGAGCAGCAGCGCGCCGGACACGATGCCGATCGTGCCGGCCTGCTCGTCGATCATCCCGCGGTCGATGGTGACCGCGTAGTCGACCGCCGCCGCGATCGCGCTGATGATCGCGGTCAGCAGCACGATCAGGCCGATGGCGATCAGCCAGCCGAAGAACGCCGAACCGCCTTTGAACCCACGGTACGCCGGGTCGACCTCGGCGGCGGTGGAGGTCTTCACATTCGAGCGGTGCAGCGGCTTGCGCTCTTCGACCGGGCCTTCTTCGACCACCGGCTGCGTCCCGGTCCGGTCGGGCGTGAAGCGCTGCTCCGGCGGACCGACGCGCGCGTCGGTGTCGTCACGGTAGTGCTGGACCATGGCAGTTCTCCTCACAGGGACGGCCCCGTCTCGCACCTCTCGTACCCGCCCGTACACGCGTACATGCGCAGCGTCCGATTCCCGGGCGATCTAGTCCAGTTCGGCGTCGATCTTGTCGTGGAAGCGCCGTCCAGCGCGGCCGCCGACGATGGCGAAGAACAGGGTGAGCAGCACGACCGCGCCGGCCGTCGCCGCCGCGCCGTACACGAGCAGGTCGGAGTCGAGCGTGCCGAGGCGCAGCGGCAGGTCCGAGCGGTCGAACTGGCTGACCGTGCCGTACCAGACGTTCAGCGCGGCGCCGATGCCCGCGATGAGCACGACCACCAGCACGGTGATCAGCCAGACGCCGAAGCCCTGCCGCTTCCCGTCGAACCGGGCGAGCCGGCCGGCGACGTACCCGCCGCAGAAGTACGCAAGGCTCAGCACCACGATCACCCCCACCGCGCCGGCCAGTCCGACCTCGGTCGGTCGCTGTCGCGCGTCGAGCAACGTGTAGTCGAGGAAGTAGCCGGCCAGCCCACCGATCCCGGCGACCACCAGGCTCAGGAAGACCGTCATCGACAAGGCGATCAGCCAGCCGAAGAAGGCCGCTCCGGCCTTGAATCCCAGGTACGACGGCCGCTCGGTCTCCACCTCGGACTCGGTCTCGGGCTGGTCGGGAACGATCCGGACCGTCGACATCGCCCGGTGCGCCGCCGCCCGCGCCTCCTCGTAGCGCTGCGTGCTCGTGTCCGGCCGGAGCTCGGTCACCGTGCCGGGGTCTTCGTACGGCTGAACCACAACGTTCTCCTCACGGGGGCGGCCTCGTGCCCGGGGCCTACCCACGAGGTGCGTGGCTCACTCACGCCGTCGGCAGATTTAACCCGGCTCTTGTACGCCGTCCGGATAGCGGCGCGGCGTGAACACCAACGGCCCGCCCGGCCGCTCGACCGCCCGGGTCTGCGAGGACCCGATCAGCAGCAGGCAGCGCATGTCGACCGTGGCCGGGGCGAGCTCACCGAGCGTGGTGATCGTGACGGACTCGTTCGCGCCACCGACGTTGCGGCCGACGACGACCGGCGTACTCGGGTCGCGGTGCTCGAGCAGCAGTTCCCGAGTCGCGGCGACCTGCCAGGTGCGCGACTTGGACGCCGGGTTGTAGATCGCGATCGCCAGGTCCGCGGTCGCGGCGGCGGTCAGGCGGGCGGCGATCACGTCCCACGGCTTGAGGCGGTCCGACAGCGACAGCACGCAGTAGTCGTGGCCGAGCGGCGCACCGGCCCGGCTCGCCACCGCCTGCGCGGCGGTCATGCCGGGGAGGACGTGGACGGCGAGGTCGGCGTACTCGGGTTCGGAGGCGACCTCGGTGACCGCGCTGGCCATCGCGAAGACGCCGGGGTCGCCGGAGGACACGACGACGACCCGGGAGCCCTTGCGGGCGAGGTCGAGCGCGAACGCGGCCCGCTCGGACTCGACCTTGTTGTCCGAGCCGTGCTTGCGCTGCCGGGCCCGGTCGGGCAGGCGGTCGACGTACGGGCCGTAGCCGATCACGTCGTCGGCGGAGGCGAGCGCGGCCCGGACCTCCGGGGTCATCCACTCGGGGCCGGCCGGTCCGAGACCGACGACGGTGACGGACCCTTCCTGCTGCGTCCTGGTCTCCGGCGCGGCGAAGGCGTTGTTGATCGGGCTCGGCAGGAGGGCCAGCGAGAAGTACGGCACCTCGCTCGGGTCCACGTCGGCCAGCTTGGCGGTGCGCTGCTGATCGGTCGTCGCGCGTTCGACGTACCAGGCCTCGTCCGCCCGTCCCGCCAGCTCGAACGCCTCGCGCACGTTGCCGAACGTCCGGCCGAGCTTCATCACCGCGGCCGCGTCGGTCTCCCGAAGCTTCTGCGCGAGCACGTCCGGCGGGAGCGTGCCGGGCAGCACGGTGAGGATCTCGTCGCGCTCGCACAACGGCCGGCCCAGCACAGCGGCCGCCGCGCTCACCGACGTCACACCGGGCACGACCTCGCAGTCGTACCGATCCGCGAGCCGCTTGTGCATGTGCATGTAGGAGCCGTAGAAGAGCGGATCGCCTTCGGCCAGTACGACGACGTCGCGCCCGGCGTCCAGGTGCGCGGCCAACCGCTGCGCGCACTCGGCGTAGAAGTCGTCCATCGCGCCCTGGTAGCCACCCGGGTGGTCGGTCGTCTCGGTGGTCAGCGGGTAGACGAGGTGCTCCTCGACCTGACCGTCGCGCAGGTACGGCGCGGCGACCGAGCGGGCAATGCTCCGTCCGTGCCGCGCGCTGTGAAACGCGATCACGTCGGCCGCGCCGATCAGTCGCGCGGCCTTCACCGTCACCAGTTCGGGGTCGCCCGGGCCGAGCCCGACGCCCCACAGCCGTCCGGTCACTCTTCCTCGCTAGCGATCGCGTTGATGGCGGCGGCGGTGATCGCGCTGCCGCCCCGGCGGCCGCGGACGACCAGGTACTCCAGGCCCAGGTCGTTCGCCGCGAGCGCCTCCTTGGACTCGGCCGCGCCGATGAACCCGACGGGGATGCCGAGCACGGCGGCCGGCTTCGGCGCGCCGTCCCGGATCAGTTCGAGCAGGCGGAACAGTGCCGTCGGAGCGTTGCCCACGGCAACCACCGATCCTTCGAGCCGGTCGACCCAGAGGTCCAGCGCGGCCGCGCTCCGGGTGGTGCCGAGATCTGCTGCTCGCTGCGGCACCGACGGGTCGCTCAGCGTGCAGACGACCTCGTTGTCCTTCGGCAGCCGGCGCCGCGTGACGCCCGCCGCGACCATCGCCGCGTCGCAGAAGATCGGCGCGCCCTGCTGGAGCGCTGTCCGGGCGGCCTTGACGACGCCCTCGGACCAGCCGAGGTCCGCGACCAGGTCGGTCATGCCGCAGGCGTGGATCATCCGGACGGCGACCTGCGCGACGTCCGGCGGCAGGTCCCCGAGCGCGGCCTCGGCCCGGATCGTCGCGAACGACCGCCGGTAGATCTCGGCGCCGTCGGTCTCGTACTCGTACTGGCTCACCGCATCCTCATCACACTCTGCTCGGCGGTCACGGCCTCTGAACCGTCGACCGAGTACCCGTCGGCCAGCGCGAGCACGTCCACGAAGTCTCCCGCGGGCTGCCCACACCGCCGCTCACATCCGGACCAGTGCACCGGCCGGTGTCCCGGCTGAAGCGCCGGCGTCGTCCGCCGCGCGTCACGCCGTACGTCGGCCAGCGCCTTGCCGCAGCCCGGCTTGCCGGCGCAGGCGGTCACCCTGGTCCACGGCGACTCGCTGTCCACCACGAGGCCCGTGTCCTGCAGCCGGCCACTGTCTCCACCGACCACCACTACCGAGCGCCACGGTGTAACCCGCAACTGCTCGGCCTCTGCCAGTACGGCGGCCTGCTCCGGCCCCAGACTGCCCAGCGGCACAGTCGCCACCAGCAACTCGGGCCCGTAGACCCCGGCGCGCACGGGCTTGCCTTTCGGCAACGCCACAGCGCTCACCGGCCCAGCCGCAGGTGGCTCCTCAGTCAGCTGCTGAGCCGCTCTGCTGTACCCCAGCCTGCTCAACACCTTGGCCACACCGTCCGCCAGCTCACCCAGCCGCCACTCGCCGTCCCGCTCGTCCAGGAACGCCTCAGCAGCCCGCAGCATCACCTGCGGCGCCTCAGCCGGCGTCAGCCGAACCCCGGTGTCGTCACCGGCCAGCAGCAACGCCACCTGGTCTCCGACAACCCGCACCCCGACATCGGCTCCGACAGCAGCCAGGTCCCCACGCCCGTCGTCGAGCGCGAACAGGAACCGCCCCGGCAGCCCGGCCAGCCGCGGCGACGCGCACAGCCCGCGGTCCAGCTCCCGGACCAGCGCCTGCACGTCGTACGACCCGTCGAGCCCGGACAGGGGAGAGGCCAGGAGGTTCCGCACCCGCTCGTGCGTGAGCGACGGCAGCAGGCCGGCGTCGTACAGGCGGTCCGACAGCTCCTCCGGAGCCTTCAGCGCCCGGATCTGGAGGTTGCCCCGGGAGGTGAGCTCCAGATTCCCGTCACCCAGCTCAGCAGACGCAGCGACAAGCACCTGGAGCTGGGCCGGGCTCAACACTCCACCCGGCAACCGCACCCGCGCCAGCCCACCATCAGCCGCCTGATGCACCGAGAGCACGCCAGGACAGCGGTCCGGTTGGCTCCTCCCAGTGCTGGTCACAGCCGAGATGCTACGTCCCGCCGATCACCTGTGTTCTGCGTCACCGCGCAGCAGCACCCCGACCATCACCAGACCAGTCACCCCACCGCACACCATCACCACCGCCACGGACGTCCGGTCCAGCAGCAACCCACCAGCCAGCGCCCCAGCCGACAGCGTCGCCTGGAACGACGAAGTGAACACCACCGTCGCCGCCTCCCGCGCCTGCGGCGCCGCCGCCGCGAACCAGCTCATCGAGCAGACCGGCACCGCGCCGTACGCGAGCCCCCAGACCACGAGCAGTCCAGCCGCGCCCAGCGTCGTCCGACCGACCAGCGGCAGCAGCAGCGTCGCCACGGCTAGTAGTCCGGCCGCGCTGACGAAGGTCGGCCGTAGCCACCTGCTGACAGTCAGCCCAGCCAGTCCGTTTCCCACGAGCCCGGCTACGCCGTACGCCAGCAGCAACGTGCTGATCAGCTCCGGCCGTACGCCGGTCACGTCACGCAGGAACGGCGTCACGTACGTGTACGTGCCGAAATGCGCCACCACGATCAGACAGGTCGCCACCAGCCCGACCCGCGTCTGCTTGAGCCGCAGTACGTCCCACAGCACGGCCAGTCGGGTCACCTCCTCAGCCGGCAGCGGCGGCACGAACAGGATGAGCGCGACCAGCACCAGCAGGCTCAGCCCGGCCAGCAGCACGAAGGGGAACCGCCACCCGCCGTGCTCCCCGAGAAACGTGCCGACCGGCACACCGAGCACCGACCCCAGCGGCACTGCCGAGAAGATCACCGCGGTCGCCCGCCCCGCCTGGTGCTCCGGCACCAGCCGCCCGGCCAGGCCGGCGCCGATCGACCAGAACCCACCGATCACCAGCCCGACCAGCACCCGCGCGACCAACTCCAGCCAGTACGCACTGGCTGTCGCCGCCAACACGTCCGCTCCGGCGAGCACGACCATCAGCACCGCGAGCATCACCCGCCGATCGACCCGCCCGGTCGTCACGGTGACCATCGGCGCGGCCACGGCCGCGACCAGGCCCGGCGCCGTCATCAGCCAGCCCGTCCGCCCGGGCGACAGCCCGAAATCCTCGCCGATCAGGGTCAGCAGCCCGATCGGGAGGATCTCGGCGGTGACGATCGAGAAAATCCCCAGCGTCACCGCGACGACCCCGAGCCAGCGGACCACCGGCGTACGCACGAGCACTGGACCAGGCATGCGGCCAGTCCACCTGGTTGCTGGTGGCAACGCTGGCGGATTCCCGCCCTCCTGATCCACTACCGTGGTCGCCCGTGAGTACGACGAGGAACCCGGACCGCCTGGTGCTGTTCACCGACGCCGTCGTGGCCATCGCCGTCACGCTGCTGGTCCTGCCGCTGGTCGAGGTGGTGACCGAGTCGAAGACCGAGGGCCTGACCGCGGTCGAGGTGATCACCGAGCACCGGCCGCAGATCTTCACGTTCCTGCTGAGCTTCGTGGTGATCGTCCGGTTCTGGCTGGTGCACCACCGCGTGTTCGAGCACGTCCGCCGGTACAACACGCGCCTGATCCAGCTGAACCTCGGCTGGCTGCTGCTCATCGTCATCCTGCCGTTCCCGACCGAGATCATCGGGTCGTTCGAGACCAGCAGGTTCACCAGCGGGCTCTACATCGGCACGATCCTGGTGCTCAGCCTCTGCCAGTCCGGCCTGGTGCTGATGATCCGCCGGCACCCGGACCTCGAGGACCCGGACAACCCGGTGACCCGCGGTGAACTGATCAACTCGATCGTCACCGCGGGCCTGTTCGGGCTGGCCTTCGTCCTCGCGGCCTTGGTACCGAACGTCGGCTTCTACGCGCTGTTCCTGCTGTTCCTGACCCCCGTGATCAGCCGGCCGCTGGCCAAGAGAACCGCCTAGTTCCAGAAGTCGCAGTGGTGCTCGGCCGTCAGGTCGACCTTCGTGACGCCGCCCTGGTCGCTCGGCGCCAGTGAGAGTCCGCGGACGTCGCCCTGCCTGACCGGTGCCCAGTGCGGCCGGTCCGGGCCGTTCGGGTTGCCGGTCCGGGCGAACGCTGTCCAGTAGTCGACCATCTGGTCCGACAGCCGCTGCTGGGTCGGTGTGAGCGGAGCATCCCAACCGCCCAGCTTGAACAGGTACGGCAGTTCCGTGGCGTGCGCAGCGCCCTGACCGGGCTGCGACAGCGGCGAGTGCTTGTCAGCGAACTCGTACGCGTACACCGGGACCTCCCGCGCCGCCTGCTGGTCGCTGGCGACCTGCGTGCACGACCAGATCCGGTCGGTCGTCACCGTCGCCCAAGCCTCCGCCGCGGACGCGTAGTCCTTCAGCGGGTACTCACGCAGTACGGCGGCAGCTCGCTTCGCCCCGACCATGTCCTTCACCAGCCGCGGGTAGTCCGCGTCGGTGAGCTTGCCACCGTTGAACGCCGCCACCCAAGGCGTCGCCTCGTCGTGGTTGTTCCCGGACAGCACCGGCACCCGGTGGAACAGCCCTGCCTTGAGAGCCTTCGCCGGACTGATCGGCAGCACCGCACTACCGCCGTACGCCGACTGCGTGAACTGCAACGTGTCCTCAGTCAGTACGGCGGGGTCCGCCGCCCGCAGGCAGTCCAGCATCGCCTGACCGGGCTTGCAGCCCAGCTTGTCCTTGCTGGCCGCGGCCCACTCGACCCCTGCCTGCTGGACTCGGCTCTGCGGGACCCAGAACGAGTCGGCCGCCTGGCCGGGGTACTGGCTGTTGTCGGCCCAGTTGAACGCGCAGGACCCGCTCTGCATGATCGCCTTCGAGAACAGCCCGGCGGACGTCGGTGAAGTGAGCTGCGCGCAGACACTCATCCCACCGGCCGATTCCCCTGCCACGGTGACGTTCCTGGGGTCGCCGCCGAAGCTGCGGGCGTTGCGCTGCACCCAGCGGAGTGCGGCCTGCTGGTCCTGGAGCCCGTACGTGCCGGACCCGGGCAGTCCCGGGTAGCCGAAGAAGCCGAAGATGCCCAGGCGGTAGTTGATCGTGACGACCACGACGTCGCCCCGGGTCGCCAGCTTGGCCGCGCCGTAGTTGCTGCCGGCACCGGAGAAGAAGCCGCCGCCGGGAATCCAGACCACGACCGGGTGCGGCTTGGCCGAATCCTTCGCCGGGGTGGTGACGTTCAGGTAGAGGCAGTCCTCGGTGGTGGACCCACCGGGCGCCTCGGAGTTGTCCTGCTGCGGGCAGGGGCTGCCGGCCGTCGTGGCGTCCCGTACGCCGGTCCACGGCTTCACCGGCTGCGGCGCCTTCCAGCGCAGGGCCTCGACCGGCGGGGCGGCGTACGGAATGCCCTTGAAGACCCGGGTCTCGCCGGAGACCGCACCACGCACTACGCCGGCGTCGGTGCGGACCTCCATCGCATCGCTAGCGGAGGCCGTCACCTTGCTGGTCAGTAGCGCGACCGGCACCAGCACGAGCGCCAGTGCCAGCCGTACCTTCTTCTTGCCGAGTTGTCTGGTCATGCCCAGCAGCCTCGGCCTTCGCGGGCAGTACCCGCTTCGGCCGGACGGCCAGGCCGCCTACACCTTTGGTCGAACCAGGTCTACCGGTGGCCGCGGCGGAGCAGGTAGGTGTCCATGATCCAGCCCTTGCGTTCGCGGGCCTGGGCGCGGACCTTCTCGATCTCGCCGGCGACCTCGGACAGCTTGCCGGCGACCAGCAGCTCGTCCGGCGTACCGAGGTAGGCACCCCAGTAGATGTCGGCGTCCTGGTCGGTGTGCGCGGTGAACGCGGTCTGCGCGTCGAGCATCACCACCACGTCGTCGACGCCGTCCGGCCACTCCTTGGCCAGCCGCCGTCCGGTCGTCACCTGGATCGGCTTGCCGACCTGGTTGAGCCCGATGCGGTGCTTGGCGGCGAGCGCTGAGACGCTGCTGATCCCCGGGATCACCTCGATGCCGAACTTCAGCTCACCGCGCGCCAGGAGGTCGTCGAGGATCGCGAGCGTGCTGTCGTAGAGCGAGGGGTCGCCCCAGACCAGGAACGCTCCGACCTGGTCGCCGGTCAGCTCCTGCTCGATCAGCCCGGCGCAGACGTCGGCGCGCCGGCGCCGCCAGTCGTCGACCGACTCGACGTACGCCGTACTGCTGCGATCGCGCTCGGGGTCGCGCCCCACCACGACCTTCGCCCCTGGCGCGTACTTCTCGAGGATCTCCGTCCGCAGGTCGACCAGCTCCTGCTTGACCTCGCCCTTGTCGAGCACGAAGAACACCTCGGCCCGCTCGATCGCCCGCACCGCCTGCATCGTCAGGTGGTCCGGATCCCCGGCGCCGATCCCGATCACCAAGATCTCCATGGCGCAGGAGCCTAGTTCCCGCCCTCCGGCGCACGGCCCGACGGTTAACTGCTAATTTAGAAGTCAGTAGAACCGACCTCGTGGGGGAGACCAGTGCCAACGGCCGAGGAAATGCTCAGCACGGAATCGGTGGTCGCGCTGGGCCGGATCCTGCGCACGGTCGAGCCGGCGCTCGACTTCACCGCTCTCCGGGCGGCCCCTGGCCAACTGTCCGGCCTGGCTTTCAGTGACCGAGGCCGCCTGGTCCGCGACGCACTGCTCGCCGATCTTCCCGCCGGCTACGCGCCCGTTGACCAGCTCTTCCGGGCAGCGCTGGAGCGGGAGGACTTCACCGGCTGGATGATCTGGCCGGTCACCGAGGCTGTCGCCGTACGAGCGACCTCCGCCGATGCTCCCGGCGGTGACTTCGAGCGAGGGCTCGAGTTGCTCGCTCTACTGACCCCCCGGCTCACCGCGGAATTCGCTCTCCGCACGTTCCTCGCCGCCGATCTGGCGCGCGCTCTCGAAACCGTCAGTACTTGGACCAAGCACCCCGACGAGCACGTACGCCGCCTGGCCAGCGAAGGCACCCGCCCTCGCCTCCCGTGGGCCAAGCAGGTCCGCGAGATTCTGGCCCGCCCCGAAGTCACCCGCGAAATCCTCGACGCCCTGCGCCACGATGATTCGCCGTACGTCCGCCGCTCGGTCGCCAACCACCTGAACGACGTCAGCCGCGCCAACCCGGCCCTCGCTGTGGACATCGCCACCAGCTGGCTCGCCGACCCCGCGGACACCACACCGCAGCTGGTCAGCCACGCTCTCCGCACCCTCGTCAAGGCCGGCGACCCGGCGGCCATGGCCCTCCTCGGCTACGCCCCACCCGCCGCCCTCACCGTCGACGGCCCGCTCCTGTCGGTCGAAGGCGTCACCGTCGGTGAGTCGCTCGAGTTCACCTTCGACGCGCGCAACGAGGGCCCCGACGAGGTCCGCCTGGCGATCGACTACGTCGTGCACCATGTGAAGGCGAACGGCACCCTCACCCCGAAGGTCTTCAAACTCACCACCCGAACCCTCGCCCCCGGCGAGTCGATCAGCCTCGCCAAGCGCCACTCCTTCAAGCCGATCTCCACCCGCCGGTACTACGCCGGCGAGCACGCCCTGGAGCTCCAGATCAACGGCCACCCGTTCGGCCGCGCCACCTTCACCCTCACCACGGAGGCATGATGACCATCCCCACCCCGCCCGACCCGACCGTCGCCGAGACGATCAAGCACCTCCCGCACGCGATCACCGCGTACCTGCGCGAGACCCAGCCCGGTCGCAAGGCGAACTTCCACGACCTGCTGCCCGCGTTCGCCGAGGACGCCACCGTCCTCGACGACGGCAACACCTACACCGGCCACGACGAGATCCGCCACTGGCGCGAAACCGCCGCCAGCGAGTACACCTACACCGAGGAACTCACCCACGCCGAGAAGCTCGACGACACCCACTGGGTCCTCACCCACCACCTCGAAGGCAACTTCCCCGGCGGCGAGGTCGACCTCATCTACCGCTTCACGCTGACCGGCGACGTCATCCAGTCCCTGGAAATCGCCCCCTGACCCAGCGCCGGTGGTGGACATCCACCACTCACCAACCCGCAGCCAGCGCCGGTTTCTGCCGGTTGTCAGGCGTGGCGTCCAGCGTCGGCCTGGGGTTGGTGGTGGTGGACGTCCGCTCAGCGGAGGAAAGCCTGGAGGGCCTTGGTGGTTGCGGCCGGGGCCTCCTCCGGCAGGTAGTGGTCCGACGGGAGGGCTTCGCCGCTGAGGTCTTCCGCGTACGAGCGCCAGGCGTCCAGTACGTCGTACGTGCGGCCGACGAAGCTGGAGGCTCCCCACAGCGCCAGGACCGGGCAGGTGAGCGGCGTGCCGTACGACGCGTCGTCGTGGGTCAGGTCGATCGTGGCGGCGGCTCGGTAGTCCTCGCAGGTGGCGGCGATCGCCTCGGGGGTGGAGAAGCACCGGACGTACTCGGCCATCGCCTCGGGGTGGAAGGGCTTGCCGCCGTGGTGGCGGGACTCCATCCGGGCGCGGATCCAGAACTCGGGGTCGCCGCCGATCAGCCGCTCGGGGATCCCGTTCCCGGCGGTCAGGAAGAACCAGTGGTAGTAGCCCTGGGCAAACGTCGCGTCGGCGTGCTCGTAGGTGTAGCGGGTCGGGACGATGTCGAGCACGGCGAGACGTTCGACGGCCGAAGGATGGTCCAGCGCGAGCCGATGCCCGACGCGGCCGCCGCGGTCGTGGCCGGCGACGGCGAAACGGTCGAAGCCGAGGGACTGCATGACCAGCAGCTGATCACGCGCCATCGCGCGTTTGCTGTACGGCGCGTGGTCGGGAGCGCCGGCCGGTTTCGCGCTGTCGCCGTACCCGCGGAGATCCGTGGCGACGACGGTGTGCGTCCGCGCGAGCACCGGCGCGACCTCGTGCCAGATCAGGTGGGTCTGCGGATAGCCGTGCAGGAGAAGCACCGGCGGCCCGCTCCCGGCGACCGCGCAGTTGATCTCGATGCCCTCGGCATCGACCCGCCGGTAGTCGAACCCGTCGAGCTTCATCGCGCCTCCACCGCGTCGAGCACCGCCTGCGTGAAGCTCGTCGTGGTCGCCGTTCCGCCGAGGTCCGGCGTCCGCACCTCCCGAGCAGCCAGTACGGCGGCAATCGCGTTCTCGACCTCCGCCGCAGCCTCCAGGTGCCCGAGATGGTCGAGCATCATCGCGGCCGTCCAGATCGCGCCGATCGGGTTCGCGATCCCGCGCCCGGCGATGTCCGGCGCGGACCCGTGCACGGGCTCGAACATCGACGGGAAGTCGCGCGCCGGGTTCAGGTTCGCGGCCGGCGCGATTCCGATGCCTCCGGCAACCGCCGCGGCCAGGTCGCTGAGGATGTCGCCGAACAAGTTGGAAGCCACGATCACGTCGAAGCGCGCCGGGTCGAGCACGAGCTTCGCGCTCAACGCGTCGATGTGCTCCTGGTCCCAGCGGATCGCGGGACGCAGAGCGGTGCGCTCGGCAACGATCTCGTCCCAGAACGGCATCGTGTGCACGATCCCGTTCGACTTCGTTGCCGACGTCACATACCCGTCCCGCGGCGAAGCTGCGGCCGCGCCGTACGAGCGCCGCCGCTCCGCCAGATCCAGCCCGAAGTCGACCAGCCGCGTCACCCCCGCCCGCGTGAACACGGCCTCCTGCACCGCGAGCTCGTCCGGGAACCCCCGGCTCATCCGCCCGCCGATCTCGCTGTACTCGCCCTCGACGTTCTCCCGGACCACGACGAAGTCGACCTCACCCGCGACCGCGCCGCGGACCGGGCTGTCGAGGCCGTCGAAGACCCGGATCGGCCGCAGGTTCACGTACTGCTGGAACTGCCGCCGGATCGGGATCAGCAGTCCCCACAGCGACACGTGATCCGGTACGCCGGGAGCGCCGACCGCGCCGAGGAAGATCGCGTCGTGCCCGCGGATCCGGTCCAGGCCGTCGGCCGGCATCATCGCGCCCTCGGTCAGGTACCGCTCGCAGGACCAGTCGAACTCGTCGTAGGTGAAGGCGATCCCGTGCCGGCGCCCGACCGCCTCGAGCACGGCGAGCGCGGCCGGGACCACCTCGCGGCCGATGCCGTCGCCGGGAATGAGTGCGATCCGCTCAGTCGTCATGACTCGATCAGACCAGCTGTCGGAGGCTCAGGTCCAAGACCGGATTCCGACCGCACCGATAGGCGGTGCCTATAAGTTGTCGCGGGCAACCGCCAGGAACGCCTCGGCGGCGGGCGTCAGCGCGGCCGTCCGGCTGGCCAGGGAGAGATGCAGGTGCGCCGCCGGTTCCAGCAACGACACCGTCGCGCCGGCCTGGCGGGCCAGCGTCGCCCAGGAGTCCGTCAGTACGGCGTACCCGACGCCGCCGAGCACGAGCGGCAGGATCGCCTCGCGGTGCTCGGACTCGACCACGGCCGTCACGTCGATACCGTCCGCCTGGATCTCGTCGACCAGCCGCCGCATCCCCGTCCCGGTCTGCCCGACGATCAGCCGGCAGCCGCGCAGCGCCTCACGCCGTACGGGACCTCCGTCGGGAAACCCGGACCCCGGCGGCGAGATCAGCACGAACCGCTGGACGCCGGCCGGCTCGAGGCGGACTCCGGCCGCCTTGGCGGGCTCCGGCGTCCCGAGGAGGCCGAGCTCGGTCACGCCCGAGCGAACCAGCTCCAGTACGACGTCCGCCGTCGGCGCGGCGCGGATGCCGACCGACAGCCCGGGATAAGCGCGCGTGAACGCGCCGATCAGACTGCTCAGCGGCTCGACGGTTTGCGACGGCATCGCCGCGATCTCCACCTGCCCGGCCTGCAGCCCGGCCGTCGACTCCACACTTGCCCGCGCTGAGGCGATCCCGCGCACCACCTGACGGGCCGGCTCGATCAGCGCCTGCCCCGCCGGAGTCAGCACCACCCGGCGGCCGACACGGTGAAACAGGTCGCTCCCGAGGTCGCGCTCCAGCGTCCGGATCGCCTGCGACAACGACGGCTGCGCGATCCGCAACGCCTGCGCGGCCCGGCTGACGCCACCCTCGTCGACCACCGCCAGGAAGTACTCCAACTGCCGCGCGTCCACGCCGACCACCTCCGCTCGAACCTCACCGTAGCCGCGCTCGACGCGGCTGCAGCGCGGGCGAGCTGAGCCTCGCCGGAGGCTGGCCTCCGAATTCTTCGCCGGATTCGGAAGGAAGTGTGGGGGCACCGCGTTGACTGGTGGTTGACAGTGATGAGAGGACATCCTTATGGACATCGGTCTGCAGATTCCTGATTTCACCTGGCCCAACGGCCCCAGCGCACTCGGCCCTGAGCTGGCGGCGGTGGCGCGCACCGCCGATCAGGCGGGGTTCCAGTACCTGGCGGTGATGGACCACTTCTTCCAGATCGGCGCCGTCGGGCCGGTCGAGAACGACATGCTCGAGGCCTACACGACGCTCGGCTTCCTGGCCGCGCACTCCGAGCGGGCGAAGCTGCTCACGGTCATCACCGGTGTGCACTACCGCGAGCCGGCGCTGCTGGCCAAGGCGGTCACGACGCTGGACGTGCTGTCCGGCGGGCGCGCGATCCTCGGCCTCGGCGCGGGCTGGAACGAGGAGGAGTCGCGCGGGCTCGGCTTCCCGTTCCCGCCGCTGGCCGAGCGGTTCGAGCGGCTCGAGGAGACCGTGCGGTACGTGCTGCAGATGTGGTCGGACGACGAGGGCGCGTTCGAGGGCAAGCACTACCAGGCGACGCGCCTGCTCAACTCGCCGCAGGCGCTCAGCAAGCCGCACCCGCCGCTGATGATCGGCGGTGGCGGCGAGAAGAAGACGCTCCGGCTGGTGGCGAAGTACGCCGACGCGTGCAACCTGTTCAACACCCCCGATCTGGAGCACAAGCTCGACGTCCTGAAGCGGCACTGCGAGACCGAGGGCCGCGACTACGACACGATCACCAAGACCGTGTACCAGCCACTGGACACGGGCGAGAAGGGCGAGAAGACCCAGGAGCTGATCGACGAGCTCGGCCGGCTGCACGGGCTGGGCATCCAGGTCGCCCTCGGGTACGTCCCCGACGTGCAGAAGCTGGACGGCCTGGAGCGCATCGGCGCCGACGTCATCCCGGTCGCCGCCGCCTTCTAGCCGTACGCCGGCCGAGCGCAGCGTCCGAAAAACCCGCACGCGTCCGAAGAAGAGTGCGCTATAGCCTCGGCTTCTTCGGACGTAAACGGATTCTTCGGACGCTGCGGGCCGGCGGACCCGCGGATCAGGCGGCGAAGGTGGCGACCCCGATCCGCCCGCCGTCCACGTCCAGCGTCGTGGCGTGGATGAAGGCGGCATCGTCCGAGGCCAGGAACACCGCCGCCCGCGCGATGTCGTCCGGATGCCCGACGTCCCCGCCCGGCGTACCGGCCATCATCCCCGCGGCCGGGTGATCGGTCATCGTGTGCACCACCCCGGGCGAGATCGCGTTCACCCGTACGCCGGACGCGCCGAACTCCGCCGACCACGCCCGGGTCAGCGTCTCCAGCGCCCCCTTCGAGGCCGCGTACGCCGTACCACCCCGTACGCCGAGCCGCGCGACCCACGACCCCAGGTTGACGATCGTCCCGCCGCCCGCGGCGGCCATCCCCGGAGCGATCGCGGCGACCAGGAAGAACGGCGCCTTGACGTTCACCGCGTAGACCGTGTCGAACGCGGCCTCGTCGATGGTCGTCGTACTGGCGCTGTCGAGCGCGCCCGCGTTGTTGACCAGGATGTCGATCCGCCCGCCCAGTGCGGCGGTCGCCTGCTCGGCCAGTTGCCGCGCGGCGGCGGGGGTGCCGTCGAGGTCGGCGGCGACGAAGTCGGCCTTGCCGCCGGCTGCGCGGATCTCCGCGACGACCGCCTCGCCGCGCTCGGCGTTGCGGCCGGTGACGACGACGTGGGCGCCCTCGGCGCCGTACGCGACCGCGATCGCCTTGCCGATGTTGCTGGTGGCCCCGGTGACCAGGGCCGTCTTGCCTGCCAGACGCATGAGAGTTGCTCCTCGAGCGAAGAATGGACTGATGAGTCCAAAGTAGCACGAAGAATGGACCTATCGGTCCAGACGTGGAACCAGTAGGCTGAGTGGCATGGAAGAGCGAGTGCTGACCGCGAAGGGGGCCGCGACGCGGCAGCGGATCGTCGACGGGGCCGCGCTGCTGATCCGCGAGCAGGGCGTGGTGAACGTCGGGCTGGACGACATCCGGGCCGCGACGGCGACCAGCAAGAGCCAGCTGTTCCACTACTTCCCCGACGGCAAGGCCGACCTGATGCTGGCGGTCGCGCGGCGGGAGGCCGACCAGGTGATCGCGGAGCAGATGCCGCAGCTCGGCGACCTCACCACCTGGCGCAAGTGGCAGGCGTGGCGGCGCCGCGTGATCAAGATGTACGACGAGCAGCGCGACGGCTGCGCGCTCTCCGCGCTGGTCGGGCAGCTCAACCTGGGCGACACGACGACGCGTCAGGTCGTCGGCGACATGCTCGACCGCTGGCTGCAGTACCTGGTCGACGGCGTCGAGGCGCTGCGCGCGTCAGGCGAAATCGACCGTTCCGTTGACCCGGTCAGGGCGGCCACCGCGATCCTCACCGCGGTCAACGGCGGCGCCACGATGCTGGTCGCCACCGACCGGATCAACTACCTGGAGACGGCCCTCACCGAGGCCATCGACGACCTGCGCCGCCCGAAGCGCTAGCCGCGACGGCAGCGCGGCCCCGCGAAGGCGGCCCGCGAAGGCGGCCCGCGAAGGCCGCGCGCCCGGCGTACCGGTTGCTACGACTTCTGCTCGCGCCACTCCCGCTCGAACGGCAGCCGCCAGGCCCGCGGCGCGATCAGCTGGTGGATCGCGTTCGGCCCCCACGTGCCCGGCGCGTACGGCTTCACCGGCGGCGGGTCCTCCAGCAGGAGCGTCGAGTTCTCCCACAGCGACTCGATGCCCTCGGCGGTCGTGAACAGCGTGTGGTCCCCGCGCATCGCGTCGAGGATCAGCCGCTCGTACGCCTCCAGCACGTCGGCCGCCGACTCCGTCTCCTGCGTCGAGAACTGCATCGACAGCTTCTCCAGCCGCATCCCCGGACCGGGGCGCTTGCCGTAGAACGAGAGCGACACCCGCGACGAGTCCGCCAGGTCGAAGGTCAGGTGGTCCGGACCCTGCGCGCCGACGCCCGAGCCGGCCGGGAACATCGTCTTCGGCGCCTCCTTGAAGGCGATCGAGATGATCCGCATCCCCTCGGCCATCTTCTTGCCGGTCCGCAGGTAGAACGGGACGCCGGCCCAGCGCCAGTTGTCGATCCCGACCTTCATGGCGATGAACGTCTCGGTGTCGGAGTCCGGCGCGACACCTTCCTCGCTGCGGTACCCGCCGTACTGACCCCGGACGACGTCGGTCGGCTGGATCGGCAGCATCGACCGGAAGACCTTGTTCTTCTCCTCCGAGATGGCCCGCGGTTCCAGCGCCGTCGGCGGTTCCATCGCGACGAACGCGAGCACCTGCAGCACGTGCGTGACGACCATGTCCTTGAACGCGCCGGTCGGCTCGTAGAAGGTGGCCCGCTGGTCCAGCCCGAGCTCCTCGGGGATGTCGATCTGGATGTGGTCGATGAAGTTGCGGTTCCAGATCGGCTCGAACAGCCCGTTGGCGAACCGGAACGCCAGGATGTTCTGCGCCGCCTCCTTGCCCAGGAAGTGGTCGATCCGGAAGATCTGCGCCTCGTCGAACGTCTCGTGCACGAAGTCGTTCAGGCGGATCGCGCTGGACAGGTCGTCGCCGAACGGCTTCTCCATCACCACCCGGGCCCGGTCGACCAGGTCGGCGTCGCGCAGCATCTGGATCACCGAGTGCGCTGCCTTCGGCGGCACCGACAGGTAGTGCAGCCGGCAGGCGTCCGGCCCGAGCAGCGTCTCGGCCTCCTTGACCGCGGCCGCCAGCGCGTCCGGCCCGGCCGTCGTCGACACGTAGGACAACCGGGTGGAGAACTGCTCCCACTCCTCCTCGGTGATCTTGTGCGTGCCGAAGGTGTCGACCGCCAGCCGCGCGCGGGCGCGGAACTCCTCGGTGGTCAGCTCCTCGGTCGCCGTACCGATGATCCGTACGTCGGGCGCGAACCGGTTCTGCTGCAGGTAGGCCAGCCCCGGCAGCAGCTTGCGCTTGGCCAGGTCGCCGGTCGCCCCGAACAGCACGATGACGTGCGGCGCGAGCGGCTCCAGATCCCGCCGTGACGGCCGCGCGCCGGGCGCAGGGTAGGCGATCGTCTGGCTACGGGATTCGGGCATTCGGTCCTCCTACGGACGACGCTCACGGCACAGGCCACAAACGAATTCAGTGTAGGCGCGTCGGGTTGCCGGGAAGGGCAGGCTCAAGTGACGTTCAGGAGACCGTCGTACGCCGCCATCAGCAGCTCCAGTCCCCGGTCGTCGCCGAGCGGGCCCTCCTCGAGCATCCGGTTCATCACGTAGGCGACGGTCAGGCCGGTGTCCAGGTCGACCAGCACCAGCGATCCGCCCCAGCCTCCCCACGAACACGCTCGCCCCTGCAGGCTGTAGCCCATCCCGTACCGGATCGGCCGGTCGAAGACCTGGTCGGTCCCGGCGAACTGCTGCTCCAGCACCCGCTCGCAGCCGGCCTTCGAGAGCAGCCGTACGCCGTGAGCCACGCCGCCGTTGCCCAGCACGGCCTGGACGGCGGCGACCGAGCGCGCGTTGCCGTAGCCGGCGGCGGAGGGGATGTCGGCCCGTCGCCAGGCCTCGGTGTTGGCGACCTCGGCGGGCAGCGGCGGGTTGCCCTCGCCCATCGAGCTCAGCTCTGGTGCCCGGCTCGTCGCCGGGATGATCTCGGCGACCCGGTGGTCCTCCTCCGGCGCGACCACCATCCGGAAGTCGGCGTCGAGCGGACCGGCCACCTCGTCGGCGAAGAACGCGGCCAGGCTCCGCCCGGTGACGCGGCGGACGACCTCGCCGAGCAGGTATCCCTGCGTGATCGCGTGGTAGGCGCCGACCTCACCCGGCGGCGAGCTCGGCTGCTGCTCGGCCAGGAGAGAGGTCATGGCTTCCCAGTCGTAGAGCTGCTCGGTGCGCAGCGGCTCGTGCCAGGTCGGCAGGCCGGCGGTGTGCCCGAGCACGTGCCGGACCAGGACATTTTCCTTGCCGGCGGCCCCGAACTCCGGCCAGTACGACGCGACCGGCGCGTCCAGGTCGACCACGCCACGATCGGCGAGGACCAGCAGGCACAGCGCGGTCATGGTCTTGGTGGTGGACCAGACGCAGGTGATCGTGTCCCGTTCCCACGGACGGGTGCGCCGGGCGTCGGCGTACCCGCCCCAGAGGTCGACCACCAGCTCGTCGCCGACGGACACGGCGACCGACGCCCCGACGTCCTTGGTGTCGAGGAAGCGCGCAAAGGTGGCCTGCACGGCGGCGAACCGCTCGTCGCAGGTCCCGTGCAGGTCGGCCATGGACCTCATCAAAGCCGAGTTCAGGCCTGGGACCAATTGATTTGCGTACCGTGTGAGGTGTCCGGGGTCGCCGGTCCCGTTCGTCGGTGGGGTGGAGAGGAGTCCGGATGAAGTACTTGTTGATGATCTGTGGGGACGAGTCGGCCGAGGCGCACGCGGAGGACGGGTGCGGCGGCTGGTCGGAGGAGATGGAGGCCCGCGGGGTCGTCCGGGGTGGCGCGGGGCTGCGGCCGCCGCGGGAGGCGACGACGGTTCGGGTGCGGGGCGACGAGCTGCTGCTGACCGACGGGCCGTTCGCGGAGACCAAGGAGCAGATCGGCGGGTTCGTGCTGATCGAGTGCGCGGACCTGGACGAGGCGATCGAGATCGCCGGCAGGCACCCGGCGGCGTCGTACGGGACGATCGAGATCCGGCCGGTGATCGACGGGCCGCAGGCGTGAGTGTTGCCGACCGGCTGGACCAGGTGTTCCGGGAGGAGTGGGGCCAGGTGCTGGCCACGCTGATCCGGGTCACCGGGGACTGGGAGGTGGCCGAGGAGTGCGTCCAGGAGGCGTTCGCGGCGGCGCTGCGGCACTGGCCCGAGGACGGCGTACCGGACAAGCCCGGGGCGTGGCTGACCACCACGGCCCGGCGGCGGGCGATCGACTGGATGCGGCGTGAGGCGGTCGGGGCCGCGAAGCTGCGAGAGGTGGCGGTGATGGCTGAACCGGACGGCGATGTGGCAGGCGCGTTCGGTGCGGGGGAGGAGCTTGCGAGCGTCGTGCAGGACGACCTGCTGCGGCTGATGTTCACCTGCTGCCACCCGGCGCTGGCGATGGAGTCCCGGGTCGCGCTGACGCTGCGGACGCTGGCCGGGCTGAGCACCGCCGAGATCGCGCGAGCCTTCCTGGTGGGGGAGGAGGCGATGTCCAAGCGGCTCACCCGGGCGAAGCAGAAGATCAAGCACGCCGGCATCCCGTACCGGGTGCCGCCGGACCACCTGCTGCCCGAGCGGACTCCCGCCGTACTGGCTGTGCTCTACCTGCTGTTCAACGAGGGGTACGCCGCGACTGCGGGCGCTGAGCTCGTACGGGACGGGCTGGCCGCTGAGGCTATCCGGCTGGCTCGGCTGCTGGTGCGGCTGATGCCGGACGAGCCGGAGGCGACCGGACTGCTCGCGCTGATGCTGCTGCACAACGCGCGGCGAGACACCCGGTCGGAAGGCGGCGTACTGGTCACGCTGGAGGAGCAGGACCGCAGCCGCTGGCACCTGGACGAGATCACCGAGGGCACCGACCTGCTGGACGCGGCTCTCACCAGGCGGCAGCCGGGTCCGTACCAAATCCAAGCAGCCATCGCCGCCTGCCATGCGACCGCGCCGACTGCTGCTGACACCGACTGGCCGCAGATCGCCGCGCTGTACGCGCAGCTGAAGCAGACACCGATCGTCAGGCTCAACCGGATCGTCGCCATCGGCATGGCCGACGGCCCGGCGGTCGGGCTGAAGCTGCTGGACACGCTGGAGGGCCTGGACGGGTACTACCTGCTCCCGGCGACCCGTGCCGACTTCCTGCGCCGACTGGGCCGCCGAGCCGAGGCGGCCGACGCCTACCGGGCCGCGCTCGAGCTGACCAAGACGGAGGCCGAGCAGACCTACCTGCAACGCCGTCTGGGCCAGGTGTCCGTCTAGGCGTCCGCCGTCCGTCGGTAGGGCATGACCGACGTACAGACAGCCATCGTCGCCGAGCGCACCGACCTCGTCGCAGTACTCCGCAGCCTGTCCGCCGAGGACTGGGACCGGAGCACCCTGTGCGAGGGCTGGCGGGTCCGCGAACTGGTGGCGCACCTCGTGATGCCGTACCGCTACTCCACGCCACGCTTCCTCAAGGAGATGCTGAGGAGCCGCGGCAACTTCAACCGGATGGCCGACCGCGTGGCCCGTGCGGACGCCGCCGCCCTGACTCCGGACGAGCTGACCGACACCCTGGAGGCCAACATCCACCACCAGTGGAAACCCCCGGGCGGGGGCTACGAGGGCGCCCTGTCCCACGACGTCATCCACGGCCTCGACGTCACGGTTGCCCTAGGCATCGACCGCCAGGTCCCGCTCGACCGCCTGCAACTCGTCCTCGGCAGCGCCGGCGCGAAGCAGCTCAAGTACTTCGGCGTGAACCTCACCGGCACCCAGCTCCAGGCGACCGATCTCGACTGGACCCTCGGCACCGGCACCGTGGTCAGGGACACCGCACAGAACCTGCTGCTCAGGATCACCGGCCGGACCTGAGGGAACAACCGCGCCGCCCGCGGGGTTGTGCGTGGTGTGCATGGTGAGTACAAGGTCCCCGGCGGCAAGCTCGTCGTAGCCGACCTCGAGGTTCTCGACGACACGGTCCTGCGGGCCCAGATCAGCGGGGACTTCTTCCTCGAACCCGACGACGCACTGCAGCGGATCAACGCGGCCCTGGCCGGTACGCCGACCGACCTGCCCGCCGCGCAGGTCGCCGCCCGGATCAAGGCGGTGCTCGGCGACGGCGTCGAGATGCTCGGGTTCTCGCCGGAGGCGGTCGCGGTCGCCGTCCGGCGGGCGCTGACCGGGGCGACCGGCTGGCACGACCACCCGTGGGAGCTCGTGCACGACGTACCGCGCGAGCCCGCGCTGCAGATGGCCCTCGACGAGGTGCTGACCGAGCAGGTCGGCTCGGGCGAGCGCCCGCCGACGCTGCGGGTCTGGGAGTGGGCGTCGAACGCGGTGATCATCGGCAGCTTCCAGTCCCTGGCCAACGAGGTCGACCTGGACGGCGCGGCCGAGCACGACGTCACCGTCGTACGGCGGATCAGTGGCGGCGGCGCGATGTTCGTCGAGCCGGGCAACACGATCACGTACTCGCTCTACGTCCCCGAGTCGCTGGTCTCCGGCCTGTCGTACGTCGACTCGTACGCGTTCCTGGACGACTGGGTGATCGGCGCGCTCAACGACCTCGGGATCGCCGCGACGTACCAGCCGATCAACGACATCACCTCGCCCGCGGGCAAGATCGCGGGCGCCGCGCAGAAGCGGTTCGCCGGCGGCGCGGTGCTGCACCACGTGACGATGGCCTACGACATGGACGCCGCGAAGATGCTGCAGGTGCTGCGGATCGGCCGCGAGAAGCTGTCCGACAAGGGCACCAAGAGCGCCGCCAAGCGCGTCGACCCGCTGCGCAGCCAGACCGGCCTCGAGCGCGCCGACGTGATCGACCGCATGGTCGCCTCCTTCCGCGGCCGCTACGGCCTGGCCCCCGGCGAGATCTCCGCGGAAACCGTCGCCGAGGCCGAGGAGCGCGTGGTCAAGAAGTTCGGCACCGAGGAATGGCTCAGGCAGGTCCCGTAACGCTCAGGCAGGGGCCATCACGACCGCGTTGCCGCTGACCCGTACTCGGTGGTCGCCGTCGCGCAGCTCGACCTCGATGCGGCTCGGCCGGCCGAGGTCGTCCCCCTGGTGGAGCTGCAGCGTGACCGGCGGTTGCACCAGCTCCAGCTCGCGCAGGTAGGCCCCGAAGGCGGCAGCCGCCGCACCGGTCGCCGGGTCCTCGACGACCCTACCGACCGGGAACGGGTCGCGCACGTGGAACACCGTCTCCGACTCCCGCCAGACGAGCTGCAGCGTGGTCAGGTCGCGCTCCAGCATGTACGCCCGCAGCCGGTCGAAGTCGTAGTCGAGGTCCGCCAGCCGCTGCCGCGTCGACGCGGCCAGCACCAGGTGCCGCGCTCCTGCGAAGGCGACGTACGGCGGAAGCTCCGGATCCAGCTCGTCGGCCTTCCAGCCGAGCATGTCCAGCACGTCGGCGACGTCGCCCACTGCCTCGATCGACGGCTCGACGCTCGTCAACGTCGCCCGCAGCCCGTCCGGGCCCTGCTCGACCACCACCGGCACCAGCCCGGCCGGCGTCGAGAACGTCAGCTCGCCGGGCCCGACCCGCTCGGCCACCGCGACCGCGGTCGCCACCGTCGCGTGCCCGCAGAACGGCACCTCCGCCTGCGGCGAGAAGTACCGGATCGGCACCACGCCGTCCGCACCTTCCACTCCGGACGTCAGGAACGCACTCTCGGAGTACCCGACCTCCGCCGCGATCTCCTGCATCGCCGCGTCGGTCAGCCCGGCGGCATCGAGTACGACGCCGGCGGGATTGCCGCCGGCCGGATCAGTGGTGAACGCGGTGTAGCGCAGAACCGTCATGGAGCCATTGTGGATCGATAACCGCGCCAGCTGCCGTGGTGGGTGATCTCTCGCGCGGGATCGGCGACCTCGGCGGTGCAGACGAACCCCAGTACCTGCCGGTCGTCGGCGAGTGTGATCGGACCGATTGCCAGCGGGGGAGTGACCGTGGTGAGGAAGTCCGCCAACGCGGCAGGCGCCAGGCTCCAGATCTCCACCTCGATCCCGGGACCGTCTCCCGACGGCAGAGTGCGGGTCAGTCCCGGCCGCGGGACCGGACCGTCGACCAGGAACATGCTGTAGTCGCGGGCAGTCCGGCTCTCGAACGCCAGCCGGGCGCCCCGCCGTACGAGCTCGTGGTTGAGCGGCTCACCGGTCAGGTGCGCGCCCGCCACCGCGAGCAGGATCTCCTCCTCACCGCACCACCTCGACGCCAGGTCGATGACGAGGTCGTCGTGCCCGGCCGGAGCCAGCAGCTGGACGCCGAACGGCAGGCCGTCCTCCCGCAAAGGACCCGGAAACGCGACCGCGCACAGGTCCAGCAGGTTCACCATGTTCGTGAACCGGCCCATCCGGCTGTTCACCCCGACCGGGTCCGCGGCCACCTCGGCCAGCGTGGGGTGCGACTCCGTCACCGGCAGCAGCAGCGCATCCACCACGGCCCACAGCGGCTCGGACTGCCTCCTCAGCTCGGCCAGCCGGTCGAACCCGGCGAACGTCTCCGACGCGGTCAGCCCGGCACCTCGCCGGACGATCGACCGCACGGTCGGGTCCACCGCCGGATCGTCGTCGAGCTTGTCGCCGAACGCGAGCCAGCGCTCGGCCAGCCACGGCCCGGAGTACAGCAGGTCGGCCGTCTCGAGCAGCGCACCCACATCCACCGGTACGACGGCGCCCACCTCCGCCGCGCGATCGAGCGCCTCCGCCCAGGCCTTCTCGTGCAGCGGATCCAGCCCCAGCGGCCGATCCGGTACGCCGATCCGCGGCACGCCGCTCAGCGGGGCAGCCCGAGGCAACTCGCGCGCGTAGGGATCGGCCGCGTCGAAATCCACCATCACGTCGAACGCACGCCGAGCCGTCGCGACGGTCCGTGCGAAGACCGTGACGCAGTCCAGCGACCGGCAGGCCGGAATCACCCCGGACGTCGAAACCAGCCCCTTGCTCGGCTTGATCCCGACGATCCCGTTGAAGGCCGCCGGCACCCGGCCGCTCCCGGCGGTGTCGGTGCCCAGCGCGAAGTCGACCTCTCCGGACGCCACCGCGACAGCACTGCCCGCACTCGAACCACCCGAGATGTGCTCCGCGGAGTACACCGAGTGGCAGGCCCCGTACGGCGACCGCGTGCCCACGAGCCCGGTCGCGTACTGATCCAGATTCGTCTTGCCCAACGGCACCGCGCCCGCCTCGACCAGCCGGTCGACCACGAACGCGTTCCGCGCCGCGGGCACCGTGTTGCGCGGATCGCCGCCCGTGGTCGGTACGCCGGCCAGGTCGATGTTGTCCTTGAGCGCCATCGTCAGTCCGTGCAGCGGCCCGGGCCGCGCCTCGGTCGCCGGGACGCGCGAGATCCAGACCGTCATGCGCCCCACCTCGCCCGCTCGGCGTCGAACGCGGCGCGCCTCTTCGCGCGCACGGTGACGATATCCATCGGTGCCTCCTGTTCGATGCGGCGGACGTCCGCGACCGAGAACGTCGCGGGTCTCACCTCGAGATCGGCCCGGCCGGCCTTGATGTCCGCCCGTTGCCGGGCGAGTTCCTCCGGACTGACGGGGGTGAAGCGGATCCGGTCGAACTGCCGCAGCAGCCACGGCTGCTCGTCGCGCTCCGACAGCCGCCAGACCGGCACGGTCCGGCCGACGAGCTGGTAACCGCCCGGCCCTTCCATGCCGTAGACGCACAGGTAGATCCCGCCGATGCCGACGGCGTTCTGCGGGGTCCAGGTCCGGGCCGGGTTGTACTTGGTGGTGACGAGCCGGTGCCGCGGATCGATCGGTACGGCGACCGGAGCGCCGAGGTAGACGTCGCCCAGCCCGACCACCAGATAGGTGGCCGCGGCAACGATGTCGAACACCTCGGACCGCTCGTCCAGGTCGTTGACCCGGCGGATGAACTCGACGTTGTCCGGGCACCAGGGCGCGTCCGGCCGGACCGAGGTCTGGTAGCGCCGCATCGCCTCGTGGGCCAGCGGATGGTCGAACGCGATCGGCAGGATCACCTCGCGGGCGGGCAGGATCACGGCCGCCGGATCGGCCAGCCCGTCGGCCAGGACCGTGAGCCGTTTCGCCAGCTCGTCCAGGCCGAGCCGGGCCGAGTCGATCGACACCAGCACCGACCGGACCCCCTCGACGATCTCGACAACACCGTCGGGACGGTCGGCGCGCAACGCCTCGGCGAGCAGGTGAATCCACACCCGCACCGTGAGGTCCAGCTCGGTGGGGCCCGCCTCGACCAGCAGGTGCCGGTCCCCGGACCTCCTGATCGTGTACGCCGGTGCGCTGTCGGCCGCGTCGGCCCGGTGCAGCTCGGCGGGCCGCTCCGGCCCGCAGCCGACCGGAAGGGCCGGCGTCGGCTCCTGCCGCAGATCGGCCAGCCAAGTACGCCGTACCCGCATCGCCTCGGCGGCCTCGTCAGGCGACACCGGTCGAAGCCGTACGGCGTCGCCCGGCCGCAACTGCCCGAGCATCCAGCGATCCGCCTCGATCACCACCGCCGGTACGACGAACCCGCCGAGCGACGGGCCGTCCTTGCCGACGATCACCGGGGTGTCGCCGGACAGCATGATGCCGCCCACCGGGTACGCCGAGTCGTGCAGGTTGGACGGGTGCAGACCCGCCTCGCCGCCGTCCTCACGGGACCACTCCGGCGTGGGACCGACCAGCCGGACACCGGTGCGGTCGGACCGGTGGTCCACCGTCCAGTCGGCGGCGAAGAACTGCCGGACGCCCTCGTCGGTGAGGTGGTCGGGCGCGCCGTGCGGACCGGGAACGACCCGCAGCGTCCAGTCGGTGCTCAGCCGCGGGAGCGAGATGGTTGCCGGAGACAACAGGTTCTCCTGCCGGCCCAGCGGAATCGTGTCGCCCGCTCGGAGAGGCCGTCCTTGAAGTCCGCCGAAGCCGCCGAGGGTGAAGGTGGATCGGCTGCCGAGCACCCGCGGGACGGCGAGGCCGCCCGCGATCGCGACGTACCCGCGCATGCCGGGCCCGTCGAGCGGGCCGACGTCGAGGGTCGCGCCGGCGGGCAGCATCACGACCAGGCCGGGGCGCAGGTGCCATCCGTCGATGGTGGCCCGGGTGGCCGCACCGCCGACGCAGACCAGCCGGTCCTCGTCGGTCGTCAGCGTCGGCCCGGCCACGACGCACTCCAGGCCGGCCGCGTTCTCGGGGTTGCCGACGGCCGCGTTCAGCAGCGCGAACGTGAGCTCGTCGACCGCACCCGACGGCGGTACGCCGACGTCCCACAGCCCTTGGCGGCCGGCGAGATCCTGGATCGTGGTCTGCAGCCCCGGTGCGATGACGGTGATCACTGCCACCACCCGAGCAGCTGGACGGGCGTGGGGTTCCAGCCGTTGCAGGGGTTGTTGACCTGGGGGCAGTTGCTGATCAGCACCAGCAGGTCGCGGGAAGCGGTCAGCTCGACGTACTTGCCCGGTGCGGACAGGCCGTCGTCGAACCTCAGGGAGCCGTCGGGCTCGACGGGGACGTTCATGAAGAAGTTGAGATTGTGGCCGAGCTGGCGCTGCCCGATGCCGGCCTGCGCGCCGTACCGCAGGAAGGTCTGCCGGCACGCGTGCTGGTGACGCGTCTGCTCGCCGTACCGGATGACGTTGCTCTCCTGCGAGCAGGCGCCGCCGATCGTGTCGTGCCGGCCGCAGGTGTCGGCGGTGACGACCGCGAGCTCGTCGAGCCGCGTCGAGAGGAGGCGGGAGCCGGTGGTCAGGAAGACCGCGCGCTGCTCGCGGACGGTGTCGAACGCGGAGTACCGGTTGCCGAGGTCGTGCGCGTCGTAGAGCAGGGTGTCGACGGCCTGGTTGCCGTGCAGGTCGACGATGCGGAGCCGGCCGCCGCGCGGGACAGGGATCAGCGCACCGTCGCCGGCGGGGACGACGGTGTCGAGCGTGGGGGTCATACCAGCGTCCTCCTCGACATCTCGAGCGCGCGCGCCGCCTCGTCGCGCTGTGGTCGGTGGGCCTCGGTGGCCGGTGACACCTCGATGCGGACGGCCGCCGGGTCCTGGTCGGACAAGGGGTGCCGCGCGGTCGAGACGACCACGAGCACGTCCTGCTCGGTCCGGAGGTCGACGGTGTCGCCCGCTGCCGCATGGCCGGGGACGTACGTCAGCGCGGACCGGTCGTCGATGGCGACCTTCGAGAAGAAGTTGACGCTGCCGTGGAGGTCGGCCTCGCCCAGGCCGTACTTGGCGAGCTCGACGGTCAAGAGGGTGTCGTGGACGAAGCCGCTGAGGCAGTCGTGCCAGTCGAGGCTCGACGCCGTGACGGACGCGAGGGCGAGTCCGCGGTCCGACATCAGGACCATCGGCGGCCGGACGCGGGCCGACATCTGCGCCTTCAAGGTGTCGGGGACGTTGAGCCGGTCGAGCCGGTCGGGGCCGAACAGCAGCATCGTCGCGTTCGGGTCGGGCGCGAGGGCGGTCAGCCTGATCAGCCGGCCTGCGCGGACGGGGAAGGACCAGGCTGCGCCGGCGGGGATCTCGTGCTGATAGGTCATGCGGTCACCGCCGCGACCTGGCTGATCGACCGGTGGTAGCTCGTCCGCTGGTACCGGTAGGCCAGTACGCCGCCGACCGCGGTCGCGGCCAGGACGATCAGCGGAAGGTAGTGCAGGTACCAGCCTTCGCCGGCCGGGTCGTACACCTCCGCCCGCGGCCAGCCGAGGTTGATCGCCATCGCGAGGCCGTAGACCACGGCGACGAGGTTGATCGGAAGGCCAAAACGGCCCAGGGAGAAGAGCTTCCGGCCGTCCTCGTCGACGCCGTCCGGGAGCGGGTTGCCTTTGAGGCGCTGGAGGAGCAGCGGCCCGGTGACCAGCAGGTAGGCGATGTAGAGCAACGTGATGCAGACGCTCGCCAGGCCGAGGAACAGGCCCGCGTTCCCGACGTTGACCGCCAGGCAGACGGCCGCTCCGACGCCCGGTACGACGGTCGCGAGCACAGGCGTACCGGTGCGGTCCGAGACGCGGCGCAGGTGGTTCGAGAACGGCAGGACGTTGTCGCGGGCCATCGAGAAGATCATCCGGGCCGCGGCGGTCTGGATCGCCAGCGTGCAGACACAGACGGCGAAGGCGACGTCGAGCAGGAGCAGCTTGCCGGTCGTCGTCCCGAGGCTGCTGGTGAGCACGTACGGCAGTCCGCCCAGCGCCAGCTCCCCGTCGGTGAGCGACGGCGCGGCCATCAGCGCGGCGACGATGAGGAACGCGCCGCCCAGGCCGGAGGCCAGGACCGCGCGGATGATCGTGCGCGGCGTGGTGGCGCGCGGTTTGTGGGTCTCCTCGGAGAGCTCTCCGGCGCTGTCGAAACCGACCAGGACGTAGGCGGCCATCAGTGCCGAGATCAGCAGCGGTACGACGTACCCGGTCGTGCTGTCCAGGTTCGTGGTGTGCAGCACGACCTCGGGCCCGCGCTCGGCGTGCCCGATCAGCAGCACGACGAGGAGGACGACGCCGATCAGTTCGCAGGTGACGCCGACCGAGTTGACGATCGCGGTCACGCGGACGCTGACGGCGTTGAGGGTGGTGGTCACGACGAGCAGCAGACAGCCCAGCAGTACGGCGTTGGCCGCACCGTCTCGCGAAGCCAGTGAGGGGTCGGTGCCGATCAGCTGGAAGCCGGACCAGACCGCCGGAAGCACCACCTGCAAGGCGATCGCGGCCGCCGCGACGGTGACGATCTGCGCGATCACCATCGTCCAGCCCGCGAACCAGCCGACGACCGCGCCGCCGAGCCGGCGGGACCACTGGTAGATGGCGCCGGACAGCGGGTAGCGCGCGGCCAGTTCGGCGAAGCACAGGGCGACGGTGAGCTGGCCGACGAGGACGGCCGGCCACGTCCAGAAGAACGCCGTACCGCCGAACCCGTAGCCGAGCCCGAAGAGCTGGAACACCGTGGTCAGGATCGACACGAAGGAGAAGCCGGCCGCGAACGACGCGTACCGCCCGACCCGCCGGTGCAACTGCTGCTCGTAGCCGAAACCGCTCAGCTCGGCCGCGCTGACACCGTCCACCTCAGGGCGATCAAGAGTTGCTGACATCCGGGCCTCCCGGCGAGTCGGCCCGGAAACCGCACGGCAGCCCGGGCCATCAAGGCCTCCCGGGCTTTTGTCCCGCCGTGGAACGGATCCGGCGCCGCGGCCGGTTCCGTCTCCCCTCTCGGACCAGTCCTCCCGTCACCGGAAGCGGAACCCTAGGGGCGCCCCGCCGTCGGCGGGTCTTGTCCAGTTCAGGGCCTGCGTGTTTCGCCTCCCGACGCCCGCGGTAACACGTCTGTGAACACCACCTCACACCACCGGCCGGAACCGGTGATCGCCTGTGAGGACGCCCGGTGCCAGCTGTGAACCGGGGGTCTCGCTGTCCCGCGACCTGTTCGGCGACGGGGGGATGGACACCCCGACGGTGGCACGCGGCAACGAAATCGGCGCCGGTTCGCGGCTGGCAGGATCCGGCGTGACGGGAAACCGCCAGGGGTCCGGGGGACACGAAAAAAAGGCCCGAGCTGATGCTCAGGCCTTCGTCGTACGGCGCCCCCGGCAGGATTCGAACCTGCGCACCCGCCTCCGGAGGGCGGTGCTCTATCCCCTGAGCTACGGGGGCTCAGGAACGAGCAGAACAGTAGCAGGTGATGCCGCCTAGTCCCGAATCGGGCGGGGTCCGGTGAGCCGTCGGGGTGACCCCTGAACCGTCCCTGGCTCGTCCGCGCGGCGGGATCTCGCCGGGACGGGCGGGCGTCATAGTGGACGTAACCCCTCGACAGCCGAAAGGAAACTCGACCTCATGGCCTCCACCACATTGGTCCGTCCGAGCCGCGGTCGTTGGATCGGCGGCGTCTGCGCCGGTCTCGCGCGCCGGTTCGGGACCACGCCGAACACCATGCGCCTGATCTTCGTGATCAGCTGCATCCTGCCCGGGCCCCAGTTCCTGATCTACCTCGTGCTCTGGGTCTTGATGCCCTCCGAGGACTGACCTCCTGCGCGGCGCGGCGTACGGCCGTGAAACCCTGCTCCCCATGAGAGCAGGCCGCCGGGTGTTCGCCGCCGTCGTACTGGCGGTGCTCCCGGTGGTGGCGGCCGGCTGCCAGGTCGGTCCGGCCCCGCCCGGCCCGGCCGAGACCCGGGACGGGCCGCCGCCGTGGGACGCGCCGCGCGATGCGGTCTCCTACATGGACCAGGCCGGGATGGAACGGCTGCCGCTCGACTTCAGCGGGCCGATGCCGTACACGGTGAACCTCGCGCTCACCCTCGACGGCAAGCCGGTGAAGATCCCGGCCGGGATCGGCGTCGACCGGGTCCGCGCGGAGCAGGCCGCGGTGCACACGCACACCGACGACGGCCTGGTCTACGTCGAGGCGAAGACCAAGGCCGAGCGGCCGACGCTGCGCCAGTTCTTCCAGCTCTGGGGCGTCCGGTACGACGGCAAGTGCGTCGGCGACGTCTGTGGCACGGTGAAGGTCGAACTGAACGGCCGGCCGGCCGCGTGGGACACCAAGCTGGTCCGCCAGAGCAAGATCCAGGTCACCGTGACGCGGTAGGTCCGCCAGGTGGAACGCGGGCCGCCCGGAAGGTGGCAGACTGCGGCCGGTGACCCGCCCCTTACGCTTGGCTGAGCGCATGCGAACCAGTACGCCCCTGGCCGCCGCCGCCCTGGCGGTCAGTCTCACCGCCTGCAGTGGTGGGAGCGACACCAGCGCGGACCCGGCCGGCGGTCCGGGCTCGCCACCCCCGAGCGAAGAGCCCAGCGCCTCGCTGTCGACCGCCGCCCCGCTCCCGACCGGCCCGCACGCCAAGGACGGGTTCAACTACCCCGCCTGCAAGGACGGTGCCTGCGAGATCTACGTCCGCACCGGCACCAAGGTCCCGATGAAGCAGAGTGTCGCCGGCTTCGGCACGCTCGTCGTGAGCAAGGCGACCTCGAGCGGCGTCGACTTCGCCGGCAAGAGCCCCGACGCGACCGGCAGCATCGGCCAGCAGCCTGGCTACCGGGCCCGGATCGGCAAGCTCGACGTCGTGACGGTCACCGTCAACCAGCGTCACCCCGCGGGCAACGGCGTGGAGACCCTCGCCATCCTCCGCCTCAGCCCCGCCTGAGTCCCGCCGGGGCCGTGGCGCGGGACACGCCTGGGGTGGCGGTGGGTCCCGGCCTGTGGATGGCGAAGGTGGAGGCTGGGACGCGGGCCATTAGGCTGAGCGGGTGACTCCGGAACAGCTCGCTGAGAAGATCCTGCAGGCCCTGACCGCGCTCGTCGACGACGGCACCATCACTGTCGACGGCGGGTTGCCGGGCGAGCTGAAGGTCGAGCGCCCCAAGAACCCCGAGCACGGGGACTACGCCACCAACGTCGCGATGCAGCTGGGCAAGCGCTCGGGGATGAACCCGCGCGCCTTCGCCGAGCTGCTCGCCGCCAAGCTGGGCACCGACGAGGCGATCACCGCCGTCGAGATCGCCGGCCCGGGCTTCATCAACATCCGGGTCGCCGCCGATGCCCAGGGCAAGATCGCGCAGTCGATCCTCGACGCCGGGCCGTCGTACGGCAGCAGCGACAGCCTGAAGGGCCAGGCGATCAACCTCGAGTTCATCTCGGCCAACCCGACCGGTCCGCTGCACCTCGGCCACACCCGCTGGGCCGCCGTCGGCGACGCGCTGGCCCGGGTGCTGACCAAGGCCGGCGCGGTGGTCACGCGGGAGTTCTACGTCAACGACCGCGGCGCCCAGATGGACAAGTTCGGGGCCTCGCTGAAGGCCGCCGCGCACGGTGAGCCGATCCCCGAGGACGGCTACCACGGCGAGTACATCGGTGACCTGGCGCGGCGGATCGTCGAGGAGGTCCCGGGCATCACCGACCTGCCCGACGACGAGCAGACCATCGCCTTCCGCGAGGCCGGGTACGAGCGGCAGCTCAAAGAGCAGCAGGACCAGCTCGAGCACTTCCGCACCAAGTTCGACGTCTGGTACTCCGAGCGCAGCCTGCACGAGCAGGACGGCGTCGGCCACGCGATCGAGAAGCTCCGCGCCCAGGGCCACCTGTACGACGACGACGGCGCGCTGTGGATGCGCACGACCGACTTCACCGACGACAAGGACCGGGTGCTGATCCGGTCCAACGGCGAGCCGACGTACTTCGCCTCGGACGCGGCGTACTACGTGAACAAGCGCGAGCGCGGCTTCGAGGTCGCGATCTACCTGCTCGGCGCCGACCACCACGGGTACGTGAACCGCCTGAAGGCGATCGCGGCCTGCGCCGGCGACGACCCCGAGCACAACATCGAGATCCTGATCGGCCAGCTGGTGAAGATCCTCAAGAACGGCGAGGAGATGAAGCTGTCCAAGCGGGCCGGCACCATCGTCACGCTGGCCGAGCTCGTCGAGGAGGGCGGCGTCGACCCCCTGCGGTACACGCTGAACCGCTTCCCGGTCGACTCGCCGCTGACGCTGGACATCGAGGAGATGACCCGCCAGGCCAGCGAGAACCCCGTCTACTACGTGCAGTACGCGCACGCCCGGCTGGCCTCGATCCTGCGCAACGCCGGCGACCTGGGCATCAAGCTGGACGAGTTCGACCCGGGCCTGCTCAGCCACGAGCGCGAGGGCGACCTGCTGCGCGCGCTGGCCGAGTTCCCGCGGATCGTGGCGACGGCGGCCGAGCTGCGCGAGCCGCACCGGATCGCCCGCTACCTGGAGGACACCGCGTCCGCCTTCCACAAGTTCTACGACAGCTGCCGGGTGCTCCCGCGCGGCGACGAGGAGGTGGAGCCGGTGCACAAGGCTCGCCTGACCCTGGTCGGTGCGACCAGGACCGTGCTCGCCAACGGGCTGGACCTGCTCGGCGTCTCCGCTCCGGAGCGGATGTGAGGGCGCACGAGGCGGGCACGCTGCACGCCGACATCGGGCACAAGGCGCCGCCGTGGCTGCGGGCGCCCCGCGACGTCAACGACCTGGTCCCGGCGCTCTGGTCCGGTACGGCGAAGAAGTCGGCCGAGGGTTCGCTGGTCGTCGGCGGTGTCGACCTGCGCGACCTGGTCGCCGAGCACGGCAGCCCGGCGTACGTGCTGGACGAGGACGACTTCCGCAGCCGGGCGCGCGCGTTCAGGACCGCGTTCAAGGACATGGACGTCTACTACGCCGGCAAGGCCTTCCTCTGTACGACGGTCGTCCGCTGGGTGATGGAGGAGGGGCTCAACCTCGACATCTGCAGCGGTGGTGAGCTCGCCGTCGCGCTGCGGGCCGGCGCCGACCCGAAGCGGCTGGGATTCCACGGCAACAACAAGTCCGTGCAGGAGCTGACCCGCGCGCTGGAGGCCGGGGTCGGCCGGATCATCGTCGACTCGCTGTTCGAGATCGACCGGCTGATCGAGCTGGCCGCCGAGCGCGGCCTGGTCGCGCCGGTGATGGTCCGGGTCACCGCGGGCGTCGAGGCGCACACCCACGAGTACATCGCGACCGCGCACGAGGACCAGAAGTTCGGCTTCTCGATCACCTCCGGCGCGGCCTTCGAAGCCGTTGCCAAGGTCAACGAAGCCGCCGAGCTGGAGCTGCTCGGCCTGCACTCGCACATCGGCTCGCAGATCTTCGACACGTCCGGGTTCGAGCTGGCCGCGAAGCGCCTGATCGCCTTGCACGCAAGGGTTTCCGACGAGCTCGGGGTGGACATGCCCGAGCTCGACCTGGGCGGCGGATTCGGAATCGCCTACACGACGCAGGACGACCCGGCCGATCCCGCGCAGCTCGCCACCGAGATGACCAAGATCGTCGAGCACGAGTGCCGGGCGTACGAGGTCGAGGCGCCGCGGATCTCGATCGAGCCCGGGCGCGCGATCGTCGGCCCGGCGGTCTGCACGGTCTACTCGGTCGGCACGGTCAAGGAGGTCGCGCTGGACGCCGGCGCCTCCCGCACGTACGTGTCGGTCGACGGCGGGATGAGCGACAACATCCGCACCGCGCTGTACGACGCGGACTACTCCTGCACCCTGGCGAACCGGTACTCCGGCACCACCCCGACGCTGGCGCGCGTGGTCGGCAAGCACTGCGAGTCCGGCGACATCGTGGTCAAGGACGAGTTCCTGCCCTCCGACGTCGGCCCGGGCGACCTGGTCGCCGTGCCGGGCACGGGCGCGTACTGCCGTTCGATGGCGAGCAACTACAACCACGTCCCGCGGCCACCGGTGATCGCGGTCAAGGACGGACAGACCCGCGTCGTCGTCCGGCGTGAGACCGAGGACGACCTGCTGCTTCTGGACATGGGGGCCGAATGAGCAAGCCTTTGAAGGTGGCCCTGCTGGGCTGTGGCGTCGTCGGCACCGAGGTCGTTCGCATCCTGACGACGCGCGCCGACGACCTCGCCGCGCGGGTCGGCGCCCCGCTGGAGATCGCGGGCATCGCCGTACGGCGGGGTGGGCGTGAGCGGGACATCGCCGTCGACCCGTCGCTGATCACCACCGACGCCCAGGCCCTGGTCAGCCGCGACGACCTGGACCTGGTGATCGAGGTGATCGGCGGGCTCGAACCGGCCCGCGGGCTGATCCTGACCGCGCTCGAGCACGGCGCCTCGGTCGTCACCGCGAACAAGGCGCTCCTGGCCGAGGACGGGCCGACGCTGTTCGCCGCCGCCGAGAAGTACGAGCGCGACCTGTACTTCGAGGCCGCCGTGGCCGGCGCGATCCCGATCCTGCGGCCGCTGCGCGAGTCGCTGGCCGGTGACGACGTGACGCGGGTGATGGGCATCGTCAACGGCACGACGAACTACATCCTGGACAAGATGGACTCCACCGGCGCCGGGTTCGACGAGGCGCTGGCCGAGGCGCAGGCGCTGGGGTACGCCGAGGCCGACCCGACCGCCGACATCGAGGGCTTCGACGCCGCCGCGAAGGCCGCGCTGCTGGCCAGCCTCGCCTTCCACACCCGGGTCTCGATCGCCGACGTGCACCGCGAGGGCATCACCGACGTGTCCGCGACCGACATCGCCTCGGCCCGCGAGATGGGCTGCGTCGTGAAGTCGCTGGCGATCTGCGAGCTGGACGAGGTGACCGACTCGGTCAGCGCCCGCGTCTACCCGGCGATGATCCCGCTGAACCACCCGCTGGCCTCGGTCCGGGACGCCTACAACGCCGTTTTCGTGGAATCCAAAGCAGCCGGCCAGCTGATGTTCTATGGTCGTGGTGCCGGCGGCGCCCCGACGGCCAGTGCTGTCCTCGGGGATCTGGTGTCCGCCGCGCGCAACCGGCTCAAGGGAGTGCCGGGGGTCGGCGAGTCGTCGTACACCCAGCGAGCCGTGCGGCCGATGGGCGACGCGATGACCCGCTACCACGTGTCGCTGGACGTGGCCGACAAGGCCGGCGTACTGGCCGCGGTGGCCCACGCGTTCTCCGAGCACGACGTGTCGATCCAGACCGTCCGCCAGGAGGGCCGGGGCGGTGACGCGCAACTCGTCGTGGTCACCCACACCGCCACCGACGCCGCGCTCTCGGCCACCGTGGAGACCCTGCGCGACATGGACATCGTTCGTGAAGTCAGCAGTGTGATGCGGGTAGAAGGAGACTAGCCATGGCGCACCAGTGGCGAGGCGTGATCGAGGAATACCGCGACCGGCTTCCGGTCTCGACGGACACTCCGGTGGTCACGCTCGGCGAAGGCGGTACGCCGCTGGTGGCCGCGCAATGGCTGTCCGAGCAGACCAACTGCGAGGTCTGGCTCAAGGTCGAGGGCAACAACCCGACCGGTTCGTTCAAGGACCGCGGCATGACGGTCGCGATCTCGCTGGCCGCGCAGGCCGGGGACAAGGCCGTCGTCTGCGCCTCGACCGGGAACACGTCGGCCTCGGCCGCGGCGTACGCGGTGCGGGCCGGGCTGATCCCGCTGGTGCTGATCCCGGCCGGGCGGATCGCGCAGGGCAAGCTCGCGCAGGCGATCGTGCACGGCGCGCAGCTGGTGCAGGTCGACGGCGGGTTCGACGACTGCCTGCGGATCGTGCGCGAACTGGGCAAGCACTACCCGGTCGCGCTGGTGAACTCGGTCAACCCGGTCCGCCTGGAAGGGCAGAAGACGGCCGCGTTCGAGGTGGTCGACGCCCTCGGCGACGCGCCGGACCTGCACGTGCTGCCGGTGGGCAACGCGGGCAACATCGCGGCGTACTGGAAGGGGTACGGCGAGTACGCCAAGGACAAGGTGTCGTCGCGACGGCCGCGGATGTGGGGCTTCCAGGCCGAGGGCGCGGCGCCGATCGTGAACGGCGCGATCGTCGCGCAGCCGGACACCCTGGCGACCGCGATCCGTGTCGGCAACCCGGCGTCCTGGACGCTGGCCGAGAACGCCCGCGACGAGTCCGGCGGCCTGATCGAGGCCGTCACCGACGACCAGATCCTCGCCGCCCAACGCGAACTCGCCGCCCGCGAAGGCGTTTTCGTCGAGCCCGCGTCGGCGGCCGGCGTGGCAGGCCTGCTGAAACTGAAGGCAGCCGGTCGAGTCGACGGTGGTCAGACGGTGGTCATCACGGTCACCGGCCACGGCCTCAAGGACATCGACACCGCACTGTCGTCGGCCCCACCGGCCGAAGCAGTGGTCACCCCCGCCGATACCGACGCGGTCGCCCGAGTTGCCGGACTGGTCTGAGTTGGAGTCGACTCCGTCAGGCCTTTCTCTCCCCACCGACCCTCGGCCCGCAGGGCCGGGGGAGGTGCGGGTTCGGGTGCCTGCGACGAGTGCCAACCTGGGGCCGGGCTTCGACGCCTTCGGGCTTGCGCTTGGTTTGTACGACGAGCTGACGGTGATCCCTGGCGGCTCCGGGGTTTCCGTCGAGGTGTCCGGAGCCGGGGCTGGGGAGGTCGCGCTCGACGAGTCGCATCTGGTGGTGCGGGCTGTTCGGGCTGGGCTGGATGCTCTTGGCGTTTCTGTGCCGGGCTTCGTGCTGAAGTGCGAGAACCGGGTGCCGCACGGGCGGGGGCTGGGGTCTTCGTCGGCGGCGATCGTCGGGGGAATCGCGGCGGCGTACGGGCTGGCGGGTGTCGAGCTCGATCGGGAGCACGTGGTCGCGCTGGCCAACGAGCTCGAGGGGCATCCGGACAACGTGGCGGCGGCCGCGTTGGGTGGGTTCACGACGGCCTGGGTCGACGGTGGCGTCGGCCGGGCGGTGCGGAACGATCCGGTCGCGGAGTTGCGCGCGACGGTCTACGTTCCCGAGGTGAAAGTCCTGACGAAGCAAGCACGTGGGTTGCTTCCGGACGCCGTACCGCACGCGGACGCGGCGGCGAACGCCGGACGGGCCGCGTTGCTGGTGACGGCGATCACGTCGCGGCCTGGACTGCTGATGACGGCGACCGAGGACCGCCTGCACCAGGAGTACAGAGAACCGGTGATGCCGGAGACGCTGGCCCTCGTGCACAAGCTCCGGGGGAGTGGTTGGGCGGCCGTGGTCAGCGGAGCCGGTCCTACCGTTTTGGTGCTGGATGCCCTTTCGGGCAAGGAGATCCCGGCGCTGCCGGCGGCTCCGGACGGCTGGACGCGGCACGACCTGGCGATCGATCCAGCCGGCGTACAGGTCTGGTCCGGGGAGCCGAGCACCGCAAGCACCCGCGCCCGGTTCGACGACAAGACGCTCTAGTTCGCCCTGGGCGGAATGATCAGGACCGGACACGCGTTGTACCCCACGAGTCAGCAGAAGGACCCTCTGTGGTGCTAGTCTCGACTCACCCGATCCCCTCCAGGTGATCGGTGACTCTCGCCGCTTCCGGGCTGTGTTCCCGGCACCCAGGTGTCCGTGGCGATCTCCCAGTAGATGACCTGCGCCGCCTGCGCCGGAGACTTTCGGGGGACCGGATCCAGCGAGAACCTCTTGTACCCACGATGCCGTCCGCCGGCCGTGGGAGCTGATTCCGGGCGATGAGCCGGTCAGGACATCGTTCATCCGTGTGGGAAGGACCTCACGTGACAGAAACTGTTGAAGCCTCCAACGGCGCTACCGCGCCCGAAGCGAGCGCGAGCACGCGGCGCCGCAAGACCGGAGGCGGCCTCGAAGGCATGCTGCTCCCCGAGCTCAAGCAGCTCGCCGGGACGCTCGGCATCAAGGGCACCGGCGCGCTGCGCAAGGGCCAGCTGATCGAGGCGATCAAGGCCGCTCAGGGCGGTAGTTCGACTGGTGGCGCCACCCGCGCCCGGTCGAGCCAGCCGACCCTGGACGAAGCGGTCCCTGAGGTTGTTTCCGCGCCGACGGTGACGCGCGCCAAGAGCGCGCCGGCCGAGGCTCCGGTGCGCGAGGGCGGCAGTCGCCGGGCCCGCGCCGCCGCGGCCGAGACGGCCGCCGAGCAGAACGGGGCCGCCGCCCCGAGCGTGACCGCCGAGGCCAGGACCGCCGACGCCAAGGGCGCCGACCTCAAGGGCTCCGACGCCCAGAACGGCGCGAGCGTCGTCCAGGCTCCGGTCACCGAGAGCGCGCCGCAGGTCACCGACCGCGCCGCGCAGAACGGCGCCACGACCGCGCCGGCCGGTACCGACGAGCGCGAGGGTCGGTCCGAGGACCGCACCCGCGACGGTGGCCGCGAGCGCACCCGCACGCGTGAGAACCAGAACCGCGACGGCAACCGCGACGGCCAGCAGGCCCGTGACGGTGGCCGCGAGCGCAACCGCGCCGAGGGTCGTACGGACGGCCGCACCGAGGGCCGGGGTGACGCCCGCACCGACGGCCGGGCGGACAACCGCACCGACGGTCGCACCGACGGCCGGGGCGACTCCCGCACCGACGGTCGTACGGACGGTCGCACCGACGGCCGCGGGGACACCCGTAACGACGGTCGCGGGGACTCCCGGACCGACGGCCGCAACGACTCCCGCACCGACGGCCGGGGCGACTCCCGCACCGACGGTCGGACGGACAGCCGCAACGACGGCCGGACCGACTCGCGCAACGACAGCCGCAACGACCGCGGCGCCGACGACCAGGACGGCGACGGCCGCCGTCGTCGCCGCCGGGGCCGCGACCGGGACCGCAACCGCGACGGCCGCGACGCCGGTGGGCGCGACAACACCCGCAACCGCGGTCGCGGCGAGCGCTTCGACCCGGAACCGACGATCAGCGAGGACGACGTCCTGGTCCCCGCCGCCGGCATCCTCGACGTGCTCGACAACTACGCGTTCGTCCGGACCAGCGGCTACCTGCCCGGCCCGAACGACGTGTACGTCGCGCTGTCGATGGTCAAGCGCTACGGCCTGCGCAAGGGCGACGCGATCACCGGTGCGGTGAAGCAGCCGTCCGACGGTGAGCGCAAGGAGAAGTTCAACCCGCTGGTCCGGATCGACACCGTGAACGGGTCGGACCCGGAGATCGCCAAGCAGCGCCAGGACTTCAACAAGCTCACCCCGCTGTACGCGACCGAGCGGCTGCGCCTGGAGACCGAACCGGGCATCCTCACCACCCGGATCGTCGACATCGTCAGCCCGATCGGCAAGGGCCAGCGTGGTCTGATCGTGTCGCCGCCGAAGGCCGGCAAGACGATGGTCCTGCAGGCGCTGGCCAACGCGATCACCACGAACAACCCCGAAGTGCACCTGATGGTCGTGCTCGTCGACGAGCGGCCCGAAGAGGTCACCGACATGCAGCGCACGGTCAAGGGTGAGGTCATCGCCTCGACCTTCGACCGTCCGGCCGACGACCACACCACGGTCGCCGAGCTGGCGATCGAGCGGGCCAAGCGCCTGGTCGAGCTCGGCCACGACGTGGTCGTCCTGCTCGACTCGATCACCCGCCTGGGCCGCGCGTACAACATCGCGGCGCCGGCCAGCGGCCGGATCCTGTCCGGTGGTGTCGACTCCTCGGCGCTGTACCCGCCGAAGCGGTTCTTCGGCGCGGCCCGCAACATCGAGGACGGCGGTTCGCTGACGATCCTGGCCACGGCCCTGATCGAGACCGGCTCCAAGATGGACGAGGTCATCTTCGAGGAGTTCAAGGGCACCGGCAACATGGAGCTGCGGCTGCGCCGCGAGTTCGCCGACCGCCGGATCTTCCCCGCCATCGACGTCGTCGCCTCCGGCACCCGCCGCGAGGAGCTGCTGATGTCGAAGGACGAGACCCAGGTGGTCTGGAAGCTCCGCCGGGTGCTGTCCGCGCTGGACGGCCAGGCGGCGCTGGAGCTGCTGATCGGCAAGCTCAAGGAGAGCAAGTCGAACATCGAGTTCCTGCTCCAGGTCAACAAGACCACGCCGAGCACCGGCGGCGGACGCTCGACGGACGACGGCAACTAGCAGCAACCCCCGAACCGACCAGACCGATTACCCCGGTTTGGTCGGTTCGGTCTGTACCTGGCAGACTTGTCTGTTGGTTCCGGTTCACGTCAGCACCGTGCGGGCGACCCGGGGCACCTGAGACCTAGGAGATCCATGAAGAGCGACATCCACCCGACGTACGTCGACACCAAGGTGACCTGCACCTGCGGCGCGAGCTTCGAGACGCGCTCGACGTCCGAGTCGGGCTCGATCCACGCCGACGTCTGCTCGCAGTGCCACCCGTTCTACACCGGCAAGCAGAAGATCCTCGACACCGGCGGCCGGGTCGCCCGCTTCGAGAAGCGCTACGCCAAGAAATAGCTTTTCCACCGCGCGCCGGTTCGCGACTCCTCCAGGGGTCCGCGAACCGGCGCGCGGTTTGTGTTGTACCCACAAGACCTGCTGGAAGGAGTGACCGATGTTCGAAGCGGTGCAATCGCTCAAGGCGGAGTACGCCGAGCTGGAGCGGCAGATGTCGGACCCCGAGCTGCACTCCGACCAGGCCAACGCTCGCCGGGTCGGCAAGCGGTACGCCGGGCTCGCGCCGGTGGTGCGCGCGTACGACGAGTGGCTGCAGACCGCCGACGACATCGAGGCGGCCAAGGAGCTGGCCCACGAGGACCCGGCGTTCGCCGAGGAGGCCGTCAAGCTGGAGGCCCGTCGCGACGAGCTGACCGAGAAGCTGCGGATGCTGCTGGTCCCGCGCGACCCGAGCGACGACAAGGACGCGATCCTCGAGATCAAGGCCGGCGAGGGCGGCGACGAGTCGGCGCTGTTCGCCGGCGACCTGCTGAAGATGTACCTGAAGTACGCCGAGTCGCAGAACTGGAAGACCGAGGTGCTCGACTCGGCCGAGTCCGATCTCGGCGGGTACAAGTCGATCACCGTCGCGGTGAAGGCCAAGGGCACCCCCGAGCCCGGCGAGGCGCCGTACGCGAAGCTGAAGTTCGAGGGTGGCGTGCACCGGGTCCAGCGGGTGCCGGTGACCGAGTCGCAGGGCCGGATCCACACCAGCGCGGCCGGGGTCCTGGTGCTGCCCGAGGCCGAGGACGTCGACGTCGAGATCGACCAGAACGACCTGCGGATCGACGTGTTCCGCTCGTCCGGCCCGGGCGGTCAGAGCGTCAACACGACCGACTCGGCGGTGCGGATCACCCACCTGCCGACCGGCATCGTGGTCTCGATGCAGAACGAGAAGTCCCAGCTGCAGAACCGCGAGCAGGCGATGCGGGTCCTGCGCTCCCGGCTGCTCGCCGCGGCCCAGGAGGCGGCCGACCAGGAGGCCTCGGACGCGCGGCGCCTGCAGATCCGAACGGTGGACCGCTCGGAGCGGATCCGCACCTACAACTTCCCGGAGAACCGCTTCTCCGACCACCGCGTCGGCTACAAGGCGCACAATCTGGACCAGGTTCTCGGCGGCGACCTGGCGCCGGTCATCCAGGCGCTCACCGACGCCGACATGGCCGCCCGGCTGGACGCCGTCGAGTCCCACCAGTGAACACTCGCCAGCTGATCGCCGCCGCCACCGAGCGGCTCGCCCAGGCCGGTGTGGCCTCGCCCGAGTACGACGCCGCCGAGCTGCTCGCGTTCGTGGCGGGCACCTCGCGGCTGCAGCTCGGCCTGGTCGACCTCACCGACGACCAGCTCGAGCGGTACGACGTACTGGTGGGTCGTCGCGCCCAGCGCGAACCGCTCCAGCACCTGACCGGTACGGCGGCCTTCCGCTACCGCGAGCTGGTCGTCGGCCCGGGCGTCTTCGTCCCGCGCCCGGAGACCGAGGTGCTGGTCGGCTGGATGCTCGACCGCCTCAAGGACGTCGAGGCGCCGCTGGTCGTCGACCTGTGCAGCGGTTCGGGCGCGATCGCCGGAGCCGTCGCGACCGAGCGCCCGGACAGCACGGTGCACGCGGTCGAGCTGTCCGCGGAGGCCTGCGTCTGGGCTCGCCGCAACCTGGCCGGCACCGGCGCGACGCTGCACGAGGGCGACATCGACGGCTGCCTGCCGGAGCTCGACGGCCAGGTCGACGCGGTGATCGCCAACCCGCCGTACATCCCGCTGACCGCCTGGGAGTCCGTCACGGCCGAGGTGCGCGACCACGACCCGGCGCTCGCGCTGTGGTCCGGTGACGACGGCCTGGACGAGATCAAGGTCGTCGCGGCCACCGCGGCCCGCCTGCTCAAGCCCGGCGGCTGGTTCGGCTGCGAGCACGCCGACGTCCAGGGCGAGTCCGCCCCGGCCGTCTTCGCCGCGACCGGCCAGTTCACCGAGGTCCGCGACCAGCTCGACCTGGCCGGCCGCCACCGCTTCGCAACCGGCCGCCGGGTTTAGCCCTTACTCGTAAACGACGAACTCCGGCCGTGGCTTCAGCGCCATCACCTGGGCGGGCGTCATCAGCGGGCCGTGCCGGGTGTCCTCCTTGTAGAAGAGCTTGAAGCCCGCGTGCACACCGGGGGCCATCGTCGGTGTGAGCTTGCGCCAGGTGGATTCCTTGTCGGCGCGGTGACCGATGCCGTCCACGGACTTGATCGTGACGACGCCGGGCTGCTGCTGGAAGGCCTTCTCGTTGCTCAGGATGCGCGACGAGAGCTGGTGGAAGACGAAGACCTTCTCGGGCAGGTTGTTCACCTTGACCAGGCCCGACAGGTACGACGCGATCGCGGTCAGCTCGGCGCCGGTCGTCCGGCCGAAGACGCGACCGGGGACCTGACCCGGACCGACCGCCCACTCGGGGTCGAAGGCCAGGCCGACGTCGGGTTCCTTCAGCCACTTCTCCAGCCGCTTGATCTCGGTCAGGCTGTCGGCGCGACCGGGCTGGACGTCGAGCAGCAGCAGCATCTTGTGCTTGCGCGCGGTGTCCAGGTACGGCTGGATCTTCTCGTCGGTGAGGCGGGCGCGGTACTGGCCGTCCTTGCCCGGGTGGTCGTTGGCGATCACGACGATCAGCTCCATCACCGGCAGCGGCGTGCGGCCACCGGCGTACGACGTCGCGAGCTTGTCGAGCTGGGCGGCCTTGGCGTCGATGTTCTTGTCGAGCGGACCCAGCGCGGGGGAGCCGGGCAGGCCGACGTACCCGACGAGCTGGTGCTGCGGGAAGATCGTCCGGCCACCGCGGGGCAGGTCGCCCTCAGCCGGTGGGGCAGGGGTCGGGGTGGTCGGTGCGGAACTCTGGGTGGTCGCCGGAGGCTTGCCCGGCGTCGGACCGGCGCCGGCAGGTTCGTCGCTGCAGCCGGTGAGGAGGCCGAGCAACACTGCGGTCGCGCTGAGGACGGGTAGCTTGCGCACCGGTCAAGGGAACCACGCACGACCGACAGAGCAAGGTCCCGGCGTGTCACGCCTCGCGCGCTGTCATGATGTTGTCGCTCTCCGTGAATCACCCTTGAGGAGCCGCCGATGTCACTGCTCAGCACGCTGGTCGCCGTACTGGCTGCTGGTGCCGTGCCGCTGTCGCCGCCGGCCCCGGCTGATGCGTTGCCGGGGATGACGCTGCAAGGCGAGGCGCGGCCGCTCGAGTCAGGCATCGCCGAGGCGACCATCGCCGCGCACCCGATCGTCTGCGAGGGCGACGGCAAGGCCGGCAAGCGGGTGCAGGTGATGTACGCGCGGGAGACGCAGCAGGTGTCACGGCTGGCGCTGTTCGTGCCGTCGTTCCGGGCCTGGTCGCACGAGATCGACGCGGCGTACAACGACAGCGCCGCGCAGACCGGAGCCAGTCGGCACGTCCGGTTCGTCACCGAGGCGGACGGCGACGGTTGCCGGATCAGCGTGCGGGAGGTCGCGCTGCCGAAGGGCGGTCTGGACACCTGGGACACGATGATCACCGCGCTGCAGAAGCTCGGCTACCAGGACCCCAACCGCAAGTACCTGGTCTTCGCCGACGCCAAGAAGACCTGCGGCCTCGGCACTCTGTACGGCGACGACCGGCCCGGCCTGGACAACGCCAACAACCGCAACACCGGCTACGCCCGGGTGGACGCGTCGGCCAACTGCTGGGGCTTCAACGCCGCCGCCCACGAGCTCGGCCACACCTTCGGCGCGGTCCAGAGCTCGGCACCGCACTACAACGGCCACTGCACCGACGAGTGGGACCTGATGTGCTACGGCTCCGGTACGACGGTCGTCTGCCCCGAGAAGGACAGCGACCGGCTGCTGGACTGCAACAAGGACGACTACTTCAGCACGAACCCACCGGCCGGCAGCTACCTGGCGACGCACTGGAACGTCGCCAACAGCGACTGGCTGATCAAGAACGCCGTGCCGGATGCCCGGCCCGGTCCACGGCACGGTCAGGTCTACGAGTTCGTGAACCCGGCGACCGGTGGTGCGCTGAGCGTCGCCTCCGCGGACGACTTGGCGTACATCAGCCGTCAGCCCTTCAGTGGCGAGGCCAACCAGCAGTGGCGCTTCCAGTACGCGACCGGCTGGCAGCTGCAGAACGTCAGCAGCGGCAAGTGCGCCGACAGCGCCTTCAGCGGCACCGCACCGGGCACCCAGGTCCTGCAGTACACCTGCAAGGGCCAGGACGGCATGCGCTGGACCTTGCATCCCTTGGGCGGAGACCTGTACGGCGTACTCAACACGCTGACCGGTCTGGCCGTGACCGATGCCGGGAGCAACGAACGCGTGACCCAGCAGGCCTTCACCGGAGCTGCCGGTCAGACGTGGCAGCTCCGGCGGGTCAACTAGCCCACGTACGCGTCGATCTCGGCGATCAGCTGGTCCTTGACCGACTGTTCGGCGAAGGAGACCCGGACGGCGGTACGCGCCAGGTCGGCGGCGCCGGCCTCGTCGAGCTTCAGCAGGTCGGTGGCGACGCCGTACTCGGTGACGAGATCGGTGCCGAACATCGGCGGGTCGTCGGAGTTGATCGTGACGACCAGGCCGGCCTCGACCATCGCCGGCAGCGGGTGCTCGGCGTACGAGGCGACCGCCTGGGTGGCCAGGTTCGAGGTCGGGCTCACCTCGAGCGGGATCCGGTGCTCGGCCAGGTACGCAACCAGCTCCGGGTCCTGCATCGCCGACGTGCCGTGCCCGATCCGCTCGGCCTTCAGGGAGCGCAGCGCGTCCCAGATCGTCTCCGGACCGGTGGTCTCACCGGCGTGCGGGACGCTGTGCAGACCGGCGGCCAGCGCCTGCTCGAAGTACGGCGCGAACTGCGGCCGCGGGACGCCGATCTCCGGGCCGCCCAGGCCGAACGCGACCAGCCCGTCGGGACGGATCTTGGTGGCGATCCGCAGCGTCTCCTCGGCGGCCGGCAGGCCGGCCTCGCCGGGGATGTCGAAGATCCAGCGCAGCGTCACGCCGAGCTCCTTCTCGGCCGCGGTCCGGGCGTCCTCGATCGCCTCGCAGAACGCCTCGGCGGCGATCCCACGGACCACCGACGTGTACGGCGTGACGGTGAGCTCGGAGTAGCGGATGTTCTGCGCCGCCATCTCGCGGGCGATCTCGTAGGTGAGCAGCCGGACGTCGTCCGGGGTGGTGATCAGGTCGACGACGGTCAGGTAGACCTCGATGAACTTCGCGAAGTCGGTGAAGGAGAAGTACTCCGCCAGCGCGGCCGGGTCGGCCGGCACCGGCGAGCCGGGGTGCCGGGCGGCCAGCTCGGCGACGATCCGCGGCGACGCGGACCCGACGTGGTGGACGTGCAGTTCGGCCTTCGGCAGGCCGGTGAGGAAGTCCCGGGACAGAGTCATGCAGGATTTTTACAGCAAAGCGGGTGGGTGACGTCGCGTTGCTGACAATCGATTGTCAGAAGCACGCTCAAGACGCTGGTGATCCCTGACAATCGGGTGTCAGCTCTGGCCGGGACTGCCCCAACTGGAGTGCGTGACCGGGGGAGTGGCACGATTCACTGCGTGAGCGAGCGCTTTGACTTCACCGGAGACGAACTGGCGCCGGCCTACCGCGCCGCCGTGGACGCGATCGAGGCCGGTGACCTGGTCGTCCTGCCGACCGACACCGTGTACGGGCTGGCCGCCGACGCCTTCAAGGCCGACGCGGTGCAGCGGCTGCTGGACGCCAAGGGCCGCGGCCGCGACATGCCGCCGCCGGTGCTGATCTCGGTGGTCGAGTCGCTGGACGCCCTCGCGACCGACGTACCGGAGGACGGCCGGAAGCTGTGCCAGGAGTTCTGGCCCGGGCCGCTGACCGTGATCTGCCACGCGCAGGGTTCGTTGATGTGGGACCTCGGCGACACCCAGGGCACGGTCGCGCTGCGGGTCCCCGACCACGAGAACACGCGTGAGCTGCTGTCCCGGACGGGACCGCTCGCGGTCAGCTCCGCCAACCTCAGCGGCCGGCCGGCGGCGCTCGACGTGTACGACGCCGAGGCGCAGCTGGCCGAGTCGGTCGCGGTCTACCTGGACGGCGGCGAGGTGACCGGCGGCCTGCCGTCGACGATCGTCGACCTGACCGGCGACGTCCCGCACGTCGTACGGATCGGCGCGCTGTCGATGGAGGACATCCGCAAGGTCGTCCCGGAGGCGACCACGGACCTGGAGCCGAAGGCCGCGGACGCCGAGGACAAGCCTGCCGAGGACGTCCAGGACAAGCCTGCGGAAGACGTCCAGGACAAGCTTGCGGAGGACGCGCCGGCGGTCGAGCCAACCGATCAGGTCCCGGCGGCGTCCACAGAGGAGCCGGGCAAGCCGGCCGACTCGAAGGCACCTGATGTGAGGCCTGCGGACTAGTGCGCGCGTACCTGCTCGTCTTCTTCGTGGCGATGGCCACGACCTTCCTGCTGACCGGACTGGCCCGCAGGATCGCGCTGCGCTACGGCGCGGTCGCGAAGGTTCGCGCGCGGGACGTGCACAAGGTCCCGATCCCGTACTTCGGCGGCGTCTCGATCCTCGGCGGCCTGATCGCCGGGTACCTGGTCGCCTCCAGCATGCCGTTCCTCGGCGACAGCCTGCAGGTCGCGCACGACGCCCGGGCGATCCTGATCGGCGGCGTGGTGATCTGCGCGGTCGGCGTGATCGACGACCTGTACGAGCTCGACCCGATCACCAAGCTGGCCGGCATGGTGCTCGCGGTCGGCGTGATGATCGTCCAGGGCATCCAGCTGTACTGGCTCCCGCTGCCCGGCGGCATCCTCTCGCCGCCGCCGGCCCAGCTCGCCGTCGTCACCGCCGGCATCCTGCTGGTCTCCTGCAACGCGGTGAACTTCGTCGACGGCCTCGACGGCCTGGCCGCCGGCGTCACCACGATCGGCGCGATCGCGTTCTTCACCTACTCGTACCTGCTGAACGTCGAGCAGAACCTCGACCGCGCCACCACCTCGACCCTGATCACGGTCGCGCTGGCCGGCGCCTGTCTCGGCTTCCTGCCCCACAACTTCTTTCCAGCGCGGGTCTTCATGGGCGACTCCGGCTCGCTGCTGATCGGCCTGATGCTGGCCGCGTCGACGATCAGCCTGACCGGCCAGATGGACCCGAACGCCGTCCCGTACGAGGTCGGCGGCTCGAGCCTGCTGCCCGCGCTGCTCCCGCTGGTGCTGCCGATCGCGGTGCTCGCGATCCCCGCGCTCGACCTGACGATGGCCTACGTACGCCGTACGAAAGCAGGCCGCTCGCCGTTCGCCGCCGACAAGCTGCACCTCCACCACCGCCTCATGCAGCGCGGCCACTCGCACCGCCGGGCGGTCCTCCTGATGTACCTCTGGACGGCCCTGATCGCCTTCGGCGTGGTCGTCCTGGGCCTGCTGCTGGACTGGTGGACGGTCCTCATCGTGCTCGCCGCGACGGTCACCGCGATCGTCCTGACCACCGGTCTGCCCGGACGCTCCGGCCGCAAGCTCGCGAAGGTCTGACGGACCGGAGGCTCCCTCTCCACTGAACGGCAGCCTCCGGTAGAGGATGTCAGTCGCAGGAGACTCCGTAGATCCGAATACCCTGCCCGAAGAAGGTTGACGAGTAGGCGTCTTCCTGGGTCCTGTTGCCGGGAATAGAGACCAGCGGGTCACCGATGTACTTCTGTTCGACCCTGTAACACTGCGTGCTGATGCAGGTGTTCTTCGCGGTGACGTAGCGAGTGCTGCTGCTGTTACGCCAGGAAATCAGGTTTACACAAGCGTTCAGCTTGGTGACCTGCACGGCGCCTTCGGTGGCGTCGGTGGCCGCCTCAGCGGTAGCAGTGAAGCCCGCCGACAGCAGTGCGCAGGCGGTCAGTGAGAGAGCGGTGCGACGCAGGATCATCATGAGTTTCCTTTATTCGGTCCAGTGATCCTCCGTTCCTACGCTGTCACGGAAGGTCACAACAGCGACAATCCATGCAACTGCCCATACAAGTTTTGATTTGCAGCAACTTGCAGGACTTCTCTGTCGATCTGGGAGACCAGACCAGTGGGCGGTGTGGCCTACCGATAGGGTGTGGGCGTACAGCGGCAGGGACCTCGTTTTGCTGACGGTGCAGACTTTGTGCTAGTTTTCACAAGCACCACCGAAAGCAAGCGTCACCCCTGACCCCGCCCACCCGACGACCGAGGGCAAGAATCCCGGTCGCCAGCAGGACGGAACCACCAGATGGCTCCCCATCGAAGCAGCGACGAACCCGCCGGCCAGGCCACTCGGCACCCGGCGCTGGCGATGCTGCGCGGCGCGTTGGTTGCCGCCGTGGTCGTCGGCGTGAACGCCGCCGCCGTGGCGACCGTTGCAGCCGGCCTCGAGGGCCTGTGGGGCGCGTTGCTCGGACTGCTGATGGTGGTCGTCTTCTCCGGCCTCGGACTCCTCGCGCTGCACCTGTCGCGCAAGACCAGTCCGACCGCGCAGCTCGGCATCGCGATGGCCTCCTACACCGGCCGGATCGCGCTCTTCGGTGGCATGCTCGCGATCGCCCTGAACTCCCAAGCCCTGGACGAGGCGGTCAATCTGACCGCCCTCGGTCTCAGTGCACTGGTGGTCGTGATGGGCTGGATGGCCGGCGAGATCTGGGCCTGGTCGCGGCTGCGCGTCCCGATCTACGACCTCGACGAAGAGGTCCCCGCATGAGCACCGTCCGTAGTACGTCGGCAAGCCGTTTCCCAACCGTGACAACGGATGTGGCGCACGGCACTGGTGCCGATGTGACCCGGCGTGTCGCCGACTGGTACCTTTCGGGTGCCGATGAGCCAGCACAGCGATCCGAAGCCGACACCCGACACCTCGGGCGACGGCTGGCGGGTCATCTCCTACCTGATCGGCGGTGTCCTGGTGTACGGGGGCATCGGCTTCGGGTTGGATCGCTGGCTCGGCACCCAGTTTCTGCTTCCGGTGGGCATCGTCCTCGGATCCGGACTCACGATTGCGATGCTGCACTTCCGGTACGGGCGGTCCTGAGCTCTGCCGGGTCTGACGTTGTTGACCGCCTTGCCCTGAGCCGCCCTGCCGCTAGCCCGATGGCGAACGACTTGAGCACGACGCGAGAGGAGACCCGGTGATTGCCGGCGTTTCGACCGAGTTCATCCCGCCCGGTCCACAAAGCTTCGAGACCCCGCCGATCTTCGACGGTGTCGAGTGGTTCACCAAGCCGGTCCTGGTGGCCGCGCTGTCGGTGATCGTGATCGTCTGGTTCTTCTGGGGTGCCTCCCGCAAGGCCGCGATCGTGCCGAGCAAGCTGCAGTTCGCGGGCGAGCTCGGGTACAACTTCGTGCGGAACTCGATCGCCCGCGACGCGATCGGCAGCCAGGACCACATGAAGTACGTGCCGTACCTGTGCGGCCTGTTCTTCTTCATCCTGCTGAACAACGTCGCGGCGTCGATCCCGCTGATCCAGTTCCCGACCTTCAGCCACATCGGCTGGGCCTACGTGGCCGCGGTGATGAGCTGGGTCATCTACAACGCGGTCGGCATCAAGAAGCACGGCCTGGGCGGCTACTTCAAGCTCCAGACCATGCCGGCCGGTGTGCCGGGCTGGCTGATGCCGCTGATGATCCCGATCGAGTTCATCTCGAACATCCTGGTCCGGCCGATCTCGCTGAGCCTGCGACTGTTCGCGAACATGTTCGCCGGCCACATCCTGCTGCTGGTCTTCGTGCTCGGTGGCGAGTACATGATCCTGCACTCCGGCAGCGTCGCGCTCGGCGGCGTCGGCATCCTCACCCTGCTGATGGGCATCGCGATCGCCGGACTGGAGTTGTTCGTCCAGTGCATCCAGGCCTACATCTTCGTCGTGCTGACCGCGCAGTACATCGGTAGCGCGATCGCCGACGAGCACTGATCCGCACCCCCTTTAGACCCGTAGCAACGGAACCCCGGATAGCCCTTATCCGTACCGAAAGGAACACACTGAAATGGCTCTCGAGATTGCCGGCAACATCGCCGTTCTGGGTTACGGCCTCGCCGCGATCGGCCCGGGCGTCGGTGTCGGTCTGATCTTCGCCGCCGTCATCAACGGCACCGCGCGTCAGCCGGAGGCCCAGGCCAAGCTGCAGTCGATCGCGTGGATCGGCTTCGGTGTCACCGAGGTTCTGGCGATCATCGGTATCGCCCTGGCCTTCGTGTTCAAGGCAAGCTGACCGTACTTTCTCCTTGACTGACAGGACACAGAGATGTTGACGAAACTTCTCCCGTTGACGGAAGCCGCGTCTGAGGAAGCCCCCAGTCCGCTGCTGCCGCACACAGCGGAGATCATCTTCGGCTTCGTTTTCCTGGTCCTGCTGGCCATCGCCTTCGCCAAGATCGTCGTTCCCAAGTTCGAGAAGGCGTATGCCGACCGGACCGCGGCGATCGAAGGCGGGATGAACGAGGCCAAGCAGGCCCAGGCCGAGGCGAAGGCGGCGCTCGACAAGTACAACGCGCAGCTGGCCGAGGCTCGCTCGGAGGCTGCGAAGATCCGTGAGGACGCGCGTGAGCAGGGTGCGCAGATCATCGCGGAGATGCGTGAGCAGGCGAACGTCGAGGCCGAGCGGATCGTGACCCACGCCCGGACCCAGATCGACGCCGAGCGCACGCAGGCCGTCGCAACGCTTCGCAGCGAGGTCGGCTCGATGGCCACCTCGCTGGCCGGCCGGATCGTCGGGGAGTCGCTCGAGGACGAGGCGCGTCAGCGTCGTACGGTCGAGCGCTTCCTGGAAGAGCTGGAGTCGAGCGAGTCGGCCCGGCAGGCTGTCGGAACGGACGGCTGATGCGCGGCGCTTCGAAGGAGTCACTCGCCCGGGCCGAAGAGGCCCTGGCGGGTGTCACCGTCTCCGAGGGCCTCGGCGCCGAGCTGTTCTCGGTCGCCAAGGTGCTCGACACCAACGGGTCGCTGCGCCGGGCGCTGACCGACCCGGCCCGCGGTTCCGAGAGCCGGACCGGCCTGGTCCGGCAGCTGCTCGGCGGCAAGATCTCCGACCAGGCGCTGGAGATCGTCACCGCCGCCGTGGTCGGCCGCTGGGTCAGCGGCCGGGACCTCGGTGACGCTCTGGACGACCTGAGCGTGCAGGCCGAGGTCGCCTTCGCCGACGGGCAGGGCAAGCTGGACGAGCTCGAGGACCAGCTGTTCCGCCTGGACCGCGTGGTCGCGGTCGAGCGGGTGCTGGCGAGCAAGCTGAGCGATCGCACCATCCCGCTCGAGGCCCGGCAGGAACTGATCCGCGGACTGCTGCAGGGCAAGGTCGACGCCGTCACCGTACGGCTGGTCGAGCGCGCGGTGGACGGCCGGGGACGCGGTTTCGCCGGCGCGATGCGGGCCTACCAGGTCGCCGCGGCGGCCCGGCGCAGTGCCAGCATCGCGACCGTTCGCGTTGCCACCGACCTGACCGAGGCCGAGCGTGCCCGGCTGGCCGAGCTGCTCGGCCGGCAGTACGGACGGCAGATCCAGCTGAACGTGATCGTCGACCCCGGTGTCGTCGGCGGCGTCCGGGTGGACATCGGTGACGAAGTGATCGACGGGACCATCGCGGCCCGCCTCGACGAGGCGCAACGGCGCATCGCGGGCTGACCCCTTAACGATTAGCAGGCGCTAAGGGTCGGCAAAGCCTTTAGAGCCACAACAGGCCAGCAAGGTCAAGGAAGCAGGGAAGCACAATGGCGGAGCTCACGATCAGGCCGGAGGAGATCCGGGACGCCCTGGATCGCTTCGTCTCCAGCTACGAGCCGGAGACGGCGACCCGCGAAGAGGTCGGCACCGTTGTCGACGCCGGTGACGGCATCGCGCACGTCGAGGGCCTGCCCTCGGCGATGACGAACGAGCTGCTCGAGTTCGAGGACGGCACCCGGGGCATCGCCCTGAACCTGGACGTCCGCAACATCGGTGTCGCCGTCCTCGGTGAGTTCGACGGCATCGAGGAGGGCCAGCAGGTCCGCCGGACCGGTCAGGTCCTGTCGGTCGCAGTCGGTGAGGGCTACCTGGGTCGCGTCGTCGACCCGATGGGCCGTCCGATCGACGGTCTGGGCGAGATCAAGGACCTCGAGGGCACCCGTGCCCTGGAGCTGCAGGCGGCCGGCGTGATGGACCGCCAGGAGGTCCGCGAGCCGCTGCAGACCGGTATCAAGGCGATCGACGGCATGATCCCGATCGGCCGCGGCCAGCGTCAGCTGATCATCGGCGACCGCAAGACCGGCAAGACCGCGATCGCGATCGACACGATCATCAACCAGAAGGCCAACTGGGAGTCCGGCGACCCGAAGAAGCAGGTCCGCTGCATCTACGTCGCGATCGGCCAGAAGGGCTCGACGATCGCCTCGGTGCGCGGCGCGCTCGAAGAGGCCGGCGCGATGGAGTACACCACCATCGTGGCCTCCCCGGCGTCCGACCCGGCCGGCTTCAAGTACGTCGCGCCGTACACCGGTTCGGCGATCGGCCAGCACTGGATGTACCAGGGCAAGCACGTCCTGATCGTGTTCGACGACCTGAGCAAGCAGGCCGAGGCCTACCGCTCGATGTCGCTGCTGCTGCGTCGCCCGCCGGGCCGTGAGGCGTACCCGGGTGACGTCTTCTACCTGCACAGCCGCCTGCTGGAGCGCTGCGCGAAGCTCAGCGACGCGCTCGGCGCGGGCTCGATGACCGGTCTGCCGATCATCGAGACCAAGGCCAACGACGTCTCGGCGTTCATCCCGACCAACGTCATCTCGATCACCGACGGCCAGATCTTCCTGCAGTCGGACCTGTTCAACGCCAACATCCGTCCCGCCATCGACGTCGGTATCTCGGTGTCCCGGGTCGGCGGCGCCGCGCAGGTCAAGGGCATGAAGAAGGTCTCGGGCTCGCTCAAGCTCGACCTCGCGCAGTTCCGCGCGATGGAGGCCTTCGCGATGTTCGCCTCCGACCTCGACGCCACCTCGCGCCGTCAGCTGGACCGCGGTCAGCGGCTCGTCGAGCTGCTGCGCCAGCCGCAGTACTCGCCGTACCCGGTCGAGGAGCAGACGGTCTCCATCTGGGCCGGTACGACGGGCAAGTTCGACGACGTCCCGGTCGAGGACGTGCTGCGCTTCGAGCGTGAGTTCCTCGACTACCTGCGGCGTGACTCCAAGGTGCTCGACGCCGTCCGGGAGAGCGGAAAGTTCGAGGACGACTCGGCCCAGGCCGTGGAGTCCGCGCTGGACGCCTTCAAGCCGACCTTCCAGACCACCGGCGGCGAGCTGCTGGTCGGTCGCGAGGAGGCCACGGCGATGGACGAAGAGGACGTCGAGCAGGAGCAGATCGTCCGGCAGAAGCGGGGCTGATCAACCCATGCCAGCCAGTCTGCGGCAGCTTCGTGAGCGTCGGGCCTCGGTCTCGACGATCAAGAAGCTCACCCGCGCGATGGAGCTCATCGCGGCGTCCCGGATCGTCAAGGCGCAGCAACGCGCCCAGGCGGCCGGTCCGTACGCGCGTGAGCTCACCCGTGCCGTGTCGGCGGTGGCGACGTTCTCGAACGTCGACCACCCGCTGACCACCGAGAAGCCGAACCCCCAGCGGGCCGCGGTTCTCCTGATCACCTCCGACCGCGGTCAGGCCGGTGCGTACTCCTCCTCGGTGATCCGCGAGGGGGAGCGGCTGCACCAGATGCTGCGCGAGGACAACAAGGAGATCGTGCCGTTCCTGAGCGGCCGCAAGGGGATCGCCTACTACACCTTCCGGCAGCGCGAGGTCGCGCAGTCGTGGAGCGGTGACTCCGACGCGCCGTCGTTCACCCGGGCCCGGGAGATCGCCGACGCGCTGATCGAGGCCTTCCTGACCCCGACCGAGGAGGGCGGCGTGGACGAGATCCACATCGTCTTCACCCGGTTCGTGTCGATGCTGACCCAGCGGCCGGACGTGATCCGGTTGCTGCCGCTGGAGGTCGTCGAGGGCGAGGAGGCGCCGGCCGAGGACGACGTACTGCCGCTGTACGAGTTCGAGCCGTCCGCCGAGGACGTCCTGGACGGGTTGCTGCCCAAGTACGTCGCCAGCCGGATCCACTACTGCATGCTGCAGGCGGCCGCCTCCGAGCTGGCCAACCGGCAGCGGGCGATGAAGTCCGCGACCGACAACGCGCAGGACCTGATCGAGCGTCTGACGCGTGAGGCCAACCAGGCGCGTCAAGCCCAAATTACCCAAGAAATCAGCGAGATCGTCGGTGGCGCGGGCGCGCTGGCCGATGCATCAGCCGGGAGCGAGTGAGAGAGATGACTGCCACGGTTACCGAGAACAACAACGAGGCGGGCGCTCGCGGCGTCGGTCGCGTCGCCCGGGTGATCGGCCCGGTCGTCGACGTCGAGTTCGCCGCGGACACGATGCCGGACATGTACAACGCGCTCGAGGTGGACATCACCCTGGGCGACGTCACCACGACGATCACCCTCGAGGTCGCGCTGCACGTCGGCGACAACATGGTCCGGGCGATCTCGATGAAGCCCACCGACGGCCTGGTCCGCGGTGCCGAGGTGCGCGACACCGGTGCGGCGATCTCCGTCCCGGTCGGCGACGTCACCAAGGGCCGCGTGTGGTCCGTGACCGGCAAGTGCCTGAACCAGGACGAGTCCGAGTTCGAGATCGCCGAGCGCTGGCCGATCCACCGCAAGGCCCCGGCCTTCGACCAGCTCGAGTCCAAGACCGAGATGCTGGAGACCGGCATCAAGGTGCTGGACCTGCTCACGCCGTACGTGCAGGGCGGCAAGATCGGCCTGTTCGGCGGTGCGGGCGTCGGCAAGACCGTCATGATCCAGGAGATGATCTACCGGATCGCCCACAACTTCGGTGGCACCTCGGTGTTCGCCGGGGTCGGTGAGCGCACCCGTGAGGGCAACGACCTGATCGGTGAGATGGAGGAGGCCGGCGTCTTCAAGGACACCGCGCTGGTCTTCGGTCAGATGGACGAGCCGCCGGGCACGCGCCTTCGGGTCGCGCTGTCGGCCCTCACGATGGCGGAGTACTTCCGCGACGTGAAGGAGCAGGACGTGCTGCTCTTCATCGACAACATCTTCCGGTTCACCCAGGCCGGTTCCGAGGTCTCCACGCTGCTCGGCCGGATGCCGTCCGCGGTGGGGTACCAGCCGAACCTGGCCGACGAGATGGGCGTGCTGCAGGAGCGGATCACCTCGACGCGTGGTCACTCGATCACCTCGATGCAGGCGATCTACGTGCCCGCCGACGACTACACCGACCCGGCGCCGGCCACCACGTTCGCGCACCTGGACGCGACCACCGAGCTGTCGCGTGACATCGCGTCGCGTGGTCTGTACCCGGCCGTCGACCCGCTGACCTCCACGTCGCGGATCCTCGACCCGCAGTACATCGGCCAGGAGCACTACGACGTGGCCGTCCGGGTGAAGCAGATCCTGCAGAAGAACAAGGAACTGCAGGACATCATCGCCATCCTCGGTGTCGACGAGCTCTCCGAAGAGGACAAGATCACCGTCGCGCGGGCGCGCCGGATCGAGCAGTTCCTCTCGCAGAACACCTACATGGCGGAGAAGTTCACCAACACCCCGGGGTCGACGGTGCCGCTGAAGGACACCATCGAGTCTTTCAAGAAGATCACCGAGGGCGAGACCGACCACATCGCCGAGCAGGCCTTCTTCAACACCGGGTCGCTGGACGACGTCGAGCGGCGTTGGGCCGAGCTCCAGAAGGAGCTCTGACCATCTGATGGCCGAGGACACCGGCAAGCACCTCGAGGTCGCGCTGGTCGCGGCCGAGCGGGTGGTCTGGGAGGGGCGGGCGAAGATCGTCATCGCCCGCACCACCGACGGCGACGTCGGCATCCTCCCGGGTCACGCCCCGCTGCTGGGACTGCTGCAGGGCGGGACCGTCCAGGTGCGGACCCTCGACGACGAGTACTTCGTCGCCGCCGCACCGGACGGCTTCATCTCGGTGGCCAACGACCGGGTCTCGATCCTGGCCGAGAACGCCGAGATGGGTCACGACATCGATCTCGAGGAAGCCAAGCGCGCCCTCGAGCAGGCTCAGGCCGCCGGCACCGACAGTGCCGACGAGCAGGAGCTGGTCCGCCTGGCCGAGGCCAGAGTGCGGGCCGCCGAACAGGTGTCCTGACCGCACCTGCAATAATTGAACATCGTCACAGTCAGTACGGTTCTGGGCCAACTGGTTCGGAGTAGGTGCCGCTCAGTCGCCGGCATCAGGAATGAGGTCGGCATATGAGGACAGTCCTCGATGTGGTCGGGGTCTGTTTCCTTGCTGCCGTACTGCTGGTCGTCGCTTTCGCGTGCCGTCGTCGCTGGTTGTCCAGGGACGGCGGCACGTTCGACTGCAGCCTCCAACTCGCCGAGAAGGACCACGGCCGCGGCTGGGCCCTCGGCCTGGCCCGCTACGTCGGCGACGACCTCCAGTGGTTCCGCGTCTTCAGCCTGGCCTGGTGGCCCAAGCTCGTCGTCAACCGCCGACAGCTGCAAGGCGTCACCACCCGCCGCCCGGTCGGCAACGAACCCCTCGTGACCTACGCCGGCCACGTCATCGTCGACGCCGAGCTCCGCGACCGCACCGTCCACTTCGCGATGACCGAGGAAGCCCTCACCGGCGTACTGGCCTGGATGGAATCCGCACCCCCCAGCAGCCAGACGTACCACTAGGCCCAGCTGTAGCGGGTCTGCGAGAACTCCGTGCCGTTCTGGTACGCGAAGGCGACAGTCGGCCCGACGCGGTAGAGCTGGACCTCACCGGACCGGAGAGCGTCACCCATCCGGTACCAGGTGCCGTCCTCGCGGGTCAGATGCCACCCGTATGCCTGCTCGAACGCCTCCGCAACGGCGTTCCGGTCGTCCGGGTCGGCGACCAGCGCCGCTTCGCCCTCGATCACGTAGTCCGTGCCGGTCAGCGTGTTCGTGCCGGTGGTCAGGATGCAGTGCGGGTTGCCGGCGAGGTTCTTCGCCTTCTGCTCGTTCTCCCCGGTGGCGAACCACATCGCGCCGAACGCCCAGATCGCGAGCAGCGGCGTCACGTGCGGTCGCCCGTCGGCACGCACCGTGGCGAGGGAGAACTTCTGCGTCCGCCGCAATGCCTCTGCGGTCAGCTCCCAAGGTGTTGTCGTCGCTCCTGGGGCGGAGAACGGTCCAAGGGTTGTTTCGGGCTGGTTCTCGATCCTGCCGGTCATGGGGTCTCCCCTGCACACGCCGTTGCGTGCTCATCACGGTACCTACCCACCGCCGGAAGTTTCGTCCGCGTGCGCACGGCCGGTTGAACCGCCGGTCTAGGGTCGGGGTATGACGGGCATCTTGCTGGAGCTGGATCTGACTCGGGGTGTGCTGGAGACGGCGCCCGGGTCGCCGTTGGCGGCGTTCAGGGCTCGGCATCTGCCGACCGTGCGGGAGCTGGTGGCCGGGCTGCGGAAGGCGGCTCAGGACGAGCACGTCGTGGGGCTGGTCGCGCACGTGGGTGGGCCGGCCTTGTCGTTGGCTCAGGTGCAGGACCTGCGGGCGGCCGTGGCCGGGTTCCGGGCTTCGGGGAAGCGCGCTGTGGCGTGGACCGAGTCGTTCGGTGAGGTGGGCGGCGGGACGGTGCCGTACTACCTGGCGACGGCGTTCGACGAGATCTGGGTGCAGCCGTCGGGGGAGCTGGGGATCACCGGGGTCTCGGTTCAGGCGACCTTCGTCCGGGGTGCGCTGGACAAGGCGGGCGTGATCCCGCAGTTCGGCAAGCGCCGGGAGTACAAGACCGCGGTCGACACCTTCACCGAGAAGGAGATGACCGGGCCCGCGCGCGAGATGGCGTCGCGGCTGGCGGAGTCGGCGTACGAGCAGATCGTTGCCGGGATCGCCGAGGGGCGGTCGCTGACGGTCGAGCAGGTCCGGTCGATCGTGGACCGGGCGCCGCTGGGCGCGGAGGCGGGGCGCGAGGCCGGGCTGGTGGATCAGCTCGGGTACCGCTCGGCCGTGTACGACGAGCTGGAGAAGCGGCTCGGTGAGACGACCCCGTTGCTCGTCGAGCGGTACCAGCGGCGCGGCCCGCGGACGCTGCACGACGCGCTCGACAACCTCCCGTGGCCGCCGAAGCCGGTCGTCGCGGTCATCCGGGTCAGCGGCGGCATCACCGTCGGCCGGAACTCCGGCGGCGGGCCGCTCGGCGGTCCGCGGACCGGCTCGGACACCGTCACGGCCGCGCTGCGCGCCGCCGCCGACGACGACAAGGTCAAGGCCGTCGTACTGCGGATCGACAGCCCGGGTGGTTCGTACGTCGCCTCCGACGCGATCCGGTTCGAGGTGCTGCGCCTGCGCGCGACCGGGAAGCCGGTGATCGCGTCGATGGGCAGCGTCGCCGCGTCCGGCGGGTACTTCGTGGCGATGCCGGCCGAGGTGATCGTCGCGCAGCCCGGCACGATCACCGGATCGATCGGCGTCCTGTCCGGCAAGGGCGTCGTCCGGGACGCGCTCGGCCGGATCGGAATCACCCAGCAGGCCGTGTCGGAGGGCGAGAACGCCCGGATGTACTCGGCGCAGGAGGAGTTCTCCCCGGCCCAGTGGGAGCGGCTCGAGGAGACCCTCGACCGGATCTACACCGACTTCGTCGCGAAGGCCGCCGACGACCGCGGCCTGGCCGTCGACGCGCTGGAAGCGCTGGCCCGCGGCCGTGTCTGGACCGGCGCCGACGCCCACGAGCGCGGCCTGGTCGACGAGCTCGGCGGCTTCGAGCACGCGCTCCAGCTCGCCTGCTCACGCGCCGGCCTGGACCGCGACGAGATCGCCCTCGCCAACGTCCCCAGCCGCTCCTTCCTCGACCGGCTCCGCCCGCCGACCTCCACCGAGGACCTGGCCGTCACCACCCAGCCCCTGACCCTCGACGGCGTGGCGACCTCCGCCCTGACGGCTCTCGGCCTGCCGCCGACCGGCGTACTGTCGATGCCGCTCACGTGGAAGATCGGTTGACCGGCAGTACGACTAAGGCGTGACCGGCCGGCACGAGCTCTGGCCCTGCGCCGACAGCGGGAAGACCATCGGAAGATGGGGGCGCTGCACCGGGTTCTGACGACAGCTGTTTGTGCCGCGACAGTGGCACTGACCGGCTGCACCAGCCTGGCCCGGGACGAGCCGGCCCCGACCGCGGCACCGCCCACCCAGCGTGCGCCCGATCCGGCGACCACCGTGCTGAGCCCGGCCGACGCGGAGGAGTTGCAGGCCGTGCTCGACCAGGTCGTTAGCCGGTACGCCGCCATCCCGGATGCCGAGGTCGCCGCTCGCGGGGTGACGGCCGCGATCGTCTCCGACCAGTGGAGCTGGTCGGGTGCCGCCGGGGCGGACGCGACCGGGACCAAGCTGACTCCGGTCACGAGCCTCGGGATCGCCAGCGTCACGAAGACGTTCGTCGCGGCGGAGGTCCTGCTGCTCGCCCGGGCAGGCAAGCTCGACCTGGACGCGCCGCTGACGCAGTACGTGCGGCACCGGCTGACGGCGAACAACGCGACAGTGCGGCAACACCTCTCCATGACGTCCGGCGTACCGGACTACGGGCCCGGCGACTACGCGACGCTGGATCGCGCGCTCGGTGCAGCGCCCGGTCGGCACTGGACCGCCGAGCAGGCGTTGTCGCACGTCTCCACACCGATCAGCCGGCCGGGGACCTACGACTACAGCAACCCGAGCTACGTGCTGCTGGGCCAGCTGATCGAGAAGGTCACCGGGCAACCGCTCGCGACCGTACTGCGACGCGATCTGGCCCAGCCCGCCGGACTGCCGCGGATCGCTTTCCAGGACGGCGAGAAGCCGCGACCGCCGATCGCCCGGACCCGGAACCCGGTCTGCGGACCGGCCTTCGACGGGTTCCTGCCGTGCCGGGCGATCGCCAGTGCGGAGGCAGCCAACGGCGGCGCCACCGCCGATGCGCCGACCGTCGCCCGCTGGGGCTACCAGCTGTACGGCGGTCGCGTGCTCCCGCCTGAGTTGGTCACCACGATGACCGCAGGAGACGGTGACTACGGGCTCGGCACCAGGCGCTTCTCGCTGCGGTTCGGCAACTCCCCGGCGTACGGGCACGACGGCAACTTCCCGGACCACTGCAGCATCCTGGTGGCGATCCCCGAGCGGCGGGTCGCGATCGCCGTACTGGTGGCCGAAGGCAACAAGAACGCCGGGGCCATCGCGTCCGACCTCGTCACGGCCGCCCTGCCTCTGCTCGGGTGACGCTTGGGAAGTCGTCGCCGTTCAGGTTGGTGCCTGGCTTCAGGTTCAGCGGGTCGGTGACCGGGTGGGGTGCGCCGGTGTAGACCGTGTCGGCGTCCATGTAGATGTTGACGTGGGCGAAGCGGGCCTGGTCGGTGGTGTTCGGGAGGGCCATGTGGCCGGTGAAGCCGCTGTGGAAGGTGCAGTCGCCGGCCTTGAGGGGGAGGGTGACGCGCGGGGCCCAGCGGAGTTCGGGGGCGCGGGTGAAGAGGTCCTCCTCGTTGCGGAGGTCCTGGGGTTGCAGGTCGGTGATGGTCTGGGTGCCGGGCAGGAAGGTCATGCAGCCGCGCTCGGGCGGTACGTCGACGAGCGCGATCCAGGCGGAGAGCGGGAGCCGGTCGTTGGTGTGGGGCCAGTACGGGCGGTCCTGGTGGAAGTGGGTGGCGGCGTTGCTGTTCGGTTCCTTGACGAGCATCTGGTCGTGCCAGATCCGCAGCGGGAAGCCGGCGAGCTGCTCGGCGGTGGCCGCGATCTTCGGGTGCAGTGTGAGTTGTTTGAGGACGTCGTCGTGGCGCCAGACGTTGACGAGCTGGCTGAAGATCGCGTCCTGCTGGAGGCGGTCGGCGCGGTGCTCCTCGAGGTACGCCGCGGCTCTCGTGCGGTAGTGCTCGACCTCGTCGAGGGTGAGGACGCCGGGGACTCGGACAAATCCGTTCACGCGGTACTCCGCAACAATGTCTGTCATGCCTCCAGCGTGCTCGTTTGTGAGGGCTTCGGGCCAGGCCGATCCGGGCCGGGCATCGTACGATCCTGACATGCCGGAGACTCTGCACGAGGCGACTCTCTTCCAGGGCGGCCCTGTTTGGGGCGGCGTCCACGTGCTGACCTCAGGCGTCGCGCCGCACGCCCACGACTTCCTCGAGATCGCCGTCATCGGGCGTGGTCGCGGCGTCCATCAGACCAGTCAGGGTTCGGCCGCCGTACGGCACGGCCAGGTGCTGATCCTCCGTCCCGGGCCATGGCATGCCTTCGCTGACTGCCACGACCTGACCGTTGCGAACTGCTGCATCTCCCCGCGGGGCCTCCGTGCCGAACTCTCCGCCCTGCAACAGATCCCGGCACTCAGGGACCTCCTGTGGACGACGCCCATCGCGGGCCCGCACGGCGTAGCGACCACCGAGGTCACCCCCGACGCCGCCGACGAGGCGATCGCCCAGATCGCCGCCCTCTCAGCTCAGCCAGGTGGCCCGGGCCGCCTGCTCGGCCACCTGGTCACCATCCTCGGCACCCTCTCCGACGGCCGCCCGACGGCCGCCGCAACGCCGCTGCTCCACCCAGCTGTCACCGCGACCATCACCCGCTACGAATCAGACCTGGCCGCCCCCTGGCGCCTCGACGATCTCGCCGCGGCAGCCAACCTCGACCCGGCGTACCTGACCCGCCTCTTCCGCCGAGACACCGGCCTCAGCCCCCTCACCTACCTAGCCCGCCTCCGCGCCGAACGAGCCGCCCTCCTCCTCACCGAGTCGTCCCTCCCCGCATCCCGAGTAGGCGCCGCCGTAGGTTGGCCGGACCCGACGTACTTCGCCAGACGCTTCCGCACGCTCGTCGGCCTGACCCCCACGGAGTACCGCGACCGCACCCGAAACCAGTCGCCCCCAGCACCACAGCCCTGAACACTGATCTCCATGCACGAGGTCAATCTGTGGTTCTGTTTGCAAGAGGCCGGTGACGACTGGGAGTTCGCCGAGGTGCGCGAGAAGGCCCTCCGCATCGAGCAGCTGATCACCGGGTTCGACGCACACACGATCAAGGCTGACTTCCGCATCCTCAACGGCAAGTACTACGTGACGCTCACCTGCTTCGCGAACCGCCCACGGGCCCACGAGCTCGGCATCATCGACTCGTTGGTGTCCGAGGTCGTCCACCTGCTCCCCGGCTCGTACGGGCTCATCTACGAGCGCGACGACGAACGCACGGACTTCCCGGGCCACGACGCTTTCAAGGTCACCGTCCTGGCCCGCGGCAAGCTCAGCGTCCGCGTCGACCCGTTCTTGTCACCGGTGTCCCTCGTCGTCGACGACGAGGAGGGAATGTCGGATGGCGGATGAACCGCCGTGGGCGATGACGTCGGTGCGGGTGTTCGCGACAGGTTTCAGTGGCGAGGAGATCGCCGGGCGGTTGGGAATGGTGGGCCTTTGGGGCGGTTCGGCGCGGTCCTGCGGATCGACACCTGGACCGGATAGCCCGGCCGTCCAAGGACGGCCGGGCTCGAGCGCCTGTTACTGCATCAGGTCGGGGACCTGTTCGGCGGTGATTCGGCCTCGGTCGGTGGGGAGTGCGTCGCGGTGGTCCGGGGTGCGGAGTACGCCGGTGGCCGGCTTCGGGTCGGCCGGGCGGCGGTGGTGCCAGTCGGTGACGGCCTGGTACGCCGCGGCGACGGCCAGCAGGCGGTCCTCGCCGAAGGGCTTGCCGCCGAGGATCGTGCCGATCGGGACGCCCGCCGTGGTGAAGCCGATCGGCAGCGCCAGTTCCGGCAGGCCGATCGCGTCGAACGGGTTCGGGCTGGTCTGGACGACCACGTCGCACTGCTGGAACAGGTCGTCGAGCACGCGCTGCAGCAGGACGACCTTGGCGCGCTGGCCGATCAGGTACTCGTTCGCGCCGAGCATGGCGCCCTGCAGCCAGCCCATCACCGACACCCCGAAGCCGCGCAGGTCGGATCGCAGCATCGGCAGGAACGGCTCGCTCCGCTCGGGCAGCCGGACGTTGTTGAACGCCGAGTTCGTCAGCACGTCCCACTCGTCCGGCAGGGTCACGTCGACGACCTGCAGCCCCTCGATTCCGGCCAACGTGGCCAGCGCCGTACGCCGGGCTGCCGCGGCCTCCGTCGTACCGCTGGTGTAGTCGGGGATCACGCCGACGCGGGTTCGCCAGCGCATCCGGACCTTGCGGGAGCGGACGACCGGCGTCGCCGCGGTGATCAGGTCGGGGACCGGCGGCAGGCCCTGCGTGCGTGGGTCGGCCGGGTCCTCGCCGGCCATCGCGGTGAGCATGATCGCCGCGTCCATCGCGTTCCTGGCGAGCGGGCCCGGGTGGTCGCGGGTGTAGCTGAGCGGCACGATCCCGTGCAGCGACACCCGGCCCATCGTCGGCTTGAGACCGGTCAGGTTCTGCGCGTTCGACGGCGCGGTGATCGAGCCACCGGTCTGGGTCCCGACGCTCGACGTCGCCAGCCGGGCCGCGACCGCGGTGGCCGAACCGGACGACGAACCGCCCGGATCGGTCCGCGGATCCGCCGGGGTCCACGCGTTGACGGTGGTGATCCGGCCGTCGGGCGTGGTCGCGCGGGTGGTGGCGAGCGGTCCCATCTGGGTCTTGCCGAGCACGATCCCGCCGGCCGCGGTGAGCCGCCGTACGGCGGTGGCGTCGTACGGGGGCTCGAACTTCTGGAACAGGTACGAGTTCGCCGTCGTCGGGATGCCGCGGGTGTAGTAGTTGTCCTTGATCGCGAGCGGAATGCCGTGCAGCGCGCCCCCGCGGGTCCGGCCGAGCGTCCGGGCCCGAGCCAGCGCCTCGTCGGCGAGGACCAGGTTGAACGCCTGGTAGACGTCGTCGAACGCCGAGATCCGTTCCAGGTACGCCGCGAGTAGCCGCTCGGGCGTGAGCCGCCCCTTGCGGATCAGCGTCGCGGCCTCGGCGATGGTCAACTCGCTGACGTCGGTGATCGCCTCCGGACGGGCGGGGACGTCGACGAGCGTCGGCGTTGTGCTCGGCGCCGGGCCGGCATGGGCGACGGCGGGGAGCGCGACGCTACCGACCGCGGTGGCGGCGGCGAGCGCGCTCGCGCGGTACAGGAAGGACCGTCGATCGACCCGGGCATCCATCGGCCCGGCATCCGGCGACGTGGTGGTCAGCTCGCGGGCGGTCATGCGTCCTGCCGGCGGCGGTCGATGGACGGGTACAGGGCCGGAACCCCGACCTGCTGGGCGAGCGCGGGCAGGTCCTCGGCAGGGCCGGTGGTGGCGAACTGGTACGCGGCGAGCGGCAGGATCGTCGTCCGGACGAAACTGCGCAGCCCGGCCAGGGCAGTGTCCCGCCCGGGGCTGCCGGTCTCGGGATCGGCGGCCGTCCCGGCGGGCAGTTGGTCGAGGTCGATACCGAGGACGGCGAGCCGGGCCCGGATCATCACGTCCAGCTCGGCGTCGGTGGGTTGACTCAAGCTCACAAGAGGCTCCTCGCGGTACGTGGCGGAAGTCGCGCCCTCTTTGTGTCACGCCGTCAATGCCCCCACGTTTCGCCGACGTCGCACCCGAGTTACGGCACCCCACGTCGCCGCCCCACCCCGCTCCGTCACGACCATCTGGGTCGACGAACGCACCCAAACCCAATCGCCACCAGCCCCACAGTCCTGAACACTGACCACCATGTACGAGGTCAACCTGTGGTTCTGCCTGCAAGAGGCCGGTGACGACTGGGAGTTCGCCGAGGTGCACGAGAAGGCCCTCCGCGTCGAGCAGCTGATCGCCGGGTTCGACGCGCACACGATCAAGGCCGACTTCCGCATCCTCAACGGCAAGTACTACGTGACGCTCACCTGCTACGCGAACCGCCCCCGCGCCCACGAGCTCGGCATCATCGACTCGTTGGTGAGCGAGGTCGTCCGCCTGCTCCCCGGTTCGTACGGCCTCATCTACGAGTTCGACGACGAACGCACCGACTTCCCCGGCCACGACGCCTTCAAGGTCACCGTCCTGGCCCGCAGCAAGCTCAGCATCCGCGTCGACCCGTTCCTGTCGCCGGTGTCCCGTGTCATCGACGACGAGGAGTTGATGCCGGATGGCTGACGATCCCGATGCTTGGGCGACGGTCGCTGTTCGGGTGCGTGTTCCAGGGCTCACCTGCAATGAGATCTCCAAACACCTGGGAATCGCGGTGAAGGCGTCCTCTCGGCATCCGGCGGTTTGGACTTACGACGTGCCGGTCTCGAAGGACCTGATGCTCAACGAGCATCTCGATGCGCTGAGCGCGTTCCTCACCGTCAACAAGGAACGCTTTGCTGCAGTGCCCGAGGAGGGGGAAGTGGATGTGGTGATCGGCTGGAGACCGAGGCGAGGGCAGGATGTCTCGACGTTCACACCGGAACTCGTGGCCTGCCTGGCGCGGCTGGGCGCGGGCATCGTGACCTGGACCTACTCCGACGACCGCCCGGACGAGGAGTGACGGGCCGATCAGGCGGGATGCTGCTCGGGCGGTGAGAGATGAGGTGCCCACCGCGTTCCGCGAGCGCCAGGAGAGCAATCGGTGAATAGTCGGGAAACCGCGCACGTTCCCCTCGTGCCAGCCACCTGAACGCCTCCAGGTTTGCAGCTTTTGACATTTCCGAGCCATCACCGGCAAGGCGGATCAGTCCGCAGAATGTTGCGGACAGCCGTCCATGTCGTGTGGGGGATGAAATGTTGATCGTACGTCGAGCCGTTCTGCTGCTCATCGGAATCAGCCTGTTGTTCTCGGGTTTGGCGGCCCCGGCAATCGGTGCAGCGACCAGCCGACGCCCGGGCCGAGCGCGCGACCCTCCGCGCCGCAGTCCTCGGGCAAGGTGCCCGACGCGATTCCGACCGGCAAGGGGACGAGCTACGACTATCGCTTCGCCGGCATCGCGGGAAGCCAGCAGGCGGCGGTCCAGGTCACGCCCGCCATCCCGGAGCGGGGCGTCACGCGGGGCGAGGTGATCCTCGACAAGACGCTGACGATCAACCAGAACGCAACGGAGACTCTGGCGATCTCCCGAGCCGCCACGGGCTACGGCGCTGTTCGGGTCGACGACGTCCTGACGGTCGAGGTGACCCATGCGGACGGCTCGACGATCAGCAAGACCCTCGACTTCAGCGACAACTGCATCGGCTGGGTGACGCCGGCCGGCCCGTTGCACCTGTCCGGCGTTCTGGAGCCCGGTGACAACACCGTGCGGTTCATTCTGCGCGACGGCTGCGGTGCCTTGGCGAGTGCTGACCCGATGTACGTCGTACCGGTGACAACGAAGGTCTCGGATTTGGCGACCCTGGGGTCAGGGTGCGATCTGTGCTCGAAGAACCCGACCGTGTCCCGCGGGTACCCCGTCAACACGGCAACCGGCAACGAGACCAAGTCGGTCACCGACCTGCAGCTGGCCGGTCCGGGTACGGCGTTCGTCCTGCTCCGCAGCTACAACTCCGCCAGCGATCACGTGGGAGCGCTCGGGAAGGGCTGGAACCACGCCTACGAAGGCCGCCTCGAGATCGCCGGTGGTGGAGCGTCGGTCGTGTACGTCGGAATCGACGGGCAACAGGCGGGTTACACCCGAGCTACCGACGGCACGTACACCAAGGGGACCGGCGTCGTAGCTGAGCTGGTCAAGCTCGCCGACGGAAAATTCGAGGTCCGGCAGCCCAACCACAGCGTCGCGCGCTTCACCTCCACAGGACAGCTCGAGGCTCTGCTCGACAACTCTGGAGTCGGTCTTCAACTCGCCCACTCCGGCGGATCGCTGTCGACGGTGACAGACGCGGCCGGTCGTGTCGTTCGGTTCACGCATGACACCGAAGGACGTCTGCAGAAGGTCGAACTCCCCGACGGGCGGTTTGTTCAGTACAACTACACGGCGGGCCTGCTCACCGGCGTTCGCGATGTGCGTGGCGGAAACACCACGTACGCCTACGACACAGCCGGCCGCCTCAACAACGTGACCGATCCGCTGGGGCACAGCGTCGCGAACGAGTACGACTCACAAGGGCGGGTCGTCAAGCAGACCGATCCGCGGGGGAAGGTCACGCAGTACGTCTACGACCCGTTGCTGGGGACGACCACGATCCGTCCTGATGGTGGGCAGTGGACTGACCACTACCTCGGCAACGTCCTGGTGGGCACGTCCGACGCTCAGGGCGGGCACACGTCGTACGGGTACGACGCCAAGCTCAACATGACCTCGACCACAGACCCCCGCGGTAATACCACGACAATGACGTACGACGCCCGCGGCAACATGCTGACGCGCACTGCTCCGGCGCCGCTGTCGACGGTCGAGAAATGGACGTACGACGCGGCCGACAACGTGCTCACCTACACCGACGGCCGCGGCAAGATCACGACGAACACGTACGACATTGCCAACCGGCTCACGAAACTGGTCGCACCCGACCAGGGGACGAAGAACTTCACGTACACGGCAACCGGTCAGCTGAAGACAAGAAGCACCGGGCGTGGGTACATCTGGACCAACGAGTACGACGCTGACGGCAACCTGACCTCCGAGGCGTCGCCGGCCGGGTTGACGACCACGATGTCGTACGACGGCAGCGGAAGGCTTCTGACGAGAACGGATCCACGCGGGAGCGCCGGTGGTTCCCAGGCCGAACCGTTCACCACGAAGTTCACCTACGAACCGGGTGACAAGGTCGCGACCACCACAGCACCTGACGGAACGGTCGCCAGCAACACGTACGACGCGGTCGGGAACCTCGCCACACTGCAGGTCGCCAACGCTGGTGGGACGGTGCTGAAGAGCGAGACCTACACCTACGACGCGGAGAACCGCCCGCTCCAGACCAAGAACCGTGACCGGATCGTCGAGACCCTCACGTACGACGCGGCCGGCAACAAGGAGTCGTCCACCGACGCGACCGGCGCCAAAACCACCTTCAAGTACGACCGGGTCGGGCGGTTGACGGCGATGACGACTCCCCGCGGCAACGTCGCGGGTGCGACCGAGTCGTTGTACAAGTGGGAATACCGGTACGACGCCAACGGCAACCGACAGTACGAGTACCAACCTGCGCCGAACGGCGGGTACACGCAGTTCACCTACGACGTGCTCAATCGGGTCACTCGCAAGAGCACACCGCTCGGCAACACGACCGACCACACATACGACGGCAACGGGAACGTTCTGACATCCGTCGACGATGCGGGCAAGGTCACGACCTACACGTACGACGGCGCGAACCGTGTGCTCAGCGAAGCGCTGCCAGGACTTCAGGCGACGCGGTACACCTATGACCCCGACGGCGCGCGACTCAGCATGACGTCGCCGAGCGGCGGCTCCGTGACCCGCTGGACCTACGACGGCGACGGCCGGCAGCTCACCCAGGTGAGTCCAAGGGGCAACGTCTCGGGCGGCACACCGGCCGATTACACCACCACCTTCGGGTACGACGCGGCCGGCAACCAGACGACCGTCAAGGACCAGCTCGGCCGGATCACGAGCAGCACCTTCGACGGCCGCAACAACCGGCTGACCGAGCGCAACCCTCGCGGGTTCACGACGTCCTACGGGTACGACGGGCTGCAGCGGTTGACGACCGTGACGTCGGCGGCGAGCGCGCCGACGTCCTACACGTACGACGCGTACGGCGATCTGGTCGAGCGTAAGGACGCCAAGGAGGCGGTGACGAAGTACGGGTACAACGCCCGAGGTGACCTGGTCTCGACCATCGACCCACTCGACCGGAAGCAGACCTACGGGTACGACGAAGACGGCAACGTCACCGAGATCGTCAAGGCCCGGGGCTACGCGACAGGTGACCTTGCGGCATGGACCGTCAAGCAGTCGTACAACGGTCGTGGGCTGCGAACCGCAGTCACCACGGCGTCCGCGGCGTCGAGCTCGACCTTCACCTACGACAACGACGATCGGCTGACGTCGTACAAGGATGCGACCGGGACGACGACCCAGACCTGGAACGGCCTGAACCAGCTGACCGGCGTTACCCAGCCGCAGGGCAACTACGTCTACACCTACACGGACTTCGGAGCCGTGAAGTCGCGGCTCTACCCGGGTGGCGGCCAGGCCGACTACGCGTTCGACGCCGACGGTCGGATCTCGTCGATGACCGCCCTGGCACAGACCACCAACTTCGCGTACGACGCGGACGACAACCTGACCAAGGTCACCTACCCGACCGCGAGCGGCTACTCCGAAACCCGGAGCTACGACCGCACCGGTGACATTTCGGCGGTGATCAACCAGAAGGCGGGAGTTTCTACGCCGCTCAGCCGGTACGACTACGTCCGCGACGCGGCGCGCAACCCGGCGGTCATCAAGCGGACGCGTGGAACGACGGTCTACAACGAGGCACTGCAGTACGACCAGGTGAACAGGCTCGCCAACTACTGTCTCGAGGCCACGACCTGTGCCGCGGCGACCAAGAAGATCACCTACGCGTACGACGGGGTCGGCAACCGGTTGTCCGAGACCCGCGTCGGCACCACCGGCCCGGGAACGATCACCAGCACCTATGACGCGGCCGACCAGATGGTCACCCGGACGAACCAGTCGGGTGGGACCACCAACCTCACCTACAACGCGGACGGCCTGCTGCAGGACTCCCGCGAATGGGACGTGCTCGGTCGTCTGACGAAGATGAGCGGCACCACCTTCACCTACGACGCGCTCGACCTTCGCCGTACGGCGACCACCACGGCCGGCACCAAGCGGATGTCGTGGGACGTCAACAACGAGCTGCCGATGCTCAACATCATCACGCAACCCGACAACAGCTACTGGCGCTACCGCTACACGCCGGACGGCATGCCGATGTCGGTCGAGCACCCCAGCAAGTCCTACCCGAGCTCGATCATGATGCACGACGCGATGGGCTCGGTCGTCGACGTAGCCGACGGCAACGGCGGTGCCCGCTGGCGCTACGCCTACGAGCCCTTCGGCGTCCGCACGGAGGCGACGAAGCTCCAGACCGTTGCCGAGGTCCCCGAGTTCGCCTACACCGGCGCCCACCTCGAATCCACCACCGGCGACTACCACCTTCGCGCCCGCGACTACAACCTCTGGGGCATGTTCACCGCCCCGGACCCACTCCAGCCGGCGATCACCGATCCGTACGTCTCGTCGTACGTGTACGCCGACCAGCGTCCGACCTTCTACACCGACCCCAGCGGCCTGTCCCCGAAATTCCTGGACGACTTCATCGGAGCGCTCAGCAAGGGCGAAACGTACAAGAACTTTGGTGTCGGGATCGTGGGTGGCGCTGCCCAACTATCGGAGCAGCTTCCGGTCCAGCAGCAAATCAACTTGCTGTACGCCCAGATCGGCTTGGACTCGTCGACGCTGTTCTACGGCGCCACAGACCGTTTGGTCGGTGTCGACGGCACAGAAACCAGCACACGGGTTGGCGAATTCTTCACACCTGTTCCGGCTGGGGTCGGCATCACGACCTGCAAATTCGGGGCCAAAGCAATTCTGACTTTTCCTGCAAAGATCTTCGGCAGGTCCGGAGCTCAGCTGGGAGGTCACAGTGTCGAGGATCTTCTCAGTGCCGGGGCGAAGCCTGACCGTAATGGGTTGACCATAGCGGGGCGAGCGTTGCAGAAGCACGGGGATCGCGAAAATCCGAAGTTCCCAAAATCGGCAGGCAAAGCATCTGCGCGGAACGAGCAGGGAATCGGTGTCCTTGAGGAAATCCTGCGCAATCCGGCTCAAGTGCAAGTCATCAATGGTAAGCTGCGAATCTGGGATTCGTCTGGCCGAGGCGCCAGCTACGACATGAAGGGTAAGTTCCTTGGGTTCGTTGAACGATAGTTCCGAAGGGTATTCTATGGTTCTGGCGAGCGATGTGGCTGATGGCCGGGACGGTATGGGTTTGGAATTGTATGATCAAGCCGAAAATCTTCTCGCCGTAATTTACCGAGATGACATTTCTCGTCGCACGACGTTTATTTCGCAACAGTCGTTTAGTATTCCGATTGAGGTACTACGGGGATTCTTGAACAGAGCTGGCGAGGTTTTATGAGCCGTCGTCCGGGCGGGCGGTCAACCGCCGGACCGACTGCTTGGATCGCGACGGTCAGTCGTTCGGCGCTGAGTGGCGAGGGCGATGCCTGGTACGTCGGGCTCCCGCGCCGCTCGGAGTCGGCTACTGCTTCTCGCGGTCTCCACCGGGGACCCAGAGGACGTCGCCGCCGGAGGAGAGGTTGGCTACTCGGCCGAGGATGAAGAGGAGGTCGGAGAGGCGGTTCAGGTACGTGATGGCCAGCAGGTTGATCGACGGGCCGTGGGCTTCGACGGCGGTCCAGCCGGCGCGTTCGGCTCGGCGGACCACGGTGCGGGCGACGTTCAGGTACGCCGCGCCGGGGGTGCCGCCGGGGAGGATGAACGAACGGAGTTTGGTGAGGCGGCTGTTGTACTCGTCGCACCAGGCTTCCAGGCGGTCGACGTAGTCCTGGGTGATCCGCAGCGGCGGGTACTCCGGGTTCGGCTGGATCGGGTTGCACAGGTCGGCGCCGACGTCGAAGAGGTCGTTCTGGATCCTGGTCAGCAGGACGACGATCGCCGAGTTCAGGTGGCCGGCCGCGATCGCGACCCCGATCGTGGAGTTCGCCTCGTCCACTTCGCCGTACGCCGCCAGCCGCGGGTCGGTCTTGGTCGTCGTACTCATGTCGCCCAGGCGGGTCTCGCCGGCGTCCCCGGTCCTGGTGTAGATCCGCGTCAAGTTCACAGCCATGTCACGGCACTCTACGCAAGCCCGCGACACCGGGGCGCTACAGTCGGCGGGTGGAACGGTTTCGGATCTCGGGTGAGGCACGGCTCGACGGGTCGGTCGAGGTGCAGGGCGCGAAGAACAGCGTGCTGAAGTTGATGGCGGCCGCGTTGCTGGCCGAAGGGACGACGACGCTGCGGCAGGTGCCGGGCATCCTCGACGTCACCTTCATGGCCCAGCTGCTGGACACGCTGGGCTGCTCGGTGAAGGTCGACGGCGACGCCGGTACGGCGACGATCGCGGTCCCGGCCGAGATCGGCCATCAGTGCGACTACGAGCTGGTGCGCAAGCTGCGGGCCTCGATCTCGGTGCTCGGGCCGCTGCTCGGCCGGTGCGGTCAGGCCGAGGTCGCGCTGCCCGGCGGCGACAACATCGGCTCGCGCGGGCTGAACATGCACGTCGCGGGGCTGGAGTCGATGGGCGCGAAGGTGCACATCGAGCACGGCTTCGTGGTCGCCGAGGCGCCGCAGGGGCTGCACGGCGCCGAGGTCTGGCTGGACTTCCCGAGCGTCGGGGCGACCGAGACGATCATGATGGCCGCCGTCCTGGCCAAGGGCACGACGGTGATCGAGAACGCGGCGCGCGAGCCGGAGATCCAGGACATCGCCGCGATGCTGGTCGAGATGGGCGCGCAGATCGAGGGCGCCGGGTCGCCGCGGATCGAGATCACCGGCGTGGACGGGCTGCTGCAGCCGGTCGACCACGTCGTCGTACCGGACCGGATCGTCAGTGGCAGCTGGGCGTTCGCGGCCGCCATCACCAAGGGCGACGTGACGGTGACGAACGGGCACGCCGAGCACCTCGAGCTCGTGCTCGACAAGCTGCACAAGGCGGGCGCGGAGATCAACGTGCTCGAGCAGGGGTTCCGGGTCCGGATGGCGAACCAGCCGAAGTCGGTCGACGTCGTCACGCTGCCGTACCCGGGTTTCCCGACCGATCTGCAGGCGTTCTGCATCGCGATGAACGCGGTCAGCAGCGGGTCCGCGATGGTGACGGAGAACCTGTTCGAGGGACGGTTCACGTTCGCGCAGGAGCTGACGCGGCTCGGCGCGCAGGTGCAGACCGACGGGCACCACGCGGTCATCCGCGGCGTCCCGCGGCTGTCCGGGGCGCCGGTCGTCGCGAGCGACATCCGCGCGGGGGCCGCGCTGGTGATCGCTGGTCTGGCGGCCGAGGGGGAGACGCTGGTCTCCGCCGCGCACCACGTGCACCGGGGCTACACGGACTTCGCCGGCAACCTGCGGCGCCTGGGTGCCGACGTCACCGTGGAGCCGGAAGACGCCGAGCTGTACTGGAACTGAAGGGGAGGGGGAGAGCCCCGCGCCCCCGAAGCGGCGTCGCCGGGAGCCGGCGGTGACCGGCGGGTAGCTGCTGGGGCAGGTTAGGGTCGTCCGCATGACTGAGCGTGTGATCAAGCCTGTCGGCCGTGGGTTCCTGTTCCTCGACTCGCACCCTGCCGGGTGTGAGCAGCTGGTGCGGGACCTGACCGCCCAGGTCGAGGCCCGTACGCCGGACAAGCACCCGGTCGCGCTCGTGATCGGCTCCAGCTCCGGCTACGGCCTCGCGGCGACGATCGCCGGGCTCGCGCGGTACGGGATCGACGGCGTCGGCGTCTCCTTCGAGAAGGGCCCGGCCCGTCGTACGGCGACCGCCGGCTGGTACCGGACCGCAGCCACCGCCCAGTACGCCGAGCAGGCCGGTCGCAAGTTCCACTTCGTCAACGCCGACGCGTTCGCCGACACCACGAAGGACGAGGTGCTCGACCTCGTCGCCAAGGAGTTCGGCGCGGTCGACTACCTGATCTACAGCGTGGCCGCTCCGCGCCGGGTCGACCCGCGCACCGGTACGACGTACCAGTCGGCGCTGAAGACGATCGGCGCGCCGTACACGACCAAGAGCATCGCGTTCGAGGACGGCGAGCCGCAGCTGACCGAGGCGAGTCTCGACGTCGCGACCGACGAGGAGATCGCCGAGACCGTCCAGGTGATGGGCGGCGAGGACTGGACCCGCTGGGTCGACGCGCTGGCCGAGCGCAAGCTGCTGAACGACGGCTTCAGCACCGTCGCGCTGACCTACATCGGCAGCGAGCTGACCGGCCCGATCTACCGCCAGGGCTCGATCGGCGCGGCCAAGGCGCACCTGGAGCAGACGGCCAAGGAGCTGTCCGAGCGCGACGGCGTCCGCGCGTTCACCTCGGTCAACGGCGCGGCCGTCACGCAGGCCAGCTCGGCGATCCCCGGCATCGGCCTGTACGTGAGCCTGCTGCACAAGGTGCTCGGCGAGAAGATGCAGACTCCGATCCAGCAGTCGATCGCGCTCTGGGACCAGCTGACCGGCGAGCAGACCCCCGACCTGGACGAGGACGGCCGGCTGCGCCTCGACCGCTGGGAGCTCGACCCGGCCGTCCAGGCCGCGGTCAAGGAGCAGTGGGACGCCGTCACCCAGGACAACATCGCGACCGTGGCCGACGCGGCCTGGTTCTTCGCCGAGGTACGACGCCTGTACGGCTTCGACGTGGACGGCGTCGATTACGACGCCGAGACCGAGGTCGACGTGGAGTGGCCTACAACGGCTTGAAGGACACCATCTCGAGCACGAGCTCCCCGGCTTCGTCGGACGCTGCGAGGTCGACCGTGGCGGTGATGCGCCAGTCGTGGTTGCCCTCGGGGTCGTCGATGATCTGCTGGACCTCCCAGTAGCCGGGGTGCTCCTCGACCATGAACAGCGCCGGGCCGCGGGCGGCGGGTCCGGTGCCCAGCGTGGAGTGCTCGGCGTAGTACGCCGTACCGGCTTCGGCCCAGCGTCCGGCGTCCCAGCCGGACTCGTTGTCGAGCTGGCCCAGCTCGGCCCAGCGGTGCAGGGCGACCAGCTCGACGCGGCGGAACATCGCGTTGCGGACCAGGACCCGGAAAGCCCTGGTGTTCAAGGTGATCCGGCGCGGGCCGAGCGGAACCGACGGCGCCTCGACCTGCTGAGTGGTCGGGTTGGTCAGCTCCTCCCACTCGTCGAGCAGGCTGGAGTCGGTCTGCCGGACGACCTCGCCGAGCCACTCGATCAGGTCGGTGAGGTCCTCGTTCACCTTGTCCGGCGGGACCGTCTGGCGCAACGCCTTGTACGCGTCGCTGAGGTAGCGCAGCATGATGCCCTCGGAGCGCGCCAGCCCGTAGTACTGGACGAACTCGCCGAACGTCATCGCCCGCTCGAACATGTCCCGGACCACCGACTTCGGTGACAGCCCGGCCTCGGCGATCCACGGGTGGGTCTGCCGGTAGATCTCCAACGTTGCCTGCAGCAACTCTTCGAGCGGCTTCGGCCAGCTGAGCTCGTCGAGCAGCTCCATCCGCTCCTCGTACTCGATGCCGTCGGCCTTCATCGACTGGACGGCCTCGCCCTTGGCGTGGTGCAGCTGGGCCATCAGGACGGCGCGCGGGTCCTCGAGCGTCGCCTCGACGACCGAGACGACGTCCAGCGCGTACAAGGGATCCTCGGGATCGAGCAGGTCCAGCGCCGCGAGCGCGAACGTCGAGAGCGGCTGGTTCAGCGAGAAGTCCTTCTGCAGGTCGACCGTCAGCCGCAGCGTGCGGCCGAACTCGTCGGGCTCGTCCAGCCGCTCGACGACGCCGGCGGTCAGCAGCGTGCGGTAGATCTGGATCGCGCGCCGGATCAGCCGGACCTGCGCCTTGGCGTCCTCGTGGTTGTCCTGCAGCAGGTGCCGCATGCTCGCGAACGCGTCGCCGTCGCGGGCGATCACGTTCAGCAGCATCGCGTGGCTGACCCGCATCTTCGACAGCAGCGGCTCGGGGTCGGCCGCGACCAGCCGGTCGAAGGTGTCCTCGCCCCAGGTGACGAATCCCTCCGGCGGCTTCTTGCGCTGCACGCGGCGCTGCTTCTTCGGGTCGTCGCCGGCCTTCGCCATCGCCTTGACGTTCTCGACCACGTGATCCGGCGCCTGGACGACGACCGTGCCGGAGGTGTCGTACCCGGCCCGGCCCGCGCGGCCGGCGATCTGGTGGAACTCGCGGGCCTTGAGGATGCGCTGCCGGCGGCCGTCGTACTTGCTCAGCGCGGTCAGTACGACGGTGCGGATCGGGACGTTGATGCCGACGCCGAGGGTGTCGGTCCCGCAGATCACCTTGAGCAGGCCGGCCTGGGCCAGCTGCTCGACCAGCCGCCGGTACTTCGGCAGCATGCCCGCGTGGTGCACGCCGATGCCGTGCATGACGAGGCGCTGCAGCGTCCGGCCGAACCCGGAGCTGAACCGGAAGTGCCCGATCAGCTCCTTGATCTTGTCCTTCTCCTCCTTCGTGCAGACGTTGATGCTGGTCAGCGCCTGCGCGCGTTCCAGTGCCGAGGCCTGGGTGAAGTGCACGACGTACACCGGCGACTGGTTCGTGACCAGCAGCTCCTGGAGCGTCTCGTGCAGGGGAGTGGTGACGTACTTGTAGATCAGCGGGACCGGGCGCTCGGCCGACGAGACGATCGCAGTCGGGCGACCGGTACGCCGGCTCAGGTCGACCTTGAACCGCTCGACGTCGCCGAGCGTCGCCGACATCAGGATGAACTGCGCGTTCGGCAGCTCGAGCAGCGGCACCTGCCAGGCCCAGCCGCGGTCGGGCTCGGCGTAGAAGTGGAACTCGTCCATCACCACCTGGCCGACGTCGGCGGCGGCGCCTTCGCGCAGCGCGACGTTCGCCAGCACCTCGGCGGTGCAGCAGATGATCGGGGCGCCGGCGTTGACCGAGGCGTCGCCGGTCAGCATGCCGACCTTGTCGGCGCCGAACACGTCGCACAGGGCGAAGAACTTCTCCGAGACCAGGGCCTTGATCGGCGCGGTGTAGAAGGTCCGCTTGCCGTTCGCCAGGGCGGCGAAGTGCGAGCCGGTGGCGACCAGGCTCTTGCCGGAACCGGTCGGGGTGGACAGGATCACGTTCGACCCGGTCATCACCTCGATCAGGGCCTCCTCCTGCGCCGGGTACAGCGAGATGCCCTGCGTGCCCACCCAGGTGGCGAAGGCGTCGTACAGGGCGTCGGGTTCGGTGGAGTCCGGCAGCTTCTCGGTCAGCGTCATCACCGACCATTGTCCCGTACGGCGCGAAAAGCCGTTGCAGGTGGCATCGGGGGTTCCCTACCGTTCGGCGCATGCTGACCGATCCGTACGGCGACGAACAACTGGTGGAGCTGTACGACGCAGACAACGAGCCGGGCGACGACCATGCGTACTACCGCGCGCTCGCGGACGCTCTGAACGCCAGGACGATCGTGGATCTCGGGTGTGGAACCGGTCTGCTGACACGGGCTCTCGTTGCTACCGGACGTCGGGTGATCGGGGTGGATCCGAGCTCGACGATGCTCGGGTTCGCTCGCAAGCAGCCGGGTGCCGACGCGGTGACGTGGATCGACGGCGACGCGAGCGCCTTGGCCGACGACGTTCAAGCGGATGTCGTGATCAGCAGCGGTAACTCGATCATGCACGTCGAGGACCTCCCGGCGACGCTGACCGAGCTGGCCGCGGCGCTGCGTCCGGGCGGGGTGATCAGCTTCGAGAGCCGCAATCCCGCGCGGCGGGCGTGGGAGCAGTGGACGACCGGGGTGTCCGAGCGGGAGACGCCGTTCGGGGTGCTGCGGGAGTGGATGGAGGTCACCGAGGTCGACCAGGGCCGGGTGACGTTCGATGCGTACAACGTGTTCGAGGACGGGCGCCAAGAGGTCTACACCAGCGTCCTGTACTTCCGGGAGGCCGACGAGCTGGCGGAGGCTTTGGAAGCGAGTGGGTTCGGGGAGATCGACCTGCGCGGTGGATTTCAGAACGAGCCGCTCACGGAGGAGTCGCGCCTGATCGTGGTCAAGGCGCGGAGGCTCTAGAACAGGGCGGCCATGAGGTCAGTGGAGTCTTGACCGGTCGGCCAGTCGCTGACCTGGCCGTCGCCCAGCTCGACGACTCTCCAGGTGCCGGCGGTGGTCCGGGTCAGGTCGACGGTGACGAACGGGAGCGCCAGCTCGGCGACCAGCGGCTCGACCTCGATCAGGTCGAGTCCGGTCGGGAGATCGTCGGGGGTGTCCGGATGCGGCGTCGTCAGAACGCAGCGGCCGCCGACCCACCAGGTGCGGGCCTCGGAGCCGGTGAAGTACTCGAACCGCCGTACGACGAACCCGCCGGTGAACGCGTCGTCGCGCAGCTCCAGGAAGCGCGCGCCGATCCGCTCGACCGCGGCCTCGTCGGTGAGATCGGGCAGGTAGCAGGCCTCGGTCCAGTAGTGCTTCATGGACTTCACGTAGTCGCGCAGGACGCCGGCGCCGCCGCCTAACGCGCGGGTCGCTTTCAGCAGTTCGGTGAGGTCGCTGCCCTTGGTCCAGACGGATTCCGGGGTGACGGTGCGAAGACCCTCGTACCAGCCGGGGAGCTCGTGGGCCGTCCGGTACTCGTCGGGCGAGGTCCGCAGTTGTACGCCGCGAGTCTCCAGCGCCCCGGCAAACGCCGCATACTGCGCCGACGTGAGCATCCAGCCGCGATAGACGGCGTCGTCATCGGCAGGCACTCCGGCCACCGCCGCCGCGGCTTGCTCCGGCGTCGCGGAGCGAGCCAACGCGTCGTGATCCACCCTTGCGACCGTGACTCCCAGGGCGCGTGCGGCTGCTCCTTGCGCGGCGAAGTGCGGATCGTCGCGCCGCGGATTCAGCGGGTCCCCCGGTACGAGCAGCATGCACTGCATTCTCCCGAACCGGGCGCCGCTTCGCCTCCCGTTTCCGCGCGTTCGCCACCGGACAGCGTCAGCTGGGCGACTGGTCCGCGCTACTCCCTCTTCACTAGCGGATGGTCCGAGTGGGCGGGGAGGGCTTCTCGTCGGTCCAGCCGGATTCGAGGATGACGCTGGCGCCGGCTTTGAGGCCGATGGACTCCGAGCTGAGCAGGCGCCCGGTGGTCTTGTCGACGACGTACCGGGTGCGGCCGTCGTTCAGCATGGTCGGCTCGCCGCTGGGCCTGCCGCCGCGGCCGGCCCAGTCGTAGGTGAACGCCGTACCGACCCGCCCGATCGGGTCCTTCACGTTCAGCTCGAACTCCGTCCCCGGCAGCATCGACAGCACCCGCAGGGCGGCTCCGCGCAGCTTCGGCGGCGACGGCATCTCGAAGAGCAGCCGCCCGGCCGCGCTGAACACCTGGTAGTCGATCTCGCTCTCGGACGCCCCCTCCGGGGCCCCGGAGGCGAGCACCGCGCGCAGCTTGGCCGGGTCGGTCGGCAGCGCCTGGATCTGCTGCGCGGTGACCGGCTTGATCCCGCTCAGGTAGTATCCGGGCGGCACCTGGTCGAAGGTCATCTTGTTCACCACCGGCTCACCCGGCGCCATCGTCACCGGGTCATCCTCGTACGACAGCTGCCAGGACCGCGGCGACCCCTGCGCCTTCCACTTCGCCTGGTCGGCCGGTGTCGCCGGCCGCGCCCCCAGGTCGACCCAGCCGAACCAGGACTCGACGCCGGACTTCATCGGCATCCAGCTCTCGGTGATGTTCCGCCGCTCCAGCTTGTACGGCGGCTTGCCGACCGTAGTCGTCCCACGCAGCTGCAAGCTCCGCACCCGGAAGAACTTGCCCGACACCTTCTCGTTCCGCTCCTGCTTGACCGCGAGGTCCAGCAGGACCTGGCTGGCCGTCATGAGCTGCGGCACCGACGTCGTACCGGGCGCTGGTGCAGCGCCCGGGCCAGAGCCGGGGGAGAGTAGTACAGGGATCGCCAGCGCAGCCAGCGCTACGGTGGCCGCCGTGGCGGTCAGTGCTAGGCCGACCCGACCGGACCGCGCCGCGGCGTACCAGCGGCTGGCCCTGCTCGGTGGAGTCCTGGCAGCCCGGACCAGCGCCTCCAGCTCACGCCGGGCGTTCGCCGTGGCCTCAGGCGTCGGGCCGGGCGGCTCGGGGAAGGCCGAGCGGATCTTGTCGAGGTCGTCCATCTCAGTCCTCCTCCAGCAGCTTGGTGGGGTCGGTGTTGCCCAGATGCTCCCGTACGACGCGTCTGGCGCGCGACAGCCGCGAGCACACCGTGCCGTACGCGATCCCCAGCGCCGCCGCGACCTCGTCGTAGCTCAGCCCGCCGAGCGCGACCAGCATCAGCACTTCGCGGTCTTTGCTGGACACCTTGGCCAGTCCGGCAGCGAGCTGACGGCCGGCGCTCTCGGCAGTGACCTGGGCGTCCACCCGCTCCTCGTGGCCACCGGACGGCAAGGGCAGTGGCAGCTTGGCGGTCGCCCGCCAGGCCCGGACCTCGTCACGGCGGTGCCGCCGGATCAGGTTGGTGGCGATGCCGTACAGCCACGCGCGGACCGCGCCGCTACGGCCGTCGAACCGGTCTCGCTGCCGGAACGCGATCAGGAAGGTCTCCGAGGACAGGTCGTCGGCCAGGTCCGGACCGAGCCGGCGGGCGACGTACGCGTGCACCTGCGGGAAGTACTTGTCGAAGATCAGCGTGAACCGGTCGGGACTGCGCACCGTCGACTCCAGGAGCCGGGCGTCCTCGTCGGGTACGACCTGGGCCCGGACGGCGGCCGGGCGGCCCGGCAACGCGACGGTCGCCAGCGCGAGGTCGGGGGTCATCGAGCTCCTCACTCGACCGGCCTGGGCAGACCCCTGCGTGGGGCCCGTGGCAGCGGCACTGCCGTTCGGCTCACCCTGTTCTTGTCCGATGTCCCCAGAACCCTTCTCGTACCCCGCCGACTACGCCGCGAGGTTGACGCGCAGGGGCGCCCGCCGGTGGTCACGGCAGGCGGATCCGGCGTACGAGGGTGGTCAGGAGTGGTCGAGAAAGCCCCGCGCGGCCGCCTCGTCGGCGGGCCAGACGTAGACCGACCAGCCGTCCTTGGTCCGCGCGGCGGTGGCCTTGATGCCCAGGTCCTTCAGCTTCGACACCGCGACGCGGGCCTCGTTGTACGACTTGGTGGTCCGGACGTCGACGAGCAGGCCGAACTTGTCCTTCTCGGCGGGGGAGTAGTCGGTACGGCGGACCAGCGAGCCACCTTTGGGCCGCGAGAACGCCCAGCGGCACAGCAGCACCACGCCACCGATCAGCGCGATGGCGACCACGGGGAAGAGAAAGTACCGGTCGGCGAACACGGACACCATTGTCTCGCGAATTGGAAGGTCCTGAGGCCTTGGCAACCTTCCGGGTCGCCGTGGAGTCTTTACCAACACACGCTGCAGTGCGGCCAACTCGGGGGCTGCCGGAAGAGCGGAGGGCACGGACATGCTCGCACCGACCCCAGACGCAGGTTCGGTCAACGACAACGTGGTCCGGCTGGCCGGGCTGCTGGACGTCCGCTCGGTGGGCGACGTCCGTCAACTTCTCAACGACCTGATAGACCGGACCGACGGCGACGTGGTGGTCGATCTGGAGGCTGTCGACGCGGTCGACGCCACCGGGCTCGGCCTGCTGGTCGCCACCCATCGCCGGACCCAGCTGCTCGGGCGGCGTCTGGTGCTGCGGCACCCGGTTCCCTCGGTGGTCCGCATCCTCGCGGTCACCCGGCTGCACCGGATCCTCGCCGTGGAAAGGACCCCGCTGCCGATCTCTGCCTGAGGGGGTGTCTGGTCATTCCCCGCCTACTGCGCGGCACTCGGCACGGCATCTCGCCGCACGGGAGCCAAGCTCACGATGCTGCGCATCGCCACGCTCGTCTCCCGCACGACGAGCTACCGCACCGAGCACCTGCTCGCTACGGCGGGGAATGACCAGACACCCCCGCCTCACCGCTGTGACCTAAGCCGCTGGTGACACCCGTCACGAGCTGCGGACTCACAAGGGCACACAGTCCTACTCTCGGGTACATGACCGCGAAGGACCGACCCTGGGTGATGCGCACGTACGCCGGCCACTCGTCGGCGGCCGAGTCCAACGCGCTGTTCCGGCGCAACCTGGCCAAGGGCCAGACCGGGCTCTCGGTCGCCTTCGACCTGCCGACGCAGACCGGGTACGACCCGGACCACGTGCTGGCCAAGGGCGAGGTCGGCAAGGTCGGCGTACCGGTCGCGCACCTGGGCGACGTGCGCGCGCTGTTCGACCAGATCCCGCTCGCGCAGATGAACACGTCGATGACGATCAACGCGACGGCGATGTGGCTGCTCGCGCTCTACCAGGTCGCCGCGCAGGAGCAGGGCGCGACGCCGGACGAGCTGACCGGGACCACGCAGAACGACATCGTCAAGGAGTACCTGTCCCGCGGCACGTACGCGTTCCCGCCGGACGCGTCGCTGCGGTTGACCACGGACCTGATCGCGTACACGGTGACCAACGTCCCGCAGTGGAACCCGATCAACATCTGCAGCTACCACCTCCAGGAGGCCGGCGCGACGCCGGTGCAGGAGCTGGCCTTCGCGCTGTCGACGGCGATCGCCGTACTGGACCGCGTCCGCGACGGCGGTCAGGTGCCGCCGGAACGCTTCGGCGACGTGGTGCAGCGGATCTCGTTCTTCGTCAACGCCGGCGTCCGGTTCATCGAGGAGACCTGCAAGATGCGGGCCTTCGTGCAGCTGTGGGACGAGATCTGCCTGAACCGGTACGGCGTGACCGACGCGAAGGCCCGGCGACTGCGGTACGGCGTCCAGGTGAACTCGCTCGGCCTGACCGAGGCGCAGCCGGAGAACAACGTGCAGCGGATCGTGCTGGAGATGCTCGGGGTGACGCTGTCCAAGAACGCGCGCGCCCGCGCCGTCCAGCTGCCCGCCTGGAACGAGGCGCTCGGCCTGCCGCGGCCGTGGGACCAGCAGTGGTCGTTGCGGATGCAGCAGGTGCTCGCGTACGAGTCGGACCTGCTGGAGTACGAGGACATCTTCGACGGCTCGCACGTGATCGAGGCGAAGGTCGCCGAGCTGGTCGAGGGCGCTCGCGAGGAAATCGACCGGGTGCAGGCGATGGGCGGAGCGGTCGCCGCGGTCGAGACCGGGTACCTGAAGCAGGCGCTGGTCGCGTCGCACGCCGAGCGCCGGCAGCGGATCGAGTCCGGTGAGCAGGTCGTGGTCGGGGTGAACAAGTTCGAGAACACCGAGCCGTCGCCGCTGACCGCCGACCTGGAGACCGCGATCCAGACGGCCGATCCCGGCGCCGAGGCTGCCGCGCTGAAATCGCTGGAGGAGTGGAAGTCGGCTCGCGATGCCTCGGCGGTCGAGGCCGCTCTGGCTTCGTTGCGTGAGGCGGCCAAGGGGACCGACAACCTGATGCAGGCGACGCTGACCTGCGTGCGGGCCGGGGTGACGACGGGTGAGTGGTCCGGCGTACTGCGGGAGATGTTCGGCGAGTACCGGGCGCCGACCGGGGTGTCGGGCTCGGTCGGGGTCTCCGGTGCGGGCGCCGAGATCGCCGCGGTCCGGGCCAAGGTCGCGGCGACGGCCGAGGAACTGGGTGGGCGCCTGCGGTTGCTCGTCGGCAAGCCCGGTCTGGACGGGCACTCGAACGGCGCCGAGCAGGTCGCCGTACGGGCTCGTGACGTCGGGTTCGAGGTGATCTACCAGGGCATCCGGCTGACGCCCGAGCAGATCGTCGCCGCCGCGGTCGCCGAGGACGTGCACTGCGTCGGCCTGTCGATCCTGTCCGGCTCCCACATGGAGCTGGTCCCGCAGGTCGTCGCCGGGCTGCGGGAGGCCGGGCTGTCCGACGTACCGGTCGTGGTCGGCGGCATCGTGCCCGACGGCGACGCCCGCGCGCTGACCTCAGCAGGCGTCGCCGCCGTCTACACCCCGAAGGACTACGACCTGACCGGCATGATGTCCGACGTCGTCGACGTCATCCGCCGCGCGCACGGCCTTTAGCCCTGTGCCTGCTTGGCGTCGATCAGGTCCTGGACGTCCTTCGGGAGGGTGGTCTCGAAGTCGAGCAGCTTGACCCAGGTCGGGGTGATCGTGAGGCGGGTCATCTCGTCGTACAGGTCCTTCACGCCGGCGGTCCAGCCGGCGTGCTGCTCGTCGGTCATCACCTTCTTGCCGGAGATGATGTACTCCTCCGGGACGCCCTGCTCGAGCTTGAGTTCGACGGTGCCGCGGATCAGCAGGACCTTCGGCGGGAAGCCGTTGGTGTCCAGGGTCAGCGCGACCTTCGGGTTCTTGGCCAGGGCCTTGACCTTGGCGGACTTCGGGATGGTGAAGGTCTGCAGCTTCTCGCCGTCGAAGTGGAAGCCGATCGGGATCACCCGCGGCTCGCCGTTCAGGGCGACGTAGGAGAACCGGGCGGGCTGGGCCGCGAACAGCAGCTCCTGCGAGTACGGCTTGGCCAGGATCTCGGCGATCTCGTGCTGGTTCATCTGTCTGCATCCTTTGTCGTTGTCGGGGCTTACATCAGGGGGACGAAGCCGCTGGACGGCTCTCGACATCGATAAGTTGGGAAAATGCCGGAAACTTTTGCGGTCGGGGCCGGACAGGTCGAGGTCGGCGACGACGGAGCGGTCTCGGCCGTGCAGCACCCGGTGCGCGGGCACTCGATGCTGCTGCCGGACGGCGCCTGGCACGACCCGGGCCATCACTGGGGCAAGGGGTTCGTGATCACGTCGGCCGGGAGCTATCGCTTCGACGCACCGGCGTTCACCCGCTGGCGCTCGAGCGGGATCGACCTGCTGTACCGCTTCGGGGAGCTGGAGTTGCGGGTCGGGAGGCGGTTCGGCGAGCGGTGGACCGAGACGTACGAGCTGCGCAACACCGGTGCCTCTTCGGTGGACGTTGGCTCTGTTGCGGTCAGTACGCCGTGGCGCGACCTCTACAGCTCCAGCCGCGAGAGCCTCCGTGGCGCCGTCCACGCTCATGTCTGGACCGGCGGCGCGGACTCCTGGGTCTGGGCGCAGCCGATGGACGGCAGCGGACCCGGTCTGGGGCTGCGGCTGATCGAGGGCGAGCTGTCGGCGTACTCCGTCGAGTCCCGTGACAGCGTGACCAGCAGCAACAGCCGCGGGCATCTCTACCTGCACGTCACGGACCACGCTCGAGCGCCGCACGCTCTGGGTGGGCAGGCATCAGTGGTGCTGGCTCCTGGCGAGTCCTACCGGTGGACCTGGCAGCTGGAGTGGTTCGACTCCCTAGCCGACTTCCGCGCGAGCTGGACCCCGATGGTCGAGGCGCCGGCGCTCACTGCTCTGGTGGGCGAGTCACTGGCCCTGGAGCTGGCTGAAGGCGTCACCGGTCCCGCGACAGTCACCTCCTCCGAGCCGGGCGTCCAGTACGTCGACGTGACCGACGGCAAGGTCCGCTCCCGAGTCGGCCTGCTCTTCCACGAGCCGCTGCGCGAGATCGTCGAGCGCCGGATCCGGTTCGTCCTCGACCACCAGCGCCCGGTCGAGCTGAGCGACAGCCGCCGCTTCTCCTTCGTCCCGTACGACGCCCGCACGGGACTGCGGATCCTGTCCGGCGGCTGGCGCGACTGGTCCGACGCCCGGGAGCGGATCGGCACCGCGCTGCTTCTGCAGGAGGCGCGTGACCTCGGGTGGGGTTCGCGCGCCGAGCTGGACGAGGCTCTGACCGGCTATCAGCAGTTCGTCGCCGAGCACCTGGTCGCGGCGGACGGCACTGTCGCCGACGACAGCCTGCACGAGAGCCGGACCCGGCTGTACAACTTCCCGTGGTTCGCCCGCTTCCTGCTCGGCCAGGGCGACGTCGACGGCGCCGTGCGCATCCTGGACCGGTACTACGCGCTCGGCGGCGACCACTTCCTCGCCTTCGACCTCGGCCCGCTCCTGCGTGCTCTGGCCGCCGCGACTCCTACGGAGACCGCCGAGCGGATGCGGGAGCACCTGCGACGCCACGCGGCCGCCTTCATCGAGTACGGCGACGACCTGCCACCGCACGAGGTCAACTACGAGCAGTCGATGGTCGCGCCGCTGCTGGAGCTGCTGCTGGCGGCGTACCGGGAAGGGATGGTGCCGCTGGAGGAGCTGACCCGTCGGCTGCCGTGGCTGACCGCGTTCGCCGCGGACCAGCCCGACGTACGGCTGCGGCACATCCCGATCCGCCACTGGGACGGCTACTGGTTCGGCCTGCTTCGGCTGTGGGGCGACGTCTTCCCGCACTACTGGTCCGTGCTCAGCGCAGCGGTCTACCTGACCTGGCCGACCGACGAGCTGCGGTCCGCAGGAGAGGCGATCCTCCGGGCCAACCTGGCGAACTTCCACCCCGACGGCACTGCCACCTGCGCCTTCGTCTACCCGAGCGCCGTCAACAACCTCCCCGCCCACGTGGCCGACCCGCTGGCCAACGACCAAGACTGGGCGCTGGTCTACGCACTGCGCCTATCCGGTGGATCGCTGGGCACGAACCTCTCCCCATGATCACTCGCCGCCTGCTCGTCCAAGCCGCGCTGGCCGGCGCCGGTGCAGCCGCCCTCGCCGGCTGCTCAGGCTCGGAACCCACCAGCTCCGACGGTCCGCTGGAGATCAGCTACGGCGACGACGACTCTCAGGTCGCCGACCTCTACCTTCCGCCGGGCTCTGAGAAGGTCCCGGCGGTCGTGGTGATCCACGGCGGGTTCTGGATGAGCGGGTACGGCAAGGAGCTGGCGACGCCGCTGGCCGAGGACCTGGCCAAGAACGGCGTCGCGGGTTACGCGATCGAGTACCGACGGGTGGGCAACGGCGGGGGCTGGCCGATGACGTTCGACGACGTCGCCGCGGCCATCGACGCGCTGGCCGACCAGCCGCGCGTCGCTGTCGACCGGGTGGTCGCCGTCGGGCATTCGGCCGGCGGCCACCTCGCCGTCTGGGCCGCCGCACGCACCGGTCGCGTTGCCCTGAAGGGCGCAGTCTCCCAAGCCGGAGTGCTCGACCTGGTGAACGCGTACGACGTACAGCTGGGCGGGGACGCGGTAGCTCAGCTGATGGGCGCCACACCGACCCAGGACAAGGCGCGCTACGCGGCTGCGTCGCCGTACGAGCAACTGCCGCTCGAGGTCCCGGTAGCCCTGGTTCACGGCACCCGTGACGGCCAGGTCCCGCTGGACCAGAGCCGGCGCTACCTGACTGCCGCGAGGAAGGCCGGGGGAGACGTGACCTTGACCGAGCTGCCAGGCGTCGGCCACTTCGAGCTGATCGACCCGACGCACGAGGCATGGATCACCTGCCGGAAGGAAACGTTGCGACTACTGGGCTGACTCGTGGAGGTGATCGCCGGATGCCCGAGCACGCCGCGGCGCGGCCGGACGTCCGGCTGAGGACCGCACGAGCCGGTACGGCGGCAGCGTTCTTCCTGACCGGCCTGGTCTTCGCCACCTGGGCCGCCCGAATACCGGCCCGCAAAGCGGAGCTCGGTCTGACCGACTCGGACCTGGCCTTGGCCTTCGTCGGTCTCAACGCCGGCGCGGTGGCCGGTCTGCAGGTCGGAGCCGTCGTCGTGACCCGGCTGGGCAGCCGACGGGCGATTACCGTCGCGCTGCCGCTGTTCGCGGCACTCCTGCCGGCCATCGCCCACGCGGGAGGCCTGGTGACCCTGACGATCGCGCTGGCGGTCTCCGCGATGGTCAACAGCGTCGTGGACGTCGCCATCAACGACCAGGGCGTCGGCCTGCAGTCGTCGTACGGCAGGCCCGTGCTGTCCGGGCTGCACGCGATGCACAGCCTCGGCGGCGTGGCAGGCGGCGGGTTGGCCGCGTTGGCTGCCGCAGCCGGCGCCGGAGTTCCCACACACTTCACGCTGGTCGCCGTGGGCGCAGGGGTGCTCGGCCTGCTCGCGAGCCGAACACTTCTCCCGCCCGCCGAGCTGCACACCGCGACGTCCGACCGCGCCGCGCAGGGCACCTGGCTGTCCGGCTGGTCGGGACGGCTCTTGCTGCTGGGCACGCTTGCCTTCGTGTTCACGTTCGCCGAGGGCACCGCCCTGGACTGGAGTGCTGTTCTGCTGCGCGACAGTCAGCACAGCTCAGCAGCTGTTGCGGCCGCGGCGCTGGCCGTCTTCCAGGCTGCTGTCACCTTCGGTCGACTGGGTGGCGACCGCCTGATTGGCCGACTCGGCCCAGTGGCGGTCTTTCGTCTCGGTGCACTCGTCGCCGGTGGCGGGCTGGCCGCGGGACTACTGATCGGGACGGCCTGGAGTGCCTTGGCGGGGCTCGGCCTGCTCGGACTCGGTCTGGCCAACCTGCTGCCGATCAGCATCAGCGCCGCCGGCGCGGATCGGCGGCTGCCGGTCGCCGTCGCCGTGGCACGGGTGTCGGCGCTCGGCTACCTGGGCTCCTTCACCGGACCGGCCGCCATCGGCGTACTGGCTCATCTCAGCAGCCTGCCGACCGCTCTGCTGCTTCCGGCGATCGGCGTAGCGATCACTGCGATGGCTGCGCCGATCGTCCGGACTCGTCAGGCGTGAACAGCTTCAGCTGAGCTCCGGCAGGAGTTTGCGGAAGGTGTCCATCAGGTGCGTGTGCAGGCTGGTGCCGTACGAGATGCGGGTCGCGCCGGCCGCGACGAGTTGTGCGGCGGTCGGTCCGTTCGGTGCGGCGTGGGCGTTGAGCGGTCCGCCGATGCCTTCCTTGAGCTCGGCGATCGACTCCAGCGGCGCGAAGATCGGGTACACGCAGTCCGCACCGGCTCTCCGGTAGGCCCGGCCGCGAGCGATCGCGTCGGCGACCGTTCCACCGTGCAGGAACGTGTCGATCCGCGCGTTGACGACCAGGTCGGCCCCGGCAACCTCTCGTACGCCGGCCAGGTAGTCGGCATGCTGCTCCGGCGAGGTCAGCCCACTCCCGCTCGAGTCCTCCAGGTTGCAGCCGGCCGCACCGGTCTCCAGCAACCGCTCGGCGAACTCCCGCGGGCTCAGCCCGTACCCGGCCTCCATGTCCGCAGTGACCGGTACGTCGACCGCCCGGACCATCCGGGCGACCGCAGCGAACATCTCGGCGGGCGGTGTCAGCTGGCCGTCGTCGTACCCGAGCACTCGGGCCGCCGCGCCGCTGCTGGTCGCCACCGCCGGGTAGCCGGCCTCGGCGACGATCCGGGCGCTGACCGGGTCCCAGGCGTTCGGCAGCAGCAGTGGGGTGTCGCCGTGGTGCAGTGCCCGCAGCGTCTCGGCTTGGCTCATCGCTACCTCAGCTCGGGGAGTAGTGGCCGGGCTCGAGGCGGTTGGTCACGCCGATCCGGTTCCAGGCGTTGATGGTGATGATCAGGCTGATCAGCTGCGCCAGCTCCTTGTCGGCGAACTGCTCGGCGGCCGCGTCGTACACCTCGTCGGGCACCTGGTCCACGCTGATCAGCGTGATCGCCTCGGTCAGCGCCAGTGCGGCTCGCTCCTGCTCGGTGAAGAACTTGCCGGCCTCGCGCCACGCGGCGACCAGGTGCAGCCGCTGCTCGGTCTCGCCCTCGTGGCGGGCGTCCAGGGTGTGCATGTCCAGGCAGTAGGCGCAGCCGTTCAGCTGCGAGGCGCGGATCCGGACCAGGTGGGCCAGCAGGGGGTCCAGACCGGTCGCGGACTGCGCGTCCAGCGCGATCATCGCCTGGTAGAACTCGGGGGCCAGCGAGGCCACCTTGACCCGTCGCTTCGTCGTTGTGCTCATACCGCCACGCTAGTCGCGAACCGGCCCAGGAGTATGGTCCACTTCCATGACGGATGGAAGGGCCAATTCCGAGCCCGGCGCGGACCTGCACCTGGACCTGACGGGCAGCCGCGGCCGGGCCGACCTGGTCTCCGCCCTGCACGCCTCGATCCGCAGCGGCCGGCTCGTCCCTGGCACCCGGCTGCCGTCGTCCCGGACGCTCGCCAAGGACCTGGGCATCGCCCGGAACACCGTCGCGGACGCCTACGGCCAGCTGGTCGCCGAGGGCTGGCTGACCGCGCGCCAGGGCTCCGGCACTGTTGTCGCCGGCCGTCCCGGCGTGACCCAGCCGCCTCCGCCCACCGAACGGCCGACGCGCCGCCGCTTCCGCTACGACCTGCTGCCCGGTTCGCCCGACGTGTCCACGTTTCCGCGCACCGAGTGGCTCGCCGCCGCCCGCAAGGCGCTGTCGGCGGCCCCGAATGACGCCTTCGGGTACGGCGACCCGCGCGGCCGCCCCGAGCTGCGCCGGATGCTCGCCGACTACCTGGCCCGCGCCCGCGGCGTCCACGCCGACCCGGAACGCATCCTGATCTGTTCCGGCTACGTCCAGGCCCTCAACCTGCTCAGCGAGGCGCTCCGCAACCAGGGCGCCACCACGATCGGGGTGGAGGAGTTCGGCTACAGCCTGCACTGGGACGTGATCAGGACCCGGGGCCTGACCGCGGTACCGGTCGCCGTCGACGAGTACGGCGTACGGCCTGAGCAGCTGACCGGTCAGGCCGTCCTGCTGACTCCAGCCCACCAGATGCCGACCGGCGTACCGATGGTGGCCGAGCGCCGTACGGCGGCACTGGAGTGGGCCCGCAAGACCGGCGCGGTCCTGATCGAGGACGACTACGACGGCGAGTTCCGCTACGACCGGCAGACCGTCGGCGCGCTGCAGACGCTGGACCCGGAGCGGGTCGTCTACACCGGTACGGCGAGCAAGAGCCTCGCGCCCGGCCTGCGGCTGGCCTGGATGGTCGTGCCGCAGCACCTGATGGAGCCGCTGCTCGCCGCGAAGCGCACTGCGGACCTGCAGACCGCCACGCTCGACCAGCTGATCCTGGCCGAGTACATCGAGTCGGGCCACTACGACCGGCACGTACGACGCTCCCGGCTGCACTACCGCCGTCGCCGCGACCGCCTGGTCGAGCTGCTCGCGGTCCGTGCGCCCGGCGTACAGGTGGCCGGCATCTCGGCCGGTCTGCACGTCCTGCTCGACGTACCGGGTGACGCTCAGGACGTGGTCGAGCGGGCAGCTCGGCAGGGGCTCGGCGTCGCCAACCTGAACGCGTACCACTTCAACAACGCCTCGACTCGCCAGGCGCTCGTCGTCGGCTACGGCACGCCGCCGGACCACTCGTACTCCGGCGCGCTGGACCTGCTCTGCCAGGTACTAGGCGTTCTTGACTAGCGCCAGGACCTCGTCGGCGCAGCCCCACGACAGGGTGACGCCGGAACCGCCGTGGCCGTAGCAGTGCACGACGGTCTGCTCGCCGACCCGGACGCTCTCGCAGCGGACCGCTGGGCGTGCAGGCCGCAGACCGACGCGGTGCTTGATGATCTTGGCCTGCTTGAGCTGCGGGATGTGCACAGCTGCCCTGGCGAGGATTGCCTCGGCTGTGTCGGGCCGGGTCGCCAGGTCCCAGCTGTCGGGCTGGCTGGTGCCACCGATGACGATGTCGTTGGACCGCGGTACGACGTACGTGAGGTCGCTGGGGCTCTCGTCGGCCAGCAGCCAGTCGGTCAGGCCGAACTGCTCGACGGTCAGCACCTGCCCGCGGACCGGCGTGACGGTCGGGTCCCCGGCCGTGAGCCGGGCGCCGAGGCCCGCGCAGTTCACGACGACGTCAGCCGAGTTCGGCAGCGCTGAGAGTGCTGCGCGGGTCAGCGAGCCGCCGGCGGCCTCCAGCCGGTTAACCAGGTACTGCAGGTAGAGCGGCATCTCGACCACAGGAGTGGTGAACGACCAGCCGTCCCTGAACCCCGTCGGCGGCGCTCCGACCCGCTCGAAGTCGGTCAGCACGTCCGCCCAGCCAGGGGTCGGCGTCGACTGGGTCAGGAACTCCTGGCCACGCCGCAGCCGCACCGACGGCTCGTTGGCCGCCAGCTCCACCAGTTCGCCGTACGTCGTACGAGCCCACCCGGCGACCCGCTCGGCCGGAGCCGACAGGTACGGGTACCAGATCGCGGCGGCCACCGCCGAGGTCGTCTCCAGCGGCAGGTCCCGCGCGAACACCCCCACGTCGTACCCGGCCTCGGCCAGCCGCACCGCCGAGCTCAGCCCGATCACGCCGGCACCCACCACGATCACGCGCATGCACAGATTGTCACCTGATCACCCCGGTCCCGCCAGTCACAGGCGGCGGGCAGCGCTCAGCGCAGGTCGACGGCGAGTGAGTAGAGCCGGGTGATCTGGGTGGCGCCGTCGTTGTCGTCCGACAGCAGGTAGAGCTGGCGACGGCCGCCCGGCAGGTGGCCGCCGAGAGCCAGGGCCTCGACGTTGTCGAGCAGCGGGTTCGGCTGCGGCTGCTTGGCGACCGCGCCGGACGGCGGGCAGTCGACCAGGTCGAACAGCAGCTGCTTCTGCACGAAGTCCGTCGCGGGCGCGGTCGCGATCGACTCGCGCTTGCTGACGTCCGGGGCGTGCCGGGTCGAGACCGAGAAGACCCGGATGGTGTTGCCGACGCCCGCGACAAAGGTGCGCTCCATCGACAGGAGCTGGTTGCGGCCGACGACCGCCAGCTCGACCAGGTTCAGGCCCGGGTCGGTCTGGTACGCGAGCTGCGCGACGGGCGTGTAGCCACGGCCCGGCAGGCCGGCGTACCGGATGATCCGGTTGCGGCTCCGGCCGTCGGCGTCGACACCGTCGGGGGCGAGCGCGCCCTCCATTCCGGCGTACAGGGAGAGGCCGTCAGGGCTCACGGCGAGCGACTCGAAGGTCGCGTTCGCGGTCGCCTGACCGGCCGGCGCGACCTGGAAGCGGGCCGGGACCGGCAGCGACGCGGTCTCCTTGCCGTCGGACAGCCGGAAGCGCCGGATCGTGGGCTCGCGCTCCGACGTCGCCAGGATGGTCCGGTCGCCGCGCTCGACGACGAGCCCTTCGCCGTCGAAGTCGGCTCCCGTGTACGGCGTACCGTCGGGCCGCTTGAGAATCGTCATCCCGTCGACCGACACCGTCGGCTTGCTGCTGATCCGCAGGTCGAAGACACGGGCCGGGCTGGTCTGCACGTTGTCCACCAGCGCGACGGCGTGGCCGGGCCGCGTCACGTTGAGCGCGGACAACCCGGAGACCTTCTGCCCGGCGTACGTGGTCTTGTCCAGGCTGTCGGTGAAACCGAGCAACCGCGCGTCCGGCGAACACGTGCCGCCGCTGTGACCGGGGTGTGCGGCGGCGGTGAGCGGCGCCGCCAAGGACGCGAGAACAACGGCCGTGGACAGCGTGGACTTCCAGCGCATCAGGAACCTCCGAAACGACGACAGGGCTGCCGAAAACCTACTCGTCCATGTGGAAGACGTCGCGGGTGTACACCTTGTCCGCCACATCCGACAGCTCACCGGTCAGCCGGTTGGCCACGATCACGTCGGTGCTGCGCTTGAACTCGTCCAGGTCGTTGATCACGCGCAGGCCGTCGAAGGTGTCGGCGTCCAAGGCGGGTTCGTGGATCACGATCTCGGCGCCGGCCTGCTTCAGCCGGCTGACGATGCCGAGGATGCTCGAGGACCGGAAGTTGTCCGAGCCCTCCTTCATCACCAGCCGGTGGATGCCGACCGTCTCGGGCTTGCCGGCCAGGATCTGCTCGGCGACGAAGTCCTTGCGGGTGGCGTTCGACTCGACGATCGCCTTCATCAGCCGCTGCGGGATGTTGTCGTAGCTGGCCAGCATCTGCCGGGTGTCCTTGGGCAGGCAGTAGCCGCCGTACCCGAACGACGGGTTGTTGTAGCCGGCGCCGATCCGTGGCTCCAGACTGACGCCGTCGATGATCGCCCGGGTGCTGAGGTCGTGCTGGGCCGCGAACGTGTCCAGCTCGTTGAAGAAGGCGACCCGCATGGCCAGGTAGGTGTTGGAGAAGAGCTTGACCGCCTCGGCCTCGGTCGAGCGGATCGCGAGGACCGGCGTGTCCGGCTGGGCGGAGCCCGCCAGCAGCAGGTCGGCGAACCGCCGCGCGGCCGGCGTGTCGTCGCCGACGATGATCCGCGCCGGGTGGAGGTTGTCGTGCAGCGCGTGGCCCTCGCGCAGGAACTCCGGCGAGAACACCACCTGGCGGCCGTACTCGGCCGACATCCGCTCGCTGAACCCGACCGGGACCGTCGACTTGACCACCGGTACGGCGGTCGGCGAGACCTCGACGACCTGCCGGATCACCGACTCCACCGACGAGGTGTCGAAGTTGAGGGTGGTCGGGTCGTAGTCGGTCGGCGTCGCGACGACGACGTAGTCCGCCGCGGCGTAGGCCGCGTCGGCGTCGGTAGTGGCGCGCAGGTCGAGCGGCGCGGTGGCCAGGAACTTCGACAGGTCCTCGTCGACGAACGGGCTCTCCTGGCGGTTGACCAGGTCCACGCGCTCCTGGGCGATGTCCACGGCGACGACCTCGTTGTGCTGCGCCAGGACGGCAGCGTTCGAGAGTCCGACGTACCCCAGGCCTGCGACGGCGATCTTCATGGGCAGGAGGCTACCGGGCGACGGGCGGCTCCCGGGGAGCCGCCCGCCTGCGGACCGGCTACTCGACCGTGACCGACTTGGCCAGGTTGCGCGGCTTGTCGACGTCGTGGCCGAGCGCGACCGACGCGTGGTAGGCCAGCAGCTGCAGCGGGATGGTGAGCAGGATCGGGTCGAGCTCCGGCTCGTTCTTCGGCACCCGGATGACCGCGGCCGCACCGTCCGGTACGACGACGCCGGGGTGCGTCACGACGTACAGGGGGCCCGAGCGCGCGGCGATCTCGTGCAGGGCACCGATGTTGCGGTCCAGCAGCTCGTCGTCCGGCACGATCGCGACGGTCGGGACGTCGGGCGAGATCAGCGCCAGCGGACCGTGCTTGAGCTCGGAGGTCTGGTACGCCTCGGCGTGCCGGTAGGAGATCTCCTTCAGCTTCTGCGCGCCTTCGCGGGCGACCGGGTAGCCGCGGGTGCGGCCGACGAAGAACAGGCTCTCGTGCTTCGCCAGCCGGCCGGCGATCTCGGCCAGCTCGGTCTCGGTGTCGACGATGGCCTGGATCTGCTCGGGGATCTTCTTCAGGCCGTCGATCAGCCGGCGGCCGTCGGCGGGGGAGACGTCGCGGATCCGGCCCAGGTGGATGCCGAGCATCGCGAACCCGACCGCCATGTTGGTCAGCGCCTTGGTCGAGGCGACCGACACCTCCGGACCGGCGTGCAGGTAGACGCCGCCGTCGACCTCACGGGCGATGCTGGAGCCGACCGCGTTCACCAGGCCGATCACGCGGCCGCCCTTGCGCTTCAGCTCCTGGACGGCGACCAGGGTGTCCAGCGTCTCGCCGGACTGGCTGACCGCGACGTACAGGGTGTCCCGCTCGACCACCGGGTTGCGGTAGCGGAACTCCGAGGCCGGCTCGGCGTCGGCGGGGATCCGGGCGACCTCCTCGATGAACTGCGCCCCGAGCTGACCGGCGTAGTACGCCGAACCGCAGCCGAGGATCTTCACCCGCTTGATCTCGCGGGCCTCCCGGGCGTCCATGTTCAGGCCGCCCAGGTGCACGGCGTGGAAGCGCTCGTCGAGCCGGCCGCGGATCACCCGCTGGACCGCCTCGGGCTGCTCGTGGATCTCCTTGACCATGAAGTGCTCGTGCGCGCCGCGCTCGAACTCCTCGGCGTCCCACTCGACCGTCTTCTCGGTCTTGGTGGTGGTCCGCGAGTCCTGCGTGAAGGTGCGGTAGCCGTCGGCGCGGACGGTGGCCAGCTCGCCGTCGTCCAGGTAGACGACCTGGCGGGTGTAGCGGATCAGCGCGGCCGCGTCGGAGGCGACGTGCATCTCGCCGTCGCCGACACCGAGGATCAGCGGGCTGCCGTTGCGGGCGACCACGATCCGGTCGGGGAAGTCCAGGTCGATCACGGCGATGCCGTAGGTGCCCTCGATCCGGCGCAGGGCGGCCAGCACCTTGTCCTCGAGGGTGTCGCCGTCGGCCTGCTCGATCAGGTGCGCGAGCACCTCGGTGTCGGTGTCGGAGCGCAGCTTGACGCCGGCGTCCTCCAGCTGGGCGCGCAGCACGCCGGCGTTGTCGAAGATGCCGTTGTGCACGACCGCGATCCGCTCGTTGCCGCTGGCGTGCGGGTGCGCGTTGTCCTTGCTCGGGCCGCCGTGGGTGGCCCAGCGGGTGTGGCCGATGCCGACCTTGCCGCCGAAACGCTTGGGCAGCGAGGCCTCGAGCTCACGGACCCGGCCGGCGTCCTTGTGCACCTTCAGCTCGCTGGAGCCGACCACCGCGACACCTGCCGAGTCGTATCCGCGGTACTCCAGCCGGGCCAGGCCGTCCACCAGGATGGGCGCGGCCGGCTTGGTGCCGACGTACCCGACGATTCCGCACATGGAAGGGGTTCCTTTCGCTGTTGGTCAGCCGTAGACGATCCGTCGTAGCTGCCGGGCAGACAGTTCGGGGGAGCGGACCGGCCAGTGCCGCAGCTCGTCGCCGAGCCGGGCGAAGATCTCGTCGTTGCGCGCGCCGTAGGTCTGCAGCTCGCGGTGACGTCGCCGGACGTACTCCTCGGTGGTCTCGGTGAAGTACGCGAGTACGTCGGCGACCACTCGCCGGGCGTCCTCGGTGGTCAGGCCGGTGGTCCGGCTGACCTGGTCGACCAGCTCGTCGCTGGGCTGCGTCACCTCACTCATCACCCGACAACTGTGCTGGTTGGACGCGCGGATGCCAAGGATCTGCCCGAAATCGGGCAAATCCGGCTGTTTTCTCAGATGCTGACTGGACTAGAACAGCCGCAGGACGTCGGATTCCATGCCGCGCAGCGCGTCGTAGTCGACCGTGACGCAGTCCAGACCGCGGTCCGTGGCCAGGAACTGCGCCTGTGGCTTGATCAGCTGGGCGGCGAAAACCCCGCGGACCGGGGCCAGCAGGGGATCGCGGTTCAGCAGTTCGACGTACCGGGTGAGCTGCTCGACACCGTCGATCTCACCCCGGCGCTTGATCTCGACCGCGACGTGCTTGCCGTCGGCGTCGCGGCAGAGCAGGTCGACCGGCCCGATCGCGGTCGGGTACTCGCGGCGGACCAGCGTCCAGCCCTCGCCGAAGGTGGTCACGTGCTCGGCCAGCAGCTCCTGCAGGTGCGCCTCGACGCCGTCCTTGATCAGCCCGGGATCCAGGCCCAGCTCGTACGACGAGTCGCTGAGCACCTCCTCGAAGGTGATCCGCAGTTCCTCGCCGGCCTTGTTGGTGACGCTCCAGACGCCGTCTTCCTCGATCAGCTTGCACGGGGGAGACATCCAGTTCAGCGGCTTGTACGACCCACCGTCGGCGTGGATCAGCACGGAACCGTCCGCCTTCACCATCAGCAACCTGGGCGCCATCGGGAGATGGGCGGTCAGCCGGCCGGAGTAGTCCACTGAGCAACGAGCAATCACCAGGCGCACGAGGAGACACCGTAGTCCAAGTTCCTGGAGAGTGCATGAAGACTGCCTGGTGGGTTCCTGGTAAGGCCGGGCGACGGGTGGGAATCTTTGGGTACGACCACTTCTGGGGGACTGCCCGATGAATCTGATGTGCCCAGCCCGAATTCTCCTGCCCTTGCCGGGCACGCCACCACAAGCCTTCGCCGGCGAGCGGGTCACTGCTGTGTACGCCGCTGCCTCGACTCCTACGGCCGCGGAGTTGGCTGCCGGCCTCGGCGTTGAGGTGACCGTGCTCGAGGATCCTGCCGGTCAGTTGCAGGAGATCTCCGACGCCCATCGCGGCGAGACCGTCGTGCTGCTGGGCGCCGACTTGGGTGTGCGGCTGCCCGCGGTGGTCGAGCACACTGGCGACGGCTGGACGTCTGTCGTCGCCGACAGCTTGCTGCAGGCCGCGAACGCCATCACCCTGCAGACCTACGAGCAACGGGCCGACTCCTTCCGCTCCACCATCCCTCGCGATCCGAACGACCACCTGATCCGTCTGGTCGACAAAGCGCTTCCCGCCGGCGGGACGGTGCTCGAGCTCGGCAGCGGCACCGGTCGCGACGCCGCCGAGCTGGAACGGCGAGGGCATCAGGTCCGCCGTACCGACGCCACGCTCGCCTTCGTCGAGATGATGCGCGCCGACGGTTTCAAGGCCGACCTGCTGAACGCGCTGACCTCCGACTACGGCGGTCCCTACGACCTCGTCTTCGCCGATGCCGTCTTCCTGCACTTCACCGCCGGCCAGCTGGCGCAGGTGCTCGCCAAGTGCGCCGACGCCGCACCCTGGCTCGCCTTCACCACCCGCGAAGGCGAAGGTGTCGAGTGGTCCAACCGCTTCCTCGACCTCCCACGTCAGTTCACGCTGTGGGAGGAAGGGCCGCTCCGCGCGCTGCTCGCGGACGCGGGCTGGCGGGTGCAGGAGCTGGAACGCGGCGAGACCCGCTCCGGCGGCTGGTTCCACATCCTCGCCGACCGGGTCGCGGCATGATCCGGGCCGGCGTCATCCTGCTCGCCGACCACGGCCTCGCCGCCATCGAACGCGTCCGGGCCGGCCGTCGATACCACACGCTGCCCGGCGGCGGCGTCGAACCAGGCGAGACCTCTGCCGAGGCCGCCGTCCGCGAAACCCACGAGGAGCTGGGACTGATCGTGAAGCTGCACGGCCTCGCCGCCGTCGTGAACTTCCGGCTCAGCACTCAGCACTACTACGCCGCGACCGCGCTGAGCGGCACGTTCGGCGCGGGGACGGGTGCCGAGTTCACCTCCCCGCCGACGTCCGAGTCCGGCAGCTACCGCGCCGTCTGGCTTCCCCTGTCCGATCTCACCCACGAGGACCTGCGCCCGATGCCCATCGCCACCGCTCTCCAGTCCGCGGCGAGTCCCCAGCACCTGCTGGACACGTGGCTCGCCGAGCCGCCGACCTTCGACGAGGTCCCGTCATGACGCCGGTGCTGGGCACGGCCCGGTCGGCAAGTTCGACGGCTCCGGCGGCCTGCCGGCTCAGCCGAGAGGAGGTGTGAGGTTGACCTCCCAGGTGACTCACCTCATGGGCAGACCAGCGGGCGACTGGCACACTGCGGCCATGGCGCGTGAACTGCAGACAGTCGGTGTGGTCGGGCTCGGCACGATGGGAGCCGGGATCGCGGAGGTGTTCGCCCGGCACGGGCTGACCGTGGTCGGGGTGGAGCGGGACGAGCAGGCGGTCGAGCGCGGCCGCGGGCACATCCAGCACTCCACCGACCGGGCGGTCAAGCGCGGCAAGCTGTCCGTCGAGGACCAGCAGGCGCTGTTCGACCGGGTGACCTTCGCCACCGAGCTCGAGGCGCTGGCCGACTGCGACCTGGTGATCGAGGCGGTGATCGAGCGGCTCGAGCTGAAGCGCGAGATCTTCTCCGCGCTCGACAAGGTGGTGCGCGAGGACGCGATCCTGGCCACCAACACCTCGTCCCTGTCGGTCACCGAGATCTCCGTGGCCACCGAGCGCCCGCGCCGGGTGGTCGGCATGCACTTCTTCAACCCCGCTCCCGTGCAGGAGTTCGTCGAGGTGATCAAGACCGTCGTCACCGAGCCGGACGTGGTCGAGGACGTGCTCGCGCTGGCCCGCAAGCTCGACAAGGTCCCGGTCGTCGCCGCGGACCGGGCCGGCTTCATCGCCAACGCGCTGCTCTTCGGGTACCTGAACCACGCCGTCTCGATGGTCGAGTCGCGCTACGCGACCCGCGAGGACGTCGACGCGGCGATGCGGCTCGGCTGCGGGTACCCGATGGGCCCCCTCGCGCTGCTCGACCTGATCGGCCTCGACACGGCGTACGAGATCCTCGACACGATGTACAAGCAGGGCCGCAACCGGCTGCACGCGCCGGCGCCGATCCTCAAGCAGATGGTCACCGCGGGCCTGCTCGGCCGCAAGACCGGCCGCGGCTTCTACACCTACGAGTCGCCGGACTCGCCGGTCGTGGTGGACGACGACCTGACCCCGCGGGCCGACGGCGACCAGACCGCGGTCCGCCCCGTCCGGCAGATCGGCGTGGTCGGCTCGGGCACGATGGCCGTCGGCATCATCGAGGTCCTCGCCAAGGCCGGGTACGACGTCCTGTACGTCGCTCGCGGCACGGAGAAGGTCGACCGGGTTCGCGCCGGCCTGGAACGCTCGCTGGAGAAGGGTGTTCAGCGCGGCAAGCTGTCGTCGGAGGAGCGCGACGCGGCGCTGACCCGCATCGTCGGCACCGCGAAGCTCGACGACCTCGCGACCGCGGACCTGGTGATCGAGGCCGTCGTCGAGGAGCTCAGCGTCAAGCAGGCCCTGTTCGAGACCTTCGACGAGATCTGCAAGCCCGGAGCCATCCTCGCGACCACGACGTCGAGCCTGCCGGTCATCGACCTCGCGATGGCGACCAAGCGCCCGGCCGACGTGGTCGGCCTGCACTTCTTCAACCCGGCCCCGGTCATGAAGCTGGTGGAGGTCGTCAGCACGGTCAGCACCACACCCGAGGTCGCCGACACCGTCGCGGCCGTAGCCGTTGCCGCCGGCAAGCACCCCGTGCGCTGCGGCGACCGCGCCGGCTTCATCGTCAACGCGTTGCTCTTCCCGTACCTGAACGACGCGGTGCGCATGCTCGAAGCCCACTACGCCGGTGTCGACGACATCGATGCCGCCATGAAGCTCGGCTGCCGCCTCCCGATGGGCCCGTTCGAGCTGCTGGACGTGGTCGGCCTGGACGTGTCGCTCGCGATTCAGCGCACCCTGTACCTGGAGTTCCGCGAGCCCGGCTTCGCCCCGGCGCCGCTGCTGGAGCACCTGGTCACCGCGGGGTACCTGGGCCGCAAGACCGGCCGCGGCTTCCGGGACTACTCCAACTGACCACGACGCCTCCCGCTCGGCGTTGGCTCGCCGGCGGGACCGCTAATCCAGATGCGACTGTGCTGACGGGCGTCCTACTCTCCTGAGATGGACGCCCGTCAGCCACCGAAGCCCGGTCTCTGCAGAAGGACGCCGACGGCCAGTGGGTTCGCCGCTGGACCGGTGCCGACTGGTTCACGCCGGCCGACACGTGGGTGCGCGCGCAGTTGGCAGCGGCCGGCATCGCCGTCACCGGTGAGCCGATCCCGTACAAGATCCGCTTCTGGGCTGCCGTCTGGTGCTATCCGACCGACCGGGGGCTGTACTGGTTCAAGGAGAACAACCCCGGCCAGTCCTTCGAGGCGGCCCTCGTCGACGCGATGGCCCGAGAGCTCCCGCAGCACGTGATCGCCCCCCTCGCGATCGAACCCACCCGCGGCTGGTTCCTCACCGCGGACCAGGGTGCGACCCTCGACGAGCAGCTCACCCAGGTCGACCCGCTGCTGCTCTGGCGCCGGCTGGTCGTCGAGTACGCCGCCCTGCAACGCGACACCGTCCCCGCCGAACAGCCCCTCGTCGCCAGCGGCCTCACCCGCCTCGGTCCCGATCAACTCGGCGACACCGTGCACGCCATCGCCGACTGGTTCGCCGATCTAAGCGCTGACCATCCGCTCGCCCTCGGCGGCCCGCCAGACCGTCACGCATCCGGCGGCGGGTCTGACTCACACGCGCTTGCCGGCGCGCCTGACAGCCACGCGCTTGGCGACACGCCAGGCTCCGGTGTGCCCGGTGTGCCCGGTGTGCCCGGTGTGCCCGGTGTGCCCGGTGTGCCCGGTGTGCCCGGCGCCCGCGGGCTCGGCTCGCAGGTCGAGCAGTTGCACCGGGCGGCTGACAACCTGGCCGGCTGGGGCGCGAAGTTCTCCGGTGCGATCCCCTTGGCGCTCGACCAGAACGATCTGCACGCCCACAACGTGTTCGCGGCGAGTCCGACCGCGCCGTTCCGGTTCTTCGACTTCGGCGACGCGCTCTGGGGCCACCCGTTCGTCACCCTCGCCTGCGTCCACGCCGCACTGGTCGACCCCGACGACCCCACCACTTGGGCAGCAGACGATCCCCGCCTCACCGAGATCACCGACGCCTACCTCCACCAGTGGACCGACCTCGCACCCCTCGACGTACTCCACGCCGAGCTCGAGGCGGCCCTGCCCCTCCACGTCGTCCACCGCCTCGTCTCCTGGCACCGCCTCCTGGTTCACGCCGACGAGATCGAGGCGGCAGCCTGGGCTGCCTCACCGGAACACTGGATCGGCGAGGTCATCCGACTCTTCGGCCAGGACTGAAGCTCGGCGCGAGCTGACCCCTCGCGTGCGAGACTCCGGGACGTGACCACCCAGCAGACCAGCTCCTCGCTGCGGTCCGATGCCGGCGAGGTCGTGCAGTCAGTCGCCTTCCTGCTCATCCCCAGCGCCACCGGACTCGGCCTGCTCGTGATGCCGGACGTTGTCGGAGCGGACTGGCCAGGCTGGTCCTCGACGATGCTCCTGGTCGTTCTGCTCGTCGTACCGGCCGCGTTCATCCTCACGATGGTCTCCGGCGCCACCGGTCGAGCCGTCCGCTGGATCGCGGTGATCGCCGTCCTGGCTTGCGGAGCACGCGTCGTCTGGAGCCTGTACGACGCGGGGGAGCGCGCGGCCTTCGCCGCGATCGCCTTGGCGCCTTTCGCGCTCCTGCTGATCGCAGCCGTCCTGTTGATCGCCTACTCGTGGCCCCGAGCAACTACCCGCGAGCTGACCGAGGTCGCTCGAGCCAACGGCTGGCAGGTGAGTCGTGAACTGCCGCAGGGTCTTCGGCCGTCCACCCAGCACCACCAAGCCCCCGATACTCCTCCGAGCCCCGCGCAGCTCTCCCTCCTATCACCTCCCCGCCACAGCGGCGACCCCCGAACATCCGTCCGGCTGCCTACAGCGCCGCTTCCCTTGCCCGTCGGCCGGATCCGCGTGGTGCGCAACGTCGTACAGGCTGATCGCGCACTGGCCTTCGAGGTCCGCTGGCTCGAGTGGCACGGGATCGTCTGCCGGCGTCGGCGGCTGGCGGTGTTCGTCGGGCAGCAGCTGAAGCAGGAGCTGCCGGCGATGGAGGTCCGTCCCGGGAGCGGGCTCACCCGCTCGGACCTGTCCCTGGAGAGCGCCGAGTTCAACCGGTCGTTCGACGTGATCGGCGAGCAACCGCCGTACGTGATGGCGATGCTGCAGCCGCGCGTGATGCAGACTCTCCTGGACGCCCGTCCGCTCGGGCTGGTCGTCGACCGCGACGTCCTGCTGACCTACCAGGACGCGGGCCTGAACGCCGAGTCCCTGCAGCGCGGCATGGCGACCATCGAGCGCCTGAACGACCTGGTGCCACAGCACGTCTACGACCAGTGGGGCCTGCGCCGCCCTGCGACGCCTAGCTCGAGGCTGCGGTTCGCCGGACGGGCCTGGGAGTTCTCGGTCGGCAAGATCTACCTGCGCTGGCTGGCGCTCTCGACCGGTCTGCTCGGCCTGACGCTGGCGACCTGTCTGGCCGGCGCAGCAGCCGAGGCCCACGCCAACCAGACGGACTTCACCCCGGCCAGGTCGCTGACCTCACTGCTGATCGTGACCGTCGTACTGGGCCTGGCTGCGACCGTCTGCGGTCTCGCGTCCAGATCGCGCCTGGCTCACGGCTCGGCGTCGGCGTAGTCGCCGCACGGCCCGCCGCCGATGGCCGCCGGGATGGAGACGGTCCGCCGGTCCGGCCGGACCAGCGGGTCGTAGAACGCGGCGATCTCGGTGCTTGCCTCGGGCACGTAGTGGAAGATCAGCGAGCGCCGGAAGCGGTCGGTGCTGGAGTTCGGACGCGAGCCGTGCACGACGCTGCCGTGGAAGAACAGCACGTCCCCAGCAGTCATCTTGGTCTGCACCTTGCGCAGCCCGTCCGGAACCGGCACCTCGACGTTCGTGAACGACTCGGCCAGATCCGCCGGCTCCGGACACACCAGCTCGGTGCGGTGCGAACCCGGTACGACGGCCAGCCCTCCGTTCTCCGCGTCCACGTCGTCGATCGCGATCCACGCGGCCAGGCAGGTCTCCGGGTCGGCGCGCAGGAACGTGTTGTCCTGGTGCAGCGCCTGCCCCCGCGCGCCCGGCGGCTTGAAGTAGAACATCGACTGCGCCCCCAGCGACGGCCCGATCAGCGCGGTCACCACATCGAGGATCCGGCTGTCGAGCATCAGCTCCAGCGACAGCCGACCGGCCTCGACATCGGTCCGGCGATGCGGGTGCACGAACCGCGGGTACCGCGCCAGCGGGTCGTTCGCCGGTACGCCGTCGTCGATCGCCAGCGAGTGGTCCGCCGCGACCTGGTCCATGAAAACAGTCCTGATCCGTTCGACCTCCGTGGGGCTGATCAGGCCGGGGACCTGGACCACACCCTCGCGCGCGTAGACGTCGGCGACGGTCTCGGACGCTGTGCTCGTCATACTCCGAGTCTGCGCGCCGCAGTCGCCGGAGTGGATAACCTATCGAACTGTGAACCTTCGAGATCCTGCTAGGCCCGACTCGTTCACGCCGACCGTACGGCGGCTGCTGGCCGGTGAGTTCGACGAAGGCCCCGGCTACACGACGTACCGGCGCCGTGGCACCACCGACTGGCTGCTCTTCCACACCCTCAACGGCCGTGGCCGCCTGGGCACGGCGCACTCCGATGTGATCGCTGCTCCTCAGAGCCTCACGCTGGTGAAGCCAGGGACTCTGCACGATTACGGGGTCGAGCCGACGCTGCGGCACTGGCATTTCCGCTACGCGCACTTCCACCCGAAACCCGACTGGACCCCGCTGCTCGACTGGCCTGAGGCAGCGCCCGGCATCCTGCAGCTCCACCCGAGCGAGCACGCTGCCGCCCGGATCGCCGGCCACCTCGCCGCGGTCGTCCGCCACCAGTCCAGCGTGCTGGCCCAGGGCGAGCTGCTCGCCCTGAACGCCCTGGAGGCCGCCCTCATCTGGGCCGACACCCAGAACCCGAAGGCCATCCCGATCGACGACCGGCTGCTCCGCGCGATCGAGCTGGTCGACCGCGACCTCAAGGCCGACCTCGACGTGCCGCGACTGGCACGCGCCGCGAACCTGTCCCCGTCCCGGTTCGCGCATCTGTTCCGCGCCCAGCTCGGCGCCACGCCCCAGCAGTTCGTCGAACGCCGCCGGATCGAGGCCGCCCGCCGGCTGCTCGAACTGACCACGCGTCCGATCTCCTCGGTCGCCGCGGAGGTCGGTTTCACCAACCCGCTGTACTTCTCGACCCGCTTCCGCCACCACACCGGCACCACCCCCACGGCGTACCGGAACGGCTGATGCACCGGCACCGAACGCGCACTCTGCCGGCACTCCCGCGGCATTCTTCCGGCATTCTCGAGCCGATTGATCGAGATCGGGCGAAACCGGTCGGCCCTGGGCCCTAGTCTGCTGCCATGAATCTTCGGACTGCCGTGGCGGTGCTGGCCACCCTCGTCGTTGTCGCAGTGTCGGCGTGCGCGCCGGAGGACGAGACCTCCGGTACGCCGAGCCCGACCGGACCCGATGCCTGCAGCAAGGACAAGCTCGCGCTGAAGACCGCGGGCACGTTCACGGTCGGTACCGACAAGCCGGCCTACGCGCCCTGGTTCACCGACGACGACCCGGCCAACGGCAAGGGGTACGAGTCGGCGGTGACGTACGCGGTCGCCAAGAGCCTCGGGTTCGCGGAGTCCGAGGTGAAGTGGCAGACCGTGCAGTTCAACGCGGCGTTCGCGCCGGGACCGAAGAAGTTCGACCTCGACGTGAACCAGATCTCGATCTCCGAGGACCGGCGCAAGGCGGTCGACTTCTCCTCGGGGTACTACGACGTCCGGCAGACCGTGATCACCACGGCCGGCAGCAAGATCGCCAACGCCAAGTCGGTCGCCGAGCTGGCGGACGCGAAGCTGGGCGCCCAGGTCGGCACGACCAGCTACACCTCGCTGCGGGACGTCATCAAGCCCAAGCAGACCCCGGCGGTGTACGACACCAACGACCTGGCCGTGCAGGCCCTGAAGAACAAGCAGATCGACGGCATCGTGGTCGACCTGCCGACCGGCTTCTACATGACCGCGGCCCAGCTCGACAACGGCAAGATCGTCGGCCAGCTCCCGGCCGGCGGGCAGGCCGAGCAGTTCGGGTTCGTGCTGGAGAAGGGCTCGGCGCTGACCGCCTGCGTCTCCAAGGCTGTCGACGGGCTGAAGGCCGACGGCACGCTGGCCAAGCTCCAGCAGCAGTACCTGACCGCGGAAGGCGCACCGGAGCTCTCGTGATGCACTTCGTCTGCTGGTCCGCTCCGCGAGTGATGCGCCGCACCGGGCGGCAGCTCGGGGCGGAGGACGCTGCTATCGGCGGCGGTGCGCCGGTCGTCGGTCGGATTGCCCGGAGAGCGCTGTGAGCGACTGGCAGCCGTCGGCGCTGCAGCTGGAGCGGCTGGCGTACCGGCGGCGACGGACCGTGCGGTCGGGGGTGATCGCCGCCGTCAGCACCGTCGTCCTGGTGGCGCTGCTCGTGGTCGGGATCGGTTCGACGCCGGGCTGGCCGCGGGTGCGGGAGACCTTCTTCAACGTCGACCGCGGCTGGGAGGCGTTGCCGGTCGTTGCCCAGGGCCTCTGGTTGAACGTCCGGGTGATGCTGGTCTGCGCCGTGCTGATCGTGATCCTCGGACTGACCCTCGCGATCATGCGGACGTTGCGCGGCCCGATCTTCTTCCCGCTGCGCGTCTTCGCCGCGGCGTACACGGATGTGTTCCGCGGTCTCCCGCTGCTGCTGGTGATCTTCCTGCTCGGCTTCGGCGTACCGGCACTGCAGTTGCGCGGGCTGCCGAACCAAGCGGTGATCTGGGGTGGTGCCGCGCTCGTGCTGACCTACTCGTCGTACGTCGCCGAGGTCTTCCGGGCCGGTATCGAGTCGATCCACCCGTCCCAGCGCGCGGCCGCGCGCTCGCTCGGGCTGTCCCACCGGCAGACGCTGCGCTTCGTCGTCCTGCCGCAGGCGGTTCGCCGGGTGCTGCCGCCGCTGCTCAACGACTTCGTCTCGCTGCAGAAGGACTCCGGCCTGATCGCCGTGCTCGGCGTCATCGACGCGATCCGCGCGGCGCAGCTCGAGACCGCGGAGGACTTCAATTTCACGCCGTACGTCGTGGCCGGAATCCTGTTCGTCGCGCTGACGATTCCGCTGACGCGGCTGACCGACTGGGTCGCCCGCCGGCAAGACTGGTACGGCGGGGGAGGGGGGCCGGTATGACGCTGCTGTCGCTGCGCGGGGTCCGCAAGACCTACGGCGCCAACGTGGTGCTCGACAACTTCGACCTCGACGTCGACGCCGGCCAGTGCGTCGTCCTGATCGGTGCGTCCGGCTCCGGCAAGTCGACGCTGCTGCGCTGCGTCAACCTCCTGGAGACCGTCGACGACGGCGTCATCGAGCTCGACGGCGAGGACATCACCGACCCGCGAGCCGACGCCGACCGGATCCGCTCCGGCATCGGCATCGTCTTCCAGTCCTACAACTTGTTTCCGCACCTCTCGGTGCTGGACAACGTCACCCTCGCGCCCATCCGCGTCCACGGCGTCGCCAAGGCAGCAGCCCGTGCCCAGGCGATGGAGATGCTCGACCGAGTGGGCCTCGCCGACAAGGCCGCGGCCCGCCCCGACAACCTCTCCGGCGGTCAGCAACAACGCGCCGCGATCGCCCGCGCGCTGGTCAACAACCCCAAGCTGATGCTGCTCGACGAGGTCACCTCGGCCCTCGACCCCGAGCTCGTCGGTGAGGTGCTCGACCTCCTCAAGGCCCTCAAGTCCGACGGCATCACGATGCTCGTCTGCACCCACGAGATGACCTTCGCCCGCGAGGTCGCCGACCAGATCTGCTTCCTCGACCAGGGCCGCCTCCTCGAGTCCGGCCCGCCGGCTCAGGTCCTCGGCGAACCACGCGAGCCTCGCACCCAGGAGTTCCTCCGCCGGATCACCAACGCCGGCCGCTTGTAGCGACACCGCGGTTCGGTGCGCGAGAACCGGCGACTACGAAGCCCGCAAGGGTTCTGGCATCGGCCTCGGCTCCATCTCGCTGCCGGAGCTGATGGCCGCCGTACTGGCGGGTGAGATCGGGACCTCGCGGATTCTGTAGCTCTAGGACATCGGCGGGACACCGGACTGCAGCGACGCCAGGTACTCGCCGACCCGTGTCTGGATCTCCTCCCGTGGGATGTCGCGCTCGCGCAACTCCTCCAGCCAGGACGTCAGGATCGGGTACGGCGCACTGAACTCCAGTGCGATGCCGTCCGGATCCCGGAAGTTCAGGTGGTACGAGAACTCCATGTCGCGAATCGGCGTGTACGTCACGCCGTACTTGTCGAAGCGGCGCTCCCACTCGACCAGCTCGTCCCGGCTCTCGGCGGCGAAGCCGAGATGGTCCAGGCCGGTGGTGAGCTCCGTGAACGGCCCACCGGCCTTCGCGTCGTGCTCGACCACCGACAACATGAACCCGCTCGGCCGGTCCACCAGGATCCGCGCGTAGCCGAAGTCCATCAGCTGGGTCAGTCCGAGCACGTCCACGTAGAACCGCTCACTACGATCCAGGTCCGTCACCGAGAAACTGACGTGGTCCACACCCCTGAAAGCAGGCATCCGAGCCCCCTCCCCTTGGACCGCAATCTAGCTCCGGACCGTCGCCCCGAACAGCCCCCGGGCCCCCGTCCCCCGAACAGCCCCCAGGCCGCCGTCGCCCCAACAGCCCCCGGCCGCCGGGGCGCCGAACGGGCACCCGGGCAGACCTGTACCGAGGCGCGGCCGCCTCAGCCCAGCGGGTTGAGCTCCTGGAAATCGGCTTCCTGCATCACGCGCCGTACGCCGATCGGCTGCTGCAGCGGCACTCCGCCGGGCCCAGGAACCTGCGAGACCAGCGCGGCGATCTCGATCGCGCGCTCCTCGGACTCGACGTCGATCACCTGGAAGCCGGCCAGCAGCTCCTTCGACTCCAGGAACGGCCCGTCGGTGATCACCGGAGCCGACACCCCGTCCGACGTCACCGACTTGGCCAGGTCCGGCCCGGTCAGCGCCTCGCCGCCGATCAGCTCACCCGACGCCCGCAGGTCCGCGTTGAGCTTGTCGTAGTAGTCCATGTGCGCCTTCACGTCCTCCGGCGCCCACTCGGTCATCGGCGTCTCGATCGCCCCACCGTTGTAGTCCACGATCAGCAGGAACTTCGTCATCTCGGTCTCCATCCGTTCGGCGCCCCAACGGCGCTCTCACCCAGGGGACGAACCCGACGCGCGGTCCTCGACATCCCCCGACACAAAAACTTAGCGGGAGGACAAATAGGTCAGCACGGCCATCACGCGGCGGTTGTCGTCCTCGGACGGCGGCAGGTCGAGTTTGGCGAAGATGTTGTTGGTGTGTTTGCTGACCGCCTTCTCGGTGACGAAGAGGGCGGCGGCGATCGCGGCGTTCGAGCGGCCTTCGGCCATCAGGCCGAGGACCTCGGACTCCCGCGGCGTGAGGCGGGTGACGGGGGAGTCGCGGGTGCTGCGGGCGAGGAGCTGGCCGATCACGTCGGGGTCCATCGCGGTGCCGCCGGCCGCGACGCGGCGGACGGAGTCGAGGAAGTCGGCGACGTTGGAGACCCGGTCCTTGAGCAGGTAGCCGACCGCGCCGCCTCCGCCGGTGAGGAGCTCGCGGGCGTAGAGCTGTTCGACGTACTGCGACAGCACCAGGATCGGCAGGCCGGGGACCTGGCGGCGGGCCTCGATGGCGGCCTTGAGGCCCTCGTCGGTGAAGGTCGGGGGCAGCCGGACGTCGACGACGGCCACGTCCGGCCGGTGCTCGACGAGCGCCGGGACCAGCCGGGGGCCGTTGTCGACGGCTTCGACGACGGTGAAGTCGTGGGCTTCCAGCAGCCGGATCAGGCCGTCCCGGAGGAGGGCGTGATCTTCAGCGATGAGGACTCGCAAGGCAACTCCATGATCACGGTGGTCGGCCCGCCGGTCGGGCTGACCACGGTCAACGTACCGTCGAAGGCGGCCAGTCGCCGCTGGATTCCGTACAGGCCACCTCCCACCGTGACCGTCGCCCCGCCGACCCCGTCGTCCCCGACGAGGATGTGCAGCCGCTCCTCCTCGTGCGTGATCTGGACCCAGGCGTTCGTCGCGGCCGAGTACTTGACCGCGTTGGCCAGCGCCTCGGCGACCGCGAAGTACGCCGCGGACTCGACCGGCGCCGGCGGACGACCCGGTACGTCGAACATCACGTCGACCTTGAACGGGCAGGTCAGCGCGAGCGCCTTGACCGCGCCGTCGAGTCCCCGGTCGGCGAGTACCGGCGGGTGGATGCCGCGGACCAGGTCGCGCAGCTCCGACAGCGCTGTACTGGCCGACTCGCGGGCCTCGGTGAGCAGGGCCGCGGCCTGCTTGGGGTCACGAGCCACCATCTCCTCGGCCATCCCGAGGTTCATGCTCAACGCGGCCAGCCGGGCCTGCGCGCCGTCGTGCAGGTCGCGTTCGATCCGGCGCAGCTCGGCGGCCTGGGTGTCGACGGTCTCGGCGCGGGACTCGGCCAGTTCGCGGACCCGGATCGCCAGCTGGGCGCTCTCCGTCGGGCCGAGCAGCGACTTGGCCAGGTACGCGTTCGCCCGCAGCAGCCGCTCACCCGAGGCCGACCAGATCAGGAACGCGACGAACCCGAGCGGCACCATCGCGAACGCGGTCAGCGGGTTCAGCTTCGGCAGGAGGCCTCCGAACGGTTCGTCGAACACGCCGTCCGGCGTCACCCAGACCAGGAACGGGTAGATCAGGTAGAAGACCGAAGCGAGGAACAGTACGGCGGACAGCAGGTTCAACGTGAAGCCCAGCACCGCGTTGACCAGCAGCCAGGCGACGTCGCGCCAGGTGGCCGGGTCGGCGAGCGTGGTCCGCAGCCACATCAGCATGCCCGGCATCGGCGGCTTGCGGTACGGCCGCTCGATCCGGACGCCGAGGAAGCTCGACAGCACCGTGCGGTGGCAGTTCGCGAACCAGCGGACGCAGGGCACGAAGACCAGCAGCATCGGGATCCCGACCCAGACCGCGATCAGCGGCACCGAGACGACGTTGAGCACGAAGAACGCGATGCCGATCTCGGCCAGGATCGCCAGCCCGAGCGCGACGAAGGGCTGCGCCAGCCGCGGGAACCGCAGCGGCGGCGCCTTGGGGGCGCTCTGGACGGTCGTCATGTTGTCTCCCGTGGTCAGGTCCTGCGAACTCCCTCCATCATGACGGAGTCCCGGGTCCGCCTCAGTGGTGCTAGACCCACCCTGACCAGGTGCTTAACCCCCGGACCGGCCGGGTGACAGCACGCGTGTGCCGAGCGGCGTTGGGCACCAGGGTGGATCACGTACGTTGGCCGCGGCTGCACGCCTAGGCCTCCACCGCTCACGAGACGAGGCACCAGATGGCCCAGCCACTTGCCCTTGCCCCCACCCGCACCAAACCGAAGGGCAGCGACTTCGCGCCGCTGCTGCGCCAGGTCCGCGACGCCGGACTGCTGGAGCGCCGTACGGCGTCGTACGCGATCTCCATCGGGCTGAACGTCGCGCTGATCGCGGCCACCTGGGCGGGCGTGGTCCTGCTGGGCAACTCGTGGCTGCAGCTGCTGCTGACCGTCCCGCTCGCGATCTTCACCACCCGGGCCGCGTTCTTCGGCCACGACGCCGGGCACCAGCAGATCGGCAGCTCCCGCAAGGCGCACGACCTGATCGGGCAGCTGCACGCCAACCTGCTCTGCGGGATGAGCTACGGCTGGTGGAACGACAAGCACAACCGCCACCACGCGAACCCGAACCACACCGGCAAGGACCCGGACGTCGGCGAGGGCGTGCTGGTCTGGACGCTGGAGCAGGCCGAGGGCCGGACCGGGCTGCACGGCTGGCTGAGCCGCCACCAGGCGAAGATCTTCTTCCCGCTGCTCACCCTCGAGGGCCTCAACCTCAAGCTGTCGAGCGTGCTGTTCCTGGTCGGCCGCCGCAAGCGCCACGACGCCCGCGTCGAGCTGATGCTGATGGCCGCGCACGTCACCCTGTACTTCGGCGCGCTGTTCCTAATCATGTCGCCGGGCAAGGCGATCGCGTTCGCCGCGCTGCACCACGCGCTGTTCGGCCTGCACCTGGGCAGTGTCTTCGCGCCGAACCACAAGGGCATGGAGATGCCGGACGACGACAGCAACTGGGGTCACCTGGAGAAGCAGGTGCTGACGTCGCGCAACGTCGACGGCGACCTGGTCACCGACTGGATGATGGGCGGCCTGAACTACCAGATCGAGCACCACCTGTTCCCGAGCATGCCGCGGGCCAACCTGCGGTTCGCGCAGCCGATCGTCCGCTCGTACTGCGAGAAGATCGGCATGCCGTACCTCAGTACGGGACTGATCGCGTCGTACCGGATGGGCCTCGGTCACCTGCACGACGTGGGCAGCGAGCTCCGCGCCCAGCACGCGAAGTGAGCAACTCTCCGCCAGGGACGGCGGCCGGGGCCGGAATCGGTTAGGTTCCTGGTCTCGGGGCCGACCTTGCACGAGGGAGACCTGCATGACCGACACGTCCGGTTTGAGTCGTCGCGGCCTGCTCGGAGCCGTCGCCGGCGCAACCGCCGCCACCGCCCTGTCGACGCCTGCGTGGGCTGCCGACGATCCACGGCCCGGAGCGGTCCGCCCGCCCGCGCTGGACAAGTACGACCGGCAGGTGGTCCAGCAGATCTCTTCGGACCGCGCCCTGCAGCACCTGAAGGTGCTGTCCGAGCAGATCGGCCCCCGGATCGGCGGCACGGTCAGCGAGAAGCGGGCCGCGGACTACCTGGCCGGCCAGCTGGACCGCTTCGGCTACCGGACCCGGCTCGAACCGTTCCCGGTCGCGGACAAGTTCACCGCCCAGATCGGCGACCTGCGCAACGTGCTGCCGGACGACATCTGCTGGCAGGCGGGCGCGGCGCCGGGCGGCAAGCTCAACGTGACCGTTCAGGGTCCGGCGCGCGACGTCGGGCCCGCGACGGCTCCGGTCTGGCCGGCGGATGTCGCCGGCGCCGTCGTACTGGCTGATGACACGGCTGCGGCCCGGCCTGCCTTCGTCGCCGAGGCCGCGGCGCGTGGCGCCGTCGCGGTGATCCTGCTGCCGGCGGATCAGGTCTTCCCGCGCCGGGCGTCCGCCTTCGCGCCGAGCGGCCTGACGGACGCGCCGATCCCGGTGATCGGCGTGGCGCAGGTCCAGAAGCGACTCCTGCGGGAGGCGCTCGCGGTGGTGACGTCATTGCCGCTGTCGATCGGTACGACGGCCCACCGCAGCCTGATCTCCAACAACGTGATCGGCGAACGCCGCGGCAAGGGCAGCAACCCGCCGATCGTGATGGTGTCCGGCCACTACGACACGGTGATCGGCGCGCCGGGCGCGAACGACGACGGCTCCGGCACGGTCCTCACGCTCGAGCTCGCGCGTGTGCTGGCGAAGCTGCCGACCGAGGCGACGCTGCGGTTCGCGCTGTGGGGCTCGGAGGAGCAGGGCCTGATCGGCTCGCGCTACCACGTGGCGCAGCTCGCGCAGGACCAGCGCGACCGCTACCGCGCCGTGTTCCAGAACGACATGGTCGCGACCAGCTGGGACCCGGCGATCGTCTACTGGCTGCTCTCCTTCGACGGGCTCCCCAACACCGCGACGGACGCCGTACGGGCCTCCGGCCAGAGACTCGGGTACGACGCGCAGCTGGTCGGCCCGGTCACCCGCGGAGCCAGCGACCACCAGTCGTTCCAGGAGGTCGGCATCGCCGCCGCGAACTTCTCCTGGCGAGGTGAGTCGTCGCCCGCGCTGCTCGAACCGCCGTACCACTCGCCGGAGGACACCATCGCCAAGAACGTCAGCCTCGAACGCCTCAAGGTCTCGATGGAGCTGATCGGCACCGCCGCCTACTCCGTCGCCCGGCGCCGCTGAGCCGGCCCGTGCGCAGAGCCCGTGCGCGGAGGGCCGTGCGTCGGCGGATAGCCTTGAGGCGACATGTCACCTCGTCGGCGCAAGCCCTCCAAGCACACACGGCCGGTCAGTGACCGGCCGTTGCTCGGTGGTACCCAGGAACGGCAGAGCCGCCTCGACGGTGACTGGATCGTCCGGCGGGTCAGCGGTACGGCGTCGACCAAGGCGTACCGCTGCCCGGGCTGCGACCAGACGATTCTGCCGAACACCCCGCACGTGGTGGTCTGGCCGGAGAACCCGAGCCTGCTCGCGGCGATCGGCGGCGCCCAGTCCCTGGACGAGCGCCGGCACTGGCACACCACCTGCTGGCAACGCCGCCGCTAGAAAGGCCTTCCGGATGAAGCTTCCTGTCACGTCGTACGGCGAGAGCGGTACGCCGGTCGTGGTGATGCACGGCCTGTTCGGCTCCGGCCGGAACTGGATGACCGCCGCCCGCCGGCTGGCCGCGTCGCACCGGGTCTTCGCCCTCGACCTGCGCAACCACGGCACCTCCGAGCACGTGCCGACGATGACGTACCCGGAGATGGCCGGGGACGTCCGCGAGACGATCGAGGCGCTCGGCGTCGGTCCGGTCGCGCTGGTCGGGCACTCGATGGGTGGCAAGACCGCGATGCTCACCGCGTTGACGCACCCTGAGGTGGTCGAGCGGCTGGTCGTCGTCGACGCGGCGCCGGTCGCGTACCCGCCGCAGTTCGAGCAGTACACGCAGGCGATGCGCGGCGCCGACCTGTCGAACATCCAGCGCCGCGCGGAGGTCGACGCGCAGCTCGCGGCCGCCGTACCGACGCCGGGCACGCGGGCGTTCCTGCTGCAGAACCTGATCCTCGACGACCAGGGCGCCCGCTGGCGGCCGAACCTCGAGGTGATCGAGGCGAATCTGCCGGGGATCTCGGGCTGGCCCGACGGCATCACCGGCTCGTACGACGGCCCGACGCTGTTCGTCTACGGCGGAAAGTCGGACTACGTCCAGCAGGATCACCGGGCCGCCATCGAGGCGCTGTTCCCGCAGGTCCGGTACGAGGTGGTCGCCGAGGCCGGGCACTGGGTGCACGCCGAGCGGCTGGACGACTTCCTCGCGGTGCTGACGCCGTTCCTGGCGTGATTCATTGACCGTTCGCGTAGGGTCTAGGTAACTTTCTACCCAGACGCGAGCGGGAGGTTGCCGGTGCACCGATCAGTCCTGGCCGTCGGCGGTCACATCGGGGACATGGACCTGTCGGCCGGGCCGACGCTGGCCAAGCTCGTGCTCGAGGGCGCGAACGCGACGATCGTCGCGCTGACGCCGGGGGAGCGCGGTCACCCGCGGCTCTCGCCGGCGGAGTACCGGCAGCAGAAGGTCGCCGAGGGCGAGGCGTTCGCGACCGCGATCGGCGCCGACTTCATGGTGCTCGGGTACAGCGAGGGCTTCCTGCCCGACACCGACGACGTCGCGCTGGAGCTCGCCACGATCATCCGCGACCAGCAGCCGGACACGGTGATCACGCACTGGCGGCACAGCTCGCAGCGCGACCACGAGCACACCGCGCGGGTGGTCGAGCGGGCGATCTACCTGGCCGACCTGCCGATGGACCACGAGCTGCCGCGGCACGCCGTACGGATGCTGCTGCACACCGAGCACGCCGAGGACCTGCGCGACTTCGCGCCGACGTCGTACGTGCCGATCCCGGACGACGCGTTCTACCGGTGGGTGAGCGCGATCCGGCACCAGGCGTTCGCGCGGGGCGAGACCGACGGGTTCCGGCACATCGACTACTACACGGCGCTGATGACGATGCGCGGATGCCAGGCGGGCTACCCGCGCGCGTGCGCGGTCTTCGATCCCAGCGGTCCGCAGGTGAGCAAACTGTCGGCGTGACGGACTCCAGGCAACGCCTTTTTCGGATATTCCGGATATTCCGGGTTTGAACACTTGCCTCGGGGGTAGTGCGGGCAAACGATGGCGCTAAGTCCCGCAGACTAATCGTGGCGGTGCGCCGGGGGGCTGGGGAATACGGCAATTGCGCCGCCGATCTCCAGGGGGAAATGCCCTATGCGTTACAAATCATTGGTTTCAGGGGTGGCTGTTCTGGCCGGTGCCTCCGCGTGGATGGCTCCGGCTGTCCAGGCCGGGCCGGCGGCCGGTACGTCGACCCGAGTCCTCACCCAGGCCGTCGTCTGGGGTCAGAACGGCGACATCGCGGTGCCGCGAGACTACGCGGGGGACAGCAGAACCGAGCTCGCGGTCTTCCGGCCGGGCAACGGCACCTGGTACGTCCGCGGATCCGCGCCGGTTCAGTTCGGCCAGGCCGGGGACATCCCGGTGGCCGCCGACTACACCGGTGACGGCAAAGCGGAAATTGCCGTGTTCCGTCCGTCGAACGGGTTCTGGTACATCCGCGGCGTCGGGCAATTCGTCTGGGGTGAGAATCACGACATTCCGGCTCCGGCCAACTACGTCGGCGATCCGGCCGCCGAAGCCGCGGTTTTCCGTCCGTCGACCGGCGTCTGGTACGTCCAGAGTTCGGTGGGGCCGATCACCTGGGGAACCGCCGGCGACGCGACGGTTCCGGCCGACTACCTGGGCGACAGTCACGCCGATGTCGCGGTGTACCGTCCGTCGAGCGGCCAGTGGTTCGTCCGCGGCTCAGCCGCCGGGATCGTCTGGGGTGAGCCTGGCGATCTCCCCGCACCCGCGAATTTCACCGGAGATGCCAAGACCGATCTCGTGGTGTTCCGTCCGTCCACCGGCCAGTGGCTGGTCCGCGGCGGGACGACCGTCACGTGGGGAGTGGCCGACGACGTTCCGCTGCCCGGCGATTACCTCGGCGACCCGATCACCGATCACACCGTGTGGCGTCCGAGCAACGGGACCTGGTACATCCGCTACCAGGTGACTGACTGATCCCTGTCGCAGGCCGGCCCCGGCAACGCCGGCCTGCGACTCGGTGCTGGGCCGGTCGCTCGCGTCTTCAGAGCGGGAGCTGGAACCAGCCGCCGATGTCGATCCGGCCCGAGGCTTTCGCCGCCTCGAGCGCGGAGCGGTTGTCGGCGTGGATGACGCCGAGCAGGATCGGCCGGTCGTCCGGGAGTGCGTTGGCCAGCAGGGCCGGGAGGTAGCGGCCGTAGCCGCGGCCGCGGTACGCCGGGTCGAGGATGAACTCCTGGACGACGTACGCCGGCAGGCCGAGCGTCTCGTCGTTCACGTGCGCGCCGACGTATCCGGCCCATTGGCCGTCGACCAGTACGTCGTACAGCAGGCCCGCCTCGATCGACTCGGCCAGGTCTTCGGCGGTCTCGATCCGGGCCTGGTCGGGGTGGTTCGGGTGCGCCTGGTCGATCGCTTCGTACGCCGCGACGGCGCGGGGGTAGTTGTCGAGGTTGGTCGCCTGGGCGAAGGTCAGTTCGGCCGGGACCTTCAGGTGGTTGCGGAGTTCACTGACCAGCCCTGCCATGAAGCGCCGGTCGACACCTGTTTTCGGGAACTGACCGATGGGTGCGGCGCTCCACAGCCTGACGTACCTGGGCTTCAGTACGCCGTACGCTGCCGTGGCCGCTTGCGCCAGCGCGGGCAGATCGTCGGTGCGGACCGCCCGCGACAGGGGAGTGGCGTCGACGAACGGCTTGGCCGCGTCGCCGCCCTCGTACCGCATGCTCAGCATCGCGTGCAGGTCGCCGACCGCCGTCCACCGGTTGAGCAGCAGCTCCGGCGGCTGCCCGGGCGCGAACCGCTCGGCGCGCTGCGTCGCGATGCCCAGGTCGGTCGCCAGGACGACGTCCATCCCGTGCTGCTCGGCGAGCAACTTCAGACGGACGTCGTCGGCGACCCACGTGCGGGTGATCGGGTGCTGGGCGGTGAGGCTGTACACCGCCAGGTCCGTTGCCGTGGGCACGTTCAGGACGCGTCGGCCTTCCGGACCCAGACCTCGCGGATGATCAGCAGCACCGCGGCCGCGGTCGGGATCGCCAGCAGCGCGCCGACGACGCCGAGCAGCGCGCCACCGAGCAGCGCCGCGATGACCGTGACCGCACCCGGGATGTCGACCGCGCGGCGCATGATCCGCGGCGCGACGACGTAGTTCTCGATCTGCTGGTAGATGATCCCGTACGCCAGGCAGGCGACGCCGACCCACAGCCCGTCGGTGAAGCCGATCGCCGCGACCAGGACGACGCCGATCAGGCCACCGACCATCGGGATGAACGCGGTGAACATGACCACGATCGCCAGCGCCACGGCGTACTGGTTGAGCCCGACGATCTCCAGGAACACGAACATGAAGAACCCGGCGCACAACGCGACCAGGAACTGGCCGCTGACGTAGCCGCCGACCCGCCCGAGCACCTCGTCGCCGAGGATCGAGACCCGCTTGCGGCGGCTGGCCGGGACCAGGCTGTACGCCGCGCGCTTGACCGTGGGGAGCGAGGCGAGGAAGTACAGCGTCAGGATCAGGACGGTGAAGCCGGAGAACAGGGCGTTCGCCACGACCTTGCCGACCCCGAGGACGCCGCCGAAGGCGCGCTGGGCGAGGGCTGGGTCCTGGATGTAGTCCTTGGCCTTGTCGATGAACTGGTACCGCTTGTCCAGCTCGTCCAGGGTCTTGGAGTTGTTGAGGAGGTCGAGCCAGTCGGGGGCGTTCTTGATCAGGCCGTTGATCTGGTCGGTCACGACCGGGACGATCGCGAACCCGACGCCGGCGACCGCGAGGACCATCAGCAGGAAGACGACTCCGACGGACAGTCCTCGTTTGAGCCCGCGGCGCATGAACCACTCGACCAGCGGGTTCAGGCCGACCGCGATGAACATCGAGACGATCAGCAGGATCAGGACCGATCGGGCCTGGCCGAGCGCGTTCCACAGGCCCCAGGCGACCAGTACGCCGAGGGCCGCGAAGAAGCCGAACACGAACGGGTTCGAGCGTCTGATCGGCGGGCCGGGGCGGCCCATGCCTTCGTCGGGGTGCCGCTCGTCCATCAGCAGCTGCCCGGCGAGGTTGTCGTCGGTCTCGGCGTCCTGCGCCGACCTCCGCGCGACGCTCGCGGACTCGCGCGCCACACCGGCCGACAGCTCCGCCTCGTCAGCGGAGTCGTCGGCCTGGTCCGCGGACACGTCCGCCTTCTGCGCCGCACCGGTTGCCAGCTCAGCCGCGCCCGTTGCTTGCTCCGCCGAGTCGTCGGCTTCGTCCGCCGACTTGTCGGCGTCCTCGGCCGCCCGCTCAGCCTCGGCGGCCGCCGCCTTCGCCTCACGCGCAGCAGCCTCCACCGCCGCGATCTGCGCGGCGGAGCCGTCGCTCGCTCGGTCCGCACCCGCCGGGTCCGCACCCGCACCCGCCGGGTCCGCACCCGCACCGGCCGGGTCCGCGCCCGCTGGACCGGCGCTCGCGCCCGACGCAACGGCGCTCGCGCCCGACGCACCGGCGCCCGTGCCTGCCGGACCCGAGCCCGCTCGGTCCGCGCCCGATGCACCCGGGTCCGCGCCCGACGGGCCTGCGCCCGCCGGGCCCGGCGCTGGGGTCTTGCTGTCTTCTGTGGAGTTGTCGTCGCCGGCAGGCGTCACTTCTTGTCCTTGTCGGCGGCGTCGTTCTTGCGGTCCTTCGGCGCGAACGGGCTGTCCCCGGTGATCCGGGTCTCCTCGGCCGTCAGGTCGTCGAGCCGGAACTCGTCGATCTTGGTCGAGTCCTTCGGCTCGTCGGCCGGCTTGCTGTCCTTCGCGTCGTCGAGCAGCGCCGGGTCGACCCGCAGGGCGGTGTCGATCCGGGTCTCGTCGACCCGCGCCGTACCGGCGTCCGGCCCGGCGAACGGGCTCCGCCCGGTGAAGCTCTGCGGCTCGTCGCCGGTGGAGTCCACCGGGTACGAGCTGTCGCCCGGAGCCTTGTACGACGAGTCCACCGGGTACGCCGCGTCGCCGGACGGGACCGCGAACGGGTTGCTCTTCGCCTCCGCGGCGAACGGGTTCGCCGACTTGTCGGCCGCGAACGGCTTCGCCGTCGTACCGGTCGAAGCGTCGTCCGCCTTCTCAGCCGCGAACGGGCTCGCCGAGGAGTCCGCCTTGTCGCCCCCGAACGGGCTCGCCGCCGCGCCCGAAGCCGAGTCGTCCGCCGCAGAATCCGCCTTGTCAGCCCCGAACGAGCTCGCCGCTGCACCCGAAGCCGAGTCAGTCTTGTCGGCCCCGAACGAGCTCGCCGCGGCGCCCGAAGCCGAGTCCGACTTGTCAGCCGCAAACGGGCTCGCGTCCGACTCACGGGCGAACGGACGCGCCGACGAGGTGCTCGCGTCCTTGGCGCCGGCCGAATTCGCGGCGGCGTCGTACGAGTTGCTCGACGCGTCGGTCGAACCGGCGGCCGGAGCGGCGTACGAGCTGCTCTCCGCCGGCCGGTCGTACGAGGTCGAGGCGTCGCTGCTCGGCGCGTCGTACGTGGTCGCCGGCGGCGTGTACCCGCCGAACGACGCGCTCGCCGGGGGAGCGGAGAACGGGTTGTACGCCGTCGGCGCGGCCGTCTCCGAGTCGAGCTCGGCGGCCTGCCGGGCGATGTTGCTGGCGATGTCGTTGAGCCCGGCGATCTGCGCCAGGATCCCGTCGCGCCGCTTCGCCAGCCGCTCGGTCTCGCGAGCCACCAGCGTCCGCGAGCGCTCGGCCTCGTCCGCCGAGCTCGCCAGCTCCGCCTCGGCCCGCGTCCGCGCGGCGGTCAGCACCTGCTCGGCCTCGCGCCGGGCACGGGTCAGCGTGCGCTCGGCGGACTCCTCCGCCTCGGCGCGAATCTTGCGGGCCTGCTCGGTCGCCTCCGCGACCCGCCGCTCGGAGGCCTCGGCGGCCTCCTTCATCTGGGTCGTCAGGTTCTCGGTGTCGGCCGCGATCTGCTGGTGCTTGTCGGCCAGTTCCTTGGCCTGCTGCTCCCGCTCGTCGGCCAGCCGCGCGCGCAGCGCCGCCGACTCGCGCTGGATCGCGGTCCGGATCTTCTCCGCCTCGTGCAGCGCGCCGTTCTTCAGCGTGCTCGACTGCGACTCGGCCGTCAGCTGCAGCTGCTCGGCCTTGCGCCGCGCGGCCTGCAGCACCTCGTTGGCCTCGGTCTCCGCGGTCCGGCGGATCTCGGCGGCGTCGCCCTCGGCGGTCCGCCGGATGCTGTCGGCCTCGTTCAGCGCGACGGTCCGGATGTCCTGCGCCTCGCGCTCACCGGTCGCCCGAGCGGCCAGGGCCTCCTTGTTCGCCGTCGACCGCAGCTCGTCGGCCTCACGCCGGGCCTCCTCGAGGGCCTCCGACGCCTGGTCCTGAGCGAGCCGCAGGATCTGCGCGGCCCGGTCACCGAGCCCCGCGTACGACGGGTTGGCGCTCGCCTCCAGCTGCCGCTTGGCCTCGTCCAGTTGCTTCTGCAACGGCGCGGCGCCGGCCTGCAACTCCTCCGCCTTGCTCCGCGCCTCGGCCAGCTGCGCCTCGAGCGCGCGGACGTAGTCGTCCACCGCGTGTTTGTCGTACCCACGGCGTGCGACGGGGAATCCCCCGGCCGCGGTCGCCGTACGGTCGAAGAACGGCAGGCTCGACTCGTCGCCCATCCCTGAGTGTCCCTTCTGGCGGAGCGGATGAATCCCCCAGCGTAAGCCTGTCAGACCCCAGGCCCACAAACCTAACCGGCGCCGGTCGCCCCGCCCCGGACCCGCCCGACGATCACCCCTCACACGCGTCGACCGACGCCCACCACCGTCCAACCACGGCGCCGCAGCGCACCTCACGCCTGCAACCGTCGAAATCCCCGCCTCGCCGGGAGCTTGATCAGTGGTGGGCGTCGGCCTCGCCCTCGTTCACCCGAGCCGCCCCCGCAAACACCCCACCGCGAGCAAGACCGGCCTACTTGTCCCGGAACCGGTTGATCGCCTCGAGATGCTGCGCCCGCAGCTCCTCGTCCCGCACACCCAAACCCTCCGAAGGCGCCAGCGTCAGCACGCCGACCTTCCCCTGGTGCAGATTCCGGTGCACGTCGTACGCCGCCTGGGCCGTCTCCTCCAGCGCGTACACCCGGCTCAGCGTCGGGTGCACCATCCCCTTCGCGATCAGCCGGTTCGCCTCCCACGCCTCGCGGTAGTTGGCGAAGTGCGACCCGATGATCCGCTTCAGGTTCATCCACAGGTACCGGTTGTCGTACTCGTGCATGTACCCCGACGTCGACGCGCACGTCACGATCGTCCCGCCACGACGAGCGACGTACGTCGAAGCACCGAACGTCTCCCGCCCAGGGTGCTCGAACACGATGTCCGGGTCGTCGCCGCCGGTCAGTTCACGGATCCGGGCGCCGAACCGCTTCCACTCCTTCGGGTCCTGCGTCGTCGGGTCCGACCAGAACCGGTACCCCTCGGCGTTGCGGTCGATGATGAGCTCGGCGCCCATCGCCCGGCAAATCTCCGCCTTCTCCGGCGACGACACGACGCACACCGGGATCGCCCCGCCGTTCAGCGCGAACTGCGTCGCGTACGAACCGAGCCCACCCGACGCACCCCACACCAGCACGACGTCGCCCTGCTTCATGTTCGCGCCGTTGGCCGAGACCAGCTGCCGGTACGCCGTACTGTTCACCAGCCCGGGCGACGCGGCCTCTTCCCAGGTCAGGTGCGCGGGCTTCGGCATCAGCTGGTTCGACTTGACCAGGGCGATCTCGGCCAGCCCGCCGAAGTTCGTCTCGAAGCCCCAGATCCGCTGCTCCGAGTCGAGCATCGTGTCGTTGTGGCCGTCGGGAGACTCCAGCTCGACCGACAGGCAGTGCGCGACGACCTCGTCGCCGGGCTTCCACGCGTTGACGCCCGGGCCGGTCCGCAGCACGACGCCGGCCAGGTCGGAGCCGACCACGTGGTACGGCAGGTCGTGCCGCGCGGTCAGCGGCGACAACTTGCCGTACCGCTTGAGGAACGAGAACGTCGAGACCGGCTCGAAGATCGACGTCCAGACCGTGTTGTAGTTGATCGCGCTGGCCATCACCGCGACCAGCGCCTCACCGGGGCCGAGCTCCGGCGTCGGGACGTCGTCGAGGTGCAGGCTCTTGCGCGGGTCCTTCTCCTTCGTCTCCAGGCCCTCGAACATGCCGGTCTCGTCGGCGTGCACGGTGATCCCGCGGTAGTGGTCCGGGACGTCCAGCCCACCAACGGCAGCGCTGTCGCCGGCGAGGATCGCGTCGAGGATCTGCTTCACGTCATACCTCCTGGAGCGGCGGTCGGGTGAGCGGAACTTACCGCCGAGTATGCCCGGGTCGCTGTGCTGCGTGACACAGTTCGGGCTCGGTGAGACCACCGTCACTTTTTCAGTCCACCGGCCGCAGTGGTCTTATCGCCGAGCTGTCCTTCGATGTCAGTACGGCGTCAGCGCACGCGGGTGTGCAGCCGGACCTGCGTACCGGTCGCACCCGAACGCACCTGGACCAGGTCGCACAGCTGGTTCGCGAGCCAGACGCCGCGCCCGCCGAGCCCGTCGACCGGCGGCAATACCCGGCCGACCAGCAGGTCGTCGATCCGGCCGCCGTCGGCGACGTCGCAGATCAGCTCGCCGCCGGCCGTCCACCACGACAGCGTCCCGCGGCCGCCGCCGAAGCGGACGCTGTTCGTGCAGATCTCGTGCAGCGCCAGTTCGAGGTCGTCGATCCGGTCGTCGTTCAGCCCCGCGGACCGAGCCGCGAGGTTCACGCGCCGTCGTACGGCGTTGAGGTCGCCCATGCCGAACTCCTGCCGCTGCGCGCCGACCGGTACGGCGGGCAGCGGGTGCCGGAAGCTCACGTCCGCACCGCGCTCCGGCTCGTCGGGATGCAGGCCGGCGGGATCGACGCCGAGCTCGGCCGAGTACGGGCAGCGCAGCCGGAACCGGCCGGCGTACTCGGTGAAGGCCACGCCCAGCAGGTACTCGTGCAGCGCGGTCTCCTCGAGCTCCGCGGGCGAGCGGCCGACGTACGCCGGTTCGCCCAGGCCGCGCATCGGGATGTCCGGCGCCTGGTCCAGGAGCCGGCGCCACAGCGGGATGATCCGCGCCGGGTTGCGTCCGACCTGGCGCATGTCGAGGAAGATCAGCTGGTCGGCGACGCCGTCGAGCGCCTTGCGCAGCAGGCTGTTGCGGTCCTCCGGGAGGACGGCGACCACGGTCTCACCGGCGTCCAGGCCGGCCTGGACGAACGCACTCGTCTGCCGGACGAAGTCTTCCTCATCGGTGTAGACGAAGGCATCGTGCTGGAACCCCGATGCGACGGGGCGGTGACGATCAGGAGCGCTGTCCTTCAGCACCTCATCAGATTAGCCCCGTACTCACGGGTTGTGACCAGGAGCCGCGCGTCTTGGCCAGAACTTCACTGACAGTCAGCATGCGAAAACGTTTGAGTCAGCGGACGCGCACCACTCAGCAAGCTGTCGCGTAGCCTGCCGACCCCGCCTGGGGACGGGCGCTTTCCGGTCGGCGAGGCGGATAGCTGAGTGGTGGAGCTCCGGCCGCCGGGGCGAGGTTGATCAGTGGTGGGCGTCGGCGCTCGCCGACGACCTGGGGAGTCAGGCTCAGCGGGCGGGCTCGACCAGCTCGACGAGGATGCCGCCGGCGGACTTCGGGTGGATGAAGTTGACCCGGGAGCCGGCGGTGCCGCGGCGTGGTTCGTCGTACAGGAGCTGGGCGCCGCGCTCGCGCAGGATCGCCGACACCTCGTCCAGATCGCTGACGCGGTAGGCGAGCTGCTGGATGCCCGGGCCGTTCCGGTCCAGGAACTTGGCGATCGGCGAACTGTCCGACAGCGGCGCGAGCAGCTGGATCGACGACCCCGAGTCGCCGACCGACAGCATCGCCTCGCGAACGCCCTGCTCCTCGTTGATCTCCTCGTGCGCGACCGTCATGCCGTAGGTCTCGGCGTAGAACCGGACGGCCTCGTCGAAGTCGGCAACGGCGACGCCCACGTGGTCGATCGCCTCGAAGAGAGTCTTGGTCACGGGCTCCATCCGACCAAGATGGCCTGCCCGGGCGCCGGATGCCAACGTCTGTGGCGGATGCGACACCGGACGACCCGATGAGTGTGACCCACGGCATCTACCAGCTGGTGCTCCGCCCGTCCTGGTCCCGGCCCGCGCCGGCCAGGCGGCCGTCCTCACAACCCTTGCCTAAGGCCCCTATGAGACCATCCGGTCCCAGCTGCAGCGGACGCCCTCCACACCACGCGAGCACAGATTCAGGAGCACTCACCGAAGAGCAGCTGATCGCCTGGACCCGCACCAGGCTGACCGGCGCGAAACTCCCACGGACACTGCGTTCCGCCGCTGAACGGCCGACCACCGCGAGCGCCAAGTACCGGCGCCGTGTGACCTGATCGACACAGGCGTACCAGTGCCGTCGCAGGTATCGTGACAGACATGTCTGACACCACCAGCTCGCAGAACGCTGACTCGATTAGTTCGCGGAGCGAAACCGTCATCGTCGCCGGCGCCAGGACCCCGATCGGGCGGCTGCTGGGCGGTCTCAAGGGCTTCACCGGAGCTGAGCTCGGTGGGTTCGCCATCAAGGGTGCGCTGGAGAAGGCCGGGATCACCGGCGACCAGGTCGAGTACGTGATCATGGGCCAGGTGCTGCAGGCCGGCGCCGGCCAGATCGCCGCCCGCCAGGCCGCGGTCAAGGGCGGCATCCCGATGGACGTCCCCGCGATCACCATCAACAAGGTCTGCCTGTCCGGCCTGAACGCGATCGCCCTGGCCTCGCAGCTGATCAGGGCCGGCGAGTACGACGTAGTGGTGGCCGGCGGGATGGAGTCGATGACCAACGCGCCGCACCTGCTGCCGAAGTCGCGCGAGGGCTTCAAGTACGGCGACACCACGCTGGTCGACTCGATGGCGTACGACGGGCTGTGGGACGCGTTCACCGACCAGGCGATGGGTGCGCTGACCGACCAGGCCAACAACGAGGGCCTCAAGCTGACCCGCGAGGAGCAGGACCAGTTCAGCGCGCGGTCGCACCAGCTGGCCGCGGAGAGCTGGAAGAACGGCGTGTTCGCCGACGAGGTCGTGCCGGTCGAGGTCCCGCAGCGCAAGGGTGACCCGCTGGTCGTCGACACCGACGAAGGCATCCGCGGCGACACCACGGTCGACACGCTGGCGCGGCTGCGCCCGGCGTTCGGCAAGGACGGCACGATCACCGCCGGTTCGGCCTCGCAGATCTCCGACGGCGGCTGCGCGGTCGTCGTGATGAGCAAGCGGAAGGCCGAGGAGCTCGGCCTGACCTGGATCGCCGAGATCGGCGCCCACGGCTCGGTGGCCGGCCCGGACTCGTCGCTGCAGAACCAGCCCGCGAACGCGATCGCCAAGGCCTGCGCGAAGCAGGGCATCGACCCCGCGTCGCTGGACCTGATCGAGATCAACGAGGCGTTCGCCGCGGTCGGCATCGCCAGTGCCCGCGAGCTCAACGTCGACGTCGACAAGGTCAACGTCAACGGCGGCGCCATCGCCCTCGGCCACCCGATCGGCATGTCCGGCGCCCGCCTGGTCCTCCACCTCGCCCTCGAGCTCCAGCGCCGCGGCGGCGGCACCGGCGCAGCCGCCCTCTGCGGCGGCGGCGGCCAGGGCGACGCCCTGATCGTCCGAGTCCCGACCAACAACTGACCGGCCCCCGGCCGCTTCGCATGCCAATCCCAACGCCCACTCAGCTCCCGTCCCGGGCGCCGCTCGCGGCCCCGTCTCGGGCGCTGAGTGCGCTGTGGGACGGCCAGCCGAATCGCCGGCCGACCTCAGCCGCATCGAGCCCCGTTGCGTCGGCGCCTCCCGCAGCCGTCTCGGGTGCTCCGATCTCCGTCACCCCGGCCTCCACCGCGCTGAAGCGACGTCCAGGCAGGCCGAGGATCGCGGCACAGCCGCAGCACCCATCCGAGCTGCCGCACACGGCGGCTCGGGCGACGCCGTTGTCGTTCAAGCTCGCGCTGCGAGCCAGCCGACTTCGGCTGTTCGGCATGCTGAGCCCTGTGTCGGCTCGGGCGACGCCGTTGTCGTTCAAGCTCGCGCTGCGAGCCAGCCGACTTCGGCTGTTCGGCATGCTGAGCCCCGTGTCGGCTCGGGCGACGCCGTTGTCGTCCAAGCCCGCGCTGCGAGCCAGCCGACTTCGGCTGTTCGGCATGCTGAGCCCCGTCTCGGCTCGGGTTCCGACCTGGATGCTGACCGCCGTACCGGCGCAGCTTTCGGGCGGAATGCCACTGCTGACCCGGACTCCGGCTTCGACCCGGCTGCCTCTTGCCGCCCCGACTCAGCCGATACTGACCTGATGTCACGTCGTACGCCGCCTGTCGCCGAACTGGTCGAGCGCGCCCGGGCCGGTGAGTCCCGCGCGGTCGCCCGGCTCATCTCGCTGGTCGAGGACGAGTCGCCGCTGCTGCGTGAGGTGATGGCCGCACTCGCGCCGCACGCGGGGCAAGCGCACATCGTCGGCATCACCGGCTCGCCCGGGGTGGGCAAGTCCACGTCCACCTCGGCGCTGGTTTCGGCGTACCGCGCGACCGGCAAGCGGGTCGGCGTACTGGCCGTTGACCCCTCATCGCCCTTCTCCGGCGGCGCCCTGCTCGGCGACCGCGTCCGCATGCAGGACCACGCGACGGACGCCGGCGTGTTCATCCGCTCGATGGCGTCCCGCGGGCACCTGGGCGGGCTGGCCTGGTCGACCCCGCAGGCCCTGCGGGTTCTCGACGCGGCCGGCTTCGACGTCGTCCTCGTGGAGACCGTCGGCGTCGGTCAGTCCGAGGTCGAGATCGCCGGGATGGCCGACACCACGCTGATCCTGCTCGCGCCCGGGATGGGCGACGGCATCCAGGCGGCCAAGGCCGGGATCCTCGAGGTCGGCGACATCTACGTGGTCAACAAGGCCGACCGCGACGGCGTGCAGAACGTCACCCGCGACCTCCGCGCGATGCTCGCGCTGGCCGAGCGCGACGCCGACGCGTGGACCCCGCCGATCCTGAAGACCGTTGCGAGCCGCAACGAAGGCGTCGACGAGGTCGTCGCGGCGATCGAGGACCGGCTCGCGTGGATGCGCGCGTCCGGCGTACTGGAGGACCGCCGCCGAAGCCGAGCCCGTGACGAGATCGAGGCGATCGCCATGACCTCCCTGCGCTCCCGCTTCGCCCACCTCCACGGCGACGCCCGCCTGGACGTCCTCGCCGCCAAGGTAGCCACCGGCGCCACCGACCCGTACTCAGCCGCCGACGAACTCATCTCCGCGCTCTGACCGCGCCCCAGCGACCGCCACCTACACCCCACGCCCGTACGTCGCACCCGCCGCACACTACGCAGGCGCCGTACGGCGCACCCGCCCTACGCCGCGCACCCCGCCGTGCGCAGCGCACATCGGACGTCGGCGAGCTGATCTCCGTGCTCCAGTCAACGGCCACCACGCACCCGCCGTACGCCACAGGCACCCGCGATACGCCGTCCTGACGCCGCGCACGCCGCAGTCCTTGCCGCGCTTCGAGGCCATCGCCGGGCCCGGCCGCCGCAGCAGTCGACGAGCGGTCTCCGAGCGTCGCCCACCCGTCCGCACCTGCCGGAGCGCCGACGCTCCATTAGCCGTCGGCCCCGCGCCTGGGGCCGACGCTGAGCTGCGCGAGTGCGCCAGCAAAGCGGCGACCGGCCGACCACATCCCCGACCTGCGACCGCCTGCCACCGCCCCTGCTTCCTTCCGTGTTGAGGGTACAAGCGCACCTCTCAACCGGACCGAAGTTATCCACACCATCCCGCCACTGCGACATCTGATGACGCTGTGTCACAGTGTCGGAGGCATGTGGTTGGATAGATCCGAATACGGGCAGGTAACCCGGCGCTTCCAGGCGGTGAGCGATGTGCGTCTCACGGCGGCGCGCCGGTGGCTGCCATGCCCCCCGATCCGTAACACAATGGGACTTGTAGCTGGTGAGCATGATGCTGTGGGCTGTGTTCAGTCAGTGACAGATGGTGACTATCCGTGATAGAAACACAGTCGACCGAATTGGTTGCGAACGAGGAGTGGTGACATGCCGAAGAAGCTGCTGATCTGGCTGGTCATCGCCTTTGCGGCGTTCTACCTGTTCACCCAGCCAGAGGGTGCTGCGGACGCCGTAGGAGGTGCGTTCTCGGCCGTCGGTGATGCGTTCGGGAGCGTGATCACGTTCCTGTCCGCGCTGTTCAACTGATCCTGCGCAGCCAAGTGTCCCGTCACGACGGATCGTGCGGGACACTTGGGTGTAGGGATCGTGGCCGAGGGGCCGACAGCGGGGTGGACAGGGGAGTGAGTGGATGGCCGGAATAGGCCTGTTCCGGATCTTCGACCCGAAGGTCCGGCGCCATCTCATCTCGGACGAGGGCGAAGTCGTCATCGACGAGGTGCGGCACCACTGGGTGGTGTTCGCGGTGCCGATGCTGGAGATCGCGCTGGCGACGGTGCTGCTGGTCGTCCTGCTGTGGAAGACGCCGGGCAACGCGTCGATCGCGTTGCTGGCGATCGTGCTGATCCTGCTCATGCACGCCTTCTGGCGTTTCCTCACCGAGCACCGGGATCGGTTCGTCGTCACCAACATGCGCGTGATGCGCATCCGCGGCGTGTTCTCGCAGACCGTCGCGACGACCCCGATCGCGCGAATTCTCGACATCACCCTGCAGAAACCGATCGTCGGCCGGTTCCTCGGGTACGGGCACTTCGTCTTCGAGTCGGCCGCGCAGGACCAGGGCTTCCGCGAGATCAGGTTCGTCAGCCGGCCCGACGACCGTGACCTGACCATCCAGCGCGTCATCCAGCGCACCGGCCTGCGGGCCTCCGCGAGCGTGGACGTCGTGCAGTCCGACGACGACGACACCGACGACGACGGTACCGGTCCGATCGGGATGGACACGGCCCAAGAAATCACCACGACCATCCCGCGCCAGGCGCCCGCTGCTTCGTCGTCCACCCGGGTGGCCAGCAGCAGCTCCAAGTCCATCTTCAACAGCGAGCAAGCCAACTGGACCGACCAGGATCGCGACGACTAGCTCGTACGGCGTACCGGCGACCAGTTCGTACGGCGTACTCACGCGGCGCGCCTGACTTTTCTTCCTGACCCAGGTCAAGACCCGGCGACCGGCTCCGACCTGATGGTGACGAACTCATGCTTCACCACAGGAGGAACACGTGTCGCAGCTGCTGAAGGTCCAGAACTTCAACGTCTCGAGCGACGGGATCGCCGCCGGGGCGAGCGAGGCCCAAAGCCTCGAGAGCCCGTTCGGCCTGCCGGGCGCCGAGCGGCTGTTCGGCTGGGCCGGCGCGACCGCGAGCTGGCCCAACCGCACCGAGCCCGGCGGCAGTCGCGGTCTCGACGACTACCTGACCCGCGACTTCACCCACAACATCGGCGCCGAGATCATGGGCCGCAACAAGTTCGGCCCCCAGCGCGGCCCGTGGGAGAACGAGGACTGGCGCGGCTGGTGGGGCGACGAGCCGCCGTTCCGTACGCCGGTGTTCGTGATGACCCACCACCCGCGGCCGTCGTACACGCTGTCCGACACCACGTTCCACTTCGTCGCCGGCGACCCCGCCGAGGTGCTGGATCAAGCGCGAGAAGCCGCACAGGGCAAGGACGTCCGACTCGGCGGCGGCGTCAGCACCATCCGCCAGTTCCTGGCTGCCGACCTCATCGACACCCTGCACATCGCGGTCGCACCGGTCGAGTACGGCTCCGGCGTACGGCTGTGGAACTCACCCGACGACCTCCTCGACCGCTACCACCGGGATGTCGTCCCCAGCCCCAGCGGCGTCACGCACCACCTGTTCTGGCGGAAGTAGGACCGACCCATCGTTGCCGATCCGCGGTCTAGGCGTAGGTAGGACCGACGCGTCGTCGCCGATCCGCGTCCCTGGCGGAAGTAGAGCCGAGCGCGTCCTCGCCGGCCCGCAGGCGAGGACGCGCTCGGTTGTGTCAGCCGTTCCAGCGCAACAGCGCCGCGGCAGGTGCGCCACCCAGCGAACTGCGAGGCATCACAACGATGTTCGCACCAGTCCGCGCCGCGGCGGCGACGAGTGCCTGATCAGCGCGCAGCGGCTGGTCCGCCGGTACGTCGCCGACATCGAACCCGGGATGATCGCGCACGAACAGCTCCACCTCACGCGCCGCCCCCGGATCGACCAGCAACGTGTCCACCTGCCCCTTCACAAAGGCATCGGCGATGTCACGTGCCCCGGTCGCCACCGCGTTGTCCTGCCCGAGGCGGTCCTTCAGATCGTGACTCAGTTCAAGCCGGCGAGCCACCGTGTACTCCAGCAACGCCTCACGAATCGCCTGCTGCTGCGCTTCGTCACCGCCGTCCTCCGCCCGACCCCCGCTCTCCAGCCGTACGACGGTCGCGCGCTGATTACTCAGCCGGTTCTCCACCTGGGCCACCGACCGCGGATCCCCGGCCAACAGCACCAGCGGAACCCCGGACTTGATCACGGAATCAAGCTCGTCGGCGACCGCATCCGCGTTGCGACTCCAAACGTTCTCGGTCTCATGCTGGTACCGCAGCGCCGACCATCCACCCACCGGCACCTTGTGAACATGCGTCGTCTCGCCCCCGGCTGAGGTCTCGCTCTCGGGCTCCGGTACGTCGGACTGATACACGGCAACGTCGCCACCTTCGTGGTCGACCAGCGCCAGTGCGAACCGAACGTTCCGCTCGGCAGCCTCCACCCACCGCGACAAATCCGGCAACGGTCCCCAGTGCACCGCGGTCGCGTCGATCCGCTGATGCACGACCTCGTCGAACACCACACCACCCGCGTTCGCAACAACGGTCCGCGTCACCGGAGCCGGCTCATCCACCAACTCACTCAGCCGCGCAGTCACCGCCTCGACAACAGCCCCGTCCGCACCCTGCTCGACAAGCTGCTCACCAGCCGCCCGTACCCGCAGCTCGTGCTCGTGCGCCCCCGACTCACTGTCGTGGCTCACGTCCAGAGTGACCGTCGCAAACGGCCCATCGGCCTGAAAAACTGTGCTCAGTCTGCTGGCATCCATGATTTCGGGTACCCATCTTGTGTGCCCGAAAACACCCTTCAACGGGTGCATTCGTCCGCTCCTGCGGCTTCTTCCGACGGCAGCACGTGCCGCTTCAAAATCCGCAGGCGCACAGCTCTCGTCAGCCAACTCTCGTTTCGGCTGTTTCGGATAGACTGAAGCAGAGAGGAGGCATCGTGGCGACGAAGAAGAGCGGCAGTGCTGTGCCGAAGGTGAGGACGAAGAAGGTCGCCGGATCTGGAGCGCGCAGGCATGGTTCGAGCCCCGACGCCGTCACGGAGCCTGTTGCAGCGGTGCCGGCTCGTCCGAGACGCCGTGGGAAGCCAGCTCAGAAATCCGGTCACGACAAGCTGATCAGCGCTGGGGCTGCAGATGGCAGCCGGCGAGGTGCGCTGCTCATGCCGATCACATCACCTCCGCGCGACCGGCTTCGGGAACTCGAAATGATCATCGCCGGAGGCGGGGAGATCACCATTGTCGAAGGCGAATCGAGCCTGAGGGTCGGCGGCGAGACGCTCGCAGCCATGCGTCAGATCATCGCCGCGCTCAATTCCGGCTCGGTCAGCTTGCTTCTCGGTGACGCGCGCGACACAGAGCTCACCAGTCAAGAGGTCGCTGATCTGCTGAACGTGTCTCGGCCGTACGTCGTCAAGCTCGCCCGCGAAGGCAAGCTTCCGCACAAGCGGGTAGGGAATCGTCATCGGTTTCTCCTCTCCGACGTTCAGGAGTACGACCAGCGTCACCGCGTGGAACGTGAGCAAGCGCTGACGGCCATCGTTCCCAGCAGCGGCTACGATCCGGCGGACTTCTGACCGATGCCATCTGTCCGACCGGAGCGGCCAGTGGCCGCTCTTGATGCGTGTGTGTTGATTCCGCCGGGTGTTCGCGACCTCTTGCTCTCGTGCGCCCACGAGTCGGTATTTCGACCTGTCTGGCAGGACGAGATCCTCGACGAGGTGCGACGGAACTCGGTGAAGCTGCTGATCGAACGGTCGCAGCTGTCCGAGCAAGAGGCGACCGCTGCCGTGAAGCACACCGTGGCTCAGATGCGTCGGGCGTTTCCTGACGCGTGTGTACCGAGCGAACTGTGGATTCCGCTCGTTTCCGACATGACGTGTCACCAGAAAGACCGTCACGTCCTCGCTGTCTCGGTCGGTGCCGAGGCGACTCATCTGGTAACCGACAACACGCGGGACTTCCCGGTGGCGTCCCGGCCGGCAGGGCTCGCCGTGCTGAAGCCGGATCGATTCATGCTGGAACGCATGGCTGCCGTGCCCGATCTGGTGCTGGAAGCTGTCGAAGGAATGTCCAACCGGATGAAGCACCCGCGGAAGACCCCAGCTGAGTTGGCGGCGTACATGGCCAACGGCCAGCATCTTCGTCGCTTCGGTCTGCAACTCGGAGAGAAGCTCGCGGGCGCTTGAGGGAGCCGTGGACCTCGACACCCCGACATCGGTCTCGGCGGCTACAAGCCCTAGTGGCTCGCGGTGTTAGCTGTCGGCCTGGTGGTTGAGGAAGAACGTTCGGATGTCCTTGGCGAGCAGGGCCGGGACTTCCAGGGCGGCGAAGTGGCCGCCTTGGGGGAGTTCTGACCAGTGCTGGATGTCGTAGAGGCGTTCGGCCAGGGGGCGGACTGACTGGGTGATGTCGTGGGGGAGGACTGCGACGCCGACGGGCACGGGGCAGGGCTCGATGCGGCGTGGGGCGTCGTGGTGGAGGCGGGCCGCGGACGCTGCTGTGGCGGTGAGCCAGTAGAGGGAGACGTTGGTGAGGATGCGGTCGTCGTGGACCGGGGTGCTGGGGTCGGTCCAGTGGGCGAAGCGTTCGGCGATCCAAGCGAGTTGGGCGACGGGGGAGTCGGTGAGGGCGTAGCCGATGGTCTGCGGGGTGGCGGCCTGCAGGGCCTGGTACGGCGGGCGGTTCGCCATCAGGTGCTTGATCTTGTCCAGGCGGGCCTCGTCGCTGGGGGAGAGGGTGAGGTTGGCGTCTGGGTCGGGGCGGGTGGGGAGGTAGTTCACGTGTACGCCGACGACGTGGTCGGGGGCTGCTGCGCCCAGGGCCAGGGAGATGCCGGCACCGAAGTCGCCGCCTTGAGCGCCGTACTGGTCATAGCCGAGGCGGTGCATGAGTTCGGCCCAGGCGGTGGCGACCCGGACGACGTCCCAGCCGCGTTCGTGGGTGGGGCCGGAGAAGCCGTAGCCGGGGATGGACGGGATGACGAGATGGAAGTCCTTCGACAGCGGCTCGATCAGGTCCAGGAACTCGAGAAAGGAACCGGGCCAGCCGTGGGTGAGGATCAGCGCGCCGGCGTCCGGCTTGGCGGAGCGGACGTGCACGAAGTGGATGTTCTGGCCTTCGATCTCGGTGGTGAAGTGGGGGAGCTCGTTGAGTTCGGCCTCGTGCTTGCGCCAGTCGTAGGTGGTGCGCCAGTGGTCGGCGAGCTCTTGAAGGCGGGCCAGCGGAAAGCCGTAGTCCCAGCCGGCGTCGGCGACTTCGTTCGGCCAGCGGGTGCGGGCCAGGCGATCGTTGAGGTCGTCGAGGTCGGACTGGGGGATGTCGATGCGGAAGGGCTTGATCATGGTCGGTCGGCTCCTGGGGGATCGTTGGCTCTATAAACGTTAGTGCGACTAACGTTCGGCAGCCAAACGATAGCATGATCGTTGGGGTGACTAACGATTCGCTAGAGTGCAGGGATGGAGAACTCGTCGTCTGAGAAGGCAGTCCCTGGCTGGATGAAGCTGCCCAGCTGGTTGCTGTCGCAGACTGCCGCCCACTCGCATCGGCTGCTGACGGAGGCCTTTTCGTCGGTAGGCGCTCGCGGGTACCACTACCGGCTGCTGGCGACCCTGGAGGAGTTCGGCCCGGCGAGCCAGGCCGAACTGGGCCGCCGGAGCGGGATCCACCTGAGCGACATGGTGGCGACGCTCAACGAGCTGGCCGAGGAGTCCTTCGTCGAGCGCACGCCGGATCCGAGCGATCGGCGCCGCAATGTCATCTCGCTGACCGCGGCGGGAAAGCGCCGGCTGCGGGTGCTCGAGGAGCGCCTGGCCGAGTGCCAGGATGAACTCCTGGCCCCGCTGTCGCAGGCAGACCGCCGCAAGCTGACCGGATTGCTGACCAGACTTCAAGCCCACCATGACCAACGAGCAGGCGAGTCCGAAGGCTCGTGGCGCTGAGCCCCAAGCCCGAGCCCTGACGCCGAGCTGAGCCCCAGGCCCGACCCCCGACGGCGAGCTGAGCCCCAGGCCCGAGCCCCAACGCCGAGCTGAGCGCGGCCGAGCTTCAGCGCGGAGTTGATCACGCGGAAGGAGCACGATGAGCCACACGCATCAGGTGGAGATCCGCGGTGAGGTCGTCACCAAGACGTACGTCGACTGGAGCCGGGACGAGCACCTGCGGGAATGGGCCGCACTACAGGTGATCTCCGCCGCCGAGCCGGATCTGGTGCCCAGACCGATCAGGCTTGCGGGACCGGGACCGGGACCGGGACCTGGATCGGGACCTGGATCGGGATCGGGACCTGGATCGGGACCTGGATCGGGACCTGGATCGGGATCGGGACCTGGATCGGGACCTGGATCGGGACCTGGATCGGGACCTGGATCGGGATCGGGATCGGGGCCGGGATCGGGGTCGGGGCCTGGATCGGGATCCGGGGCGGGGCCTGGATCGGGGTCGGGGCCTGGATCGGGATCCGGGCCGGGACCTGGAGCGGCACCGGGATCGGGGCCGGGGCGTGGACCGGGACCGGGCTCGACGCCGTTCGGAGTGGGGCCTTCGGTTGTGATGAGTCGGGTTGTGGGGTGGCCCCTGGGTGGGTGTTTGTCGGCCGAGCAGCTGGCTGGGCTGCAGGTGGCGCTGGATGCGCTGTGGTCGGTTCCGGCGGAGGGGCTTGAGTCGATCGACTTCGGCGGCTTTGTGGCGCGGGTCAGGCGGGCGGTTTCGTCCTGGGACGGTGAAGGAGTGATCGGCGAGGCCCACGCTGCTGCGGCTGAGTGGCTGGCCGGGCCGGCGGCGGATGAGCTGGTGGAGCGGCGGGACGTCGTCATCGGTCACGGGGATCCGAATCTGGCGAACTACCTCTGGGACGGCGAGCGCGTACGGATCATCGACTTCGAGGATGCCGGGCGAGCCGATCTCGCCGTCGAGTTGGCCAACCTCGTGGAGCACCTGGCCTCGCGGGGCGCCGATTGGAGCGGCTTTCTCGCGCAGTACCAAGTGGATGCCGAGCGACTGCTGAGCGCCCGACGCTTGTACGCGGCGTTCTGGCTCACCCTCATCCGGCCAGGCGGCCCATCAGCTCACCGCAATCCGCCGGGGACCGCCGAGCTTCAGGCCGAACGGCTCCTCAACCTTCTGGAGTAGTCGGCTGCGTCACGGCAAGCGCCGGTCGCGTCGTACGACCTGAGCAGCCTCCGCGGAAGATCGTCTTTCCCATCCGGACTGCCGACCAGCGCGGCGAGCTGTCGGCGGTTATCGGGGCGCTTGTGGTGGGGGCGGTGCGGCGGTGTACCACTGCCACCATGCGAGGCCTCGTCTTCGGGCGCCTCGGGTCAGGCCGGCTAGGGCGATCAGGGTCACCGCGAGACCGCCGGTGATCATCCACCTGCCTCGGCGTGCCGTGTGCTGGTCTGCGACCCACTCGCCGGCATCGACGAGCGCCAGCGCGACCGTCGGGTCCGACGGCCGGTAGACGATCTTCAGAGGCGGCGCGTACCTCGTCCCCGCCGCCGGCGTCTGCTGGCCGTCCGGCATGCCCTCGTCGTCGTTCACCTCGGCGTCGGAGAGTTCGGTCCTGATCTCGCGGCCGTCGGTTGTGCGGAAGACGACCACCGGATTGCTGATGCCGCCGCGGCCGACAGACACCTGCACCGATGACGCGACGGTCTCGGTTCCGTTCGCCAGCAGGTCCTTGGTGAACCCCTCGCGGTGTGAAACCTCCGCAAGCATCAAGACGCCGACCAGCGCGACCACCAACGCCGGCACACCGAGCCAGGTCGGGCCCCGGCCGGGCCAGTCGACGTTCGTTCCCACAATCACTCCCCAGGATCAGAGGGTGTACGCCGGAAGCGCGGAGCCGCGGCAGATCATAGTCGTCGCCGGGCTTCGCTCTTGTCGGTTCGAGCACCCCTGCGGTCCCGGTCGGTGAGAGGGGGTGGGCGACCACGGTAGCGAACGCGATTCCGTTGGCCGGGGTGGCCTTGCCGTGGTCGGGAAGAGCCGTCACGTCCTGCGTCGCCGGAGGCAGAACGCCGATTAGGACTGCAAGCTGACCGTGTACGGCGCGGGCCGTGGCCCAGGGGCTTCGGCGATGAGATCCGGCGCCGGTCATGGCTCGTGACGCGAAATTGTCCTAGGCGTGGGACAGACTGCGTGCATGGGTGCTGAGTTTGTGATGAGTGATCAGTTTCGGGGTGGGCGGATTCATCTGTCGGACCTTGCCGGGCTCGAGATTCGGGATTGTGAGGTGGACGGGTTGAAGATCGTCGACTGCTACGGCAGCGACGTCTACGTCGGTGGTGCGTTCGAGCGGCTGGTGGTGAACGACGTCGACGTGACGGCGTACGTCGAGAGCGAGCTCGATCGGCAGCATCCGGCGCGGGTGGTGGCGCGGGAGGTGCAGAGTGCCGACGACTACCGAGCTGCATGGGAGGTGATGGAGGGGCTGTGGGCCGGGACGCTGGAGCGGGCTCGTAAGTTGCCTGAGGCAACCTTGCATGAGCGGGTCGACGGCGAGTGGTCGTTCGTCGAGACGCATCGGCACCTGCTGTTCTGCAGCGATGCGTGGCTCGGCAACGCGGTGCTCGAGGAGACCGCGCCGTACCACCCGCTGGGCTTCACGGCCGGTGGGATGCCGGCCGAGGAGACCGCGAAGCTCGGGCTGACGATCGACGCGACGCCGTCGCTCGACGAGGTGCTGACGGCGCGGCGCGCCCGGATGGACGTGATGCGGCGGACCGTCGCCGCGCTCACCGACGCCGAGCTCGACCGGGTCTGTGGACGCAAGCCTGCCGATCCGTACCCGGAGCAGGACTACGTCGTACGGCGGTGCCTGAAGGTGATCCTGAAGGAAGAGGCCGAGCATCACCGGTACGCCGTACGGGATCTTGCTGTGCTGGAGGGTGTCGGATCCTCGGCGGAGCGTTCGTAGAGGGGGTGAACGCACCGCAGACAAGGAGACCGGATGACCGCGACGTACACGTTCGACATCTTCTCCACGCTGGACGGCTTCGCCTCGTACGACGACGGCGACTGGGGTGGGTACTGGGGCAAGCAGGGGCCGGAGTTTCTCGATCGCAGGCTCGCGCTGTACGGCGAGGAGCAGCGGATGGTGCTCGGGGCCAACACCTACCGGCAGATGGCGGAGGTGCTGGGGTCGATCGAGCTGGACCCCGTCAATGCCCGGATGGTGAGCCTGCCGACCACGGTCGTGGCGACGACGCTCGAGGGGCCGCTGGACTGGCCGGATGCCACGGTCGAGCACGGCGACGCCGTCGAGGTCGTCGCTCGGCTCAAGGAGGAGTCGCCGGTTCCGCTGCGTTCGAACGGCAGCCTGTCGCTCAATCGGTCGCTGCTGGACGCCGGTCTGGTCGATCGGATTCAGCTGACCATCTTCCCGGTGATCACGGGAAAGACCGGCGCGGAGCCGATCTTCCGCGGGGTCAGGGACTTCGACCTCGAACTGCTGGAGAGCCGGACGCTCGACGGCAACATCCAGGAGCTCGTCTACCGGCCGGCACTTCACGGCTGAAAACGGGGACGTCCTCGGCACATGGACGTCCCGGCAGAGGGTGGTGCCGCACGGCGGCGGGCGGGGCGAGGCGGGTGTGCGAGGTGAGGATTGGCCGCGAGGTACGCGGCGGCGTCCTCGATCCGCCGCCGTAGGTCCTCGAGCGAGTGGCGAAGGCGGCGGCTGTCGGCCGGGCGAGGGTGATCAGGCTGATGCCGAGGTTGCGGTGCTTGTGCCGTCGGAGGGCTGATACGCCTCGTACCGTCGGAGCCAGTCGGCGCGTACTGCGGGCGGGTGCGCGGCCTGGACGCAGAACTCGTTGCCTTCTGGGTCGGCCATCACTGTCCACGGACGGTCGTTGCCCTGGCCCACGTCGGCTCGGGTGGCGCCGAGGGCCTCCAGGCGTTCGACCTCGGCGGCCTGGTCCTCGGGGCGTAGGTCGAGCTGCAGTCGGTTCTTGCCTGCGCGCGGTTCGGGGACCTTGATGAAGAGCAGGTCGGCCACCACGCAGTCCTCGCGGCTGCCCTCGGGGGGCTCGACGATCCACTCGGGATCGGTGTCCTGGCTGATCACCCAGTCCAGCGCCTTCGCCCAGAACCTGGCCAGCCGGCCGGGATCGACGGAGTCGACGACCAGTGCACCGATGCGCAGACCCATGCGGACACCGTACGAATGCCGCCCGCGGAGCGTCGACCGGATTTGGGGTCGGTGCGCGGCGGAGGCCGCGGGGCCGCGAGCTCGGTGGCGCGCTTCAGGTGGTGAGCGCGGCGTCAGGCGGTGAATGCGATAGCCCGCGTCAGGTGGTGGGCCCGACAGCGCGGCGTCAGGTGGTGAGCTCGCCAACGCGGCGCCAGGTGGTGAACGCGACGGCCCGCGTCAGGTGGTGCACTCGGCGACTCGGGCTCGGAAGGCTTTGACCGCTTCAGGAGAGCCGGCAGTTTGGACCGCGCTGGTGTCGCGGCGGCCCCAGAGCCACAGCAGGACGTCGGTGGGGTCGCCGAAGATCTCGGCGGCGACCTCGGCGTCGGTGTCGCGGGTAACGGTGGCGCTGGTGGCGTCGGCCTGGGCGGTCCACGAGTGGCCGTCGGCCGTGACGCGGACCGTCGCGTCGACGGGCGACGAGGTGTCGCCTTCGGCCCACCACGGCCCGCCGAGCATCAGCGAGAGGACCTCGTCGATGCCGTCCAGGGCGAGGGTCCGGTCGATCGGTGTGGCGACGTTGTGGGCCAGCTCGAGGTCGACGCGGTGGACAGCTGTTTCGAGGGCCATGCGGCGGTACCAGAAACCCGAGGTCTTGTCCGACGGGGAGAACGTCCAGGTCTCCAGCGAGGTGCCGGCCTGGGCCAGGGCGTTCAGGAGTGCGGCGCGGGCTTCGTCGTACAGGGCCAGCGGTTCACGGTCGTCGAGGTTCGGCGGCCACGGGTCGGGCAGGCGGCCGAGGCGGAGGACCTCGATCTTGTGCAGGTAGACCGTCGCCGTGTGCCGGACGACCGACTCGACGGTCCAGCCGGGGCGCGGCGGAACGTCGGCGGTCAGGCCGAGCTTGGCGACCTCAGCCAGTCGCGCGGAGTCTGCCCGAAGGCAGTCGAGATAGAAGGCAGCACGTTCGGGCGGCAACGACATTCGCAGAGCATGGCAGGTTCCGCCGACACTTCCAGCCCCCAGTGAGCGAAGCTTCACGCATTCCGTTCACGGACCGCCGACGCCCATCCGGCCGTCTCCGCGTTGCTCAGCTCGACGACCCGCTCGGCCAGCAGCCGGGAAGCATCGTCGACGCCGGCGTACCGGCCCGCGCGCCCGGCGTACAGCCAGGCCTCGTTGCGCAGCTCTTCCGCCGTCCGCCGGTACGTCGGGTAGGTGTCCCGCAGTCCGAACAGCGTCCGCGCCCCCTCGGCCAGCGCGATCACCCCGCCCAACGAAGGCGCGAACCACACCGGTGCATCGAAGGCGACCGAGACCGCGATCAGCAGAGCCGCGGCGAGTTGCACGATGCCGAGCCAGATGTAGGCCAGCCGATGACGCTGAGCCTGCTGCGCGTACCACCGGAACCGAATACCGATCAGCTCTTCCGCCGGCGACTCGGTGCCCAGGGCGGGGAAGTCGGGGTCCATGGTCAGCACAGTAGAGGCTGGGGGCGGTTAGTGTTTCGTGCATGGCGAGGAAGAAACCGTTGCCGTTCGACCCGATCGACGAGGCTTCGCGGCAGTGGGGGCGGCGCTGGGGAGCGGTGGAGCAGATGCGGGCGGTGACCTCGCTGATGCGGGCCCAGCAGATCGTGATCGGTGAGCTGGACGAGATCCTGCGCAAGCACAACCTGAGTTTCGCCCGGTTCGAGGCGCTGGTGCTGCTCACCTTCTCGCGCCGCGGGTCGCTGCCGCTGGGCAAGATGGGGGAGCGCCTGCAGGTCCACCCGACCTCGGTGACGTCGATCGTACGGCGGCTGGAAGCGGCCGGTCTGGTCACCCGCACGCCGCACCCGGACGACGGCCGCGCGGTGCTCTGCGAGATCACCCCCGAGGGCCGCGAACTGGTCGAGAAGGCCACGGACGACCTGGTCAAGGCCGACTTCGCGCTGCGCGGGCTGACCGACGAGCAGCTCAAGGTGCTGTGGTCCGTCCTCGAGCCGCTGCGCCACAACGCGGGCGACTTCTGAGGCACGAAAATTCCGAGACACCGCCCCGCACTGGGAAATAGTTGGACGTCCTAGTATTTTGTCCCCATGGACGCTGAGCAGATCGAGGCCGGCCGGAGCCGGTGGCAGGCGCGGTACGACGCTTCGCGGCGCCGGGAGGCCGATTTCACCACCCTGTCCGGCAGTGTGGTCGAGCCGGTCTACGGCCCGCCGCAGGGGTACGACGACCCGCGGATGGAGCGGATCGGCTGGCCGGGGGAGTTCCCGTTCACCCGAGGCCTGTACGCGACCGGGTACCGCGGCCGGACCTGGACGATCCGGCAGTTCGCCGGGTTCGGCAACGCCGAGGACACCAACGCCCGGTACAAGATGATCCTGAACGGCGGCGGTGGCGGCCTCTCGGTCGCGTTCGACATGCCGACGCTGATGGGCCGCGACTCCGACGACCCGAAGTCGCTCGGCGAGGTCGGCCACTGCGGCGTGGCGATCGACTCCGCGACCGACATGGACCGGCTGTTCAAGGACATCCCGCTGCAGGACGTCACCACCTCGATGACGATCTCCGGCCCGGCCGTCCCGGCGTTCGTGATGTACCTGGTCGCCGCCGAGCGTCAGGGCGCCGACATCACCAAGCTCAACGGCACGCTGCAGACCGACATCTTCAAGGAGTACATCGCCCAGAAGGAGTGGCTGTTCCCGCCGGAGCCGCACCTGCGCCTGATCGGCGACCTGATGGAGTACTGCGCCGCCAACATCCCGGCGTACAAGCCGCTCAGCGTGTCCGGGTACCACATCCGCGAGGCCGGTTCGACCGCCGCGCAGGAGCTGGCTTACACGCTGGCCGACGGTTTCGGGTACGTCGAGCTGGGGCTGTCCCGCGGGCTCGACGTCGACGTGTTCGCGCCCGGCCTGTCGTTCTTCTTCGACAGCCACCTGGACTTCTTCGAGGAGATCGCGAAGTTCCGGGCCGGCCGCCGGATCTGGGCCCGCTGGCTGCGGGACGTGTACGGCGCGAAGACCGACAAGGCGCAGTGGCTGCGGTTCCACACCCAGACCGCGGGCGTCTCGCTGACCGCCCAGCAGCCGCACCTGAACGTCGTCCGGACCGCGGTCGAGGCGCTGGCCGCGATCCTCGGCGGGACCAACTCGCTGCACACCAACGCGCTCGACGAGACGCTGGCGCTGCCGACCGAGGAGTCGGCCGAGATCGCGCTGCGCACCCAGTCGGTGCTGATGGAGGAGATCGGCGTCACCAACGTCGCGGACCCGCTGGGCGGTTCCTGGTACGTCGAGGCGCTGACCGACCAGATCGAGGCCGAGGCCGAGGCGATCTTCGCGCGGATCAAGGAGATGAGCCCCGACGGCACGATGACGGCCGGGATCCTGCACGGGATCGAGGAGGGCTGGTTCATGGCCGAGATCGCCGACGCCGCCTTCGAGTACCAGCAGAAGCTCGAGAAGGGCGAGAAGAAGATCGTCGGCGTGAACACGCTGACCGACACCGTCTCCGGCGAGCTGGAGATCCTCCGGGTCAGCCACGAGGTCGAGGTCGAGCAGTGCCGGGTGCTCGCGGCGCGCAAGGCGCAACGCGACGAGGACCGGGTGCGTCGTACCCTGACGGCGCTGGTCGATGCGGCAAGGGGGACCGGCAGCCTGATCGAACCCATGCTGGAGGCGGCGCGTGCGGAGGCCACGATGGGGGAGATCTGTGACGTTCTTCGGATCGAGTGGGGCGAGTACCGAGAGCCCGCCCGCTTCTGAGGAGACCGTCGCAGAGGTCCCGCCGTCCACAGGACGCCGGCGGGGCCGTGCCTCCACCCAGGCCGACAAGCAGGCCCAGACCCCGGACAGCCGGGGTGTCGTGGTCTGCGGGTCCGACCGCACGATGCTGCGCGTCGTCACCGAGCTGGTCAGCTCCGGCGAGCAGGTCACGGCGATCGTCAACCCGGCGTCGCGGCACATCGAGCGGATCGGTGAGCTCGGCGCGCAGGTGATGGGTGTGCGCGTGGTCCGCGAGTCCGTACTGCGCCGGGCCGGGATCGACACCGACGGGACCAAGCCGTCGGCCGCGCGGGCGCTGGTGCTGCTCGACGCCGACGACGTCCACAACGTGCACACCGCGCTGACCGCGCGCGACATGGACGAGAACCTGCGGATCGTCGTCCAGATGGTCAATCCGCGGATCGGCGCCCAGCTGCACCAGCTGCTCGGCGACTGCGTGGTGATCTCCGGCCCGTCGCTGGCCGCGCCCGCGTTCGTCGCGGACGCGCTGGAGGACGACGAGCTGACCTGGCTCGAGCTCGGCGGCCGCCGGATGGTGGCCGGTCCGGCGGACCTGATCCGCGAGAAGGTCACGGTGCTGGCCGACACGACCTCCTCGGCGACGCCCGACCTGCTGCCGCAGTCCAGCGACGATCCGGCCGGGGACATCGTGCTCGGCACCGGGGTCCACCACCTGCGCCGCAAGCGGGACGTACGGCGTACCGGCTGGGTGATGGCGACGCGGGACGTGCTGGACCGGCGGGTCCGGGTGATCGCGGCGGTGATGGCTTCGCTCGTGGTGATCGGTACGGCGCTCACGCACTGGATCACGGGTGTGGAGTGGCTGCGGGCGCTGTACCTGGTGATGGGGGCGGTGACGTCGGCCGGGATCGAGGACGACGTGTTCGCCGACGCCCCGCCGTACGCGAAGGTGGCGGCGGTGGTGGTGCAGCTGACCGGGATCGTGCTGGTCGCGTTGCTGACCGCGGTGATCGTCGACTCGCTGATCGGGGCGCGGTTGTCGCGGGTGATCGGCGGGGTCCGGGGCCGGCCACGCAATCATGTGATCGTCTGCGGGCTCGGGACGGTCGGCGCACGGGTGCTGGAGATCCTGTCCGAGCGCGGTGTCGCGGTGGTCGGCGTCGAGCAGGACGAGGAGGCGCCCGGCATACAGACGGCTCATCGGCTGCGGATCCCGGTCGTGATGGGCGACAGCAGCCAGGAGGAGACGCTGCGGCTGGCCGGTGCCCCGCAGGCGCAGGCCGTGCTGGCGCTGACCGACGGCGACATCACCAACCTGGAGACCGCGATGGTGGTCCGGGACCTGAACGACGACGTCCGGATCACGATGCGGATGTTCGACCACGACCTGGCCCACAAGGTCGAGCGGATGCTGGGGCTCGGGCACAGCCGGTCGGTGTCGATGCTGGTCGCGCCGGCCATCGCGGCCGCGGTCGCGAACCGGCGCAGCCAGACGACCGTACCGGCCGGACGCCGGGTGCTGCTGCTGACCGAGGTGACCGTCGAGCGGGACTCGGTCGCGGTCGGCCGACGGCTCGGCGAGCTGGACGAGCCGGGCGGGCTGCGGGTGCTGGCCCGGGCCGACGGGGTCGACTGGGACTGGTCGCCGGCCTTCGGCCGGCCGCTGGGAGCGGGCACCCGGCTGGCCGTCGCAGGGACCCGGAGCGGGCTGGCCAGACTGCTGCTGGTGACCCGCGCACCACACCGACCTGACCGGTCGGGGAGGATAGGACCATGAACCGAGACGTAGTGACCGGAGGGCAGCGGTGAGTCAGCCGAACTTCTCCCGACCTGGAGCGATCGACCTGTCGTCCCTGCGGCAGCCGCCCGCGCGTCCCGGCGGCGCGGGCCCGGGCGCCGGTGGCCCCGGCGGACCCGGCCCTGGCGGCCCGGCCGGACCTGGTGGTCCTGGCGGCGTGACCGACCCGTACGTGCTGAACGTGTCGGAGCCGACCTTCCAGTCGGACGTGATCGAGCGGTCCGTCCAGCACCCCGTGGTGGTCGAGTTCTGGTCGCCGCGCTCCGAGGCGTCGGTGGCGCTGAGCCCGGTGCTGGCCCGGCTCTCGACCGAGTACGACGGCAAGTTCGTGCTCGCCCGCGTCGACGTCGACGCGAACCCGCAGCTGGCCCAGGCGGTCGGCGTGCAGAGCATCCCGCTGGTGATCGCGGTGCTGCGCGGCCAGGTAGTGCCGCTGTTCCAGGGTGCGCTGGGCGAGCCCGAGGCCCGGCAGTACCTCGACCAGCTGTTCACGGTCGCGGTGGCCAACGGCATCACCGGTCGCGCCGAGCCGGTCGGCCCGGCCGCTGCCGGTGACGAGGCCGCGGAGCCTCAGTCGGATCCGCGGTACGAGGCGGCCGAGGACGCTGTCGCAGCCGGTGACCTGGACGGCGCGATCGCGGCGTACGAGGCCTTGCTGAAGGAGGCGCCGGCCGATGCCGAGGCGAAGGCCGGGCTCGCGCGGGTCCAGCTGGTGAAGCGGACGCGCGACGTACCGGCCGAGGTGCGGACGCGGGCGGCGGAGAACCCCGAGGACGTCGAGGCGCAGATGCTGGTCGCCGACGTGGACCTGATGGGCGGGCACGTCGAGGATGCGTTCGCGCGGCTGATCCGGACCATCCAGGCGACCGCCGGCGACGAGCGCAACACCGTGCGCCTGCACCTGCTGGAGCTGTTCGAGGTGGTCGGCGGTGACGACGAGCGGGTGATCCGCGCGCGCCGACAGCTGATGACCGCGCTGTTCTGAGCTGACGCACGACGCAGCGGGTGGTGCCTCGGGCACCACCCGCTGTTTGCTGTCCACATCCGGACACCATCAGGTGTGAACTATTGACAGTCCGCCGCGCGGCTTCTGAGAATCATTCACATGTCCGCCGCCGAGTCGCCGCCCTCCAGCCTGGAGGCGCGCATCCGCGGGCTCCTGCCGTCGCTCAGCCCGGCCCAGACACTGGTCGCCCAGGAGGTCCTGCGGGATCCGGCAGCGGTCGCGTCGTCCACCATCGGTGAACTGGCGTCCCGCTGCGGTACGTCGCTGCCGAGCGTCACCCGCTTCTGCCTCGCCCTCGGTCTCGGCGGGTACGCCGAGCTTCGGCTCGCCCTCGCGGCCGAAGGCGGTCGCACCAGTTGGGAGCGGGGGACCGGGACCGAGGTCAGCCCCGACGACACGTTGGCCGACGTACTGCGGACTCTGCTGCGGTCCGACACCAAGGCGCTCGAGGACACCGTCGCCCAGCTCGACGTCTCGGTGCTCGAGCGGGCGGTCTCCGCTCTGGTCGATGCCCGGCGCATCGACTTGTACGCCGTGGGCGGATCGGCGTCCGTCGCCGAGGACCTGCGGCTGCGTCTGCACCGGATCGGGCACGTCGCCTGCGGCTGGAGCGATGTGCACAACGCGCTGACCAGCGCGGCCCTGCTCGGTCCCGCAGATGTTGCCCTCGGCATCTCCCATACCGGCGAGACCAACGAGGTGCTGGAACCGTTGCGCCGGGCCCGCGCCCTGGGCGCGACGACCGTTGCCGTCACCAACTACCCGCGGTCGCCGCTGGCGCTGGCCGCGGACCTCGTGCTGGTCACCGCCGCGCGCGACATCACCTTCCGCACCGGCGGGATGGCCGGCCGGCACGCGCAGATGATCGTGCTCGACGCGCTCTACCTGGGCGTCGCCCAGCGCGACCACGAGCGCTCCACCCAAGCCTTCGACCGCACCGCCGAAGCGGTCGCCGACCACCGCACACCCCATCGCTGAGCTCCACCGCCCTGGAGGAACCATGCAGAGCCCCCACCAGAAACTAGGACCGAGCCGCCGCACCCTGCTCCTGGGTGCGGGCGCCGCAGCCGCCGCGGCGGCCACCGCCGCGCAGGCCGTGCCCGCCTCGGCCGCAGCAACCGCCGCGCAAGCCGCAGCATCCCAAGTGGTTGCCGCCGACAACATAGCGGTCCTGTCGCCGGACGACTTGCCCCTGACCGGCGGCCCCGACTTCCCGATCGGCCTCTTCTGGCCGCCGCACCCGTACGAGAGCACCGCCCGGCGCTTCACCGAGATCGCCGAGGCCGGCTTCGACTTCGTCATCTCCGGCAACTACGCCGGCGACGGCAACATCTTCCAGTACCAGCTCGACCTGGCCCGGACCGCCGGCCTGAAGATGCTGATCTCCGACGACATCCAGATCCGCAACATGTCCCGCTGGTTCTCGATCTCCGACCAGCCCACCGACAACCTGAGCGTGACGCCCGCCGAGGCCCGCGAGCTCTACACCCGCGCCCGCGACGCGTACGGGCCGTACTCCTCGCTCGCCGGATTCAACCTGTACGACGAACCCGGCCCCGGCTGGTTCGGCACGCTGGCCAAGGCGGTCACGATCTCCCGCGAGCTCGCCCCGCAACTGCTGCCGTACATCAACCTGTTCCCGTCCGACGACCCGGCGTACTACAACGCGTTCGTCGACGTCGTGAAGCCGTCGCTGGTCTCCTTCGACCGGTATCCGCTGCTCTCGGACGGTCGCGAGGACGGCAACTACTTCCACAACTGGGCGATCGTCCGCGACGCCGCGCTGCGCGGCAACGTGCCGGCGTGGGTCTTCATCCAGACCCTCGCCTACAACGGTCACCGCGAGCCGACCGCCGCCGAGCTGCTCTGGCAGATCAACATCAGCCTCGCGTACGGCGCCAAGGGCATCCAGTACTTCACGTACTGGACACCGGAAGCCGCCCGCGGCGAGGGCTTCGGCCCCGCGCTGATCACCGTCGACGGCAAGCGCACACCGCGGTACACCGCCGCGAAGAACATCAACAACTCCTGGCTGCACCCGGTCGGCCGCCAGCTGAAGCCGCTGGTCTCGGAGTCCGTCGTCCACGCCAACGAGACTCCGCTGCCGAACAGCACCGTCGGTTTCACCCCGACCGACCTCGTCACGTCGGTCACCGGCCAGCCCACGGTGATCGGCACGTTCCGCTCCCGGGACGCGGCGTCCACCGACCGCTGGCTCCTGGTCGCCAACCGCTCCCACTCGACGGCGGCCCGGACGACGCTCACGTTCAACCCCGCCAAGGTGACCGGCGTCGACGTCTTCCACCCGGTGACGGCCAAGTTCGGCGCCAACCGCGGTGCCGGCCTCCCGGTGAACCTTCCCGCGGGCGGTGCCCAACTCCTCCACCTCCACGTCCGCTAGCCCCCGCAGACCGCGCCTTGTGCACCGGCCGGCCGCGCCGAGCGCGGATTCCCGGCTGAGCGGTGCACAAGGTCGCGATCCGCGGACCTGCACAGAACCTTCACGAGTCGTCCCCGGTTCCTGACCAGTCCGCCTCCTAGGCTCGCAGCATGCCAGTCAACGGAACGGGCGCGAGGATCCTCGTCGTCGAGGACGAGCCGGTCATCAACCAGGCGGTCGCCGACCGGCTGCGGGGATCGGGGTACGACGTCGTCCAGGCCTGGGACGGGCCCGGTGCGGTGACGGAGTTCGCGGCGGCCGAGCCCGATCTCGTGGTGCTGGACGTGATGCTGCCCGGATTCGACGGTCACGAGGTGTGCCGCCGGATCCAGGCGGCGCGTCCGGTCCCGGTGCTGATGCTGACCGCCCGCGACGACGAGGCCGACATCCTGATCGGGCTCGGCGTCGGCGCGGACGACTACCTGACCAAGCCGTTCCGGATGCGCGAACTGGTCGCCCGCGTCCAAGCCCTGCTGCGCCGCGTCGAGCGCGCCGCCGAACTGGCGAACCGCGCGGACACTCCCGACCTCGGCGGTCTGCGCATCGATGCCGCCGCGCGCCGGGTGTGGGTCGGCGACGCGGAGATCCACCTGACGCCGACGGAGTTCGACCTGCTGCTCTGCCTGGCCGGCAGCCCGGGCGCCGTACTGACCCGCGAGAACCTGTACGCCGAAGTCTGGGGCTGGCCCGGCGCCTCCGGCACCCGCACGGTCGACAGCCACGTGAAGGCCCTGCGCGCCAAGATCGGCCCCGACCGCATTCGCACCGTCCACGGCATCGGCTACGCCCTCGAGCCAGGCGGTACGACGTGAGCGAGAACCCGTCGAAGCCCGGCGACCGCATCCCGCCTCAGCTCGCCGACACTGCGTCGTCCCAGCCCGCCGAACGAGCCCCGCGATCTGCGCCCCTCGACCAGATGCGTTCGGTCAAGACCAAGCTCGGACTGCTGGTCGCGGTCAGTACGACGCTGGCGTCCGTCCTGGCAGCGGTCGGCGCCGTGGGCAGCGTGCCGGTCTGGCTGAGCATCCCCGTCACCGTCGCGCTGGCGCTCGCGGTGACCCAGCTGCTGGCCGTCGGCATGACCTCGCCGCTGCGCGAGATGACCGCCGCGGCGCGCGGGATGGCGCGCGGCGACTACTCCGTCCGCGTCACCGCCGCCTCCAGCGACGAGGTCGGCGAGCTCGGCCGGGCCTTCAACCGGATGGCCGAGGACCTCGCCGCCGTCGACCGCCAGCGTCGCGAACTGGTCGCCAACGTGAGTCACGAGCTCCGTACGCCGCTGGCCGCGCTGTGCGCCGTACTGGAGAACCTCGTCGACGGCGTGGCCGAGCCCGACCCCGTCGCGCTGAGAACGGCGCTGGACCAGGCCGAGCGGCTGTCCGCCCTCGCGTCCGACCTGCTCGACCTGGCGCGCGTCGACGCCGGCAAGGCCAAGCTGACGACCACCCAGGTGCCCGTCCAGGAACTGCTCGACCGCGCCGTGGCCGAGGCGCGGGTGACCGGCCGCCAGGTCCGGTACGACGTCCGTGTGACGCCGGCGGGTCTGACCGTCCCGGCCGACCGTGCCCGCCTGCAGCAGTTGATCGCCAACCTGCTGGACAACGCGTCCCGCCACAGCCCGGTGGGCGGCGAGGTCCGGATCAGCGCTCAGCAAGCACCGGACGGCTGGCGCCTCGAGGTCGCCGACAACGGCCCGGGCATCCCCGCCGCGGACCGCGATCGGGTGTTCGAGCGCTTCGGCACGCTCGCGGAGACCGACGGCGGCGGCGGTACCGGCCTCGGCCTGGCGATCGCCCGCTGGGTCACCGACCTGCACGGCGGAACGATCCACTTCGTCGACCCCGAACCGACCCGCACCGGCGCGCGAGTCCGCGTCGACCTCCCGAACCATCCCCGCCCGTTCGCCCACGCACGGAGAGAGGCACAGCCACAGATGACCAGCCCAGACAGGCCGAACGCCGAGTCCGACGGCAAGGCAGCACCCGGCGGTACGCCGCCGGCCGAGTCCGGTGCCCCGCCCCGTACGACGCCGGCCGGCACGCCCGCGCGCCTGGACGCCGCAGGCGAGGCACGGCCCAGTGCGGCAAGCGACGGGCGCCCCGGCGCCGGAGCGACCTCCCCGGGATCGCCCGCCGTACCGCCCAGCCCCACGCCCTCTGCCCGACCGGGGAGCGAGCCGCTTGCTGCGCCGGGCTCCGGGTCGCGCACGGCGACCATCGCTCGGCCCGCTGCAGCCGCGCGTGTGCCCCGGCCACCCGAGTCCGGGATGGACCTGATGTTCGGCAAGTTCTGGACCGACGCGCAGGTGCCGGGCAGCCTGCGGGCCGTGCTCTGGTGCCTGGGGGTCGGCCTGCTGGCTGCGATCGTCCTGCCGTTCCGCGATCTCGGGTTGGGGACGTTCGTCGTCCTGCTGGCGGCCGGGGGAGTGGTCCTCGGCTTCAGTGTCAACCGGCGTTCGCGGTTCACGCTGACCTGCGCCGCGCTCTGCTTGTTGCTGGCAGCAACAGTCGTCGTCCGGGACGCGGAGTGGATCGCCGTCCTGTGTCTCCTGGCCGGCGGCGCAGTGTGCATGGCGGCCCTGGTCAACGGCCGCAGCGTCCCGTCCTTCGTGCTCGCCGGCATCGCCTGGCCGCTCGCCGGCCTCCGCGGTCTGCCGTGGCTCGGCCGCTCGGCCCGCGCCGTCGGCGGCCTGCGCGCGAGCGCCGCCATGGTCCGCACCGTCGTACTGTCCGCGCTGGGAGTCCTCGTCTTCGGGCTCCTGTTCTCCTCGGCCGACGCGGTCTTCGGCGAGTGGATGGGCGCGATCATCCCCGACCTCGAGCTCGACTCGTTCGTCCTGCGGGCGTTCATCACCGTCGCCGTCGGCGGCGTCGTCCTCGCGGCGACGTACCTCGGCATCAACCCGCCGAACGTCGAGGTCGACACCACCGCGACGCGTCCGGTCGCGCGCCGGTACGAATGGCTCGCCCCGGTCCTGCTCGTCGACGGTGTCTTCCTGGTCTTCCTCGCCGCCCAGGCCACGGTCATCTTCGGCGGTCATGAGTACCTCGAGCGCATCACCGGCCTCACGTACGCCGAGTACGTCCATCAGGGCTTCGGGCAACTGACCGTCGCCACCGCCCTCACCCTGCTCGTCGTCTGGGCCGCCGCCCGCAAGGCACCGCGCGAGACACCCGCCGACGTTGCATGGCTGCGTGGATCACTGGGCCTGCTCTGCCTGCTCACCCTGGTCGTGGTCGCGTCCGCGCTGTACCGGATGCACGTCTACCAGCAGGCCTACGGCTTCACCGAACTGCGCTTGCTGGTCGACGTCTTCGAAGGCTGGCTGGGTCTGCTGGTGATCGGTGTGATGGTGTCCGGCCTGATCAAGAAGACCGGCTGGCTGCCGCGCGCCGCGCTGCTCAGCGGCGCCGGACTGCTGCTGATGATCGCGGCGATCAACCCCGACGCCTGGATCGCCCAGCACAACGTCGACCGCTACACCACCACGGGCAAGGTCGACTGGTACTACCTGCGCAACCTGTCCGACGACGCCGTACCGGTGCTGGCGAAGCTGCCGGACGACGTTCGGGACTGCGCGTTGAGCCAGTACGAACGCAGTACCGACGACTGGCTCGAGTGGAACCTGGGCCGGCACCGCGCCCAGTCCCTGCTCGACCCGAACGCCGACGCCCGAGGCGTGCCCCTGTCCTGCGGGAGCAGCTGACCCGAGCCGTCTAGTTGCCCTGGGCATCCGGTCCGGTGTAGATGCCCAGGGCACGGAATCGCAGGGCCGGCTGGGCGTACTCCTCGAGCGCGTGCGCGGTCCAGCCGATCGTCCGGGCGAGGGCGAACAGTGCCTCGCCGGCATCCGGCCGCAGACCGTAGGTGTGCATCAGCGCGGCGACCGCGACGTCGCTGTTCGGGAATCCGCGCACCTGATCGGCCAGCGTCCGGACGGTCCTGGTCGCGGGGACGTCACCCAGCAGGTCCAGCAGCAGCTCGGCCCGCGGGTCGCGGCGGCGGTACAGCTTGTGGCCGAACCCCGGGATCGCCTGACCGGTCCGCAGCCGGGCCGACACCGCGGCGACCGGGTCGTCGGTTGCCTGGAGCAAGAAGTCGTAGGCGACCGACGTCGCGGCGCCGTGCAGTTGGCCGTCGAGCGCACCGAGGCCGGCCGACACCACGGCGTACAGGTTGGCTCGGGCGCTGGCGGCGACGCGGGCGGCGAGGGTGGAGACGGCGAGGCCGTGGTCGGCGAGCAGGATGATCGCCGCGTCCAGCAGTTCGGGGCGCGGTGGTGCGGCGCTGTCGGTCGCGAGCTTCGGCCAGAGATCGGCGCCGAAGGTGCCAGCGGGACGGCTGGGTCCGGGCAAAGCAGCGACCAGTACGCCGAGGAGCTTGGCCGCGGCCCGCGTGACGGCGTCCGGCGTGAGGTCGAACCGCAGCAGGTCGCCGGCTCCGAGGACCGCGACCGCGATCCGGAGCTTGTCGGTCAGCCGGGCCCCGGCCGGAGCGGCTGCCATCGCTCGTCGAACCAGCTCGACCTCGTCCGGAGGAGCGGGGAATCGATCGGGCGTAGCGAGGTCGCCGGTCCACAGCAGCGAAGCGACCGACTCGACGGTGTGGCCGGCCACGAGGTCGCGGACCGCGTGGCCCCGGTAGTACAGGTCGTCGTCGTCGGTGATCAGCGTGAGCTGCGACTCGATGCGTTCGATCGCGCCCGGGTGGTCGACCGTGCGGCCGACGAGGCGGTCGACGTCGGTCTCGAGGAAGAGGCTGCCTCGGCGACCGCGGGCCCGGGTGCTGGTGAGCAGTCCGCGGCTGACGTAGGCGTAGACGGTCTCCGGCTTCACCTTCAGGCGGGCGGCCACCTCGGCGGTGGTGAGGTAATGCTCGTCACTCGAATCGGGCACGCCACGCTCCCGCGCAGGTTGATGTTGACTTGATCAACATTGACAATACTGGATTCTGAGCCGAGCGTGAATCCATGTCAATCAATGTGGATCAACTTGTCGAGGTGCCGCCGGGTCTGCGCAACGTCGTGGTGACGGAGACCGCGCTCGGCGACGTACGAGGTGATGAGGGCTTCTACCACTACCGCCAGTACTCCGCGGTCGAGCTGGCACGGACGAAGACGGTGGAGGACGTCTGGTTCCTGATGCTCGAAGGGCGATTGCCCAGTGCGGAGGAGCGGGCTCGGTTCGTCGCCGAGGTCGCGCCGCTGCGGGTGCTGCCCGACGAGGTGCGGGAGATCTTGCCGGCCGTGGCGGCGGCCGGTGTCGCGGAGAAGCCGTTGGCGGGGCTGCGGACTGCGCTGTCGGTGCTGGCGGCGGCTCGCGATCTTCCGCCGGTGTGGGACGTGGATCGCGAACGGCGGAAGGCCGACGCCATGCTGGTGTGCGCGGTGACTCCGACGATCCTCGCTGCTTTGCACCGGTTGCGGGAGGGGCAGCAGCCGTTGGAGCCGCGTTCGGATCTCGGCGCGGCGGCGAACTGGCTGTACCTGGTGACCGGCGCCGAGCCGTCCCCTGAGCACGTGGCGGCGATCGAGGCGTACCTGATCGCGACGGTCGACCACGGCTTCAACGCGTCGACGTTCACGGCACGGGTCATCGCGTCCACCGGCGCGGACGTGGTGTCGGCGGTAGCGGGCGCGTTGGGTGCGTTCTCGGGTCCGCTGCACGGCGGGGCGCCGGACCGGGCGCTGGCGAGCTTGGACGAGATCGGTACGCCGGAGCGTGCGGACGCGTGGGTGCGAGCGAAGGTTGCGGCGGGGGACCGGATCATGGGGTTCGGGCACGCGGTCTACCGGACCGACGACCCGCGGTCGCTGATGCTGCGGGACATCGCCCAGGGACTCGGTGGTGAGCTCGTGGACTTCGCCGTCACGGTCGAGCGAACGGTGGTCGACGTACTGGCCGAGCTGAAGCCCGGGCGCAATCTGTACGCGAACGTCGAGTTCTACGCCGGTGTGGTGATGGACCGCTGCGGGTTGCCGCGCTCGATGTTCACGCCGACCTTCGCCACCAGCCGCGTGATCGGCTGGACCGCCAACATCCTCGAGCAGGCCGGCGACGGCAAGATCATCCGCCCCGCCGCCCGGTACGTCGGCCCGCCCCCGCCGGCGCCGATCAGCTGACGTACTGCCGGGATCACGCCCGGAGCAGAACCCGGACCTGGCCTCTGATCTGCTCGACGATCGCGTCGACCGGCTCGGCGGCGTTGTTCGTCGCCGCCATGGCGACGAACATGATCGCGGAGACGATGTGCGCCAACGCCGCAGCCTGGTCGCCGTCGACGCGCTCGTCTCTGCGGAGCACCTCGGCGATCGCCTGCTCGGTCTCCACGGTCAGGGCGAGCGCGTCGCGGTGGTGCGGCTCCTCGGGATCGCCGAACACGATCTCCCGCAGGTACGTGCGCCCGTTGTCGACCTGCTTGCGGTTGCACTCCACGACCGGGCGCAGGATCGCCATCACCGCCTCCAGCGGGTCGGTGATGGTCGAGGCCGCGGACCGCCCGCGGGCGAGCGCGTCGGCGTACGTCGAGTTCTGCACCAGCAACAGCAGTTCGCCCTTGCTCTTCGCGTACAGGAACAGCGTCCCGGCGCCGATGTCGGCCCGGTCGGCGATCTCTTGCGTGGTGACCTCGTCGACCCCGCGCTCGGCGAACAGCTCCCGGGCCGCGGCGGTGATCCGCTCGAGCTTCTGCTGCTTGTTCCGCTCGCGCCGTCCGACCGGTCGGGAGGCGACTGCCATGGCTGCCGTCCTTTGCTGAGTGAACTCGAAACCGCCGACGCTCATTCTTCCACGGTGACCAACGAAGCCTCCGCGCCGGGAAATCGCAGTCAGCGGCCGAGGAAGTCGACGGCGAGCGGGACGAACTGCTCGTGGAACTGGAAGATGCCACCGTGGCCGGAGTCGGGGTAGATGACCAGTTCCGAGCCCTTGATCCGGCGGTGCAGATCCTCGGAGAGGATCGAGGGCACCATGCGGTCGTTGTCGCCGTTGGCGATCAGCGTGGGCTGGGTGATCGCCGACAGGTCGCCGGGCGCGGAGCGGCCCCACTTCTGGATCGCCTTCAGCTGGGTCCGGAACGCCGTGAGCTTGACCGGTACGTCGCGGTCCGCGGTGCGCTCTTCGAGTCGCTGGACGAACGCGCGGCCGGCGGCCTTGCCGGTCGTGTTGCGGTTGAAGAACAGGAACTCCTTCGGGTCGGACCGGGTCACGGTCGCGCGCAGGATGTCCCAGTACGTCGTCCGCGCGACCTTGTCCATGTCCTTGCCGCCCGCGGGCCCGGTCCCGGTGAGCACGAGCTTGCGGACCAGGCCCGGATGCTTGGCGACGAGCGCCTGGGCGACCATGCCGCCGAGCGAGAACGCGAAGATGTCGATCTCATCGAAGCCCAGGGCCTCGATGAACGTCACGGCGTCGTCGGCCATCGCCTCGACGGTGCCGGGAACGCGGCCGGTCGAGGCGCCGACGCCGCGGTTGTCGAACGCGACGACGTGGCGATGTGCGGCGATCGGGTCGATGATCCGCGGGTCCCAGTTGTCGAGGTTCGCGGCAAGGTGGACGAAGAAGACGACGGGGATCCCGCCCTTCGGTCCCAGCTCGCGGTAGGCGTAGGTGACGCCGTCGGCGACGACGGTCCGGGTCGGTGCGTCCTGGTAGGCGGTGACGATGTCGTCCCGCGCGTGCCGGTTCGTGGTCATGCTGTTCTCCTGATGGATGAGGTGGTCCTGCTGATGACGGCCTTGCCCCGGAAGCCGCCCTTCGCCAGCGACCGCACCGCCTGCACGGTCTGGTCGAAGTCGAAGACCCGCCCGACGACGGGTCGCAGCGCGCCGCTGTCGACAAGGCCGGCGATCCGGCGCAGCTGATCGCCGTCGGCGCGCATGAAGAGGAACTCGTACGTCGTACCAAGGCGCCGGGCCCGGCGCCGGACGCCGCTGCTGAGAACGCCCGTCACCAGCCGAAGCGCCGCGTTGGCGCCGAGCTCGCGGGCGAACGCCGCATCGGGCGGCCCGGCGATCCCGATCGCCTTGCCGCCGGGGCGCAGTACGCGCAGGGACTTCTCGAGGTTCTCGCCGCCGACGCTGTCCAGCACCAGGTCGTACCCGTCGAGCAGCTGCTCGAAGTCCTGGCTGCGGTAGTCGACGACGACGTCCGCCCCGAGCTCACGCACGAACTCCGCGTCACGGGCACTGACCGTCGTGGCGACCGTGGCGCCGAGATGCTTGGCGAGCTGGATCGCGATCGTTCCCACCCCGCCGGCGCCAGCGTGGACGAGCACGCGTTGGCCCGGCTGCACGTTGCCCCGCTCGACGAGCGCCTGCCAGGCGGTCAACGCGACCAGCGGCAGCGAGGCCGCTTCCACGAAGTCCACCGACGCCGGTTTGAGCGCCAGGTCGGTCTCCGCGATCGCGATGCGCTCGGCGAAGGTTCCGATCCGGTCCTTCCCCGGCCGGGCGTACACCTCGTCGCCGAGCGCGAAGCCGCGCACCTCGGCGCCGAGACCGATCACCGTTCCCGCGACGTCGTGGCCGAGAACCAGCGGCAGCTCGTACGGCAGCACCTGCCGGAACTCGCCCGCCCGGAGCTTCTCGTCGAGCGCGTTGAGCCCTGCGGCCCGCACCTCGACCAGTACGTCGTGCGCGCCGACCACGGGCTCCGGGACGTCGGCCTCCTGCACCGGGCCCTTGTACTGACGGACGACGAACGCGCGCATGATCACTCTCCCCGACGGGCGATTTACTGAGTGAACTCGATAATGAGCATACTCAGTAAAGAAGTCAAGCGCGCGCAAGAACGCCGCCACCCCGGATCTGGAGTGGCGGCGCGCGGCGAGGCGGCTCTAGCTGAAGCGCAGGTCGGGATTGGTGAGCTTGCCGAACCGCAGCGCGACCAGGTCGCGCGGATAGTTCTGGCGCAGCCGCCACGGGCCGGTCGTGCCCTGGCGGGGGAGCAGCGCGGCGGCGCGGCGGATGTAGCCGGAGGTCAGATCGACGACCGGACGGGCCGGCTTGTCGTACTCCTCGGGCGGGATCTCGGGCCGGCAGACCCGGGTGCCGGTGCGGGACATGTGGTTGAGCAGCCGGCAGACGTACTGCGAGGTGAGGTCGGAGCGCAGCGTCCAGGAGTTGTTGGTGTAGCCGATGCACCAGGCCAGGTTCGGTACGCCGCTGAGCATCATGCCGCGGTAGACGAAGGTTTCGTTGACCGCGACCGGCCGCCCGTCGACGGTCAGCGCGATCTTGCCGAGGGCAACCATCTGCAGGCCGGTGGCGGTGACCACGACGTCGGCGGGAAGGTGCTCGCCGGACCGGAGCCGGATGCCGTCGGCGGTGAAGGTGTCGATCTCGGCGGTGACGATCGACGCCGCGCCCTTGCGGAAGGCGCGGAACAGATCGGAGTCGGGGACCAGGCACAGCCGCTGGTCCCACGGCTTGTACCGCGGGACGAAGTGCGGATCCGCCGGAATCGACGCGGGGAGCTGCTGAGCGGCTGCCTTGTTCAGGAAGGCCGCGGCGTGAGCGGGGAAGCGGCGGAAAGCGCCGTACGCCAGCGAGCTGAACGCGACGTTCTTCCCGCGGATGACGCGGTGCGCGAGCCGCTCGGGCAGGACGGCGCGGATCCGGTCGGAGACCGCGTCGACGGCAGGCCGGGAGGCGATGTACGACGGCGAGCGCTGCAGCATCGTCACGTGCTCGGCCTGCCCGGCCATCGCGGGCACCAAGGTCACCGCGGTCGCGCCGCTGCCGATCACGACCACCCGCTTGCCGGTGTAGTCGAGGTCGTCCGGCCAGTGCTGCGGGTGCACCACCCGCCCCTCGTACGACGCCAGGCCGGGAAAGTCCACGACGTACCCGCTGTCGTAGTCGTAGTAGCCGCTGCAGACGTAGAGGAAGTTGCAGGTGTACGACTCCTGGTCGGTCTCCACGGTCCACAGCGCGTCGGCCGTCGACCAGGACGCCGCGAGCACCTTGCGGCCGAAGCGGATGTTCCGGTCGATGCCGTACGTGGACGCCGTCTCGTGCAGGTACTCCAGGATCGACGGCCCGTCCGCGATCGCCTTCGCCGCGGTCCACGGGTGGAACGGGAAGCCGAGCGTGAACATGTCCGAGTCCGACCGGATCCCCGGGTAGCGGAACAGGTCCCAGGTCCCGCCGAGGTCCTCGCGCGCCTCCAGTACGGCGTACGAGCGCTCGGGGCTCTGGGTCTGCAGCCGGTACGCCGCACCGATGCCGGACAGGCCGGCGCCGACGATCAGGACGTCCAGGTGCTCCACGCGTGCCTCCCTGCCGCGGCCGGGGCCGCTTGTTGAGTGCCTCGTCAACAATAGTCCACCCGCGGCCGGCGCGGTGTACGCCAGGTCGCGTGATCCGTACGCAAAGTTGCCGACCGGGTTTGTCGATTCCGCCGGGGCGCGATCGTCAGCAAGATGTCAGTAGAACCCCACAACGAGGGAGCCCGCGATGGCGCAGTACATGTTCATGCTCTTCGACTCCGAGGAGTGGTACGACCAGGTGACCGCCGAGGAGTGGCAGTCGCAGATGAAGCTGCACAACGAGTTCATGGCGGCCGTGGAAGCGGCCGGCGCGCGGGTCGTCGGCGGGGAGGCGCTGCTGCCGTCCTCGACCGCGAGCACGATCAAGAAGGGCGACGGTGAGCCGCTGGTCACCGACGGCCCGTTCATCGAGACCAAGGAAGCGCTCGGCGGGTTCTACATCGTGGACGCCAAGGACCTGGACCAGGCGCTCGAGCTGGCCAAGCTGGTGCCGTCGGGCAACATCGAGGTCCGTCCGGTGATGGACACCTCCGAAGGCTCCGCGCCGCCGGCGTAGTCGCTGGGTGGTGGGGTCCCGCCGGGGACCCCACCAGCCCACCACGAGAGGAGCTGAAGCGGTGGGAGCGAGCGCTCGGGTGGTGACCGAGCAGGTCGAGGCGGCGCACCGGGAGTGCTGGTCGGTGGTGCTGGCCTCGACCGTGCGCGTCACGCGCGACCTCGATCTCGCCGAGGACTGTGCGCAAGAGGCCTTCGTCCGAGCCCTGCGCACCTGGCCCGAGCAGATCCCGGACAATCCGGCCGGTTGGCTGACGACCGTCGCGAAGCGGCTGGCGCTGGACAAGCTCCGGCGCGAGACGACGCTGCGGCGCAAGCTGCCGCTGCTCGTCGAGGAACCGGGAGAGACCGAGCAGCCGACCGACCCGCTCCGGCTGGTGTTCACCTGCTGCCACCCGGCGCTGGCGCGGGACGCCCAGGTAGCGCTGACGTTGCGGCTGATCTGCGGCCTGACGACGCGGGAGGTCGCGGCGGGCCTGCTGATCAGTGAGGCGACGGCGGCGGCCCGGATCACCCGGGCGAAGAAGAAGATCGCGGCCGCGGGGATCCCGTACCGGATTCCCGCCGACAGCGAGCTCGCGTCGCGGCTGGACGTCGTACTGACGGTGGTGCAGCTGGTCTACACCGCCGGGCACGTCGCGGCCGGGCCGGAGCTGACGCGGGCGGATCTGACCGGGCGGGCGATCGAGCTGGCGCAGCTGCTGGTGCGGTTGATGCCTGACGAGCCGGAGCCGCAGTCGTTGCTGGCGTTGCTGCTGATGACGCAGGCCCGGGGTGACGCGCGGGTGAGCGAGGACGGCGAGCTGGTGCTGCTGGCGGACCAGGACCGGTCGCGGTGGGACATCAAGATGCTCGCTGAGGGCGTCAGCCGCGCGACCGCGGCGTTGCGGCAGCGGGAGAAGCCGGGGCGGTTCGCCTTGCAGGCGGCGGTTGCCGGGTTGCACGTGACGGCGCCGAGCTGGGAGCGGACCGACTGGGTGCAGGTCGTCCGGATGTACGACGCGATGCTGGTCGGCTGGCCGTCGCCGATCGTCGCGCTCAACCGGGCGGCGGCGCAGAGCCTGGTTCCGGGTGCGGACCTGGACGAGGTGCTCGGCGAGTTGGATGCCTTAGGCAAGGAGTCGGCGCTGAAGACGTATGCCTACCTGCCGGCCGCGCGGGCCGACGTACTGGCGCGGCTGGGTCGAACGGCGGAGGCTATGACGGCGTACGACGCGGCGATCGCGCTGACCGCGAACGGCGCCGAGCGGCGCTTCCTGCTTCGTCGGAAGGCCGCGCTGGCTTGACGGGCGTCCTCAGTACGGCGAACCGTCGCGCAGGTTGTGCAGGTGGGACGGATCGGCCAGCAGCACCGGCAGGCGCCGCGCGTTGAGCGGCGAGACCAGCCCGGCGAGCTCGTCGGGCGCGTACCAGTCCAGGCCGAGAATCTCGAACCCGTCCGGCTGCAACGTCGAGATCAACGACGCGTCGTGCACCCCACCGTCGTACAGGATCTCGATCGCGTCGCCCCAGCCTTCCCAGCGCGGCAGCCAGTCGATCGCCAGCACGCCGTTCACCGGCAGCGCGGTCCCGAGCTCCTCCTCCATCTCGCGCCGGGCGCCGGTCAGCGGGTCCTCGTCGGGCTCGACGACGCCGCCGGGCAGCTCGAGATCCTTCTTGTAGCTCACCTTGCACAGCAGGACGCGCCCGGCGGGATCCCGGACGACGACGTGCGCGATCACGCGCTTCTTCGGCAGCACCGAGTCCATCAGCGCGGTCCAGCCGGACAGCGTGTCGGCCCGCGGATCGTCGCGCCGCAGTCCGTAGACCGCGACGTCACGCCGCTCACCCTGCAGTACGGCGCCGCCGCGCAGCAGGCCCTCGCGCCGGAAGCCGGAGCGGATCGCAACCCGCGCCGCCGCGTGGTTCTCCGGGTCGACGTGGACCTGCAGCCGGTCCAGCTCGAGCTCGCCGAACGCGTACACCACCAGCAACCGCACCGCGCGCCGGGCGATCTGGCGCCCGCGATACGGCTTGTACGTCGTCCAGGTGACCGCGCCGACGCCCGGTGAGATGCGCCGGACCTCGACCGTGCCGACCGGGCCGCTCTCGCCGGCCAGCTCGACCACGAAGCTCACCACCGACCGGTCGTCGGCGTACGCGTCGCGCGCCTCCTCGACCTCGTCGGCCAGGTCGGACCGCGGCGGGTCCTCGGCCAGGCCGAACCAGCGGACCATCTGGTCGTCGGACAGCCCGTGCGCGACGTCGATGTCCTCGTCGCGCCACGGGCGCAGCGTGAGGTCCCCGTCGGTCAGCGTCGGTTGCGGCGGCACACCAGTCACGTCCGGAACGGTACCCGACGCAACTTCATCGACTCCCGATGCATCGAGAGGGACGTGAACAGAACCCTTCCCACCCTGGCCGCCGCCGGCGTACTGCTCGCGGCCCCCTGGGTGACGCCCACGGCCTCCGCGGCAGCGGCGATCAGCGACGTACAGCTCAGCTGGTCCGACGCCACCCACACCAAGGTCAAGATCACCTGGTCCGAAACCACTTCCGTCGCCAACACCGTCGACCTGGCGACCTGGGTCGAGAACCCGATCGGTACGACGACCGCGGCCCAGCCCAACGAGGTCCTGGTTCCGGTCAACCGGTTCCCGCAGACGAACGCCGACGGCAGGCACTACGTCACGGTCAGCGGCCCCGACGGCGCCACGGCGCGGTCGGTCGACTTCGACGCCTACGCCTACGCACCCGAGAAAGCGACGCTCACCTTCCCGACGTACGACCAGCTGGCGTGGTCCGTGCCGGCCGACACCAGCGTCGACGGTACGCCGAACGACCCGCTCGACCTGCCCAAGCACGACACCTACCTGGTCGAGACCAGGTTCGACGACCCGGACCAGTACGACGTGGAGTGCACGCCACTGCCGACCACGACCAGCCCGGAGCCTAGCGGGCAGATCGCCCGGCCGACCCGGCCGATCTCGCTCGAAATCCACACGCAGAACGAGTGGGGCCCGTCGACCGGCGGCACCTGGAACCTGATCGACGTCACCAGTGCCGTCACCATCACCGCCCCCGCGGCCTCGCCGCTGGGCGGGAACACCACACTGACCGGCGAGGTGAAGCTCCGCGGTCTGGACGTGAGCGGACACCCGCCGAGCTGCACGGCGTACGAGAACGTGTCGCCGTTCACGCCCGTCGTCGTGCACCAGCGCACGTCCCCGACGGCCCCGTGGACCGTGGTCGGCAGCACCAAGACCGACAACACCGGCAAGTACACCGCAACCTTCCGCAACCCGGGCCACCGCGAGTACCGCGTGGTCGTCCCCAGCCAGACCGTCAACGGCAAGCCCCTCTTCGGCGGCGACAGCCCCACCAAGTCAGTCCGCGCCACGACTCGGGTCGTCTCGGCCAAGTTCATCCAGCCGACGGTCGACCTCGGCACCCAGCCGCAGGCCTACCTGTGGGTCGACCCGGCCGGCACGCAACAGGCCGCCCTCCAGTTCAAGAACGCCACGGGTGCGTGGCAGGGGCTCGGCTACAAGACCCTGTCCGCCGGGCGCGGACTGCTCGCGTTCCCGTGGAACCAGCGGGGCACGACCCAGTTCCGCTGGTGGATCCCGGCCTCGACCACCGCCGATGCAACGTACAGCGGACTCTTCACGCTGACCGTTCGCTGAACCTTTCGGCCGGATCTTGCATCGAGCTTGGTAGGACGATTCCTGGGGGACACATGCTGACACTCGCTCTCGCTCCGGCGCTCCTGCTGAGCGCCGTCGCCGTACCGCTCCCGGCAGCCGCCGCGGACGCCACGATCAGCAACGTGAAGATCAGCTGGTACGACGCAGAGCACACCAAGGTGTTGGTCACCTGGCAGGAGTCCGCACCGGTGGCCAACATCGTGCGGGCACAGGGCTACGAACTCGGCACGACGACCGCGAAGCAGCCCGACCGGATCGTGGCGGAGACCGGCAAGTTCCCGCAGACCGGTGTGGGCGAGAGCCAGCAGGTGCTCGTGGTCGGACCGGACGGCACCGAGGCGCGGTCGGTCCCCTTCGACAGCTACACCTATGCGCCGAAGGAGCTGGGAGTGACCTTCCCCAGCTATGACCGGTTGCGCTGGACGGTGGCACCGGACCAGAGCGTGGACAGCACCCCGAACGACCCGCTGGACCTACCGGTCAGCCCCCGCTACCAGGTGACCGTCAATCTTGATCCTGATCTCGAGGACCCGGGCGACTGGGCCTGCGCGCAGCAGAAGACGTTCACCGCCATTCCGTCCGGCACGGTGACGAAGACCGGCCGCACGTTCGATCTCCGGGTCAGTCCGGTGAACGAGTGGGGCACCTCGCCCTGGGCGCACTCCTCGGTGCCGGTCGGAGCGATCGATCGGGTCACGATCGCGGCTCCCGTCGCAACGCCGTACGGCGGGACCACCACGCTGACCGGGCACCTGGGCTGGCGCTCCCTGATCATCAGTGGCGCGCCACCGACCTGCAACGACTGGCTGATCGACGGCAACGGCTCGCCCGTCGTCGTGCAGCAGCGGACCTCGCCGACCGCACCGTGGACAGTGGTCGGAACCACCAGAACCGATGCCAAGGGCAACTACAAGGCGACCTTCCGGAACCCTGGCCACCGCGAGTACAGGGTTGTCGCGCCGAACGTGACCAGCGGCTGGCTCCGCTTCGGCGGCGACAGCGCGACCGTCGCCGTCCGAGCGACCACTCGCGTGGTCTCGGGCAAGTTCATCCAGCCGGTCATCAACCTGGGCACCCGGCCGCAGGCCTACCTCTGGGTCGACCCGGCCGGCACGCAGAAGGCCGCGCTGCAGTTCAAGAACGCGGCGGGTGCCTGGCAGGGCGTCGCGTACAAGACCCTGTACGCCGGCCGCGGTCTGCTCGCGTTCCCGTGGAACAAGCGGGGGACCACCCAGTTCCGCTGGTGGGTCCCGGCCTCGGCCGCCGCTGACGCGACGTACAGCAACAGCTTCACGCTGACCGTGCGGTGACGTCGCAACTATCGGTCCGGTGACTGCATCGTGACTGGTACAGAGAGAGGGACGCGGATGCTGAAGAGATCGAGCGCGCTCGTCGGGGCGGTGGCGTTGTTGACCGTGGTGGGGGCGCAGAGCGCCTCGGCGCGGGCGGTGAACGTGACGAACGTGCAGGTCGTCTGGGCCGACGCCAAGCAGCACAGCATCCGGATCACCTGGACCGAGTCGCAGCCGGCGGCGAACACGATCGTCCTGCGCAGCGACGCCGGCGAGGGCGGGAACGAGTTCGGGCACACGACGGCCGACCAGCCGAACGAGTACGTCGTCGACGCGGCGACCCTGGGACCCCGGGCCGACCCCGCCGACAAGGTGTGGATCGAGGTCGGCGACGGTTCCGGTACGCCGGGCCGCACGGACGCCTTCGACCGGTTCAACTACGGTGGCTCCCCGGTGACGACGGCGTTCGAGGCCGACGGTTCGCTGCGGTGGACGGTCGCGCCGGACACCTCGATCGACCCGACGCCGGGAGATCCGCTCGACCGGCCGCAGGACTACACCTACGTCCCGCAGCAGCGGGTTCGGCCCGACAGGCCCATCCCCGGGTGCGACGCGATCAACCTGGCTCCGACGACCGCGCGGACCGGTACGATCCCGGACGCCGGCTACCCGTACAACCTGTTGATCGGAGTCGACAACGAGTGGGGCACCGTGCGGTTCAACCTCACCGGTGTGGGCAGAACCAAGAGCCTCACGATGACCGGCCCGGCCGCGACGAAGCTCGGCGAGAAGACCACGTTGACCGGTGTGCTGAACGAAGAGTTCCTGTTCGAGGCGAGCGGCGGTCCGCCGAGCTGCAGCCAGTGGCCGGAGCAGACGCCGAACCAGTCGGTGGTCATCCAGCAGCGGACCTCGGCGACCGCACCGTGGACCACGGCCGGCACCACCAGGACCACCGGTGAATGGGGCGCGTACACGGCCGTGCTGACGAACCCGGGACATCGCGAGTACCGGGCGGTGCGGCTGAACACGATCTACGGCGGCCGCGCGCTGTACGGGGGAGTGGGCGGCGTCAAATCGGTCCGAGCGACCACTCGCGTGGTCTCGGCCAAGTTCATCCAGCCGGTCATCAACCTCGGCACCCGGCCGCAGGCCTACCTGTGGGTCGACCCGGCCGGCACGCAGAGGACCGCGCTGCAGTTCAAGAACGCGGCGGGTGCCTGGCAGGGCGTCGCGTACAAGACCCTGTACGCCGGCCGCGGCTTGCTCGCGTTTCCTTGGAACAAGCGGGGCACGACCCAGTTCCGCTGGTGGGTTCCCGCCACGACCGCGGCGGATGCGGCATACAGCAACACGTTCACGCTGACGGTGCGGTGAGGGCGCAACTTTCCGCCGGCCGCAGGCATCGTGGCTGGTAGAGACGAGAGGACGAGGATGCTGAAGAGATCGATCGCGCTCGCTGGGGCGGCGGCGTTGGTGACCGTGCTGGGTGCGCAGAGCGCGTCGGCCGGTACGACGCGGGCCGCGGGTGTGAGCAACGTGCAGGTCGCGTGGGTCAACGCCGACCACACCAACATCAAGATCACCTGGGCCGAGTCCGCGCCGGCGGCGAACACGCTGGTGCTGCGCAGCGCGGCCGGCGAAGGTGGATTCGAGTTCGGGCACACGACCGTCGGGCAGCCGAACGAGTACATCTACGACTCCGCGAGTCTGGGGACCAGCGGCGACCCGGCCGACAAGGTGTGGATCGAGGTCAGCGACGGCTCGGCCGCGCCGGGCCGGACGAAGGACTTCGACCGGTTCAACTACGGCGGCTACCCGACGGCGGTCGCGTTCGAGGCCGACGGTTCGTTGCGGTGGAAGGTCGCGCCGGACACCTCGAAGGACGAGACGCCGGACGATCCGCTCGATCTGCCGAAGAACTACACCTACGCGCCGCAGAAGCGCGTCCACACCGACGACCCGAGCATCCCCGGGTGCGACGCGATCAACCTGCCGCAGACCACCACACCGACCGGTACGGTGCCGAACACCGGCCAGGTGTACAACCTGTCGATGGTCGTCGACAACGAGTGGGGCGCCGCGCAGGGACCGATCATCGGGGTCGGGACGACGAAGAGCATCACGATGACCGGACCGGCCGCGACGAGGATCGGTGAGAAGACCACACTGACCGGTGTGCTGACCGGTGCCACCTTGTTCGAGTCGGGCCATCCGCCGAGCTGCGGCGAGGAGACCGAGCCGGTGCCGAACCAGTCGGTGGTCATCCAGCAGCGGACCTCGGCGACCGCGGCGTGGACCACGGCCGGCACCACCAAGACCGATGCCCAGGGCAAGTACACCGCGGTGCTGACGAACCCCGGTCATCGTGAGTACCGGGTGATCCGGCTAAACACGACCTCCGGCGACAAGGCGTGGTACGGCGGGGTGGGCGCGAGCAAGTCGGTCCGGGCCACCACCCGCGTCGTGTCGGCCAAGTTCATCCAGCCGGTGATCACTCTCGGCACCCAGCCGCAGGCCTACCTCTGGGTGGACCCGGCCGGCACGCAGAAGGCGGCACTGCAGTTCAAGAACGCGTCGGGCGCCTGGCAAGGACTCAGCTACAAGACCTTGTACGCCGGTCGCGGCCTGCTCGCCTTCCCGTGGAACAAGCGCGGCTCGGTGCAGTTCCGCTGGTGGATCCCCGCCACGGCGACCGCCGACGCCACCTACAGCGGAGTCTTCACCCTGACGGTCCGCTGACCCCACAAACGTTGCAGGCGGTGCCCTCAATCCCCCGGCCCCGCCTGCAACACCCGGCGGACTAGGTGACGATCGTGGTCTCGGACGGCGACGCCGCCTCGGCCGCGTCGCCCGCGTTCGACCGGTACCTGCCGCGGCCCGCCAAGGTGACGACGGCGCTGGTCGACCCGGACGAATCCGTCCGCTGGAGCGTCCCGGCCGCCGGCGCGGATCAGACGCCGGATGTCAGTAGCTCAGGGCTGTTCGCTCATCCGTCGTACCGGAACCACACGGCGGCCAGTGGCGGGACCGAGATCTCGGCGCTGCTGGCCATGCCGTGCCAGGGGGTGCCGTTGGCGTCGACGCCGCCGAGGTTGCCGACGCCGGAGCCGCCGTAGGTCGCCGCGTCGGTGTTGAGGATCTCGCGCCAGTGGCCCTCGAACGGCAGGCCCAGGCGGTAGCCGTGGTGCGGGACCGCGGAGAAGTTCACCACGCAGGCCATCGTCGCCTCACCCTCGCCGCCGAAGCGGACGAAGGAGAAGGTGTTGTTGCCGGCGTCGTTCGCGTCGATCCAGCTGAACCGCTCCGGCACGTGGTCGTTGCCCCACAGCGCCTTCAGCTCCTTGTACGACGCGTTGAGGTCCTTCACCAGCTGCCGAAGCCCCTGGTGGTCGGCGTGGTCGAGCAGCCACCAGTCGAGCTCACCCTTCTCGGACCACTCCGACTCCTGGCCGAACTCACCGCCCATGAACAGCAGCTGCTTGCCCGGGTGCGCCCACATCATCGCCAGGTAGGCGCGCAGGTTCGCGAGCTGCTGCCAGCGGTCGCCGGGCATCTTGCGCAGCAGCGAACCCTTGCCGTGCACGACCTCGTCGTGCGACAGCGGGAGGACGAAGTTCTCCGAGTAGGCGTACATCATCGAGAACGTCAGTTCCTGGTGGTGGTACTGGCGGTGGATCGGCTCGTGCTCGAGGTAGCGCAGCGAGTCGTTCATCCAGCCCATGTTCCACTTGAACCCGAAGCCGAGTCCGCCCAGGTGCGTCGCCCGGGTGACGCCCGGCCACGACGTCGACTCCTCGGCGACCGTGATCACGCCGGGGACCCGCTTGTAGAGCGTGGCGTTCATCTCCTGCAGGAACGAGACGGCTTCGAGGTTTTCGCGGCCGCCGTACTGGTTCGGCACCCACTGGCCTTCCTGGCGCGAGTAGTCCAGGTAGAGCATCGAGGCGACCGCGTCGACCCGCAGGCCGTCGATGTGGAACTCCTCGGCCCAGTAGAGCGCGTTGGCGACCAGGAAGTTGCGCACCTGCGGCCGGCCGAAGTCGAAGACCAGCGTGCCCCAGTCGGGCTGCTCGCCGCGGCGCGGGTCCGGGTGCTCGTAGAGCGGGGTCCCGTCGAAGCGGGCCAGCGCCCAGGCGTCCTTCGGGAAGTGCGCCGGCACCCAGTCGACCAGGACGCCGACGCCGGCCTGGTGCAGCGCGTCGACCAGGAAGCGGAAGTCGTCGGGGTCGCCGAACCGCGAGGTGGGCGCGAAGTACGAGGTGACCTGGTACCCCCACGAGCCGCCGAACGGGTGCTCCATCACCGGCATGAACTCGACGTGGGTGAAGCCCATCTCGTTGACATAGGCAACGAGTTCGTCGGCCAGCTCACGGTACGACCGGCCCTTGCGCCACGACCCGAGGTGCACCTCGTACACGCTCATCGGCTCGGCGTACGCCTGGGCAGCCGCGCGCCGCTCCAGCCAGTCCGCGTCCTTCCACTCGTACGTCGTCTCGTGCACGACCGACGCGTTGGCCGGCGGCACCTCGGCCAGGTTCGCCATCGGGTCGGCCTTCTGCCGCCAGACGCCGTCCCGGCCGCAGATGTCGAACTTGTACCGCGTCCCCGGCCCGACGCCCGGGACGAACAGCTCCCAGACGCCGCTCGACCCCATCGTGCGCATCGGGTGCGCGCGGCCGTCCCAGAAGTTGAAGTCGGCGGTCAGCCGGATGCCCTGCGCGTTCGGCGCCCAGACCGCGAACGACGTCCCGGTGACGGTGCCGCCCGGGCCGTCGTACCGGCGGACGTGCGCGCCGAGCACGGACCACAGCTGCTCGTGCCGGCCCTCACCGATCAGGTGCAGGTCCATCTCGCCGAGCGACGGCAGGTACCGGTACGGGTCGTCGACCTCGAGCGCGGGACCATCGGTGTAGGTCACCTCGAGCCGGTAGTCGGGCACCTTCTCGACGTCCAGGACGCCGACCCAGATGCCCTCGAACTCGTGCTCCAGCTCGACCCGCTGGTCCTCGAACAGCGCGGTCACCGTCGCGGCGAACGGCCGCAGCACGCGCAACGTCACCGTCCCGTCGCCGAGATGCGGGCCGAGCACCTGGTGCGGATCGTGGTACGTCCCCGACACCACTCGTTCGAGCACGGACCGATCGACCTCGACCCGCCCGTCGGCCCCGGTCGCGGCCGGAGCGGCGGCACCGGGCACAACCTGCCCGGTGGTGGCCGGAACCGCCTGTTCAGCAGGCGCCTTGACCGGTTCGGTCATCGCCTCCGACAGCGGCGTCCGCACCTCGGCATCGTGCTCGTCGCGCTCGTTCGATCCCATGCACCCAATCCTGCCCGATGGACTCTTCGATTCCCGCATCCCGTACCCGTCCGTCGTGGACGTACACAAGAACTGGTCACCGCTGCAGCGTGTAGTCGCGCACCGCGCCGGGCACCCGGAAGCGCCGGCCGTCGAGATCCTCGACCAGGAGCAGGTTGCGGTCCGCCAGCTCGGTCAGCGCCGGAGCGACGTCCCGCGGGTCGGCGGCGATGCGCTCGGCGTCCTCCAGGGTGAACCCGTCGGCGAAGACGGCCACCTCGTGCAGGACCACGCGCTCCTGCTCGCCGAGCAGTCGATACGTCCACTTCAGTACGGCGGACAGGCCGCTGCCCAGCTCTTCGGCCACCCGCTCGACCGGCAGCGTGCGGGTGAGACCCGCGGCCAGTTCGATGCCGAGCGGCAGCCCTTCGGTCGCGGCGTAGATCGCCGCGACCTCCGAGGCGACGGCGGCCTGCGCGTCCGCGGCGCAGCGTTCGGTGAACAGCTGGGCGGCGGAGCGCTCGTCGAGCGCTTCCAGCACGCGCACCTCTTCGTCAGGTAGCTGAAGGGGCTCGCGAGAGGTGACCAGCACAGTCAGGTTGGTCCGTTCGAGCAGGTGGGCCACCGTCTTGGCGACCGGCTCCAGCTGGTGCTCCGCGTCGTCGAGCACGAGGAGCCCGTTCTCCCGGCGCTGCGCGGAATCCAACTCGGTCGCGTCGATCGCGCGGAGCGGGACCAACTGCGCCGGGTGGCCTGCCGCGGCCATCGCCCGGGTGGCTTCGAAGGCCAGCCGGGACTTCCCGCTCCCGGGTGCACCGGTGAGCGTGATCAGCCCAGGGGTGCGCAACCGCTGGAGCAGGTCGGACAACTCGGCCTGCCGCCCCACGAAAGTTGTCATGGGCAACGGAAGGTTCAGCGGCTCGGGGGTGGTGGCCCGGAGCTGAAGGCTCGGATCCTGCCGCAGCAGGCGGAGTTCCATCTCTGCCGTGTCAGGCGCGGGGTCCACGCCCAGCTCGTCCGACAGCCGCGAACGCAGCTGGGCCAGCCGGTTGAGCGCATCGGCCTGCCGGCCGGTGCGGTAGAGCGCCAGCGCGAGCAAGCACCACAGGCGTTCGTGCAGCGGATGCTCTGCGGCCAGCGCTTCCAGCTCCCGCCCGGCCTCGGTCGCGGCGCCGAGTGCGAGCTCGGCATCCAGTCGCTCCAGCTGCAGGTCCAGCCGCCACGTGTCGAGTTGCTCGGCCTCGGTGGCGGCGTACGGAACGGCCCGCAGATCGGCCAGCGACGCACCGCGCCACAGCGCCAGCGCCTCGCGGCCGAGTGCGCTCACCGTCGCGTGTTCGCCGGCTCGCGCCGCGGCGTACAAGCCCTTGGCCAGTGATCGCGCCGCCGCGAGATCCGTCATCCGCGCGGACAGGGCGTAGCCGTTGGAGGCTCGCGTCAGTACGTCGGGAGTGCCCAACGCTGTGCGCAGCCGGGAGGCCAGTACGCGTAACCGCTCGGTCGGACGGGCCAGATCGACGTCGCCCCAGAGATCGACAGCGAGCCGCTGATCCGGGACCGGCAGGCCGTTGGCGAGCGCGAGCCGAACCAGCAACGCGCGCTCCAGGGGCCGGTCGACCGCGATGGCCGCGCCGTTGAGCCGCACGGCGAGAGGTCCCAGAACCAGGACCTCCAGCTGCGGCTCGGACGGCATAGGCAGCAGTATGTCAGCGCGACAGCTCCCCAGGCCCGGTCAATCGTCGCTGGTGGACACTCTCGCGATCGCGACCTACCGCAACCGGTCAGCTGTCGTCGTCGTGCGACTCCGTCGTGCTCAGCTGAGCGGCCGCGGCCAGCGGGATCGGCAGCCAGCTCGGCCGGTTGCGGGCCTCGTACATCGTCTCGTAGATCACCTTGTCGGCCAGGAACGCGCTGAGCAGCACGCCCTGGTCGCGCGGGTCGGTGCCCGCGACCTCGGCGTACCCGTCGCAGAAGGCGCGACGGTTCCGGTTGGCCCACTCGGCCGCGCGGTAGGCGATCTGCTGGTCGCCCTGGTGGTCGGCCAGCAGCGACCGGGCCGCGTAGTCGAACGAGCGCAGCATCCCGGCGATGTCCTTGATCGGGGTGTCCAGCGCCCGCCGCTCGATCAGCGACTTGGCCGGCTCGCCCTCGAAGTCGATCAGCTTCCAGCCGTCGATCGTGCGCAGTACCTGACCCAGGTGGAAGTCACCGTGGATCCGCTGCACCGGCACCGCTTCGCCGTACTCCGCGAGCGCGGTGAAGGCCCGGCTCAGGCCTTCGGCGTACGGCTGCAGCTCCGGGATCGCCGCGGCGGCCTTGTCCAGCCGGCGCTGCATCGCCGCCGCGTGCTCGACCATCTGCTCCGGCGCCCAGACGTCGGACCCGAGCGCCTTGGCCAGCTCGGAGTGCACCTCGGCGGTGGCCGCACCGAGCCGGTGCGACTCCCCGGCGAAGTCGCCGCCGACCTCTTCGGCGTGCAGGTCGGCCTCGGCGTACAGGTCCCGGACCGACGTCGTCGCGTACGACCAGCCGTCGGTCGAGTTCTTCTCGAACGCCGTCATCATCGCCAGATCGCCGGAATCCGTGCCGCCGCCGGCGCGCGGCCAGGAGCCTCGCGCCGATCCGAGCACCTCGGGCACCAGCTCGGAGCCCGCCTCGGTGAGCGCCGACTCGATCTCGACCCCGGGATTGCTCCCGGGCTCGAGCCGGCGGAACACCTTCAGCAACGCGGTGTCGCCGAACACCAGCGACGTGTTGCTCTGCTCGACCGTCAGCACCAGCGACTGGGCGTCGTCCGGTACGACGAGCGTGCGGTCCGGTGCGTGCACCGGGTGGAACTCCAGACCGGTCAGCTGCCGCCCGTGGGTGAGGGCGTCCAGCCAGTACGGCGTGGCTTCCTTGTCGTGCAGGGCGTCGTACACCCAGACCCGGGTGTCACCCAGGTCTGGCTCGGACCAGTCGCCGATCAACGCGTGGCCGAGGTTGTCGACCGGCGCGGTGTGGTAGCTGAGCGGCAACTGGTACACCCGGATGGCGTTCTCCGCCCCGGGCGGGCCCGAGCAGTAGACGAACCCGATCCGGACCGCGGGCCAGACGCCCTCGTCCGACAGCCACGCTGAGGTGGCCATCGCTTCGACGTCGACGTCATGTCCTTTCTCACCGAACCATCGCTGGTGGGTGCAGAAGGACTGGACCTGGTCCAGATGGGAAGTCACGAAGAGCTCTCCTCACGATCGGCCGACTTGTTCACCGGCAGCCGGAACCAGTAGAACCCGTGCGCACCCAGGGTGAGCAGGTACGGCAGCTCACCGATGGTCGGGAAGTGCACGCCGCCGAGCAGCTCCACCGGCTCGACGCCTTGGTACTGCCGCAGGTCCAGCTCGATCGGCTGGGGGAACCGCGACAGGTTGTTCACGCACAGCACCACGTCGTCGCCGAACTCCCGGATGTACGAGAGCACGCTCGGGTTGGACCCGCCCAGATCAGTGAAGGTACCCATGCCGAAACACGGGTGCTGCTTACGGGTCTGGATCATCCGCCGCGTCCAGTGCAGCAGCGACGACGCGTTCTCCATCTCGGCCTCGACGTTGACCGCCTGGTACCCGTAGACCGGGTCCATGATCACCGGCAGGCTCAGCTTGCCCGGGGTCGCGGTGGAGAACGACGCGTTGCGGTCCGGGGACCACTGCATCGGGGTCCGGACCCCGTCGCGGTCACCGAGCCAGATGTTGTCGCCCATGCCGATCTCGTCGCCGTAGTACAGGATCGGCGAGCCGGGCAGCGACAGCAGCATCGCGGTGAACAGCTCCATCCGGTTCACGTCGTTGTCGAGCAACGGCGCGAGCCGGCGGCGGATGCCGATGTTGGCCTTCATCCGCGGGTCCTGGGCGTACTCGCCCCACATGTAGTCGCGCTCCTCGTCGCTGACCATCTCGAGCGTGAGCTCGTCGTGGTTGCGCAGGAAGATGCCCCACTGACAGGTGTCGGGGATCTGCGGGGTCTGGGCCAGGATCTCCGAGATCGGGAAGCGCGACTCGCGCCGTACCCCCATGAAGATCCGCGGCATCACCGGGAAGTGGAAGGCCATCTGGCACTCGTCGCCGCCGGACTCGCGGTCGCCGAAGTACTCGACCACGTCGGCCGGCCACTGGTTGGCCTCGCAGAGCAGGACGCGGTCGGTGTAGTTCGCGTCCACCTCCTTGCGGACCCGCTGCAGGAACTCGTGCGTCCTGGGCAGGTTCTCGCAGTTGGTGCCCTCTTCCTCGAACAGGTACGGCACCGCGTCCAGCCGGAAGCCGTCCACACCGAGGTCGAGCCAGAACTTCAGCGCCTCGATCATCGCGTCCCCGACGGCCGGGTTCTCGAAGTTGAGGTCGGGCTGGTTGGAGTAGAACCGGTGCCAGAAGTACTGCTGGCGGACCGGGTCCCAGGTCCAGTTCGAGGTCTCCGAATCGACGAAGATGATCCGCGCGTCCGAGTAGGCCTCGTCGTTGTCGGACCAGACGTAGAAGTCGCCGTACGGGCCGTCGGGATCCGTGCGCGACGCCTGGAACCAGGGGTGCTGGTCCGAGGTGTGGTTCATCACGAAGTCGACGATGACGCGCATGCCACGGGCGTGGCAGGCGTCCATGAACGCGGCGAAGTCGGCGATCGTGCCGACCTCGGGCATCACGTTGGTGTAGTCGGAGATGTCGTAGCCGCCGTCACGCAGAGGTGAGGGGTAGAACGGCGGTAACCACAGACAGTCCACGCCGAGCCACTCGAGATAGTCGAGTTTCTCGGTCAGGCCTTGCAGGTCGCCGATTCCGTCGGCGTTCGAGTCCTTGAATGACCGCACGAGGACTTCGTAGAAGACGGCCCGCTTGAACCACAGCGGGTCACTCTTCGTCAGTCCGTGGTGCTGCTCCGGCAGCATGTCGGTCACGCTCACCTCCATCGGGTGTATCCCCTCGGTCCAAACCTAGCGGTACTTGCGGCTGCCACCACCGGACGATTACGGCGACGCGCGGGTGGACACCGGGGGCGGGCTCCGGTTCCCGTACCCGGACTGCGGGCATCTCAAAAGGAACCGGGGTCCGGTGGCGTCCGGGGGTGGTGTGGATTGACGCCGTGGGACTCGGTCCGGACCGGCGTTGAAGTCAGTGTGACGCCGCTTTGCCAGTACAAGCAAATAGGGGCCGGATCCCCCTATTTCACGGCCGATTCGTTACCTCGACCGCGTTGCTTCCGGTCTGCTCGCGCGTTAGTTCTGGTCGTCGCGCGGCGAGCGTCGCGGTTTGCGGACGTACTTGGTGAAGCCGGCCCGTTCGGCGTCCTGCTCGGTGCGGAACCAGACCTGGGGTTTGGTCCGCCCGTAGTACGGCGAGTCCGGAGTGTGGAACAGCATCGACTGGGCGTTGCCCTTGATCGTGAAGCCGTCCGGTGGGCCCTGGTGCTCGACGGCGTCGGCCGATCCCGGCCCGTAGCTGCCCGGTACGGCGGACTGCCCGGCCCCGTCGAACAGCGTCGGCTGTGGCGAGTCCACCATCTCCATGCGCTGGGAGAAAGTCTGTTGTCGTTCGGCCGGTTCTTCCTTGACCGGGGCGCCGGCCGTGACCAGAACCTTCTCTTCCTCTTCTGCTGCTTCTTCTTCAGGTACTTCTTCGGCGGCTGCCGGTTCGCGACGGCTCAGGAGCAGCCAGGTGATGACGGCTCCCAGCAGGAACGCCAGCAGTTCCCACGGCCAGTTGGTGCGGGCGAGCGTGCTCATCGGTGGGTGCTCCGGTGGATGAGGTAGGCGGCGGCGCTGCCCACGACGAAGGCGGCCAGCAGGAGCACCCACAGCTGCACGTACAGCGAACTCATCGAAGACCCCTACAGGACTCGGATCTCCACCCGGCGGTTCGCGATCCGCCCGGCGGAGGTGTGGTTGGACGCGACCGGCTCGGACTCGCCGTACCCGCGGCTGATGATCCGCTCGGCCGGCACCCCGCGCCGGACCAGGTCGGCCTTCACCGCGTCGGCGCGCTGCTGCGACAGCGGCAGGCTCGTCGACGGATCGCCGAGGTTGTCGGTGTGACCGCCGACCTCGACCCGGGCGGTGGCACAGCTCTTCAGCAGCGCGGCGACCCGGGCGACCGATCCGCGCGAGCGCTCGTTGACGATCGCCGTACCGGACAGGAACACGATCTTGTGCTGACCGGTCACCTGCGCCAGCCGGCTCTCGAACGTCTGGCAGGCCTCGCTCACCGGCGGCTTCGCCGCGGTCGGCACGCGCAGCTCGTTCGCGACGACGGCACCCGGTACGGCCTTCGCCGCCGCTCGCGCCGCCGTCGCCTTGGTCGCCTGATCGGCGACGTCGCCGCTCAAGGTGATCGTCGCGCCGTCGTACTTGACGGCGACATCGCCGGGCGCCGACCGCAAGGCCTGCAGTACGCCGACCAGGGCGCTCGGGTTCGCCAGTCCGCTCGCCGCGTCGACGGTCAGCTTGTCGCCGAAGGTCTCGCCCTCGTCGAGCAGCCCCTGGATCTCGCCGACGACCTTCTCCTTCGCGGCGTCGTCCCGCAGGACCGCGGCGACCTGCAGGCCGTCCTTCTCGGTCCACGCGACGGAGAACGGCGCGGCCTCGGGCTCTGCGGGGACGACGCTCGCCGGGGTGCTCGGCGTCGGGGGAGTGGTGGTCGCGGGCGCTTCCGCCGTACCGGTTTCGTCGGCGGTCGCGTTGCTCAGACCGTCGCCCTTGAAGGCGATCAGGAGGGCGGTGAGAACCAGCGGCACGACCAGGAGGGCAAGCAGCCAGATCCGAGCGGGTCGCCGCGGTGATCCAGGCACGTGTTCCTCCGTCGATACGGTCTTTGACCGTGCGCGAGGAGATTACTCCGTGAAGCGGTTCTGATGCACGTGGGACCAGGGTCTGATCACGCCTGTTTCCGGCGGTGGTCCGCCGGGTCCGGGATGGTGGTTACCGAGCGGTTCCGTGATCGCGTGGACATTTTTATTTCGGTTTCTTCTTTTCTTAACCCGCTGTGCTGAGTAGGGTGCGGACAGTGCCTCTCCCGCCCCCCTGGAGGAACACCATGAAGATCCGAACCCTGCCCACCGTGGTCGCCGCGCTCGCACTGCTCGGCACCGGAGTGGTCCCCGCCGCGGTCGCGGCCACCCCGTCCGACGACGGCGCCCAGGCGCTGCCGACCCAGGTGGTCGAGCAGCAGGACCACGCGGTTGCGGCCGGCAAGCGCGTCGTCGGCTACTTCACCGAGTGGGGTGTCTACGACCGCAACTACCACGTCAAGAACATCAAGACGAGCGGGTCGGCGGCGAAGCTGACCAACATCGTCTACGCCTTCGGCAACACCACCGGCGGCCGGTGCACGATGGGCGACTCGTACGCGGCGTACGACAAGGCGTACGACGCGGCCGGCTCGGTCGACGGCGTCGCGGACACCTGGGACACCGGCGCGCTCCGCGGCAACTTCAACCAGCTGCGCAAGCTGAAGAAGGAGTTCCCGAACATCAAGGTGGTCTGGTCGTTCGGCGGCTGGACCTGGTCCGGCGGCTTCACCGAGGCGGCCAAGAACCCGGCCGCGTTCGCCGACTCCTGCTACAAGCTGGTCGAGGACCCGCGCTGGGCCGACGTGTTCGACGGCATCGACATCGACTGGGAGTACCCGAACGCCTGCGGCCTGAGCTGCGACACCTCCGGCCCGAACGCGTTCAACAACGTGATCAGCGCGCTGCGCACCCGGTTCGGCTCGTCGGCGCTGGTGACGGCCGCGATCACCGCCGACGGCACCAACGGCGGCAAGATCGACGCCACCAACTACGCGGCCGCCGCGGGCAAGCTCGACTGGATCATGCCGATGACCTACGACTACTTCGGCGCGTTCAACGCCCAGGGCCCGACGGCGCCGCACTCGCCGCTCACGTCGTACAGCGGCATCCCGACCGCCGGCTTCCACAGCGACGCGGCGATCCAGAAGCTCAAGTCGAAGGGCATCCCGGCGTCCAAGCTGCTGCTCGGCATCGGGTTCTACGGTCGCGGCTGGACCGGCGTCACCCAGGCCGCGCCGGGCGGTACGGCGACCGGCGCTGCGCCGGGGAAGTACGAGGCCGGTATCGAGGACTACAAGCTGATCTCGACCCGCTGCCCGTCGACCGGGACCGTCGGCGGTACGGCGTACGCGTTCTGCAACGGCCAGTGGTGGGGCTACGACACCCCGGCGACGATCCGCAGCAAGATGTCGTACGCGAACCAGCAGGGCCTCGGCGGCGCGTTCTTCTGGGAGCTGTCCGGCGACACCAGCACCGGTGCCCTGATCACGGCCGTGAAGACCATCGGCTGATCCGGCAGCCCTTCCCCGCGTCCGGTCCTTCTGCCCCGTCCGGCAGAGGGTCCGGACGCCTCTGCGTCCCTTGTCTCCCGGCTCCGCGTCTGGCGGCGCGGCCGGGCGTACGCCGTACTGCGGGCGTTCGCAGTACGGCGTACCGGCGTGTCCGGAGGCCACTACTACGGGGAGCGGGGGAGGAGCCGTCGCGACGGCGCGGCGCGGTGTCCAGGCTGGCCGGTCTCGGCCAGGTCGCATATGTGCCACGCGCTCGCGCAGGGTTTCCCTTGACTTGTCCTTCGCGGTTGAGCGTACTGGTCCCTGCGCCTGTCCCGGCAAACGTTTGAGGAGGGGGCTTCATGGAGACCGTGCCGGACTCGTCGTTGATCATCGGCGTCGCCGCCACCAGTGCCGAACGCGTCCAACTGGCACGCCTGCTGAGCGGTGCCGAGGCCGTGCTGCTGGTCTCCAGCGCCGACCAGGCCAGAGCGTTCCTGGACCTGACCACAGGCGCCGGCTCCCAGCCCGTCGTCCTGGCTCCCGGGGTCCTTCCACCCGAACCCCAGGTTGAGACTCCTGCCCAGATCGAGGCAGCCCTGCCCAGAACCGACAATGTCGTCGCCCTCCCCGCCGCCCTACGCCTCGACGAGGACCGCCGGGTCGTCCGCTGGAAGGACCGCGAGGTACCGCTGACCCGCCTGGAACACGACTTCCTCCACTGCCTCGTCCAGAAACCAGGCCAGGTCTGGACCTACCAACACCTCCACCACGCCGTCTGGGGCAACGAACACCTCGGCCACGGCTCCCACATCCACTCAGTCGTCAAACGCCTCCGCCAGAAGCTCGCCCACCTGGGCGCGACGGTCACCATCAGCGCGGTCCGAGGCGTGGGCTTCCATCTGCTGCCCGCCGCTTGAGTTCGGCAGCAGACAAGAGCAGACCCATGTCCTCAGCCACAGTCGAACCGAAGTGTGGGCACCTGCGATGAACCTACGGCCCAACTAAATTCTTCTATCTCTTGTATTTCTCTTTTCTTGGGTTTTGTTCCTAGGTCAGGCGACGTGGGCGGCTGATGGTTCGGCGAGGGTGAAGAGGCGGTCGAAGACTTGGGCTCGGTCGAACTGGAGGGCGTGGGCGCGGGCTCTTAGTTCGGCTGCGGTGCGTTGGTCGGGGGTCCAGTCGCAGACGACCTCGTCGAGGACGGTTCGGAGGGTGGCTGGGTCGTGCTGGGGGACCAGCAGGGCGGTGTCGCCTACTGCCTCGGGGACGCCGCCCGTGGCGCAGGTGATGATGGGGCCGCCGCCGGCGAGGGCCTTCTCTACGAGGGCGATTCCGAAGGTTTCGACGAACTCCGGCTGTTCGCGGGTCGGGAGGACGAACGCCGCGCTTCCGGCCATCAGGGCCGGCTTTTCCGCGTCGTCGACGTCGGTGAGCACCTGGACCCGATCGCCCAGGCCCGCTGCAGCGACGCGCGCCAGGACCTCGTTCTCCTGCGGGCCGCGGCCGGCCAGGACCAGTTGGACCCGTTCGGCCGAGCGCGATCCGGCGTACGCGTCGATCAAATCGTCGACGCCCTTGGCCGACGCGATCCGGGACAGGAACAGCACGTACCCGTCCCGTGAAAGCCCACGTCGGGCAAGCGTTTCGGCGATCCGGTCGTCGGTGAGCGACAGGTACGACCAGGAGTCGACCGCCGGGTAGGAGATCGCGATCCGCTCCCGGCACCGTTGGGCGAACGTCGTACCGTGCATGCTGTCGAGGCTCGCCGCCGAGGCCACGATCAGATCCCTCGTGTACTCCGACACCGCGACGCAGTGGTCGGCCGCCAGGTACACCGACAGGATGTGCGCCGCCGCGCCGAACCGCCCGGTCGCCACGCAATCCCGCACCACATTGGTGATGTCGGACCCCACCGCCTCAGCCACCGTGACTACCCGAGCCGGCCCGATCTGGCGCGCCACCTGGACGGCCTCCTGGACGGCGATCGCGTGCGGGCTCAGGTACAGCGACATCGCCACCGTCGGTACGCCGTCGCTGAACAGTTCGACCAACCGCCCAATGAGCCCGGACAGGTAGCGCCCGTCCGGAACCCGGTAGTCGCCGACAGGGTCGGGCCGCTCCACCGTGATGCCAGGGCTGTACGGCAGTACGCCGTCTAGCGGCTTCATCGGGAGCCCGGCCGCCTCCAGCGCGTCCAGCGGCCAGGTGACGATCCGTACGTCGTCGTACCCGCGGGTGAGCGCGACCTCCGCGAGGCACCGTGCCTCACCGGAGTGCCCGCAGATCACCGGGTCGGCGCGGACGACGATGACCAGGCGGCGGTTGGGTGTGGACGGAACGAGTGTGTTGTCAGCGAGGTTCATGCCCACCTCCAGTGGCGTGCAGCGGGTCGGATGTGGATGGTGGCCTGACGCGGGTGCCCCAGCCGGAAGGCCGAGGGCCGAGCTCGACGTGCAGGTTGCGGACGTGCCGCAGTTCCCGGCCGGAGATCCAGGGCCGTTCGAGGGTCTTGCCGTTCACCGCGAGGGACTGGACGTAGGAGACCGGTCCGCCGGCCTCGACCGGCTCGAAGCCGGTGGTAGTGATCGACAGGTCGCCCTCGGGCAGCTGGATCGTGGACTCCGCCACGGCCGGCGCGCTGACCAGGAACAGGTTCTGCCCAGCGACCGGGAACAGCCCGAGCGTCGCCCAGACGTACCAGGCGGACAGCCCGCCGGAGTCGTCGTTGCCCGGCAGCCCGCCGCGGCCGGTGCCGAACTGGTTCGCGACGGCGGCATGCACCACCTCGGCGGTCCGGTCCGGGCGTCCGGCGTAGTGGTAGGACCATGGCGCGTCGTAGTCCGGTTCGTTGTTCAGTCCCTCGAAGCGGCCCAGCCCGTACCCGGCGTTCATCTCGGCCAGGCCCGGCGCGACCCCCGGCTGAGCGACCGGTTCAGCGTCGTACCCGAAGAAGCGGTCGAGCAGCCCGACGAACGCCTTGTCGCCGCCGGCGAGCGCGATGCGGGCGCGCATGTCGTGCAGCAGCCGGAACGAGTAGTTCCACCGGCCGCCTTCGTAGAACGTCGAGTCACGCAGGAGGCCGGTGTTCGGGTCGTACGCCGCCCGCCAGCCTTCGGCGTGGTCGCGCATCTGCTGGGCCAGTGGACGGTCGCGCACCTTGTGGGCGATCGCCGCGGTGCAGTGGTAGGCGTAGGCCAGGTCGAGGGTGTGGCTGATCGGGTGCGCGACACCGTGCACCAGGTAGTCCTCGCCGTACGTTCGGCGCAGGTCCATCTCGAGGTGCACCATGGCCCAGTCCCAGTCGATGCCCGGCAGGTCCAGCTGGCACAGGTCGGCCAGGAACGTGTGCGCCAGCGCGCTGCCCTGCCGGGAGAACCGGTCCGCGCCCTTGGCCATCCGGTAGCCGATCGGGAGGTTGCCCTCCTGCTCGGCGATCGACAGCATCGCGCCGGCCAGCGCGACCGAACGCTCCGGGAACAACGTGGTCATCAGCGGCAGCTGCGTGCGGTAGATGTCCCACATCGTGCAGATGTCGAACGCGTACGGGCCCGCGGTCGTCCACGACGGACTCTCGTCCGGGGCGAAGCAGGGCTTGACCATCGAGTGGTAGAGCGCGGTGCCGAACACCGTTGCCTGGTCGTCGGACGCGGGCTCGATCGCGACCTTCCCGAGGTGGTCCCGCCAGGTGGCCGCCGTGTCGTCGCGCCGGCCGGCGAAGGTGACCTGGGAGCGGCCGACGTCGGCGTACAGGTTGTCGCGGGCCTTCTCGCAGCCGCGCAGGGAGAACCCGAGCCGCACCTCGACGGTCTGCTCGGCCCGCGAGGGGCCCATGAACATCAATCCGAACGGCCGCAGTGTGGTTGGCCGGATGTAGTCGAAGTCGAGGCGGGTGCCGCCGGGCATCAGGCGGCGGTCGTACCAGAGCAGCTGGCGCCAGCCCGGGGCGTCGACCTCCAGGTGCACGGCCAGCGGCACTCCCTCGACGTGGATCTCGCCTTGGGCCACCCCGGGCTCGAGCATCGCCAGGTGCGCCTTCAGCGGCACGGTCCGGCTGTGCGGAATGGCCAGGCCGCCGGTCGAGGCGTCGATGACGATCCGGGCCGCGTCGTGCGCCGGGAAGGTGTACCGGTGAACGGCCGACTTGGGACCGACCGTCACCTCGCAGCGCACCCCTGAGCTCAGCGTCGCCGCGTAGTACCCCGGCTCGGCCACCTCGTCCAGCAGGTCCCAGTTGGTCCCCAGGTCGTCGAGTGGACCGAGCATCGGCGTGACCCGGAAGTAGTTGTAGTACTTGCGGATCGCGCCGGTCCCGGACTGCTGGAAGTGCGTGAACCCCGAGGCGACCGGCCGGTCGTACAAAAGACCCGGCACGCCCTCGGTGTTGAAGTCGTACAGCCCGTACCCCGTCGGATAGGCCCCGGAGTACGGGCACGCCGACACCATCCCGAACGGGTGCATCGCCCCCGGATGCGTGTTCCCCACCTGCGGCTTGGGCCACCACCAAGTTGCCGCCAGCCCCTTGGGCACCGGCAGCTCCGTGGCGCCGGTCCCGATGAACGGGTCAACGTACTCGTACATGAGACCTCACCGCCTCACGCGGCCGACGTGGACTCACAAGGTAAGAAGCCCATGTTTCCGCCACGTAGACCGAAGGCGACGCCCAGATTACGTTCGCGCCGACCGTCGAGGAGGAAGCAGGCGGACCGTGCGGCAAGCTGTCGTCAGGACGGTGTTCGCCAGCGCACGACGACTTGCCCGTTGCACTGGCCGTCGGCGTTTCCCGTGGACCAACTGGCGTAGGCGCCGGCGAGAACGACCTCGCTGCAGCCACGCGCTGACCCAACCCGCCAGACCTTGCTGGTCGCCAGGTCCATGACGTATTCCCCCGTGTCGCCGGACGAACTTGAACCGCCCCAACCGAGCAAGGTGGGTGTGAGTACCGGGACCGCTGTGTAGGTGTGCAGTTTGATGCGCAGCGCCTGGTTGCTGCCGTGCTTCATCAGGTAGAGGGAGCAGCCGTGGTCCTTGGTGTCACGGCAGCCTTCTTCGAGGTCGTCGCCGGGCGGTGCTTGGCGGTCGGTGTCGCTGATCACCCACGCCAGGTGCGTGGAGGTCGCAGCGAGTTGCAGGATCTGCTGATCCTTGATCAGCGGCGCTTCGACCACCACGCGATCCGTGCCGTCGGGAGTGCGCGCGTGGATCTCGAGCTTCTTCTGCGGGGTTTCCGGCGACACGTCGTCCAGGTGGCTGTAGTACAGGGTGTTCCCGACGACCGCCGGTGTACTCGCCTTCCGAACGACCGTCCGCACCGGTCCCTTCGCTCGGGAGTCACGGGCCATGATGACGCCGGTGTATCCCAAGTGGGCTTCGGCGTCCGGTACGGCGGCCTCCCAGTAGATGGTGCCGTCAGCGGCCATGATGGGCGTGGTGTCGCCCGGTGGAGGCCGCAGGTTCTTCACCCCGGGAAACAGAACGGCCGAGTCGGCGATGAGGCGGGTGGTCCGGGCTGCCGCGTCGAAGTACCGAATTTGCCAGTCCTGCTTGAACAAGTCGACGCTGGTGGTGTCGACCCAGGTCGCGTTCGGACCGTGCGCCCGCCCGTTGATCGGCTGGCGAACCGGCTTGGCCCGGCCGGCGGCGTCGTCGAGGAGCCGCTGCCGACCGTCGGCCGACCACAGACTCGTCTTGGCCGGCTGCAGGATCGGCTCGCCGTCCTTGATGACCTGCTCCGACTGGGAGATCAGCAGCCCGCCGCTGTCGGTGAGATCGTGAACGACAGCCTCCTTGGGCAGCTTGCTGTTCCGGGTCGTGTCCAGCACCAGGTCGCGGTTCCACGTCTTCGGATCGACTGCGGCTGCGATCGCCCGGGCATCCAAGTCGCGGGTCACCACGAAGCTGTGTCCCGGCAAGGGCTGCGTGGCGACCGGCGGCGGTGCACTGGTTGTCACCGACGGACCAGGCCCCTGACCGGTCGTCGACTGCGAGCAGCTGGTCAGCGCGACGACAGCGGCCATGGCGGTCAGGGCGGCGCCGAGCAGCTTCCGCATGATCAGGACACGACTCCGTTCCGGGGGCTTTCGGCATTCTCCGGTGGTTTGATCCTTGTCGCCTTCGTTTTGTTCGGCCCCGCTGCCGAAAGCACCCGGCCCCCGCCCAGAGGTTCCTGGGCGGGGGCCGGGGTTGTTGCTAGGTGACTACTTGATGGCCTTGAGGGCGAAGTCCTCGATGACCGGGGTGCCTGCTACCAGGCGGGTGGTGCGGGTCTGGGGCTTGTAGCCGTCCTTGGCGGCGATCAGGGTGAGGGGGTTGTTGCGGCGGTCCAGCCAGTAGGCGTAGCCGCCGGTGGTGGTGGTCGTGAAGGTGTACGACGACGCCCACGAGTCGACCTGGACGATGGCGCCGGCCAGGGGAGCGGTGCTGCCGTTGGTGGCGACGCCGGTGACGGTGCCGGACAGCTTGCTCCAGGTGGTCGGCGGGGTGACGTTCATCGTCACGGCCACGTTGTCCACGCTGTACGGCGTGTTCTCGGCGATGGTGACCGAGCCGGTGTACTTACCGGGCTGGTCGACGCTCGCGGTGAGCGTGACCTTGACCGTCGTGCTGGCGCCCGGGGCCAGGGTGGCCTCGGTCTTGTCGATGCTCAGCCAGCTGACGTCGGCCGACGACTCGGCGCAGTCCTCGAGACCCGGCAGGGCCTCGCTGTCGACGGTCGCGGTGAAGCCGCCGGACGAGCCGCCGACCTTGTAGAAGCCGCACGCCGCGCCACCGCGGTACCGCGCCTGGTTGGCGTTCGGCAGCGCGGACCAGGTGCCGGCCGCGGCGTCGAACGCGAAGCCCGCGTTGGTCACCGCACCGGTCTGGACACCGCCGACGACCAGCAGCTTGCCACCGGCGACGGAGAACGACGCCGCCCAGTGGTCGGCCGGGGAGTCGGCGATCGGCGACCACGCGTCGGTGGCCGGGTCGTAGACGTAGCCGCTCTTCTGCGCCGCGACGCCGTCGTTACCGCCGGAGCAGTAGACCTTGCCGTCGATCGCGCCGCAGGCGGCGAACGCCACCGACTTCGGGTAGTTCGCGATCGGCGCCCAGGTGTTGGCGGCCGCGTCGTAGGTGACCGCGGTGTTCGACATCGGGGTGCAGGAGGCCGTGGTGCAGCCACCGATCGCGTACAGCTTGCCGTCCAGGACGGCCTGGCCGGCGGCCGCACGCGGCGCCGGGTTGTTGGCGACGGCGGACCAGGCGTTCGCGGCCGGGTCGTAGGACCAGGTCGCGGCGTCCGGGCCGGCGGTGCCCCAGCCGGAGCTGGCGATGATCTTGCCGCCGACGGCGCCGACGGTGATCGCGTTGCGGGCGCCCGGGAGCGGGGCGATCGCGGTCCAGGCCAGCGAGGCCGGGTCGTACACGTAGCTGTTCGCGCTGGACGCGGAGCCGTTGCCGCCGGCGATCGAGTAGATCTTGCCGTCGAGGTTGACCACGCGGTTGTCCATCACGACCGCCGGGTAGTCGGCGATGTCGGCCCACGGAGCCGCGAGCGGCGCCGGTACGGCGGGAGCAACCGGCATCTTGCCGGACATCTTGCTGCCGAACGAGGTCGGTACCGACAGCCGCTGCAGCGGAGCACCCGTGCCGGTCAGCACCTGGCTCTTGGTGGTCGTCGAACCGTTGGCGTTGGCGATCTCGAAGCCGCCGTCGCGCTCACCGAACTTCACGTCGACCGGCGCTCCACCGGTGTTCTTGACCGTGAAGGACTTGGTGACCTTGCCGGTGGGCAGCTTGAGGTTGCCCTCGATCGCACCCGGCGTCACGGTGAGCTTGCCCGCGGCCAGCGTGAAGTCGGCCGGGGTGACCCAGTCGGCTTCCACGTCGACGCTCTGGGCGGAGCTGACGTAGCCCCCGGCCTTGGCGGTGAAGCCGTGCGCGCCGGAGTCGGCGGTGTACATCCAGTAGAAGCCGTCGTTGAGGCCGGTGTCCTCCGGCGTGGCGACGGTGGTCGCGGTCTCGCTGGGCTTGTCGTCACGGGTGACGACGGCGCCGTTCACGAAGCCGCCGGTGTTGGCGTCCTTGACGTTGCCGACGACGATGCCGCCGCCGGTGGGCTCACAGGTGATCTGGCTGCCGATCAGCACGCTGTCGACCTCCCACCACCACTCGTACGAGGCGTCGTAGTAGTGGAAGCGAACCTGTACGGCGGACTGTCCGGCCGCCTGCGGGATCGCGATCTCCTTGACACCGCGAGCGTCCGCGGTGGCCTGGTTGAGCACGTTCGTCCAGGTGGTGCCACCGTCGATCGACAGGTCGACGTCGGCCTTCTCGCCGCCCAGCCAGTTCAGGTCCTGGTTGAAGCGGATCACCGGCGCGGCCACGTCGGTCAGGTTGACCGTCGGGCTGACCAGCGAGGTGTCCTGAGTCTGGCCGGAGCCGTACTTGTCGGAGTCGATGACGGCGAAGCCGCCGCCGGCGCCGGTCAGGTTGCCCCGGTTGCCCGGGTCGTCGAACTTCCAGACCTGGCCGTTGCCCTTGTTGTCCACGACGGTCCAGCCGCTCGGAGCGGCGGTGGCGTCGAAGGTCTCGTACAGGCCGTCCGAGCCGTTGCGGTAGCCGGGCGCGGTGGCGCAGGCGTCCGAACGAACCGGTACGGCGATGTTCTTGGTGACGCTGCTCGCGCCGACCGTGACCGGCTGGCTGACGGTCTGGTAGCCCGGGTACTGCGACTCGACCTTCAGCGTGTAGGCGTTGCCGGACGGCACCTTGAAGCTGTAGCGGCCGTTGGTCGGGGTGGTGTAGTCGAACACGCCACCCGGTCCCTCGACGCTGACCTTCGCGTACAGCGGCCAGCCGTGGCCGGAGCCGTCGCTGACCGTACCGCCGATGTTGACCGCCGGCGCGGACTCCAGCGCGAAGTCCTTGGTGGTGGTCGCGTTGGTGGTCACCGTGGCGGTCGCCGTCTGGCTCTTGTAGCCGAACGACGCGACGGTCAGCGAGTAGTCGCCGGCCGGCAGCACGGAGGAGTAGCGGCCGTCGGCGCCGGTGGTCAGCAGGCGGTCGGCCTGACCCGTGGCCTTCACCGTCACCGAGGCGCCGGCGAGCGCGGCACCGGCGGCGGTGACCTTGCCGGTCAGCGTGCCGGTGTCACCGATCGGGGCGGCGTTGAGCAGCGCGAGCGCGTCCAGCCGGCCCTCGCCGTACACGTTGTTGTCGTCGGTCGTGCCGCCGCACTGGGCGTCGGCCTTGTCGACGGCGGTGTTGTCCAGCAGTGCGCGCGTCGCGTTGACGTCACCCTTGAGGGAGGGAGCCGCCGACCACAGCAGCGCGATGACGCCCGCGAGGTGCGGGGTGGCCATCGAGGTGCCGTTGAAGCTCGCGTACGCCGAACCCGGAACGCTGGAGCGCACGTTCACGCCCGGCGCCGAGATGTTCGGCTTGATCACGCCGTTCTGACCGACACCACGGCCGGAGAACGAGGCGACGTTGTTGTTGATGTCGTAGGCGCCGGCGGAGTAGTTGCTCTCCAGGCTGCCCGGGGAGCCGCTGCTCTGGCAGGCCGACCCGCTGTTGCCGTTGGCGAAGGCACCGAAGATGCCGGACGCCGTCCAGGCCAGCGTGATGTCCTCCATGAACGGGTCGTTGGAGGGCAGGGTCGAGCCCCACGAGTTGTTGATGATGTTCGGCCGCTTGCTCGCGTCCGGGTTCTGCCCGGCGAGGTTGGTCGGCTCCAGCATCCACTCACCGGAGCTGATCAGGGCCGCGTCGGACGGGCAGCACCCGTTCGCCGCGATCCACTTGACCGCCGGGGCGACGCCGATCTGGTTGCCCGCACCGTCGTCACCGACCATCGTGCCCATCGTGTGGGTGCCGTGGCCGTTGCCGTCGGACGGCGCCGCCGGCGAGGAGCCGGCCGCGTCGAACCAGTTGTAGTTGTGGTCGAACTGGCCGCCGCCCAGGTTGCCCCGGTAGGAGTTCACCAGCGCCGGGTGGTCGTACTGGACGCCGGTGTCGATGTTGGCGATGACGATGCCCTGGCCCTTGTCGCCGTACTGCGACCAGACGTCGTCGGCGTTGATGTTGGCCAGACCCCACTCCAGGGAGTTGATCTGCCGCTCGTTCTTGCCCTCGGTGACCTTCGGCACCTCGATCGCGGTCGGGTTGTACAGTCCCTCGACCTCGGCGTGCTGGGCCAGGGTCTGCGCCAGGGCCAGCGAACCGCCGTTGATCCGGATCGCGTTGGTGCCCCAGAACGTCTGGTACTTGACGTGCTGCGCGTCCAGCTCGGCCTTGACGCTCGCCTGGCTCTCGGCCGCGGTCTTGCGCAGCGCGGCGGCGACCGCCGTACCGCGGGCGTTCCAGTCCGCGATCGCGCTGGCCTTGGTCAGGTCGGCCTTCGCGGCGAACCGGACCCAGTAGTCGGTGGCTTCCTTGGCGTCCTTGCCCTGGAGCTTGCTGAGCAGCTCCGGCTTGATCTTGGACGCCGGGTCGGCGTTGGGTTTGGTCGGTGCGGCCTGGGCGGCGCCGGTGGCCGCCAGCCCGGTCGCGACGACGGCTACCGCCGCCAGGGCACTCACCAGTGATCTGGCCAGGCCCCTTCGTCTCACGTGTGACATTCTCTGCAGCCCCTCACTTGAACGACCCCGAGTCGACTCCCCCGAGTCATTGGTGCAGAGGTGCCGGTGGCCGCTGCGGTCGTGGTGAACCGGTTCTGCGACGCCCCGTGCCCCCCAGGTCGCAAGCTGTGACGCTGCGAGCCTGACGTGGACCTTATGTGTCAGATGTCAGCGTGAACAAGCACACTTCGTGAGCAAGATGTCACCAGCGGTAGAACCGTTCTGGGCAAGTTCCGCCAGATTTTGTCAGTCCGTTGACGATAAGAGGCACAGGTTGACATCGTGACCGGATGGTCACCGCCCGTGTCCCCGCCCCTGGCGACGACGGAACCATCGATCACCAGGACTTTCCGCTGCTGATCGCCGTCGCCGCATCCGTCGAAGAGCGCGTCCGGCTCGCCGAGCTGGTTGACGATGTCGCTCCGTTGCTGCTCGTCTCCAGCCTGGACGAGCTGCGCAAACTGCTCACCCCCGCCCAGGACCCGCCACCGGCTCCGGCCGAGCCGGCCGAACCACCCCGTACGCCGGACGCCCGCCGTACCGGCGACTCGCTGACGATCGACTCCCGCCGGTCGGTCGCGCAGTGGCGGGGGAGGGAAGCGCCGCTGACCGACCTCGAGCACGACCTGCTCACCAAGCTGATGACCGTCCCGGTCAAGGTGTGGACCTACGAGGAGCTGCACCAGGCGGTGTGGCGGAACCGCCACCTGCGCGGTACGGCGGACGTGCACTCGCTGGTCAAGCGGCTGCGGCGCAAGCTCGACGAGCTCGGGACGACGGTCACCATCGACGCGGTCCGCGGGACGGGCTTCCGGCTGGCCGACCACCAGCGCCCGGCGATCACCGGGTTGCGTGCCGGCTGAGCAGTCCGGACTGTAGACGGTGTACGGCGGCCAATAGCCGGCGGAGTAGCGTCCATGCCGTGCGCTTCTCCGCTTTGACCCAGCTGGAATGTCCCAAGTGCGGCCTTCGCCACGACCCGGACCAGGTGATCGGGCTGTGCTCGTGCGGTTCGCCGTTGCTGGTTCGCTACGACCTGGACGAGGTCCGGGCCGGGCTGACCAAGGACGACGTCGCGGCCCGGCCGCCCGACCTGTGGCGGTACCACGAGCTGCTGCCGGTCCGCGACCCGGCGAACATCGTGACGCTCGGGGAGGGGATGACGCCGCTGCTCCGGCTGCCGGCGTACGGCGCTGAGCTCGGCGTCGAGAACCTGCTGATGAAGGACGAGGGCCTGATCCCGACCGGCACGTTCAAGGCGCGCGGTGCGGCCGTCGGGGTCTCGCGCGCGAAGGAGGTCGGGGTCCGCAAGATCGCGATGCCGACGAACGGGAACGCCGGGTCCGCGTGGGCGGCGTACGGCGTGCGGGCCGGGATGGAGGCACTGATCGCGATGCCGGAGGCCGCGCCGGAGATCTGCCGGCGCGAGGTGAGCGTCGTGGGCGCGGAGCTGCAGCTGATCGACGGGCTGATCAGCGACGCGGGCGTGTGGATCCGCGAGCAGCTGGCGATCCGCGAGGGCTACCAGGACGTGTCGACGTTGAAGGAGCCCTACCGGATCGAGGGCAAGAAGACGATGGGTCTGGAGATCGCCGAGCAGCTCGGGTGGAAGCTGCCGGACGTGATCCTGTACCCGACCGGTGGGGGCGTCGGGCTGATCGGGATCTGGAAAGCGCTGAACGAACTGCTCGAGCTCGGCTGGGTCGAGGGCCCGCTGCCGCGGCTGGTCGCCGTACAGGCCACGGGGTGTGCGCCGATCGTGCAGGCGTGGGAGCAGGGCAAGCCCGAGAGCGAGCCGTGGCCCGACGCCAAGACCGTTGCCTTCGGCATCACCGTCCCGAAGGCGCTCGGCGATTTCCTCGTCCTGCAAGCGATCCGGGAGACGGGCGGCTGCGCCGTCGCCGTGGACGACGAGGAGATCCTCGCCGCCCTCCGCCGCTGCGCCGAGCTGGAAGGCTCCTTCGTCTGCCCCGAAGGAGCCGCCAACTTCGCCGCCGTCGCCCGGCTACGCGCCCAAGGCTGGATCAAGCCCGGTGAGACGGTCGTCGCGCTCAACACCGGCACGGGGTTGAAGTACCCGGAGACGGTCGAGCTCTAGGCCTGCCCGCGCCTGACGGCGAGGATGTGGGCCGGGTCGCCGTTGGGGTCGAGTTTGACGTAGTTGCTCTGGCCCCAGCGCCAGGTGGCGCCGGTGATCTCGTCGTAGACGGTGAAGGTGTCGTCGGCGCGCATGCCGAGGGCGGCCATGTCGAGGTGGACCATCGTCTCGCGGACCGAGTGCGGGTCGGTGTTGACCACGACGATGACCGTGTCGGTGTGCCCGTCGGGGCCGGTCGTGCGCTTGGAGAAGCACATGATCGCGTCGTCCTCGACGTTGTGCAGGCTCAGGTTGCGCAGTTGCTGCAGCGCCGGGTGCCGGCGGCGGATGGCGTTCAGCAGCGTCAGGTACGGCGCGAGCGTGCGGCCCTCGGCCTCCGCGGCCGCCCAGTCGCGCGGGCGGAGCTGGAACTTCTCGGTGTCCAGGTACTCCTCCGAGCCCGGCCGCAGCGCGACGTGCTCGAACAGCTCGAACCCGGCGTACACACCCCAGGCCGGTGAGGAGGTTGCGGCGATCGCGGCCCGGATCTTGAACGCGCCCGGTCCGCCGTACTGCAGGTAGGCGGTCAGGATGTCGGGCGTGTTGACGAAGAAGTTCGGCCGCAGGAAGTGACCGGTCTCCGACGTCAGCTCGGTCAGGTACTCCTCCAGCTCCCACTTCTCGTTGCGCCAGGTGAAGTAGGTGTAGGACTGGTGGAAGCCGACCTTGGCCAGCTCCCGCATCATCGGCCGGCGGGTGAACGCCTCGGACAGGAACACCACGTCCGGGTCGGTCTGCCGGACCTCGCCGAGCAGCCACTGCCAGAAGTTGACCGGCTTGGTGTGCGGGTTGTCGACCCGGAACACCGTGACGCCGTGGTCGATCCACAGCTTCACGATCCGCAGCACCTCGGCGTAGATGCCTTCGGGGTCGTTGTCGAAGTTGATCGGGTAGATGTCCTGGTACTTCTTCGGCGGGTTCTCCGCGTAGGCGATCGAGCCGTCGGCGCGGACCGAGAACCACTTCGGGTGCTCCTTGACCCACGGGTGGTCCGGCGATGCCTGCAGCGCGAGGTCGATCGCGACCTCGAGGCCGAGCTCACGGGCCCGGCCGACGAAGAAGTCGAAGTCCTCGAAGGTGCCGAGCTCGGGGTGGATCGCGTCGTGGCCGCCGTCCTCGGACCCGATCGCCCACGGCGAGCCGGGGTCGCCCGGCTTCGGGTCGAGCGTGTTGTTCGGGCCCTTGCGGTACGACGTACCGATCGGGTGGATCGGCGGGACGTACAGCACGTCGAAGCCCATTGCGGCGACCGCGTCGAGGCGCTCGGCGGCCGTCCGGAAGGTACCGGACTTCCACTGGCCGGTCTCCTCGTCGTACACGGCGCCTTCGGAGCGCGGGAAGAACTCGTACCAGCTGCCGTACAGCGCGAGCTGGCGGTCGACCCAGACCGGGTAGGTCTCCGACGAGGTGATCAGCTCGCGGACCGGGTACCGGCCGAGCGCGGAGCGGACCTGCGGGGAGATGCCGGCGGCGAGCCGGGCCTCGGGCGGCAGCGCGCCGTTGGCCAGCGCCTGCGCGGCGTCGCTGAGCGTGTTGCGGTCCAGCCGGACCGCGGGCGGTACGCCGGCGGCCGCGCGGTCGAAGAACGCGGCGCCCTCGGCGAACATCAGGTCGACGTCGATCCCGGCCGGCACCTTGATCTCGGCGTTGTGCCGCCAGGTCCCGTACGGGTCGCTCCAGCCCTCGACGGCGAACGTCCACGCGCCCTGCTCCTGCAGCGTGACGTCGACGGTCCACCGGTCCGACCCCTGGCCGACCGGGGTCATCAGCATCCGTCTGGTCTGGCCCGACGGAGACGTCAGGACGACGTTCGCGTTCACCGCGTCGTGGCCCTCACGGAACACGGTGGCCGCGATGGTGAACGTCTCGCCCACCGACGACTTGGCCGGATACGCTCCGGCGTCGACGGTCGGGGTGACGTCGGTGATCGGGATGCGCCCAGTCATGGTGGCTGATGAACCTTCGCTTTCGGCGTCGCTGGAACCGGCATGAAGAGTTGTAGGTCTGACGGTATCGGTTCCCGAAGTCCTCGCAGGACATGCGGGCGGCGTGGTTCGTCCACACTGCGGACTGTTCTGCACGAATTCCGTGCGGGCCTCCGCCTGAAGTCCCTGCAAGATCTTGCTCGCGTTGCAAAATCGATGCATACCGAAGATGCCCCGGCCCGGCCTGGGCGCTACGGTGTCCCGGTGCGAGCGATACGACGATTCTCCGTCCGCCCTGTCCTGCCCGAGCCGCTGACCGGCCTCGGCACCCTGGTGAACAACCTGCGCTGGGCCTGGCACCCCGAGACGCAGGACGTGTTCGAGGCTGTCGACCCGCAGCTGTGGCGCAGCACCGGCGGTGACCCGGTCCGGCTGCTCGGCGAGGTCCCGGCGGCCCGCCTCGAAGAGCTGGCGGGGGACCACTCCTTCCTGCGCCGGCTCGAACTGGCCGTGACCGACCTGAACGGTTACGTGACCGACGACCGCTGGTTCCAGGCCGACGCCGGTTCGCCGGTCAGCTCGGTGGCCTACTTCTCCCCGGAGTTCGGCATCACCCACGTGCTGCCGCAGTACTCCGGCGGTCTCGGCATCCTGGCCGGCGACCACCTGAAGGCCGCCAGCGACCTGGGCGTCCCGCTGATCGGGGTCGGGCTGCTCTACCGCCACGGCTACTTCGGCCAGTCGCTGAACCGCGAAGGCTGGCAGCAGGAGCGCTACCCGCTGGTCGACCCGGACGGGCTGCCGATCAGCCTGCTCCGCGACGGCGACGCGCCCGCGACCGTCACCGTGAACCTGCCCGGTGGCCGCGAGCTGCACGCCCAGATCTGGGTCGCCCAGGTCGGCCGCGTGCCGCTGCTGATGCTCGACTCCGACATGGAGGAGAACGAGCCGGCCGAGCGCGAGGTGACCGACCGCCTGTACGGCGGGTCGACCGAGCACCGCCTGCTCCAGGAGCTGCTGCTCGGCGTCGGAGGTGTCCGCGCGGTCCGCGCCTTCTGCCGGATCACCGGTCACGCGGCGCCCGAGGCGTTCCACACCAACGAGGGCCACGCCGGTTTCCTCGGCGTCGAGCGGATCCGCGAGCTGGCCACCGACCAGGGCCTCGACTTCGACACCGCGCTCGAGGTCGCCCGCGGCGGCACCGTGTTCACCACCCACACCCCGGTCCCGGCCGGCATCGACCGGTTCCCGGTCGAGCTGATCCAGCAGCACTTCTCGCCGGACGTGTTCGGCGACGGCGTCCCGATCGACCGGATCCTGGCGCTCGGCGCCGAGGACTTCGAGAACGGCGACCCGTCGGTCTTCAACATGGCCATCATGGGCCTTCGCCTCGCTCAGCGGGCGAATGGCGTCTCCAAGCTGCACGGCGTGGTCAGCCGCGGGATGTTCGCCGGCCTGTGGCCGAGCTTCGACCCGTCCGACGTCCCGATCACCTCGATCACCAACGGCGTGCACGCGCCGACCTGGGTGGCCCGCGAGATCTCGGCGCTCAGCTACGCCAACGCCGACCAGGGTGACTCCGAGGGCATGTTCGAGGGTCTGGACAAGACCACCGACGCGCAGCTGTGGGAAACCAAGCGGATGCTGCGCCAGCGCTTCATCGACGACACCCGGTCCCGCGTCCGCGCGTCCTGGGTGAACCGGGGCGCCAGCGAGGCCGAGCTCGGCTGGGTCGACTCGATCCTCGACCCGGACGTGCTGACGATGGGCTTCGCCCGCCGCGTTCCGTCGTACAAGCGGCTGACGCTGATGCTGCGCGACCCCGAGCGGCTGAAGGCGCTGCTGCTGCACCCGACCCGGCCGATCCAGATCGTGATCGCCGGCAAGGCGCACCCGGCCGACGAGGGCGGCAAGAAGCTGATCCAGGAGATGGTCCGGTTCGCCGACGACCCCGAGGTCCGGCACCGCATCGTCTTCGTGCCCGACTACGACATCGCGCTCGCGCAGCCGATGTACCCGGGCTGCGACGTCTGGCTGAACAACCCGCTGCGCCCGTACGAGGCCTGCGGCACGTCCGGCATGAAGGCGGCGCTGAACGGCGCGCTCAACCTGTCCATCCGCGACGGCTGGTGGGACGAGTGGTACGACGACGAGTTCGGCTGGGCGATCCCGTCGGCCGAGGGCATCGAGGACACCGACCGGCGTGACGACCTCGAGGCGCACGCGCTGTACGACCTGATCGAGAAGCAGGTCGCGCCGCGGTTCTACGACGGTGAGGTCCCGGGCCGCTGGATCGAGATGCTGCGGCACACGATCAAGGAGCTCGGCCCGAAGGTGCTGGCCACCCGGATGGTCCGCGACTACGTCGAGCGGCTCTACGTGCCGGCGGCGCACTCGTCGCGGCAGCTCAACTCGACGTACGACGGCGCCCGGCAGCTGGCCGCGTGGAAGAAGCAGGTCCGGGCGGCCTGGCCGCAGATCCGCGTCGACCACGTCGAGCTGCAGGGCCTGGGCGACGTGCCGCAGCTCGGTACGACGGTCGGGATCCGCGCGTTCGTCACGCTCGGCGAGCTGACCCCGGACGACATCGACGTCGAGGCGCTGCACGGCCGGGTGGACTCGGCCGACGAGATCACCGACGCCGTCCGGGTCTCGCTGTCGCTGGCCGAGACCTACGAGGGCAACCGGCACCGCTTCGAGGGGGAGCTGAAGCTCGACCGCACCGGCCCGTTCGGCTACACCGTGCGCGTCCTGCCCAAGCACCCGATGCTCGCCAGCCCGGCCGAGCTCGGCCTGGCCGCGGGCCCGTCCGACCCGGAGGACCCGGACACTCCGGACCTCCCCGCGGGCTCGGAGTTCTGAGCCACTGAGCAAAGCGTGGGGGACCCCGCGGGGGGGGCGGG
>NZ_BAAANC010000003.1:0-17814 GCF_039529595.1 Kribbella lupini | reverse complement strand
GGACACCTGGCAGGGTGTCCGGCGCTTCTTTTTTCGTTCAGTCCGCGACCTGCTGGCGGGTCGCGAGGTCCACCCGGTACGGCGGAGTGCCGGTCGGCGAGTGCACCATGATCTTCTGGCCCGGACGGAGGTCCGGGTCCGCCGTGTACCAGTCGTGCAGCTTCGTCGCGGCCGCCTCGTCACCGTTGTCGGCGGCAACCAGGAGCGCGGCCAGCTCGTCGGTCGGCGTGAGGTCCATCTCCAGGTCGTCGGCCATCGCGCCCCAGCCGTCCCACAGCAGCAGTTCGTCGCCGTTCAGGTGTGCGGCCTGGAGGAACACGTAGTCGCGGATGAACCAGCCGCCGCGGATCGGCAGCGACGGGTCGACGCCGTACAGGTCGGGGTCGATCTCGCCGGCGCGGAACGCCAGCCACACCTCGGCCGCGGACCGGAACGGGCCCGGCGGGATGTCGTGCACGTCGAAGCCCCAGTGCTCGGCGGGCTCGATCTGCGCCTCGACCCGGACCCAGCGTTCGCCGTTGTGGTACTCGGCGATCACGTGGTCGTGGTTCCACCCCGGCACGAAGTACGACGCGAAGCCGATCCGCGTGCGGGCCGGCACTCCCTGGTGCCGCAGCGCCGCGACGAGCAGCAGCGCGAAGTCGCGGCAGCAGCCGGCGACCCGGTCCTCGAGCTTGCGCGGCTCGGTCAGCGGGCAGCCGTTGCGCTGCTGGTCGACGGCGAGAATCGTCTCGACCCAGCGGTTGTTCACCTCTTCGAGCCGCTCGCCGGTGAACTCGATCCCGCCACCGCGGTAGTGGATGACGAGGCTGCGGATCACCGCGGTCAGGCCGGGGATGTCGGTCGGGAGCTCGTCCAGCAGTGCGGCGTACCGGCCGGGATCGCTGTACGGCGTGTGTCTCGTGTAGTCCATCTCAGTGCAGTCCTCTGATCGGTTGGGCGATGTCGACGGCCGGGTCGGAGTTGGCCAGGTGCTGGTGGTCGGCGTGGTAGATCTCGCGGACCGCCCCGGTGGTGGGGTGCCCGGAGTCGAGCACCCAGTCGTGGAGCAGGTCGTAGGCGAGCATGATGCGGGGGTAGACGCACTCCTCGCGGGTGATCGTGCAGTACGCCTCGGTGTGGGCCGGCTCGATCCGGATCCCGATCGGCCCGGCCGGGTCGACCGTCCCGGCGAACGGCACGCAGATCTCGACCGTCGCCTCGCTCTCCGGCGTGACCGCGCCGTGGAAGATCACCCAGGACTCGCCCGGCAGCGCGGCGCCGGCCGCGGTCAGGTGGGCGCGGATCTCCAGCATCGAGGCGACGATCACGCCCACCAGCGCCTGCTGGTCGACGTCCTCCCGGATCGAAGCGATCTTGGTCTCCGGTACGTCGCGCAGCAGCACCGGCCGCGGGCTCAGCCCGGGCGATCCCGGCCGGAGCAGCCGGTCGCGCAGGTACTCGACCGTCGCCTGCCGGGACTCGTTGGTGGCCTGCTGGGCGGCCCACCAGCGATCCAGCCGGATCAGCGCCTCCTCGTCGGTGCCCGCGAGTACCTCGGAGATCGTGGCCAGCGGCATCTCGACCTGCCGGAGCATGCTGATCCGCCGGGCGCGTTCGAGCTGCTCCTCGTCGTACTGGCGGTAGCCGGTGACGGGGTCGACCGTGGCGGGGGTGAGCAGGCCGGACACGTCGTACAGCCGCAGGGCCTTGTGGGAGAGTCCGGCCCGCCGTCCGAACTCGCTGATCGTCAGCATGGCTGTACTCAACACCTTGCCCCTGGGGCAGAGTAAATACCTGGCCAGATGCCCGCGGTCGGTCGATCATGGGGTGATGTCCGTCGAGCCGGTCTGGTCGGGACTCGTCGAGATCGCCTGCGACGAGTCCGGCTTCTCGGGGAGCAACCTGCTGGACCCGGACACCCGGGTGTTCACCCACGCGAGCCTGCAGCTCGGGCCGGCGGAGGCCCGCCGGGCGGTCGAGGAGCTCAGGGAAAGGTCGCGGTACGTCGCGGGCGAGTACAAGTCGGCCAGGCTGTTCAAGCAGCGCCCGGCGCTGACCTGGCTGCTCGGACCGGACGGCCCGCTGCTCGGCCGGGCCGCCGTACAGCTGACGGACAAGTACTTCCTGCTCGCCGGTCGCCTCACCGCGCTCTTCGCCGGCGGACTCGACTACCGCACGGGCACCAGCCTGGACGCCGACGAACCTGCTCGTCGTACGGCACTCGCCCTGCACCAGCACGACTACGGCGACAGCTGGTGGGCCCTGCTGCAGAGCTTCATCGACCTGCTCCGCTCCAAGAACCGGACCATGTACGACGAACGCATGGCCGACTTCCTGGCCGTCGCCTCAGGCTTCGACCCGGGCGAGGTGGACTTCACCGTCCGCCGCCCACCCCTGGATGCCTTACGGGACAGGCTTTTCGACGACCGCACCCTGCTGCCCCCGCTCGAGGTGCTGATCCCCGCACTGGTCGAGACCACCCTGCACTGGTACGCCGACGGCAACGCCGTCGCGATGGTCCACGACGAGCAGAGCGCCCTGACCGTCCACCGGATCGCCCAGGTCAACCTGCTGATGGACGACGCCCCGCTGGAGCTCCGGCAGACCGACTCACGTACCGACCCGCGCGTGCAACTGGCCGACCTCCTGGCCGGCTCAGCGCGGCAGATCGCCACGGCGGAGCTCAACGGCCACGGCGATCCCGCCCTGACCGCTCTGCTCGCTCCCTACCTCACCCCGCACCCCATCTGGGCGGACGACGCGAGCTGGGCTCGGCTAACCGCGCTGTAGGTGGACCGCCGGCAATGCGGCACGCAGGGCGTCGGCGTGCTGCCGGTACCCGAAGTTGTTGGGGTGGAAGTTGTCCGGAGCCAGCAGCCCACGCCAAGGCGGCCGGGCGTACCGGGAGACCTCCGCCACCGGCAGACCGCGTTCAGCAGCGGTCGAGCCGATCAGCTGGTTCACGCTGGTCACGTACGGGCTGATGGCCCCGCCGACGCGCCAGAAGCGGTCCGGCACGGTCAGGTCCATCACCACGGAGGAGGAGGGCAGCCGGCCGATCACCTGACGCAGGTGGTCCCGGAACCGCTTCGGCGGCGTACCGAGTACGTCGTTGGTGCCGATGCCGCAGGTGACCAGCGCGGGGTGCAGGCCGTCCATCAGCGGCAGCTGGTCCTGGAGCACGTGCTTGGTCTGGGCGCCGGAGCGGGAGAGGTTCAGCACTCGCCACGGCGTACCGGTGGACCGGAGTACTCGCAGGACCTGGCCGACGTACCCGTGCAGCGGTGAGGACGCGCCGAGGCCCTGGGCGGTCGAGTCGCCGAGCACCACCCACAGCGGTCCGTCGGCGGCGAGCGCCTGCTCGTTCTGCCGGGTCCAGAAGTCGGCGTACGTGCGCGCCTGGACGTCGACGTACGCCACTCCGTCGCACCAGCGGCGGAAGGCCATCCGCGAGCTGGAGCCCTCCGCCTCGCCCCAGCGGGTGACCGCGCGGTGCAGGGCGCCGATCGGCGTGGTTCGTTCGCGGGCCTCGCGACGCAACAAGAACACTGGTCCCCCCAAAGCATGAACAGCAGGTGACCAGTGAAAGTACTAGGCGAAGGTGAACAGCCTCAGAGTGCGCGCAGCAGCACCACGCACCGCGGCGCGAGCGGTACCCGTGCCCCGGCCTCGACCTCGGTGACGCCCGACCCCGACGTGTCCAGCACGACCTCGTACCCCGGCGCCCAGGACGCGTCCGGGACGACGACCTCCCGCGCGTCGGCGGTCGCGTTCAGCACCAGCAGGAACGAGTGGTCGGTCAGGATGTTGCCCTCGGCATCGGTTCCGCGCAGCGCGTCGCCGGCCAGGAACATGCCGATGGTGCGGAGGTTTCCGTCGTGCCAGTCGTTCTCGGTCATCTCACCGCCGTGCGGCGCGATCCACGACAGGTCCTTGCGGCCGCCCGGTACCACCGGCTGCCCGGAGAAGTAGTGCCACTGGCGCAGCGCGGGGTGCGCCGCCCGGAGCGCGAGCAGCTGCTTGGTCAGCCCGAGGTGGTCCGACCAGGTCGAGGGCAGCGTCCAGTCGAACCAGGAGATCTCGCTGTCCTGGCAATAGGCGTTGTTGTTCCCGTACTGGGTCCGGCCGCACTCGTCCCCGGCGGTGATCATCGGTACGCCGGTCGACAGCACCAGCGTCGCCATCAGGTTTGCCATCTGCCGCTTGCGCAGCGCGATCACGCCCGGGTCGTCGGTCTCGCCCTCGACGCCGCAGTTCCAGGACCGGTTGTCGTCGGTGCCGTCGCGGTTGTCCTCGCGGTTGGCCTCGTTGTGCTTGTGGTTGTACGAGACCAGGTCGCGCAGGGTGAAGCCGTCATGGGCGGTGACGAAGTTGATCGAGGCGTACGGGTAGCGCCCGTCGTCGCCGTACAGGTCGCTGGACCCGGACAGCCGGTACGCCAGGTCCTGCACGCCGTACGACGACGTGCGCCACACGTCGCGGACCGAGTCGCGGAACTTGCCGTTCCACTCCGACCACGGCGTCCCGAAGTTGCCGACCTGGTAGCCGAACGGGCCGACGTCCCAGGGCTCGGAGATCAGCTTGACCCGGCCGAGCACCGGGTCGGCGGCCACCTCGGCCAGGAACGGGTGGTCGACGGTGTCGACCTCGTGCCGCTCGTTGCGGATCAGCGTCACCGCCAGGTCGAAGCGGAACCCGTCGACGCCCATCTCCTCGACCCAGTAGCGCAGCGAGTCCATCACCAGCCGCCGGACCTGCGGGTGCGAGGTGTCGACCGAGTTGCCGGTGCCGGTCACGTCGTACGTGACGCCGCCGTGGGTGAGCCGGTAGTAGGCGCGGTTGTCGATCCCGCGGAAGCTCAGCGTCGGGCCGTCGAATCCGCCCTCGGCGGTGTGGTTGTAGACCACGTCGAGAATGACTTCGATGCCCGCGGCATGGAACGCGGCGACCATCGCCTTGAACTCGGCCACCTGCTCACCGGCCGAGCCCGCCGACGAGAACGGTCCGTGCGGGGCGAAGTAGTTCAGCGTGTTGTAGCCCCAGTAGTTCGGCAGGCCGCGGGCGGCGATCGCCGGCTCGGTGAGGAAGTGGTGGATCGGCAGCAGCTCGACCGAGGTGATGCCGAGCTCGGTCAGATAGTTGATCACGGACGGGTGCGCCAGACCGGCGTACGTTCCCCGCTGGTGCTCCGGTACGTCGGGGTGCAGCTTGGTGAAGCCCTTGGTGTGCAGCTCGTAGATCACCGTCTCGCTCCACGGGACCGGGCGGCTGATCGGCGGCGGCGGCTCGCCGTCCGCGACCACCACGCCGACCGGGACGTGCCCGGCCGAGTCGCCGTCGGAGGAGTCGTAGATCAGCGGGCTGGCGAAGTCGAGCGTGCCGTCGACGGCCCGGGCGTACGGGTCGAGCAGGAGCTTGGCCGGGTGGAAGCGCAGGCCGTGCGACGGGTCGAACGGGCCGTGCACCCGGTAGCCGTAGCGCTGGCCGTGCCCGATGCCGGCGACGAAGCCGGTCCAGTACTCGCCGGTGTGCGCCAGGTCCAGGTTGCGCTGGGCACCGTCCGGGCCGAGCAGCGCGAGCTCCACCCGCTCGGCGGCGGGGGCCCAGAGCGTGAAGGTGGTGCCGTCGGCATGCACCTGCGCGCCGAGCCGGACGTCCGGGTCGGGGGCAGGGCCGAGCTCGTTCGGGGCGGCGGTGGCTTCGGTCACCGGCACATTCTGCCCATGACGTGTCAAACACGTGCACAACGGGCAAGAGTTGTCCCTAGCGATGTTGATAGTGTTCATGAAAGGCTGTTTTGAACAGACGCGCGCAGTAACCGTAAGTTGTTGCCACTCGTGCCCGGAGCCGAGGAGAAAAACTATGCGAATCACAGCCCTGCTGGCCGGCGTCGCGCTGGCCGCCACCGCCCTCACAGCCTGTGGCGGGAACTCCGGCAACGACGCCGGTGACGCCAAGGTCCCCGACGACCCCGCCCAGGTGAAGGGCGACCTCACCTACGCGATCTGGGACGTCAACCAGCAGCCCGCGATGCAGGAGCTGGTCAAGGCGTTCAACGCGAAGTACCCGAACGTGAAGGTGTCGATCTCGCTGGCCACCTTCGACCAGTACTTCACCAAGCTGAAGACCCAGGGCTCCTCGGACAACCTGCCCGACGTGTTCTGGATGAACGGCCCGAACCTGCAGCTGTTCGCGGCCAACAAGCAGCTGGCGCCGCTGGACGGCCTGCTCGAGGACAAGCAGGTCGACCCGGCCAACTACCCCCAGGCGCTCAACGACCTCTACTCCTGGGACGGCAAGCAGTACGGCGTCCCGAAGGACTTCGACACGATCGCGTTCTGGTACAACAAGAAGCTCTTCGCCGAGGCCAAGGTGGCCGAGCCGACCGCCGACTGGACCTGGGACGACTACAAGGCCGCCGCCGCGAAGCTCAAGGCCGCGCTCGGCCCGAAGGGCATCTGGGCCAGCGGTGACGAACTGGGCAACCAGGGCAACTACTACCCGGCGATCATGAGCAACGGCGGGTACGTGATCAAGGACGGCAAGTCCGGGTACGGCGACCCGAAGTCGATCGAGGGCCTGCAGTTCTGGTCGGACATGGTCAAGGCCGGCTACACCCCGACCGCCGCGCAGAACGCCGAGACGCCCGGCCGGGAACGCTTCTTCAGCGGCAAGGCCGCGATGATGTGGAACGGCAACTGGCTGGTCTCGATGGCGCTGAAGTCGCCGGTGAAGAACGACCTGGCCATCCTGCCGTTGCCGAAGGCCCCGAACGGTGAGCGCAAGACGCCGATCCACGGCCTGGCCAACGTGATGAGCGCCAAGTCGAAGAACCCGCAGGCCGCGGCCGCGTTCCTGGCCTTCCTGGGCGGCAAGGACGCCGCGCTGATCCAGGCCAAGGCCGGCGCCGCCAACCCGGCGTTCAACGGCACCCAGGGCGACTTCGTGAGCTCCGCGCCGTACGCGCTGAAGACGTTCATCGACGCCGCCTCGCAGTACAGCGAGCCGTACCCGGTGAGCAAGGACACCTCGGTGTGGAACAAGCTGGAGACCGACGAGGTCGCGCCCGCGTTCGGCGGTGACAAGCCGATGTCCGAGGTCGGACCGGCGGTCGCGGCCAAGATGGACGAGGCGCTGGGCAAGGAGAAGTGAAGGCACGGCGGGCCGACGGCGGGTGGCCCTGGCTGTTCGTCCTGCCGACCTTTCTCGGGGTCGGGGTCTTCTACCTGTGGCCGCTGGTGAAGACCCTGTACGACAGCTTCACCGAGACGGGACCGTTCGGCGGCAGCACCTGGGTCGGCGCCGAGAACTACAGCACGCTCGTCGCCGACGGCGAGGTCTACCGGGCGATCGTCAACACGGTCGTCTACACGGCGATCGTGCTGCTCGGCATCCCGCTGGCGGTGCTGTTCGCCAGCCTGCTCAACCGGCCCGGGCTGCGCGGCGCGATGGTCTACCGGACGCTGTTCTTCCTCCCGTACGTCGCCCTGCCGACCGCGATCTCCCTGGTCTGGCGGATCATCTACAACGGCGAGTACGGCGTACTGAACCAGGCGCTGAAGGTGATCGGTATCGACGGCCCCTCGTGGATCACCCAGCCGTGGTTCGCGCTGGTCGCGGTCGCGCTGCTCGGCCTGTGGATGTCGATCGGCTTCAACATGATCGTGCTGTCGGCCGGGCTGAAGGGCATCCCGGGCGAGCTGTACGAGGCGGCGTCGCTGGACGGCGCCTCCCGGGTGCAGCAGTTCCGCGCGATCACCGTGCCGCTGCTGACGCCGTCGATCTTCTTCCTGTCCGTCGTCACCACGATCGCCGGGTTCCAGCTGTTCGACCAGCTGTTCGCGCTGCTCGGGCCGACCAACCCGGTGATGCCGAAGACGCAGTCGCTGGTCTTCCTGTTCTACGACGCCGCCTTCGTCGGCAACGACCGCGGGTACGCCGCGGCGATCGCCGTGCTGATCCTGGCCGTGGTCGGGCTGCTGACGGCGTTCCAGTTCCGCTTCCAGCGCAGGTGGGTGAGCTATGACTAGCCGCAACTCACAGAGACTGGGCAGCAACCGGGTCGCGCACGTGGTGCTGATCCTCGGCAGCCTGGTGATGATGTTCCCGTTCCTGTGGCAGCTGAAGATGGCGTTCTCCAGCCAGGCCGAGATCCAGTCGGTGCCGCCGGACGTGCTCCCGGCCAAGCTGCAGTGGAGCAACTTCTCCGAGGTGTTCCAGCGGCTGCCGTTCCTGGACCAGTTCTGGGTGTCGGTGGCGGTCACCGCCGGCCGGACGATCGGTCAGCTGGTGCTCTGCTCGATGGCCGGGTACGCCTTCGCCCGGATGTCGTTCCGGTTCAAGGGGCTGATGCTGGCGCTGATCCTGTCGATCCTGATGGTGCCCAGCCAGGTGTACCTGATCCCGCAGTACCAGATCATCCAGTCGCTGGGCTGGCTCGACTCGGTCCAGGGAATCATTGCCCCCGGCATCTTCAGCGCGTTCGGCACGTTCCTGATGATGCAGTTCTTCCGGACCATCCCGGCCGAGCTCGAGGAGGCGGCCCGTCTCGACGGCTGCAACCCGTGGCAGACGTTCTGGAAGGTCGTCCTGCCGGTGGCCCGGCCCGGGCTGATCTCGCTGGCGATCATCACCGTGCTCGCCTCCTGGGCGGACCTGCTCTGGCCGCTGGTGATCGCGACCAGCCCCGAGAAGATGCCGCTGTCGGTCGGCCTGGCCACGCTGGCCGGCTACCAGGGCACCATCTCGCCCGGCGTGCTGATGGCGGCCGCGCTGATGGCGATGGCGCCCGTCCTGATCCTCTTCGTCGTACTGCAGCGTCGCGTCGTCGAAGGTATTGCTTTCTCTGGTCTCAAGTAAGGAATCTTCATGACAGACCTCAAAGGCCTGACGGTCGGGCTGGTGGGCGCGGGCAACATCGCGCACGTCCACGTCGCGGCCTGGAAGGCGCTCGGCGCGCGTGTCCTGGTCCATTCCGTCGACGGCGCCGCCGAGCTGGCGGCGCAGTACGGGCTGGAGGTCGCGGGGTCGCTCGACGAGCTGCTGGCCGCGGTCGAGTTCGTCGACATCGTCACGCCGTCGGCGACCCATCACGACGTCACGCTGGCCGCGATCAAGGCCGGGCGCGACGTCATCTGCGAGAAGCCGCTGACGTTGACCGCCGCGGCGTCGCACGAGTTGTCGACGGCCGCGGCCGCCGCCGGGGTGAAGCTGTACCCGGCGCACGTGGTCCGCTTCTTCCCGGCGTACCAGGCGGCCTACGACGCGGTGCGCGCCGGCCGGATCGGTCAGGTCGCGGTGGCCCGCTTCTCCCGGCAGGCCAGCTCACCGGCCGGCAAGGGCTGGTACCGCGACGTCGCCCGCTCCGGCGGCGTGATCATGGACCTGATGGTGCACGACCTCGACCAGGCCCGCTGGCTGTGCGGCGAGGTCGAGAGCGTGTACGCCGTACAGAGCCCGCCGTCGGTGGACGGCATCTCGCCGGTCAACGTCGCGGCTCACGTGACGCTGACCCACGCCGGCGGCGCGATCAGTCATCTGCGCGCCACCTGGGGAGCGCCCGGCACGCCGTTCAAGACCACCTTCTCGATCGCCGGCGCGAGCGGGCAGCTGCACTTCTCGTCGGCCGAGGACACCGGGTACGCCGAGGAACTGCAGGACGGCGGCTCGGCCGGAGACCTGCTGATCCCCGCGAACACGCTCGGCGAGAGCCCGTACCTGACCCAGCTGCGGGAGTTCGCGGTCGCCCTGCGCGGTGGCGCCGAGCCGCGGGTCAACGCGGCCGACGGCGCGGCGGCGGTCTACCTGGCCGAAGCAGCCCGGGCCTCGATGGAGACCGGGCGCACGATCGACATGTTGAGCTTCGACCCGGCAGGAGCGGCCCGATGAGCCTCAAGGTTGCGATCGCCTCGTTCGCGCACACGCACGCCTCCTCGTACTGCTCGTTGCTGTCCGGGCTTCCGGGCGTCGAGGTCCTGTCCTCGGACCCTGACGGCGCGGGCGCTCCCGACGCAGGCCCGCGCGGAGCCGCCTTCGCCGCTGACCACGGCATCGCGTACGTCGACTCGTACGACGAGCTGTTCGCCTGGGGCCCGGACGCGGTCGTGGTGACCAGCGAGAACGCGCTCCACCGGCCGCTGGTCGAGCGGGCCGCTGCCGTCGGCGCGCACGTGCTCTGCGAGAAGCCGCTGGCCACCGAGGTCGCCGACGGCGAGGCCATGCTGGCCGCGTGCGCGGCGGCCGGGACGATCCTGATGGTTGCCTACCCGGTGCGCTTCGCGCCGTCGTACGGGCGGTTGAAGGCGTCGGTGGAGGCCGGCCGGCTCGGCGACGTGTTCGCGGTGCTGGGGACCAACAACGGCAAGATCCCGTACGACGCCCGGCAGTGGTTCACCGACGCGAAGCTGGCCGGTGGGGGAGCGCTGGTCGACCACACCGTCCACTGCGCCGACCTGATCGACGGCCTGACCGGTGGGGTCGAGGCGGCGCGAGTCCACGCCGCCGCCAACCACGTGCTGCACCAGGACAAGGACGTGGCCGTCGAGACCGGCGGTCTGGTCACCATCACCTACGCCAACGGGCTGCTGGCCACCATCGACTGCTCCTGGAGCGTGCCGGACAACGGCCCGACCTGGGGTGGTGTGACGCTGCAGGTGACCGGCACCAACGGCTCGGTGGAGATCGCGCCGTTCCAGGAGCACGTCGGCGGCACCGACGCGTCCGGCGAGGTGTACCTGGGCATCGGCGGCAACCTGGACGCCACGATGCTCGGGGAGTTCCTCTCCGCGGTCAGGGCCTCCGGTCCGGCCGTCCCGGGGCAGCAGCCGGCCGTCGTACCGCAGCCGGACGGCGCCGTCGGCCTCCGCACCCTCCGAATCGTCGACGCGGCCCGCCGCTCGGTCGCGGCAGGCCAGCCCGTCGACCTCTGACCACCTCGGGGCGGAGGTGGACGCGGGGTGGGAGCACTGCTCCCACCCCGCTCAACTGCGGCCTCCTGCGGTGATACCAGCGGCCGTCCGGTACGGTGCCGTGGATGTGACCCGCGGGTAGTACCACGACTGGAGGAGCGAGGCGATGGGCGAGTTCGTCAACCTGACGGTGGCCGACGGGGTCGGCACGATCCGGCTGGACCGGCCGAAGATGAACGCGCTGAACGTCCAGGTCCAGGACGAGATCCGGGCCGCGGCTCTCGAGGCGACGGCCTCGGACGAGGTGCGTGCGGTCGTGGTCTACGGCGGCGAGAAGGTCTTCGCGGCCGGCGCGGACATCAAGGAGATGGCCGACATGTCGTACGCCGACATGGTCCGTCGCTCCGGCCCGCTGCAGGCCTCGCTGTCCGCCGTGGCGGAGATCCCGAAGCCGACAGTGGCGGCGATCACCGGGTACGCGCTCGGTGGCGGCTGCGAGCTCGCGCTGTGCGCCGACTACCGGATCGCGGCCGACGACGCCAAGCTCGGCCAGCCCGAGATCCTCCTCGGCATCATCCCGGGCGCCGGCGGCACCCAGCGGCTGTCGCGGCTGATCGGCCCGTCGAAGGCCAAGGACCTGATCTACACCGGCCGCTTCGTCTCCGCCGAGGAGTCGCTGCGGATCGGGCTCGTGGACCAGGTCGTCCCTGCTGCCGAGGTCTACACGGCCGCCGTGGCCTGGGCCTCGCAGTTCTCGGCTGGGGCTGCTCTGGCCCTGCGCGCCGCCAAGGAGTCGATCGACGCCGGGCTCGGCGTCGACCTGCACACCGGGCTGGAGATCGAGCGGCAGCAGTTCGCCGGGCTGTTCGCCACCGAGGACCGCACGATCGGGATGAAGTCCTTCGTCGAGAACGGCCCTGGTAAGGCCGAGTTCAAGGGAATGTGAATGACCACGTCTGCTGAGAAGCCTGCTGCCACGGCCGAAGAGGTCGAGGCGGCCTGGAACGACAACAAGCTGGCCCAGGTGCTCTACCACGACTGGGAAGCCTCGACGTACGACGAGAAGTGGTCGATCTCGTACGACGAGCGCTGCGTCACCTACGCCCGCGACCGCTTCACCGCGATCGCCGGCGACCAGGGCTGGCCGTACGGCAAGTCGCTGGAGATCGGCGCCGGCACCGGCTTCTTCACGCTCAACCTCAAGCTGGCCGGCGTCCTGGCCGAGGCGCACGTGACCGACCTGTCGCCGGGCATGGTCGAGGCGGCGAAGAAGAACGCCGAGACGCTCGGCTTCGCCGTCGAGGGCAAGGTCGCCGACGCCGAGAAGCTGCCGTACGACGACAACACCTTCGACCTGGTGATCGGGCACGCGGTGATCCACCACATCCCCGACGTCGAGCTGGCGTTCCGCGAGATGCTGCGCGTGCTCAAGCCCGGTGGCCGCTTCGTCATCTGCGGCGAGCCGACCCGGTACGGCGACTTCGTGGCGCGCCGGCTGTCGCGGTTCACCTGGTGGGCGACCACGAACCTGACCAAGCTCCCGGCGCTGACCGACTGGCGCCGGCCGCAGGCGGAGCTGGACGAGTCGTCCCGCGCGGCGGCGCTGGAGGCCGTGGTCGACCTGCACACGTTCGACCCGGACACGCTGGCCCGGACGGCCTCGCGCGCGGGTGCGGTCGAGGTGAAGACCGTGACCGAGGAGCTGCTGGCGGCGTGGGTCGGCTGGCCGATCCGGACGTTCGAGGCCGCCGTACCGGAGCAGAAGCTCGGCTTCGGGTGGCGGATGTTCGCGTACAAGTCGTGGCTGCAGCTGTCGAAGGTGGACAAGGTACTCGCGCAGGTCGTTCCCGACGAGCTCTACTACAACGTGTCCGTCACCGGGGTCGCGGAGTAGATACTGGCCTGATGCGGTTGCTGTCGTTCGAGAACCTGCGCTGGGTGGTCCGCCACCGGGCGTGGACGCCGTACTACCTGAAGCGCTACTGGCGGTTCGCGTGGTTCAAGCTGCGCCATCCCCAGGTGATCACCGAGGGATTCGTCTTCCTCGGCAAGAAGCTGGAGATCGTCGCCCGCCCCGGGCACGGCCGGATCGTGCTCGGCAAGTGGGTGCACCTGGGCGACGAGACCCGGCTGCGCGCGCACGAGGGCACGCTGCGGATCGGCGACAAGGTGGTCTTCGCCCGCGACGTCACGGTGAACTGCTACCTCGACGTCGAGATCGGCGCGTCCACGCTGGTGGCCGACTGGACCTACATCTGCGACTTCGACCACAAGACCGACGACCTCGGCCTGCCGATCAAGGACCAGGGCCTGGTGAAGTCGCCGGTCCGGATCGGCCCGGACTGCTGGCTGGCCACGAAGGTGACCGTCACCCGCGGCACCGACATCGGCCGCGGCGCGGTGATCGGCGCCAACAGTGTTGCCCGCGGCAACATCCCGGAGTACGCCGTGGCGGTCGGCATCCCGGCGGTCGTCGTCCGGGACCGAGTCACCCGGTACGCCGACGGCGCGGAACGGCGCGAGTACCTGGCCGGTCTGGCCCGGGAGAACGAGGAGACCGCGGCCCGGCTGCGCGCCGGCCTGGGGCCGACTGGTGGGGCAGAAGTGACCAGTGTTGCGGAGATCCGGCCACCGCGCGGCGCGGCGGGTGGTGTGGACACCACCCCGGCGGGTAACCGTACTTCTACGAGTGGTGACGCGCTGTCGGGCGCCGAGGGGTTCTCAAGTTACTCACCAGTCGGGCAGTATGTCCCGGAAGTCGTCGGAGAGGAGTCCCCGCGTGGTTGACCAGACAGGCGCCGCACGCCTGTCCGCCCTGGGCTCCGCCGTACCGGCCGTCGAGGACGCCGCCGGCGGCGGGACGTCGCTCGACCAGGCGGCGGCCGACGGCTCGATCACGCAGGCCCGGTACCGGGCGGTCGACCCGGTACCGATCGTGACGGAAGGTCCCGGCGTCGCTACGTTGGACAGTGGGGACAAGCGCCCACTGGGCGTCCGGCGACGGTTGTCGCCGCGCCCGGTCCCGGGCAACCGGCGTAAGAAGACGCCGGCGCAGGTGGCGGACGAGGAACCGACCCCGGCTGAGGAGATGGACGACGTGAGTACACAGGACGACAAGGCGGCCGAGGCCACCGAGTCCGACCAGGCCACCAAGCCGGCCGACGACGCCGGCAAGGCGCCGGACTCGAGTCGGGCTGTGACGGCCACGAAGACCAAACCGCAGACCGCCGCCGAGATCGTCGCGGCGCAGAAGGCCCGCGATGCGGCCGCTGCCGCCGAGGCGAAGGCGCCGGCCGACGACACGGCGGCAACCACGTCGCTGCCCAAGCCGGCCACGACGGGTGCCTCGGGCAACAAACCGGGGGAGAACCCGCTGGCCGCGGCCCGGGCGGCGCGAGAGAAGCCTTCCTCGTCACCGGGCAAGGGCCGGGCGGCGATGTCGACGGTCGGCTCCGGCGTGAAGCGGGTCCGGAACCTGATCGCCTCGCTGGTGTGGTTGCTCGCCGTACTGGCGGCCGCCGTACTGGCGCTGGGGGCGTTGTTCACGGCGCTCGACCAGGCCAACCAGAGCAACGAGATCGTCCGCTGGGTGCTGGAGCGCGGGCACGATCTGGTCGGTCCGTTCAAGGACCTGTTCCGGCTGGAGACCGCGAAGAACACCCTGCTGGTGAACTGGGGGATCGCGGCGCTGGTCTACCTGATCGTCGGCAAGGTCATCGAGCGGTTCGTCCGGCCCTGAGCCTCGGTCACTCGGCGGTGGTGGCCGGTCTCCGCGCGACGACCACCAGATCCAAGCACCCGTCGAGTCCGTCGCTCCGCAGCTCGAAGTCCTCCTGACGCGTCCCGGTCACCAGCGTCACCAGGTCCTCGGCCCACTTCGGGTGCTCGACCTCCAGCTGCCGCTCCACGCAGTCCCCGTGCCGCGCCTCCCACTCCCGCAGCCGCGGGCCGTGGTGCAGTCCGAGCACCTGCGTGACCTCGAGCTCGGCCTCCACGAGCTCGACCAGCTCGCCGGCCGTCAGCTCCCGCGTGTGGTACCAGTTCCCCGGCGGGAAGGTCAGCCGGTTCGGTGTCGTGAGGATCAGCGTTCCCTGCGGCGCCAGGATCCGCGCGCACTCGGCGACGAACCGTGGCTGCTCCCAGAGGTGCTCGACGGTCTGCAGGCTGGTGACCAGGTCGAAGGCGCCGTCGGCGAACCCCGTCTGGACGAGATTGCCCTGGACCAGATTGACCTGTGGATAAGCCTTGGCCGCGTGCCTGAGCGTCGTACCTTCGTAGTCGAGGCCGAACACCTGCTCCGCGCCGCCGGTGCGCAGCAGCTCCGCGCCGTACCCCTCGCCGCAGCCGGCGTCGAGGACACGGCCGTCCGGCCGCACGCTGTCCACGATCCAGCGGTAGGCAGCCTCGTGGCGCGCGAACCAGTAGTTCTCGTGCCAGATCCCCGGGGCGGTCCGCTCGCCGGTAAGAGGTAACGTCTCGGTCACCCGGTCAGCGTAACTGTGATGGGACTCGCACCATGCATATGTTTCTCGTGAGTAACATCCGTGGCAGGCTGGGAGAGACCGTTAACCAGAAGGGGTCCCACACGCTATGAAGATCGTCGTCTGCGCGAAGTTCGTGCCGGATGCCACGGCGGACCGCCGCTTCCGCTCCGAGGACAACACGGTGGACCGCGCCGGTGTCGACGGGCTGCTGTCCGAACTGGACGAGTACGCCGTCGAGACCGCGCTCACCGTCAAGGAGAACGGCGACGCCGAGGTGACCGTGCTCACCGTCGGTCCCGAGCAGGCCGCCGACGCCGTCAAGAAGGGCCTGCAGATGGGCGCCGACGCCGGCGTTCACGTGATCGACGACGCGATCCACGGCTCGGACGCCGTGGCGACCTCGCTGATCCTGGCCAAGGCGCTGGGCAAGCTCGAGGCCGACCTGGTCGTGTTCGGGATGGGCTCCACCGACGGTGGCATGGGGGTCGTCCCCGCGATGGTGGCCGAGCGCCTCGGCCTGCCGGCCGTCACGCTGGGTTCGGAGGTGACCGTCGACGGCACCACGGTGAAGATCCGTCGCGACGGTGACACCGCCAGCGACACCGTCGAGGGCACGCTGCCGCTCGTCCTGAGCGTGAGCGACCAGGCCAACGAGCCGCGGTACCCGTCGTTCAAGGGGATCATGGCCGCGAAGAAGAAGCCGGTCGAGACCTGGTCGCTGGCCGACCTGGAGCTGTCCGGCGAGCAGGTGGGCCAGGCCGGGGCCTGGACCGAGGTCACCGAGGTGACCGCTCGTCCGGCACGCACCGCCGGCACGATCGTCGCCGACGAGGACGGCAGCGGCGCTGCCCAGCTCGTCGAGTTCCTGTCCACCAACAAGTTCCTCTGAGGAGCGACCCGAATATGTCGAACGTTCTCGTTCTCGTCGACCACACCGGCGGCACGGTCCGCAAGACCACCGCGGAGCTCCTCACCATCGCCCGTCGCCTCGGCGAGCCGGTCGCGGTCTACATCGGCGAGGGAGTCCAGGACGCACTCCCGGCCCTGGGCCAGTACGGCGCCACCAAGGTGATCGCGCTGACCAACCCGGAGCTGACGCAGTACCTGGTGGCCCCGAAGGCCGAGGCGCTGCAGCAGGTCGCGGCCAAGCTCGAGCCGGCCGCGATCCTGATCTCGTCCAACGCCGAGGGCAAGGAGATCGCCGCCCGGTTGGCGGTCAAGCTGGAGTCCGGTCTGATCACCGACGCCGTCGACGTGCAGGCGGGCCCGGTGACCACGCAGTCGGTGTTCGCGGGCAACTACACGGTCCAGGCGAAGGTGACCCACGGGACGCCGATCATCACGGTGAAGCCGAACGCGGCCACTCCTGAGGCGGCCGAGACGTCGCCGGAGGTGGAGGAGTTCGACGTGACGATCTCCGACGCCGCGAAGACCGCTCGCATCACCGACTCCAAGCCCCGGGAGGCCACTGGCCGGCCCGAGCTGACGGAAGCCGCGATCATCGTCTCGGGTGGCCGGGGGACCGGTGGTGACTTCGGTCCGGTGGAGGCCTTCGCGGACTCCCTGGGCGCAGCTGTAGGCGCTTCCAGGGCCGCTGTGGACTCCGGGTGGTACCCGCACGCCTACCAGGTGGGCCAGACGGGCAAGACCGTGTCTCCGCAGCTGTACGTGGCCGCGGGCATCTCCGGGGCGATCCAGCACCGCGCCGGCATGCAGACCTCGAAGACGATCGTCGCCATCAACAAGGACGAGGAAGCTCCGATCTTCGAGCTGGTCGACTTCGGGGTGGTGGGGGACCTCCACAAGGTCCTGCCGACGGCCACCGAAGAGGTCACCAAGCGCAAGTCCTGAGCTCGTCGGGGCCCGTCGGTACCCAGTGCCGGCGGGCCCCAACCCTCGATTTGCATCTTCACCCCGAATGTCAGTAATGTTCTTCTTGTTGGAGCGAGTGCGGGACGCGAAAGCGGCCGGTCGCCTCAACACAATCCCTGAAGGTTCCTGGAGCCGAGACGCGCCTCGTGCGGGTTTGGGCTGCTGAGTCACGCAGGGAACTGGATCGAAAAGGGCCGATTTGACCGGGCCTGGACGAAACAGTAAGGTTTGTCGAGTTGCCCCGGAGTCCTGGCTGAGAGGTCATGGACGCGGTGTGCGCCCGATTCTTGAGAACTCAACAGCGTGCCGAAAGTCAATGCCGAAATTTAGCATTAACCCCCATTCACGGGTCATCTTTTTGATTTCGTGATTGGATTCCTTTGTAATTTTTCTGGATTCAAGTCAGTTTGATTTGTTTCTGATTGCATTGGATCGTTTTCTGTTTTGTCTGTTCTCCATGGCCCTTTGGGTTGTGGTGGATATATAGATTTCAACGGAGAGTTTGATCCTGGCTCAGGACGAACGCTGGCGGCGTGCTTAACACATGCAAGTCGAGCGGTAAGGCCCTT
>NZ_BAAANC010000002.1:1993321-2693741 GCF_039529595.1 Kribbella lupini | reverse complement strand
CCCGGCTGGCTGCACTTCTACAATCACCACCGACCCCACAGCGCCATCGGAGGCCAGCCACCCATCACCCGACTGACCAACCTCCCTGGACATCACACCTAGGACTTCAGCTTTCGCGCCCAGGCTGTCACTTCGAGCTTGCCGGTGGTCCCGAGATCGGTCATCACCGGCCAGACGGCCTGGGCGTCACCCTTGCTCGCGGCAACTTTCAGGAACTGCCCGGTCTGCGGGTCGGGGCCGTCCGCCACGGTGTTGCTCCAGGCAACTACTGACACCGCGGTCTGCCCCTTGCCCAGCCGCAAGCGCTGCGGTCCGGGATCGATCGCCATGTACGACGAGTCGTGCGCGACCGTCGTCCCGAGCGGCTTGCGCCAGTAGTCCAGTACGACGACCGCCGGATACCCGTTGAGCGTCAGGGTTGTAGCCCGGCAGTTGGTCACCGTGAGCACCACAGCGCGATGCCCGAGCGCCGCCTCGACCGGACCGACGCCGACCTGCGCGCCGGACGCGGGGCACACCTTCGGCGGCGGCGTCGGGATCGGGCCGCCGGTCGCCTCACCGGTCGGAACCGGCGTCGCCGGCGGCGGTGACCCTTGGCTCGCGACCTCGGTCCCGCACCCGCCGAGCAGCAGCACGACGGCCAGCACCCAGATCGTCCTCACCCCGTGAAAGCTACGTCAGATGTGGGCCAGCGGGTCCAGCTCCTCGCGAGTGACGCCGTCGGCGTCGGTGGATCGGGAGGTCTCGATCCAGCGGGCGGCCTCGGCGGCGCGGTCCTGCTCGTAGGCCTCGGCGACGATGAGCGCGTCGTTGCCCAGCAGCAGCCGCTCCGGCACCTCCTCGCTGTCCGCCAGGTGCAGGACGACCTGTGCGACCTTCGCCGGATCGCTGCCCACGACCCCGTTCGCCATGTAGTCCCGCAGCCGGCCGATCGACTCCTCGTACGCCGTACTGACCGGGTAGACCTTCATCGACGAGCCGGCCCAGTCCGTGCTCATGCCGCCCGGCTCGAGCACGGTGACCTTGATCCCCAGCGGGTTGAGCTCGCGGGCGAGCACGCCCGAGAAGCCGCCGACGGCCCACTTCGCGGTCTGGTACGCCGACAGCCCGGGCGCGACGGACCGGCCACCGACCGACGACACCTGGACGAAGTACCCGGAGCCCTGCGCGCGGAAGACCGGCAGCGCGGCCCGGGTCACGTTGACGACACCGAACAGGTTGGTCTCGACCTGCTCGCGGAAGTCGTCCATCGGGATGTCCTCGAAGGCGACGAAGTTGGCGTACCCCGCGTTGTTGACGACCACGTCCAGCCGCCCGAACGCGTCGACCGCGGCCTGGACCGCGGACTCCGCGGCGGCCGGGTCGGTGACGTCCAGCGCCACAGTGCGCACCTGGTCGCCGTACTGACTGACGAGATCGGAGAGCTGCTCGGGCCGGCGGGCGGTGGCGACGACCTGGTGGCCGACGGCGAGTGCGGCCTGCGCGATCTCTCGGCCGAGACCTCGTGAACTGCCGGTGACGAGAAAGACCTTCATCGTTGCTCATCTGTCCTGACTGACTGGTTAGTTGAAGTGAAGCACGAGCCTGCGAGTGAGTCAACTATCCAGTTAGTTGCGGTATTCTGGCCGCATGGCCGGAGACGCTGAGGCGACCAAGAAGCGGCTGCTGCAGGCAGCCCGCAAGGAGTTCGGCGCGTACGGCATCGCCGGCGCGCGGGTCGACCGGATCGCGGCCGAGTCCGGCTCGAACAAGGCGCAGATCTACCACTACTTCGGCAGCAAGGACGGCCTGTTCGACGCGGTCTTCAACGAGATCGTCGAGCACACCGTCAGCGCGGTGCCGATCGATCCGACCGACCTGCCGGAGTACGCCGGCCGCTTGTTCGACGGCTACGAGCAGTACCCGGAGGTCCAGCGGCTCGCGACGTGGTACCGACTGGAGCGGGCCGGCACGACCGACCCGCTGGACGCGATCGTCGAGAGCAACCGGCACAAGACCGAGGCGATCGCGCAGGCGCAGCGCGACGGCGTACTGCCGAGCAGGTACGAGCCGATCGTGCTGCTCAGCCTGGTCATCCACCAGGCGACCCTGTGGGCGAACATGACGCCGGAGTACGCCGCGCTGGTCGAGCACACGTCGTCGGCCGACCGCCGCAAGGTCGTCACCGAGTCGGTCGCCGCGCTGCTGCGGGACTGACACGACACGCTTCGACCCGCATTTCGCAGAGATCTTGCGTAAAATGGGTGAGTGGTCGATGTCGTCGCGGTACTCCGTCCGGAAGATGTAGTCGTCGATTTCCTGTCCGTTCTCGACCCGGCGCGCGGCCGTGAGGTGCACCTGCTCGTCGCCGACCGCGGCACCTACCTGAAGCTGCCGGCGGGAGTCCCGCTGGCCGGCCGGCTCGCTCCCCTCGCCGAGCTGCTCGGCACCTCTGCCGAGGGCGCCAAGCCCCTCTCCCCCGGCGCTGCCGCCGACGCGATCGCCCTGGAGACCGGCGACGTCGAGGCGACCGTCTGGACGCACAACCCGGCCGACAACCGCGAGAGTCGTGGCCGCTGGGGTCTCGAACTGGCAGGGCTCGTACGCCGTGCGCCCGTGCTGCACGCGGTCGGCGACGCCGCCTGGTTCCAGTGGGTCACCGACACCGACGAGCGCCTCAGCCCCGCACTGATCGACGCCAAGCTGGACTTCCTCAACACCCACGGGACCGACCTGCTCGGGCTGGACGAGGACGACGAGAACGCGCTGCTCACCGGCAAGGTCCACTCGGTCGAGCGGTTCTTCGGCTCCACACCGGACGAGCGGGCCCGGCTGTTCTCACTGAGGGGCAACGCGGCGCTGGTGCCTGACCCGTGGGAGTTCGCCTCGTCGCCGTACGAGCTGGAGCGGCTGGACGCGACGGCGGCCTGGGTGCGGTCGCACCTGGACCCAGCGGCCGGGCGGGTGATCGAGGTGGGCGCGTGCGAGGGCGCACTGACCCGACGACTGTTGGCCGAGCACTACTCCGTCGACGCGACCGAGCCAGACGAGTCCTTCTACGAGCGGCTGCGCGAGCTGCAGGGCGACGTGCGGGTGCATCCCCACAGCTACGAGGATCTGGCGACCACCCGGCGCCTCACCGGCTCGGCGTACCTGCTGATCGAGGTCCTGTACTACGAGCAGGACCTGACCCTGCTGGATCGCTTCCCCACCGACCACCTGTTCGTGGCAATGGAGCCGGCCAAGCTGGCAGCACAGTCCTGGCCGTCAGGCTGGACCGTCGAGGAACAGGTCGAGCTGGCCCGCCCCCGCCTCGAGCCAGTCGCCGGCGGCCGCGCCTACCACCGCAAACCCGGCAGCCACGGCGCACTACTCCGCCGCCGCTGACCGTGCCACTGGGCGCAGGGATCGGACCGCTGGGCGCAAGGGGCTGGCACGAACAGTGAGCGGGCCACTACCCATGGTGGAGACATCCCGCCATCGGAGGTCCGTCCATGCCTCGTTCTGCGCCCGCCCGCGCCCTGGTACGTCGCTCCCATGCCATCGGTGTCGCCACCACCCTGCTGGTCGCCAGTGCACTGACCACTCCAGCGTCTGCCGTCCGGGACGCCTCAGTCGCTGCGACCGCCTGCGACAGTGCGGCGGCCGGCTTCACTCCCGTGCTCCAGCTCGACCTGCCGGAGCGCGGCAGCTACCTGAACCAGACACCGCCGTACAGCCTGGACCGGACCGGTGAGGTCGGCTCGAACTTCGACCGGGTCGGCTACTGCGTCGAGCTGAACGGACCGGACGGCCCGCAGTGGGTCTGGACGGCGATGGAGCCGTTCACCGCGACCGCCGCCCGGATCGGGCTGCCGACGCGGCCCGGTGAGCTCGTCCGGCAGCGGGTCGGCGATCTGGAGGTCCGCTCGAACGTGCCGGGTGTGACCAACGGCAGCGGCCAGACCGGCTACCTGGAGATGTGGCCGAACCAGTACCAGGAGAGCGCCAGCACGCAGGTCGCCAACGCCTCGCCGATCACCTTCGACGTGGACGACAACCCGACCTCACCGCTCGGCTACGGCTCGTTCCAGGTTGGCCAGATCGGTGCGGACCGGCCGTCGAGCCTGGCGGCCAAGCAGGTGTTCGCGATCAACACGTTCACCGAGTCGGCCGACGGCCTGCTGTCGCTGGGCATCGGGACGAACCCGAGCGGCCAGCCGGACTGGACCTTCGCCAACAACGCCAACCGCTACTCGCAGCGCCGGCTGACGGCGTACGTCCGCACGTCTCTGGTGAGCGTGACGGAGTCGCCGCAGGACCGGCAGCTCGTACCGCGCGACAGCCGCAACGGCGCCGTCGTACCGGTGGCGGGTGCTGTCACCGATCCGCGCGTACGGCGGGTGCAGCTGCGCGTGACCGGCGCCGGCCGGACCGAGACCTTCAGCTCGTCGTCCAAGGCGTTCCGCTTCACTCCGCGGATCACCGCGGGGCTGCACAAGTACAGCTTCGAGCTGCGGGCCACCGGCCCCGGACTGGATCGCGTGGTCGCTCGGCGCGACGGTGTGGTCTCCGGGGACGTGCTGGTGGTCCAGGGGCAGTCCAACGCGGAGGCGGCCAAGTTCAACGGCGCCGCGAACGCGGAGGAGTCGCCGTACCTGCGCAGCTTCGGTACGTCGACGTCGGACGGCACCATCTCCGGCGCCGACCGGGTCTGGCACTACGCGACCGGCGACGTGACCAACCAGTCCGGCTCGGTCGGCCAGTGGGCGATCCGGATGGGCCGCAGGATCGTGGACACCTACAAGGTCCCGGTGGCGCTGTTCAACGGCGCGCACGGCGGTCAGCCGATCAGCTTCTTCCAGCGCAACGACGGCAGCCCCAACGACCTCGCCACGAATTACGGCCGGCTCCGGCAACGCCTGCAGGCGGCCGGCGTACTGGGCAACGTCAAGGGCGTGCTCTGGTACCAGGGCGAGTCGGACAACGACAACGCCGCGGTCCACGTCACCGGCTTCAACGCCCTGCTGCAGGACTGGCGCAGCGACTTCGGCTCGATCAAGTACTACGTCTACCAGGTCCGTACGTCGCCCTGCGGCACCACGACCACCATGAACGTCCGTGAGGCCCAGCGGCAGCTCGGCGACACGGCGGGCGTGACCCTGCTGTCCACCAACGGGTTGTCGGGCCACGACGGCTGCCACTACGCGTACATCGGTGGCTACCGCGAGATGGGCGACCACACGTTCGCCGTACTGGGCAGAGACCTGTACGGCGGCCCGTCGGCCGGTGTCGCTCCGCCGAACCCGTCCGCTGTCACCGCAGCTGGGTCGCAGCTCGTCGTACAGCTGCGGTCGACCGATCCGCTCACAGTGCAGGCAGGAGCCGCGGCGGACTTCGTGCTGGAAGGTGGAGCCGTCACGGTCTCGTCAGTCGCCTACCAACCCGGCGGCAAGCTCGTGCTCACCCTGTCCGGCCCGGCAACGGGTGTGACCGGCTTGACCTACCAGGGGCACCTCGGCGCAGGCCCCTGGATCACCAACGCGACCGGCACCGGGCTGCTGGCCTTCAAGCTGCCGGTCACCTGAACAGGACGCGGCCGGCGCCCACCGCCCCGAGGCACCGGCCGCGTCCTTCACGCCAGCACGTCCGTGGCGACGTGGTCGCGGTCGACGCCCTCGACGATCATCGTCACGCCGTCGGAGTTGTTCGTACGCAGCGGCAGGATCTCCTGGTACGCCGGGGAGTCGTACCACCCGCGGGCGGCCTCGTAGCTGGGGAACTCGATCACGACCAGCGCGCCGGCCCACTCCCCCTCCAGGTGCTCCGGCGGGTTGCCGTGCACGATGAAGTGCCCGTCGTACGGCGCGAGCGTGGCGTCGATGCGCTCCAGGTACTCGACGATGCCGGCGCCGACGCGGACGTTGGTCAGGTTGGCGATCGCGTAGTGCGTCATGGTGGTCCCTCCTGGTGATCTCGGCTGATGCCGACCAGGCTGGCGGAGAAGCTGTACCGCGACGATTACCTCCGGGGTCATGCGATCGGGCCCGGGCGGGTGGGCTGGTGCCGACGTACGGTAGATGGCATGTCGGGTACAGGGGGCCTGCCGGTGGACAAGCCGGCGGAGGTCGAGGAGCGGATCGGGCCGTACCGGCTGATCCGGCGCCTCGGGCAGGGCGGCATGGGTGTGGTCTACCTGGCCGAGGGACCGGAGCGCCGCGAGGTCGCGCTCAAGGTGCTGCGGTCGCACGTGGCGCACGATCCGACCGCGCGGGCGCGGCTGGAGCGCGAGGTGAAGACCCTGCAGCGGATCGACCACCCTGGCGTGGCCGGCGTGCTCGACCACGACCTCCAGGGCGACCGGCCGTACCTGGTCACGCGCTTCGTGCCGGGCCGTCCGCTGGACGAGCAGGTGGACGACCGCGGGCCGCTGACGCCGCAGCGCTGGCTGCCGCTGGCGGGCTGCCTGGCCGAGTCGCTGCAGGCGATCCACGCGACCGGAGTGATCCACCGCGACCTCAAGCCCGGCAACGTGATGATGTTCAACGGCAAGCCGGTGATGATCGACTTCGGCATCGCCCAGGCGACCGACGACCTGCGGCTGACCCAGACCGGGCTCGTGATCGGTACGCCGGGCTACCTGGCGCCGGAGCTGATCGAGGGCGAGATGGTGTCCGAGTCGGCCGACTGGTGGGGCTGGGCGGCGACCGCCGCGTACGCCGCGACCGGCCGCCGGCCGTTCGGCAAGGGTCCGTTCGAGGTGGTGCTGAGCCGCGTCCACAGCGGCCAGGCCGACCTGGAAGGTCTGGACCCGCGGCTGAAGCCGCTGCTCGCCGCCGCGCTGTCGCCGGACCGGCGGGACCGGCCGACCCAGCTCGAGATCATGACCGGCCTCAATCGGTACGCCGAGGGCCGCGACGCGCTGGTCCCGCCGACCGAGGCCAAGACGGTGCTGACCGCGCCCGAGACCATCCACCTGCACCCGCCGACCACGGTGATGCCCGCTTCCGAAGCCGGTACTCAGGTGATGCCTGACGGCACTCGCGTGATGCCCGCTGAACCGGACCCGGCCGAAGTCGCCCAGCTGGTCCCGTCGGTCATTCCTCCTCTGTCTGCCTTTGCTCCGCTCCGGGACAAGCTGCGGGACGCTGCTGCCGAGCAGAAGGCCGCGCGACTGGCGGCCAAGGCTGCGGCCGTGCCGGTGCACCCGGCGACGTACAGCCCGGTTCCTGGCGCTGCTGCCCCGGCGGCGATGCCGCTGCCGTACCAACCGGCACCGGCCGGCCTGGGCGGGCCTGCGACCGGACCGAACTATGCACCGCCGACCGGCCCGATCTACGCCCAGCCACAGAACTATCCGGTCCCGCAGCAGCAGAACCACCCGGTGCCCCAGCAGAACAAGGCGTTGGAGCAGCGGCCGTCTGGTCCGCCACTACCGCCGGCGTCTCGTGGCGGGCTGCTGTTCGCGATCCTGCTCGTGCTGACCGCGCTGATCGCCGTACTGCCGGTCCTCGGCATGCTGGTCGCTGCAGCGCTGACGGTGCTGGCCCGGATGGTCGACAAGTCCAGTACGGCGTTGCTGCGCCGACGCGAAGCGCGCGGCTACCGCGGCAGGTCGGACGGGCTCGTGGCTGTTGCCGCCAGCCCGGTTCACCTCGCCAGTGCGGCGCTGGTGTCCCTGCCCAGCGCGCTGCTGCCGCTGATCGTCGGCTTCAGCGTCGGTGGGATCACCACGCTGGTCATCGCCCTGGCCATGGGCTTCGACTGGGCGCCGCTGGCTCCGGCGAGCGTTGCCGTCGGAGCTGTGTTCGGACTGCTCACCGCGTGGGGTGGTCCGGGTGGAGGTTCGCTGCGACGAGGTGCGCGGGCCGGTCTACGGACGGTGTTCCGGCCGGCCTGGCTGAGCACTGTGGTATCTCTCGGGCTGCTGGTCGTCACCGCGGTGCTGGCCTTCCGTGCCTACGACACCGGCACGAACTGGACGCCGCTCGCTGACGCCTTCCGGCTGCCCGATCTGCCGAGCCCGACCATCAGTGACCTGCGCCAGCTCCCGGTGATCCGCGACCTGCCGTTCGTCAACTGACTCCGCGCCGGCCCTGCGGGGCCGACGCGGAGAGGGTGAGGACGAGCCGCACACGCGGGACGTGCGCGGCGGTCAGCTCAGTTGCGGTTGTCGAGCATGACGATCTGCGAGCGCTCCGGGCCGACCCCGACCGCGGAGATCGGCGCACCGCTCATCGCCTCGACCGTGCGGATGTAGGTCTGCGCGTTCTTCGGCAGGTCGTCGAAGTTGCGGCAGCCGGTGATGTCCTCGTCCCAGCCGTCGAGCTCCTCGTAGACCGGCTTCGCGTGGTGGAAGTCGGTCTGCGTCATCGGCATCTCCTCGTGCCGCACGCCGTTTACGTCGTAGGCGACGCAGACCGGGATCTTCTCCCGGCCGGTCAGCGTGTCCAGCTTGGTCAGCACGAAGTCGGTGACGCCGTTGACCCGGGCCGCGTACCGCGCGATCACGGCGTCGTACCAGCCGCAGCGACGCGGCCGGCCGGTCGTCGTACCGAACTCGAAGCCCTGCTGGCGCAGCCACTCGCCGTCCGCGTCCAGCAGCTCGGTCGGGAACGGCCCCTCGCCGACGCGGGTGGTGTAGGCCTTGACGACCGCCATCACCCGGTCGATCCGGGTCGGCGGGATGCCGGCGCCGGTGCAGGCGCCCGCGGAGATCGCGCTCGACGACGTGACGAACGGGTACGTCCCGTGGTCGACGTCGAGCAGCGTGGCCTGGCCGGCCTCCATCAGCACGGTCTTGCCGGCGTCGAGCGCCTTGCCGAGCAGCAGGCTGGTGTCGGCGACCATCGGGCGCAGGCGCTCGGCGTACCCGAGCAGCTCGTCGAGGACCTCGGAGATCTCCACCGCGCGGCGGTTGTAGACCTTCACCAGCAGCTGGTTCTTCTGCTCCAGCGCGCCGGTGATCTTCTGCTCGAGGATCTTCTCGTCGTACAGGTCCTGGACCCGGATCCCGATCCGGTTCATCTTGTCGGCGTACGTCGGCCCGATGCCGCGGCCGGTGGTGCCGATCTTTCGGCTGCCGAGGAACCGCTCGGCCACCTTGTCCAGGGTCCGGTTGTACGGCGGGATGATGTGCGCGTTGGCGCTCACCACCAGCCGGCTCGTGTCGACCCCGCGGGCCTGGAGCGCGTCCAGCTCCTCGAACAGCACGCTCAGGTCGACCACCACGCCGTTGCCGATCACCGGCGTCACGCCCGGGGTCAGGATGCCGCTCGGCAGCAGGTGCAGCGCGTACTTCTCGGTGCCGATGACAACGGTGTGGCCGGCGTTGTTCCCGCCGTTGAACTTCACCACGTAGTCGATCGCGGTCCCGGTGTTGCCGAGCAGATCGGTGGCCTTGCCTTTGCCCTCATCGCCCCACTGGGCGCCGACGAGCACGATTGCGGGCATCTCAGCCCTCCTCTTCAACGCGTCGACCCAAGGCGTCGTCGCCTTCGTCGGTCGGCCGCTGGAAACGGTGAAGCCCGGCACACTTCACCAGACGTTCATCCGGCTAGCGTTCCAGGCTCTTACGACCGAAGCCTACCGGACCCGCGGGCCGCGCAGAGGTTTCCGCGTCAGTGACCTCGGCCTCCAACGGGGTTGCCATTTTCCGTGATCACGTGCACACTCTTAGTCAGCGGCCCGCCGAAACTGCCGCAGGGGACGGTTCCGGCGGGCCGCTTCCTTACGTGCGCGAGCTTTTCCGTTGCCCTAGGCGTCCAGCCCTTCCGGGTTCGAGGCCAGCCATTCCTTGACCCGCCGGTCGGCCTCTTCCCGCGAGACGTCCTCGACCTTGGTCAGGATCGCCCAGCGGTGCCCGAACGGGTCGATCACCGTGCCGTACCGGTCGCCGGTCATGAACGTCGAGACCGGCTCGACCTGCCGCGCGCCGGCCTCGATCGCCTTCGCGAACGTCGCGTCGACGTCCGGCACGTAGTGCACCAGCGACGAGTGCACCCACTCGCCGTTCGGGGCCCGCAGCCCGATCTGCGGCATCTGGTCGCTGAGCTGCAGCATCGAGTTCCCGAACCGCAGCTCGGCCTGTCCGAGCCGGCCGTCGGGCATGTCCTGCCGGCTGACCACCTCGGCGCCGAAGACCTGCTGGTAGAACTCGATCGCCTTCGGCCCGTCGTCGACGGCCAGGTACGGGGTCAGCGAGTGATAACCGTCGGGGACGGGGTTTACCGTGTTCGTCGTCATGCCGTTCAGTCAACGCCGTACCGGCCCGCCGGGTCTTGGAAGAAAGCGACAGCCACCGTGACGCAGCCCCCGGACAGCGAGAAGGGCATCCTGCACCCGCAGGAACAGGCCCGGCACCGTTCGCTGAGCCGGCTCGCCGCGGGGCCGACGGTCGGCCGGTTCGTCGAGTGGTACTGGATCGTCGAGTGGGACCTGACCGAGCCGTACGTCGCCGAGGTGCTGCCGTACCCGAGCGTGAACGTGACCTTCGAGCAGCCCGGCGGCGCGTTCCTGAACGGGGTCTGCACGCGCAAGTTCGAGCGTGAACTGGTGGGCCGCGGCCGGGCCTTCGGGGTCAAGTTCTGGGCCGGCGGCTTCGGCGCGCTGACCGGGCGCGACGTCGCGACGTTCCGCGATCAGGTGCTGCCGCTGACCGACGTCTTCCCGGACGCGGACAGGCTGGCCGACCTGGTCTTCGCCGAGGAGTCCGACGTACGGCGGCGCGCGGTGGTCGAGGCCTACCTGGCCGACCACCTGGTCGCCGACGACCCGTCGTACGCGCTGGTCCGGCGGATCGTCGCGGCGATGGCCGAGGACCGCTCGATCACCCGCGTCGACCAGATCACCGAGCGGTTCGGCGTACCGATCCGCACCCTGCAACGCCTCTTCCGCCGGTACGTCGGCGTCGGCCCGAAGTGGGTGCTGCGCCGCTACCGCCTGCACGACGGCGCCGAGCTCCTGGCCCGCGGCGAAGTCACCGAGCTCGCCGACCTGGCCGTCGCGCTGGGCTACTTCGACCAGGCCCACTTCACCCGGGAGTTCAAGGACCAGATCGGCCTCACCCCCACCGAGTACGCCGCGCGCACAGCTGCCGAACGCCAGATCACCTACCGCTGACGCCGGACCCCCAGACCGAACAGCGTTGCCAGCAGGGCTGCCGCGAGGGCGAGCGCGAAGCCGTGCTGGGCGGAGTGGCCGTCCACTGCTCGGCCGGCGAAGGCTGCGCCGAGGGCTACTCCGGCGGCGCCTCCGGAGTTGAGCCAGGTGAAGGCCTGGGTGAGGACCGACGGCTCCACCTCCGACTCGGTGATGACTGCCGACAGGGTCTGGATGGGCGCGATCGCCAAGCCTGGAAGGGCTAGTGCGAGACCCAGGGCCAGTGGGGTGCCGGCCAGGAGCAGCGGGACGGTGCTGACGGTGAGGGCGGTCAGGGCCAGGACGAACTGCTTCGACGGCTGCATCGGCCAGTGTTTGGCGCCGTACGCGAAACCGGCGAACAGGCTGACCAGGCTGGTGATCGCGTAGAGCGGACCGGCCAGTGACGGACTGCCGCTGCCGACGGCGAACGCGGTGACCGACACCTGCATGCTGCCGAAGAACAGGCCGATGCCGATGTTCGTGGCAACCAGTGCGAGGAATCCCTTGTGCAGAAGGCGAGCTGAGCTCTGCCGCTCGTGCGCTTGAGTGATCGGTGGGGCAGTACTGCGTTGTACTGCGAGCGACAGACCTCCTGCCACCAGGAGCCCTGTGGCCAAGGCAGAGCCGGCTACTGGTGTGGTGACTGAGCTGACTGTGCCGATGAGGGCCGGGCCGACCATGAAGGCGACACCGGTGCTCAGCGCCTCCAGTGCGAAGGCTGTGTTGAGTCCTGGCTTGCCGCGGAGGGCGTAGGCCCAGCGGGCCGAGGTCTGCGCGCCCACCTGGGGCAGAGTGCCGCCGGCGAGCACGCCGGCTGCGATGAGCGTGCTCTGCGCTTGGTGACTGGTGGTGAGGGTGATCAGCAGGGCGACTGCGGCCGCGTGGAGCAGCAGCGTGATCGGCAGCATGCGGGTCTGGCCGTAGCGGTCGATCAGCCTCGCCACCTGCGGGCCGGCCAATGCCTCGGCGACGGCGAAGCCGCCGGTCACGGTGCCGGCCACGGCGTACGAGCCGGTGGAGCCGTGCACCAGCCAGACGATGCCGAGGCCGGTCATGGCGATGCCGATGCGCGCTGGAGCCGCCGCCAGGAAGAACTTCCACGCTCCCGGCGTCCTGAGGACGCTGCCGTAGCTGGTGCGGGGCGTGCTGATCCGTCCGGTGAGTGCCGGCACGGTAGAGCCTTTCGCTACCCGGCGGGGCGGTGATCTGACCGTGGGCGTCCAGCTCGTTCGGTCCGTCAGTGCCGCCTACAACCGTCCATTTTCGGCAGGAAGCGGGGACGCACGCCGCCTGCCGGCTATGTCGCCGGGCAGAACATCGATGAGGGTGTTCTAGCGCGCTCAGTCTACTACGAAGGCCCCAGCCCGCAGGACCGGAACGGACGCGCTGCTGCCGACCTCCGCCGCGACCGCCACGTCCTGCGGGAAGCCGTACTGGATCAACTCTCGGCCACCCGCACACTCTCTGAGGAGCCCCGGCAGCTCCGCCCGCACCTCTCGCCATGCCGCCGCGGCGGCCCGTGCCTCCGGCGACACCGGACCTACTCCACGTTCCTGCAGAGCGGTGATGAAGGCTCCAGCACCCCAGAGGTCTTCGACAGCAGGCCGCAGCGACCCATCTGCCCAGCGCTCACCCGCAGCGATGACAACGATCTGTCTTCCCTTTGCTGTTGCCCACTCCGCAGCTGCGGCTGCGTTGCGTAGGGAGACTGCCAGGACCGTGGACCCGCTGTCCGCCAGCTGCTGGGAGATGGTGGAGCCGTTGGGGGACGGCAGGACCAGGCGCTCGACGTTGCGGGCCTGGCGGATGCTGGCCGGGGACAGGCTGATGCCGTCCGCGCCGGCCTCCGACCGGCCGACCGCGAGCGCGGCGGCGTGCTGTTCGGCGTACTGGATGGCGGTGCTGTCGCGCCAGCGGTACGGGAGCACTGTGATGCCGCGGTCGGCGGCGACCGTCACCGAGGTGGTGAACGAGAGGACGTCGACGACCGCGACGAGCGCACCGGGCACCGCGGCGGCACCGGCCGGCCCCCAGTCGAAGCCGACGCGGTACCCGGACTGCGCGTAAGGACTGGTCACCGGCGAGATGGTGCCCGCCGGCGGCCCGCCGTACAAGCAGGTTTCAGCTCAGGACGTCGGCCGCGGTCGGCGAGGAGTCGCGCAGGAAGGTGGCGCAGCGTTCGGCCTCCTCCTTCTCGTCGATCACCGCAGCCGCCTTGCCGAGCACCGCCAGGCAGCGCAGGAAGCCGCGGTTCGGCTCGTGCTCCCACGGAACCGGGCCGTGGCCCTTCCAGCCGTTGCGGCGGAGCAGGTCGAGCCCGCGGTGGTAACCGGTCCGGGCGTAGGCGTAGGCCTCGATGGTGCGGCCGTCGGCGAAGGCGGCCTCGGCCAGCTGGGACCAGGCCAGCGACGAGGTCGGGTACTTGGCGGCCGCGTCCACCGCGGGGAGTCCGGCGGCGAGTTCCGCCGCGGCCGGGTCCTCGGGGAGTAGGGTCTCGGGAGGACCGCTCAGCAGATTGTTCAATTCCATAGGCACATCTTCGCCGATCACGCAGCCGGCCCGGCACGTGACCGTCTGACGAAATCCGTTGACCGTTCACGTACCGGCCACGGATGCTTGAGACCCTGCGTCGTACCGCCGTGGTTCCCAGCTACGGCCGGAAAGGAGGCACCGGATGAGTGTCATCGTCCTGAACGCGTCGTACGAGCCGCTGCACACCGTCTCGATCCAGCACGCCATCCGGATGCTGGTGCGTGAGGTCGCGGTGGTCGAAGAGGCGCACGGCGAACGGACCATCGGCCCTTTTCCGGTCCCCAGGGTGCTCCGGCTGGTGCGCTACGTGGTCACCCACTGGCGCTACGCGGCCGGCCGGATGAAGTACAGCAAGCACGGCGTCCTGCGGCGGGACAGGTTCCGGTGTGCCTACTGCGGCCTGGACAACGCCGACACGATGGATCATGTGCAACCCAGATCCAGGGGCGGCCGCACGGAGTGGCTGAACGCGGTCGCCGCCCATGCCGCCTGCAACGAGCGGAAGGGCAACCGGACGCCGTCCGAGGCCAACATGCCCCTGCTGTGGCAACCCTGGGTACCAACCCGCGCGGAGCTCGTCATCGAGACATGACGGGCCTTTTTTATGCCCTTTTCCGGGGTCGTCCACAGATGTGCTGAAGGTCGTCCGGCGAAGGGCTGATCGCGGCATCTTCTGAGGTGTGAACCCAACTCTCAACGTGCTGCGCGCGATCCGCGGCGGCGTCTTCACCCGCGCCGACGCCCGCGCCTGCGGCTACTCCGACCCCGACATCGACTCCCTGCTCCGCTCCGGCGGCTGGCGCCGCATCCGGCCCGGCCGGTACGCCGCGTTCCGCGACCTCGCGCTGGTCACCGACGAGACGCTGCACGTCCGGCGGACCTTCCAGCTGCTGCGCGAGTCCTCAGGCCGCACGGCCAGCCACCAGTCGGCGGCAGCCCTGCACGGCTTGCCGTTGTGGGGCCTCGATCTGTCGAAGGTGCACCTGACCCTCGAAGAGGTCCCCGAGGTACTCCGCGGCCGAGTGATCGGCGGCGCCGACCGTACGCAGAGGGAGCGGCAGCCGGCAGGCGAGCGCCGGCGCGGCGCCGTCGGTAGCGGCCGGGGTGCCGCCGCATTCGAGGACGATGTCGTGCGGCATGTGCGGAGTCCGTTGGGGCCTGGCGTGGTGGTGTGGAACGGCTTGCGGGTGACTTCACCGCCGCGGGCCGTCGCGGAGGTCGCCGCGACCTGTCCACGCGCGCCCGCGCAGGCGGTCGCCGATGCCAGCCTGTACTCCGGCCTGGCCACGCCCACTGCGCTCCGGAAGGCGACCGACCATCTGATCGACGGCGTCGAACAAGCCCGCGACGTCGTCGCTCGCGCCACCCCTGAGTCGGCGTCGGTCGCCGAGTCGCGGCTGCGAGTCATCCTCGCCGACGCCGGCCTGCCGACGCCGTCCTCGTCTCCCCCACCCGGCGTCGACGCCGACCAGGTCGGGTGCTCGCTGTGGTTCCCGGCCGAGCGGACCGTCGTCGAGTTCGAGCCCCATCGCCCGTACTGGTCGAACGCTCCCGACGAACCCACTCCCGCCCTCGCCGCCTACCTCGCCGAGGCCGCCGACCGCGCCTTCGGCGTCCCCCGCCCCGGCCTGCCCGCCGACCCGTCCCCGGCCGGTTACTGCTGGATCTCCTGGTCCGACCTCGACAACCCACCCGCCGTCGTCGAGGAGATCCGTACGACGTTCGCTCGAGCCCAACGCTCCACCGCCGTCAGATCATTCGACCCGACCCGCCGCCGACGCCGGCTGGCGTCGGGCCGAATCCCCCGTCAGAGGTAGGCGATTCACTCCTGGGAGGGATCTGTCCCAGCGCCGGAACGGCCACGCTGGTTGAAGAAAATCGAACCGAAGGAGCCGCAGTGTTGTCCGCCCGACGAAGAGTCCTCCGCACCACCGCTGTCGCGGCCCCAAGCCGCCGACGGATCCGCCGCGCCGCGATCGCCGGCCTCGCCACCGCCGGCGCGCTCGCGACTTTGACCACAACCGCGGCCCAAGCAGCCGACGGCGGTCCGGCGACCGCGGCGGCCCAGACAGCGCCACTCGATCGAGCAACCGCGTCGACGCAGGCAACCCCAGGCGATCCGACGACCGCGGTGGCGCAAGCGACCCCGGGCGATCCGGCGACCGCGGGCCTGCCTTTTCCCTCGTCGACGACGCGGGATGAGGTGATGGAGGTGAAGGGCAAGGCCGGTGGGGTGCTCGGGAAGGAGTGGGGACCGGACTTCGCCGGTGACCCGGTGAGTTTCGAGGTCAATGCCCAAGGCAACGACCCGCTGCACCCGACCGGCACCTTCCACGTCGTCCACAGCAACCCGGACGGAAGCCTGGTCGCCGAGTTCAGCGGCAAGGTCTCCAGCCTGTACGCCGTCGACGAGGTGGGGATCGTCACCGGCACCATCGACCGCGCCGACCACCCCGGCGTACCGCTGGAGTTCATCGGCAAGCAGATCGCTCTCACCGTGTACGACGGTGGCAGCAAGGGCGATCGGATCGGTTGGGTGTGGGGATTCTTCGGCGCCCCGGTCAGCCGGGTCCAGGGCACCGCTCCGCACTTCCCCGTCGCCTGGGGCAACTTCCGCGTCCACGGTGCCGCGGCGGCCCAGGCGGGCCCAGGGCAGGGCGGCGGACCGGGCCACCGAGGCCTCGGTCGGCAGCCCGCTCTCAGCCGGCAATCGTCACCATCCGCCGCGGGCGACTCCGCGCCCTCTTCCGAGCGGGTCGACCTGACGTCGGACGCCACCGGCACGAACGTGCTTGCGGTGCTCGGTGGTACGAGCAAGACTCCCGACTTCTCCGGCGATCCACTCCGCTTCACAGTCGCCGCGCGGATCGCACCCGGTGACAACGCCCTGCAGGTGAAGGGCGGGTTCCACGTCACGCACCACAAGCCCGACGGCCGGGTCGTCGCCGATTTCCAGGGCCGCATCACCTGCCTGGCCGTCGGCGGCCCGGTCGGCGTCGCCACCGGCGTTGTCACTCAGTCCGTCGACCCGACCTTGGTCGGCAAGCCGGTCTCGTTCTCCCTGAAGGACGGGCGCACGGACCGCCTCGGCTGGCTCTGGGGCTTCACCCCCACCGACGAACCGATCACCGACTGCCAGTCGATCACGCCCTTCTACGCGCCGGACTGGGGAGGCCTCCTGGTCCGTTGAAACCAGAACGGACCCGCTGCCGAGGCAGCGGGTCCGTCAGAACTTTTGTGTTCGTCTTGCTCAGGCGTTGAGCGACGTGCCCGTCGAGCGCAGGTTCTCGCAGGCCTCGGCGACGCGCTGGGCCATGCCGGCCTCGGCGGCCTTGCCCCAGGCGCGCGGGTCGTAGGCCTTCTTGTTGCCGACCTCGCCGTCGACCTTCAGCACGCCGTCGTAGTTGGTGAACATGTGCGCGGCGGCCGGGCGGGTGAAGGCGTACTGCGTGTCGGTGTCGACGTTCATCTTGATGACGCCGTTGTCGACCGCGGCCCGGATCTCCTCCAGGGTCGAGCCGGAGCCACCGTGGAAGACCAGGTCGAACGGGCGGTCCTTGCCGACCTTCGCGCCGACCGCGTCCTGGATCTCCTTCAGGATCTCCGGGCGCAGCTTGACCGAACCCGGCTTGTAGACGCCGTGCACGTTGCCGAAGGTGAGCGCGGTCAGGTAGCGGCCGTTCTCGCCGGTGCCGAGCGCCTCGACCGTGGCCAGGCCGTCCTCGACGGTCGTGTACAGCTTGTCGTTGATCTCGTTCGCGACGCCGTCCTCCTCACCGCCGACGACGCCCACCTCGATCTCCAGCACGATCTTGGCCGCGTGCGCGCGGGCCAGCAGGTCCTTGGCGATCTCGAGGTTCTCGTCCAGCGGAACGGCCGAACCGTCCCACATGTGCGACTGGAACAGCGGGTTCTCGCCGCGGGCGACGCGCTCGGCGGAGATCTCTAGCAGCGGCCGGACGAAGCCGTCCAGCTTGTCCTTCGGGCAGTGGTCGGTGTGCAGCGCGATGTTGACGCCGTAGTTCTTGGCGACCTCGTGCGCGTAGGCGGCCAGCGCGACCGAGCCGGTGACCATGTTCTTGATCGTCGAGCCGGACAGGTACTCCGCACCGCCGGTGGAGACCTGGACGATGCCGTCCGAGCCCGCCTCGGCGAAACCGCGGATCGCGGCGGTCAGCGTCTGCGACGAGCTGACGTTGATGGCCGGGTAGGCGAAGCGGTTCTGCTTGGCCTTGTCCAGCATCTCGGCGTAGACCTCAGGGGTGGCAATAGGCATGTCTCGCGGTACTCCTCACAGCAAAGTTCATGTGGGTTGTAGCTCCAGTATTGCGGCCGGGCACCTCGTCGTACTCGGCGGGCCACCTGCTGAGCCGGCCGGGTGACCGGGGAGCGAACAGCAGGCGAACAGACCAGTGATCGAACAGGACAGGTCCAGTTGGATCAGGTGGAGGAACCGGTCCGCGGGCCACGCGGGGTGAGGGCCATGTGCAACCGGTAGCGGTCGGCGCGATACGCCGACCAGGACAGTTCGACGACCTTGCGGCCGGCGAAGGTGGTCCGCTCGAGGACCAGCAGGGGTGCCCGCCGGGCCACGCCGAGGACGCGGGCGACGTGACCGTCGGCGTTGTCCGCCCGGACGGTCTGCTCACCCGAGGTGACGACGACGTCGTACTCGCTGGCGAAGACGTCGTACAGGGTGCCGAGCTCACGGCCGAGCAGGCCGGGGAACAGCGCGGACGGGTAGTAACCGACCTCGTACGCCATCGGTGACGCGTCGGCCGTGCGCAGCCGCTCGACCCGGATGACCTTCGTGCCTTTCGCCACCCGCAGCCCCTTGGCCGTCTCGTCGGAGGCCTCGATCTCGGTGGCCGACAGCACCACCGTGCCGGGCTCCAGGCCGCGGGCCCGCATCTCGCGGGAGAACGAGGTCAGGTGCAGCTGGGAGTCGACCTGCGGCCCGGTGACGAAAGTTCCCTTGCCGTGCACGCGTTCCAGCGCGCCGGACTCGACCAGGTCGCTGATCGCCTGCCGCACGGTCACCCGGGAGACGTTCAGTTTGTCGACCAGGGCGCGCTCGGAGGGGATCGGGTCGCCGGGGTGCAGCTCGACGTCGATCAGCCGTTCCAGCACCGACCGGACCTGGGCCCGCTTGGTAGCCACCATCGAATCTCGATCCTCCAGACCATCGGCGTTGCCCGCGGGGGTGCCCCGGACGACCGCTCACTGCTATCGTGCGCAGCATACCTGTTAAGACCAGATAGGACCAGTGATCCCAGTGGTGTCTGTCCCCGCCCCTGCCACCCAGATGGCACGCGAGATCGCCGAGCAGCCGGCCGCCTTGGCCGCGACGTTCGAGCACGTGCTGCCCAGCCGGCACGACATCACCCGGCTCGCGGCCGGCCGCCGGAACGTGATCTTCCTCGCCCGGGGCTCCTCCGACAACGCCGGCGTCTACGGCCGCTACCTGACCGAGATCCACGCCGGCCGGCAGGCCTCGCTGGCGGCGCCGTCGGTGGCGACGCTGTACGGCGCGAACCTCGACCTGTCGAACTCGCTGGTCGTCGCGGTCAGCCAGTCGGGCGCTACGCAGGAGATCGTCGACACCGCCGAGTGGGCCAAGCGCAACGGCGCCGCGATCGTCGGGATCACCAACGACGGCAACAGCCCGCTGGCGTCGACCGCCGACGTCGCGCTGATCACGCAGGCCGGCCAGGAGCTGGCGGTGCCGGCGACGAAGACGTACACGACGCAGCTGGCGGCGATCACGGTCGCCGTCGACGCGCTCGCGCAGAAGCCCGGGACGCTCGACGCCGACATCGCGCGGGTGCCGGAGGCTGCCGCGAAGATGCTCGAGGGGTCTGTCGAGGCTGCTGCCGACCTGCTCGCTGGTGCGCACGATGTGCTCTCCAGTGGTCGGGGGCTCACCTTCGGTACGACGCTGGAGGTCGCGCTCAAGCTCGAGGAGACGTGTCTGCAGCCGGTGCGCGGTCTCTCGTACGCCGACCTCAAGCACGGCCCGATCGCAGTCGTCGACGCCGACCTCGTCACCATCCTGGTCGCCGCCGCCGACGGTCCCGCGCTGCCCGGCATGACCGAGCTCGCGACGATCGTCCGCGAGAAGGGCAGCAAGATCCTCGGCATCGGCGGCGACGCCAAGTTCGCCTCCCTCTGCGATGTGAACCTGGCCGGACCGGACCTCCCCGAAACCCTGGCTCCGCTCGCGTTGGTCATCCCCGCCCAACGCGCCATCGAAGCCCTCGCCCGCAAGCTGGGCCTGGACCCCGACGCCCCCCGAGGCCTCCGCAAGGTAACCCAAACCGACTGACCGAACTACAACCCGGCATCTATGCGGCCGAGAAGGTCCAACCTGGCTGATGCCGCACCGGCCGGAAAACAGTTGTAGACGAAGCAGTCGGCGGGAGCGGGCAGTCGCCGCCGGTCGCCGCGCCAATCCCCGCCCCGCCCTCGGAAGTCGCTGTAGACGAAGCAGCCGACGGTGGACCGCTCAGGTGGTCCACTGTCGGGTTTGTCGAGCGAGCGGCCGGTCGAGGGTGGGCGTCGTCGCCCGTGGTAGCTGCTCGGCGTCAATGCGGCCGGACAGGCTCGCTGGAGCTGATGCCGCGGCGGCCGGGAGACAGCTGTAGACGAAGTAGTCGACGGGAGCGGGCTCCCCGGACGCCGCCCCGCGCTCGGCGCCGATGCGGCCGGGCAGGCTTGCTGGAGCTGATGCCGCGGCGGCCGGAAGACGGTTGTAGACGAAGTAGTAGACGAGAGCAGGCTCCCCGGACGCTGCCCCGCGCCCCGCACTCGCCGCCCCGCGCCCCCGCGCCCGCGCGCTTGCCGCCTGCTCGACACCCCAGCACCCAGCACAAAATCCCCCGCATTCGGGTGCACCCGATCCTGCACCCGGTGCCGAGGTCCTCAGATGCGGCCTCGTTGGCGTAGGGCTGTGCTGATTTGTTCGGCGCAGTCCTGCAGTGGCTTCAGTGTTTCGGTTTTGAGGGCTGTTTTGGTGCTGCGGGAAGCGTGGGCTGAGACGTTCAGGGCGGCGGCTGCTCGGCCGCGGGAGTCCAGGATGGGGACGGCGATCGAGCGGAGGCCCAGCTCCAGCTCCTGGTCGACCAGGGCGTAGCCGTCGGTGCCTGCTTGGTGGATGACCTCCCGCAGGTCGTGCGGTGCGGTCAGGGTGTGCTCGGTGAGCTGCTCGGTTTCGGCCGATGACAGGTACGCCGTGAGCTCGTCCTCGGGGAGCCCGGCCAGCAAGACTCGGCCCATCGATGTCGCGTACGCCGGTAGGCGGGCTCCGACGCCCAACGCGACCGTCATGATCCGCCGCGTGGGCACCCGGGCGACGTACACGATGTCGGGCAGGTCCAAGGTCGCGATCGAGCAGGACTCGCGGGTCTGGGCGCTCAGCTCCTCCATGAATGGCCCGGCGATGTCGCCCAGGTCCAGCGACGACAGGTACGCCCAGCCCAGAGCCAGGACGCGTGGCGTCAGCGTGAAGCGGCGCCCGTCGCTGCGGACGTACCCGAGCTGCTCCAGCGTGAGCAGGATCCGCCGGGCGGTCGCCGGCGTGATGCCGACGTCGCGGGCGACCTCGCTGAGCGTCAGCGACGGCGTTTCCGCCGAGAACGCGCGGATCACCGCCAACCCGCGCTCGAGCCCCTGCAGGAACGTGCCTGTGGACGCGTCACCGGACATCGGCTAGCCTTTTCGTTGAAAGAAGAACTTTTCGCTGAGCGAAATCCTAGCGGAGCTTCGATGCCGAGTCCAGTACTTCTCCACGACGCCATCGCCGAGCACGTGCACGACGGGGACACGGTCGCGCTCGAGGGCTTCACGCACCTGATCCCGTTCGCCGCCGCGCACGAGATCGCGCGCCAGGGCCGCCGGCACCTGACCTTGGTCCGGATGACGCCGGACCTCGTCTACGACCAGCTGATCGGGCTGGGGGTCGCCGACAAGCTCGTCTTCTCGTACGGCGGCAACCCCGGCGTCGGCTCCCTGCACCGGCTGCGTGACGCCGTCGAGAACGCCTGGCCGCACCAGCTCGACGTGCAGGAGCACAGCCACGCCGGGCTCGCGAACGCGTACTCGGCCGGCGCCGCGCGGCTGCCGTTCGCCGTACTGCGGGGCTACCGCGGGACCGATCTCGAGCAGCAGCGCGACATCATCTCCCGCGTCACCTGCCCGTTCACCGGCGAGCAACTGGCCGCGGTGCGAGCGGTCAACCCGGACGTCACCGTGATCCACGCGCAGCTCGCCGACCGCGACGGCAACGTGATGCTCTGGGGCATCACGGGCGTTCAGCGCGAGGCCGTGCTGGCCGCGGACCGGGCGATCGTCACCGTCGAGGAGGTCGTCGACGAGTTCCCCGAGCGGACCGGCGCGGTGATCCTGCCGAACTGGGTGCTGTCCGCGGTCTGCGTCGTACCGAACGGCGCCTGGCCGTCGTACGCCGCCGGCTTCTCCGTCCGCGACAACGACTTCTACCAGCGCTGGGACGCGATCGCGCGGGACCGGGAGTCGTTCCTGGCCTGGGCCGCGGACAACGACCTGAAGGAGAGCGCGGATGTCTGAGTGGGACAGCGCCGAGATGATGAACGTCGCGGCCGCCCGCGAGCTGTACGACGGCGACGTCTGCCTGGTCGGGGTCGGGCCGCCGAACCTCGCGGCCAACCTCGCCCGCCGGACACACGCGCCGAACTGCCGGCTGGTCTACGAGTCGGGGGCGATCGACGCCAAGCCGCACCGGTTGCCGTTGTCGATCGGCGACGACGACCTGGCCGCGACCGCGACCGCGGTGGTGTCGGTCCCGGAGATGTTCAACTTCTGGGTCGGCGCCGGGCGGATCGACGTCGGCTTCCTCGGCGCCGCGCAGATCGACCGGTTCGGCAACATCAACACGACGGTGATCGGCGACCACGCGCACCCGAAGGTCCGCCTGCCCGGAGCGGGCGGCGCGCCGGAGATCGCGGCGGCCGCGCGACGGGTGATCGTGATCGTCAAGCAGTCGCCGCGGACGTTCGTGGAGACCGTCGACTTCGTTTCCTCGGTCGGCTACGGGCCGACCGGGCAGGAACGCGAGGCGCCCGGCGCGGGGCCGACGCTGGTGATCACCGACCACGGCGTCCTGGAGCCGGATCCGGTGACGCACGAGTTGACCATGACCCGGTTGCACCCGGGCGTGACCGTCGAGCAGGCGGTCGCCGCGACCGGGTGGGCACTGAAAGTTGCCGACAGCATCGAAGAGGTGCCGGCGCCGACCGAGCACGAACTGACCGTACTGCGGAAGCTGCGCAACCGGGAGCCGATCGATGCCTGAATCCTTCGTGCACACAGGCTTTCCGAGCCGGATCGTCTTCGGAGCCGGGACCTTGGACCAGGTCGCCGCCGAGGTGGAAAGCCTCCAGATCTCCAAGGCGCTGGTGATCGCGACGGGCTCTGCCCGCGATGCGGCGGATGTCGTGGAACTCGGACTGGAGGATCGGTTCGCCGGGCGGATCGACGAGGTCCGGCAGCACGTACCGGTCGAACGGGCCGACGCGGCCCGCGCCAAAGCCCGCGAGATCAGCGCCGACGGGATCGTCGCTCTGGGCGGCGGATCCGCGATCGGCCTGGCGAAGGCGATCGCCCTCACCACCGGGCTGCCGATCGTCGCCGTACCGACGACGTACGCCGGTTCGGAGATGACCCCGGTGTGGGGCCAGACCGCCGACGGCGCCAAGACCACCGGCACCGACCTCGCCGTACTCCCCCGGACCGTCGTCTACGACCCGGTCCTCAGCCGCGGCCTCCCGCTCGGCATCACCGCGGCCAGCGTCGCGAACGCGCTGGCTCACTGTGTCGAGGCGACCTGGACGGTCAAAGCCGATCCGATCACCGAGCTCACCGCGGTCGAAGGCGCCCGCGCTCTCCACGACGGCCTGCTCGCCGTCGTCGAGGACCCGCACGACTTGGATGCCCGAGGCAACCTTCTGTACGGCGCCTGCCTGGCCGGCTCAGCGCTCGCCACGGCCGGGACGGGCCTGCACCACAAGCTCTGCCACCTGCTCGGCGGCACCTACGGCCTGCCGCACGCGGAGACGCACGCGGCCGTCCTGCCCCAGGTAACACACCTGAACGCGCCCGCTGTCCCGCGCGCCAAATCGCGGCTGGAATCTGCCATCCAGGCAGAGAATCTGGCCACTGGTTTGTACGATTTCTTCAGCACCACAGGCGTTCCGACCAGTCTTCGCGCCCTCGGTCTCAGCGAACAACAGGCCAAGGAAGCCGCCCAGCAGTTCGCCGCCGGCAACCCGGCGAACGTCGTGCCGGTCGACGAAAAGACACTGACAGAACTCCTGCTCGCCGCCTGGTCCGGCGAACGTCCTTCCCTGCAAGGAGTCACCCGATGACCTCCGCGTTCCTGTACGACGCCGTCCGCACTCCCGTCGGAAAGCTCGGCGGCGCGCTGGCGGGTGGGCGACCGGACGACCTCGCCGCCGTCACCCTGCGCGAACTACTCGTGCGCCACCCCGGCCTCGATCCGGCGCAGATCGACGACGTCTTCCTCGGCAACGCCAACGGCGCCGGCGAAGAGAACCGCGACGTCGCACGGATGGCCGCGCTGCTCGCGGGATACCCGACCAGCGTCCCCGGTACGACGGTCAACCGGCTCTGCGGCTCCGGTCTCGAAGCAGCCATCCAGGCAGCAAGGGCCGTCGAGACCGGCGACGCCGGACTGGTCGTCGCCGGTGGCGTCGAGTCGATGAGCCGCGCGCCCTGGGTGCTGCCGAAGCCCGACCGGGCCTTCCCGCACGGCAGCATGACCGCGGAGTCGACCTCGCTCGGCTGGCGGCTGGTCAATCCGCGGATGCCGAAGGAGTGGACCGTCTCGCTCGGCGAGGCGACCGAGCAGCTCGCCGAGAAGTACGGCATCACTCGCGAGGCGCAGGACCTGTTCGCCCTGGAGTCGCACGAGAAGGCCGCGAAGGCCTGGGCAGCCGGCACGTTCGACGGCGAGATCGTGCCGTGGGAGCACCTGGCGCCGTACCTGCCGGCCAAGACGAAGCCGCTGACCCGCGACGAGTCCATCCGCGACGGCGGCACCCCTGAGGTGATGGCCAAGCTCAAACCGGCCTTCCGCGAGAACGGCACGGTCACCGCGGGCAACGCGTCCACGCTGAACGACGGCGCGTCCGCCGTACTGATCGGTGATGAGCAGACCGCGCAGCGCCTCGGCATCAACCCACTGGCCCGGATCGTCAGCCGCGGCGTGCACGGCGTCGAGCCGCAGTACTTCGGCATCGGTCCGGTCGAGGCCTCCCGCAAGGCGCTCGCCAAGGCCGGCATCGGCTGGGACGACCTGAAGCTGGTCGAGCTGAACGAGGCGTACGCCGCGCAGAGCCTGGCGTGCCTGGGCGAGTGGCCCGAGCTGGACCGCGCGAAGGTCAACGTGAACGGCGGGGCGATCGCCCTCGGGCACCCGCTGGGCAGCTCGGGCACAAGGATTCTCACCACTCTCGCGCACGAGCTGCACCGGCGCGGCGGTGGCTACGGCCTGGCGACGCTGTGCATCGGCGTCGGCCAGGGACTGGCGATGGTGATCGAGGCATGAGGGGACACGACATGAGCGACAACCTGACCGACGAGGTGGTGGCCAGCTTCGACGGCAGCCCGGACGCGCGGACCAAGGAAGTGATGGGCGCGCTGGTCCGGCACCTGCACGCGTTCGCGCGGGAGGTCGACCTGACCGAGGAGGAGTACTTCCGCGGCATCGACTTCCTGACCCGGACCGGGCAGATCTCGACCGGGACCCGGCAGGAGTTCGTGCTGCTGGCCGACGTCCTGGGCCTGTCGATGCTGACCGTCGGGCTGGACACCAAGCTCCCGGCGGAGGCGACCGCGGCGACCGTCTTCGGCCCGTTCTTCGTCGAGGGCTCCCCGGCGTACGAGCTCGGCGACGACATCGCCAACGGCGCCCCCGGTACGCCGTGCCTGGTGAGCGGCCGGGTGCTGGACACCAAGGGTCAGCCGGTCGGCGGCGCGCTGCTGGAGACCTGGCAGGCCGACGAGGACGGCTTCTACGACGTCCAGAAGGACCTCGACGTCCCGCAGAACCGCGGGCACTTCACGACTGATGCCGATGGCAACTTCTCGTTCTGGTCGGTCCGCCCGGTCGCCTACCCGATCCCGAGCGACGGTCCGGTCGGCGAGCTGCTCCGCGCCGGCGGCCGCGGCCCGATGCGGCCGGCCCACATCCACTTCATGGTCACCGCGCCCGGTTTCGCCCGGCTGATCACGCACGTGTTCGCGGCCGGTGACGAGCACCTGGTCGACGACGCCGTGTTCGGGGTGAAGGACTCGCTGATCGCCGAGTTCACCGAGCACGCGGCCGGTACGGCGCCGGACGGCCGCGTGGTCGACCAGCCGTACGCGACCGTGCACTACGACCTCGTGCTCGCCACCACCGAGGAGACGCTGTGACGGATTCCTTCGAGACCGACGTCCTGATCGTCGGCAGCGGGCCCGCCGGTGGTGCCGCGTCGCTGTTCCTGTCGTCGTACGGCGTCGACAACGTCGTCCTGACCCGCTACCGCTGGACCGCGAACACCCCGCGGGCGCACATCACCAACCAGCGCACGGTCGAGCTGATGCGGGACATGGGCATCGAGGACCAGATCACCGACAAGGGCACCGAGCACGCGCTGATGGGCCAGACCGCCTTCTGCACGAGTCTCGCGGGTGAGGAGATCGGCCGGATCCGAACCTGGGGAACGCACCCGCGCCGGCTCGCCGACTACACCGAGGCCTCACCCACGCTGCCGTGCGACCTGCCGCAGACACTGTTCGAGCCGATCCTGGTCAGTACGGCGGCCACCCGCGGCGCGCGGGTCCGGTTCGACACCGAGTACCTGTCGCTGGAGCAGGACGCCGACGGCGTCACCGCGCACGTCCGGGACCGGCTCAGCGGCTCGGAGTACGACATCCGCGCCAAGTACCTGATCGGCGCTGACGGCGGCCGGAGCAAGGTCGCGCAGGACATCGGGCTGCCGATGGCCGGGCAGATGGACGTCGAGGGCTCGATGAACATCGTCTTCGAGGCGGACCTGTCCAAGTACGTCGCGCACCGGCCGAGCGTCCTGTACTGGGTGCTGCAGCCGGGCGCGCAGATCGGCGGGATCGGCGCCGGGCTGATCCGGATGGTCCGGCCGTGGAACGAGTGGCTGGTCGTCTGGGGCTACGACATCAACCAGCCGCCGCCGGTGGTGGACGAGGCGATGGCGACCGAGATCGTGCACAACCTGGTGGGTGACGACACGATCGACGTGAAACTCAAGGGCACCTCGGTGTGGAGCGTCAACCACATGTACGCCGAGCAGGCGTCGGTGGGCCGGGTGTTCTGCATGGGCGACGCGATCCACCGGCACCCGCCGAGCAACGGGCTCGGCTCGAACACGTCGATCCAGGACGCGTACAACCTGGCCTGGAAGCTGTCGCTGGTGCTGAAGGGCCAGGCCTCGCCGGCGCTGCTGTCGTCGTACGACGAGGAACGCGTGCCGATCGCGCGGCAGATCGTCGAACGGGCCAACAAGAGCCGGACCCAGTTCGGGCAGATCTTCCGCGCGCTCGGCATGACGCCGGACGCGCCCGCCGGGCGGACGATCGACTCGCGCAAGGACGACACTCCCGAAGGCGTTGCCCAGCGCAACGAATTGCGGGAGGCGATCGAGCTGAAGGACTACGAGTTCAACGCGCACGGCGTCGAGCTCGGTCAGCGCTACGCCTCGTCGGCGGTCGTGCCGGACGGGACCCCCGAACCGGCGTACGAGCGGGATGCCGAGCTGTACTACCACCCGACCACGTGGCCGGGCGCGCGGATCCCGCACTGCTGGCTGACCCGAGGCTCCGAGACGGTCTCGACCCTCGACGTGGTCGGCAAGGGCCGCTTCACCGTGCTCACCGGCATCGGCGGCGAGTCCTGGGTGAAGGCCGCCCAGGCCGTCTCCGAGTCGCTCGGCCTCCCGATCGAGGCCGCGGTGATCGGCCCCGGCCGCGAGCTCGACGACCTGTACGGCGACTGGGCGCGGCTGCGCGAGATCCCCGACAACGGCTGCCTGGTCGTCCGGCCCGACGCTCACATCGCCTTCCGTTCGAGTGAGCTTCCGGAGGATCCGACGGCCGCCCTGCACGAGGCTTTCGCGGCGGTTCTAGGTCGTTAGCTTCCAGCTGTGCGCTTCGACGACGGGCTCTGCCACTTCACCCGGGAAGTGGTAGGGCTCGTCGCCCACGTTGAGCAGCAGGACGAGGCTCTGGCCGTCGGCGGCCGACCTGAGCGCGACGGCTTCGTTGGTGAGGTGCTCGACCGTCGTCCGCGCCCTGACCAGCCAGGGATTGCGTCGCCGTACGCCGATCAGCTCCTGGTGCAACCGGTACGTCGCGTTGGCGTCACCGGGCTTGTCCGGGAAGAGCTGACGGATCGCGTCGTCGCCGCCGGCCCGGTCCTCCTTCACGCCGGGCCAGCCGAACTCGTCCCCGGCGTACACGCTCGGAATCCCTGCCACCGTGAACAGAATCGCGACCGCGTGCCCGAGATGGCGCTCGTCCGTGAGCTTGCTGGCGATCCGGGTGACGTCGTGGTTGCCGACGAAGGTCTGCGGCACGAACGCGTCGAGGAACTGGTCGTGCCGCTCCAGCGCCGAGGCCAGCTCGTAGAAGTTGCCGTCGTTCAGCGAGCTCCAGATCGCCTTCCACAGCTCGTACTGCGTGATCGAGTCGAGCGTGCTCTCCTGCGCGTACGCCGCGTAGTCGCCGTGGATCAGCTCACCGAAGAACCACGCCTCCGGGTACCGCGCCCGCACCTCGGCCAGCACGTCCCGCCAGAACGACGCCGGTACGGCGTACGCCGCGTCCAGCCGCCAGGCGTCGACACCGCGCCCGAGCCAGTGCGTCATCACGTCGACGACGTACCGGCGGACGGCGGGCAGCTCGTGGTCGAGGGCGATCAAGTGGTCGTGGCCCTCGAAGTACGCGAGCCCTTCGCCGGTCCGGCGGAACCACTCGTGCGGACCCGCGAACGACCGGGCGACATGGTTGAAGACCCCGTCCAGCGCCACCCGCAGACCCCGGGCGTGCGCCGCCGCGACCAGCTGGTCGAAGTCCTCGTCGGTGCCGAGCCGCGGATCGATCCGGAAGTGGTCGATCGTGTCGTACCCGTGCGTCTCGGACGCGAACACCGGACCGAGCAGCAGCCCCGAGCAGCCCAGCTCGATCGCGTGGTCGAGCCAGTTCTCCAGGTGCCCGAACCGGTGCGGCTCGGAGCTCAGGTCAGCCAGAGCCCGCTCGGCGCCGGTGAAGCCGAGCGGGTACACGTGCCACCAGATCGCATGGTCGGTCCACATCTGACGACCGTACCGGCTCGAGTCGGGTCAGGCGGCCGGGTCGGCGCGGAGCTGCCGGGCCAGAGCGGTCGCCTCGTTGGTCTCGGCCTCGATGAGCATCAGCATCGCGACCCGCGCCGAGTCGTCGGCAGCGCCGAGCGCCGCCGCGGTCAGCGCCTGCAGCGTCGCGAGCTCATGGATCAGCTCGGACCAGATCTGCGCGGTCTCCCGCATCGCTGCCCGTTGGGCAGGCGGAACCACCGCGATCTCGTCCAGCTCGTCCGGTCGATGCGCGTACAGCCCAGAACTCACCGTCTTCTCCCCCACGTCGTCGCACACCCAGTACGGCACGCCACAGTGACGAGCCGTCCCCGCCCGAGTTGGGACTGACTTGATGCACCAACAACGCCGCAGCGAGCCCAGAGTTACGGCCGTGTCTCGAAATGCGCTCAGCAGGATTGCCGGGCCGCGCCCAGCTCGACCGGTTTGCGCATCGAGCTGAACCGCAGCGCGCGGGCCTTCGCGCAGAACGAGTCCGGTGCCAGCTCGTACTCGACGTGCAGCACCGCCTTGCCGGCCGCGACGAACGGCCGCAGCAGGTCGCACTCGTCGTACCGCATGCACTCCTCGTTGACCGCGAAGTCGAAGTCCGGCTGCAGCTGCTCGATCTGGTCGAGGTCGTTCTTCAGGCCGACCGACAGCCCGCGCTCGTGCGCCAGTGCGGCGATCCGCCGGTTGAAGGTCAGCTGGTCGTCGGCGGTCAGCGGGAAGCCGGTGTCGTTGGCGTAGCCGTCGACGTTGTCCGGCTCGACCGCGTCGAACCCTCTGTCCCGGCACTGGTCGAAGCGAGCCGCAAGCAGCGGCTTCAGCCGGCCCCACTGCCGGATGTCGAGCCAGCGCTCGTCGGGCCACCCGTCCAGAGCCTTGCCCAGCACGGCGGCCGGGAACTTCGCCTGGTCGGGCCGGAAGTTCTCGTACGAGCCGACGCTGACGTAGCAGATCACCCGCCGGCCCTTCTGGTGCAGCTCGGCCACCTGTGCGGCCGACGTCTTCTCGTAGTCGACGTCGTACACCGGCACGTCCACCGAGAGGTCCAGCTCGCCGGACAGCTGCCACTGCCAGGCGACACCCTGCTCAGGAGCCCACCGCTGCTGCTGAGAGGTGGCGACCGGCGTTTCTGCTCCATCCGCGCAGCCGGTCAGCACCAACAACAGGGCAGCCGCCCAGAATCTCACGGCTGCTGCTGGAAGGTGTGACGGCGGATCCAGGCGTGCATGGCGATCGCGGCCGCCGCGCTGGCGTTGATCGAGCGGGTCGAGCCGTACTGGGCGATGTTCAGGACGTCGGTGCAGATCTCGTGGGCGGCCTCGGTCAGGCCCGGGCCCTCCTGCCCGAACAGCAGAATGCAGGCCTCGGGCAGCTGGTAGGTCTCCAGCGGTACGGATCCGGGCAGGTTGTCGATGCCGATCACCGGTACGCCCTGCTCCTCGGCGTACGCGGCCAGGTCGGCGAGCTGGGGGTGGTGGCGGACGTGCTGGTAGCGGTCGGTCACCATCGCGCCACGGCGGTTCCACTTCCGGTGGCCGACGATGTGCACCTCGCGGGCCAGGAAGGCGTTCGCGGTCCGGACCACCGAACCGATGTTCAGGTCGTGCTGCCAGTTCTCGATCGCGACGTGGAAGGGGTGCCGCTGCGCGTCCAGGTCCTCGACGATCGCCTCCAGCCGCCAGTACCGGTACTTGTCGACCACGTTGCGGCGGTCGCCGTGGGCGAGCAGCTCCGGATCGAACTTCGGATCGGTCGGCGGATCGCCCGGCCAGGGGCCGACACCGACCTCCGCGGTGCCGACCAGATCGGCTCCGACCAGGTCAGCAGCGCTGTCACGATTAGCTTGTTGCACAGGTCGGGACGCTACCCTGTCGACGTGATGATGCAGATGGCGATGCTCATGCCGAACTGGATGGACCCGGAGTTCCTGCTGCACTGGCTGGGCGACTGGGCTCTGTGGGGCACCGCCGCGGTGATCTTCATCGAGTGCGGGCTGCTGTTCCCGATCCTGCCCGGTGACTCGCTGCTGTTCGCGGTCGGCCTGTTCGTCGCCCTCGGCACGATCGACGTCCCGCTCTGGCTGGCCTGCGTGGTGCTGACCGTCGCGGCCTTCGCCGGCAACGTGTCCGGCTACTACATCGGCCGGGCGCTCGGGACGACGCTGTTCAAGAACCCGAACGCGAAGTTCCTCAAGCCCAAGTACATCGAGGACACCCACGCGTTCTTCGACAAGTACGGACCGCGGGCGCTGGTGCTGGCCCGGTTCGTGCCGATCGTCCGGACGTTCATCACCGTCACCGCCGGCGCCGGCCGGATGGACCCGCGCAAGTTCTTCTTCTGGACCGGGATCGGCGCCGTGCTCTGGGGCACCGGCGTCACGCTGCTCGGCCACGCGCTCGGCCGGATCAAGTTCATCCACGAGCACCTCGAGTCGGCGCTGATCCTGCTGGTGTTCGTCTCGATCATCCCGATGATCGTCGAGTACGTGCTGGCCAAGCGCCGCGCGAAGGCGCACGACAACGGCCAGGGCCACGACGAGCGCTACGACACCGAGGCCGAGCGCACCGCGGTGATGGAGAAGCTCAACAACGAGTGACCTCCCCCGCGCAGCTCAGTGCGCGAAGGGGAACTGCGGGTCCGACCAGACGTAGTCGGTGCTCAGCGTGATCAGCGCGGCCACGGCGACCTCGCCGTACGGCAGCGGCCCGATCACCTGACCGGACCCGAGTGAGCACGCCACCCGGATCCGGTCCGCCTGGTACCAGACCAGCGCCCCCCGTGGAGCCACCCCTTCGTGCAGGAGTGCGTGGTGGTCCAGCCACTGCAGCGCGTCGGCCGAGTCGTGCCAACCGCTGTCGTTGGCGTAACCGAACGCCATCCGCTGGAACTTCAGCGTCCACTCCTGCCAGGCCGTGGAGCCGACGCGCTCCAGCTGCCAGTCCAGTGCGGACTCGGTATCCCTCGGGTTCGTGACCCGCTCTGCCATCTGGCGCTCCATGACGCTCTCCCCCCCCGGCCGTGCTCCCCCGCCCGCCGGCCCTCACGCCGTGGCACCACCAGCCTGTCGGTCCGGCATACAGCGCCCGTACATTCCAGATTTGAACGACGTACGGCGTCAGCTGACGGCGAGGTCGGTGCCCAGCCCGGCCAGCTGGTCGCGGGCGTCGGCCACCCGGGCCTCGTTGCCGATCTGCTGCCAGGCACGCACCGCGCGGTTCAGGTACCGGCGGGCGAAGTCGCCGTTGCCGGTCGTCGCGTGCAGCCGGCCGAGGTGGTACGCCGCCTCGCCCTCGACGCTGCGGTCGCCGAGCCGGTGGCCGATCTCGATCGCGTCCAGCAGCATCTTGCGGGCCGCCGCGTCGTCACCGACCGCGACCAGCGCCCGCCCGAGATCGGCCCGCGCGTACGCCGCGCAGTGGTCGTCGCCGATCTTGGTGAAGATCGCCAGCGAGGCCTGCAGCTGCCTGACCGCCTGCTCCGGCCGGCCCTGGTGGGACCGCAGCGTGGCGATCCGCCGCCGGACCTTCGCCTCCCGGTGCCGGTCTCCCCGGCGTACGCCGAGCAGGAACGCCTCGGCCAGGTAGCGCCCCGCGGTCACCGTGTCGTTGCGGGCCAGCCAGATCGACGCGGCCGCGCTGCGGGCCACCGCCTCGCCGTTGCTGTCGCCGACCTCGACGAAAGCCCGGACGGCGTTCTCGTAGTGGACCAGTGCCTCGTCCGGCCGGCCGCGCTCGCGCAGCCAGGTCCCGACGCCGACCGCGGCGATGCCGTCACCGAACCGGTCCCCGACCTCGGCGAACAGCTCGGCCGAGGTGGTCAGGTGCTGCCAGGCCGAGTCCCAGTCGTCCTGGTACAGCGCGAGCTGGCCGAGGTTGCGGTGCAGGATCGCGGCGCCGCGGCGGTCCCCGCAGGCGACCGCGCTCAGCAGACCGGGCTGGTGCGACTCGTTCCAGTCGTCGAAGCCCGCGCGCATGTCGAGGTACGGACCCCAGGCCGCGGCCAGCCGCCAGGCGTGCTCGTGCAGACCGTTCTGGGCCGCGGCCCGGATGGCCGGTACGAAGCTGCTGCGCTCGCTGTCGAACCAGGCGATCGCATCCGTGTCCGTGAAGGGCTGCGGGTCCGGTGCCAGCAGCGGACCCTGGTAGTCGAGGCTGCCGAAGTAGCCGAACGGCAGCGCCGCCGCAGCCCGCCGTACCTTGGCCAGCAAGGCGTCGAGCAGCGTGGCCAGGTCCTTCAGGGCATCAGCCTTCTCGGTCTCGTTGCCGACTCCGATGGCGTGCAGCCGCAGCAGGTCGTGCACCCGGTAGCGGGCCTTGCCGGTGGGGTCGATCGAGCTGATCTGCACCAGGTTGACCTCGATCAGCCGGTCCAGACTCCGCCGTACGACGGCCGGACTGGCCACCGGCTCCAGCACCCGAGCGGAGAACTCGCCCACGGCGAAGTGGCCGATCAGCCGGTAGAGCCGGGCCTCCTCCGGGCTGAGCGAGTCGTAGCTGAGGTCAGCGCTGGTCCGGACCGCCAGCTCACCGATGGTCAGCTCGTCCAGCCGGTGCGTCTCGTCGCGGAGCCGCCGGGCCAGCTCGCTCGGGCTCAGGTCAGGCCGCTGGGCCAGACGGCTCGCCACGATCCGGATCGCCAGCGGCAGGTTCCCGCAGGCCAGCAGGATCTCCTCGGCCGCCGGAGAGCCGCGGTCGATCCGCCCGGGACCCGCAACCCGTAGCAGCAGCTCGGTGGCCTCACCGTCGTCGAACGTGTCCAGCGGCATCGGGTCGGCACCGGCCAGGTCCATCAGCCGGTTCCGGCTGGTCACCACGACCGCGGACGCCCCGGTACCCGGCATCAGTGGCGCGACCTGGCTGGCCGAGGCCACGTCGTCCAGGATGATCAGCACCCGGCGGCTGGCCAGTTCGGACCGCAGCATCGCGGATCGGCGGTCCGGATCGGCCGGTACGGCGAAGTCCGGCAGGTTCAGGCTGAGCAGCAGGTCGGTCAGCGCACCCGCCGGGTCGCGGGGATCGGTCGCCCCGCGCATGTCCAGGTAGATCTGCCCGTCCGGGAAGTACTCCCTGACCTGATGGCCCAGCCGAACGGCCAGCGAGCTCTTGCCGGTCCCAGGCGCTCCGGAGATCACCGCGATCGGCGGACGAACCGGGTCGCGTCCGCAGACCAGGTCGCGCAGCTGGTCCAGGTAATCGGCGCGGCCGCTGAAGTCGGGCAGGTCGAGCGGCAGCTGGGAGGGCGGCCGCTGTGGTTCGGTCAGGGCCGGTGCGGACATCGGTCCGGGCGGCTCAGGGGACTCCGGCTCCGGCGTACGGACTGCTGGGATGCCTGGGTCCGGCCAGTTCGCGGTGTGGCCGTTCTGGGCGCGGGCGCCCGCTGCCTCGAGTTCGGGGCCGGGCTCGACGCCCAGCTCGTCAGCCAGCGTGCGGACTGCCTTGGAGTACGCCGCTCGCGCCTCGCTGGTCCGGCCGGCCGCCACCAGGGTGTCGACGAGCCGGCGCCAGAGCTGTTCGTCGTACGGGTCCTCGGTGAGCCGATCACTGAGCAGTACGGCGGCGCCGGCCGGGTCGCCGTACTGCAGGCGCAAATCGAGCAGGCTGTCGACCAGGCCGCGGTGCTGTGCCTCCAGGCGGGCGATCGAGCCTTCCCAGGCCGACGAGATGCCCAGGTCGGCGAGCGGGTGGCCGCGCCACAGCGCATAGGCCCGGGACAGCACCTGCATCGCCTGGCGGGTGTCACCGGCGTCGCGCAGGTGGCCACCCTCGGCCAGCAGCGACTCGAACATGCTGGAGTCCAGCTCGTCGACGCCGACCTCGATGCTGTAGCCGGCGGCCGAGGTGTCGATCGGTGCGGGCAGGCCGGCGTCCTGGAGAGCTCCCCGGAGCGCGCGCACGTAGGTGCGGATGTTGGCGGTCGCGGATCGCGGCGGGGAGGTCTCCCACAGCGCGTCGGCGATCAGGTCGGTGGAGACGAAACGGTTCGGGTGCAGCAGGAGGGTGGCGAGCAGCTGACGGGGCTTACTGGCGCGTAGCTGCTGGCTGGAGAGGTGCGCGACACGCAGAGGCCCGAGGATCTCGTACCTCAGACTGTCCACTTGGCTGCCCTCTCAACTGTTCCGCTCGCGCCCCATCGTGGCATCCCGACGTCCGTCCGGGAAGGCTCGATCGGAAGCGATGTACGCACCGATGTACGCCGGATGTATGCGGGCCGGGCAGTCTGGGGGCAGGTACCGGGGGGAGGGCAGGCCCGGGGATGACGGACTAGACGCCGTCGCCCCCGGGCCTGAATTTTGTCTAGGCGCCGGTGAACGGCGGCTGACCGTCCTGCGGGCCGGGGGCCCCGGCGGGCGGACCGCCGGCCGGGGGCTGACCCTGGTAGCCCTGGTTCTGCGGCGGGAGCTGCTGGTAGCCGCCCTGCTGGTCGCCCGGCATCTGCGGGTGGATCTGGCCCGAGGACTGGTTGCCGGCCGGCATCTGCGGCGGCGCCTGCTCACCGGCGACCGAGCCGATCGTGCCGAACGAGACCTGCGGCACCGAGCGGACGCTCTCGTCCTTGACCTCGAAGTAGCCGGCCTTCTCGAACTTGAAGCTGCTCGCGATCAGGTTCGACGGGAACGCCTCGATCCGGGTGTTGTAGTCCCCGACGTTGGCGTTGTAGAACCGGCGCCCGGCCGCGATCCGGTCCTCGGTGTCGGTCAGCTCGCGCTGCAGGCCGAGGAAGTTCTGGTTCGACTGCAGCTGCGGGTAGGCCTCGACCGAGATCATCATCTGGCGCAGCGCACCGGACAGCTGACCCTCCGCGGCGGCCCGCTGCTCCGGGGTGGCGCCCTCGGCGCCGACCGCCTGGGTGCGCAGCCGCGCGACCTCCTCGAACACGTGCCGCTCGTGCGCGGCGTACGCGCGGACGGTCTCGACCAGGTTCGGGATCAGGTCGTACCGGCGGTGCAGCTCGACGTCGATCTGCCGCCAGGACTCCTGGATCAGGTTGCGCTGCTTGACGAAACGGTTGTACGAGACGATCAGCGCGATCGCGAGAATCACGACGAGCGCCACGACGATGATGATGACTGCGGTCATTCCCTGCTCCCGTTGTCGGTTACCCGGTGACTCTAGTCCTCGCCGGGTCCGCTCCTCAGGTGCAGCGCTGGCGCTGTCAAATGGTCAGAACCAGCCGTCCGGCGATCTCCCCGGCCGCCTGGCGTTGCCAGGCCGCCGCGACGTCCGGCAGTCCGACGGTCTCGTGGGCGACGGCGATCCGGCCTGCCGCGGCGTGCCGCAGGACCTCGGTCAGCGCTTCGGCCCGCTGCTCCGGCGTCAGCGAGTTGTTGGTGTAGCCGAGGACGTTCGCCGAGCGCCCCCGCAGGACCGACGACGAGAACGTTGCCTCGTCGCCCGAAGCTCCCCCGAGGTTCACCAGCCGGCCACCGGGAGCGAGCAGGCGGGAGGCGGCGGTGGCCGCAGTACCGAAGACCGGATCGATCACCACGTCGACCTCGCCGCCGGTGACCTCGCCGAGGCGTGCCGTCAGCTCGTCGACGTTCCCGGTGGGGATGACCACCTCGTCCGCACCGGCCGCCAGCGCCCGCCGCCGGGACTGCTCGGAGCGGCACACCGCCGTCACCCGGCTCGCTTCGAGCGCCCGCGCGGCGCCGATCGCGATCTGCCCGACCGCTCCCCCGGCACCGAGAACCAGCACTCGCTCTCCCGGCTGCATCCGCGCCCGCCACGTCAACGCCATCCACGCGGCCACGCCGGACAGCCCGAGTGCGGCGACGACAGTGTCCGGTACGTCGTCCGGCAGGGGGACCAGATCGGCATCCGGTACCGCGCAGCGCTCGGCGAAGCTGCCGTCGCCGGCCGTCATCCCGGCCGAGGTCGCGAAGAAGACCCTGGTCCCCGGCGCGACGACCGCCGACTGCTCGACCACGCCGACGCCCTGAACGCCGGGCACGTACGGGACCGGCGGCGCACCGAAGTACGACGTACCGGACGCACACAGCAGATCAAGCGGTACGACGGGCGCGGCGGCGACCCGGACGACGCTCCACCCCTCGGCCGGGACCGGGTCCGGGTGGTCGGTGAGGGACGGCGGTTGGCCCAAGGTGCCCACAACGGCGGCTCGCACGGCGTTCTCCTCGCAGCTCAGGTGGCGATGTCGGGGTACGGCAGCGTGATGTGCTCCATCGCCTTGGCGTAGGCGAGCTGGTACTCCAGCGGGCCGTGGTCGCGCTCGAACATCGCGATGAACAGGGTGAGCGTGAGGAACGGGTGGGCGCCCAGGCCGAACAGCGCCACGTGGTCGCACTCGCTCAACGCGGTGCGCTCCTCCTCGGTGAAGGCCAGCCAGGTCGTCCGCTCGTCGCTCGTGCAGTTGAGCAGCTTGTTGGCCATCTCCGCCTCCCACCAGGTGACGGTGCCGGCCGGGTCGTCGCGGTACCGCTCGACCAGCTCGGGATCGCGGTCGACGGTGTAGAGGAACTTGTCCAGCAGGTACTTGCTCATGCCGGCGCTCCGTTCGGGTACCAGGTGAAGTAGGCCTCCATCGTGTGGAACAGGTCGAGGGAGTCGACGTGATCGGCCTTCGCGCCGTCTCCGGCCGCGCCCATCATCAGCAGGAAGTCCATGAAGCCGTGGGTCGCGTTGCCCGGCAGGTGCAGGCTGTCCAGCGTCACCTCGGCCAGCGCGCCCTCGATGTCGCCGGAGGAGATCCAGTCGACCGCCTTCCGGTCGAACTCCGGATCGGGGCCGTGGGCACCGAACTGGCGCGGCCCGCCGAGCTCGAGCGACAGGTGGCCGGTGCCGATGATCGCCACCCGCTGGTCGGTCGGCCAGGACTCCACCAGCTGCCGGATCGTCCGGCCGAGCTGCACGAACCGCTGCGGCCGGGGCAGCGGCGGCGCGAAGATGTTGGTGTAGATCGGCACGATCGGCAGGTCCGCCTCCGGTCGCAGCGTGATGATCGGGCAGGTGATGCTGTGGTCGATCCGCAGTTCGTTGCTGAAGGCAAGGTCGAAGCCGGCGTCCAGGCCGTCGCGCAGGATGTGCGCGGACAGGTCCTCCTGCCCGGCCAGGGTCATCCGGGGCAGCCCGAACTCGCGTTCCTCGTTGTAGAAGTTGGCGTCGAAGTACGGCGCCTTGCCGACCAGGAACTGCGGCATGTTGTCCAGCCAGAGCTGGTGGAAGTGGTCGCTGCCGACCATCACCAGCACGTCCGGCCGGGCCTTGGTCAGCGTCTCGCGGAACGCTTCGATCTTGGCCACCCACTCGTCGGCGAACGGCGGGCGGTCGTCGCCGGTCGCCGTACTGGCGCGGTAGTAGAACGGGTGGTGCGTGGACGCGATGACCGCGACGACTTGGGCCATGACGTGCTCCTCGGATCTCGGGCGGCGTGCTCAGGTGGGATCGACGTAGACGGCGTTGCGGTCGACGGTCAGGTAGGCGTCCATGCCGATCGGGCGGCGCTGCTCCTCGGCGATCTGCCCCAGCAGGCCGGCGGCCCGGGCCAGCAACGCGAACCCGCGCAGCAGCTCGACCGGCAGTCCGAGGTCGGCCAGCGCCGCGCCGCACACTCCGGCGCCGTTCAGTGGCAGCCGACGGCCGAGGACCTGCTCGTGCACGCGCCCGATCGCCTCGAACAGCTTCAAGTGTGGGCCGCGAAGCCCTTCCTCCTCCGCGATGCCGATCAGCACCGGCGTCCGCGGGTCGCGCACCTTGTGCACGGGATGACCCAGGCCCGGCACGAATCGCTTGGCCGCCTTCGCCTCGCTGACCACGTCCAGCGCGACCGCGTCCCAGCCGGCGTCGTCGTCCGGCAGTTCGCCGTCGAGCCGCTCGAGTGCCGTGTGCAGGAAGGCACCGCAGTCCTCCGTGACGCCCAGGAAGCGGGAACCGCCGCCGAGCAGGCCGGCCGCGAGCGCGCCCTGCAGCGAGTCCGGCGCGGACAAGTAGGTGAGCCGCGCGGCGATCGCCGTCGGCGTGAAGCCGTGGTCGGCCAGGGCGACGAGAACGGCCTCGAAGACCCGGACCTCCGAAGGCGTCGGACGGCGGAGCGCGACCAGCCAGAAGGCCAGTTCGCCGAAGCCGACCTTGCCCATCAGGTCGGCGGTCAGGTCCTGGCCGAGCAGCCGGATCTCGTCGGCCGTGGACGTCCCGAGCGAGGTCGGGAAGCTGGGGGTCTCGGTCATGCCGGTCCTTCCTCCGTACGCCGTTCCGCCGCGAGCCACTGCCGGATCTCCTCGCCGTGCTCGTCGAGCGCGGGAGGGGGCAGCAGGTAGTCCGCCGGCGTCTCCGAGAACGTGATCGGGTTGCGCACACTCGGTACGGCGTGACCCGGCGGCCCGACGTTCACCACCGGGTCGAGGCCGATCTCCTCGGCGAAGGCCACCCCGGCGTCGATGGTGTTGATCGGCCCGCACGGCACCCCCGCGGCGATGATCGCGTGGAACCACTCGGACTTGGTCCGGGTCTTCAGCCGCTCGACCAGCAGCGGCCGCAGCTCGTCCCGGTGCTCGGTGCGCTTCTCGTTCCGGTCGAACCGCGGATCGTCGGCGAGCTCGGGCACGCCGAGCACCTCGACCAGCTTGCGGAACTGACCGTTGTTCCCGGCCGTGATGATCAGGTCCCCGTCGGAGCACGGCAGCGGCTCGTAGGGGAACAGGCTCGGATGACTGTTGCCCATCCGCGACGGGACGACGCCGCCGGCGACGTACGCGCTGGACTGGTTGACCAGGCCGGACAGGGCCGAGGACATCAGGTTGACCTCGACGTGCTGGCCGCGACCGGTCGCGTGCCGGGCGTTGAGCGCGGACAGGACGCCGATCGTGGCGTGCATCCCGGCCATCACGTCGAACACCGAGATGCCGGCCCGGAACGGTTCACCACCGGGATCCCCGGTCAGGCTCATCAACCCGGAGATCGCCTGCACGATCAGGTCGTACCCGGGCAGCGCGGCGCCCTTCGGCCCGCTGCCGAACCCGCTGATCGACGCGTAGACGATCCTCTGGTTGCCTGCGGCAACTGTGTCGTAGTCGAGGCCGAAGCGCGCGAGCCCGCCCGGCTTGAAGTTCTCGATCAGGACGTCGGCCCGCGCGGCCAGCGCCTGCGCGACGGCGAGGTCGTCGGGATCCTTGAGGTCGAGCGCGATCGAGCGCTTGTTCCGGTTCACGGCCAGGTAGTACGTCGAGACGCCGTCGCGCACCGGGGGTTGCCAGGAACGGGTGTCGTCCCCACCGGGCCCCTCGACCTTGATCACCTCGGCGCCCAGGTCGGCCAGCAGCATCGTCGCGTACGGGCCGGCCAGGATCCGGGAGAAGTCGGCGACCACCAGACCGGCGAGCGGGCCGGGGCGAGGATCGGTCATGCGCCCAACTCCTCGCTTCGCGGACATCTGTCCGTTGAAGTCTCCGCGCGGCCCACGGCGACTGTCAAGGGACGACGGTTGAACTCTTGACAGTCCCCGCCACCGCTTCGATAGTGAGCTTGACCGTCATACGGACGCTCGTCCGCCGTACCTCCGGGAGGAAGCCATGACCACATCCGAGGCCCCGGCGCCCGGCCGGCCGGTGGTGCTGCGCGGCGGCACCGTGCTGACCATGGACGACGCCCACACCGTGCTCGCCGACGCCGACGTCCTGGTCGTCGACGACCGGATCGTGGCCGTCGGACCCGCGCTCGAGGTGCCCGAGGGAACGGCCCAGATCGACGCCCGCGGCGGCCTCGTGATGCCCGGCATGATCGACACCCACCGGCACATGTGGCAGACCGCGATGCGCGGGTACGGCGCCGACTGGACACTGACGCAGTACTTCGTCTGGTACTACCTCGAGCACGGCAAGGTGTTCCGGCCCGAGGACATCCGGGCCGGCAACCTGCTGTCGGCGTGGGAGTCGCTGGAGGCCGGCGTCACCACCACCGTGGACTGGTCGCACGGGTTGCAGACCGTCGACCACGCCGAGGCCGCCGTCGACGCGCTGCAGGCGGTGCCGGGCCGGTTCGTACTTGCCTACGGCAACATTCAGGCCGGGCCCTGGGAGTGGACCGCCGACCCTGCGGTCCGGTCGTTCCTGGAGCGCCGGCGGACCGACGACCTGCTCGGCCTCCAACTGGCCTTCGACGTGACCGGCGACCCGGCGTTTCCGGAGCGGGCCGCGTTCGAGGTGGCCCGCGACCTGGGGGTGGCGGTGACGACTCATGCCGGCGTCTGGGGTGCGACCAACGACGACGGCATCAGGCTGATGCACGAGAACGGTTTCCTGACGCCTGAGACCGTTCTCGTGCACGCAGCCACGCTCACCACCGACTCGTACCAGCGGATCGCGGCCAGCGGCGCCTCGGTCTCGGTGTCGACGGAGTCCGAGCAGAGCGCGGGCCAGGGCTACCCGCCCACCTGGCAGGTCCGCCGCTACGGCATCGGGGTGTCGTTGTCGATGGACACCAGCGTCTGGTGGAGCGGCGACCTGTTCTCGGCGATGCGGACCACGCTCGGCGCCGACCGGTCCCGCGAGCACCTGGAGGCGCACGTCAAGGGCGAGACCGTGACGCACGTGCACTTGCGGGCCGAGCAGGTGGTCGACTGGGCGACCCGCGGCGGCGCTCGTGCCCTTGGCCGCGACGACCTCGGCAGCCTGGAGCCGGGCAAGAAGGCGGACGTCGTACTGATCAAGAACGACGCCTCACCGGTCTCGTTCCCGTTGCTCAACCCGTACGGGCAGGTGGCGTTCCAGGCTCAGCGCGGCGACGTCCACACCGTGCTCGTCAACGGCCGCGTGGTGAAGCACGAGCACCGGCTCGTCGGCGCCGACCTGCCCGCCGTACGGCGGGACGTCGAGGCGACCGTCGAGCACCTGCGGTCGACGCTGGGCGAGGAGGCCTGGCTCGGCGGGATGAATCCCGGGCTGCCGGACGAGGACGTGCTGGACAACCCGTACCAGTACACGGCGTACAAGTCGGAGTCGACGCGGGAGGCGCGGGGCAGCATGTTCGGCGAGCCCGGCGCGGGCAGCTGACGGCAGCGCCCTTAGGCTCGGGCGACGACCGGTCCGCGCCGTGGACCGCGGCAGAAGCGGAGGCAGGCACCGATGGCAGGACGAGGAGCGGGTCCCGATTTCGTCGAGTCGCTGGCTCGCGGTCTGGACGTGCTCGCCTGCTTCGACGCCGACCACCGCAGCATGTCGCTCAGCGAGGTCGCGGCCGCGGCCGGACTCGCCCGGCCGACCGCGCGCCGGCTGCTGCTGACGCTGGAGGAGCTGGGCTTCGTCCGCTCGACCGGCGGCGCGTTCCAGCTCACGCCGAAGGTGCTCACGCTCGGCATGGCGTACGTCGGCGCGCTCGGCCTGTGGGACATCGCCCGGCCGCACCTGGAGGCGCTGGTCGCCCGGACCGGCGAGTCGTCCTCGATGGCGCAGCTCGACGGGTCCGACATCGTCTACGTGGCGCGGGTGTCGGTGCCCAAGATCATCGCGCTCCGGGTGGACATCGGCACCCGGTTCCCCGCGGCGCAGACGTCGCAGGGCAAGGTGCTGCTCGCCGGTCTGTCAGCCGACGCGCTGGCCGAGACTCTCGCGCAGCCGAGCCGGGCCGGGCTGCCGGCGTACATCGGTCGGTCGGTGGACCAGCTCCACGAGCAGCTGACCGAGATCCGCGCCCGCGGCTGGGCGCTGGCCGACGAGGAGCTGGCGCCCGGCGTACGGTCTGTGGCTGCTCCGGTCCGGGACGGCACCGGAACGGTCCAGGCCGCGATGAACGTCACCGTGCACGCCGCCGAGACCTCGACCGACAAGCTCCTGACCGACTACCTGCCGCTGCTCCTGCGCACCGCCGGTGACGTCAGCGCCGAGTGGGCCCTGTGGCAGTCGCGTCCGCACGTCGAGCTCCCTCAGGAGACCCGCGGCTCGACCAGCGCGTAGTCAGCCCTGGCGCGGGTCGACGCCGGCGTAGTCGCGCCAGACGTACGGCGGGACCTGGTCGACCACCTGCTGCAGCAGGTGCAGGCGGTTCATCACCTCGACGGGCGTGTGCGCGCCGCCGTCCCAGCCGACCAGGGAGTTGCCCTCGAACCGCCAGCCGATCTCGCCGCGGGCGAGCAGGAGCTCCATCATCCGCGGGTGCACGACGGCGTGGCCGAAGCGCTCGTCGTCGGCCTTCACCCGGAACGCGCGGTTGAACTGGTCGCTCTCGAACTGCAGGTCGCGGAAGCCGAGCGCGTTCGCGACCGCGCCGCCGAAGATGCCCTCGTGGGTGACCTGCAGGTGCGGCAGCGGCCCGGGCAGCTGCATCACCACCACGCCGTACTTGTGGGTCTGCGTCGTCCGCCGGCCCTTCGAGTCGGTCGAGTGGGTCTGGTAGCTGTAGTCGAAGGCAACGATCTGCCGGCCCTGGAACGCTCCGGACAGGACGTTCTTGACCCGCCGGTGGTCACCCCGCTCGAACGGCTCACCGCTCCACTGCCCGGCCAGCGCGTTGTTCTCCGGCGTGTAGGCCAGCCCTTGCTGCGCGGCGAAGGCGGCGAACTCCTCGCGCCGCTTCTTCGCCGCGACGTAGTTGAACCAGATCGCCGCACCGGCGACCGCGACCACCAGGACGACGATCAGCGCGACGTCCATCAGCTGAGGCCGAGGTCGTCCAGGCCGAACAGCCAGCGGTACTCCAGGCCCTCGGCCTCGACCTTCTCCTGCGCGCCGGTCGCACGGTCCACGATCACGACGACCGCGACCACCTCGGCGCCGGCCTCGCGCAGCGCCTCGACGGCGGTCAGCACCGAGCCACCGGTCGTCGAGGTGTCCTCGACCGCCAGCACCCGGCGACCCTTCACCTCGGGCCCTTCGACGCGGCGCTGCAGGCCGTGCGCCTTCTCGGCCTTCCGGACGACGAACGCGTCCAGCTTGCGCCCCTTCGCCGCGGCCGCGTGCAGCATCGCCAGCGCGACCGGGTCGGCACCCAGCGTCAGGCCGCCGACGGCGTCGTACTCCAGGTCAGCGGTCAGCTCGAGCAACTGCGGCCCGATCAGCGGCGCCGCCTCGGCGTCCAGGGTGACCCGGCGCAGGTCGACGTAGTAGTCGGCTTCCTTGCCCGACGCCAGCGTCACCTTCCCGTGCACGACGGCCTTGGTCTTCACCTGGTCCAGCAGGGCATCGCGATCTGAGCTCATGGGCCGACAGCCTAAATCAGGACTTCCGGTCGGTTCTCACCAAGTGCGCGAAGGCGACCGAACGGTCCGGGGAGTGGAACAGGTCCTGGCAGGTGGTGAGCGTGAGCATCGGCCCGGTGGGCGCTGCGCCGGGCTTGCCGGGGACCGGGTCGAGGACCCAGGTGTCGGCCGGTTTCACGGTCAGGTCCTTCGGGGAGCCGTCCAGCTCGTAGGTGTAGACGGCGTCGGCGGTCTCGACGATCACCTGGTCGCCCTTGGTCAGTTCCAGCAGCTTGCGGAACGGCGAACCGTGGGTGACGCGGTGACCGGCGATCGCGAAGTTGCCCGGTTCGCCCGGCAGCGCGGTCTGCGGGTAGTGCCCGATCCCGCGGGCCAGCTCGTCCTTGCCGACGCCCTCGACGACGGGCTTCTCCCAGTCCGGTCCGAACTTGGGGATCCGGAGCAGCGTGATCGCCGTACCAGTCGCCGGCTTCTTGTCAGGCGCGGCCGACGGTGCCTGCCAGCCGTCGCGCAGGTCCTGCTCGGCCCGGTCCATCGCTTGGTTCGAGGTGATTCCGGTGCCGACGTACTGCCAGCCGACCCAGCCGAGCAGTCCGATCCCCGCCAGCAGCAGGACGACGCCCAGCCCTCTGACCAGCCGCCGACCCATGGCGACCAGTATGCAGATCGACTGCAAAGCCTGTGTACGACGTGTCGATGGACGCGCACCGTTGCCGAGGACGACGATGTGGACGGCGACGTCGAGGAGGATGCAGTGAAGGCGCTGGTGAAGGCGAAGAACGAGCCCGGGCTGTGGCTCCAGGACGTCCCGGAGCCGACGATCGAGGCCGACGAGGTCCTGATCAAGGTGCTGCGGACGGGGCTGTGCGGCACCGATCTGCACATCCAGAACTGGGACGCCTGGGCGCGGAAGAACGTGCCGGTCCCGATGGTCACCGGGCACGAGTTCTGCGGCGAGGTGGTCGAGATCGGCGCCGGCGTCCGCGACGTCGCGGTCGGTGACGTGGTCAGCGGCGAGGGCCACCTGGTCTGCGGCCGCTGCCGCAACTGCCGGGCCGGCCGCCGGCACCTGTGCATCAAGACCCGCGGCCTCGGCGTCCACGTGCCCGGCGCGTTCGCCGAGTACGTCGCGCTGCCGGCGACGAACGTCTGGGTGCACCGCGACCCGGTCGACCTCGACGTGGCCGCGATCTTCGACCCGTTCGGCAACGCCGTCCACACCGCGTTGTCGTTCCCGGTCGTCGGCGAGGACGTGCTGATCACCGGCGCCGGGCCGATCGGGATCATGGCCGCGGCGGTCGCGCTGCACGCCGGCGCGCGGAACGTGGTGATCACCGACCTGTCGGAGTACCGGCTGGAACTGGCCCGCAAGCTCGGCGTCACCCGCGCGGTCAACGTCGGTGAGGAGAGCATCGCCGACGCCCAGCGCGAGCTGGGGATGCGCGAGGGCTTCGACGTCGGGATGGAGATGTCCGGGCAGCCGGTCGCGCTGCGCGACATGCTCGCGAACATGAACCACGGCGGCAAGATCGCGATGCTCGGGCTGCCGTCGGACGAGATCGCGATCGACTGGGGCACCGTCGTGCTCAACATGCTCACCATCAAGGGCATCTACGGCCGGGAGATGTTCGAGACCTGGTACTCGATGTCGGTGATGCTGGAACGCGGCCTGGATCTCGGCCCGGTGATCACCCACCGGTTCGGTTACGCCGACTTCGAGCACGCCTTCGACACCGCGCGGCACGGGCAGTGCGGCAAGGTGATCATGGACTGGACCACCCCGACGTACGAGGAGAAGCACTGATGTTCGGCCGGATGCGCGACGACCTGACGACCACCATCGGCGAGATCCGGGACGCCGGTCTCTACAAGTCGGAGCGGGTGATCAGCTCCCCGCAGAACGCCGCCATCTCGGTGGCCTCCGGCGACGAGGTGCTGAACTTCTGCGCCAACAACTACCTCGGGCTGGCCGACCACCCCGAGGTCGTCGGCGCCGCGCGCGACGCGCTGGACCGGTGGGGCTTCGGGATGGCGTCGGTGCGCTTCATCTGCGGCACCCAGCAGATCCACAAGGACCTGGAAGGTGCCCTGAGCAACTTCCTCGGCACCGACGACACGATCCTGTACAGCTCGTGCTTCGACGCCAACGGCGGACTGTTCGAGACGCTGCTCGGCGCCGAGGACGCGGTGATCTCCGACGAGCTGAACCACGCCAGCATCATCGACGGCATCCGGCTGTCCAAGGCCAAGCGCTACCGCTACAAGAACCGCGACATGGCCGATCTCGAGGCGCAGTTGAAGGACGCCGCCGACGCGCGGTACCGGCTGATCGCGACCGACGGCGTGTTCTCGATGGACGGGTACGTCGCCCCGCTGGACGAGATCTGCGACCTGGCCGAGCGGTACGACGCGCTGGTGATGGTCGACGACTCGCACGCGGTCGGCTTCGTCGGCCCGGACGGCGCCGGGACGCCGTCGCTGTTCGGCGTCAAGGACCGCGTCGACGTCGTCACCGGCACGCTCGGCAAGGCCCTCGGCGGCGCCTCCGGCGGCTACGTCTCCGGCCGCGCCGAGATCGTCGAACTGCTGCGCCAGCGCTCCCGCCCGTACCTGTTCTCCAACTCCCTGGCCCCGTCGGTGACGGCCGCTTCGCTGAAGGCCCTGGAGCTGATCGGTGGTTCCAGCGACCTGCGCGACAAGCTCGCCGCCAACACCGCCCTGTTCCGCTCGAAGATGACCGAGGCAGGCTTCGACGTCCTGCCCGGTGATCACCCGATCTCCCCGGTGATGATCGGCGACGCCGCCGAAGCCGGCCGCCTGGCCGACAAGCTCCTCGAGCTCGGCATCTACGTGATCGGCTTCTCGTACCCGGTCGTCCCCCACGGCAAGGCCCGCATCCGCACCCAGCTGTCGGCCGCGCACTCGACCGAAGACGTCGAGCGCGCCGTCGCCGCCTTCGTCGAGGCCCGCGCCGCGCTGGCCTAAGGCTTGCCCGGCCCGCCCTCGATCGGGGGCGGGTCGGTGTGCCGCCGGACGGCGTCCAGGTAGATCCGGTCGGCGCGTTCCTGAACGCGCTCCTCCGACTCGATCCGCAACTGCTCGCGTTTGGTGAGTTCACGCTCTCGCGCGAGAGCCAGCTCGTGCTTGCGCTGCCGGCTCTGCGTCACTCCCCAGATCAGCCAGCCGCCGCAGCTCAGGCCGAGCACGAACAGGACGCCGAGCAGGGTCTGCAGCAATTCCATCAGGCAGCTCTCTTTCTCCACACCACGGCCCAGCGCAGCAGCCCGCCGACCGCAACGGCCTCGACAGCCAGTACGCCGACCGCCACTCCCGGGCTCCACAGGTCCGCCAGCGTGAGGTACCAGCTGCGGACCAGCAGCACGATCGCCGGCCCGAGGATCGCGGTCGCCAGTACGGCGTACCCGGTGTAGATCACCTTGGCGCGACGCGGGTACCCGGCGATCCCCGCCGGTCCGCGGCGCAGGAACGCCCCGGCGTACCGGAACGACTCCCCCTGCAGGTTCGACGTCGAGGTGGCGTGCTCGAGCATGTGGTAGCCGTCCAGCTTCAGCACCGGGACGAGGTTCGCCACCGCCGCGACCACGCCGAACAGCAGCAGCGCGGCCGCGAGGCCGTGCCACCAGCCTTCCTGCGGTCCCCACCGCCAGAGGGCGGCGAACGGGATCAGCGCGACCAGGTTGACGTAGATCCCGGCGAACGACGTGACCACGCGCTGGCCCGGCCGCGGGAACGTGACGACGTCGTCGACCTTGCAGTACGGCGCGATCATCGGGAACCGCCACATCACCCCGATCTCGGTCGGGCGGCCGCCGTACCGGACGCAGGCGATGCCGTGGAAGAACTCGTGCCCGGCGATCACCAGCCAGCCGACGGTCAACCCGACCAGCGTCGCGGTCCAGCGCGAGGGCGAGTCAGCGACGGCCGACCACAGCGTCGCCCAGTTCAGCAGGACGAGGACTGCGACCAGCGATCCGATCACCGTCAGAGGCACCGCGGCCCACGGACTGAGCAGCCAGCCGATCCTGCGGGCCAACGGCACGGCGAGCTCTGCCGCGCCCGGAACAGGCCGACGCCACAGCAGCGGAGACCGCCCGGCTGCCCGACGGGCCACCGCGGCCTTCTCCCGTACGGCGTCCAACTGCTCGGGTACGGCGGGCTCGACCAGCGCGTGGGAGTGCAGCAAACCGAGCAGCTGCTGCCAGTGCGCCTCGCCCAGCCGTTTGCCGAACTGCTCAGCGTAGGCGACGCCGATCTCGGCCAGCGTCCGGCGCCCGTCGAGCTGCGCCATCAGGAACGCCTCCCGCGGACCGACCTTCAGGAAGGCCTGGGTCTCCCGGTCGCCGACGATGTGAACGACCGAAGGCCCTTTGAGCAGACCAGGACCGATCTGGACCCTGGCGCGCAGGGCCGGCCTGGCCTCGTCCAGCCAGCTGCCGGCCGCGGGGTCGCTGACGGTGGTCATACCGACGCCTGGGCCGCCGCGGGTTCCAGCGCCCGCTCGATCAGGTAGGACAGGTAGATCTCGTCCAGGATGGCCACCCCGAGGCGGTTGTTGGTCATGTGGATGTAGGAGCTCAGCAGCACCGCCGCCCGTGCGGCGGGGTCGGTGATCGGCTCGCGTTCGCTACCACCGGTCCGGCTCGGGAACAGCAACCGTCCGGCCTCCGCGTCGAGCTTGCCGCGGAGCTCGCGGCAGTGCGTCAGCCAGGTCCGCTCGATGCCGGAGAGCTGCTGCCCGAAGTCACCCGCGCTGATCGTCCGGATCCGGTCGACGCGCTCGGTCAGCGACGCCCGGGTCAGCTCGAAGCTCTTGTCGAAGGAGTCGTGGTAGTCGTCCGACGGCTCCTGGTACGACGTCTCCCAGAAGCCCCGGTAGCGCTGGAAGAACTCCCGGACCGCTTCGTCGGTCTCGAGGAACGAGTACGCCGTCAGCAGCGACAACTGGGTCGCCAGCCCGAGCAGCACCGGCCGGACGTGGGTGTTCGAGGTGGCCAGCAGCTTGGCGACCAGGTCGCTGGACGCCTCGAAGTGCCATTCCCCGAGCTCCATGCCGACGGGTCCGCCGTACCGGTCGAACTCCTGGTCGTAGTCCATCAGCGCGATGCTGTTGTTCGGCCGGAACGGCATCTCGCCGTCGACGCCGTACTCCTCGACGAAGCGCTCCTCGCCGTACTCGGCCAGGTACATCTTCTTGTAGATGTCGCCGAGGCCCTCGACGTCGGTGTCGTAGAGCGCGGGGCGCCGGGCCAGGAACGCCTCGATCGCCGCCGTCGCACGCTTGGTCACCTCGTCGCGGAGCTCGGGCCGCGACGGCCGGAACCTGATCCGCAGGTGCGGGCCCTCCATCCAGTACTTGATGAAGAACCAGCGGTCGATCAGCTCCTCCTCGCGCAGCTCCTCGACCAGCGGCCGGACCGCCTCGACCAGGATCGGGTTCGCGTCACTGGCGTAGAAGACGTGCAGGGCCACCCAGTCATTCGTCATCGTTGTCCCTCCCGGTGTCGTAGAGCTCCAGCAGCAGTTCGCAGACGTGCGGCCGGCCGTGCTCGTCGGTCAGCCAGAGTTGGTCGGTGTCCGGGTTCGCCTCGGTCAGCACGATCCGCGCCGAGGCGCCCAGGGCCAGTTGTTCCAGCAGTTGCAGGGACATCCAGCTGTCGAAGTCCACCGGCAGCGGTTTGCGGCCGGCCTTGCGTTCGGCGCCAGGGGTCTCCGGGGTGTCGGGCGCCGCACCGTCGTCGACCGCGGACTTGGCCGCCGCGTTGTCGATCTGGGCGAACAGCCGGGTGGGCAACCCGTGGTCGAGCCGCCACCGCCGGACCCGGAGCAGGTGCTCGGCGTCGGAGTGCCCTGGATCGCGGAACGGGAAGTCCGCGGTGTTCAGCTTCCACATCCGTCGCTGCAGCACCAGGTCACCGAGCACCAGCCGCGGGTAGGACTGGATGCCGTCGACCGGGATCGGATCGCCGGTTCCTGCCCACAGGTCGATCTGGGCCATCCCGCTGGGCGAGAAACAGAGCAGGATCTGCTGGATCTCCGGCAGCGCCATCGGCATCAGGAAGCCCAAGTAGACCGGCACCACTTCGCGGCCGAGCCGCCTCGACATCAGCCGCACCCGATCGGCCACGGCGTCGTGCACGAGGAACAGGTCGTCCAGCGCGATCTGCTCGTCCTTCGGCCGGGTGCTCGCGTCGCCCGGACAGACGATCTCGTACTGCGTGACGGCCGGGTGCACGTTGAGGTTCGTCGTCTCGTAGCCGCCGCGCAGCTCGGCCAGGACCGCGCCGTCCGGCGCGTAGTCGCGCAGGATCTCGCTGATCAGGTCGCGGGCCCGGGTGCCCTCGGTGTCGAGGCTGTGCGCGAACCGCGAGAACATCAGCGTCAGCCCGGCGTAGGCCTGGTTGAGGACCAACCGCCCGGGGTCCTGGGGGCCGGCCGCCAGTTGGACGAAGAACGACCAGGGCTGCGCGACCTGCTCGGCGGGCGGCAGCTCACGCCGTACGGCGTCGACGAAGTCCGGGCCGAGGCGGATCTCCTCGACCGGTTCGGAATCGGCCGCGCTCAGGTCGCGCAGGTGCAGCGACGCCGCCTCGCGGGCCTTGTCGACGGCGACGATGTCCGGCAGCTTGAACCAGTTCTCCTGCGGTACGAAGACGTTGTCGTCGTCGAACTGCCGGCGCCGCAGCGACCGGCGGGTGTAGGGGTCGAAGAAGTCGCGCTGGAACTCGTGGCAGAACCGGACGACGTCCTGGCAGTCGCCGCCGATGCCGTAGCGCGCCTTGAAGAATCCCTTGGCCGTAAGGCGTCTGGACACGTTGAGGTCGAACGCCGGCAGCAGATCCGCCAGGTCGGCGAGATCCGGCAGCCGCGTGCGCTCCCACAGCTTCCGGTCGACCTCCATCCCGTCGCCGGTGATCGTCGTGTCCTCGTAGATCACCGTCCGCGGCACCAGCTGCTCGGCCGCACCGAGCAGCTCGAAGCAGGCCCGGACCTGATCCCGTACGCCGACGAGCACCGCCGCGCGACCGCGGGCCGGCGTACCGGGATAGGCGTCGATCAGGTCGACGGCCGCCCGCAGCGAAGCCGCCAACTGCTGCAGGGTCGGGTGGTCCTGCGCCTCGAGAGCAGCGATCAGGACCTTGGTGGGGTCACTGGCGCGCAGGTCGATCTGGAGATCGGGCGCGAGCAGGAAGCCGAGGCGGAGCAGGTGGCCGATCAACTGGTCGGCTTCGGCATCCGTCCGCTCCGCTGCCTGCGCGGCGACCTGGCGGCTCAGCTCGGCCAGCGTCGGCCTGGCGTCGCGGGTCAGCGCCACCACGTCGTCGAGCGCCGGACCACTGGGCAGGAAGAACAGGTTCTCATGAACGTTGTCGATGGCAACTACTGCGTCCGGGTCGCTGCCGGCGGCGGTCCGGCGGCGGACGTACCGCATCGTCTCGCCGTCCGAGCTGGCCCCCGGCGCGAGGCTGACCCGCAGACCGGAGCGCAGGGTCGGATCGGCCAGTACGACGGCCGCCAGCCGGGCGAGGACGGCGACGTTCAGCCGGACCGTCGAGCGCTGCTCCAGCGAGGTGGGTTCGGGACGCGGCCGGGTCGCCGTGTCGCTGAAGCGGCCGAGGCCGACCGAGGTCAGGGTGCTGAACGGGCTGGTCTTGAGCGCGGCCCGGTAGAGCAGCTCCAGCAGCGTCCGCTCGACCTGACGGCCGTGCTTGTCGACCTTCCGGGTGGGGTCGAGATACCGGTCCATGTTCTTCTCGAGCACTTCCGACTGCAGCAGGACGGCACTGCGGAGCTTGTCGTCGGCCAGGACTTGCCGAGCTCGCGCCCGCGCCGCCGCGAGGTCCTCACCCAGTACGGCGACGCCCTGGTCGAGCAGCTCACTCACCCGGTTGATCGCCGCGATCCACTGGTGGGTCAGGGCGCGGGTCCGGTCCGGGAGCAGCGGCTCGGCCCGGGTCACCGTGGCCGGACGCGGGCGGCGTCCGTTGAAGGCGTCCCGGCGGAGGTTGATCAGCGCGACCCGCTCGGGATCCTCCGGGGCGCGCTCCGCCAGGGCCGTCTCCAGCGCCTCCCGGAGTTCGCTCGCCAGCGCGTCCCGAACGGCCTCGGCGGCGAGTACCCGCTCGGTCCAGGCGACGGCGGCCGGAGTCCGCAGTACGGCGACTGCTTCGGCCGGCTGACCGGCGACCCGCAGGAGGAAACCGGAGCCGAGTCGCCAGCCGGACGCCGTACCGGTCTCGGCGCTGTAGGGGTTCGAGAGGACGTCGGTCATCGTGGGTCTCCTTGGGCCGGACGGTGGTGCAGGCCGTGGTCGTAGCCGGCCCGGCCGGCGCGTTCGTGGCCGAGCAGGAGGAAGAGCATGCTGCGCTCGTCGGTCTCCTCGAGGCCGAGGAACTCGTCGGCGGCGAGGTTGTCGATCCCGAGCACTGCTCCGATGCCGAGGCCACGCGCGGTCGCGGCGAGATAGCTGGTCTGGGCGAGCTGGCCGACCTCGACGCTCAGCATGCGGTAGCCGCGAGCGCCGTAGGCCTCCACCAGCGCCTCCAACCGCCCGGTGATCACCAGGACGGCTGCGACCTCGCTGAGGTTGTAGTTGGTCAGTGCGTAGTGCCGCTGCACTTCCCGGTAGTCGAACTCACCACCGCGGATCAGCTGGTGGGACGCCGGGTCATAGGCGTAGGCACGCTTTTCCAGGCCCTCTACGGCGTTCGGCAGCACCCAGAGACGCGTCCACGGGTCCTGCCTTGGTGCGGGCTCGACGTCCGAGCCGGCGCGCGTCAGGTGCGCCGTGGTGGCCAAGACCGATCCCAGGTCGGCGGTGGAGAGCTTGGGGTGGGCGGAGAACAGGCCGAAGCTGGATCGCCTGGTGCACAGGCTGGTGGTGAGGTCCTTGGTCTGCGGGTCGAGTGGTGGCAGCTGCACGGCGTCGCCGACGATCGGCACGGGCGCGGCGGAGCTTCGAGCCGGCCGGGGTTCGCTGCCGACCAGGGCGGCAGCGTGGACGCGCTCGACCAGCTCGAAGTCGCGGACGCGTTCGGACTTCTCCCAGACCCGCAGCTGCAGCGGTGCAGCCGGTTGCGCCGCGGCCTGTGCCGCACGGCTGGGACCGAGCGGCACGACGACGAAAGGCGCTTCGGTGCGGCCGTCCACGGCGAGCGCCGTACTGACGGGCCCTTCGTCGAACCACAGCACCGGCTCGACCACGTAGCCGGCCGCCGCGAGGACCAGTCGCCAGGAGGCGAGCAGTGCGCCCACGTCCTGGGTCACGACGTGGTAGCTGAACGAGTTGTACTTGAAGGCGTTCTTCCAGAACTTCAACGTCGCCACGAGATACAGCCCGGCGTCGACCCCGGTCGCCCCGGCCAACTCGGCGCAGCGGTTGGCCGAGGACAGGCGGTCCAGACTGTGGTGAGCCGTGTCGTAGTGGTAGACCCCGGTGCGCAGTGGCGCCTGGCTGCCGGCCACGAGGTAGCTCTCCGCCGGGTACATGCCACCGCCGGACGCGGTCGGCCTGGCCCAGACCGGCGCTGCCGGCTTCAGCTTCGCGGCGCTGTCCTCGTTCCAGTTCAGCCCGGTACGCCGATCGATCAGCCCGTAGCAGCCGAGTACCGAAGCCAGTACGTCGAGCGAAGGCAGCCCGTCGTCGGCCGGCCCGGCCGCACGGGCCGCGGCCTCCTCCACCGCCAGCGACGGCAGGTTCGCGAACGGCACGGGCAGCGGCAGCTTGGGCGCGTCGACGTACAGCTTGTGCCGCGACGGCTGGTCACCCCAGTCCACCTGGAAGCCCAGCGGCGGCAGTGGCACCCGCTGCCGCTCGAACATCCGGCGTGCGTAGTCCATCGCGACTTCCGCGCGGCTCGGCCCGGCGGTCGCATCGATCTGGCTGGTCACCTGCGCTCAACTCCTACGGACGACGGCGGAAACGGCATTAGGGGAACGGGTGCGGGACTCGGTGCAACTGCTCGGGCTTCAGCGGCTCGGAGGTCAGCCCAGCGGCGTACGGCGCCCACAGCGTGCGCGGCATGGTCAGCACCCGCTGGCGCCGCCAGCCGAAGTCGATCGGGATCAGGCCGGGCACGATCGTGGCGACCGTGCGCAGCCCCATCGCGAGCTGCTCGGGCGTGGTCTGGTCCACCACGACCGTGTCCATCCCCCGCTCGGCGAACAGCGCGACGATCTCCTCCACCGGCTCCCGCAGGTCGGTGGCCGGAGCCCGTCCGGTGGTCCAGTTGGCGAACACGTCCTCCAGTGGAGTGACCTCGGTCTGCCGCAGCCAGTGCTGCGCGTGCTCGGCCATCTCGGGCATCCCGAACAGCAGCGCGTGGTGCGCCAGCTCACCGACGTTGCGGTAGTCCGTCACCATCGGCCGGACTTCGTCCAGGCTCTCGGTCACCCGCTCCTCGAACCCGGTGACGTAGGACGCCACTTCACACACAGCAGCCCGTACGGCGTCCGCCGGGTCCAGCGAAGCCCCTCCCGCGAAGCACAGCGTGCCCCGGCCACCATCACGCCGTACGGCGACCGCTCCGACCGCCGGCACCGGCAGGTCGACCCGGATGTCGAAGCACCGCAGGTCGTAGCCGAGCAGATCGACGTGCGCCCGCATCTGGCGGACCAGCGGGTTGTCCACGGTGTCCAGGTCGATCTCGACCGGCGTGAGACCGGAGTACCAGCTGATCAGGAAGGCGTCGCGCTCGATCAGTTCGAGCTGACCGTGCAGCACGGCCTCGGTCACCGAGCTGCCGGAGGCGCACCCGTTCGAGCACTCCTGGACGGTGTTGCGGTGGTCCTCGCGATGGTCCAGGTAGTAGACGATCTGCTCCGGAACCAGCAGCGCGCGATCGTCGCGGACCGACCAGCCCCAGACCCACGGGATCTTCGGGTTGGTTGCCCAGGGCACGTACTTGTCGGCGTGGTCGACGTAGAAGTCCGGGGTGTAGAGACCGCACTGCTCCATCTCGACGTACGGGACGGTCAGCTCGGCAGGGGTCGCCCGCAGCGCGACGTCGAGGCGGCGCGGCTTCTGGCCGGCATCGCGTTCCAGGCCCTCGAGCGCGCCCAGCAGCTCACTGCGCCGGTAGCTCTCGGCATGGCCGCTCCACCACATCTCGTGCAGGCCGTACTTGCTCCGCACCTCGAAGTGCCCGCTCGCCGGCGCGGTCGCCGTGGCGTGGTAGGCGCGGATCGCGGGTCCGCCGAGCATGCCGCAGACCGGGTTCGCCAGGGCGTCCATCGGGAGCTCGAGGTCCTCGGGCTTCCGGGACCGGCCGCTGCCGGGACTCGACGCCGGCGTGGGGACGAGCCGGATCCGGGCGCCGTCGGCGGTGTCGGGCTCGGGCTCGGCACAGACGTCGCAGGACGAGTCGCGGATCAGCCCGTAGCGCTCGACCTTGGCGGTCCGGGTGTCGATCTCCCACACCGGGTACGACGGTCCGTCGTGGCTCGTCTCGCTTGCGATCCGGCACAGGGCGGCGGCGATCGTCAGCGCATGGTGGGCCGGAGTGGTCGGCGCCGTGGTCAGTACGCCGTGCGGGTGGTCGAGGATGCGCCGCTCGATGGTCGGGCGGCAGACCACCCAGCGCCGGTCGAAGCAGGTCGGGCAGGGCCCGGTGCCGCCAGGCGTCGCGGCGACCACCAGGGTGCCGGCGTAGATCCGGATGCTGACCGTGGCGGTGGTTCCGGGCGGACCGATCGTGGTCCGCTCCTCCTGACCGGGCAGGCCGAGGACCGCCACGTCCAGCGTCAGTACTGGACCGGGCGGCAGCAGCGCGGCGACCGCCGTACCGACGGTGGTCACCGTCGGAGGAGCCGTAGTTGTCTCGTCCACTGTGGTCACTGGGTGCTGCTCCTTCGCGGTCCGGGGCGGGAGGGGGTGAACATGCTGCGGACCAGGGCCCTTGGTCCGCAGCACTCAGCTCACGAACGCACCTGTCAGCCGCAGCTGGAGGTGCTGGTGCTCGTCGAGCAGCAGCTCGAGGTGCTGCAGGAGCAGCAGCTGGAGCAGCTGCAGGACGAGCTGGTGGCTGCGAGGTCGAGCGACGGGTCGGTGATCTCGTCGACCTCGAAGGTGACGGCCTCGAGGTCGAGCAGTTCGAGGCCGAGCGACTGAGTGCTCATAGCGGTCTTCCTTTCCTTGTTCTGCGCGGCTGGTCAGCCGCGGCTGGGCGGAGCGGGTCGTACCGTGCCGGCAACGCGCAGGGACGTCGCCGTACCGCTGGCGGGCGGACGGCGGTCAGCCGCCGCCGCACCCGGTGCTGGTGCTGGTCGAGCAGCAGCTGGACGTGCTGCAGGACGAGCAGCTCGAGCAGGAGCAGCTCGAGCTGCACCAACCGGCGGCGTCCTGGCCGAGGTCGATGATGTCCTCGATCTCGAACGTCGCCGTCTCGAGCACGAGCAGCTCTTCGCGGAGCGCCATGGTGATTCACCTCCTTCCTGGGCGGGGAGTGCCGCCACCCGGTCGGGCGGCGGAACCTTGGGGAGGCAGTACCTGGTTCAGCTGGTACTGCTGCAACTGCAGCTGGAGCATCCGCAGCAGCTGGAGGTGCTGCAGGAGGAGCAGCTCGACGTACTGGTGCTGGAGCTGCACCAGCTCGCGGCTTCCATGCCGACGTCGGCGATCTCCTCGACCTCGAAGGTCACGGTCTCCAGCGAGAGCAGTTCGGCGGTCAGGTCGGTCATCACGACTCCTTCGGGGCGGGGGCGGTCGAACGGAAGAGCAGGACCCGGGCGACCGCGGTGACGCCGACGAGGTCGGGCGGGGTCAGGTCGACGACGGCGGCCCGGTGGTCGGTGAGGCGGGCCAGGATGTCTTCGTCGGTGGTGGAACTGGTCAGGTCGACGGTCTCCGGGGCGGCCGAGCGGAGGCCGGTGAGGTCGGCGTCCAGGCCGAGGCGGTGGTCGACACGGGCGAACGGCGTACCGGCGAGCTGGCGTTCGCCGACGGCGGTGAGCAGCGCGGACTCGGCGGCCGCTGCCCAGGAGCTTGCGGCTCTGGCCAGCTTGACCGTTCCCTTGCCGTTGCTGATGGCAACTACGGCGACCGGGACTGCTGCTCGGGCCAGCTGGAAGGAGACGCGGTCGCCGGCGGCGGTCAGTTCGTTGACCAGGATCATCAGACGGCGGTGCTGCTGCGGGTCGAGGGCCTGCGCGATCAGGTCGTCGGGTACGGCGGTGACCGGCAGCTCCCCACGGGCCGCGGCGGCGACTGCCGCTGATCCGGCGGCCGCCACGAGTGCACGGGAAACCGCCTCGGCGTGGGTCGGCGCGGCGGCGAGGCCACCCAGGTCCGGCTCGAACTCCGCTGCGTTCCAGTCCAGCGGACCGGCCAGGACGGCTGCGCGGTCCACCGCGAGCGGCTTGCCGCTGCCGACCTCGGTCGCAGCGGTCGGCGCCGGGCGGGAAGGACCGACCCCGAGCCAGGTCTCGAGCCGTTCCGGTACGACGTACTCCGCGTCCGCTGCCGGCTCTTGGAGCAGCTGACAGCGCCGATGGAGGTTCAGCGCGTACCGCACCGAGGCCGCCTCCAGCGCGGCCAGCCTGGCCTCCAGCACCGTCTCGACGCCGAAGGTGACCAGCGGCGCGTTGTCGGCGGCGGGCGCCAGCAGGACGGCGGTCTTCACCGGGATCTGCGGTACGGCGTCGTCGTCGAAGCGCCGCATCAGCCCGACGGTGTCGGCGACCACCGCGTCGAAGCGTCGGTAGGCGGTCTCGACGCTGTCCACGGGTCCGCTGGCGCTCGCGTTGGTCGCGGGCCCGCCGGCGCTCGCGTTGGTCGCGGGCTGCTCGACAGCCGGGTGCGCGACGACGTGCTCGGTGTGGACGGTCAGCCGGTCCGGATCGACCAGGACGACGGTCTCGTCCAGGTCCGACGGAATGGTCCCCGAAAGCTGCTTGAAGATCTCGAAGCCCACGACGTTCAGCAGCATCGTGGCGGCCACGCCGGGGAGCGCGGATCGCGCCGGTGCCGTCGAGGGACCGGCGACCGCGGCCTGCCAGAGTTCCGTCGTACCGGGCAGTGCGTTGTCGCTCATCCGGAGGAGGGCCGACTGGATCGAGACCGATCCTTGCCAGGGGCCCGCAACCAGTTGGTCGCCGACCCTGATGAGCGGCAGGAACGCCGTACCGGCCTGTCGTGCTTGCTCGGCGAGAGCGAAGAGCTGCTGCGACGGGCCGTCCAGTGCCACGAGGCAGATCAGGTCGGCCGGCTCCTCGGTTCCGACTTTGACGAAGCCCCCCGCTGCCGAGCCGACGCCGTTGGCGATCAGCGCGGCTGCGAGTGTGGCCGTGGCCTCGGCGTCGTCGCCGGTCACGAGGACGCGGGCGGCGGCCACCCGGGCGAAGCCGCTGCCGTCGTCGCCGTGGTGCTCGAGCAGGGCGATCTGGCTCGGGAAGCTCTCCCGGACTTCCTCGTCGACCGCGGCACCTGGGCCGTCGAGCACGACGCCGCGACCGGCCAACGTACCGAGCAGCGACTTCACCGCTCCCACGTGCGCTTCGGGGAGACCGGCAACGATGTCGGCCAGCGAGTTGCTGCCGTCGAGGTGCGGCAGCAGGGCCGACAGGTACCGGTACGCGCCGGCACCGCGGATCACGAAGGGGCCGTCGGCACCACGGACGTAGACGCCGTCGAGCGTCTCCAGGAAGGCCACGTCCTGGCGCATCCGCGGACGGACGAGTTCATCGGGCGGGTTGGTCACGGTCGCTCCTCGGGCGGAAGAAGGCGGAACGGTGCTGGTGGGGCGGGTGCGAGGTGGAGTCGGTGCGGCGGGTCGACTGATCGGGGGCGGGTGCGCGGTGGAGTCGGTGCGGGCGGGTCGACTGATCGGGGGCGGGTGCGGGGTGGAGTCGGTGCGGGCGGGTCAGCTGATGTCGCGCCGGCGGATCAGCAGGGCGGCGACGGTGGTGCTCACGACGACGTAGGCGACCAGGACGAGGCAGGCCGCGGGGGTGCTCAGGTAGTCGACGACGCCGGGGGTTCCGCCGTCGCCTTGGGTCGGTGCGCCCAGCCCGCCGACCAGCGAACCGCTGGCTGACCCGAGCAGGACGTAGCGGACGGGTTCGAGACCGGGCAGGATGCCGGCCAGCCCGGACAGTGCGTTCTCCAGGCCGAGGGTCCACAGGAGACCGGCGGCCAGCGCGACCGTCGTACCGCGGAAGATGACGCCGAGCGCGGCCCCGACGCTCATCCAGGCGGCCGAGATCAGCGCCGCGGCCCCGAGCGAACCAGCCAGCGCGCCGGCCGAGGGCCAGTCGGCCGATCGGCCTTCGACCGCTGCGATGATCGCGGACGCGGCCACCGCGGCGATGGCCGCGACCACGGCGATCACGGTGGTCGCGATCGCACCGACGACGAGCTTGGCCAGCAGCACCTGCACGCGGCCCGGCCCCTGGCTCAGCCGGGCGGTCCAGGTGTTCCACCGGTACTCCGAGCCGGTCACCAGCACGCCGAGGATCAGCATGATCGCGCCACCGAACAGCGGGTAGCTGCTCAGCGAGGTCGACGCGACCGCGTTCGGCAGCAGGATGTCGAGCAGCTCGCCGCGGCCGGCGTCGGACGGGTCGAGAACGCTGTAGATGATGTACGGCACGACGAAGGCGAAGCCGACCACCATCAGGACCCAGGCGATCCCGATGACGACGGGTGCCATCCGCTTGCGCAGCAGCAACCCTTCGGCGGCCACGGCGTTGATCATGACTCCTCCGTCGGCTCGTCGTCGTGCGCGGTGAGGGCGAAGAAGACGCCTTCCAGGGTCTGGCGTTCGCGCCGGAGCTCGTGGATGTCGATGCCTGCGGCAACCAATGCCCGGACCAGGCCGGGGATGTCGTCGGGGGTCGCGTCGAGATGCCAGTGCCGGTCTCCTGGATCACCGGTCTCTGTCGGCGTCCGGCCGGCGTACGCCGCCAGCACCTCGCCGGCTTGGTCGGCCGGCGTCGCCCACAGATCCAGGGCCACGCTGCCCGGCTGGTCCCTGATCGCGGTCACGGTGTCGTCGGCGATCACCAGCCCGCGGTCGATGACGACCACGCGGTCGCAGATCTGCTGGACCTCGCCGAGCTGGTGGGACGAGAACAGCACGGTCGTCCCGTCCGCGCCGAGCGACCGGACCAGCGAGCGCATCGAGGCGACACCTTCGGGATCGAGGCCGTTGGTCGGCTCGTCCAGGATCAGCAGTTTCGGGCGGCCCAGCAACGCGGCCGCGACGCCGAGCCGCTGACCCATTCCGAGCGAGTAGCCGGTGAAGCGGTCGTTGCGGCGCTGGCGCAGCTCGACGACCTCGAGCACCCGGTCCACCTCGGTGTCGGGCAGTCCTTTGGCCCGGGCCAGGACCTGCAGGTTGGTGCGGCCGGACAGGTGCGGGACGAACGCGGGGGTCTCGATCAGGGCGCCGACCTGGCGCAGCACTTCCGGCGTACCGGGCTGGTGGCCGAACACGCTCACCGAGCCCGCGTCCGGGCGGACCAGGCCGAGCAGGATACGCAGCAGGGTGGTCTTGCCGGCGCCGTTCGGGCCGAGCAGGCCGTAGACCTGGCCAGGAAGGACTTCCAGGCTCACACCACGCAGGGCGTCGACCTTGCCGAAGCTCTTCCGGACACCACGGACTTCGACGGTGGCGGCGGCCGCGACGACGCGTTCCGGCCGGGACGGGGCGGTCTCGGTGGGCACGGGAACCTGCCTTTCGGGTCCGTTTCCTGAACAGACGGAACTCACCGTTCGAATGCCATCGAATTCAGGCTCCCCAGCCGTGCCCGAGGCTAACAGAACAATTCTCCGACCGCGAGAACTTCTTTCGTTCTGCTCATGTTCGTCAACAGATCGTCAAGCAGGCAAGGGAAATCGAAGCAAACAATCGGCTATGTCGAGTGTTTCGATAGTCTTTGACTAATCGCTTGAAATGATTGTTTGACAATTACTGTTGGTGAAATACTGAAATTTGTTCAGCCGAGCCGCGCCGGTCGATCTCACCGCAGCCGCCGGTGGCGTAATCTCGCCCCATGCTGACTGCGCGACGGGCTCTGGCCACGGCCATCGACTACACGGCGATGGCCGTTCCACTCGGCGTCCTCGCCGCGATCGCGCTCGTCCGGCAGCGCCGACGCCCGGACTCCGCCCTTCCCGACGTCTCCCCCACCAAGGTCCGCGTCCTGGTCGCGGTAGGACTCACGATGCCGTTGAGCGCCGCCCTCGCAGCCACCGAAGCAGCCGGCGGCTCACCCGGCAAACGAGCGTTGGGTCTCACCGTGCGTGATCAGTCCGGCACCCAACCGACGTACCCGCAGACCCTCATCAGGACCTTCGCCAAGACCGCCGTGCCTTGGGAACTGGGCCACCAGGCCGTCTGGGAGTTCCGGGCAGACAACACCCGCCGCGGCGCGGTCCTCGCCGCCGGCGCCTACCTCGCCCTCGGCCTGCAAGCCGCCGCCATCCTCCGCAACCGGCGCACGTACGCCGACCAGCTCGCTGGGACACGAGTCGAGCAGGCCTGACCTCTCAGCCGTGCCCCGGCGGACCACTTGGCGCCGCTCAGCCCATGTGTCGGTGCGGTCCGGCAGGATGTTTTCATGGCGGTACTGAGTGCGAAGGCGATCAATCGGGCGACCCTGAGTCGGCAGATGCTGCTCGAGCGGGCTGCGGTCGGGCCGGCTGAGGCGGTACGGCGGTTGGTGGGGATGCAGGGGCAGGAGCCCAAGCACCCGTACGTCGGGTTGTGGACCCGGCTCGACGGGTTCGCCGACGCGGATCTGACGGCGGCGGTCGAGGCGCGCGACGTCGTACGGGCGACCTTGTTCCGCGGGACGTTGCATCTGGTGACCGCCGAGGACTACCTGCGGTTTCGGACGACGCTGGCGCCGGTGCTCGAGGCCGGGCTCAAGATGCTGAAGGAGCGCGGCGAAGGGCTGGAGCCCGACAAGGTCGTCGCGGCGGCGCGGAAGCTGCTGAAGAAGGAGCCGCTGACCTTTACCGAAGTGCGCGACGCGCTGCAGCAGCAGTTCCCCGAGGTCAACGACCGCGCGCTCGGGTTCTGCACGCGGATGATGGTGCCGCTGGTGATGTACCCGACCGACACCCGCTGGGGCTGGCCGGCGAACGCGCGGTTCACGCCGGCCGAGCAGTGGATCGGCCGGAAACCGCTCCTGGACGCCGTACCGGACGAGCTGGTCATCCGATATCTGGACGCCTTCGGGCCGGCGACGCCCGCCGATTTCCAGACCTGGTCGGGGCTGCCGGGTGCGAAGGCGGTCTTCGACGCGGCCGAGCTGGAGCGCTTCGAGGACGAGAACGGGCGCACGCTGTACGACGTACCAAACGCTCCGCGCCCCGATCCCGACACCCCCGCGCCGGTACGGTTTTTGCCCGAGTTCGACAACCTGCTGCTCGCGCACGCCAAACGCGAACGGGTGATAGCCGACGCCTATCGCCCGGCGGTGTTCACGAAAAACCTGCGGGTGAAGGCGACGTACCTCGTCGACGGACAGGTCGCCGGGCTGTGGACGGCCGAGAAGAAGCGGGCTGTGGCGACTCTCACGCTGACCCCGTTCGAGGCGAGCGCGAAGCGCGTGAAGACCGCGCTGGAGCGTGAAGGCGAGGCGTTACTACGGTTTCTCGAACCGGATGCGAAGACCTACACGGTGGTTACGGCCGGTTGATGAGGTTGTTGTCACACGTCGGATGACTGGGCTGGAGACCTCGCGCCCAGTGGAATAGGCAGATGAGCACAGTCCCCACGATCACTCTGGACAACGGTGTCGAGATCCCCCAGCTGGGCCTGGGCGTCTGGCAGGTCGACGACGGGATCGTCACCGGTGTCGTCGAAGCCGCCTTCGAGGCCGGCTACCGGCACATCGACACGGCCGCCGTCTACGGCAACGAGCAGGGCGTCGGTCGCGCGATCGCGAACGCCGCGCTGCCCCGCGACGACCTCTTCGTCACCACCAAGGTGTGGAACAACGACCAGGGGTACGACTCGACCCTGCGCGCCTTCGACAAGAGCCTCGGCAAGCTCGGCCTGGAGACGGTCGACCTGTACCTGATCCACTGGCAGTCGCTGAAGCAGGACAAGTACGTCGACACCTGGAAGGCGATGGAGCAGCTGTACGCCGACAAGCGCGTGCGCGCGATCGGCGTCTCCAACTTCCACATCCCGGCGCTGCAGCGGCTGTTCGACGAGACCGACCTCCGCCCGACGGTGAACCAGATCGAGCTGCACCCGGCGCTGCCGCAGGACGAGCTGCGCGCGTTCCACGCCGAGAACGACATCGTCACCGAGGCGTGGAGCCCGCTGGCCTCCGGCGAGCTGATCGACCACCCGGTGCTGAAGGAGCTCGGCGGCAAGCACGGCAAGTCGCCCGCCCAGGTGATGATCCGCTGGCACCTGCAGCTCGGCAACGTGGTGATCCCGAAGTCGAAGACCCCGGCGCGGATCGCGGAGAACATCGACGTCTTCGACTTCACCCTGGACAACGAGGACATGGCCGCGATCGCCGACCTGGAGACCGGTCAGCGCACCGGCGGCGACCCGGACACCTTCGGCTGATCGGCGGGACCGTGAACACCTTCCGGTGACCTCGGACAAGCCACGCCCTGTCCGAGGTCCCGGTTTCCTGGTCACGGACCCGTCAGCTGGAGGAACTGGCGTAGTACGGGCGATCGGTTGGCCGGCGACCAGGCCACCGAAAGCCGCCACGGCGGCAGGTCGTCGGACAGCTCGCGGTAGACCACGGCCGCCGGGTCGATCGGCGGGGTCGGTGCGATCAGCAACGACACCCCGAGCCCGGCGGCGACCAGCGACACGATCGTCTGGACGTCGGCGCCCTGCTGGCTGATCCGCGGCGTGAACCCCGCGGCCTGGCAGTAGCCGACGATGACGTCGTGCACCGACGGCCCGGTCGCCCGGGTGTAGAGGATGAACTCGTCCGCGGCCAGGTCCGTCAGCGCGACCCGGCGCCGCTTGGCCAGCGGGTGCTTGGCCGGCAACGCGGCGACCAGCGGGTCCTCGGAGACGACCTTCGACAGCAGCCCTGGTTCGTCGTACGGGAAGCGCAGCAGGCCGACGTCGATCCGGCCGTCGCGCAACGCCTCGGTCTGGTTGATCGTCGTCATCGTCTCCAGGTCGAGCACGACCTCCGGGTACGCCGTACGGAACGCGCCGAGCAGCCGCGGCAACGCCTCGAACGTCGCCGACTGCACGAACCGCAACCGCAGCTTCCCGACCTCACCGCGCTGTGTGCGCTGTGCGGTGAGTACGGCGTCGTCCGCCCGCCGCAGCAGGTCCCGCGCGTCGTCGAGGAATGCGGCGCCGGCCGCGGTGAGCACGAACCGCTTCTTCACCCGGGCGAACAGCTCGACGCCGAGATCGCGTTCCAGCGCAGCGATCTGACGACTCAGCGAGGGCTGGGTCAGGTGCAGGCGGACCGCCGCGCGGCCGACGTTGAGCTCCTCGGCGACGACCACGAACGACTGCAGCTGCCGGAGTTCCATGGACCTGATCATGCATCTGCTGCATGAAGTTTGGCCAGAACTTTCATTGGACGCATGAAGACACGCGAACCTACCGTCGAAGAGACGAAAGGAACCACCGTGTACGTCTTCCCCGTAACAGTGATCGAGAAAGTCCGCCGCGAGATCAACTCCGCGCTGCCCAACGCGCCCGTCGTACCGTACGTCGAGGTCCCGCGCCGGCACCCGCTGCGCGCCCTGCGCCGCTGGGCGCGACGTCGTCCGCAGGGCGTGTGCGAAGCTGATCGCCGTGATCGAAGTGCGCAGGTTGCGAGTACTGCGGGCCCTTGCTGACCACGGCACCGTGACGGCGGCCGCCGAGGTCCTGCACCTGACGCCGTCCGCCGTCTCCCAGCAACTGGCCGCCCTCGAGTCCGAGGTCGGCCAGGAGCTGCTGGAACGCCGCGGCCGCCGCGTCGCCATCACCTCGGCCGGCCGCCTGCTGCTCACCCACGCCGACACGATCCTCACCGAGGTCGAACGCGCCGAGGACGCGCTGCGCCTGTACGCCGACGGCACCAACGGCGAACTCCGCATCGCCGCCTTCGCCACCGCGATCAGCCTCCTGGTCGCACCGTCCCTCGCCCGCCTGCGCGAAACCACCCCCGGCCTCCGCCTCGTCGTCCAGGACGCCGAAGGCCACCAGGCCCTCACCCAACTCCTCGACGGCGAGGTCGACCTCGCCGTCACCGTCGAACACCGAGGTTCCCCCCGCCCCACCGACGACCACCGCCTCACCCTCACCCCGCTGTACGCCGAGCCCTTCGTCGCCGTCCTGCCCCCGACCCACCCCGCCGCTTCCTCACCGCTGGTCGACCTCACCGCCCTCGCCACCGACGACTGGGTCATGACCTCCGTCGGCAACCCCATCCGCGACGTGGTCCTCCTCGCCTGCGAACAAGCCGGCTTCCAGCCCCGCATCGTCCACACCTCAGACGACTTCCGCTCAGTAGCCGCCCTCTGCGCCGCCAACGCGGGCGTCTCCCTGGTCCCCCGCCTCACCCTCCCGCCGACCACGCCGGCCGTCATCCGGCCCTTGCAGCCCCCGACCCCCACCCGCCGGGTCCTGATCGCCACCCGGCGAGCGCGAGCCGACCATCCGTTGATCACCGCCACCTGCAAAACCCTCGCCGAGACCGCCGCCCAGCTGGAGTTCTGACAACAAGCCCTGCACAACCTCCGCCCGCGGATCGGCGACTCTGCTGTAGAGAACCTGTGCTCGTTCCCACTGATCGCGAGCTTCTTCGGCCAACTCGAGACCAGCCAACGCTTGGCCGAGGTAGTGGCGTAGACGCCCCTCCCGGTGGTCACCCGGGTGGCGGACCGCGATGGCAAGACCTGTCTCCAGTACGCCGCGCGCCCGGGCATGATCGCCGGCGACGAGCCATGCCCGGCCGAGAGTCTCCAGGGTGTCGCACTCGACCACCTCGGTCCCCAGTCGCCGCACCAGGTCGAGGTTTTCGGTGAGGACACGTACGGCGGCGTCGCGGTTGCCGCTCTCCATGAGCGCTTGCCCGATCAGGTTGCAGTGGACCGCATCGACCGCGGGTGCTTTGCGCGCGGGCATCATCGCCATCGCCTGCTCGAAGGCGGACCACTGCCGGTCCAGGTCTCCCAACCACCCCGTCAGGGCACCGAAGCCGATCAGCGCACCGATCCTGTACCTGCCTGCGCCCGGATGAGCTTCGGTCAGCGTGAGCGCCTCCTCGGCGTACGGCAAGCCCTCGGCCGCCCGGCCCGAGCGCCCCAGGTTGTAACCGAGGTCGGTGAGGACGGCCGCCAACGCCTCAGGATCGCCCAGAGCGCGGGCCAGTGGCAGTGCTCGCTGCCGCCACGGGACGGCCTGCTCGTACAAGCCGAGGGTGCTGTAGGCGAAGCCCATCTGGTAGAGCACACCGAGTTCGAGCCGTGGATCGAGCGTGATCGGGAGGTCTACGACCGCGGCCAGGGCCTGATGTGCCTCACCGAAGCGCATCAAGTGGTTGGAGAGCTTCGGCATCCCAAGGGCCATCCGTACGGCGGTCAGTTGCGACTCGCCGTCTTGCGCGGTACGGCGGATGAGGCGGACCAAGTTCGGAAGCTCGGCCTCGAGCCAGTCGCCGGCCAGCTCCTGATCGGTCACGTCCTCGGCACCTGCCGACCAGGGCACCGCGCCTCGAGAACCGTACTTCTCCGGACCGCAGGCCAGCTCGTCGAAGCGCCAGAGCATCGCGAGATAGCAATCGGCTTCGCGGCGGCGGAGCTGGTCCCAGCCGGATTCGTCGAGCACACGATCGGCGTCCGCGCGGGCGACGGCACGAACCAGGTCGTGCATCCGGTACTGATGCAACGCAGGGGTTTCGAGCAGGTGGATGTCCACCAACCGCTCGAGCAGGCTCTCGGTCTCGGCAAGTGTCCGGTCCAGTACCGCAGCCGCAGCACGCAGAGGAAACCGATCCCCGTCGAAGACCGAAAGCAACACGAACGACCGGGCGGCTGCCTGATCGAGGTTGCTTCCCTTGGCGAGCGTTTTGAGGGACATCGCGACACTGCCCGACAGGAGATCCAGGCGCTCTGAGTCCTCGGCCAGCCGGTGCGCGAGTTCGCGAAGACCGCCGTCCGACCTCGCCGCCTGGACGCCGGCCACACGGATTGCCAAGGGGAGCAGGCCGCAACGGCGTACGACCTCCCTCGCGGCCTCTGGATCCCGGTCGACCCACGCCGCTCCGACCACCTCGCGTAGCAGGTCGAGCCCTTCATCTTCCTGCATCACCTCGAGGCCGATGTGGCGTGCCCCCGGCAAGGTCGTGAGCCGCTGACGACTCGTGACGATCACCACGACTCCCGCCGTGCCTGGCAGCAGCGGCTGCACCTGTTCACCGCTCGCCGCGTCGTCGAGCACGATCAGCATCCGCCGGCCGGCCAGAGCACTCCGGTACCGCGAAGCCATCACGTCGACGGACATCGTCTCGCCAATAGACAGCGCTAGAGCCCCCAGCAGCGCGCCCAACGCGTCCTCGGCCGTTCGCGGCTCCGTCCCGCCCCGCAGATTGAGATAAAGCTGCCCGTCCGGGAACCCGTCAAGAGTCTGGGACGCCGCCTGCACCGCCAGGGCCGTCTTGCCGACCCCACCCATTCCACCGATCGCCGAGATGACGATGCCAGGAGCCGCCGCTGCCGGAGACCTCAGCAACGCAACGAGCTCGTCGAGTTCCCGCGAGCGTCCGATGAAGTCGCTCAACGGCGGCGGCAACTGCCGAGGCACGCCGCCGCGAACGTTCGGCACCTTCGGCCGCCGAGCCGCCGCGATCAAGCGACGGCGATCATCGGCGTCGAGAGCCAGGGCCCCGCTGAGTTGATCCACCGTGGTTGAGCGGGGGTATCGACGGCGACCGTTCTCGAGAGCACTCACGGCTTGCGAGCTGAGACCGCAGAGTTCTGCGAGGCGCTCCTGGGTCAGTCCCGAACGTAGGCGGAAACCACGGAGCAGCTGAGCGAACCCGGTACCGGCGGTCACCGCCCCTGTCCTGCTCTGCCACGGTCCGGCGGCGACTCAGCCAGCAACCGCCGTACGCCGGCGGCACGGGCGTCGGCTTCTCGGTCGTAGAGCATCGCCGCCCGCCGCCACGCCTCGTGTGCTTCGTCCGCTCTGCCGACCCTGCCCATTCCTCCGATGGCAGACAGCACGATCTCCGGCGCTGCCCGCTCGGGGTTCCTCACCAGGTCCAGCAGCTCGTCGACAGACTCCGCCCGGCCGGTGAAATCACTCAAGGGCGGTTGGGCGAAACCGGGGCGGGGGTTCACCGGCTCATCCTGCGGCCTGGGGTTGGCCGGCGGCAACGTCAGGTGCGGGCTTCGTCGTACTCCAGGCGCGCGTTCTGGACCTCGGGGACCTTGGACTCGACCCACTCGGTGATGCTGCGGACGTGGGTGGCGGCCTCGGTGCCCAGGGGGGTGAGGGAGTAGTCGACGCGCGGCGGGATGACCGGCTGGGCGGCGCGGTGGACGAAGCCGTCGCGTTCGAGGGACTGGAGGGTCTGGGCGAGCATCTTCTCGCTGACGCCCTCGATGTGGCGGCGGAGCTCGCTGAAGCGGTAGGAGCGGTCGAGCAGGGCGACCAGGACCAGGACGCCCCAGCGGCTGGTGACGTGTTCCAGGATGACGCGGGACGGGCAGCCGACGCGGTTCACGTCAGGGGATACGACGGTCATGGACCTCTCCTCACTCGACGACTAGTACCTTACTTCAAAGTGGGTACTTTCGTAAAGTTAGTACCCCGACTACGGTGAGTGCTACACGCACTCGAACCGGAGGAAGAACAGAGCTATGAGCATCGTTGTGACGGGGTCGACCGGAGCGCTGGGCCGGCTGGTCGTCCAGGACCTGCTGGCGGCGGGGGTGCCGGCCGGGGAGATCAAGGCCGTTGCCCGGAGCAAGGAGAAGGCGGCCGACCTGGCCGAGCGGGGCGCTCAGGTCGTGATCGCGGACTACGACCAGCCGGAGTCGTTCGACGGCGTGTTCGCGGCCGGCGACCGGGTGCTGCTGATCTCGGGCAGCGAGCCGGGCCGGCGCATCCCGCAGCACCAGGTCGTGATCGACGCGGCCAAGGCCGCGGGGGTCGCGCAGCTCGCGTACACGGGGATCTTCGGCGGTCCCGAGGCGGACTTCCTGCTCGCCGCGGACCACCGTGCGACCGAGCAGGCGATCCTCGACTCCGGGCTGCCGCACACGTTCCTGCGCAACAACTGGTACGCCGACATGATGGTCGAGGGCGTAGCCCCTGCGGTCGAGGGCGGCGTGATCGCCAACGGTGTCGCGCCGGACAGCCGGGTCGCGCCCGCGCCGCGGGCGGACTTCGCCGCCGCAGCAGCCGCCGTACTGCGCACGGACGGGCATCTCAACCAGGCGTACGAGCTGAGCGCCGACCACGCGTGGACGTTCGGTGAGCTCGCCGCCGAGATCGAGCAGCAGACCGGGAAGCCGGTCGTGCACAAGACGCTCAGCCACGACGACAACCTCGCGCTGCTGCTCGGGTTCGGTCTGCCCGAGGGGCTCGCCAAGGTCCTCGCGGACGTCGACGACGCGATCTCCCGCGGCCGCCTGGCCGGTACGCCGGGCGACCTGTCGCGGCTGATCGGCCGCCCCACCACGCCGCTGGCCGAGACCGTCCGCACCGTCTTCCAGTAGTCCCAAGGGGGATCCGTGGACACGTGTCCACGGATCCCCCTTCCCCCAGGTCTCAGGCGAGCCGCGCCGCCGCCGAGCGCGCGATCGCCTCGAAGTGGGCGGGCTTGATGCCCTTGCCCATCTCGCGGAACGCGACCACCGACACGATCGCGCCCTTGCGCGTCACGGCGTACGGGAAGCCGCCGTCCTCGCTGCCCTGGTCCGACGGCAGCGGGTAGTCGTACCAGCGGACGATCCGGGTCGCGTCGCCGACCGCGACCGCGCGGTCCTCGGTGATCTTGCGCGCGTGCGTCGGAGCCGGTCGGGCCGCCTTGCACGACGCGATGGTCTTCAGGATCGAGTCGTACGCCGCGGTGGCGGTCGCCGCGTCCTTGTACCGGGTCAGCCACTGGCCGCCCGACGCGTCGAGCCCGTTGGTGTAGTTGCGGCTGAGCGCTCCCAGCACTCCGTCTCCGCGGGTCGACCCGGGACCGCAGATCGGCGTACTGGCACTGCCGCCGGTCGCGGCCCAGCCGCGCTTGGGATCGCCCTTGGCGACCTCGCCGCCGGTCAGCAGCATCGAGTTGGTCAGGCGGATCGGCTTGAGCGGCGTCGGTGTCTCCACTGGTTTCCCCGGAGTCTTCGTCGGCGTGGGCACGCCGGTGGGTGTCGCGGTGGGCGTCGCCGGCGGGGTGCTCGAAGGCGTTCCGGTCGGCGTCTGGGACGGTGTCTCGCTGGGCACCGGCGTGCTGCTTACGGCGGCCGGACCAGCCGGACCGCCCGTTCCCGGCTTGTCGCTGCCACAGGCAACCAGCGCCAGCGGCAGCAGCGCCAAACCGGCCACGGCCTTCCATCCCCGTACGGACATGTCGTCAACCTTCTGCTCGTCACTGCCTCGACCAGATGGACGCTAGCGAGCACGGTTTGGTTCGGCCCGGATTTCTCGCCGGTTTCGGTGTCTCAGTTCCCGATCACCGCGAGCACCGCCGCGTGGCCCGACGGCCGGACGCCGTCGACCGGCGCGTCGCGGTACTGCGTACGGCGAACTCCCAGGCGTCGACGAGCGTCAGACCCGGCACGGCGTCTCGTCGCCGCCGAGCAGCCCAACCCGGCAAAGTGTTGCCGACAGCAACTTTCAGCCGCGGCGCCGGCCGTCCAGGCCGAGGGTGGAGAAGCGCGCGATCAGCGTGCGCGGCACGTAGCGGGCGCCGGCCGCGATCAGCTTGTAGCGCCAGGACGGGATCGAGATCGCCTTGCCCTGCATCAGATCCTTCCAGGCCTCGTCGACCAGGTCGGTCGCGTCGAGCCAGAGGAACGACGGGACGGCGCTCTTGTCCATCCCCATCCGCGCGTGGAACTCGGTGTGCACGAAGCCCGGAGCCAGCGCCATCACCGCGACGCCCTTGGCGTGCAGCTCGATCGCGAGTCCCGAGGAGAAGCTTGTCACCCAGGCCTTGTGCGCGGCGTACGTCCCGCGCGGCACGAACCCGGCCACGGACGACACGTTCACCACCGCGCCGGATCCCCGCTCGATCATCGGCAGCACCGCGGCGTGCGTCAGCCGCAGTACGACGCGCACGAGCAGGTCGAGCTGCTTCTCCTCCTGCTCGATCGTGTTCGCCCAGAACGGCTTCTTCTGCCCGAACCCGGCGTTGTTCACCAGTACCTCGATCGGCCCGTCCGCGAACCGCCGCTCGACCAGCGCCAGCTCGGCCGGATCCGTCAGATCCGCCGCCAGCACCTCACAAGCCACCCCGTGCAGCCGGCTGATCTCGGTCGCGACCTCCTTCAGCCGCCCCTCGTCCCGGGCCACCAGCACCAGGTCGTACCCCTCCCGAGCCAGCTTGTCCGCAAAAGCCCGCCCGATCCCCGCCGTGGGCCCGGTCACCAGCGCAGTAGCCACGCCACTCTCCCTCCGTCGGTGAATGCCCCCAGTCTGTCACTATCCTGACCAGATGCTCGCCCACGTGGACACCTGGGTACTGGATCTCGACAACACCCTCTACCCACCGTCCACCGGCCTCGCCGACCAGATGAACATCCGCATCCGCGAGTACCTGCGTGCCGGTTGTTCGAGCACCGCATCGACTACTCGATGGATCACCCGGCAGCAGCGGTACGGCGTACGAAGTGCTTGGTGACCGCCGCTGGCGGGTGTGGGACCTGACGGCTTTCCTCTACTCCTTGACCGCTCCCGCGGTGAGGCCCTGGACGATGTAGCGGCTGGCGACGGCGAACAGGATCATGGTGGGGATGATCGACAGCACGGCGGCCGCCGACATCGAGCCCCAGTCGATGTTGTAGCTGGAGATGAAGCCGTTCAGCGCGGCCGGGACGGTCTTGTTGCTGTCGCTGTTGAGCAGGGTGACCGACAGGAACAGCTCGTTCCAGCAGTTCACGAAGTTGAAGATGAACGACGCGGCGATGCCGGGCGTCATCACCGGGACGAGCACGCGAAACAGCGCGGACAGCCGCGAGCAGCCGTCGACCATCGCGGCCTCTTCGAGCGACGCGGGGACGTTCTCGAAGAAGCCCCGGAGCATCACCGTGCACAGCGGGATCGAGACCGCGACGTACACGAGCACGAGGCCGGCGCGGCTGTCGACCAGGTACAGCCTGGTCATCAGGATGTACAGCGACCCCAGCGCGATGAAGCCGGGGATCATCTGCGTGACCAGGAACGCGCCCATCACCGCGCCCTTGGACACGAACTCGAAGCGCGCCAGCACGTACGCCGCCAGCAGCGACACCACGGTCGCCACCGCGGCCGCGGCCAGCGACACGATCAGGCTGTTGCCGATGAACACCCCGAAGTTCGACTGCTCGAACAGCCCGGTGTAGTTGGCCAGTGAGAAGTCCGCCGGCCAGTACTTCAGCGGGTAGGCGAAGATCGACCCCGGGTCCTTGAACGACGTGACCAGGATCCAGTACAGCGGGAACACCGTCAGCACCAGGCAGATCCCGAGCCCGGTGAACTTCGCGACCTTGCCGGCCAGTGTCTGGTCGAGAATCATCCGGCCACCACCTTCCGTCGAGTGCGCGGGTTACGGGTCCGGACCGCGAGCAGGTAGAAGATCGCGAACAGCACCAGCACGAACACCACCATCACGCCCATCGCGGAGGCCCGTCCGTAGTCGCCTTCCTGCGTCACCTGGATCATGTACGACGTCACGATGTGCGTCTCGTTCGCAGGCCCGCCGCCGGTCATGCCGAAGATCAGCTCGGGCGAGTTGAACGTCCAGATCACCCGCAGCAGCACGGTCAGCGCGAGCGTGGTCCGGATCGACGGGATCGTGATGCTGAACAGCGTCCGGACCTTGCCGGCGCCGTCGATCGCGGACGCCTCGTACAGCTCGTCCGGCACCGACTGCAGCGCGGCCAGGATCATGATCGCGAAGAACGTCACGCCGTACCAGACGTTCGCGGCGATCACCGCGACCATCGCGTACTTCGCGTCGGCCAGCCACGGCACCGGGGTGTCGATCAGGTGCGTCTTCATCAGCAGGTCGTTGACCACGCCGAACTCGCCGTTGAACATCCAGCGGAACAGGATCCCGATCAGGAACCCCGACACCGCCCACGGGAAGAACACCAGCGCCTGGTACGCACCGCGGAAGCGGAACTTGCGCCGCAGCCAGAGCGCCATCGTGAACCCGATCAGGAACTGCGGTACCAGCGACCCGACCACCCAGACGATCGAGTTGCGCACGGTGCCGCGGAACATCTCGTCGCCGACCAGCGTGCGGAAGTTCTTCAGTCCGACCCACGAGGTGTCGGACAGGTCGTTCAGGTTGTAGTTGCGGAACGCCATCGAGATGCCGTTGAGCAACGGGTAGTAGGTGAACAGCCCGACGAACACGATCGCGGGCAGCATGAAGGCGAGCAGCACCAGCGCGGTCCGGCCGGTGAACCGCCGCCGTCGTCCGGCCGGGGGCCGCGAGCCCGCCGTACGGCGGGAGCTCGCGGCCGGCCTGGTCTCAGTGACGGCCATGAATCAGTTCCCGGCCCACTTCTTCGTCCAGTACTCGTCCCAGCTCTTCAGGATCTCGGCCGGCTGGGCCTTCCCGGTGATCAGCTTCTGCACGTCGGCGTCGGCCTTGTTGCCCCACTCGGTCGACCACGGCACGCCGCGCGGCTGGGTGACCACGACGTAGGTCTCCGGGGAGGCGTTCATCGCGACGTACGACGCCCACGGGCCGTCCTTGAAGAACGGGTCGTCGGCGGCCGACTTGAGGATCGGGACCAGGCTGTTCTCCTTCGAGAACGTCAGCGCGGCGTCGCCCGAGGTGAGGAACTTGACCAGCTTGACCGCCTCGGCCTTGTGCTCGCTGCCCTGCGCGACACCCCAGCCGGCGTTGGCCAGCGGCTGCGCGGCCTTACCGGTCGGGCCGACCGGCAGCGGCGCCGTGCCCCACTGGTCCTCCTTGATCGTCTTGGACTCGCGGACCGTGGCGATCACCTCGGGGTCCTGGAGCAGGAAGCCCGTCGTACCGGAGGTGAAGCCCTGCACCATCTCCGGGTAGCCCCAGCTGACCGAGGACGGCGGGGAGGCGTTCTTGAACAGGTCGAGGTACAGGTTCAGCGCGTCGACCGCCTTCGGCGACGAGAAGATCGTCTTGCCGCTGGTCAGCTTGAACGCGTTGTCCTTGTTGATGTCGTCGATCACGTAGCCGGAGATCACCGCGATCGCGTTGCCCGCACCGCCGAGCCCGCCACGGAACGAGTAGCCGTACTTGTTCTTGGCCGGGTCGTTGATCTTCTTGGCCTGCTCGACCATCTCCGACCAGCTCTTCGGCGGCCCGGCGAAGCCGGCCTGCTGGACCAGGTCCTTGCGGTAGAACAGCGACAGGCCGTAGAAGCCGTACGGGACCATGTACGACTTGCCGCCCTGCTGGGTCACGGCGAGCGCGTTCGGCGTGAGGGCCTGCAGTCCGTCCCAGTCCTTCAGGTCCGGCGCCATGTCGTAGATCCACTTGTTGGTCGAGAACGGCCCGACCGTGGTGTCGCGGACCTCGAGCACGTCGACGCCCTTGCCGGACTGCAGCATCTGCTGGATCTTCTGGTCGGCCTGGTTGGTCGGCGGTGAGATCAGTTGCACCTTCACGCCGGAGTTGGCCGCCTCGAAGTCGGCGATCAGCTTCTTCAGCAGCGCCGTACGGGTCGGGTTGGTCAGGCTCTCGACCATCTGGAGCTTGACCTCACCGCCGCTCTGGGCTTTCTCGGCCGGGCCGGGGCCGCACGCGGTGAGCACCAGCGTGGCGGCGGCGAGCGCGGCGGTCAGGGGTGCGAACATCGATCGGTGACGCATGGCGCTTCTCCTCAGGGGATGTGGGCCAGGAGTGGGGACATCAGACGAATTGGTCAGCCGTTGTCCGCACATTAACCGGATTTGCGCGGGGTGGACAAGAACTTGCCGAAGATGTGACCGTAAGTGGTCTGAGGACTTAACATCAGTACGGCGGTACGTCGGGACATCAGTACGCCGGTACGTCGGGCGGCAACGGGAGGAGGCGGCGATGGCGGCGACAGATCGCGCGCTGACCGGTCTGCGGCAGATGATCGCGTCCGGCGAGCTCGGCCCGGGGGCGAAGTTCCCGCCGGAACCGGAACTGTGCGACCACCTCGGGGTCTCCCGCAGCTCGTTGCGCGAGGCAACCCGGTCGCTGGCGGCGCTGGGCGTGATCGAGTCCCGGCACGGTTCGGGAACGTACGTGTCCGCGCTGGACCCGGCGGAGATCATCAGCCGGTTCTCGCTGTCGGTCGAGCTGATCCCGCTGGAAGGCGTGCTGCAGCTGCTCGAGGTCCGGCGGATCCTGGAGGCGCACGCGACCGCGGCCGCCGCCGCGCGGCAGGACCCGGCGCTGGCCGAGCGACTGGCCGACATCCTCGACCGGCTGGAGAAGACGACCGACGCGACCGAGATCCAGGTCCTCGACGCCGAGTTCCACGGCGCGATCTGTGAAGCCGGCGGGAACCCCACGGTCACCGCGCTCACCGGCGTGATCCGCGGCCGCGGCGGGCACTACCGGATCTTCGAGCCCGGCGCGGACTTCGAAGCGATCAAGCGCACCAGCGACCTGGGGCACCGGGCGATCCTCGCGGCGATCACTCACCGCGATCCTGCCGCGGCCGCTACTGCCGCGTCGGCACACATCGCGCAGACCGAGCTCTGGCTGCGAGCGCTGCGTCCGGTGCCGCAGGTCGACTTGCCCTAAGCAACGGCGATCGCAACAATGCCGGCCAGTACGACAGCGCTGCCAATCAATCTGCGTCTTGCGTCTGCTTCGCCTAGAACCAGCCAGGCTGCCAGTCCGCTCAGCACGATGCTCACCTCGCGCGCCGGTGCGACCAGGCTCACCGGCGCGAGCCGCATCGCGTACAGCACCATCAGGTACGCGATCGGCGACAGCAGCCCGACCGCGATGATCTCGCGCTTGTTCTCCTTCCAGAGCAGACGCAACGGCTGCGGCTTGCTCAGCACCTGAGGCGCGAGCAGGAGGCTCTGCAGGATCGACGCCGCGGCGAAGTAGATCAGCGGCGGCACGGCCAGGTCGGTGACGGAGTACGCGTCCCACAACGTGTACGCCGCGATCAGCGCGCCGGTCGCCACGCCGTACACGATGCCGGCCTTCACCCCGCCGCGCGCCGACTGTTGCCTTCGGCCACCACTGATGCCGAGCACGCCCGCGATGATCAGCGCGGCACCGACCAGGCCGAGCACGCCCGGGCGCTCGCCGAGGAGGAGCACCGCGAAGGCGACCGACAGCAGCGGGCCGGTTCCTCGCGCGACCGGGTAGACCACGGAGAGGTCACCGACGTCGTACCCGCGTTGCAGGACGATGCCGTAGCCGATGTGCAGCACCGCCGTGACCAGGGCCGCGACGGCCCAGTTCCAGTGCGGGTGGACGTCCGAGGTGATCAACGCGATCACCAGCGCGGGGAGCAGGAGGATGCTCGCGGCGGTGTAATAGGCCCAGACGAAGGCCGCGCCACCCCGTCGTACGCGCTTGGCCGCGAAGTTCCAGGCGGCATGCAGGACGGCGGCACCGAGGACGAGGGAAAGCGCTGTCGAGTTCACCGCCTCGTAGTCTCCCACCCGCCTTGATTGCCCGGAAATTTCTTTCTGCTGTCGAGATCTTGCAACGATCCGTCGTACAGCCGTACTGTCCGGGCACCAACGTCCGAGGGGGTTCCCTTGTCCCACCACCTGAGGTTCCGTCGCCGCCTAGTGGTCACCGGCATCGTGATCGGCGCTCTGCTGTCCGGTTCCGCGCTGACTGCCGCGGCTGATTCGCGCCCTGCGCCCCGGGAGACGCGCGCGGGCCTCGACCCGGCGCTCGTCGCCGGTCGCGGCGCGACCGTCCCGTTCGTCGAGCAGGAGGCCGAGAACGCCTTCACCAACGGCGAGCGGATCGGCCCCAGCCGCGAGGCGTACACGCTGCCCGCCGAGGCCTCCGGGCGGACCGCCGTACGGCTGACCGAGCGCGGCCAGTACGTCGAGTTCACGCTCACCCGTCCCGCGAACGCGTTGACCCTGCGCTACAGCATCCCGGACACGGCGGACGGCGGCGGCCTGCGCGCGCCGCTCGACGTCACGGTCAACGGCAAGCGCAAGCAGACGATGACGCTGACCTCGGAGTACGCCTGGCTGTACGGGATGTACCCGTTCTCGAACGACCCTCAGGTCGACCCGATCCCCGGTTGGTGGAAGCCGGAGCCGGACCCGGTGACCAAGCCGTTCCGGCCGAACCACTTCTACGACGAGCAGCGGCTGCTGCTCGGGAAGACCTATCGCGCGGGGGACCGGGTGCGGTTCGAGATCCCGCGGAGCACGCCCGCGTCCTGGTACGTGCTGGACGTCGCGGACTTCGAGCTGGTCGCGCCGCCGAAGAAGGCGCCTGCTCGCTCTCTTGATGTGAGGCTCTTCGGCGCTGATCCGACCGGGCGGCGGGACGCTGCGCCGGCCATCGACCGGGCGATCGCCGCGGCACGGAAGATCGGTTGGTCGGTGTTCATCCCGGCGGGGACGTTCCAGGTGAACCGGCACATCGTCGTCGACAAGGTGACGGTCCAGGGCGCCGGGAACTGGTGGTCGATCATCAAGGGGTCGGTGCTTCCGTTGGCCCAGCCCGCGCCCGACAAGTCGGTGCACTGGGCGCCTGGCTTCTACGGGAAGTACGCCGCTGACGGTGGCAGCACGCACGTGCACCTGGCCGACTTCGCGATCGAGAGCGACGTCCGGGACCGGATCGACACCGACCAGGTGAACGGTGTCGGCGGTGCGATCGGCGGCGGTTCGTCGATCCGCGGGCTGTACCTGCACCACACGAAGGTCGGGATCTGGCTCGACGGCCCGATGGACGGGCTGCTGATCCGCGACAACATCATCGTCGACCAGATCGCCGACGGGATGAACCTGCACCTGGGCGTCTCCACCGTGCGGGCGACGAACAACTTCGTCCGCAACAGCGGCGACGACGGGCTGGCGATGTGGTCGGAGGTGAACTCGGCCGGGTTGGTCAACCACAACAACGTGTACGACCACAACACGGTCCAGACGCCGGTGCTGGCCAACAACATCGCGATCTACGGCGGCCGCGACAACGCCGTCACCGACAACCTGGTCGCCGACCCGATCCGAGAGGGCAGCACGCTGCACGCCGGCTCCCGGTTCACCTCGACGCCGTTCGAGGGCAAGCTCGTCTTCGCCCGCAACACCACAGTCCGCGGCGCTCCCCGAGACCTCAACTGGGACCTCGGCCTCGGCGCGATCTGGCTCTACGCCCTCCAGTCCGACATGGAGGGCCAGATCGAGATCACCGACAGCTCGTTCCTCGACTCGACGTACAACGCGTTCATGTTCGTCGTCGACTGGCCGGTCAAGGACGAGTACTCGCTGACCAACGTGACTGTTCGCAACATCCGCGTGGACGGCACCGGCACCAACGTCGTCAACGCCCGAGTCGGCGGCGGCGCCACCTTCGAGAACGTCGACGCCCGCAACGTGGGCGCCCCCTTCATCAACAACTGCGGCACCTTCCACTTCGAAGGCCCACCCGAGTTCAACGTTCAGCTGCTGGAAGGCAACGACGGCGGCTGGACGAACGCCTCCTGGTGCGAGGACCGACCCCCGGTCGTTCCGCCGCCTGCGCCGTCTCCCTGGAACTGACCACCGGACGCCGCGCCGCCTTGGACACCCGAGGCGGCGCGGCGGCTCGTCGTACTACTGTCGTGGCATGCGTGCACATGCTCAGCGGCTGGACGGGCTCGGGACGACGATCTTCGCCGAGATGTCGGCGCTCGCGGTGCGGACGGGGGCGGTGAACCTCGGGCAGGGCTTCCCCGACACCGACGGGCCCGGCTCCGTGCTCGAGGCGGCGATCGCCGCGATCCGCGCCGGGGCCAACCAGTACCCGCCGGGCCGCGGCATCCCCGCGCTCCGGCAGGCGATCGTGGACCACCAGAAGCGGTTCTACGGGCTCGAGTACGACCCCGACACGCAGGTGCTCGTCACCACCGGCGCCACCGAGGCGATCGCCGCCGCGCTGCTCGCGTACGTCGAACCAGGCGACGAGGTGATCGCCCTCGAGCCGTACTACGACTCGTACGCCGCCTGCATCGCGATGGCCGGCGGCCGCCGCGTACCGGTCACGCTGCGCGCCCCCGACTTCCGCCTCGACCTCGACGAGCTCCGCGCCGCCGTCACCCCGCGGACGAAGGTCCTGCTGATCAACTCCCCGCACAACCCGACCGGCACCGTGCTCACCGACGAGGAGCTGCGCGGCGTCTCGGCGCTCGCCGTCGAGCACGACCTCGTCGTGATCACCGACGAGGTCTACGAGCACCTCATCTACGACGGCGGGCAGCACCGCCCGCTCACGGCGTACGAGGGCATGGCCGACCGCACCGTCTCGATCGGCAGCGCCGGCAAGACGTTCTCGGTCACCGGCTGGAAGATCGGCTGGGTCACCGGTACGCCGGAGGTCGTGACCGCGGTGAACACCTCCAAGCAGTTCCTCACCTACGTCTCCGGCGCCCCCTTCCAGCCCGCCGTCGCCGGAGCCCTTGCCCTGGGCAACGACTACTTCGACGGCCTGCGCGCCGACCTCCAGCACCGCCGCGACCTGCTCTGCGACGGCCTGGAGTCCCTCGGCTTCGGCGTCCACCGCCCACAGGGCACGTACTTCGTCACCACCGACATCCGTCCCCTCGGCCACACCGACGGCGTCGAGTTCTGCCGCATGCTCCCGGAGAAGACCGGCGTCGTCGCCATCCCCCACCAGGTCTTCTACGACAACATCGACGCCGGCCGTCCGCTGGTCCGCTGGGCGTTCTGCAAGAAACGCGAGGTCCTCGAAGAGGCCCTCAACCGCCTCACCAAGCTCTGACGACTACTGCCCGTACGCCTTCGCGGTCCAGCCCAGCGAGCCGAGTGAGCCGCCCTTGATGTCGGTGCCGATCCGGTCGGTCGCGTTGGCGTCGAAGTAGACCGACGCGCTGCCGGTCGCGGCGATGCCGAGGATCGGACGGCCGTGGGGGTGCGACTGGCAGTACCCCGTGCTGAGACTGGCGAACGAGCTCCACCCGCTGGCCCGCAGTACAGTCGAGCCGATCGTCGTCGGGGTGGCGAGGTTGATCCGCCATTCCTTCAGCTCACCGTTCGTCTTCGTGCCAACCAGTACGTCGACAGCCGCCGCGCCGGTGCCCTCGGTGCGCTCGAAGGTCAGCGTCTTCACCGAGTCCCAACCGGTCGTCTTCAACGTCGTCGGCGTGGACAGCGTCGGTACGCCGTTCGTCCAGGTCAGCTGGTACCGGTAGAGCGAGGTGCCCGCCACCCGGTACAGGTAGGTGCCGCTGGCAAGGACCCGGGTGTTGGCGAAGCCGGACTTCATCCGGGTCGCGGTGTTCTGCGTCATCTTCCAGACGCCGTTCGTGCGCTCACCCCGCCGGTCGAGGCGGTACAGATAGCCGTCGGTCGGATGCGCCGCGACCTCCGTGCTGATGAACAGATCGGTGTCACCGGCGCCACCAAGCTGCTGGTGCGCCGACGGCACCCACGCGAGCTTGTCGCCCGGGTAGGAGATGACGCTGGTCTTCTGGGCGGTGTACCCGTACGCCAGCCGCTGCCCGTCCGAGCGGTACGCCGAGGTGTAGACGCCACAGTCAGCCGGCACGTCGGCCACCGCCGCCGTCGCCTGCAGCGGGTTGAGCACCAGCCCGGCCACGGCAGCAACAGCCACCGACGCACCGGAGAGAAGCGATGAACGCATGAAACTCCCTTCGAGTCAGCGGGAGCCCAGGACAAGAACCACTCACCCCCGCGCCCGCTCAGACGGGCCGCGCCCCCACGATGGTTCCCACCTCCGGGTAAGACCTCGGACAGGATCAGGGGACCTTGAACAGGAAATACCCTGTCCGAGGTGCCCGCTTGGTGTCCGAGGTCCCGGGCGCGAGATTCGACCGCATGCTGAGGGCGGCGCTTACGGCAGGAAGCGGGCGAGGGATTCGGGGTCGCGGGCTACGGCTGTGGTGCCGTCGTCGGCGGTGATGATCGGGCGCTGGATGAGGATCGGGTCGGCGACCATCGCGGCGATCCAGTCGGCGCGGTGGGCGGCGTCCTTGGGGAGAGACTTGAGGGCCTTCGCCGCGGGCTCGTTCATGCGGGCGACGTGCCAGGGATCCAGGTCGAGGCGCTCGAGGGTCGCTTTGAGTTCCTCGGCCGTGGGCGGATCGTCGAGGTAGCGCCGTACGGTGTAGTCGATGCCGGCTTCGTCGAGCGCGGCCGTGGCGGCTCGGCACTTGGAGCAGGCCGGGTTGACCCAGATCTCCATCAGCGGTGGGTGAACCAGAGCTTGGTCGGCTGCTGCAGCATCATCACCAGCAGGGCGACATGCAGCGCCAGCCCGAGCAGGCTGCCCGGTAGCGCGCTGACGCCGCCCATGATCCCGAGCGCCGCGACGACGATCAGCATGATCCGTGCCCACGGACGCCGCTTGCGCAGGTAGATCGCCGGCAGGATGTACGCGGCCCCGCAGATCAGGATCAACGCGACCACCAGTCCGCGCGCCCCCGCGTCGCCGGTCAGCGTCTCGGCGATCTCGTCGCCCGCCGACGTCAACGCGAACAGCCCGAGCAGGATGCACAACCCACCCAGCCCGAACGAAATCACCGAAGCGATCGTCACCTGCTTCGGCGGCGCCACCACGCCCTGCTGATACCCGTACGGCGCCGGCTGCCCCCACTGGTTGCTGGGCGGCGTACCTGGTTGCCCGTAGCCACCCTGCCTGGCCCCCGGCTGCCCGAACCCGCCGCCCTGACCGCCCGACGGCAACCCACCGGCCGGCTGCCCAAACGCCCCGCCGTACGGCCCCGGCCGCTCAGCCCCCGCCGCCGAGTCGTACTGAGGCCCAGCTGACGGCGCCTGCCCACCCGCGCCAAACACCCCTTGATAAGGCCCTGGTTGCTCACCCTGAGCCGGCACCCCACCACCTGCAACGGGCGGTAGAGCCCTGCCCGATGTCGACTGTTCACCACCGGAAGGCGTCGCCTGGTCATTCGATGGCATCGACTGAGCGGCGTCCGGCGACGTTGCCTGCGTCGGCTGAGCAGGGGCCGAAGAAGTTGACCGAGGCGCGACCTGCGTCGGCTGCTCGGGCGTCGGCGAGGTCGGCTGCTCGGCCGACGGCGCCGGCTGGCCGATGACCGGCGGGGTCTGCTCAGGGGCGTCGGCCGGGGTGGGCTCGTCGGGGTTGTGCGGGGCGGCGGGGCCGCCGGGGTGGTCGCTCATGTGAATGGGTGTCCTCCGCTTCCTTCCCCCGATCCTCCCAGATCGCCCAACCGCCCGCCCGCACCCCGCGAGGAGCGTCATCGGGGTACCGTCCAGGCCCGACGGATCGGCCGCGCCGCACCCGTCAGCGCGCACGCCGAGCGGCGCGGGCGGGGCGGGCGGGGCGGGGGCGTCGAGCGGCGCGGGCGGGGCAGGGGCATCGAGCGCGGCAGCGGCAGCGCGCGAGCAACCGCCCGACGGTCGCGAGCGCCGTACTCGCTGCCGACATCGTTCGGATGGTCCCCCAACGACACGATCGTCGGCAAGGAGGCTGAGTCAGCCCGAATTGCAGCACCGGAGGCACGACGGCCACCGCCGTCGTACCGATCCCGCGGGCTGGACCAACGTCGAAGAGGTCAGCCCTGCGCGGATCTACACTCCGCTGGGTGACCAACGAACTGGACGACCACGCCCGCAAACTGCTCGACGGTGCGAATCTCGCCGTCCTCGCGACGGTCAACGCCGACGGGAGTCCGCAGACGTCCGCTGTCTGGGTCGGGCGCGACGGCGACGATGTGCTCATCTCGTCGACCGCGGGGCTGCGCAAGATCCGCAACCTCGAGGCCGAACCGCGGACCAGTCTGATCGTCATCGACGCCACCGATCCGCTTCGGTACGCCGAGATCCGCGGCACGGCGAGCATCACCGAAGACGTCGACCGGGTGGTTGCCCAGGCGCTCGCCACCAAGTACGCGGGTGCCGAGGCCGCCGCCGAGTACGCCGAGCTTCCGCCCGAGGTCCGCCGGGTCGTCGTCCGCATCACCCCGCACCACGTCGTCACCCGCGGCTGAACTTCGTGGTCCTCGACGGCGAGACCGGGGAGGGCTCGCCGGTTGCTGAGGAAGAGGTCGTTCTCCGGGGAGGCCGGATGACCCGGGGTGTTGTGCGTGTCGGCAGCACCGTGCGCCGACCGGCCTCGCCCTTTGCCGCCTCCGTGCTCCGGCACCTGGAACAGCGCGGATTCGCTGGAGCGCCTCGCTGGCTCGGGCAGGACGACACCGGGCGGGACATCTTGAGCTATCTGCCAGGGCTGGTTCCGGAGAAGTTTCGGACTTGGTCCGACGCACAGGTCGCCGCGGCAGGCGCGTTGGCGCGGGAGTTGCATGAGGCAACTCGCGGCAGCCACCTCGCGGGGAGTCAGCCAGTGGTTTGCCATCACGACCTCGGACCCAACAACGCGGTCTTCCGGAACGGCGTACCGGTGGCCTTCATCGACTTCGATCTGGCTGCGCCGGGGAGTCCGTTGGAGGACGTCGGGTACATGGCGTGGGTGTGGTGCGTGTCGTCGAAGGCGGAAGCGCCTTCGGTGGAGTTCCAGGCTGCGCAGGTCCGGATGTTGGCGGATGGCTACGGGATGCCCGTGAAGCAGCGGGCAGTGCTGGTTGACGCGATGTTGGAGCGGCAGAGCCGGAACGCGCGGTTCTGGGGTGAGTTGCCGGAGGCAAGCGTCGAGGCCACTCCGGAGCAACTCGCGGAGCGGATCGCGTGGTCTCGGCGGGAGCATGCGTTCACGGCAGATCACCGTCGAGAATTCGCCGCGGCCCTCGCGTGAGGCCAGGAAACGCAGCTGCCCGGGATCATCGATCCCGGGCAGCTTGTCAGGTCAGCTGACCTCTAGGGCGTCCTTGGACTCGTTGAGGTGGACGTGGACGGTTTCGCCGTCGCGGACCGTGCCGGAGAGCAGGCCGCGGGCGAGTTCGTCGCCGATGGCCGACTGGACCAGCCGGCGGAGCGGCCGAGCGCCGTACACCGGGTCGTAGCCCGTGAGGGCCAGCCATTCCAGGGCGTCCTCGCCGACGTCCAGCGTGATGCGGCGGTCGACAAGGCGCTTCTGCAGGGCGGTGATCTGGAGCGCGACGATCTTGGTCAGCTCCTCGCTGCCGAGGGCGTCGAACAGGACGATCTCATCCAGCCGGTTGATGAACTCCGGCTTGAACGACTGCCGCACGACGGCCATCACCTGGTCGCGCTTGGCCTTGTCGTCCAGGGTCAGGTCGGCCAGGTACGCCGAGCCGAGGTTGCTGGTCAGGATCAGGATGACGTTCCTGAAGTCGACCGTGCGCCCCTGCCCGTCGGTCAGGCGACCGTCGTCCAGGACCTGCAGCAGGATGTCGAAGACCTCGGGGTGCGCCTTCTCGACCTCGTCGAGCAGGATCACCGAGTACGGCCGCCGGCGGACCGCTTCGGTCAGCTGGCCACCCTCCTCGTAGCCGACGTACCCGGGCGGGGCGCCGACCAGCCGCGAGACGCTGTGCTTCTCGCCGTACTCCGACATGTCGATCCGGACCATCGCCCGCTCGTCGTCGAACAGGAAGTCCGCCAGCGCCTTGGCCAGCTCGGTCTTGCCGACACCCGTCGGGCCGAGGAACAGGAACGAACCCGTCGGCCGGTCCGGGTCGGAGATACCCGCGCGGGCGCGCCGTACGGCGTCGCTGACGGCCGTGACCGCTTCGCGCTGACCGATCAGCCGGCGACCGAGCTCGTCCTCCATCCGGAGCAGCTTGCCGGTCTCGCCCTCGAGCAGCCGGCCGGTCGGGATGCCGGTCCACATCGCGATCACCTCGGCGATCTCGGTCGGGCCGACCTCCTCGTTGACCATCGCGTCGGGACCGTCGGTGACCTCGGGCTCGGCGGCGGCCGCCTCCAGCTCCTTGGTCAGCTCCGGGATCTCGCCGTACAGGATCTCCGAGGCGCGCTGCAGCTCGCCGTCGCGCTGGGCGCGCTCGGCCTGGCCGCGCAGCTCGTCGATCCGCTCCTTGATCTCACCGACCCGGTTCAGGCCGGACTTCTCCTTCTCCCAGCGCGCTTCGAGGGCGCGGAGCTCCTCCTCGCGGTCGGCGAGGTCGGCGCGCAGCCGCTCGAGCCGCTCACGGCTGGAGGCGTCGTCCTCGCGCGACAGCGCCAGCTCCTCCATCTTCAGCCGGTCGACGGTACGGCGCAGCGAGTCGATCTCGACCGGGGACGAGTCGATCTCCATCCGCAGCCGGGACGCCGCCTCGTCGACCAGGTCGATCGCCTTGTCGGGCAGCTGACGACCGGAGATGTACCGGTTGGACAAGGTCGCGGCGGCGACCAGCGCGCTGTCGGAGATGGCGACCTTGTGGTGCGCCTCGTACCGCTCCTTCAGGCCACGCAGGATCGCGATCGAGTCCTCGACCGACGGCTCGCCCACGAACACCTGCTGGAAACGGCGCTCCAGCGCGGGGTCCTTCTCGATCCTGGTCCGGTACTCGTCCAGGGTCGTCGCGCCGATCATCCGCAGCTCGCCGCGGGCCAGCATCGGCTTCAGCATGTTGCCGGCGTCCATCGCGCCCTCGCCGGACGCACCCGCGCCGACGACCGTGTGCAGCTCGTCGATGAACGTGATGACCTGGCCGTCCGACTCCTTGATCTCGGTCAGCACGGCCTTCAGCCGCTCCTCGAACTCACCGCGGTACTTCGCGCCGGCCACCATCGCACCCAGGTCCAGGCTGATCAGCCTGCGGCCGCGCAAGGACTCCGGGACGTCGCCGGCCACGATCCGCTGCGCGAGGCCCTCCACGACGGCGGTCTTGCCGACGCCGGGCTCACCGATCAGGACCGGGTTGTTCTTGGTACGCCGGGACAGCACCTGGACCACGCGCCGGATCTCGGAGTCACGTCCGATCACCGGGTCGAGCTTGCCGTCGCGGGCCCGCTCGGTCAGGTCGATGCCGTACTTCTCCAGCGACTTCGTCGTGCCTTCGGCCTCGGGGGAGGTGATCCGCCGGTTGCCGCGCATCTGGTCGAACGCCTGCAGCAGCGCGTCCGGCGTCACGTCGAGCGCGGACTTGGCCACGCCCTCGACGGTCGCCAGCGCGATCAGCAGGTGCTCGGTCGAGACGTACTCGTCGCCGAGCCCGAGCGCGCGCTGCTCCGCCTGGTTCAGCACGTCGCTGGTCTTCGGCGAAAGGCTCGGCGCCTGGACGCTGCCGCCGCTCGCCTTCGGCAGGCGGGCAAGCTGCTCGGCGGTCTTGCGCCGTACGGCGTCGATGTCACCGCCCGCGGCCTCGAGCAGACCGACCGTGGTCCCCTCGGGCTGCGCCAGCAACCCCGACAACAGGTGAATCGGCTCCACGGTCGGGTTGCCCGCCGCGGAGGTCTGACGGATCGCGACCGACAGGGTTTCCCGGGCCAGCGTCGTCAACCGCTGAACATCCATCTGGTTCCAGCCTTTCAAGCTCAACTAACAGCAGTCTCTTGTTACAACCTACCGAAAGTTGAGTCCATTCCACTCAAGTCTGCCAAAACCTGGGGAAATCTCAGGGTTGCTCCCGACCGCCCGCTGGTGGACGACGGTCTGAACAGGCCCGGATGCGGTGGGTGAAGCTGACCGCAGCCGGGCCGTCCGCATCGCCCGGTTCTAGGCCGGGGCCCTGGTCAGAGGTGGAACCACGCGGACCAAGGTCGGCTCGTTGGTTCGGCGGGTCAGTTGGACGACGTACGGGCCCTCCTCCAGGTCTTGGGTATCCAAAGCCAGGCCGGCGGGGGTTCGCTGGGCCTCGCGGATCACCTGGCCGGTGCGGTCGATCAGCTCGATCAGGAGCGTGTCCGGCTCGGCGTCGAAGACGAGGGCTGGGCCGTGGACTGCCGGGCCGATCTCGTGCAGGTAGTGGCTGATCTCGTCGGCCAGGACCAGGGGAGGCGGATCGCCCCACCACTTCGGGATCACCTCGATCTCCTCCCAGGGGCCGGGGATCATGTGCGTGTCAACGGTCATCCGGGTGCCGATGCGGTACCGGGTGACGTCGGCGCCGGTCACCTTGAGGTAGCAGGTCGACCACTCCGGCGGGTACATGGTCCGCTTGCGGACACCGGTCCAGCGCTCGAGCTCGACGCGGCGCTCGTCGTACAGGACGAGGTCGAGCGGCCGGTCCGCGTCGGAGATCGTCACCGCGGGACGGGAGAAGATCGTCCGCTGCGGCACCTCGAGCCGGAAGAAGTCCTCGTTGACCACGGAGGTGCCGCCGCCGATGTACGGCGAGATCGTGCGTTCGCGGTGCAGGGTCGCGTCGTACGTGCCCGGACCCCAGCTCCGGTGCAGGAACGGGCTCCACCGGTTCACCTCGAACAACATCGGCGCCGCCGACTCGAACGAGTCGTTGAGCTCGAACCCGTCACGCGGCAGCAAAGCCGCGCGGCGTCCCACCACCAAGCTGTACGCCGTGACGCCGCTGCCCGTGATCCGGATCCGGTAACCACCGGGCGGCAGCAACCCGCTGAGAACGATCCGGCCGGTCGTCGCCGATCCGGTCCGCACCATGTCGTCCGGCCCGCGCCCGTCCGGATCCTCGGCCTCGACCATCACGCCCAGCGTGCTCAGCCGCTCGTAGAAGTCGACCGTCACCGTCGTGGTGGAGAACTTGTCCACCGTGAACCGCCAGTAGTCGGTGTCCCCCGCCTTCGAACGCGTGGTGAACGGTCCGAGCCCTGGCTGCAGCGCGCCGCCCGGACCGGTCGCGATCAGCGTGCGCGCGGTCGCCGGCGTGTTGTTCGGCTCGCCACTGTCCGGAATGGTCGAGCTCACCGCGGCGAACAGCGCCGCGAAGGCGTCCAGCCCCCGGCTGACCTTGCCGTCACCCGGCCAGCCGGTCTCGACCAGGATCCGCCGGATATCGTGCGCGCTCAGCGACTGGTTGGCGGCCCTCATCATCGCGGCCACTCCGGCCACGATCGGCGCCGCGAACGACGTCCCGCTCGCGAGTCGTCCGGACGGGTTGTTGCCGTCCGGCATCACCGGGATCCCGGTGCCGGGCGCCCAGAGCCCGACCGAGGAGCCGAAGTTGGACTTCGGTGCGGCGGTGTCGTTGGTGTCCAGGTTGCCGATCGTCAGCACGTCCGGCGTGCGCGTGGCCGGCCGGATGTTCTCGTCGTCGGGAAGGTTCAGCCCCGAGTTCCCGGCGGCGGCGATCATCACCACGCCGTTGTCGGCGGCGAACCGGAAGGTGCGGTCCCAGGTGCTGGTCGGGAAGAACAGCTCGGTCTGTCCCCAGGTGCCGATGCTCATGTTCAGCACGTCGATGCCCCAGGCCGCGCACATCCGCGCGCACCGCATCATGTGGTCGATCGAGATGTCGGTGCGGAACACCATCGGCTGCACCACCAGCCCGCCGCTGCCGGCAGCTCCCAGCGAGTTCGCCACCGTGGCCGCGGCCGCGCTCACCACCGCGTTCCCGTGCCAGGGCGACGAGCCGGACGACATGCCACCGGCGGGCGTGCCCTCCGCCATCAGGTTGAGCTGCATCACCCCGGTCCCCAGATCGGATCCGGTCTGCCCGAGCGCCACGTTCGGCGCCCCGCCGCCGTCGAGCCAGAAGCCGTCGTCCAGCACGGCCAGTACGACGAACGGACTGCTGCCCATCCGCTGGATCGAGTCCATCAACTGCCAGGCCTCGACGATCCTGCTCCGCCCGGCGAACGCCGACCAGGTGAACGCGTTCGACCCCACTCCCGGCACCGGCCCCTCGGTCGCCGTACTCAGCGGCATCGCGAACGGCTCGCCGAACAGGTTGAGCCCGGCAGGCCGCTCCTCCAGCGAGCACCGAACGGCCAGGGCGGCGACGGCGGCGCCCATGTCACACGTCGTCACGACCTCGCCGTGGAACGCCTCGGCAGCCCGCGCCAGCAGGTCGTCCTGACCGTCGACCCGCGGCACCTCCCGGAACTTCAGCCGGAGCGCGACCGGCTCCTCCCCACGGACCTCTCGAACCTCCAGCCCGTCCGGCGGCGACGGCAGCTCGCCCGTGCCGAGCAGCTCCGCGCCGTACCGGCCGGTGAGCTCCTCCACCAGGTCGCGGTCCTCCCTGTCGACCAGCAGTTCGTCGGCCGCGTACAGAGCCGCGCTGCTGTCCTGCGGCCCGAAGGCCGCGACCGTCCTCCCGGTTCGGCGGCCCTTCCATTCGGCGAAATGCGCCAACAGACCCGCGTCGTCCACCTGCATGTCCCCCACCCCTCTACTTCGGCGCAGTGCGAAGCGCCCCCTTGGCCGAGTGTGCCTCCGGCTGCCGTGCACAGCCAGAGGTCACTCGGATGTCTTGTCCCGACAGAACCAAGATGCCTGCGAAAAGCGTCTTTCGGCATGACCACTTCCTGCCTGTGGAGGACTCTTGCGTCATCGCCGGACCATCTCCGTCCTGGCGGTCGCGCTCATCGCGAGCGCACTGCCACCCACCGCCCAAGCCGCCCCGCCAACCCACGCCGCCCAGACCCCACCGCACAAGAACACGTCAACCAGCCGGATCACCCTGGTCACCGGAGACCGCGTACAGGTCACCAGCCGCCCCGGCCAACCAGAGAAGGTCGTCTTCGAACCAGGCCCGACCAGCCGCTCCACGGCTGCCGTCACCACCTACACCAACGGCCACACGTACGTCGTACCGGAGGCCGCGCGGAAAGACGTCTCCAGCGGCCGGCTCGATCGAGCCCTGTTCGACGTCACCACGCTGATCGCCGAGGGCCAGGACGACGCCAAGTCGAAGACCCTGCCGGTCATCGTCCGGTACGGCGGCGCGCAGCCCAAGCAGCTCAAGCAGCTCAAGCAGCTCAAGGGCACCACGAACTCCCGCACCCTGAAGAGCATCAACGCCCAGGCCACGAAGGTCGAGAAGACCAAGGCCGCCGACTTCTGGGACACCGTCCAGGGCGTCCAGAAGGTCTCCCTCGACCGCACAGTGAGCGTCCAGCTCGATCAGAGCGTGCCGCAGATCGGCGGACCCGCCGCCTGGGAGCGCGGTCTGACCGGCAAGGGCGTCAAGATCGCCGTGCTCGACTCCGGCATCGACCCGAACCACGCCGACTTCACCGGCCGGATCGGCGCCCAGCAGAACTTCACCGACACCGCGGACACCGTCGACCACCACGGGCACGGCACCCACGTCGCCAGCATCGCGGCGGGCACCGGCGCGGCCGACGGAGGCAAGCACAAAGGCGTCGCCCCGGACGCCACACTGCTGATCGGCAAGGTCCTCGACGACACCGGCTCCGGCAGCTTCTCCGGCATCATCGCCGGGATGGAGTGGGCGGCCGCTCAGGGCGCCGACGTGGTCAACCTGAGCCTCGGCAGCCGGGAGCCGTCCGACGGCACCGACGAGGTGTCCCAGGCCGTGAACCAGCTGACCCGGACCACCGGCACCCTGTTCGTAGTTGCTGCGGGCAACTGCTTCTTCCCGCAGCCCGGCACGGTCACCTCGCCCGCCGCGGCCGACGAGGCGCTGGCGGTCGGCAACCTCCAGCGCGACGGCTCGCTGAACGACAGCTCCTGCCGTGGCCCGCGGGCTGGTGACGGCGCGATCAAGCCCGAGCTGTCCGCACCCGGTACCGGCATTGTCGCGGCCCGCGCCGCCGGCACCGAGCTGGGCGAGCCGGTGGACGACAACTACACCGCCCTGAGCGGTACGTCGATGGCCTCACCGCACGTGGCCGGTGTGGCCGCGCTGGTTGCCCAGGCCCACCCGGACTGGCAGGCCGACCGACTCAAGGCCCAGCTGATCTCCACCGCCGACCCCCAGCAGGGCCGGGTCGACGAGGAGGGCGCCGGTCGGGTCGACGGCGACCAGGCGACCGACCAGTCCGTCACGGTCGACACCGGCGAACTGGAGCTCGGCACACTGCGCTGGCCCTTCCCCGCCAAGGAGGAGCTGACCAAGACCCTCACGTACAGCAACCCGACCAGTGAGCCGGTGACGCTCCAGCTCGAGGCGTCCACAGCGGAGACTCCCCAGCTCAGCGCGACCCAGCTCGTCGTACCGGCCAACGGCACCGCGGCAGTCCAAGCCACCTTCGACCGCGCAGCAGCAGGCGTCGGCAAGTACTCCGGCCGGATCACCGCAACGCCGGCCGGTCAAGACCCGATCGTCACGACGTACGGCTGGTACGCCGAGCCCGAGATGTACGACCTGACCATCCAGGGCATCGCCAAGGACGGCAGCGCGGCGCAGACGGACGTCAACATCGCCCGCCTGGACGGCGACCCGATGCCGGACAACACCCTGCCCCTGCGCGACGGCAAGGTGACCGCGCGGCTCGCTCCCGGCCGGTACGTCGTCTCGACGGTCCTCTTCACCGACCCGACGGACAGCCGGGCGCGGGAGTACTCGGTCCTGTCCACCAACGAGCTCCAGGTCGACAAGAACCTCACCACCACCCTCGACGCCCGCACGGCCAAGCCGATCGACCTGACCGCTCAGGGCGCCACCGGAATGCCCGCCAGGGAACGAGCAATGGGCTACACGCTCAAGAACACCGACGGACTCATCACCGGCGGCACCGGCATCTCGTGGACCGGCGCGGCCCGCCTGACCAGTGCCACGCCGACAACCAAGCTCACCACCGGCAGCTCCGAGTTCGCGCTGGGTGCCAGGCTCGAGCGCGCGCCGTACCAGGCCAAGGTCCGAGGCGGCAAAGCGTTCGAGGTGCTGGACTTCTACTTCGGTCCGCGCTTCACCGGTACCAAGAACCTCCCGCTGTACGACGCCGGCACGGCGACTCCGGAGGAGCTGAAGGGCGCGAAAGGCAAGCTCGCCCTGATCAGGCTCAGCGACTCCGACCCGCGCTGGAACGGCCAGGTCACCCGCGCCGCCGAGGACGCCGGCGCGGCCGCGGTGCTGCTCTACAACCCGGACTACCCCGGCATGAACGGCGTCTCCAGCTACTGGGCGTACGGCGATCAGGACGCGACTATCCCGGCCATGCGCACCTCGAGGGCCAACGCCCAGGCCTTGCTCAAGGCGATGCCTGCCACGATCCAGGTGAGCGGAGTGGCCAGTACGCCGTATGTCTACGATCTCATGCAGCCCTGGGCCAACCAGATCCCGGCTGCCGGCACCCACACCGTCAAGAAACACCAGCTGGCGACGGTGAGCGAGACGTTCGGCAGCCACACCCCCGGCATGCAGACGTCGGAGTCGCGCGGCACGTCCACGCCCGGTGGCAACCAGTCCGGCGGCTGGCTCGTACCGACCTTCGCCACACCGTTCCACCGGGTCTCCTACGTCCAGGCCGATCACGGACTCAGCTGGGAAAGCGGCGTCTACTACAACAACACCGACGACGGCGGGGCGATGGCGGCTCACGGTGCCCCCGTCATCTACCGTCCAGGCCGAAGAAGCGCCGAGCGTTGGCTCAAGCCAGTACTGCTCAGCGGTCTGCCGGCAGGCGTGCAGTACACGCAGTACGTCGACGGCGGTCTGCAGTTCCAGGTGAGCCCCTTCCAGCACCAGCAGGAGTGGGCTGCCCCGTACAACAACCCCGACAGCCTGCTCACCCTGGAGCGCAACGGTGAGCAGGTCGGCACTGCCGAGGACACCGGCATCTGGCTGGAGCTGCCCGACGACGCCGCGAGCTACAAGGCGACCCTCGACACCCGCCGGGAGAGCAACTACTGGAAGTACTCCACCCAGGTGAAGTCCACCTGGACCTGGAGGAGCAAGGGCGGCGCCGACGAGGTGATGCCGCTGGTCCTGGCCGATCTCGACGTACCGCAAGCCGATGCGACGAGCCAGGTCCGCACCGGCAGGCCGACGGCCATCACCTTCGGCCTGCGGCACCAGACCGGTTCGCAGAGCACGGCGAAGTTCACCAAGGCCACGCTGTCACTCTCGTACGACGGCGGCCGGTGGACCGACCTGCCCCTGAAGACGACCGCCGACGGCCGCTGGATCACCACGGTCACCCACCCGAACAGTCAGGCCGGTCAGGCACCGTCCCTCAAGCTCACCGGGACCGACGCCGACGGCAACGCGCTCGAGCAGGAGGTGACCCGGGCCTACGGACTGGTCCGCTGATCGAGCGGTCGCGGCTCGACGAGGCCGGTGTCGTAGGCGAGGATCACTGCCTGCACCCGGTCTCGCAGCCCGGTCTTGGTCAGCATCCGGCTGACGTGCGTCTTGACCGTGTGCTCGGTCAGGTGCAGGGCCGCCGCGATCTCCGCGTTTGAGTTGCCCTCGGCAACCAGTCGGAGCACCTCGCGCTCGCGCGCGGTCAGTTCGTCCAGCCGGCCGGACTCGTCGGGGTCCGGCCGGCCGCGGGCGAAGCGGTCCAGCAGCCGTCGCGTCACCGGCGGTGCGAGCAGCGCGTCGCCGTCGGCGATCACGCGGACCGCGTTGATCAGCTCGTCGCGCGAGGAGCGTTTGAGCAGGAACCCGCTGGCCCCGGCGCGCAGCGCGTCGTACACGTACTCGTCGAGGTCGAAGGTGGTCAGGATCAGCACCCTCGGCGGGTTGGGGGCCTGGACCAGGCGGCGGGTCGCCTCGATCCCGTCCATCACCGGCATCCGGACGTCCATCAGCACCACCCGCAGATCGAGCAGCGCGGCGGCCTGCCGGATCGCGTCCGCGCCGTCGACGGCCTGCGCGGCGACCTCGATGTCCGGCTGCCCGTCCAGGATCATCGAGATCCCGTCCCGGACCAGGTCCTGGTCGTCGACCACCATCACCTTGATCATCGGGAAGCCTCAGCAGCCAAAGGGATTCGGGCCGCAATCGTCGTACCGCGTCCTGGTGCCGCATCGATCGTGAGGGTCCCGTGGTGGATCCGGACCCGCTCACGCATCCCGGCCAGCCCGTGCCGGCCACCCGTCCGTGCCACCTCCGGGTCGAACCCGTGCCCGTTGTCGCTGACCTCCACGCGCAACTCGTCGGCCAGGACCTCCAGCATCACCACCACCTTGGTCGCTTCCGCGTGCCGCACCACGTTCGTCAACGCCTCCTGCACCAGCCGGTACGCCGCCAACTGGTGTCCCGTCGGCGCCAGCTCGGTGTCGCCGTGCACGTCCAGCTCGACGGTGAGCCCGTCGTGCGCCACGTCCTCCACCAGCCGCCGCAGGTCGGACAGGCCAGGCTGTGGAGTCAGCTCCGGGTCCGGTACGCCGTCGGCATCGCGCAGCGCCGACAGCATCCGGTCCAGCTCACCCAGCGCACGCCGTCCGGCGTCACCGATGCGCTGGAACCCTGCCAGCACGTCCTGGTCGCCCCGGGCGATCAGGTCCGGGCCGGTCTCCGCCTGGATCACCATCAGGTTCACCGCGTGCGCCACGACGTCGTGCAGGTCTCTGGCGATCTGCGACCGGCCTTCCAGCAGGACCTGGAGCTGCTCCTGCTCCTGGGTCTTCTGGACCAGCGCCGCCTCACGCTGAGCGGCCCGCCGGTTCTGCAGGGCGAGCCGGGTGAGCAGTCCGGTGGCCCAGGCCAGTGCCAGCGACGCCGAGAGCCAGACCGGCCAGATGCGGTGCAGCAGCTCCGCCATGCGGCGGTCGCTGACGGAGTACAGCCCGTCCACGACCAGTCGGGCCGCCGCGCCGTCGTGGAGCAGCCAGCTGATCACGCGGAGCGCGATCAGCGTCGTACCGGCATACAGGGCGGACTTCCACCAGGTGCGGTGGACTCCGATCGAGTAGAGCGCCAGGGCGAACGCAGTGATCAGCACCCACTGCGTCTGAGCCAGTGGGTAGACCAGCAGACAGGTGGCCGCCAGCGCCAGCAAGGGGATCTCAGGGATCTTCCGGCGCACCGCCAGCGAGGCCGGCGCTGCAGCAGCCACGAGGAGGACCCACTGCTGCGCATCGGTCCAGTCGCCACCCACCGGGTCGTTCTGCAGCTCGCGGACCACCAGTACGACGAGCCCGGCGGCCACGACGCCGTCCAGCCAGGTCCGGAAGACAGGATCGTCGAGCAAACGCAGCAGCTGGTTGCCCAGGGCAGCGGACGTCCAGCCCCTGCTGCGCACGAAGCCACCGGCTGCAGCGCTCACTGCCAGCCCAGCGCAGACGAGCAGCGTCGACGACCAGGCCGGCGGCAACTCGGCATTCAGGTAGTCGAACGGCCCGAACGACACCAGGTGCCGCACAATCGGGATTGCCAGGACGACGAGCGCGCTCAACGCTGCCTGCCGCCGTGGACGGCCGAGGCCCAGGAAGAACATGGCGAGTGCGGCACAGGCCAGCACCGGTAACGGTTCGCCAACAGGTGTGGCGAGGATCGAGGCTCCCGTCAGCACCACAGCGGGCACCTCGGGCCGGCGGCGGAGCAGAACCAGCGAGAGCGGCGAGAGCATCACCAGCTGGGCCACTGTCGATGACGACGGGTAGAACGAGTTCCAGGGCGGGGAGATCCACAGGTAGTAGCCGTCGACGACCACCGTGAAGAGCGCCGCGACCACGGCGTCCACCACCAGCCGTCGCACCGTACGGCGGCGTGGGGGCGCGGGCACGGCGTCAGCGGTCACTCAGCCATTCTGCGGGCACGCACGGCCCCAGGCCGTCACTCTTTGGAGTGATCCCCCCGGCGTGGCGGCTCACTCGAACCGGCGACCGCAGCTGGCTCTTCGCGGCGATGTGGTGGAGGGGGCCGCGCGGCGAGGGTCGAAGCATGACCATCGGTTCGCTTGTTCGCCCAGCTGTCCGGACCCGTCGTCCGGTCCTCCCCCTGGTTGCCGTCGGCATCGTTTTCCTGGCGCTCTGCCTCTGGCATTGGCCGCCGATCTCGCTCCAGTACGACCTGCGCGTGTACGTCGTCTCGGCCCAGGCGTTCCTGCACGGCCAGGACATCTACACGGCCCACCTGGCCTACCCGAAGGACATGGCGCTCGGCTTCACCTACCCGCCGTTCGCCGCACTGGTCTTCGCACCGGTCGCACTGCTCGGTACGGCGGGTGGCCGCGTACTGATGTCCCTGGTGAACGCATCAGCCCTGCTGGTGATCGGCATGGTCACGCTGCGTGCGCTGAGGCCGCACTGGTCGCGCTATCGCGTCGCCGCGATCGGCATGGCCGTCGGGGCCGCCGGTGTGGCGCTGGAGCCGGTCCGGTCGACCTTCGACCTCGGCCAGGTCAATCTGATCCTCACCGCGCTGCTCCTGGTCGACCTGCTCGGCCACCTGCCCTACCGGTTCCGCGGTGTCCTCGTCGGCGTGGTGACCGGCATCAAACTGACGCCGGGCATCTTCATCGTCTACCTGCTCGTCACCCGCCGCTACCGCGAGGCCGGCACGGCGGCCGCGGCGACGATCGGCACGATGGTCGCCGGGGCGATCGCGATGCCGGACGCGTCCCGGCAGTTCTGGGGCCGCTACATCTTCGACCCGAGCCGGCCGGGTGCGACGCACTTCATCAGCAACCAGGCCTGGCGCGGGGTCCTCGCCCGGGTCAACGGCGGGATCGACGGCATCGCGCCGTACTGGCTGCTGGCCGTAGCGATCACCCTCGCGCTGGGGTTCGTCGTCGTCAGGAGGGCCTACGAGCAGGGGCTGGTGCTCGAGTCGGTGCTGCTGACCTCACTGGTCGGTGTGCTGGTCTCACCGATCTCCTGGACCGGTCACTGGGTCTGGGCCCTGCCGGTCATCGCCGTACTGGTGCACCGGGCGCTGCAGACCCGGAGCGCCGCGCTAACTGGGCTGGCACTCGCTTGGCTGGTCACGACAGCCTTCGGACTGCCTTGGCACACGCCATACCTGGGCGACAAGGAGTACACCCACCACGGGCTTCAACTGGTGGCCGGCAACTCCTACGCCCTGTGTGCGGTCGCGACCATCGGCCTGGCCCTCTACTGGATGCGTCGCCGTGCTGCGTGACCGCCGCATCCTCGTCCTGGCCGGCCTGGTCGCCCTGTTGCCGGTCCTGTACACCCTGTATGCCGGTTCGCTCGACCTGAAGGTCTACCGGACCGGCGGCTACGCCTGGCTGCACGGAGTCGGCCTGTACTCCGAGCACTTCGCCGACCTCGTCCCCGGCATCCGGCTGCCGTTCACCTATCCCCCACTCGCCGCGATCCTGTTCACCGCCCTGTACGCCGTACCGTTCACCGTCGCCGAGCTGCTCATGAACGCGTCCAGCGTCGCCGGACTCGCAGCGACCCTGCTGGTGGTCAGCGCTCGCCTGCACGGCTGGAACCGGCGTGCGGTGGTCACCGGGCTGTTCGGCGTACTGGCGGCGATGGTGCTGGAGCCGGTGCGCTCCACAATCGGCTTCGGCCAGGTGAACCTCATTTTGATGGGCTTGGTCGCGCTGGACTGCCTGCTGCCGCGCACCCGCTGGCCACGCGGCCTGCTGGTCGGTCTGGCCGCTGCGATCAAGCTGACCCCGGCCGTCTTCGTCGTCTTCTACCTGGTACGACGGGACTACCGGTCCGCCGCCGTGTCAGCAGTGAGCTTCGCCGGCTTCACCCTGCTCGCCTGGTGCCTCGCGCCGGGTGACTCGCGCGGCTACTGGTTCGGCGTGCTCTTCGACCCAGACCGGATCGGCGGAGCGACGTACGGGTTCAACCAGTGCTTCCAGGCCGTGCTGGCGCGGGTCATGGACGAGGGAGTCGCTCGGACCGTCGTCTGGCTCGCGCTCGTGGCCACGAGCGGCGCACTGACCTGGCTGGCCGCCTGGCGCCGTAGAGCCGAGGGCGACGACGTCACCGCGCTGCTGGTCGTGGCCGTCTGGGGACTGCTCGCCTCACCGGTCAGCTGGTCACACCACTGGGTGTGGATCGCCCCGGCGGTGCTGGTCCTGCTGACCAAGCGCCGGTTGCTGTGGACAACGGCGCTGGTGTTCGTGGTCGGCCCGCACACGCTCCTCCCGGCAGAAGGGCGCGACTGGTCGTTGCTCGAGCACGTCGTCGGTTCGGCGTACGTGCTGATCGGTGTGGGGTTCCTGATCAGCCAGAGCGTCGTACGGGCTCAGGAGGAGACGAAGTCGGCCGCTCTGATCCGGTAGACCTGCAGGTTGAGGTCGTAGTACTTGTCGGTCTCGCCGACCCACTCCATGCCCAGCCGCTGGGCGGTCGCGATGGCGCGCTTGTTGTTCGGCCGCGCGACCGCGTACAGCTCGTCGGTGTCCGCGTCGTCGAACGCCCACTTCATCAGCGCCCGGCTCGCCTCGCTCGCGAAGCCCTGCCCCCAGGCGGCCGGCTTCAGCTGCCAGCCGATCTCCAGGTCCTCCTCGTACGGCGGCAGCAGGCGGATCAGCATCCCGCCGATCACCTCGCCGTCGTCCTTGCGGACGACCGCCCACCGCCCGGCGGGCACCACGAAGTTCGGCTGGGCCTCGATCCATGCCCCCAGCACCATCTTCATCGTCGCCGCGTCCGCCACCCGCTCGATCGCCGGCGACAGCCACTGCGCGACGTCCGCCGCCCCGTAGATCTCGAGCGCGGCCTCCGCGTCCCCCTCGACCCAGTCCCGAATCAACAGCCGCTCAGTCTCCAGAGTCACCGTCACCTCTCCAAGGTAAACCGCGCCCGCAACCCCAGCATCGGGTCGACCAGCCCGGACAACCAGCAACGTGGCGTGCTCGCCGCAGGCGCGGCCGCCTGTGAACCGGTCCGCTCCGGTCCTGCGTTACCGTGCCGGCCCATCTATCATCCCCGGATGAGACGTCCCCTGATGGCAATCGCCGGCGGACTGGTGCTCGCACTCGCGACGGCCTGCTCCTCCGGCGGGACCACCGCCGAGCCGCGCGCAACCGCCACGACTTCGGGCACCCTTCCGCAGGTCTCGTCGGCCTCGAGCCCGAGCCCGACGCCGGCTCCGGCAAAAGTCCGGCCGTCCGGGGTGGCTGACACAGTTCCGCTGCGCGCGTTCCCGATCCTCACCTCACCGTGCAAGTACCTGCGCCGGGCCGGCTTCCTGGAAGCGAAGGGAACCCAGACCTGGCGCGCCTACGAGTCGAAGAAGACTCCGCGCAGCTCGGACTGGGCCAAGTTCGCGATGTTTCCCGACCTGGCGCGGGCGGCCACCCAGGGGTCGCAGTGCACCGCGGTCGCGAGCGCGAAGCGCGGCGTCGTGCTGAGCGTCTTCGTCTTCAGAACCACCCCCGAGGCCACACGGCAACTCGCACCTGACCAGAACTGGCCGCGGCTGGGCGAGCAGGCCGACCTCGGCTCGGTCGACCGCGGCGGCTCCGGTTTCGTCCGCGTCGGTCGCGTGATGATCCACGTCACGATCCTGTACGACGACCTGGCCGGCGAGGCCGGACGGCGAGCGGTCCACGGCGTCCTAACCGATCTGATGCCCGGACTCCCGACGGCCTAGAACCGAAACAGCCCGGCGTACCACTCCAGAAGGGTGGTACGCCGGGCCGTCCGTTCCTGCCGATCAACGCGGGCCGATCTCCAGTGGCTCGGTGCGGATCCATCGGGTGGTGGTCTGCTGCCGGCCCATCGCGATCACGTCGCCCGCCGGGCCGGCCGAGAACACCCGGCTGGCCGTACTGCGCCGGGAGACCCCGACGCCGCGCTGCACCTCGGCGAGGAGCTGGTTCACCCGGTGGCGAAGCCCCTCGACCTCGGACTGCAGCTCGAGGATGTGCCGGATTCCGGCGAGGTTGACGCCTTCCTCCTGCGACAGGTGCTGCACGTAGCGCAACTTCGCCACGTCGTACGCCGAGTACCGGCGGCCCCGGCCGCTCGCGCGGCTCGGGACCACCAGGCCCAGGCGGTCGTACTGCCGCAGGGTCTGCGGGTGCATGCCGGCCAGCTGGGCCGCCACCGAGATCACGTAGATCGGGGTGCGGTCGTCCCAGGTCGGCACCTGGCTGAACGGCCGGCTGCTTGCTCCTGAGGCCATCACGCGCTCCCGAACAACCCGGCCCGCAGATCGGGCTGGGCCGACGCCGTACTGAACTCCTGCAGCTTCTCGCGCTGCTCGTCGGTCAGTTCGTGCGGCACCTGCACCTCCAGCGTCAGCAGCAGGTCGCCCTTGCTGCCGTCGCGGCGGACCGAGCCCTTGCCACGGACCCGCAACTTGCTGCCGTTCGCCGTACCGGCCGGGATCCGGACCGTCACCGGCAGGCCGTCGAGCGTCGGGACCTTGATCTCGGCGCCCAGCGCGGCCTCGGTGAAGCTCACCGGCACCGCCAGCGTCAGGTGCTCACCCTGGCGGCCGAAGATCCGGTGCGGGGTGACGTGCACGGTGACGTAGAGGTCGCCTGCCGGGCCACCCCGTTCGCCGGCCGCGCCCTTGCCCTTGAGCCGGATCCGCTGACCGTCCTGCACGCCCGCGGGGATGCGGACCTGCATGGTCTTGCTCGACTGGCCGCGGCCGGAGCCGTGGCAGGTCTCGCACGGCTGGTCGACGACCAGACCGCGGCCCTTGCACTCGGTGCAGGGCTCGGTCATCGCGAACACGCCGCCCTGGACCGAGGTCTGCATGCCGGTGCCTTCGCACTTGAGGCAGACCTTCGGCACGGTGCCGTACTTCGCGCCGGTCCCGCGACAGGTCTTGCACGGCTCGTCGCTGGTCATCCGGAGCGCGACGGTGACGCCGTTCACGGCCTCGCCGAACTCGATCGTCGCCTCGGTCTCGATGTCGGCACCCCGGCGCGGCCGCGCGGTCGACGTGGTGGTCGTCGACCGGCCACCACCGCCGAACATGCCGCCCAGGATGTCGCCGAGCCCGCCGCCCGCCGTACCGGCGCCGGCCCCGCCGCGGTTGAACAGGTCACCGACGTCGAAGCCGAAGCCGCCGCCCTGCGCGCCACCGCCGCTGCCCGGCATCCGGAACCCGCCGCTGCCGAACAGCCGCCGCGCCTCGTCGTACTCCTTGCGCTTCTTGGCGTCGCCGACCACGTCGTAGGCCTCGGAGACCTCCTTGAACTTCGCCTCCGCCGACGCGTCCCCGGCGTTGGAGTCCGGGTGGTACTTGCGCGCCAGCTTGCGGTACGACTTCTTGATCTCGTCGGCCTCGGCGGTCTTGGAGACGCCGAGCACCTTGTAGAAGTCCTTCTCCAACCAGTCCTTGGTACTCATCGACGTCCCACCTCCCGCCGTTTACTCCGCAGGCTTGTCTGCGGCCTGGTTGTCGTCATCGTTGCCTTCAGCCCCGTTCTCGGCGCCGGCCGGCAGCTGCTCGGTCGGTTCCGACACCGCCACCCGGGCCGCCCGCAGGATCCGGTCGCCCAGCCGGTAACCCGGCTGCATGACCAGCGTCGCGGTCGGTCCGTCGACCTCGTCGGAGTAGTTGTGCAGCAGCGCTTCGTGGATCCGCGGGTCGAAGGGGTCGCCCACCTCGCCGTACTTCACCAGCCCGAGCTTCTCGGTGACCCGCTCGAGCGACTCGGCGACCGCCTTGAAGGCGCCCTCCAGCTCGCCCGCCTCGCGGGCCCGGCCGACGTCGTCCAGGGTCTGCAGCAGCTCGGTGAGCACCGAGCCGATGACGACCTCACGGTTGGCCTCGCGGTCCCGGTCGACGCGCCGCTTGTAGTTCACGTACTCGGCCTGCAGTCGCTGCAGGTCCGCCGTACGCTCGGCGAGCGCCTCGGTCAACAGGGCCTCCTGGGCCGACGGCCCGATCAGGTCGGACGGGTCGCGCGGGGGCTGCGCGCCCGGGGTGCCGGGCATCCCGGGCGCGGCGCCACCCGCGGGGGCCGACGAGACGGGCTCGCCGGGCTCCCGCAGGTTGCCGGTCTCCGGGTCGATCCGGCGCTTGTCCCGGACGACGGGGTCCCCGTCGCCGAACTCGCTTCCAGGGTCGGTCGGACGATCGGTCACTTGGTGTCCTCAGGCTTGCTGTCCTGCGGGCGGTCCTCGTCCACGATCTCGGCGTCGACGACGCCGTCGTCGTCGTTGGTACCGGTCGAGCTGTCGCCGGACGACGCGCTCTCCTCGGACCCACCGGCGGCCTGGGCGTTCGCGTACATCGCGGCACCCATCTTCTGGCTGGACTGGGCGAGCTTCTCCGACGCGGCCTTGATCGCCTCGGCGTCGTCACCCTCGAGGGCCTTCTTCAGCTCCGCGACGCCGTCCTTGACCTCGGTCTTGACGTCGTCGGGGATCTTGTCCTCGTTCTCCTCGAGGAACTTCTCGGTCTGGTAGACCAAGCCCTCCGCCTGGTTGCGGGACTCGACGGCCTCGCGGCGCTTGCGGTCCTCCTCGGCGTACTGCTCGGCGTCGCGGACCATCTGGTCGATGTCGGTCTTCGGCAGCGCGGAGCCACCGGTCACCGTCATCCGCTGCTCCTTGCCGGTGGCCAGGTCCTTGGCGTTGACGTGCACGATGCCGTTGGCGTCGATGTCGAAGGTGACCTCGATCTGCGGCACGTTGCGCGGCGCCGGCGGCAGGCCGGTCAGCTCGAAGTTGCCGAGCGACTTGTTGTCGCGGGCCATCTCGCGCTCACCCTGGTAGACCTGGATCATCACCGACGGCTGGTTGTCCTCGGCGGTGGTGAAGATCTCCGAACCCTTGGTCGGGATCGTGGTGTTGCGCTCGATGATCTTGGTGAACACGCCACCCTTGGTCTCGATGCCCAGGCTCAGCGGGGTCACGTCGAGCAGCAGGACGTCCTTGACCTCACCCTTCAGCACACCGGCCTGCAGGGAGGCGCCGACGGCGACGACCTCGTCCGGGTTCACACCCTTGTTCGGGTCCTTGCCACCGGTCAGCTCCTTGACCAGCTCGGCGACCGCGGGCATCCGGGTCGAGCCGCCGACCAGGATCACGTGGTCGATCTTGCTGACGTCGATGCCGGCGTCCTTGATGACGGCCTTGAACGGCGCGCGGGCGCGCTCGAGCAGGTCGTTGGTGAGCTTCTGGAACTCGGCCCGGGAGAGCTTCTCCTCCAGGTGCAGCGGGCCGGAGTCGGTCAGGCTCAGGTACGGCAGGTGGATGCTCGTCTCGGCGGCGCTGGAGAGCTCGATCTTCGCCTTCTCCGCGGCCTCCTGCAGACGCTGCATGGCCATCTTGTCGCCGGACAGGTCGGTGCCGTTCTTGTTCTTGAACTGGGTCACCAGCCACTGGACGATCCGCTGGTCCCAGTCGTCACCACCGAGGTGGTTGTCACCGGAGGTGGCCTTCACCTCGAAGACGCCGTCGCCGATCTCCAGCAGGGACACGTCGAAGGTGCCGCCACCGAGGTCGAAGACCAGGATGGTCTGCTCGGTGCCCTTGTCCAGGCCGTAGGCCAGCGCGGCCGCGGTCGGCTCGTTGACGATCCGGTGCACGTTCAGCCCGGCGATCTCGCCGGCTTCCTTGGTCGCCTGGCGCTGCGCGTCGGAGAAGTAGGCCGGCACGGTGATGACCGCGTCGGTGACCTGCTCCCCGAGGTACGCCTCGGCGTCCCGCTTCAGCTTCTGCAGCACGAACGCGCTGATCTGCTGCGGGGTGAACTTCTTGCCGTCGATGCTGACGTTCCAGTCCTCGCCCATGTGGCGCTTGACGGACCGGATGGTGCGGTCGACGTTCGTGGTGGCCTGGCGCTTGGCCACCTCGCCGACCAGGACCTCGCCGTTCTTGGCGAAGGCGACCACCGAGGGCGTCGTACGCGCTCCCTCGGCGTTGGGGATGACGGTGGGCTCGCCACCTTCCAGTACGGCGATGACGGAGTTCGTCGTACCGAGATCGATACCGACCGCGCGGGCCATTAGCGTTACCTCCACGAAGTTGAGTGATGCAGACTCAATGTTGCCGATCCAGGATCGGTATTTCAAGTTGCCCCCGGATCCGATCCGGCAGACTTGAGTACACCTGGCTCAACATTGCACCACGGTCGGCTCATTCCCAACCCCGGCCCTCGGATTTCCGGGATCACCCCTGCTCGGCCCTGGTCCGACCCCTGCCGCTGCAAGCGCTTGCCGTGGGAGGCTGACCAGGTGAAACTCCGCCCACTGTCCACCGCCGACGAGCCCACGGTGCTCGCCCTCAACGCCGCCGAGTCCCACCTCGACAAACTCGGTCCCGACCGGCTGGACTGGCTCCGCCTGATCGCCGCCCACGCAGCCGTCGTCGACGTCGACGGCGACCTCGCCGGCTTCGTCCTCACCTTCGCCCCCGGATCCGCGTACGACGGCCTGGACTTCCAGTGGTTCGCCGACACCTACGCCGACCGCTACCTCTACCTGGACCGCTTGGTGATCGCCGAGCCGTACCGCCGCCAGGGCATCGCCACGTCGGTCTACCGCGCCGTCGAACGCGCCGCCAAGCCCTTCGACCGCCTGGTCTGCCGGGTCCAGTCCGACCCACCGGACATCCCGTCCCTGGCCCTGCACGCCGCCCGCGGCTTCGTCGAGGTCGGCAAACTCCAGCGCCCCGACGGCACCACCAGCGCGATGCTGTCGAAGGAGCTGATCTAAGCCGACAGCCGACGCCCCGGCCGGCTGATTCCGTCAGGCTCACCCGCCAACTTCCGCCGGCCGCGGCGGGACGTTCCGGCGACGTCACCCGGCGGGACAGCGGCGACCAGCCCTACAGCGTCCGTACGTCGAGGAGCGCGCGGATCGGAAGGTCGTGGCGGAGGCGGGGGTCGAGCAGGCCGTCGACGATGCAGGCGGCGCCGATGAAGTGGGCGCCGCAGTCCTCGACCAGGGCCCGGACAGTGCGGGCGGTGGCGCCGGTGTCTGCCCAGTCGTCGACCATCAGGACCCGGTCGCCGGACTGGAGCAGGCCGCGGCGGAAGCCGAAGACCAGGTTCCGGTCGCGGTAGTCCGGTCCGGTGGTCCGGCAGACCCAGCGGTCGCTGTCGGTCGCCTGGGCGATCTCCTTGCGCGCCTCGACGAACCCGACGCCGAGCGAGGCCGCGGTGAGAGCGCCGATCATGGCGCCGCGCGACACCGGACCGACCACGACGGTCGGCGTCTCGTCGTACAGGCCGGCGAGGGCCGGGCCGAGGTCGCGGAGCAGCTCGGCGTCCCGCCACCAGCCGGTCAAGTCGGCACAGGCCCAGCGGTCGACCCGGTCCTGCCGCCAACGCAGCCCAGCACGCAGCCGCCCACGGACACCGCCGCCGGCTTGCTGATGCACTGCTGACCTGGACATGCTCCAAGCGTGACGCCCCGGCTTGGCGAGCGCACCGGATTTAGTGCAGCGCGCTTGTCGGCAGGGTCTGCGCTTACCTCTCCCAGCGCCTCGATCTCTAGGCCTCGACCGGACAGTCGTGCTTCGACGACCCCGGTTCGCGGTTACTGCAGCGCCGTACGCGGGAGGAGCTCGCCGACGATCTCCCGGGTGAAGATGTCGTAGCTGATCACCAGCAACTCGTCGCCGGGGAGCTCGACGACCGCCGGGTTGGCCTGGTCCACCGTGTTCTGGCCGGCGTCGATCACCACGCGCAGCGCGTCCTGGTCCCACGGCCCGAGCGGGTCACCGATGATCGTGGCCACGGTCGGCCGCCCAGGGTTGAACTGCTTCGACACATCGCCGTACGCCAGCAGCACAGCCCCGTCCGACAGCGTCAACGTGTCAGCCGAGGAGGCGTGCAGCCCACACAGTTCCGGCTCCGACCAGGTCAGCCCGTTGTCGTCGCTCCGCACCAGCTCGGCCTCTTCGTCGGTCCGCAGCAATGCCACCACCTGCCCGCCTGGCAGCAACGTCAGCACCGGCTCCAGGTACTCGCGCCCGGCCCGCCGCCCCAGCACGACCTCCTGCGCCGCCGGCCAGGTGAGCCCACCATCGGTCGACCGCACGACACTCGCCGAGTGGTTCTGGTCCCCCGGGAATACCCCGTACACCGGAGCCAGCAGATCCCCATCCGGCAACTCCAGGATCTGCCCGTGCGCCACGATGTGCCCCGCCCGGAACCCGTGCCACACCTCGGCGGTCTCGTGATCCACCATCGCCGACCCGACCACCGCCGGCTCACCCCACGAGGCCCCGCCGTCGACCGACCGAGCGACCAGCACCCCCGGGCACACGTACGGCCGCACCGACCAGTCGATCTGGAACCAGCTCAGCAGCACGTCCCCGTTGGCCAGTTGCACCACCATCGGGTCCCGGTCGTCGTACAACGTGTCCACGATCACCCGAGGCTCCGACCACGACCGCCCGTCGTCCGAACTCTCGGCCGCGACGATCCGCCCCACGCTCCGCACGTGCCCGAGCCCTTCCCGCCAGACCACCAGCACCCGCCCATCAGCCAGTCTGACGGCGCTCGGGAAGTACGGCAGCTGACCAGCAATGCTCCGGGCAATCACCACGCGACTCATACGCCCACGCTTTCATATCCCGACGCCCACCACCCACCAATCGCGGCGGCTGTGTCGGTCCCACGCTCGGGTAGGGCAGAAAACCGCGGCCCGACCAGCGTTGGTGGGTGGTGGGCGTCGGCCCTTGTGGACAAGCAAATCCATTCGTGGCGGGAATCCGGCACGCTGTGGTGATGGTCGAGGTCGGTGAAGTGCTCGCGCAGCGAGGCGGGACCGCGACCTTCTCCGATCTGCTCGCGGTCGTGACCGCTCACGCGGTCCGGAAGGCACTCGCGGCCGGCAGCGTCCGGCGGGTGGCCAAGGGCGTGTACGCACTGCCGGAGGCGCCGTCGGCGTTGACTGCGGCGCGGAGTCAGGGCGGCGTCGTCTCACACCTCAGCGCAGCTCAACACTGGGGGATGGGGGTCATCTCGGTCCCATCGCTTCCGCACGTGACGATCCCGCTGGACCGGGCGCGCAGGCGAGCGGGGTTGCCCTGTGTTCCTCACTGGGGTGATTCGCCGGCGATCGACGACGTGACCACTCCAGTCCGAACCGTCCTCGACTGTGCCCGCACGCTGTCCCTGACCGAGGGACTCGCGGTGGCGGACTCGGCCCTCCGGTTGGACCTGGTCGACCGCGACGACTTGGAGGCAGCGGCGATGCGGCTGACCGGACCGCATCGGCGGCGGGTCCAGCGGGTAGTCGCCTTGGCCGACCACAGGGCTGAGTCGGTGCTGGAGTCAGCCCTCCGGGCGATCCTGATCGACGCGCGGATCGAGGGGTTCGAACCGCAAGTGGTGGTTCGGGACGAGGGCTTCAGTGCCCGGGTGGACCTCGGGGACCGTCTGCGACGGATCGCGCTGGAGGCGGAGGGGTTCGAGTTCCATGGCACCCGCAAGGCCCTGGTCAACGACTGTCGCCGCCAGGTCAACCTCGTACTGCGGGACTGGCTCGTGCTGCGGTTCAGCTGGGAGGACGTGATGCTCGATCGGGAGTGGGTGATCGAGGCTGTGCGTGAGGTGCTCCGTCGCCCACCACCCATCAACCAGGATTCTCTCGCCGCCTGACCGGTCCACTACGCGGGGGTGTTCGTGCAGACCGACGGTTGGACGGTGGTGCGCGTCGAGCTCAACCCACCGGACGGCCACCCACGAACGTCTGGGTGACCAGCGGGACTCCCGGTCGGTAGGCCAAGTGCAGGTACGACGGGGCGTCGAGTACTGCCAGGTCGGCTCGGGCTCCTACCGACAGGTGGCCCACGTCCGTGCGGCGGAGGGAGGCGGCGCCGCCGGCGGTGGCGGACCAGAGGGCTTCGGCGGGGGTCATGTGCATCTCTCGGACGGCGAGGGCGATGCAGAACGGGATGGACGAGGAGTAGCCGGAGCCGGGGTTGCAGTCGGTGGCCAGGGCTACGGTGACGCCGGCGTCGAGGAGGCGGCGGGCGTCGGGGTACGGCGAGCGGGTGGAGAACTCGATGGCGGGGAGGAGGCCGGCGACGACTCCGGCCGAGGCCAGGGCGTCCACGTCCGCGGAGGTCAGGAACGTGCAGTGGTCGGCCGCGGCGGCGCCGACCTCGCAGGCGACCTGGACGCCGGGGCCCTCGCCGAGCTGGTTGGCGTGGACACGGGCCGACAGGCCACGCGCTTGGCCGGCGCGGAGGATGGCGCGGGCCTGGTCGGCGTCGAAGGCGCCGCGTTCGACGAACACGTCGACCCACTTGGCATGTTTGGCCGACGCGTCCAGCATCGGCCCGGTCACCAGGTCGACGTAGCCGGCCGGGTCGTCGGCGAACTCGGCCGGTACGACGTGCGCCCCCAGGTACGTCGTCTCGTCGGTGAACTCCGCCGCGACCGCCAGCGACCGCGCCTCGTCGGCCACGGTCAGCCCGTAGCCGGACTTGATCTCGACGGTCGTCGTGCCCTGCCGCCGCATCTCCGCGACCAGGCGCGCGACGTTCGCGGTGAGCTGCTCGTCGGCGGCCTCGCGGGTCGCGGCGACCGTCGTACGGATACCGCCCGCGCTGTACGGCGTACCGGTCATCCGCGCCGCGAACTCCTCGGCGCGGTCCCCGGCGAACACCAGGTGCGCGTGCGAGTCCACGAACCCCGGTACGACGGCTCGGTCGCCGAGGTCCATCGAGGCGTCGGCGGCGGGAGCCGAAGTCCGCGGCCCGACCCACGCGACCGTGCTGCCCTCGATCACCAGCGCGGCGTCGCGCAGCTCGCCCAGCAGCGGCCCGTGGGACGGGTCGTTCGTCACCAGCGAGCTGATCCCGGTCAGCAGCAGCGAGCTCATGTCACCTCCGCGATCGCGGCCGCCAGCTCGGCGCCGACGTCCAGCTTCGAATGATTGCCCTCGGCAACCTGATGCACGCCGCCGGCCACCACGTCGGTGACGTCGGCACCGGACGCCGCGAAGACCACGGTCTCCAGAGACGCTCCCGTCCCGGCCGTTCGCACGCTGTCCGTCGAAACGGCGACCAGGTCCGCGCGCGCACCGACCGCGATCACCCCGGCGTCACCGAAGCCGAGCGACCGATGCCCGTCGACCGTCGCCGCGGCCAGCAGCTCGGCGGCCGACCAGTGGCCGCGTTCCTGCGACGCGAGCCGTTCGTCCAGCTCGACCGCGCGCATCTCCTCGAAGAGGTCGACCACGGCATGGCTGTCCGACCCCAGCGTCACCGTCGACCCGGCCGCACGCAGCGCGACCGACGGGCCGATCCCGTCGGCCAGGTCGCGCTCGGTCGTCGGGCAGAAGCACGAGTACGTCGCGGAGCTGCCGAGCCGGTCGATGTCGACCGGCGTCAGGTGCGTCGCGTGCACGGCGCTCGTCCGCGCGCTCAGGAAGCCGGCCTCGTCGAGCACCTGCGTCGGCGTTCGTCCGTACGCCGCCAAGCACGCGTCGTTCTCGGCGACCTGCTCCGAGAGGTGCACATGCAAAGGGGCCTCGGGCAACAACGACGCGACGGCGCCGAGCTGGTCGGCCGGGACGCCGCGAACCGAGTGCGCGGCGGCGCCGATCACCACGTCGTCCGATCCGCGCAGCTCCTGAACGCGCGAGGCCCAGCCGACGACGTCGCCGTCGCTGAAGCGCTGCTGCACCTCGTTCAGCGGCTGGTCGATGCCGCCGGCAACGTAACAGGTGTCGAGCAGCGCGATCCGCAGCCCGGCGTCGCGGGCGGCGGCGATCAGCGCCTCGCCCATCGCGTTCGGGTCGTCGTACCGACGGCCGCCCGGGGCGTGGTGCAGGTAGTGGAACTCGCCGACCGCGGTGATCCCGGTCAGCAGCATCTCGCCGTACACGGCGCGCGCGAGGCGGTAGTACGTGTCGGGCGTGAGCTTCGACGCGACGGCGTACATCTGCTCGCGCCACGTCCAGAACGTGCCGCGCTCGGTCTGCGTGCGGCCGCGCAGCGCGCGGTGGAAGGCGTGGCTGTGGCAGTTCGCGAGGCCGGGCAGGACGAGTCCGTTGAGACGGGTCGCGGTGCCCGGGTCGGCGCCGACGGAGACTCCCGTTATCCTTCCGTCAGCGACGGTGACCAGGACAGAGTCTGCGATGCCGCTCGGGAGGATCGCGCGGGCGCACCAGTACGCCGTCACCGGGCCAGGTCCTTCAGCACTGTCGCCAGCGCGTCGACCCCGGCCAGGCAGTCGTCCATCTCGGCGTGCTCGGCCGGCGAGTGCGAGACGCCGGTCGGGTTGCGGACGAACAGCATCGCGGTCGGGATTCCCGCGTCGGAGAACACGCCGGCGTCGTGCCCGGCGCCGGTCGGGAGGATCGGCGCACCGTCCAGTACGCCGGCCAGGCGGTCGCGCAGGCCGGCCGGGAAGTCGACCACGGGCGAGACCGATTCGGCGGTCACTTCGACGGTCGTGCCGTCGCGCTCGGCGCGTTCGGCGGCCTGTCGGGTGATTGCCACCAGCAAGGAATCCAGGATCTCCGTGGAGGCGGCGCGGGCGTCGAGCCAGGCGGTCACCTGGGACGGTACGGCGTTGGTGCCGTTCGGCTCGACGGACAGCCGGCCGAAGGTCGCGCGGGCGCCGGCCAGGCGGGCCTGTTTGTTGGCCGCCAGCGCGGTCATCGCGTAGGTCAGCATCGGGTCGTGCCGGTCTTCCATCAGCGTGGTGCCGGCGTGGTTCGCCTCGCCGCCGAAGGTGAAGCGGAAGCGCCCGTGCGGCCAGATCGAGGACGCCACGCCGACGGGCGCCGTCAACGCGCGGCCTTGCTCGACGTGGAGCTCGACGAAGGTGCCCATGCGGTCAAGCAAGGGCGAAGGCCCGACGCCGGCCGGGTCGACACCCGCATCCGACAAAGCATCGGACAGAGTCACCCCCGTACGGTCCTGCAGAGCCAAAGCTTTCTCGGGTGCCAGCACCCCGGCAGCAACCCGAGAGCCAAGACACGGCATCCCGAACCGACTGCCTTCTTCTTCCACAAAAGCGCCGACACCGATGGGCACGGAAGGCTGGAAGCCCTCAGCCCGCAACTGGTCGACAGCAGCAAGCGCCGAGACAACACCCAGAGGGCCGTCGAAGGCGCCACCGTCGAGGACGGAGTCGAGGTGGCTGCCGGTCACCACACCTTGACCAGTGGACGGCCCCCACCACGCGACCAAGTTGCCGATCCCGTCCGACTGCACGTCCAGACCACGGCTCGTGCACTGGTCGACGAACCAAGCCGTGGCCGCCCGTTCGGTCTCGGTCCAGCCGCCCCGGCGGTAACCCCCGGTGTGGGGGTCACGGCCGATGGCGGACAGGTCCGTCCAGAGCTGTTCGAATGACTCAGACAAGGCTGTTCTTCGTCAGCCAGTCCTTGGCGACGGCCTTCGCGTTCTCCTTGCCGACGTCGACGCGCTTGACCAGTTCGGTCAGGTCGTCGGTGGTCAGCTTGGCCGAGACGGCGTTGAGCGCGGCGGCGATCTCGTCGGACTTGTGGTCGGTCCGGATCAGCGGAACGATGTTGTTCGGCGGCAGGATGTTCTCCGGGTCCTCGAGCTGGACCAGGTTGTTGTCCTTGATCACCGACTGGGTGGTGAAGAAGTTCGACAGCTGGATCTGGTTGTCCAGCAGCGCCTTGGTGCTCAGCGGGCCGCCGGCATCCAGCGTCTTGTACTCCTTGAACTCGACGCCGTACTTCTCCTTCAGACCCTTCAGCCCCGCCTCGCGGACCTTGAACTCCGAGCTGCCGCCGGCCACCATCTCCTTGGAGACGGCCTTCAGGTCGGCCAGGGACTTCAGGCTGTACTTGTCGGCGGTCGCCTTGGTCACCACGATGGTGTCCTCGTCAGCGGCCGGCGACTTGTCCAGCACCTCCAGGCCCGACGGCAGCGCGCCCTTCAGCGCGTTGTACGCCGCGTCGTCCTCGGTCTCGGTCGCGCCCTTCTTGAAGTAGTCGAGCGCGGCACCGGTGTACTCGGGCAGCAGGTGCACCGAGCCGTCCTTGATCGCGGCCATGTAGGTCTCGCGGTTACCGATGTTCTGCTGCTGCTTGACCTCGATGCCCTTCGCCTGCAGCGCCTGGCCGAAGATCTCGGCCAGCAGCTGCGACTCGGAGAAGTCAGCCGAACCGACGGTGATGCTGGTGACCTTGTCCGGCGCCGGCGAGGAACCCGCGTCGTTGTCACCGGACAGCGGGTCGCCGCCACCGCCACAGGCGACCAGGCCGAAGACCGCGACCCCGGCGATCGCGGTACGTACGAGCGTGGATCTCAACACGGGAACCTCCAGTATTCCGTTCCGGCGCCGGCCGGCGCCGAGTGTGTTCATCAGTTGTTCCGCAGACCGGGCGAGACCACGACCCGGCCGAGCAGGGCGAAGAGCAGGTCGAGCAGGATCGCCAGCAGCGCCACCAGCAGCGCGCCGCTGAACATCTGCGGGAAGTCGCGCAGCTTCAGCCCGTCGACGACGTACCGGCCCAGACCGCCCAGCGAGACCAGCGCGGCGATGGTCGCCGTGGAGACGATCTGCAGCGTCGCGCTGCGCAGGCCGGAGATGATCAGCGGCAGCGCGATCGGGACCTCGACCTTGGCCAGGATCTCCCGGCCGGTCATCCCCATCCCGCGCGCCGCGTCGGTCGTCGCGGCGTCCACGCCGGACAGCCCGGCGTACGTCGAGGTCAGGATCGGCGGGATGCCGAGGGCAACCAGCGCGATCAGCACCGGGAGGAACCCGATCTGGTCGGTGAGCAGCACCGCGAGCATCAGCAGGCCGAGGCTGGGCAGGGCCCGGGCCGCGTTGCCGATGTTGATCGCGAGGAACGCACCGCGCCGGGTGTGGCCGATGTAGAGACCGACCGGCAGCGCGATCAGCGCGGACAGACCGAGGGCGGCGGCCGTGTACCAGATGTGCTGCAGGATGCGGGCGGTGATGCCCTCCGGGCCGGACCAGTTGAAGGAGTCGAAGAGGTACTCGAACATGTCAGGCCGCCTTCACCGGGGAGGAGACACGGGCCCAGGGCGTGAGGACCCGCTGCAAGGTCACCAGCACCAGGTCGGCGAGCAGCGCGAGCAGCAGCGAGAGCACGACGCCGACGACGACAGGGGTCAGGAAGTCCTTCTGGAAGCCCTGGGTGAACAGCTCGCCGAGGCCACCGATCCCGATCACCGCGCCGACGCTGACCATCGAGATGTTCGCGACCGTGACGACGCGCAGCCCGGCGAAGATCACCGGTACGGCGATCGGCAGGTCGATGGTCAGCAGCCGCCGCAGCGGCCCGAACCCGACGGCCACGGCCGCCTGGCGCACGTCGGGTGGCACGGACCGTAGTCCGTCGATCACGTTGCGGATCAGCAAGGACACCGTGTAGATGGTCAGCGCGATCACGATGTTGATCGTGGAGAGCACCTGGGTGCCGAGGATCACCGGCAGCACGATGAACAGCGCGATGGAGGGCAACGAGTACAGGACGCCGCCCAGGGCGATCAGCGGATTGGCCAGCCAGCCGAACCGGGTCGCCAGGTAGCCGAGCGGCACGGAGATCAGCAGGCCGAGCAGCACCGGGAGGATCGCCAGGTACAGGTGCTCGCGCAGCTGGTCCCAGATCAGTCCGAGGTTGTCGCCGATCCAGCTCATGACCGGAGCGCCCCGGCCAGCCCGGCCTGGTCGATCGTTCCCAGCGCCTTGCCGGACTCGTCGACGCAGACGCCCTGACCGATCGGCGACGTCAGTACGGCGTCCAGCGCGGCGCGCAGCGAGTCGCCGCGGCGGAAGACGGCGCCCAGCGGCAGGACCTCGCCGTTGTGCTGCCAGCCGGTCGGCTTGCCCGCGTCGTCGACCACCAGCTCGGCCGGCACCGGCGCGAGCTCGAGCCCTTCGGCCTCGCGGAAGGTCAGTGCGCGGTAACCGCGGTCCTGGCCGACGAAGCTCTCGACGAACTCGTCCGCCGGGTGGGCCAGCAGCTCGGCCGGTGGCGCGAACTGGGCCAGCTTCCCGCCGACCTTGAGGACGGCGACGTTGTCGCCGAGCTTGATCGCCTCGTCGATGTCGTGGGTGACGAAGACGATCGTCTTGCCGATGTCGCGCTGCAGGCGGAGCAGTTCCTCCTGCAGCTGGTGGCGCACGATCGGGTCGACCGCGCTGAACGGCTCGTCCATCAGCATGATCTTGGGATCGGCCGCCAGGGCGCGGGCGACGCCGACCCGCTGCTGCTGACCACCGGACAGCTGCGCCGGGTACCGCTCGGCGAGCTTGGGGTCGAGGCCGACGCGTTCCAGCAGTTCCATCGCGGTCGCGCGGGTCTTGCGCTTGTCCCAGCCGAGCAGCTTCGGCACGGTGGCGACGTTGTCCACGACCGTCTTGTGCGGGAACAGCCCGGCGTGCTGGATCACGTACCCGATCCCGCGCCGCAGACTGACCGGGTCGCCGGCGTTGATGTCGTCGCCGTCGATCGAGATCCGGCCGCTGGTCCGCTCGATGGTGCGGTTGATCATCCGCAGCGAGGTCGTCTTGCCGCAGCCCGAGGGACCGACGAAGACGGTGATCTCGTTGCTCGGGATCCGCAAGCTGAGGCTGTCGACGGCCATCGTGCCGTCCGGGTACTGCTTGGTGACGTCTTCGAACTCGATCATGGCGCCCCTTCGCGCTGGTCGGCGATCGCCCGAACGATCCTAGGGGAACGAGGGCCCGGTGCCACGCGATCAGCACCTTTCTCATTCCTCGGGAAAGTGCACCTTAGCGCTGTGGATTGCCATGGTCGCACTGTGTACTGCGTTGACCCCGTTCCCCGTACCGGCCGAAGGTCAGGACTCCTGCATCGGAATCCGTACCCCGCGCTCGGCCGCTACTTCCGCCGCCTTCTCGTACCCCGCGTCCACATGCCGAATCACACCCATCGCCGGGTCGTTGGTCAGCACCCGTTCGAGCTTCTGCCGCGCCAGCTCGGTGCCGTCGGCAACCGACACCTGACCGGCGTGGATCGAGCGTCCCATCCCGACCCCGCCGCCGTGGTGGATCGACACCCAGGACGCGCCGCTGGCGGTGTTCACCAGCGCGTTCAGCAACGGCCAGTCCGCGATCGCGTCCGAGCCGTCCAGCATGCCTTCGGTCTCCCGGTACGGCGACGCGACGCTGCCGGTGTCCAGGTGGTCCCGGCCGATCACGATCGGCGCCTCGAGCTCGCCGGAGGCAACCATCTCGTTGAACCGCAGCCCCGCCTTGTCCCGCTCGCCCTGGCCGAGCCAGCAGATCCGGGCCGGCAGGCCCTGGAACGCGACCCGCTCCTGCGCCATCTTGATCCAGCGCGTCAGGTGCTCGTTGTCCGGGAACAGCTCGAGAATCGCCTGGTCGGTCTTGCGGATGTCCGCCGGGTTGCCCGACAGCGCGGCCCAGCGGAACGGACCCTTGCCCTCGCAGAACAACGGCCGGATGTACGCCGGGACGAACCCCGGGAAGTCGAAGGCCCGGTTGAACCCGGCCTTGCGCGCCTCGTCGCGGATCGAGTTGCCGTAGTCGAACACCTCGGCGCCGGCGTCCTGGAACCCGACCATCGCCGCGACGTGCCGGGCCATTGAGGCCTGCGCGCGCTCGGTGAACCCGGCCGGGTCCTTCTGCCGCTCGGCGGCCCAGTCCTCGAACTCGATCCCGACCGGCAGGTACATCAGCGGGTCGTGCGCCGAGGTCTGGTCGGTGACGATGTCGATCGGCGCACCGGCCTCCAGCAGCGCCGGCACGATCACCGCGGCGTTGCCGAGGACACCGATCGACAACGGCTTGCGCGCCTTCTTGGCCTCCTCGGCCAGTTGCAGGGCGTGGTCGACGGAGTCGGCCCGTACGTCGAGGTAGCGGTGCTCGATCCGCCGGTGGATGCGCGAGTCGTCGACGTCGACGCAGATCGCGACGCCGTCGTTCATCGTCACCGCGAGCGGCTGCGCGCCGCCCATGCCACCGAGCCCGGCGGTCAGCGTGATCGTGCCGGCCAGCGTGCCGCCGAACTTCTTCGCGGCGACCGCGGCGAACGTCTCGTACGTGCCCTGCAGGATGCCCTGGGTGCCGATGTAGATCCACGACCCGGCCGTCATCTGGCCGTACATGGTCAGCCCGAGCGCCTCCAGCTTGCGGAACTCCTCCCAGTTGGCCCAGTCGCCGACCAGGTTGGAGTTCGCGATCAGCACCCGCGGCGCCCACTCGTGGGTGCGCATCACGCCGACCGGACGGCCGGACTGGACCAGCATCGTCTCGTCGTCCTTGAGCGTGGTCAGCGTGCGGACCATCGCGTCGAAGGAGTTCCAGTCCCGCGCGGCCTTGCCGGAACCGCCGTACACGACCAGCTCGTCGGGGTGCTCGGCGACCTCGGAGTCGAGGTTGTTCTGCAGCATCCGCAGCGCGGCTTCCTGCTGCCAGCCCTGGGCGGTCAGGGTGGTACCGCGCGCGGCGCGGACGGGTCGGGGTCCGGACATGGGTGATCCAGCCTTTCTCGGTTGATGCCGTCAGGCGAGTGGGCCGGTGACGGCCTCGGCAGCGGACAGGTAGGTGCCGTCGGCAACGAGCCGGACGGAGTGCTCGATCTCGGGGGCGAGGTGCCGGTCGGTGCCCGGTCCCTCGACGTGGGTGCGCAGCGCACGCCGTACGGCGTCGGTCGCGGGGGCCGGCTCCAGCGGAGCCCGCAGGTCGAGAGCCCGCGCGGCGGTGAGGATCTCGACGGCCAGCACGCGTTCGAGGCCGTCGACCGAGCGGCGCAGCTTGCGGGCGGCGGACCAGCCCATCGACACGTGGTCCTCCTGCATCGCGCTGCTCGGGATCGAGTCGACGCTGGCCGGGACCGCGAGCCGCTTCAGCTCGGACACGATCGCGGCCTGGGTGTACTGCGCGATCATGTGCCCGCTGTCGACGCCCGGGTCGTCCGCCAGGAACGCGTTGAGCCCGTGGTTGCGGGCGACGTCGAGGAAGCGGTCCGTACGGCGTTCGCTGATGCTCGCGACGTCGGCGACGGCGATCGCGAGGAAGTCCAGCACGTAGCCGACCGGGGCGCCGTGGAAGTTGCCGTTCGACTCGACCCGGCCGTCAGGCAGCACGACCGGGTTGTCGATCGCGGCCGCGAGCTCGCGCCCCGCGACGGTCGCCGCGTGCGCGACGGTGTCCCGGGCGGCGCCGTGCACCTGCGGGGAGCAGCGCAGCGAGTACGCGTCCTGGACCCGGTTGCACTCCGGACCGCGGTGGCTGGCGACGATCGCGCTGTCGGCCAGTACGGAGCGCAGGTTGGCGGCGGCAGCGCCCTGACCCGGGTGCGGACGCAGCGCCTGCAGGTCGGCGGCGAAGACGCGGTCGGTCCCGAGCTGGCCCTCGACGCTCATCGCCGCGGCGATGTCGGCGGTCTTCAGCAGGCGCTCCAGGTCGGCGATCGCGAGGACCAGCATGCCGAGCATGCCGTCGGTCCCGTTGATCAGCGCGAGGCCTTCCTTCTCGGCCAGTACGACGGGCTGCAGGCCGTGCGCGGCGAGCGCCTCGCCGGCGTCCAGCAGGTTGCCGTCGCGGTCGCGGACCTTGCCCTCGCCCATCACCGCGAGCGCGACGTGGGACAGCGGTGCGAGATCGCCGGAGCAGCCGAGGCTGCCGTACTCGTGCACGACCGGGGTCAGCCGGGCGTTCAGCAGTCCGGCGTACGCCTGGGCGGTCTCGACCTTCACGCCGGTGCGGCCGGTGGCCAGCGTCGACAAGCGCAGCAGGGCGGTGGCGCGGACGACTTCGGTCTCGACCTCGGGGCCGGAACCGGCCGCGTGCGACCGGACCAGGCTGCGCTGCAACTGGGCCCGCAGTTCCGGCGCGATGTGCCGCGTCGCCAGCGCGCCGAACCCGGTCGACACCCCGTAGTGCGGGATGTCGGCGTGTGCCAGCGCCTCGATCGCGGCCCGCGACTTGGCGATCTCCTCCAGCGCGTGGTCGTCGATCCGCACCTGCGCGCCGTACCGCGCCACGGCCACCACGTCACCGGCGGCCAGCGGCCCGGTGCCCACCACGACCGTCGACGGTCGGCTGCCACCTACTGCTTCAGCTGTCTCCACCCGCCCATTGCACCGCGCCCCCGCCCGGACCGACAGCACCGCCACCCACTTGCTGTCTCAGATGCGAGACAGTTGCGGTGACTCCGGGGGGACCCCGTCGCCGATTAGGCTCGGGCAATGATTGACGTACGCCCGGCGGCCCCGGGGGACGGGGTGGGTCTGGCGGCGGCGTACGCGGCGGCGCTGCCCCGGCTGGTGAAGACGGCCCGAGGGATCGAGACCGAGCTGGGGACCGGCTCGACGCGGATGGTCCTGGTCGCCGTCGAGGGCGGCGTGATCGTTGGATGGGGCAACGTGTTCCGCCCGGACCCGGCGGAGCCCGCGCCCCGGGTCCGGATCGCCGTGCAGGTCGCGCCCGAGCGCCGGGGTCACGGCGCCGGCCGGGCGCTGACGGCCGCGGTCGAGCAGCTCGCGACGGAGTTCGGCGCGGTCGCGTTGCTGCTCGTGGTCGAGGACGACGACGCATCGCGGCAGTTCGCCCACCGGCACGGCTACGTGCTCGACCGGCGGATGAGCCACTCCGACGTCCGGCTGGCCGACGCACCCGACCCGGTCGACCCGCCGGCGGGCCTGCGGCTGGCGACGTACGACGACCTGGACGCCCGTCAGGTGTGGACGGCGACGGCGGCGGTGGTGGCGGGCGACCCGAGCGGGCTGTCGCACGCCCCGCCGTACGAGAACTGGGTGGCGACGGACTGGAACCACCCGGACCTGCGCCGGGACCTGAGCATCGCGTTGCTCGACGGCGATCAGGTCGTCTCGTTCGTGACCACGACGGCCGATCCGGACCGTGGCGTGATCTGGTCGAACCTGACCGGCACCGTTCCGGCGTACCGGGGACGCGGACTCGCGAAGGTGGTGAAGTCGCACGCGCTGCGGCGGGCGCACCGGGCCGGCCTGACGACGGCCTCGACCGGGAACGACGCGGCGAACGAGCCGATGCTCGCGGTCAACCACTGGCTCGGGTACCGGCTCGCCGGCTCGGCCTGGACGGCGGCGAAGGCCCTGTGACGAAGAAGCTCGTGAGATCGCTGACGTTCTTCGCCGTACTGTCGGCCGCGGTCGGGTTCCTGCTGTCCGGTGACGACCGGACGTTCGACTGGCGACTGGCCGCGGGGTTGTTCGCGTTCGCGCTGATCGGCGAACTGGTCCGGGCCAAGATCCGGCGCGGCCGCGCCGGAAGCGGTCAATCGTCCAAAATCTGAGACAGGCCCGCTACCCTCACAGTTGTGAGCGGCAACGTTCCCGCCTCGACCCGGACCCTGCGGGTACTGACGTTCCTGGCCACCCAGCCCGGACCCGTACCGATGGAGCGCATCGCCTCCGCGGTCGGCCTGCCGCGCTCGTCGACGTACCACTTGCTGCGGGCAATGATCGACGAGGGTTTCGTCGTGCACCTGCCGGAGGACAAGCGCTACGGCCTCGGGGTGGCGGCTTTCGAGATCGGGAGCGCCTACCTGCGGCACGATCCGCTCGAGCGCCTGGCCCGTCCGCTGCTGGCCCAGCTCGTCGCGGAGGTCGGCCACACCGCCCACCTGGGCGTCCTGCACGGGCGTGAACTCGTCTACCTGCTGAAGGAACAGCCGCCGCGGCCTCTGACCCTGGTCACCGACGTCGGCGTCCGGCTCCCCGCGACGTTGACCGCGTCGGGCCGAGCTCTGCTGGCGGCTCTGCCCCCGGCGCAGGTCCGGGCACTGTTCCCGACGCCGGAGTCCTTCGTACGCCGTACTGACCAAGGCCCTCAGACGCTCAGCCAGCTCCGCCGCCTGCTCGCCGACGAACGCCAGCAGGGCTTCGCCATCGAGGAGTCCCACGTCACCGCCGGCGTCACCTCGGTCGCGAGCGCCGCCCTCGACCACGCCGGCCACCCAGCCGCCGCGATCAGCATCTCCTTCCGCAGCGAGTCGGTAGGCCCGGGCGAACGCTCGCTTCTCGCCCGCCGCGTCCGGCAGGCCGCCGACGCGCTGACCCGCCGCCTCCGCGGCTAAGTGGTGCTGAGCCCACCTTCGGCGGGGTTCTGAACCCAGTGCTCGGCGGTCCGGTCCTTTCCAGGATGGAACTCTCCTCCTGGAAAGGCATCCGATGCTCCCGATTCTGGCCGCCTCCGCCCTGCTGGCGACATCGCTCGCCGCAGCTCCACCGACCGGCGACACCGTCGTACGCACCGACCTCGGTCCAGTGCGAGGGATCTCCGACGAGACCACCCGGACCTATCGCGCCATCCCGTACGCCGCCCCGCCGAGCGGTGATCGCCGCTGGCGATCACCACAACCCGCGGCCCGCTGGAACGGCGTCCGCGACGCCACGCGGTACGGCGCGTCCTGCCCACAGACCGAGCACCCGATCGGTGTCGCCGGCACCAATGAGGACTGTCTCTTCGTCGACGTGACGACACCGAAGCGAGCGAGCAAGGATCTCCCGGTCGTGGTCTGGATCCACGGCGGCAGCTTCACCCACGGCGCGAACAGCGTCTACGGGACGAAGCGGCTCGCGGCGCAGGGCGAGCTGGTCGTCGTCCAGGTGCAGTACCGGCTCGGCGCGCTCGGATTCCTGGCCGGCAACTACGGTTTGGAGGACCAGCAGGAAGCGCTCCGCTGGGTGCAGCGCAACGCGAAGGCGTTCGGCGGCGACCCTCGGAACGTGACGATCATGGGCGAGTCGGCCGGCGCGTACAGCGTCTGCGACCATCTCGCCTCGCCGACCGCCGAAGGACTGTTCCACCGGGCGATCGTGCAGAGCGGGCCGTGCGCGCAGGAGTACTCGACGACCAACTACGCGGCGCCGAGGCCGCGGCCGGTCGCCGAGAAGTACCGCCGCGATCTGACGACCAAGCTCGGCTGCTCGACGACCGAGTGCCTGCGGGCGGTTCCGATCGAGAAGCTGCTGGCGGCGACCGCCGACTACGAGTTCGGCCCGGTGCTGGACGGCCCGCTGCTGCCGCTGCACCCGGCACAGGCTCTGCTGACCGGGCGCGTCAACCGCGTCCCGGTCCTGCACGGGATCAACCACGACGAGGAACACGGCCGGTACGGCGCGCAGGAGGCGGCCACCGGCGTACCGATCACTCAGGCGGAGTACGAGAAGGCGGTCCGTGCGCAGTTCGGCGCGAAAGCTTCGACGGTCCTTGCCGAGTACGCCGACGTCGCGCCGGCCGGGCTGGCGCTGTCGACGGTGATGACGGATTCCCAGTGGGCGGCACCGGCGTACCGGACCAACCAGCTGCTGTCGCTGCGGATGCCGACCTACACCTTCGAGTTCGCCGGCGACGCGCCCTGGTACCTCGGGCTGGACCGTCCCGGCTGGCCAGTGGGGTCGCACCACATGACCGACCTGACCTACCTGCTCGACCTGAGCATCTTCGAGCCGGCCGATCCCAAGCTCTCCGCCGAGGTGATCGATCGGTGGAGCGCCTTCGCGCGAACGGGTCGGCCCGACGTCAGCGGTACGTCGTACTGGCCGCGGGCGACGCCGTTCGACCGAAAGGTGCAGTCGCTCGACCCGGCCGGGGTGACCCGCACCGACTTCTTCTCCGGGCACCGGCTCGGCTTCTGGACCTCATGACAAAAGGTCCGGCCCGGAACCACCTGGTTCCGGGCCGGACCTTCAGCAGAGGTTCACCAGGACGACTTGGTGATCCCCGGGAGCTCCCCACGGTGGGCCATCGTGCGGAAGCGGACCCGGGAGATGCCGGCCTTGCGGAGGAAACCGCGCGGCCGGCCGTCGACCACGTCGCGGTTGCGGACCCGGATCGGGCTCGCGTCGCGCGGCAGCTTCTGCAGCCTGAGCTGCGCCTCGCCGCGCTCGGCGAAACCGGTCGTCGGGTCGGCGATCAGCCGCTTCAGCTCGGCGCGGCGCCCGGCGTACAGGGCGACCGTGACCTTGCGCTGCTCGTTCTTGGCGATCTTGCTGGTCTTCGCCACCGACTACCGCTCTTCGCGGAAGTCGACGTGCTGGCGCAGAACCGGGTCGTACTTGCGGATCATCAGCCGATCGGGGTCGTTGCGGCGGTTCTTCCGGGTCACGTAGGTGAACCCGGTGCCGGCCGTGCTCCGCAGCTTGACGATCGGGCGGATGTCGTTGTGCTTGGCCATCGACCAACCTTTCTTGGCGCTCGCGCGCCGTAGGACTCAGTACGGTGAACACCTGGGACCCGGGTGACTATTCCGGTCACCGGAGTGTAGGTTGTGTTGGTAATCATTTTCAATAAGCGTCGAGGAAGAGGGTACGGATGCTGCCGGTCACCTTGGTCAGCGGGGTCGACACCACGACCCGCGACGGCGCCGCGACCGATCTCCTGCTGCCCGGGACCGTCCTGGTCGAGTACGACGTGCGCGGACTGGCCGGCGGCTCGGTGGTCCGGATCGCGCGGACGACCGAGGGCGTGATCGACCGCGAGGTGATCCGGATGAACCACCCCTGCGTGTCCTGCGCGATGCGCGGCACGCTGGTCGAGCTGCTCCGGAGCATCGCGGCCGTCCACCGGTACGACGCGGCGGTGGTCAACGTCCCCGCCGCCGGTGATCCGGAGGCGCTGGCCGAGGAGATCGGGCGGGACGCGGCCGGGGAACTGCAGGTCAGCGTGGTCCTGGCGGTCGTCGAGGCGGGCAGTTTCGTCGCTGACGCGACGGGCGAGGAACTGGTGCGCGACCGCGGCATCCCGACCGCCGCCGAGGACAACCGGGCGCTGGCCGAGGCGATCGTCCACCAGGTCGAGTACGCGGACGCCGTACTGGTCGACCCGTCGTCCGCGGCCGCGGCGTTGGCCCAGGCCCTCAATCCCCAGGCCCGGATCGTCGGACGGGCTCGTGAGCTGGCCGGCGTACAGCTGCACGACCGGGCCGCGGCGCGGGCCCGCGTCGAGCCCGGAACGATCAGCGCACCCCTGCGGGAAGAAAGCGGGCCGGTGCGGACGTTCCTCTTCTCGTCGGACCGGCCGTTCCACCCGGAGCGGTTGTACGACGCGTTGGAGGACCTGGTCGACAGGACCGCCCGCGGCAAGGGCACGGTGTGGCTGGCAACGCGCCCGCAAGCCCGGCTCGGGTGGGACAGCTTCGGCACCAACATCTCGATCGGCGTACTGGGCCGCTGGCTCGCCGACCTCCCGGCCGACCGCTGGCCGGAGGTGAGCAGCAGCCACCGGGCCCGGTCGGCGCTCGAGTGGCACCCCGAGCACGGCGACCGGGCGAGCTACCTGTCCTTCACCGGCCTCGATCTCGACATCTGGGAATTAGAACGCCGCCTGAACGGTTGTGTACTACGTGCGGATGAAGAGGTCAGAAGCCTGACCGACCCGTTCGCCCCTTATCTGGAAGGAAGTACCGCTGCATGAAGCAGAACATTCACCCGGAGTACCGTCGGGTCGTCTTCCGCGACAAGTCGGGCAACTTCAGCTTCCTGACCGGTTCCACCCGCGAGAGCTCCGAGACGGTCGTCTGGGACGACGGCAACACCTACCCGGTGGTCGACGTCGAGATCTCGTCCGCGAGCCACCCCTTCTACACGGGTCAGCAGCGCGTGATGGACACCCAGGGCCGCGTCGAGAAGTTCAAGAAGCGCTACGGCCAGAAGTAGGACCTGACGCGGGGCCCCGGCCCCGCCCGAGACCAGGCACGGCCGCCGCTCGACCCGGCGACCGCTGCCACCCGGCCCGCTGATCCCACCCTCCCCCAGGATCGGCGGGCCTACCTTTTTGCCTGAACCAGTGGCGGGTTAGCGTGCGGCGGTGTCCATCACGGCGTACCACCTGCCCGGCGACCGCGTCCGGCCCGAAGGCATCACGCTCGGTCCGGACGGCACGTTCTTCGCGGGCAGCAGCGCGGACGGGACGCTGTACCGCTGCGCTCTCGACCAGCCGGTCGCCGAGATCTGGTCCCCGGCCGGAACCGACGGACGAACTGTCGCGCTCGGTCTGACGATCGCGCCCGACGTGCTGGTCGTCTGTGGCGGCAAGACGGGCGATCTCTTTCTGTACGACGTGGCGAGCCGTCGGCTGATCTCCCGGCGACACGTCGACGGGTACCTCAACGACGTCTGCGTGGTCGGCGAACATGCCTACGCGACGGACTCCTCGCGTCCGGTGGTCTGGCGCTTCGACCTTGGATCCGACTCGGCGCCTCTTGTGCTGGAGCTTCCCGCTGCCGGCCCTGACGCCTATCTCAACGGGATCGTCGCGACTGCCGACAGCAGCGCGCTGGTGATCGCTGCCCAAGGCACCGAGATCCTCTGGCGCCTCGGCCTGGGCGACTTGTCGACGACCGCGCTCGCGACCGGATTCGCCGGTGACGGGCTGCTGCTGATCGGCGACACCCTGATCGGCGTGTGCAACGAGGGCGACAGCATGGCGACGGCCGAGTTCTTCCTGGCCGCGCTCGAGCTCTCGCCCGACGGGCGTACGGCGAGCCCGCTGGGCCGGCACACCGCTCCCGCCTTCGACACGCCCACGACCTTGGCGACGGACGGCGAGCGGCTGCTGATCGTGAACAGCCAGTTCGCCAAGGGTGCCGCGGCGGCGCCGCCGTACGAGGTGATCGCGATCCCGGTGCCGCGCTTCGCATAGCTGTCTCGGATGCGAGACGGGAACGTTGGCGTGGTGCTTCAGCCTGTGGGCGGGCAGGTCTCACACTGTGGCTGTGGAGCCGATCGAGCTTTCCGGGGCCGGGCTGACGCCGCTGACCGCTGTCGGCCTCGGCCAGCGCCGTACGCCGGTCCGCCTGGGCGAGATCGCCCGCAAGCGGATGGCCGACTCGGCTGCGGCCGTCACCGAGATCGCGCGGCACCAGCCCGTGTACGGGCGCACGACCGGCGTCGGCGCGAACCGCGACGTGCTCACCACCGACCCCGAGCACGGGACCCGGTTGCTCCTGTCGCACTCGACGACCGGCACCACGCCGTACCCGCGCGACGTCGTCCGGCTCGGCCTGCTGATTCGCGTCAACCAGCTCGCATCCGGTGGCTCCGGGCTCGCGGCGGAGGTCGCCGAGGCGATCGTTCGGCTGCTCAACGAGGACGAGCTGCCCGATCTGCATCGCGGTGGTGCGATCGGCACCGGCGACCTCGGTCCGCTCGCCGAGCTCGGGCTCGCGCTCGGCGACGTGATCGACGGGACCAGCGCGCTGCCGTTGCTGTCGAGCAACGCGATCACGCTGGCCGAGTGCTGCCTGGCGTACGTCGAGGCGGCGACGCTGATCAACGTCGTACCGCTGGTCGGTGCGCTCGCTCACGTCGCGATGCGCGGCAACGCGGAGGTGTACGACGTGCGCGTGCACGAGGCGCGCCCGCAGCCCGGTCAGGTGCGTGTCGCCAACCGGATGCGTGGGCTGCTCGCCGGTCTGCCGCTGGCGCCTGCGCGGATCCAGGATCCCTTCGGTTTGCGGGCGTTTGCTCAAGTGCTGGGCCCCGCGGTCGATCATGTCGACGCCTTGGGCAACGCGTTGATGATCGACATCAACGCCTCGGCCGAGAACCCGTTGGTTGCCGGAGGCACCGTCCTGCACAACGGCAACTGGCACGCGATGCCGATCGCCCTCGCGCTCGACTCGCTCCGCCTCAGCCTGCACAGCGTCGCGACTCTCTCCACCTCCCGCGTCGCGAACCTGGTCGACCCCGACTTCACCGGCCTGTCCCGCTTCCTCGCCAGCGGCGCCGAAGCCAGCTCGGGCGTGATGATGATCGAGTACGTCGCCCACGACGCCCTCGCCGCCGTCCGCTCCACCGCCCAGCCGGCCACTCTCGGCACCGCCACCCTCTCCCGGGGCGCCGAACATCATGCAAGCTTCGCTCCCCAGGCGGCCGTCCTCACCACCCAACTCCTCGACGCCCTGCGGGAGGTGCTGGCGTGCGAGCTGGTCACCGCCGTACGAGCCATCCGCCTGGCCGGCTTCACTCCCGAGGATCTGGCGCCGTCTGCAGTTGGCCCCTGGCTGGCAGACGCCCTGGCGGCCCTCCCCCCGGCGCTCGCGGACCGCTCCCTCCGAGACGACCTGGAGATTGCGAGAGGGCTCATGACCCAGTGGGGCGATCGCCAAGTCGAGCACCCCGCCGAATCCGCCTGACCCTCGGCTGCGCCGAGGGTCAGGCGGGGTGGGGGAAGGGAGCCTGTCGCCCCGAGCCCACTCGGCTGCGCCGAGGGGCGACCGCGCTCGGCTCGGCCCCTGCCAACGCGCCCTGGTCGGGTCGACCGAGCCGGCCGTCGTACAGCGTGCACCAAACGCCTGGCGCAGTTCCCCGGGTTAAGCAGCAGCCAGTAGGCGGAACCAAGGCTGGTTTGCCAACGCTGCAAGGGCTTCTGGGGAGGCTACTGTGCCCAGGGAGTTGCGGGCGGTGATGGCTGCTTGTCGGGCCGGCCCGTCGCCGAAGAGTTGTTGCTGGATCTGCCACGGGGTGCCGATGGGGAGCGGCAGCGGGGCGCCGTACGGGATTCTTGGGTTCTGGGGGTGCAGCGTGACGCCGTTGCCCGTGTCGCGGATCGGGTCGAGGTCGTAGGCGTGGTCGCCGGAGGCGTAGCCGATCAGGCCGTTGGCGAAGGCGGCGAGGTTGGTGATCAGGTTGGTGGAGTTGCAGATGCCGTCGTTCTCGTTGCAGACCTCTCGGACGGCGATACCGGCGTACTGGTGCGGGCCCTGCATGGTGACGCCGGGCAGGACGGTCGGCAGGTTGGTCTCGATGCCGCCGGCGACGCCGCCGCGGCCGCCGGGGCCGAAGGGGCGGCGGGGATTGCCGTAGAGGACGCCGTTCAGTTGCGCGTGCGGGATCGCCGACGACTGCGCGAACCGTTCGAGAACGTTGCCTGCGACAACAGCTCCTTCGGAGTACCCAGCCAGTGTGAGCTGCGACCCAGGGCAGCGCCCGTGGAAGTCGTTCACGGCCGCGGTCAGCTTGCCGACCCCTTCGGCCACCGACGCGTCCAGCGCCAACCGATCGACGACCGGAAAGACTCCCGCGTAGTACGGCACCTGAATCACCTGTACGCCGGCCGGCACGTTGTGGTTGAACCGCGAGTTGTTCCAGTTCACCAGCGACTCACCCGCCGTGTAGCCGTCAGTCTGGAAGACCGCCGTCGCCGGACAGGCCTCGGCCGCCGCCTCGGACGTCGCCACCACCCCGCCGCCCACGACCAACGCGACCACACCAACCACTCGGGCAATCGATTTCTCACCACGCATGAAGCACTCCTCCATCAGAGAACGGAATGTCGGCAGCGTGCCGAGAACCCCGCCACCGATTCAACCCCCACCAGACCGTCCGGCCCCCGACCCAGCACGGAAAACGCGCAGGTCAGAGGCCGGACAACCGTTCTCCACAACGGATGCCGCCTATTCCAGCAGCATCGAAAAGCTCACCGGCTCAGCGCCGCCAAATCGAACGCGGCAGCCATCGCCTTGAACCCTTCGGCGTTCGGGTGCAGGTGATCGCCCACGTCGTACGCCGGCAACATCTTCCCCGGCGCGGCGGGATCCCGCACCGCCTTGTCGAAGTCCACGACCCCGTCGTACTCGCCCGACGTCCGGATCCACTGGTTCAGCGCCTGCCGGTCGGCCTCGCCCTCGACCGAGTAGTACCCGGCCCCCTCGTACGGCGTCAGCGTCGCCCCGAAGACCTTCAACCCGGCCTCGTGCGCCCGCTGGATGAACTGCCGGTGCACCGCGATCAGCTCGGCCGGATCCGTCGCGCCGCGGCTGTTGCCGATGTCGTTGATCCCCTCCAACAACACCACACTTCGAGCACTCGTCTGCCCGAGCACGTCCCGGTCGAAGCGCGCCAGCGCCGAGTCGCCCGCCGTACCGGCGTTGGCCAGCAGCCGGTTCCCGCTGATCCCCGCGTTCAGTACGCCGAGCTCACGCCACGCCGGCTGGGCCAGCAGCCGATCGGCGAGCTGATCCGGGTAGCGCAGGTTCTTGTCGATCGGCGACACGACCCCGTCGGTGATCGAGTCCCCGAACAGCACGACCGATCCCCGCACCCGGCTCTTCACGTCGACGCCCTCGATCACGTACCGGGCCGCGCCCGGGATCGCCGTGTACGCCGGCCCCGCCTCGCCGGTCTGATCGCCGCCGGCCACGAAGCCCGTCGCGTACCCCGCCGGGTGCTGCGTCAACGGCCCGGTCGGCCCGGGGAAGTAGGTGCTGATGACGAGGTCGGTGTCGTCCGGCACCTGCAGCCGCACCGGGTCGGAGATCCACTCGGTGCCGACCGGGATGGTGACCGCGGCCTGACCACCGAAGGTCACCGGCTTGAGCTTCGACGGATCGACGGTCGGCGTACCGGCCAACGCGTCGGCCCGCGGAGTGACGGTCACCTTCCCGACCTTCAAGGGAGTGGTCCCGTAGACGTTCGACAGCCTGAGCCTCAGCTCGGAGCCACCGACGGACAAGTGTGCGACCTGCCGCAGGGTCGTGTCGGTGACGCCGGTCGCCGACAGCCCCGACGTACCGGGCGGCGTGACGGCAACAGCCCAAGTACCCACCCAATCAGCCCCGAAGGACGGTTCGGCCGAAGCAGGAGCGAGGGGAACAACGACAAGCAGAGCAGCAGCGGTGACAACCAGTTTGCGCAACGGGCGCATGACAGCACCTCTCGTGGGACGGACACGTAGCTCGATTCCACGCAGCACGCTCCGGGATCGCAACCCTACGGTCGGTGAGCGGTCGGTCCCCTGCGTTAAGAGGTCAGCGCGTCCAGATCGGCCGCGTGCGCCATCGCCGTGAAGCCCTTCGCGTTCGGGTGCAGGTGATCCCCGCTGTCGTACCCGGGCGCGAGCCGCAACGGCTGGTACGGATCGCGCACGGCGTGCTCGAACTCGACGTACCCGTCGTACTCGCCGGCCGTCCGGATCCACTGGTTCAGCGCCTGCCGCGCGACCTCGCCGCCGACGGTGTAGTGATCGGCCGCCCAGTACGGCGTGAGCGTCGCGCCGTACACCCGAAGCCCGGCGGCGTGCGCCCGGGCGATCAGCTGGCGATGCGCGTTGATCAGCTGCGCGCCCGAGATCGTGCCGTTGCCGGCGCGGATGTCGTTGATCCCTTCGAGAATCACGACGGCCCGGACGCCGCTACGACGCACCACGTCGCGTTCGAACCGGCCGATCGCGGCCTCGCCGGAGACGCCGCCGTTGACGAGCAGCCGGTTGCCGCCGATGCCGGCGTTCACCACGGCGTACCGGCGCTTGAGCAGCCGGTCGGCGAGCTGGTCCGGGTACCGCAGGTTCCGGTCGACCGGCGACGAGGCGCCGTCGGTGATCGAGTCGCCGAACAGCACGATCGCGCCCTCGGCCGGCGTTTTCACGTCCACGCCGGTCAGCACGAACCGCGCCATCCCCGGGATCTTCTTGTACGGCGCACCACCCGCGCCAGTCTGGTTCCCGACCGCGCTGAAGGCCGACGCGTACCCGGCCGGGTGCTGCGTCAGCGGCCCGGTCGGCCCGGGCAAGTACGTGCTGATCACGACGTCGCTGTCGTCGCCGATCGGCAGGTCGACCGGGTCCGACACCGACTCCGCGCCGACCGGGATCGTGACCGCGGCGCGGCCGCCGTACGTGACCGGGACGCTCTTCAGCAGTTCGAGGTTCGGCGTACCGGCACCGCCCTTGCGGGGTGCGACCGAGCTCGCGCCGACGACCAGCGGCTGCTTGCCGAAGCGGTTGGACAGGCGCAGCCGGATCGAACCGCCGCCGAGCGAGAGGTGCGCGACCTGCCGGATCGTGGTGTTCCGGACGCCGGTCGCCGACGGCCCCGTCGTACCGGCCTGCGTCATCGCGACACCCCAGCTCGCGACCCAGCCGTCCGTCGGCGCGATCCGCGCGGGGGCCTGCGGCGCCGGGGCTCCGGGCAATGAGGAGGCCACCATCGCGATCGCCGCGATCAGCGACTGCATCCAGCTCATCGGGGCGGCCTCACCGGCTCCATTCTTCCACAGCCGGGGCGCGAGTTCATTCAGTCGATTGACAAGTTCCCGTTCAGTTGGAGGCTGCGCAGCGCCGCCACCGTGACGACCCCGCGGTACTCCAGCGTCGCCATCGGGCCCGGCGGTTCCCACGTGATCGCCCAGCCGCCGTCGGCCTGCTGGTCGGCGAGCAACCGGTCGAGATGGCCGTCGATCTGCTCCTGCGTGAAGAGCTGCCGCCAGCGGCTGTCCGGTGTCGGCGCGAAGTGCAGCGGCGTCACGCCGTACGACGGATCGTCGGCGTTGGCGCGGTACGTGGACAGCTTCGGCAGCCAGTCCCGGATCCGGTCCAGGTCGACGTCCGGCTGATGCTCCAGGAACTGCAGCGTCTCCAGCATCGCGTGCCCGTCCGTCGGCAGTCCCTTGGCCAGCTCGGCCTTGCACCACTCGGCCGCCTGGTCACGCCACGGGTGCTCGAACCCGAGCGTGTACAGCCGCCCTACCAGTCCCGCGGTCGGGTTGAGCCCCGGTACGTAGGTCCAGTCGGACATGTGTTCGGCCCGCGGGTACCCCTCGATCGCCGGGCTGCACAGCGACACCGCGCCCTCCGGCGTCGCGACCGACTGCAGCCAGTCGCAGGCCGCGCCGATCAGCTCGTCGTCCCGTACGCCGGCCGCGATCATGTCGTCGAACGCGGTCTCCACGTCGAGCGCCGTACTGTCCGGGCACCGCTTGTCCGGCTCGAGCGCGTGGCCGAACCCGCCGTCGGCGTTCCGGTACCCGCGCAGCGCGTCCAGGACGCCGTCGCCGTCAGCACCCTCGAACAGCGTGGCGAACAGCCGCCGCTCGACCAGCCGCGCGTCACGCCTGACGAACTCCCGACCACCCTCGAAGATCTCCATGCACCCACCCTGCCAACTCACGCGCCGGATGTCTTACAGGAATCGGACGCCCGCGGGTGTTCAGGACCAGCCGCGGCGTGTGAAGACGAAGTAGAGGCCGCAGCTGACGACCAGCATCAGCAGCAGCGCGTACGGGTAGCCGACCTTCGGCCGCTGGTGCGCCGCGATCGTGTCGTCGACCGCGAGCCGGCGTTGTCGATGATCGCCATCGGCGCATCTCCCCTCAGGGTTCGAAGCGGTAGCCCATGCCGGGTTCGGTGCGCAGGTGCTGGGGTCGGGCCGGGTCGGCCTCGAGCTTGCGGCGGAGCTGACCCATGTAGAAGCGCAGGTTGCCGCCGGCGGTCTCGTAGCCCGGCCCCCAGACCTCGGTGAGGAGCTGGCGCTGGGACATCAGTTTCCCGGGGTGCCGGACGAGCACCTCGAGCAGGTGCCACTCGGTCGGCGTCAGCCGGACCTCGTCGCCGTTGGTCATCGTGACCCGCTTGGCCGCGAGATCGACCTCGGCGTCGCCGACCGTGACCACCGGCTCCTCGGCCACGGTGCCGCTGCGACGCAGTACGGCGCGCATCCGGGCCAGCAGCTCGTCGATCCCGAACGGCTTGGTGACGTAGTCGTCGGCGCCGGCGTCCAGCGCCTCCACCTTGTCGGTGCTGTCGGTCCGGCCGGACAACACCAGGATCGGCGCCTCGGTCCAGCCGCGCAGCCCGCGGATCACCTCGACGCCGTCGAAGTCCGGCAGCCCCAGATCGAGAATGACCAGATCGGGCGGGTGCTGCGCGGCCACCTTGAGCGCCGCCGTCCCGCTCCCGGCCACGTGCACCTCGTACCGGCGCGCCTTCAGGTTGATCTGCAAGGCGCGCACGATCTGCGGCTCGTCGTCGACCACCAGCACTCTGGTCACAGGGCTCCCCGCTCGAGGCGGCCGGGTACCGGCACGTCGTTCATTGTTGCTGAAGGCATCGAGACGACCATGGTCAGACCCCCGCCCGGCGTGTCCTCCGGCCGCAGCGAGCCGCCCATGGCCTCGGCCAGACCACGCGCCAGCGCCAGGCCGAGTCCGACGCCGGTCGTGTTGTCGGTGTCACCCAGTCGCTGGAACGGCGCGAACACCCGGTCCCGGTCCTCGGCCGGGATCCCCGGTCCACGATCGATCACCCGGATCTCCACCACGTCCCCCAGTGAACTCCCCGTCAGCAAGGGCCCGCGGCCTGGCGGCGAGTACCGGATCGCGTTGGCGAGCAGGTTGGCCACCACGCGCTCGAGCAACGCAGGGTCCGCCTCGACCAGCGGCAACCCCGGCGGCAGGTCGACCGTCACGTCGGCCGCGTCCTCACCCAGTACGCCGGGGAGGATCTCGTCCAGCGCCGTCGGCCGCGTGAACACCGGCAGCACCCCCGCCTGTAACCGGCTCAGATCCAGCAGGTTGTCGACAAGTCGGCTCAGCCGGTCGAGCGACTCGTCGGCCGTTTCCAGCAGCTCGTCCCGCTCGGCCGGGCTCCACTCGACGTCGGAGCTGCGCAGGCTCGTCACCGAGGCCTTCGCCGACGCCAGCGGCGAGCGCAGATCGTGGCCGACGGCCCGCAACAACGCCGTACGGAGCTTGTCGGCCTCGGCCAACGGCTTCGCCTCCGCGGCGGCCTCGGTGAGGCGGGCCCGATCGACCAGCGCGGCGGCGTGCGCTGCGAACGCGCCGACCAGGCGACGTTCGTCAGCGGCCAGCGAGCGGCCCTGCAGCACGAGCACCAGGTCGTCCCGGCCGGGAATCTTCGCGTCACCGTCCTCGGGCCTGCGGCAGGTCGGCGTACCGGCGGAGGCGATCGATCGCCAGGTCTCGGTCAGCTCGTCGGTGTCGACCCGTTCCATCAGGCAGGCCGACGTCATCCCGAACGCCTCGCGGACCCGCTCCAGCAGCGCGGGCAACGCCGTCTCGCCCCGCAGCACCGACCCGGCCAGCGTCGCGAGCGTCTCGGACTCCGCGGCGGACCGCGCGGCCTGCCTGGTACGCCGGGCCGCCCGGTCGACGACCGAGCTCACCATCGCGGCGACCAGGATGAAGATGCTCAGCGCGATGGCGTTGTTGGGCTCGGTGATCGAGAAGGACCGGGTCGGCGGCGTGAAGAACCAGTTCAGCACCAACGTGCCGGCGATCGCCGCCAGCATTGCCGGCCACAACCCGCCGACCAGCGCGACCACGACGACCGCGAGCAGGAAGGCGAGCACAGTGCTGGTCAGGTTGAGCGTGTCGCTGCCGGAGCCGAGCAGGAGGGCAAGCGCGGGCAGCAGCAGGATCGCGAGGCCGAAGCCGTAGATCAGCCGCATCCGCGACAGGCTCCCCTGCACCCGCGGCAACCGGCCGCGGCCCATCTGCGAGTGCGTGACGATGTGGACGTCGATGTCGCCCGACTCGCGGATCGACGTCGCGCCGATCCCGGGACCGGTGAGCAGCATCGACAGGAACGAGCGCCGGCTGCCGCCGAGGACGAGCTGCGTCGCGTTCTCTGCGCGCGCGAACGCGAGCAGCGCGTTCGGAACGTCCTCGCCGACGACCTGGTGGTAACTCCCGCCGAGGCTCTCGACGAGCTGCCGCTGCTGCGCGAGCCGGGCCGGGTCCGCGCCGGTCAGCCCGTCCGACCGCGTGACGTGTACGGCGAGCAGGTCGCCTCCCGCCGACCGGGCGGCGATCCGGGCCGCGCGCCGGATCAGCGTCTCGCCCTCGGGACCGCCGGTCAGCGCGACCACGACCCGCTCCCGCGCCTCCCAGGTCGAGTCGATGTCGTGCTGTTCGCGGTACTGCTGAAGCCCCGCGTCCACGCGGTCGGCCAACCACAGCAGCGCCAGCTCGCGCAGGGCGGACAGGTTGCCGATCCGGAAGTAGTTGCCCAAGGCAGCATCCACCTTGTCGGCGGCGTACACGTTGCCGTGCGCCATCCGCCGCCGCAGCGCCTCCGGCGCCATGTCGACCAGCTCGATCTGGTCCGCCGCCCGCACCACGCGATCGGGCACGGTCTCGCGCTGCGGCACGCCGGTGATCTTCTCGACCACGTCGTTGATCGACTCCAGGTGCTGGATGTTCACCGTGGAGATCACGTCGATCCCGGCGCTCAGCAGCTCGTCGACGTCCTGCCAGCGCTTCGCGTTCCGGCTCCCCGGAACATTGGTGTGGGCCAGCTCGTCGACCAGCGCGACCTCGGGCCGGCGGGCCAGCAAAGCCTCCAGGTCGAGCTCGGTGAAGCTCGCGCCGCGATGGTCGACGATCGCGCGCGGCACCACCTCCAGGCCGTCGAGCATGGCGGCGGTCTGCTCGCGCCCGTGGGTCTCGACGAAGCCGACGACCACGTCGGTCCCACGTTCGCGCCGCCGTCGTGCCTCGCCCAGCATCTTGTAGGTCTTGCCGACACCGGGCGCGGCGCCGAGATAGATCCTCAGCCGCCCGCGACCTGCCATGACTCCATAGTGTCAGGTCGGAACCCGGCGGACGCCGTACTCACAGCTCTCTCACAGAGGTGGTGGGTGGACCGGACTTCGCCGTGGCGGCCGCAGCCCACATACTTACGCCTGGCAATGAGAAGTCTTCGCAGAGTTAGGGAAGAACGCAGTGACTGAAGTGGACGACCAGCAGTTCCCCGCCCAGGGTTCCGAGCAGTTCTTCTCCGACGAGTCCCGCAAGGCGCTGGCCGAGGCCAGCCGGCTGCTCGCCGAGCGCCTCCAGGCCCACACCGAGGCCCTGCTGGCGATGACCGGCGACGAGGAGCAGGCCGTGCTCGACGAGCACAACGCCCAGCTCGAGGAGCTCGTCGAGGGCTGGAACGACGCCGTGTTCGAGCACACCGGTACGACGCCGCTGCTGCTCGACGACGAGATCGTCGAGGTGGACGACGAGGAGCCCGAGGAGCAGGACCACCTGATCAGCGTGGTGTCCCGGTTCGACCTGAAGGTGGTCGACCTGGAGGCCCTGCTCGACGCCGGCCGCGCCGCCCAGGAGCGGCACCCGGTCGAGCTCGACGAGTCCGGCGACCGCGACCCGGTCGACACCGCCGAGCAGGCCATCTACGAGATCAGCCGCGAAACCGGCGAAGCCTGGTTCGAGCTCCCCGGCGTCGACCTGGTCGCGGGCGCCCGGGCGTACGTCGTACCGGAGTACCCCTTCGAGCCCCTCGAAGCCGACGCCGACGACGTCATCACCGAGATCAGCGCCCCCAACGGCGTAGTAACCCACGCCGAAACCTGGGCGTAGCTGTTCGCGGCGGGGTGCGCGCTACGGCGATCCGCACCCCGCCGCCCCCAAGGCGCCGATCACCGCCGCCCGGGCACGCACGCCTGCCTCCCACCTGGGACTCTGCCCTCAACTTCTTTCCGCCGGCAGCGGCGAGAAGTTCCAGCAACGTCCCCCGGCGAACCCGCGGCGACCAGCCACAGGCCGTACGTCGTACGAACTAACCAACAGCAATGGCGTCGATCTCGAGCAACCACTCCTCCGCATAGATCTCGCAGATGAACACCGTCAACGCCGGCGCATGATCCCCGAGCACCTCCTCGCGGATCTTCGAGTTCGCCGCCCGGTACTGCCGATCGGACAGATGCGTGGTCACCTTCACCAGGTTCTCCACACTCATCCCCGCTTCCGACAGCACGGCGAGCACATTGCGCCACACCATCCGGCACTGGTCCTCGAAGTCCTCCGGGATCCGCCCCTGCTCGTCCCCCCACGGCACCTGGCCGCTGACGAACACCATCCGCCGGCCGCCGGTCACCTCGACACCATGCGTGTAGTTCCCGGTCGCCGCCGGCAGGATCGAGGGGTTCAGCGGAGTGATCGCGAGCTCGCTCATGCCGCAATGTCTACCACTGAACCGACCGACCGAACCGCTCGTGTGGGAGATGTTCAACCACCCACCCGAAGGACTGTGACATGTCGCTGCGCCGATCCCGCCGTTCAGCTCGGACAGGCACCATCGCACTCGCCACCGCCGTGACCGCCGGCCTGGCCCTCGTCGCCCCCAGCACCGCCAGCGCACACGGGTACCACCCGTCCGGCCACGACCTCGCCGTACAGCAGGTCAACCTCGTCTCCGACGTACCGGGCAAGGCCGCCCTCCTCGACCCCGACCTGGTCAACCCGTGGGGCCTGGCCCTCGGCGCGACCTCGCCCCTGTGGGTCTCGAACGCCGGTACGTCGTCCTCAACGCTCTACTCCGCCGCACCCGGCGCCACCACGGCGACCAAGGTCCCGACCGTCCGCGTGGACGTCCCTGCCCCCTCCGGCCAGGTCGCCAACGCCGGGACCGGCTTCGTCCTCACCAACGGCACCACCACCGCCCCCGCCCGCTTCATCTTCGCGACCCTCACCGGCTCGATCGCCGCCTGGGGCCCACCGGTCAGCCCGCTCATCGGCGCCGCTCAGATCAAGGCCACCGTCCCCGGTGCCGCGTACACCGGCCTGGCCATCTCCCCCACCAACGACGCCCTGTACGCCGCCAACTTCGCCCAGAACCGCGTCGACGTCTTCGACTCCACCTTCACCCGCACCAAGCAGCCCTGGTGGTCCTTCCGCGACCTGCACCTCCCGAAGGGCTACGCCCCCTTCAACGTCCAGACCCTCGGCACCCGCGTCTTCGTCACGTACGCCAAGGTCGACCCGAAGACCGGCCGCAGCGTCAACACCCGCGGCGCCGGCTACGTCTCGGAGTTCACCCCGGACGGCCACTTCGTCACCCGCATCGCCTCCCGAGGCACCCTGAACGCCCCCTGGGGCCTCGCCCTCGCCCCCGCTTCCTGGGGCAACCTCGCCGGCTCCCTCCTGATCGGCAACTTCGGCGACGGCCGCATCAACGTCCTCACCCCCAAGCCCCACGGCCGCTACACCACGTCCCAACTGAAGAACACCCAAGGCCACACCCTCGCAATCCCCGGCCTCTGGGCCTTGACCCCCGGCACCGCCACCACCGGCGGCACCGACGCCCTGTGGTTCTCCGCAGGCATCGCCAACGAAACCCACGGCCTGCTGGGCCTCCTGCGCCACCCGTAGCAGCAGGCAAAAGAACTGATGGAAAGAACAAGAACTTAGTTGGGTTGCAGACGGTTGCTGTCGACTCTCACTGCACGTCCGCTGTGGTGAGGGTCGCGGCAGCTAGCCGGGGCACGACGTCGGTGGCGCAATCTGCCCCACGATCAGCCCTCCCGAGACACCACACGCGGAGCCAAGCTCAAGGCATGTTGATCCAGACTGCACACCGGACGCCTCAATCGGCCTTGACACAAATAGACCGTTCTGGGGCCAATTGTGTTAACCTCAAAACCGACCACAGTCGGATGGGCCAGGCCAGTAGGGCGGTCGCGGTGGAGATCACTTCGCGGGAGGCGGCGCACACGCTGGGAATCGGCCAGCGGCGCGTCCGCAGGCTGGCCGCCGACGGCACCCTGCGCGGGCACCGGTTCGGCGGCGTCTGGCACGTGGACCGCGACGACGTCACGCGCAGGCAGGCAGCCACTCCCACCCGGGGACGGCCCTGGTCCGAGCGCATCTCGTGGGGCGCCCTGTGGTTGCTCTCCGGCCTGACGCCGGACTGGTTGGGCGACTCCGAGAAGTCACGCCTACGAAAGCGTCTCCGCGAGACCACCCCCGAGTCGCTCGCCTTGGCCGTCCGCCGGCGAGCACACGTCGAGCACTGCCGAATCCTCCCCGCCTACCTCGAGACGGTCACCAAGGAACAAGGCGTAGCCGCCGCAGGCTTGAGCGCCGCGGAATCTGCGGGGGCCGACATCCTCAGCATGGATCTGGCCGAGCTGTACTGCGACCGCCGTACGCGCGAGCAACTCTTCACCCGCTACGCGCTCACCACGACCAGCAGCAGTCCTAACCTCACCGTCCGAACGATCGAGGACCCCGCCCTCGTGCAAGCGCTACTCGCCTCCGGTACGACGATGCCGGACGCCGTCGTCGCCGTAGACCTCATCGAGTCGACCGACCCCCGGACGACCCACGCGGGCACCGAGTTGGCAGCGCACCTCCTGGCCGACTTCCGTCGTGCCTGAGCCCGACCCGACGACCACCTGCATCCTCCCGCCACTACCGCCGGCACTGGACAACCTGTGGGAGACGATCGTCGACCTCGGCGAAGCCCTGTCCGCCGACACATGGATGCTCGTCGGCGGACAGATGGTGATGCTGCACGGGCTGATCGCAGGCAGGGTCATGACACGCGCCACCAACGACATCGACATGCTCGCGGCGGTCCTGCTCCCGCCGTCGAAACCCAAGCTCACCGCGTGCGTTCGCACGGTCAAGGACCTCGGCTTCACACCCCTGGAAGCCAACGACCCCGACCTCCTCCATCGCTTCGTACGCCCGAGCGACGGATCCGTGATCGACATTCTCGCGCCGGATCACCAGTCCTGGCCACCGATCACCAAGCGGCCGCGGGCAACCCTCCGCATCGACGGCGGCACTCAAGCACTTCAACGCTCTCAGACAGTCCGAGTTGCCAAGGGCATCAGAACCACCGAGATCGCCATTCCCTCACTGCTCGGCGCACTTGTCCTCAAGGCCGCCGCCTTCAAGACCGAGAAGCTGCGCCCCGAACGCCACGTCTCCGACGCTGCCTTCCTCACCTCACTCGTCACCGACCCGATCACTCTCACAACGCATTTCAAAGGCAGCGACTACGGCCGAATTCTCTACCTGGACAGACATCTCGCAGACCCGAACCACGCCGCCTGGACCAGGCTCGGCCCCCACCGGGAAGATGCCATCACCACTTGGCGCATCCTCTGCAGTTCAAATCCCCACCTCAAGAAACGCGAGGAGATAGACCGCTGAGCCAGCTGCCACACAAGCCAATCTGCCCTCGAATGCCCCTCGATCTGCCCTCCTGAGACCGCGCCGCCGGCGGCAAGCTCGAAGGATGTTGATCGAGAGCGCGCTTCAGGCGCACTACGTGGAACGAGACGAAGGCCTTCGGCTGACGTCCACTGTGAAGGGCCAGTTCGAACTCGCCCGGATGCAACACCTCTTGGGCCGGTACCTACCGGATCCACCAGCACTGATTGCCGACATCGGAGGCGGCCCGGGCGTACACGCGCGCTGGCTGCAGGACCGCGGCTACTCGGTCGAGCTCCTCGACCTCATGCCCCAGCACGTCGACGAAGCTCGCGCAACGGGCATCGACGCGATCGTCGGCGACGCCCGCCAACTCCCCTGGGAAGACGAGTACTTCGACGCCGTACTGATGGCCGGCCCGATGTACCACCTCCCCGTCCTGGAGGACCGTCTCACGGCGATGCGCGAGGCCACCCGAGTCACGCGCCCCGGCGGTTTCGTCGCCGTAGTAGCCCTCAACCGAACCGCCAACCTGATCGGCGCGACACTCGCCAACGAACTCCAGCAACGCGAACAGATCGTCCGCGACCTCCTCGACACCGGCTTCACCCCCGCCAACGACCGCATGGCCGAAACCACGTACCACTCGGTCCCCCAACTCCGCCAGGAGATGACCGGCCTAGGCCTCCGCTCCATCACCATCCACGCCCTCACCGGCCCCGGCGGCTGGCTGACCGTAGCCCTCGACGCCCACTTCCAAAACCAACAACCCCCAAACACCCTCACAACCCCCGACCCCCTACAAACAGCCCTCCTCGCCTCCCACCTGGCCGACCGCTACCCCGACCTTGTCCCCGCCAGCTCCCAGTTCTTCGCAGTCGGCCAACGTGCTTGACCCCAAGTACGTTGACCTCACACACCTCGCCAAGGAGCAGTGGGGCCTCATCACGACAACCCCAGGCCAAGGCCAAGGCCGTCGGCTCCAGCAGCGAGGTCATTCGCCGATTCACACAAGCCGGCCTGCTGGATCGCGGCACCTCAGGCGTCTACCGCGCCTGCGCGACGATTCCCCCGAGGTCGTCTCCTACGCTCGACGGCCGCTGAACTGTACGAACTAGGCGACCTGGCGGCAAGCGGTCACTAGTTCACGTGCTGTCGAACTCATGAGCAGACCGCATTAAGCATCAGTTCGAAGAGGGCGGGCAATGCCCCCGGACAACCCACTGTGCTCTGAGGGCGTCCGTTCCAACCACCACTCGCCCGAGCGGATGCGCTCATCCATCAAGATCGCCCACGTATAAGACGCGCCCTGACGTTCCGGTATAGCACCAGGACCGGGCGCGGGCATGTCCGCCAACGCTCTCGCGAAGTTCGTCTTGGAGAGGTGACGAACCGTTCGATTGGTGCGTAGATAGTTGCCCGGCACTTCATAGACGAACGACAGGCCAGTGATGGTCAGGAACTCCTCGCCTGCGTGACGCCTGATGCGCTCCCACACGGGCTCGATGTCAGTCATGGTTGAGTATGCGACCCGGCTAGGCATGAGTCGACACACGTAGAGATCTGGCGCGTGACTGCAGAGGCCCTTCGCCACGGCGGACGTAAAGGTAGAACCCACCGCAACCACGCGCCGACCTAACTAAATTCTTCCTTGCTTTTCTGTCTTTGGTTCTGCTCTTTGTTCTTTGGTTCTGCTCTTTGTTCCTTGCTCTTTTGATTCTTTGCTGTCTTGCTGGTGGGTCAGTCGATGGGCCGGAGTTCGTCGGCGTACGAGACTGACGTTCGCTTGAGGACGCCGTCCTTGGCTGAGTACTGGCCCATGCGCCACAGTGGCGGGCTGTAGGCGTGGATGGTGACTGAGCCCTTGTCGAGGCCGACCACTCGGTGGATGTGGTCCGGGCCGAAGCCGAACACGTCGCCGGCTTTGATCTCGGTTTCGAGCGAGGCGGTGCCCAGGGCCAGGTTGTGCTCGACCAGGCGGCCTTGAGCGACGGCGACGGCGCCCGACGAGACGTCGTGGTCGTGCCAGCCGGTGTCGTTGACGGGGGTCCAGCAGATGAGCCAGACGTCGACGTTGGCGTCGCGGTGGAGGGAGGCGAAGACGCGCTCCTCGTCGCTGTAGGCGACCTTGTCTTCCCACAGGTGGGGCTGGGCGGCCAGGCCGCCGGCAAGCTCGGCGAGTTCGTCGGGGTCGAGATCGCGTCCCGGGAGGTTGTCCAGGGACAGACAGCCGTTCAGCTCCACGAGCCGGCTGGCCTGGCGCGCGGGAACGACGGGTGCGTCGGAAACGGGCTGAGCAGTCACTGCACTCCCCTCTCGGAGGATGCCGGCGTGGTGCCGGCGGATCGGTGGGCTCGCCGCTGGTCCGCAGCGAGTGGTTGCCCGGCGTACAGGACGCCGGAAGGCTCAGTACGACGGTGCGCCGCGCCCGAAGCCGATGCGGCCGGGAGCGTCGCGGGGTGGTGAGGTGCCGAACAGCAGGCGGTGCGGGTTGTCGTGGCGGATCACCGTCGTCGCGGCTTCGCCCTGGCGGAGTTCCGTGACTCCGGCGTACGGGCGGTCGGTGCCGTGGACGACTTGGTCGATGCCGAGGACCCGGGCGACCGCGTCGATGCCTTGCGGACCGTAGCTCGAGGTGTCGACGAAGAGCCGCGGGTCGATGGTGCCGAGGCGTCCACCGCGGGCCGACAGGCGTTCGTGATGCACGGGGGCGAGTCCGGCGGCGGCGACGAAGCACACGCGCAGGGCCGGGAAGGACTGACGGCCGGCGTACGCGTGCCAGGCCCACCAGGCGGCTTGCAGCTGGTTCACGTAGTCGACGACCGGGGCCCACCAACCGGGGAGCTGATCTGCCCCGGCCTGCCCTGCGATGCCCGGGTGGACGAGTACGGGTTTGTCGGCCTGCTCGGCGACAGCCAGTACGGGTGCCAGGGCGGCCCAACCGTCCGGCGTACCGAGCACGTGCGCCGGCAGCTGCACTCCGACGAAGCTTCCGGCCAGCAGCTCAGTGAGGCCTGCGAGATCGGGGTCAAGCAGAGAGACCGAAGCCCAGGCCCGAAACGGCGAAGGCAGCGCGGCCGCGCCGACGTGCCAGGCCTCCAGCAAAGCCGAATCGCCCAACTGCTCGACGCCCAGCGGGCTCGACAGGGAGACGGCCGCCAGCGACGTACCGGCGTCGAGTTCGAGCGCGACGCGCTTGTCGACCTCGTGGTCGGACGGATCGACGTCGTACGGCGGTTCGCCGAGGGTGTGCAGCGTCCAGCCGTCCAGGTACGGCGGCTCGCCGCGAGCCCGCAACCGGTCGACAAAGGCCTCCGGCCACAGATGCTGATGGACGTCGATCACGAGCTCACCTCCCACACGTCACGTTGAAGCGCTTCAAGATACGAGGAGTGAAGCGCTTCAAAGCGGTTCTTGTCAAGTTTCTGTCCACGGCAGCGCATAGGCTCGTCGGCATGTCCGGTACTGGCCGACGGCCGACCCTCAAGGACATCGCGGCTGACACCGGTCTCTCGATGGCCGCCGTCTCCTACGCGCTGCGAGGTCTGCACGGCACGCCCGAGACCCGGCAGCGGGTCCAGGAGGCGGCCGAACGGCTCGGCTACCAGGCCGATCCGGTCGCTCGCGCGCTCGCGTCCGGGCGCAGCGGTTCGGTCGGCGTACTGTGCGCGTCGCTCGAGGATCTGTGGCAGCAGCGGCTCGCCGCCGCGCTCGGACGGGAGCTGCTGGCGCCGGACCGGAACGCCTGGATCATCGACTCGGCCGGCGACGCCGACCGGCAGCTCGAGCTCGCCCAGCACCTGGTCGACCATCGCGCCGACGCGATCGTGGTGATTCCGATCGACCCGGCCGCCAAGGGCTGGGCGCCGATCGCCCAGCAGGCGCCGGTGATCGCGATCGGCGACGCGCTGCCGGCCGCCAAGGCGAAGTCGGAGGTCCTGTTCGACAACGAGCTGGGCATCAGTACGGCGCTCCGCCGGCTGGCCGACGCCGGTCACCGCGACGTCGCCGTCCTGACGCCGTCGCGCCGGGTCGAGGTGGATCGGCCGGCCGAGGAGATCGCGCAGCGGATCGCCGGTGAGCTGAAGCTCGACGTGACGATCGTGGCGTGTCCACATGATCTGACCGGCGCGACCGAGGTCGCCTGCGAGGTACTTCGCCGGACGCCGCGGCCAACTGGGATTCTCGCCCTGGCTGATTCGATGGCTTTCGGGGTGTACGCCGCGGCTGGTGAGCTCGGCATCGTCGTACCAGATGAGTTGTCCTTGCTCGGGTACGACGACCAGCCGATGTCCCAACTGCTCACGCCGCCGCTGTCCACCTTCCGCTGGCCGCTCGACGAGCTGGTCCAGGATGTGGTGGCGCGGGTCACTTCCGCCGTCGACACCAATCGGCGGGTGCGGCGGACGACGGTTGTACCGACCCTGATCGAGCGCGGCTCGGTCGCCGCCCCGCCCGCACCGGCGTGACGACGACCTTCGAGCCCCTGCATCCACAGGTCGAAACTAGACCAAATTAGTTGACTTAAATCCAGATCTCAGCATGTGAAACGTCTGCCCAGGAAGGCCGCGCACGGGGGACGGCTACTCGGCGAGGCGTTGGAGCCGGGCGGCAATCGCTGGGTGGCGGGGGTCGTCCGGGGCAAGCCGTAGGGACAGCAGCTCGAAGACCTCCAGATCCTCCGCGCCTGCTGAGGTCTGGGCGTAGCGCCAGAGGAGATCTGGATCAGCCGAGCCGAGGACCGCGCGGCGGAGCGTCGCGTCGAGTTCGTCGCGTTCGGCTCGGAGGGCCGGCGCGTCGGAGCGGACGAGGAGCGGGCCGGCGTACAGGTCGAGGGCCTGGGACAACTGGCCGCCCCGGATCAAGGCCTGGACGTCCGTGACGTCGCCGGTGACGTTCGCGAGGATGCGGTACGGCTTCGTGTCCAGTACGCCGGCGCCGAGCAGGGTGCGCAGCCGGTGCATCTCGGCGCGGACCGTGGTCGGGTTCCCCTCGTCGCCGTACAGCTGGAGCATCAACTGCTCGGCGGTGAGACCGGACGGGTGCAGAAGGAGCAGCGCGAGGACCTCAGCGCGGCGCAGCGTCAGTGGGATCTCGCGGCCGCTGACGACGGCGACGGGCTGCCGCGCGCCCAGCAACCGCAGTCGCAACGACGTACGCCGGCGGACCGCGCCCGGGATCCGCAGCAGGTACCCCTCGTCGAGCTGCTCGATCACGCCCTCGCGCCCGTCGCCGAGGTCGATCCGATCGGCACCAGCCGGTACGGCGAGCCGATCCGGCAACCACGCCAGCGGCTGTACGGCGAGCACCCGCCCGGTCGGCGTCAGCAGCGCGCCCGGCTCATCGCCCAGCGCGATCAAATGCCGCATGTTCCGGGCCCGCAGCACCTCGTCCGCCGCCGCCATCCGGACCCGCAACTGCCCCTCGGCCAGCCCGGCCGCCGCGGTCACGAGCGCCATCATGGCCGGATGCACGGTCCGCAGCGGCCCTGACACGTCGACCGCCCCGATCAGCTTCCCGGTGTCCGGGTCGTGCACCGGCGCGGCCGCGCACGTCCACGCGTGGATCCGCCGTACGAGGTGCTCGGCCGAGTGGATCTGCACCGGCTGGTCGGCCGCGAGCGCCGTGCCCATTCCGTTGGTCCCGATCGCGTCCTCGGACCAGATCGCGCCCTCGGACAGCGCGATCCGATCGGCCTGACGCCGTACGTCGGCCGCGCCCTCGCGCCACAGGATCAGCCCGCGCGCGTCGGTGACGATCATGATGTGGGACGCCTCGTCCGCGATCGTGGTCAGCGTCTGGCGCAGCACCGGCAGGACGGCGTGCAGCGGGTGCCCGGACCGGATCTCCTCGAGCTCCTCACCCGAGACCACGACCGGCGGCGCATCCAGCTCCGGGTCGACCAGCGCGGCCAGCGACCGCTGCCAGGACTCGGCGACGAGCGGCCGGGGCGCTTCGGGCACGCGGCCGCCGCTGAGCACCTCGTCGTAGAGCTCGCTCAGCCGCCGCGCCTGGTCCGGTGCGTCCACACCCAACCCTCACCCGGATCCGTACGCCGTTCAAGTCCACGGCGTGCAACGTTGATGCAACGTCGCCGCTCGTAGGTTGCGGAGCACGCCGCACCGCAGGAGCAGGAGGACCAATGACGATCTACGCCGCTCCCGGGCACGAAGGCAGCCCGGTCACCTACAAGTCCCGCTACGACCACTTCATCGGTGGTGAATGGGTCCCCCCGGCCAAGGGTCAGTACTTCGAGAACCCGACCCCGGTCACCGGCGAGAACTTCACCGAGATCGCCCGCGGCACCTCCGACGACGTCGAGGCCGCCCTCAACGCCGCGCACGGCGCCGCCCCGGCCTGGGGCCGGACGTCGGCTTCCGAGCGCGCGAACATCCTGAACAAGATCGCCGACCGGATCGAGGCCAACCTCGAGCTGCTCGCGGTCGCCGAGACCTGGGACAACGGCAAGGCCGTCCGGGAGACCCTGGCCGCCGACCTGCCGCTCGCGATCGACCACTTCCGGTACTTCGCCGGCGCGCTGCGCGCCCAGGAGGGCTCGATCTCGCAGCTCGACGACGACACGATCGCCTACCACTTCCACGAGCCGCTCGGCGTCGTCGCGCAGATCATCCCGTGGAACTTCCCGATCCTGATGGCGACCTGGAAGCTGGCCCCGGCCCTCGCGGCCGGCAACGCCGTCGTCCTGAAGCCCGCCGAGCAGACCCCGGCCTCCATCCACGTGCTGATGGAGCTGATCGCCGACCTGCTCCCGCCCGGCGTGCTGAACATCGTCAACGGGTTCGGCGTCGAGGCCGGCAAACCGCTTGCCTCCAGCAACAGAGTCGCCAAGGTCGCGTTCACTGGTGAGACCACGACCGGCCGGCTGATCATGCAGTACGCGTCGGAGAACATCATCCCGGTCACGCTCGAGCTCGGCGGCAAGAGCCCGAACATCTTCTTCGACGACGTCGCGAACAGCAAGGACGCCTTCTACGACAAGGCGCTCGAGGGCTTCACGATGTTCGCGCTGAACCAGGGCGAGGTCTGCACCTGCCCGTCCCGGGCGCTGATCCAGGGCGGCATCTACGACTCGTTCCTGGCCGACGCGAAGGCGCGCACCGAGGCGGTCAAGCAGGGCAACCCGCTGGACACCGACACGATGATGGGCGCGCAGGCCAGCAACGACCAGTACGAGAAGATCCTGTCCTACATCGACATCGGCAAGGCCGAGGGCGCGAAGGTGATCACCGGCGGCGAGAAGGCCGACCTCGGCGGGAACCTGAGCGGCGGCTACTACATCACGCCGACGATCTTCGAGGGCGACAACAAGATGCGGATCTTCCAGGAGGAGATCTTCGGCCCGGTCGTCTCGGTCACCCGGTTCGACGACTACGCCGACGCGCTGAAGATCGCCAACGACACCCTGTACGGGCTGGGCGCCGGGGTCTGGTCGCGCGACATCAACACGGCGTACCGGGCCGGACGGGAGATCCAGGCCGGCCGGGTCTGGACCAACTGCTACCACGCCTACCCGGCGCACGCGGCGTTCGGCGGCTACAAGAACTCGGGCATCGGCCGCGAGAACCACAAGATGATGCTCGACCACTACCAGCAGACCAAGAACCTGCTGGTCAGCTACTCGCCCGACAAGCTCGGGTTCTTCTAGGCCACGTGATGGTCGAGAGGGTTGCGTACACGGAGGAGGCGGCGGAGCTGCTCCGCCGCCTCACCGAGCTGCACGGACCACTGATGTTCCACCAGTCCGGCGGGTGCTGCGACGGCAGTTCGCCGATGTGCTACCCGGACGGTGAGTTCAAGACGGGGGCGGCGGACGTCCATCTGGGCGACCTGGCGGTCGACGGCCTCGACAAGCCGATCGGCTTCTGGATGTCGGCGAACCAGTTCGAGTACTGGAAGCACACCCACCTGACCGTCGACGTGGTCAAGGGCCGCGGCAGCGGCTTCTCCGTCGAGGCCCCCGAGGGCGTCCGGTTCCTGATCAGGTCCCGCCTGTTCAGCGACCAGGAGTCCATGGAGCTGGGCCTCCTCTAAGCGAGTGCCGACCGTCCGGTGGCGTTGCCGGGCGGCCGGCACTCTTTCACGCCCGTACGCCGTGCCGCAGTACGGCGTCGTAGACGTCGGTGCCGCCAATCAGCTCGGGGTATCCCGGGCACGTGCGCTTGAGCCGCAGGATCGCTTGCCGCTCCTCCTCGGTGATCCGCTGGAGCCGCAGCGCGTCGGCAACGTGCGGCCGTTCGATCACGTGCAGCCAGAAGGTCAGGTCGACCTTCCACTCCCCGACTCCCAGTACGGCGTAGAACCGCTCGTCGGTCAGCCGGGGCGTCGGACGTCGATCGCCGCGCTCGTCACGGACGTCAGCGGAGAGCAGGTCGCAGCGCTCGGCAACCGCACCCAGACCTGCCAGTACGCCGGACAGCGTGGCGGTCGGAGCGTCGAACATGACGTCCAGATCGCGCAGGACGATCAGGCCTGAGCGGGCGCTGCCGATGAGCTGAGGCGGGCCGTAGTCGGGGAACACCGTCTCCAGGCCGAGCTGGGCGAAGAGTTGGTGAGCTTCGGCCTGGAGACGGTTCACGTGACAACGCCCAGCGTCAGCAGGATGTTCGCGTACAGCCGCTGCTCGCCGGTCGCGACGGCGACCGCCAGCTCCGGGCTGCGCGCGGTGGCGTAGAAGTCCGCGCGCTGCAGCGGCTGCAACGGCGTACCGGGCAGCAGTTCGCGGAAGCGCTCGTACACGTCCGGCTCCTCGCCGGTCTCGGTCGCCATCACCCGCGCCGCCTCCACCGGTACGACGCCGAGCAGCGTCTCCAGCACGTCGTCCACCGGGATCTGCCCGGGCCGCAGGTTCAGCCAGATCGTCTCGACGCCCGGCGCGACCGCGGTCGCGTACGGATAGTTGCCGTCAGCAAGCAGTACGACGGAGCCGTGGCCGGCGCGGGCCAGCGCACCGAGCAGCGGCGGGTGGATCAGCGGGTAACGCAGCACCGGGGTCCTCCAGGAACACTGGATCAGGGTGGACTCAGGGTAGGCCCAGAACCACCCCTCGAAGGGTGCCTGGGCCGCTGTTCGGAGCCTGCAGACACCTCGACGATCGATTCATGACCACCACGAGGCCTGCCCCGCCGACACTTCCCGCCCTGCCCAGCAGCCCCCATCGATGGCACCGGCCACTCGTCGCCGTCTCGATCGCGCTCGCCGTACTGACGCTGGCCGGAATCGGCGGCGCGCTGTTCGACGACCGCGACCTGCTCGGCCACGCGATCTGGATGAAGCCGCTGAAGTTCATGATCAGCTTCGCGCTGTACTGCGTCACGCTGGCGTGGATGCTGTCCCTGCAGACCAAGGCCCGCCGGCTCGGCTGGTGGATGGGCACGGTCGTCGCCGCCGGAGTCGCCGCCGAGATGGTGCTGATCGTCGGCCAGGTCGTCGTCCGCGGCCGGCAGCTGCACTTCAACATGTCCACGCCCGCGGACAAGCTGATCCACGACATCATGGCCGGGACCGTCTACCTGATCTGGACCGCCGTCCTCGTGGTCGCGATCCAGCTGCTGTTCGACAAGCCCGGCGACCGGGCGCTGCGCTGGGGCATCCGGCTCGCGCTCGGTACGACGCTCGGCGGCATGCTGCTCGGCAACCTGATGTTCCGCGCGACGCCCGCCCAGCAGGCGGCGACCGACGCGACCGGCCGCGAGGACTTCTTCGGCTCCCACTCGGTCGGTGTCGAGGACGGCGGCCCGGGGATGCCGATCACCGGCTGGAGCACCGAGGGCGGCGACCTGCGGATCGGCCACTTCCTCGGCGTCCACGCCTTGCAGCTGATCCCGTTGGTTGCCTTGGGCCTCGTTCTGCTCGCCCGCCGGTACGCCGTACTGCGGCCGGAAGGTCCGCGGACGGCGCTGGTCGCGATCGGCGCCGCGTCGTACGGAAGCCTGATCTGGCTGGTCACCTGGCAGGCCCAGGGCGGCGAATCCCTCGTGCACCCAGGCCGTTCGACACTGTTCGCGTTCGGATCGTTGCTCACCGCGACCATTGTGCTGTCACTGGCAGTTCTGCACCGTGCACGAAGGACAACCCTCGACTAGACATATTTGTGCCGAATTCTCTTCCGCCGGGAACGGCGCAGGCTTAGGGTCGGCCCGGACGGGTCGTGGAGGGCGACTCGCGCACACAACTTCATGGAGCGTTTGTGAAAGTTTCAGGCAAAGGGCGGGGGCTCCTGGCAGTCTCTGCCGTGTCCGCGACCGCCCTGCTGGCCGTAGCCGCCGGCGGTGGGGCCTCGGCCGCCACCGCGGCGACCCCGAAGTCCGGCGACGAGAACAGCCCGTCCGTCACCGCCAAGGAGCGCAAGGGCAACTTCGACGCCCGCACCCCGAGCGCCCGGACGAGCTTCGCCCGGGCCGCGAAGGTGGTCGGCAAGGACACCGCGGCGACGGAGAAGTTCCGCGACTCCCTCGGCGCCCAGGGCATCGTCGGCATCGACGAGAACACCGGGACCCCCTCGCAGGTGACCAAGCTCAACGGCTTCCTCACCGCCGCGAGCTCGAAGAAGGCCACCCAGGTCGCGCTCGACTACGTCAAGGCGCACCCCGAGGTGTTCAAGCTGACCGACTCCGACCTGGGCACCCTCAAGCTCCGGAAGGACTACGTCGACGACCTCGGCACCCACCACATCTCCTGGGTCCAGGTCGTCGACGGACTCGAGGTCTTCGGCAACGGCCTCAAGGCCAACGTCACCAAGGACGGCAAGCTGATCTCCGTCCAGGGTGCCCCGGTGGCCGGCCTGGCCGGACTCGCCAAGGCCCGTACGGCGGCCGCCAAGCTGACCGCCGCGGCCGCCCGCAGCGCCGCGACCGAGGACGTCGGCGGCACCGCGAAGAGCGCGACCGCGAAGGCGGCCGGCACCACCACGACGTGGAGCAACGGCGACTGGGCCAAGGAGGTCTGGTTCCACACCGCCGACGGCCTGCGCAAGGGCTGGTCGACGTACACCAACGCGGGCGGATCGCTGATCTACACCCACGTGGTCGACGCCCAGACCGGCGCGCTGCTGTACCGGCGCGACCTGTCGAGCAAGGCCACCGAGGGCATCGGCGACGCGCTCGTGCAGGACAACTACCCGGGCGCGCCGATGGGTGGCGTGCAGCGCACCGAGAACCTGATCTACAACAAGTGGCTGCCGAAGAAGGCCAAGACGCTGCTCGAGGGCACCTCGGTCGCGGCCTGGGCCGACGTGAACGACGACAACCAGCCGAACGCCGGCGAAACCGTCAACGCGCCGGGCACCGCCACCTCCTCGCAGTACAAGCTGGTGCCGTTCCAGTCGAACCCGCTGTGCTCGGCGGCGTACGTCTGCACCTGGGACCCGGCCAAGCCGGACTCCTGGAAGACGAACATGAACCAGGACGTCACCAACGGCTTCTACCTGGCCAGCAACTTCCACGACTGGCTGGCCAAGCCGCCGATCAGCTTCACCAAGGCGGCCGGCTCGTTCGACGCCGACGGCGGCGACCCGGTCCTGCTGAACGCGCTCGACGGCGCGGCGACCGCCGCCAACGGCGGCCCGGACGGCAACCACGTCAACAACGCGAACATGAACACCCCGCCGGACGGCACCCCGCCGACCATGCAGATGTACCTGTTCGGGACGCCGGGCGACAACACCACGGTGCCGAGCAGCTCGTCGAACTCGGCCGAGATCCTGTACCACGAGTACACCCACGGCCTGTCGAACCGCCTGGTCGTCGACGCGACCGGCAACTCGACGCTGAACAGCATCCAGGCCGGCTCGATGGGTGAGGCGTGGAGCGACTTCTACGCGCTCGACTACCTGGCCTCGCACAACCTGGAGAAGGACACCACCGCCAACGGCGAGATGCGGATCGGCAAGTACGACACCGCCGGCGGCACCATCCGGACCCAGCCGGGCGACTGCCGGGTGAAGGCCAAGGAAGCGGCCTGCGTCGGCATCGACGGCTCGCAGGGTGGCTACACCTACGGCGACTTCCCGACCATCGGCGGCGCGCCGGAGGTGCACTCCTCCGGTGAGGTGTGGACGCAGACCCTGTGGGACCTGCGCGAGCGCTTCGGCCGGTCGTACGCGGTGAGCATCATCACCCGCGCGATGGAGCTGTCCGCGGCCGACCCGACCATGCTCGACATGCGCAACGCGATCGTGCAGGCCGACCTGGTCGCCTCCGGCGGCAAGAACGCCAAGATCATCTGGCAGGTCTTCGCCAACCGCGGCATGGGCTGGTACGCCGGTGTCCTGGACGGCGGCGACTCCACGCCGGTCGAGGACTTCCACATCCCGCCGACCGGTGCCACCACCACGATCAGCGGCAAGGTGACGGACTCCGACACCAAGGCCCCGGTGGCCGGCGCGCTGGTCTTCATCGGCGGTCACGCCTCCGGGTACGCCGGTGACTACTCGGCCGTCACCAAGGCCGACGGCACCTACTCGATCGACAACGTCTTCCCCGGGACCTACGGCAAGTTCGTGGTCTCCGGTGCGGGCTACGAGATCCTCGGCAACGCGCTGAAGGTCACGGCCGGCGGCACCACGGCGAACTTCGCGCCGCGGCGCAACTGGGCCGCGGCCTCCGGTGGCGGCACCGTGGTCGACTTCAACGGTCCGGACTTCAGCCCGCAGTGCGGGCCGGCGTACGCGATCGACTCCAGCCAGGGCACCGGCTGGGGCAGCACCACCGGCGAGGACAACGGTGCTCCGTCCGGCGTGATGATTCCGAAGCACATCGACATCAAGCTGCCGTCGGCGGTCACGGTGTCGAAGTTCTCGGTCGACCCGTCGAACACCTGCGGCGACCCGGGCAGCGCCTCGACCGGCAAGTACCGGATCGAGACGTCGACCGACGGCACCACCTGGACCACCGCCCAGGAAGGCGAGTTCACCGCCGCGAACCGCGGCAAGTACACCGAGCTCACCCCGACCGCGGCGACCACGAACGTCCAGTACGTCCGCTTCTGGATGCTCAGCCCCCAGGTCCCGGACTTCGCCACCAACTGCCCCGACGGCGCCTACGGCGGCTGCCAGTTCACCGACATGACCGAACTCCAGGTCTACGGCACGAAGTAACACCCAGCACCGAACCGAAGGGCCCCAGCCGGATCCACCGGCTGGGGCCCTTCGGCCGTTCAAGGGGGAGGAGAACGGCAAGGAAAGAACCACAACAGCAGGACAAGGACGGAAGGCAGAGGAGCGACTACAAGAACAAAGAAGACAAAGAAGACAAAAGAAAGACAAAATATAGTTAGGTCGACAGATGGTGGCCGTTCGCTGTCGGCTTTCCGTAGTCTGCGGTACACACCGCGCCCCGACCGGCGGGCGAAACGCTGGAGGGGATAAGGAATGACGGCTGGAGAACCGCGCCTGTACACCGATGCCGTTTGGCAGGATGTCAGCCGAGAGATCACCCGAGACCGAGCCGCACGCGCGTATGCCGCGATCGCCTACCTCGGGTACGACGCCGGCGAACTACTGACCGGTTTGCGGGCTGAGGATGTTCTGGTGTGCGACGCCAGCCGGGATGCTGTCCGGCTCGGGTTGACCAGCGTCCACGCACTCGAGGTACTGCTGGAGCGTGGAATCGCGGTCTACAGCCGCGAGGGTCTACACGCGAAGTGCGCCGCAGTCGGCAATCGGGTGCTTGTCGGCTCGGCTAATGCGTCCAGGACAAGCAAAGAACGACGCCACGAAGCAGTTGTCGCGATAACGTCTCAGCCGATGGCCTCACAGTTGCGTGACTACATCAAGGAGATGGCTGCCAGTCCAGGACGACTTCTTCGTGCCGCAGACCTGGAAGTTCTTTCTGGAATACAGGTTGTGGCTCCCAAGTTTCCCAAGAGTGAGCCGCGAGTCCGCCCCGTAGTTCCGCCGGGCGTGCAGGTCTGGCTTCTCCCATGGCAACCGTACGACCCCACGCCGGCAGAAGAGCGTGACTTTGAGGATGCGACCTCTCATTCCGCGACCGCTCTGCGAGGCTCCGACTCACTGGATGTGGTCTGGTGGTCGGGTCGACCTGCCGTCAAGGCCGGCGACTACGTCTGTTGGGGGAACCCAGATGACCGATACATCGGCCCGCCGCACGAGGTTTTTGATCTCCGCAAACCCTTGGGCGGTCGACAAACCGGTATCTACTACGTGCGGCGTGGCGACCTGAAGATGTTGCCCACCAAACAGGTGCGTGACGTGTTCGGCGCCGAATGGCCCAGCAACGATTACGAAGGACATCGGTTGAACAGCGAGCTTGTGACCGGGCTTACCACTCTCGGCTGGCAGCGGCTGAGCAACTGATGCGGCCTTGCGAGCCAAAAGTCGACGGACGGCGCGCGGCGGGTTCGAATACAGTCCACCCATGAGTTCAGAGGTCCGCACCTTCAGGGTTGTTACTCGTGGAGAGTTTCAGAACCTGACCGGCACCCAGCGGGAGAAGCTTCGGGCGGAGCTTCACGAGCATGATCTGTTGGTGGCGGACTACACGGAGACGGGGACGCTCAGTTATGACGCTGAGTTGAGGCCGTTCACTGTTCGGTGTCTGGTGGTGCAGACGGCGGATCGGGCGGATCAGGAGGCTGTGGACACGGGGGTGCTGGTGGCGTTGGAGCTGCTCGAGCGGGCTGGTCTGGACCACCATCGGTTGCGGACGACTGCGAGCTGTCTGGAAGACGTGAAGATCAACCGCCGGAGGAAGTGAGACGGGACACGCTGGCGTGATGAGGGGCTCATCGACATGACTCGTCGGTAACCAACCAATAACATCGCTGGTATGCAGATCTTCGCCATCGTTGTTTCGCTTGCGGTTGCCGCGGTCGGGGTCGCACTGTTCGGGAAGACGATCGGGCACATGGTGTCGGTGGTCAGGCTCGGGCAGCCGGCGCGGCGGACGGATCGGCCGGGGCAGCGGTCGCTGACGTTGGCCAAGGAGTCGCTGCTGCACACGCGGATGCTGCAGTGGAGCCACATCGGGGTGCTGCACTGGTTCGTGGCGTTCGGGTTCATCGGGCTGTTCCTCAGCCTGGTGACGGCGTTCGGGCAGCTGTTCGACGCGCACTTCGCGCTGCCGCTGATCGGGCACTGGTTCGTGTTCGAGTGGGTCAGCGAGTTCCTCACCTGGACCGGACTGGTCGCCATCGTGGGGCTGATCGCGATCCGGCTGCGGCACCTGCCGCGGGGCGAGGAGGGCCGGTACAGCCGGTTCTTCGGGTCGCGGGCCTGGCAGGCGTACTACGTGGAGTACACGATCCTCGGCGTGCTGGTCTGCATCCTGCTGCTGCGCGGGCTGGAGTACCAGCTCGGCGCCGGCGACAAGTTCCACTTCCCGACGACGTTCTTCATCGGCACCGGACTGTTCGGCGGGCTGTCCGAGCACGCGCTGGAGAACACCGTCTACCTGGTCGCGATGGTGAAGATCCTGATCTCGTTCGCCTGGATGATCACCATCTCGCTGAACGCCACGATGGGAGTGGCCTGGCACCGGTTCACCGCCTGGCCGAACATCTGGTTCAAGCGCAAGGCCGACGGCGGTACGGCGCTGGGCGCACTGCAGCCGATCATGGTCAACGGCGCCCCGATCGACTTCGAGAACATCGAGGAGCTCGACGAGGACGCCGCGCTCGGCGTCGGCAAGGTCGAGGACTTCACCTGGAAGGGCCTGCTCGACTTCACCACCTGCACCGAGTGCGGCCGCTGCCAGTCGCAGTGCCCGGCCTGGAACACCGACAAGCCGCTGTCGCCCAAGCTCGTGGTGATGAACCTGCGCGAGCACGCGTACAACAAGGCGCCGTACCTGCTGGCCGACGAGGACGACCGCAAGTCCCTGTCCCAGCTGGTCCTCGACGAGCAGAACAAGCCGCTCGTCGGTTCGCCCGACGTCGCGGTGATCGACGAGGAGGCACTCTGGGCCTGTACGTCGTGCGGCGCGTGCGTCCAGCAGTGCCCGGTCGACATCGAGCACGTCGACGCGATCATGGACATGCGCCGCTACCAGGTGCTGATCGAGTCGTCGTTCCCGTCCGAGCTCAACGGGCTGTTCAAGGGCCTGGAGAACAAGGGCAACCCGTGGAACATGAACCCGTCGGGGCGGATGGACTGGGCCAAGGACCTGCCGTTCGAGGTCAAGCAGGTCGGCACCGATGTGGAGACGCTGGCCGAGGTCGAGTACCTGTTCTGGGTCGGCTGCGCGGGCGCCTTCGAGGACCGCGCGAAGAAGACCACCCAGGCCGTCGCCGAGCTGCTGAACATCGCGGGCGTGAGCTTCGCCGTACTGGGTGACGGCGAGACCTGCACGGGCGACCCGGCCCGGCGCGCGGGCAACGAGTTCGTCTTCCAGCAGCTGGCGATGCAGAACGCCGAGGTGTTCAAGGAGACCGGCGCGAAGAAGGTCGTCTCGACCTGCGCGCACTGCTTCAACACGCTGAAGAACGAGTACTCCCAGCTCGGCGTCGAGCTCGACGTCATCCACCACACCCAGCTGCTCAACCGGCTGGTCCGGGAGAAGAAGCTGACTCCGGTCGCGCCCGCCGACAGCACGCTGAACGGGCAGAAGATCACGTACCACGACCCTTGCTACCTGGGCCGGCACAACCAGGTGTACGACGCTCCGCGGGAGCTGCTCGAGATCATCCCCGGTGCCGAGTTCGCCGAGATGCCGCGCAACAAGACCAAGTCGTTCTGCTGCGGCGCCGGCGGCGCGCGGATGTGGATGGAGGAGAAGACCGGGTCGCGGATCAACGTGAACCGGACCACCGAGGCGGTCGAGACCGGCGCGGACAAGATCGCCACCGGCTGCCCGTTCTGCCGGGTGATGCTGTCCGACGGGCTGACCGCCAAGCAGGCCGACGGGTCGGCGCGCGAAGAGGTCGAGGTCAACGACGTGGCCCAGCTGCTGCTCGCGTCGGTGAAGCGCGGCGAGAGCTAGACCTGCAACAAGCTGCAAATCCCTTCCCAGGCAGGGCTTCGGGCCCGTAGGATCCGGCGTTCGATCCACCTGGGAGGGGAAACGCACTGTGAGGGTTCGTACACGAGCGGCAGCCGCGCTGGCCGTCGTTCCGCTGGTTCTGGGGCTCGCCGCCTGTGGTGGCAGCGAGGAGCCGAAGGCGGCCGACCAGCCGTCCATCACGACGTCGACCACGTCGGAAGCACCGGCCAGTACGCCGACGCCCGCGCCGCCGACGGCCGCGGCACCGGCCGCCGTACGGCTGGACCGGGCCACGTTCCTGCCGGCGATGAACACCGCGCTCGCCAAGCAGACCAGCTACCGCACGAGCGGCAGGATGACTGCCGGTGGCAAGGTGCTGATGACGATCACCGGCGTGCAGCAGCTCAAGCCGCCGGCGATGTCGGTGTCGATGACCGGCGAGGCGTTCCAGGGCAAGACGGCCAAGATCGTCATGGTCGGCAAGACGCTCTACATGTCGATCCCCGGGGCGACCCCGGCCGGCAAGTACGCAAAGATCGACACCTCGGACCCGTCGATGGCGCAGTTCGGCGAGTTGGCCGGCAGCGGTGACCCGACCAAGACGTTCGAGTCGTTCAAGGGCGCGTTGCGCGAGGTGAAGTTCGTCAAGAACGAGACGATCGGCGGCGTGAAGCTGGACCGCTACGACATCACCGTCGACACCGCCGCGGTGCTCAAGGCGCAGGGCAAGAAGATCCCGGCCGGTGTGCCGAAGACGCTTCCGTACTCGATGTGGCTGGACGCCGGCAAGATGACCCGCCGGTTCTCGTTCGACCTGCAGGGCGTCAGCATGCTGATGACCATGGACCCGACGACGACCCCGGTCTCGATCAAGGCCCCGGCCAAGAAGAACATCGTCAACTGACGTCATCGGGCTCCTCCCGCGGAGGAGCCCGATGACCACCAGCTAGTGCAGGTACGAGGCGCCGTTGAAGTCGAGGACGGCGCCTGACGACCAGCCCGAGGCGGGCGAGGCGAGCCAGTACACGGCCGCGGCGACCTCCTCGGCCGTGGCGATCCGGTTGAACGGGCTCTGCGCCCGCAGCGCGTCACCCTCGGGCGAGTTCAGCCGCTGGGCGACCATGTCGGTGCCGATGAATCCGGGCGCGATTGACGTCACGGTGATGTCATGTGGCGCCAGCGCGACCGCCATCGACTGCCCGAACGCCTGCAGCCCCGCCTTCGAGGCCCCGTACGCCGGTACGTCGGGCTCGCCGCGAGACGCTCCCCGCGACCCGACGTTCACGATCGCACCCCGCCGTACGCCGTCCGCGGGGTCCCGGTCGATCATCTGCCGCGCGACGCACCAGGTCAGGTGTGCGGCCCCTTCGAGGTTGACCGCGAGCGTCCGCCGCCACGCCGCCACCCACTCGTCGTACGGTGTCTCGGCGATCGGGTGACCGATCCGGCGCGACCCGGCGACCGGCTCCTCGACGTACAGGGCCGCGTTGTTGACCAGGACATCGATCCGGCCGAGGACAGCCGCCGATTCCTCAACCAGGGAAGGGATTGCGGCCGAGTCGCCGAGGTCGGCGGCGACCACTCCGTGCCCCTCGCCGGGCAGTTCGCGGCGGACCGCCTCGGCCTTGTCGACCGATCCCCGGCAGTGCAGCACGACCCGGTCACCGGCGGCCGCGAACACCTTGGCCACGGCGGCTCCGACGCCGCGTGACGCACCGGTGACGAGTACTCCTCTGGACACCCTGGTCCCCTCTCGTTGGCAGGTCTTCATTCTCCCCTGACATCACCCGTGGCACCGCTCAGCGACAGAGTGACATCAGGAAGGGTTGACAGTGACGTCACTATGACGTCATGATTGCGTCATGGAACTTGACCACTACCTCGAGTCGGTCCGCCGTAGCGTGGAGAACGCCACCGCGTTGGCCGACGACCAAACCCGCTCCGTGGCACAGCGCCTCGGAGCCACGCTGGATGACGCGGGCCGCCTGGCCCTCATCTCAGCCCTGTCCGACGCCGCCGGGGAGATCAGCCGTGAGCTGTCCCCCGGATCGGTGGAGCTCCGGATGGCCGGCGGCCGTCCCGAGTTCGTCGTCACCCCCGCCCCGAGTCAGCTGACCGGCGCGGACGACGACCTGGACGACGACACCGAGGACGACACCAACGACACCGGAGCGACCGACCTGGCTCCGGACGCCGACGAGCCGACCGCGCGGATCACGCTGCGGCTGCCGATGTCGGTGAAGAACAAGGTCGACGAGGCCGCAACCGCCGAGGGCATCTCCTCGAACGCGTGGCTGATGCGCACCGTGATGACCGCCCTGACCGGCGACCGCGGCCGCCGCGGTGGCCCCCGGCCGCCCCGGCCCCCGCGCCCGCCGCGCGGAGGGATCTTCGGACCGGACGGCCCGCTCGGGCCCGACGGACCGCTGGGTCCCGACGGGGTCTTCGGCCCCGACGGCGTCCTGGGACCGGACGGACCGTTCGGACCGGACGGCGTGTTCGGCGACGGACGCCGCGGCGACCGCGGTGAACGGCGGGGCGAGCGCGGCGACCGCCGCGAGCGCGGCCGGGACCGGGGACACGGCCGCGGTGGACGCGGACCGGGACAGCGGATGACGGGGTGGGCGCAGTGAGCGACTTCAGCACGGAACTGATCGGCGAGCCCGGCGAGGTCGACCGGGTCCGGATCGAGATCGGCGCCGGCCGGGTCGAGATCGTGCCGACCGACGGCGACCGGACGCAGGTCCGGATCGACGTGGAGAACGGCACCGAGGACGACCTGCGCTACAAGCTGTCCGGCAGCGAGCTGGTCGTCGAGACCACGAAGAACCAGCGGCGCGGACCCGAGGTCCACGTCGTGATCCAGACGCCGGACGTCCTGGCGGCGCGGATCAAGACCGGTTCGGGTGACATCTCGGCGCGGGCGACGCTGGGTGAGTCCCGGCTGTCCACCGGGTCCGGCGACATCCGGATCGAGCGGGTCGAGGGCACGCTCGCGGCCGGCACCGGCAGCGGCGACATCCGGATCGAGCACGCGGCCGGCGCGGTCCGGGCCAACACCGGCTCGGGAACGATCGACATCGAGCAGGCCGACGGCCAGCTCGCGCTGTCCACCGGGTCCGGCGACGTCCGGGTCGGTGACGCGACCGGTCCGACGACGGTCAAGGTCGGCTCGGGCGACATCACCATCGAGCGGATCCGCGACCACTCGGTCGCCACCTCCGGCTCCGGTGACGTCCGGGTCGAGCTGGCCGACGGACCGAGCGTCCGGGCCGAGACGGCGCGCGGCGACGTGCAGATCGGCGTACCGGACGGCGTACCGACGTACCTGGACCTGAAGACCGTCACCGGTCACATCCAGTGCGACCTGGAGCCGGGCGAGCAGCCGGCCGAGGGCGAGCGCTCGCTGATCCTGCGGGCTCGCACCGTCTCCGGCGACATCACCGTAGTACGGGCCTGAGGCAACGAAACACCATCGTCACGGGGACTAGTGAGGGGAGAAGCACGATGATCACCGAACACCAGGAAATCGCGCGCTACCAGGTCGCCGAGCAGCTGCGGGCCGCCGAGCGGAGGGCCCTGAGCAAGCAGGACCGCGCCGACCGGCGGGCCACGGACGGCGTCAACGCCCCGCGGCGGGAACTGGCCGGCGTCCTGCGCCGGCTGGCCGACCGCCTCGAGCCCCAGCCGCGGCACCGGCGGCCCGGTTTGTCCGTGGTCCGCTGAGGTGTCAGGTAGTTGCAGGAACCTGCAATCTTCCCGGTCCGGTTCGAGGGCTTCGGCGGCCCGGTCGCGCTGCTAGCGTTCCGTGAGCGCAGCGGGACACTCGCGTTCCGCTGATTCCTGGAACCGGACTCGGGGAGAACGAAAGATGTTGCGTCAGGTATTCGCCGCCACGGCCGCGGTCACCCTGCTGGCCGGGTGCAGCGGCGGGGACGACAAGTCCAACGACTCCCCCAAGGACGGTGCGGTCCAGACGTCCAGCACCCCGACCCCTCCGGCCCCGACGGCGTACGACCCACCGAAGGCCTTCCAGGCCGTGGCCGCCTCCGCACTTCCCGAGGAGAAGGGCCGGAGCTCGTTCAAGCCGCAGGTCGCGATGGCCGGAACGACCGCCGTCGCGAACAGCCTGAGCGGCGCCGTAGGACAGAGCGTCACCGGCGAGAAGCCCTGGCAGACCCTGTCCACCGAAACCACCGACGACAGCGTCGTGACCAACGACGCCACCCAGCCGGCCGTCGTGCAGCTGGACGGGAAGTCGGCCGTCGCGGTCGTCTACTACCAGCGGATCAAGGGCGGCGGGACGGCGAAGCCCAGCGTCCAGGCGCTGTTCCGCTGGCTCGACCCGGCCGACGGCAAGCCGATCTCCGAGGCGATGGTCGACGTGACCCCGCTGCTCGGCGACAACGAGGTCAACAGCGGTCTGCCCGGCGGCTTCACCGACCTGGCGGTCGACGCGAGCACCGGACAGGTCGCGGTCGGCGTGGCGCCGACCAGCCTGATCGGCGCGAAGTCCGGCGTGATCACCGTGATCGCCGACCCGGGCACGAAGAAGGGCGTCGCGGTCCCGTTCATGAAGCCCGCCGGCCTCGGCAAGGGCGTCCTGGTCGGTGCCCAAGGCAAGGAGAACACCCGCCGTACGCTCGCCTTCGTCGACGCCGCCACCGGCAAGGTGACCAAGTCCGGGCTGCTGCCCGGGCTGGAAGGTCTCGAACCGACCGGCGCCCTCGGCAGCAAGTACGCCTACCTGTACGGACAGAAGTACACCGAGGGCATCGGGAGCTACGGCACCGGTGACTACGTCGGCAACCTCTACGCGGTCGATCCGGCCACCGGCCAGGTCGTCCAGACCAAGACCGCGGTCAAGAAGACCCGGTACCTGTTCGGCTACACCTGCCACGCCGACGCCCAGAAGACGGTGGTCTGCAGCACCGATCCGGGCGCGACCGAGGACGAGATCGTCGGCTTCGACGACACCACCGGCAAGAAGCTGTGGGGCTACACGGCGACGAGCCCCGGCCGCGTCGTCCCGACCGTGAGCGCGGTCTTCCACGGGATGGTCTACGCCACCGTCCAGCAGAAGCCGGTCCTGGTGAACGCGCTGACCGGCCAGGACGTCCCGGTCCCGACGCCCACCGCCACGCCGACCGGCACCCCCGGTGCGAGCACGACCCCGACCGACGGCTCGATGCCGACCGACGACATCACGCCCGGCGACACCAGTACGCCGTCCGACAGCAGCTCGCCGTCCGGCACGCCCGGCGTCGGCCCGGTCCCCACGACCCCCGACTTCGAGCCGCTCTCCCCGGTCGGCGTCTCCGAGTACGGCGGCGCCTACCTGCGGGAGGCCGACGTGTCCGAGGACGATGTCGTCGGTAGCCTCCAGATTCTGAAAGCGATCGGCTGAACCCCGTGGGAGACCAGCGCATGCTCCGTCCGTTGATCGCGGCAACTGTTGCCGCCACCCTGCTCGCCGGCTGCAGCGGGGGTGACGACAAGGCCACCGACCAGCCGTCCCCGTCGGGCGACAGTTCGCCGTCGGCCTCGTCGACGCCGACCGGGCCGGACCTGGCGACGTTCGACCCGCCCAAGGCGTTCGTGCCGGTCTCGGCGCTGGCCCAGGGCAGCACCGGGCAGTCCAACATGTTCAACATCGAGGCCGGCATGGTCGGCGAGGCCTCGCTGTACGCGCTGCGCAGCGGACTGACCGCACGCACCCTGAGCGCGAGCAGCTGGGAGGTCCCGGCGTCCACCGAACCGACCACGACGACCAACGACTTCACCGCGCCGATGGCCGTGCAGCTGAACGGCAAGGAGGTCGTCGCCACGGCGTACACGCAGATCGTGCAGGGCAGCGGGACGCAGAAGTCGCACGGCCAGGTGACCTTCCAGTGGATCGATCCGTCGCAGGGTGACCTGCTCGCGACCGCCGTCGCCGACCTGAGCACGCTGCTCGGACCGGGCAACAGCGGCAAGGACTTCTACACCCCGGCGTACGACGCGGCGACCGGGCAGATCGCGGTCGGGGTCACGGTCTCGTCGCCGGACCGGACCGCCAAGATCCGCCAGTTCACGGTGTTCGCCGACCCGGTCACGAAGAAGACGAGCACGATCCCGGGGGTACGCGCGGCCGGCGTCCTCAACGGCACGGTCGTCGGCGTCAAGGGCGAGAGCGGCGAAGGCGTCAAGGACAACGCGATCGTGCAGGTCGACGCCGTCACGGGGACGGTCAAGAAGACGGTGCCGGTCCCGGCGATGAACTACCTGAGCATCGAAGGATCGGGCGGCAAGCACGCCTACCTCAGTGGCACCGGCTACGTGCAGGACACCAAGTACGAGCACCACTACGTGAACTCGGCGTACGCGGTCGACATCGCCACCGGCGAGGTGGTGGAGTCCAAGCAGCCGAACTCCAAGGACCAGGGCGGCATCGGGGGATGCTTCTCCGACCACGTCGCCTCGGTGGTGTGCAACGGCTCGATCGGTGACCAGAAGGGGATCGTCGGCTTCGACGACACGACCGGGAAGATCGCGTGGAAGTACGACGCGTCGGCCAACCGGCTCGTGCCTCAGGTCACCGCGATCTACAACGGCATGGTCTACGGATCGGCCGACGATCAGGCGATCCTGCTGGACGCGAAGACCGGGCAGGACGTGCCGACGCCGTCGGCGACGCCGACCGAGAGCGCGACCCCCGGGGACGGGACGACGCCGAGCGACTCGCCCTCGTCGTACGGCGACGGCAACGTCGGCGGCTGGGGCGACACCACGCTGCTGTACGGCGAGCCGAAGTCGCCGGCGATGGTCTCGAAGTACGGCAGCGTCTACCTGCAGGACCCGGGCAACAAGGCCCCGAGCAACACGGAGAAGATCCTCGTGGTGCAGAAAGCCGTTGGCTGACCGCTCAGACGTCGGTGCGGTGGAAGTTCAGATGCGATCGCGACGGTGTCGGCCCGCGCTGCCCCTGGTAGCGCGAGCCGTACTTCGCGGAGCCGTACGGGTGCTCGGCGGGTGAGGACAGCCGGAAGAAGCACAGCTGGCCGATCTTCATCCCGGGCCAGAGCTTGATCGGCAGCGTCGCGACGTTCGACAGCTCCAGCGTCACGTGCCCGGAGAAGCCCGGGTCGATGAACCCGGCGGTCGAGTGCGTCAGCAGACCGAGGCGGCCCAGCGAGGACTTGCCCTCCAGCCGCGCCGCGACGTCGTCCGGCAGCGTGACCAGTTCGTACGTCGATCCGAGGACGAACTCGCCCGGGTGCAGGATGAACGGCTCGTCGCCCTCCGGCTCGACCGTGCGGGTCAGGTCGGGCTGTTCCTCGGCCGGGTCGATGTGCGGGTACTTGTGGTTCTCGAAGACCCGGAAGTAGCGGTCCAGGCGTACGTCGACGCTGGACGGCTGGACCATCGCAGCGTCGAACGGGTCCAGCTGGACCCGCTTGGCGTCGAGCTCGGCCAGGATGTCGCGGTCGGAGAGCAGCACGCAGGCACAGTAGCGCAGCCCAGCCTCCAGAGGGCAGGCCGGACCGCCTACGCGCCACTCAGAACACTTACTGACGGCCCTGGTCGCTCCCCGTCGACTCGGACAACCCCGGTCCGGACCCCTCAGCTCTCCGGAACACGGCACCCGAACGGGCCGTCGGCAACAGCCTCCGCCACGACTGGTGTGCCGCGGCGGTACCGATCTGGCTCAGGCCAGCTTGTTGAACTTCGAGACCTGGTTGGCGAAGGTCTTCACCTGCGTCGGGGACCAGTCCTTGAGCAGGTCCTCGATCACCTTGTGCCGCTTCTTGCGGGCCGCGGCGAGCTTGCGCTTGCCGTTCGCGGTCAGCGTCAGCAACGTCGCGCGCGCGTCGGACTTGTCCGCCGCCCGCTTCAGCAGACCTTCCTCCTCCAGCCGTGCGCAGGCCCGGCTGACCGGACCCTTGTCCACCTCGAGTGCTGCCACCAGGTCGGCCATCCGCACCGGTGCCAGTTCCTCGACGTGGTTCAGCAACGCGTACTGGGCCGGCTCCAGGTCCGGGTGCGCCTCGTCGGACAGCGTCCGCTGCAGACCTCGCAGCCGGCGCGCCATCGTGACGAGCTCCCGTTCCAGGTTGTCCAGTGCGTCGTTAGTGTCAGTTGCCACCTCTTCACCCCTTCTTTGCAGTTGCCCCGCAACCATCTTGTCCGGTCCTGGTCAGGACCGCATCCTCACGTTGCGTCCATTGTTGCCCCCGGCAACGCGTTCTAATCTGCCAGAGTTCGGGCGCTCTGCCCAGTCCTTGGCGCGGCTTTGTGGAAAACTCCCCTGCGCACCCCCCGTGCAAACTGCCCGGCGCACCAGGTATGATCCTTCGCGTTGCCAGGCGTGCGGGTGTAGTTCAATGGCAGAACATCAGCTTCCCAAGCTGACAGTGCGGGTTCGATTCCCGTCACCCGCTCCATCGCAGGACTCATGTCTTGACAGCAGTACGGCGCTTCCCGGAAATCCGGGAGGCGCCTTTTCGCTTTTCGGCAGGCCCCGACACGGCCTATTCGAACATCAACTGACCATCGGGTTTGACCACCCTCAGCGCGGGTAGCCCCCGGCAACCACCAGGATTTCGGTCGGTCGACGCTGTCGTCCGCCGATGACCCGCGCGGCCGCGAAAATGTTTCGCGAGGGGGCGAGACGATGACACCGGTGACGGCCAGGATGCTCGGCGGGTGGCTCGGACTGGGCGCGGTTCTCACCGCGGGCACCGGCGCGGGGATCCTGCTGAAGAAGCCTTTTCGGATCGACGAGGCCGGCGACCTGGGCATCGTGTACGCCGTCCTCGGTGGCTGGCTGGCCGTCCACCTCGTGCTCGGCGCTCTCGTCGTCGCGGACGCTGTCCGGCTGACCCGGCGTCGCGAGCTCGACGCTCTGCGGCGCGGGGCGGATCTCGTGAAGCTCGTCGCGATCCCGTTCTTCGGCCTGAACTTCGTCACGCTCACCGGCGCGGTGGTGATCCAAGGGGCCGGCGACCGCGACCGGCTCGGCCTCGATGGCTTCGCCGTGGCGCTGCTGTTCGTCGTACTGACGTATCTGGCGTTGCTCCCGACCTCGGCGTACGGCGTGGGCTGCTTGGTGGTGATGCGCGAGGACGAGCATGTCGGTCGGCTCTTCTTCGGCGTCAATGTGACGCTGCACTTCCTGTTCGTCGTCGACGTGCTGAGCTCGATCGTCGTGGTCGAGGTCGCCATGCGACTGCTTGGGACCGCCCGAGCACCAGGAGCTTGGTCGCGGAACCTGATGACCGGCGTGCTCGCCGCGGGATCGTCAGTCGCGGCGGTCTGGCTGGTGTTCGTCGCGATCTTCTACGGGCTCGACCTGCGTCCCGACTTCATCGCCGAGGGCATCTTTTGGCTGGCGCTCGTCCCGCCGGCGGAGTTCGTGCTGCTGGTGGTGGTTCCGGTCGTGCCGCTGGTGACGTTCCGGACCGCCGTACGGCTGTTCCTCGCCGGCGACCTCGAGACGTTGCGGCGTACGGCCCGGACGGTCAAACTCGCGCTGATCCCGCTCTTCCTGCAGAACGTCGTGATCTGCACGGTGATCGTGCTCGGCCTGACGCTGCTGCCGATCGCCGTCACCCGGGGCGCCATCCTCGTCTCCGGCCCCGCCGGCATCGCGTTCGTCGGGGTCTTCACCGCGACGGGTCTGGTACCGACGGTGATCGGCACCTATCTGATGCTGCTGCCGACGTCGATCTACGGCGTGACGTGCCTGGCGCTGATGATGCGGCAGCGCGCGGTCAGCCCGCGGTACGGCGTGGTCAACACGCTGCTGCACCTCATCTTCGTCGCCGATGTCGTCAGCGCCCTCGCCACGTTCAGCGGCAGCAGGCCGGGCGTCTCCGTCGCCACCCGGTAACCGGCAACCCGCCGTCAGACGGAGGAAAGTCGGCGGTAAACGGTTGCCGGAAGATAGTTTCGGCTGGTTGACTCGGGCTGTGAGGTTCTTCCCTTTCGCCCGGGAGTTGCTGTGGAGCTCAGTCGTCGCCGCCTGCTGTCGTTCGTCCCCGCCGCCGCCCTGCTGACCGCGGTCCATCCCGCGCCCGCGTCAGCCGCTGAGTCCGGTGGGGTCGGTTCTGCCGCTGGGCCTGATCAGTTGCTGGCCAACCTGGTCGGCATCTTCACCGGGACCGCCGAGTCCAACGCGCGCCCGGAGGTCGCGGCCAAGCTCGCCGCGCTCGACCAGACCGCGCGCACCTGGCTCGCGGCGATGGATCGCGCCGGCGCGGCCGAGGCCTTCGCGGGCCTGCCGCTCGGGACCAGCGACCCGAATCTCAGCGCGTCGTACCAGCACCTCTACGAGATCGCGCTCGCCGTACGACGTCCTGGTCCGGCCTCCGACCTGCAGGGCAACGCCGCGGTCCGGGCCAAGGTGCTCGACAAGCTGACCTGGCTGCACGCGAACTACTACGGCGACCAGGCCAAGGGCTACTACGGCAACTGGTTCACCTGGGAGATCGGCATCTCCGGCTTCGTCGGCAAGACGCTCGCGCTGCTCGACGCGCCGCGCGACCTGATCACGACGTACGTCGCCTCGATGGACGCGTACCTTCGCAACGGCGCCGACGGCGACGTGAACCTCGACTCGCGGTTCCACACCGGCGCCAACCTCGCCGACATCACCACCAACCGGATCGTCCAGGGTGCGCTGCTCGGCGACGACGCGCGGATCCGCAAGGCGCTGCAGGACCAGTTCACGGTCTTCGCGACGATCGATCCGTACGACCTGCGGCACGGCGTCACCGACGGGTACTACGCCGACGGCTCGTTCATCCAGCACAGCTCGGTCGCGTACACCGGCTCGTACGGCAAGGGTCTGCTCAGCCGCGTCGTCCAGACCGTGAAGCTGCTCGACGGTACGGCGTACGCGACCAGCGACGACCTCGTGAAGGTGGTTCAGGGCTGGGTCGAGACCGGGTTCGCGCCGCTGATCTTCGAGGGCTGGATGATGGAGATCGTCAAGGGCCGCGCGGTCTCGCGGCCGGGGACCGGGTACGACGACGTCGCGGTCGTGATCGAGGCGGTCGTGGACCTCGCCGACTACGCCGCCGCGGCCGATGCGGCGCGGCTGCGGTCGTACGTGAAGTTCACCGCGCGGCCGACGCTCAACCCGAACAGCTTCGTCTCGCCGGTCAGTGTCGCGCGCTTCGCCGAGATCGTCGCGGACCCGGCGGTCGTGCCCGCGGATCTGAACCCGCCGGCGTCGTCGGTGGCGTTCAACGCGATGGACAAGACCGTGCACCGGCGGCCGGGCTATGCCTTTGCGCTGGCGCGGAACTCGGAGCGGATCAGCAAGTACGAGTACATGAGTGGCGAGAACCTGCTGCCGTGGTTCCAGGGGGACGGCGCGTACTACTTGTACCTCTCCGGGCAGGACCAGACGCAGGCTTACGGCGTCGACTACTTCACCACCGTGTCGCCGTACGGGCTGGCGGGGGTGACCGCGCCGGTCGAGACTCGGCAGTCGATCCCGGCGCTGTACGGGACGGCGTACTACAACAATCCGACGCATCCGCTGAACTTCACCGCGTCGTCGGAGTCGCAGAACACTTACGTGTATTTCCCCGTCGGCACCAACCGGCATTCCGGCGGCGCGACACTGGATGCCTTCGGGGCGGTCGGGTGGGTGCAGTCCGACGACTACGCCTACGCGCACCGGGACGAGCTGCCCGATGATTTCGTTGTCTACCGCAACGCTTCGGCGACCAAGTCGTGGTTCCTGCTCGACGACCAGATCGTCGTCCTCGCCGCCGGCGTCGGCGATGCTTCTCGCGCGGCGACGACCACTCTGGACGCCCGGCCGTCGGTGGGGATGCCGTCTGTCGAAGGTGTACTCCGCAACGGCCGCCGCTGGTCAGGCGCGGGCGTCGCCGACCTCCGCTGGCTCCACTACTCCAACGGCACCCAGTCCGTCGGCTACTACTTCCACTCGCCGGCGCGTGCCCGTGTCGCTGTCGACCAGGTCACCCGCAGCCGCCGAGTCGTCCGTACGTCGAACCCGGACACTGCGGTGACCCGGAACGTCTTTTCCCTCACCCTCGACCACGCGGCCGGAGCGCTCAGCTCGCACGCCTACTCGCTGCTCCCCAACGCCGGCCTCAGTGGGTTGGCCACCCACCGCCCGGTGCGTGTCCTCACCAACACCCCCCGAACCCAAGCCATCCAGTCAGGCAACCTCACCGCCGCCAACACCTTCAAGCCCGGGCCGCACATCCTCCCGGGTCTGATCATCGACGGCCCCGCCTCCGTGCTCGCCCGCACGACCGGCCGCCGGCTCACGATCGCCGTCTCCGATCCGACGTTCACCCGCCCGACGATCACGGTGACGATCCCCGGCCGCTGGCTGACTCTCTCCTCTGCCAACCCGGCGGTCCAGGTCACCCAGACCCTCCTGGGCAGCCGCCTGACCTTCACCACCCACCACCTCCACGGCGCAACAGCCACCGCGGCGCTGTATTAGCCGTTCTCGCACCCGACGCCATCGTTGTTGCCGTCGAGCCCGTAGATGTCCCGGCCGATGACTTGAACAGGCCCGACCACATAGGCCGGGCCGTTGCCGCTCCCGCTCGAACAGTCGACATCGCTGGCGATCGGCACACAGGCACCGCTGTAGTTCGGGTCGCACCCGCTCTCTTCCTCGACGACAACGGCCTTGGTCCCGACCGAGGTCACCTCGGCGACCGGCTTCCGCGTCACCACCTGCCGGACCAGCCGCTTGCCCACCTGCACGCCGCCGGTGAACGTCACCTCGTACGTGAGCCGCTGTACGCCGGCCCGCCCGCGCTTGGTCACCTCCCGCGTGCCGACCTCGAGCGACGCGTCCTGCTTGGTCACCCGCTTGAAGGCGACCGCCCGCGTCACCACCACCAACCGCCGTACCGTCACCGGCTTCACCACGGGCGTCGCCGCCGGCGGCTTCGTCGGCGCAGTCGTCGGTGGCGCGTTCGTCGGCGTACTGGCCGGAGCCTGGCTCACCGCCCCGGCAACAGGCTCGAGGTGCCCGTCCTTCTTCTCCCCTTCGATCGCGCAGCCCCCGGCCACGACCACCAGTCCCACGACACAACACAGCCATCTCCCACCCATCCCCACACCCTCGCCCTGCGGTCCGGACGTCACAAGACCTCGCACCCGGTGGGATGCGAGGTCTTGGTAGGGCTGGATCAGCTGCCGCCGGCTCCGACGAGTTGGCCGTCGAGGGAGAGGATCTGGAGTTTTCCTTGGCCCTTGAGGGGGATGACGACGGCCAGCTGGTGGAGGTAGTCCTGGTGGAGGGTCTGGGTGTACTTCACGTAGCTGCTGAACGCCGTGGGTGGTCCGCTGGTCCAGTACGCGTTGGAGCCGGGCTCGATGTGTTGGAGGTACTGCTCGGTGAGGGCGAGGAAGACCAGCGCGCGGCCGTCGGCGGTGATGAAGGTGAGGGGGTCGCCGGAGGGGCGGAAGGTGTCGGTGGCCGTGGCGATGTACGGCTTCTTGGCGTCGGCGATCTTGTCCTTGGCGCGCTGGTTGAGCAGCGTGACAGTGCCCGGCGACGGGGTGAAGAGGCTCGCCTTGGGTGAGGCGGGACCGCCGGACAGGTACGCGGCCAGGTTGGCGGCGGCCGACTGCGGGAGGCTGGCGAGCTTGTTCATGTCGGACTTCGTCGGCGCGCGGAGGCCTTCCAACGGCGGGAGCTTGATGCTCGCACTCGGGTAGACCGAGTACTTGAGCACCCACGGGTCGCCCGCGGTCGTGCGCTCCCAGACGCCGAGCTGCTTGCTGTCGGGGCTGGTCGAGACGCCCGAGGCGACCACGAAGCGCATCGGGTACGACCCGTACTGCGGCGCGCCGACCACCGGATCGGTGTACGTGAACGGCTTGACCTTGTCCTTGCCGGCCTCGTCGGTCTTCCGGCCGATCTGGTACCCGGCACGGGTCATCGCGAGCGTCGGGTCGGCCTCGATCGCCTCGGACAGCTTCGGGTCGCGGGCCTGGTTGGCCTGGTTGTTCAGTGCGTTGTACTTCTGGACGACCGCCAGCCCGTCCGCCACCGTCACCGCCGCCCGGGTGACCGGGCCGCTGCTGGTGTTCTCCTGCGGTACGGCGACGCAACCAGTTGCCGTCAGCAACATGATGCCGCCGGTCAACGCTGACGCCACCCGCTTCACCCGCGGCGGCGAGTATGCCGGCGCCGCGTACTGCGGCGGGATCCCCGGCACGGGCGCCGGGCGCGGCGCGGGGGCCTCCTCGGGCTCCTCGACGGGCTCCGGCCGGGGCTCGTCGGGGCCTGACTGAGGCGCACCCGCCGGGGCAGAGGTCGGTGCGGGGACGGGCGCGAACACCGGAGCGGGGGTTGGCGTCGGTGCGGGCGCCCCGGCCGGCTGCGCCGCCGGGGCGGGTGTCGGCGCAGGTGCGGGCGTCGGCTTCGGCGCAGGTGCAGGCGGCGCCGCCGCACCCGGCCGGCTCGGCACGGTCGGCACGACGTACGGCATCACCGGCTGCTGCGTCTCCGGCGTACCGGCCTCCGGCCGGCGTCGCCGCGGCAGCACCAGCCAGATCCCCAGGACCAGCAGGATCAGCCCAACCCCGAGCACCACCAGGCAGATCCCGAACAGCCCCTTGAGCTCGGCTCCGACCGTCACCGTCGCGTCGACCCCCGGCGTACCGTCGGCGTTCATCACCACCACGTCGTACGCGCCGTCCTTCGTCTCCCACTCGGCGGACTGCCGGCCGGCGCCACCGGCGTCCGCGACCCACCAGTCCAGCCCGGTCGGCGGGTTCAGCCGCTCGGAGCCGCCCTTCATCTCCTGCGTCCCGAAGTCCGACGGCAGGTCGAAGCGCACGACCCGCGTGTACGCCGCCCCGCCGAGATAGCTGCTGACGTCGAGATCGTGGCCGATGCCAACGAACACCGGCCGCGAACTCGTCGCCGTCACGTGCAGCGTGAAGCCGTGCCGGTCGAGCAGGTCGGGCGCCGTGGCAACGGCCAGGCCGCGACTGGTCAGCCGCTGCTCGCCGGTGTCGACGGTGCTGTCCGGACCGACCAGCCAGAACGCGGAGGCGGCCCCGGCGAGCGTGACGACCACCCCCGCCAGGGCGAGTGGCAGACCAAGGGCGGTGCGGGCGAAGCGGCGCATGAGTGGGGCTCCCGTTGACGACATGTCAGGTCCATGGCGGAGGACCGACCGGCACAGACCTAACCACAGGCTGAGGTCGGCCGTCGTTCACGAATAACTGAACGGGCAGCGATCTGTTACTGTCTTCTGAGTTAGTGAATGGCCATTTACAAACGACCGAGGAGGACGCCGTGGCCCGCCCGCGCCTGATCGACGACGACGCGATCCTCGACGCGACCCGCGTCGTACTGGCTGAGCTCGGCCCGGTGAAGCTCACGCTGGCGGCGGTCGGCGCGCGCGTCGGGCTGGCCGCGCCGACGCTCATCCAGCGGTTCGGGTCCAAGCGCGGGCTGCTGCTCGCGTCCGCGGCCCGGTCCCCGCGGATGGTGCTCCTGGCGGCCGAGCAGGCCGAGGCGCGCAACACCTCGCCGATGGCCGCGCTGCGCGACTTCGCCCTGTCGAGCGTCGCCCACATCGAGCGGCGCGAGCAGCTCGGCAACGGGCTGGGGTTCGTCCAGCTCGACGTTGCCGATCCCGAGTTCCGCGAGCACGCGCTCGCGCACTCCGCCGCGATCGTCGACACCACGGCGCGGCTGCTCCGCACTGCCCAGGCCGCCGGGGAGCTTCAGGCCTCCGCGGACGTGGATGCGTTGGCGCGCCTGACCCTGGTCTGTTTCAACGGGGCCCTGCAGGTCTGGGCCGTGAACGGCTGGGGCCCGTTGACCGAGTTCCTGCGCGACCAGCTCGACCTGCTGCTCGCGCCGTACCTGATCGAGGAGTGACATGTTCCTGCGCGTAGCCGTGTTCTACGTCGCCACCTTGGTGTTCTCCGGCCTGCTGATCGCCCTGCAGGGCGGCATCGGTCCGGATCCGGACCTGCTCGAGCTGGTGCAATTTGCGCCGGCGCTCGGGGTCGGGCTGATGTTCGTGCTCTTCCGTCGTACGACGCGCGTGGAGGCCCGCTTCACACCGGTCGAGGTGGTCGCCCGGAAGTCCGCGCTGGTCGCCGGAATCGTCGTCGCGGCGATGGCCGTGTCGGTCGCCATCCATCTGGTCGCCGGGCAGCCCCTGCACCTCGACGAGCAGAAGTACCCGCTCTGGGCGCTGACCCTGACGATGCTGATCGGCTCGGCCGGCGAGGAGCTCGGCTGGCGCGCCTATCTCCAGCCGTACCTGCAGACGCGGTACTCCGTGCTCCGTTCGTCACTCGTCGTCGGCTTCTTGTGGGGCGTCTGGCACGTCGGCGGGTTCGCGAACGGACCGGTCTTCATGGGCGCGTTCCTGGTGATGACGATCTCGCTGTCCGTCGTACTCGGCGCCGTCCTCCGAACCGCCCGCGGCACCAATCTCGCCGTCGCGACCGTCGCTCACACGGTGGTCAACCTGTCCATGTTCGCCCTGTTCGACGAGGAGTCAGGGCATGCCTTCCCGATGGTCGTGATGGGCGGGGCCTGGGCTGTTGCCGCCGTCGTCACGCATCGTGCGCTACGCCCGGTCGAGGCTGCCCGGGTGCTGGTGACAGGCTGAGGCGATGCCTGTACGCCGTCCGACTGGCCCTGCGCCACGGCTTCGGGGACCCGACGTGCGAGATCGACTTCGGTCAGAGCCGGTTGGGCATGACCAGGGTGGTGAAGGTGCCCTGGTCGGCGGAGCGGATGACGACGGGGCGGTCGGGCGCGTGGATCTCGAGCAGGACGTCCGGGCCGACGCCGGTGGCGAGCGCTTCGGCGAGCAAGCGCGTGGTGAAACCGATGCGGATGGGGGTGCCGGTGGTGATCGCGTCGATGCGTTCTTTGCCGACCGCGACACTCTGCTGGTCGATGCTGAGGGCAACTACTTCGTCGGTGCCGAGGATGTCGGCCAGGCCTGCGCGGTCGACCAAGACGCGGCAGGCGGGTGGCTCCAGACCTTCGAGGATGGTCTGGTAGGCGGGGTACTCGGCGTCCAGCGCGGCGAGCACGCGGGTGTCGCCGGCAGTGGTGAGAGTGAGCTCGGCTCCAGCCTCCAAGGTGACGGTGTCGGCGGCGGCCAGCCAGCGGGACAGTTCAGTCAGAGCCGGCGCGGGGATCAGGATCGCGCCGGGGGTTCCCTCGAAGGACTGCGGGTGCAGCTTGCGGACGGCGAGCCGGTACCGGTCGGTGGCGACGAGGGTGACTTCGGTTTCGCTCAGTTCGATCCGCACACAACTCAACGCAGGAAGCCAATCCGCGTCGGCAGCTGACGCAGCGTTCTGCTGGTCAGTCGCCTCCGCCCCGGGTCGGGCGGCCGATGGGGTTACCTGGCGGATTGCACTGGCGAGCTCCGGGCCGCCGAGGGTTACCTGTGGCGACTTGGCTGTCGTACTGGAGAGGCCCGCGAGAATGCGATGGGCTGCTTGCCGAGTACTGACCGCCTTCTGCTCGACCGTCCGCAGATGCGCCTCGACCACCGCGGCCGCGGCTGCCGGCTCGCCGTCCAGCACCCGGCGTACCTCCGGAAGCGGCAGGTCGATCTCCCGCAGATCCCGCAACAGCCGAGCCCGCGGCTCCTGGTCAGGCGCGTAGTACCGGTACCCGTTCCCCTCGTCGACCACCGCCGGCCGTAACACCCCGCAGTCGTCGTAGAACCGCAGCGCGCTCGGCGTCAGCCCCACCCGCCGAGCAAACGCGCTGATGCTGACCAGGTCGTCCACCACACCCCGATCCAACACCTTCATGCTGCTCGAAGGTCAAACCACCAACCGTTCCTCGCTCCCTCCCCCGAACCTCCACCACTCACCAACCATCCACTCCATCCCGCTCCAAGCCCACCCCAGGCGGGACGCCCGGTACTTCGCCCGCCTTGCTGAGTGCTGGAGGTCCGCTATCCCGCGAAGGCCGGCTCGCACGCCGAGTGCTGCGCCTGCGGCGTCAGCCGTCCTCCCCTAAACCAACGGTCAGGTTCTGCCTCGCTCGCGCCGACCGCCACCACTGATCAACCTCCCGCCGCAGCCCATTCCCAGGCCGCCGCCAGCGCGACGTCGGGCATCCGCCCCAGCTTGATCAGCGGTGGCCGTCGGCGACAGTGCCGAACTGACGTCACGTCCACAGCGCAGCTGTCCAGTGCAGGCAACCCAGTCGACCGCCACCGCCGACCAACGTCTCGCCGCAGCCCATCTCCGACGCACCGCACGCGGGAGGCCGGGCATCCCGCCCGGCTTGGACGGTGGTGGGCGTCGGCGGCCGCCGGGCTGACGTCACGGCGACAGCCCACCTCGACTGCAGCAACGCGCTGGGCTGGAGCGGGCGATGTAGGAGGTGTGGGTGGACGACATGCGGGCAGGCGTTGGTGGGCGACCCGCGACGGCAGGCGTGGATGAGGCACAGCGGCAGGCGTTGATGAACGACACGCGGGGCAGGCCCTGGTGGACGACACATGGCGGGAGGCGTTGATCGACCACCCGCGACAGGCGTCGGCGACGCGCGGGCGGCGTGGGGCACGCGGAGGCGGCGTGGGGGACGCGCGGGGCGGCGCGGGGACGCGCGGGGACGGCGAGGGCGGCGCGGGGACGCGCGGGGCGGCGCGGGCGGCGCGGGGACGCGCGGGGCGGCGTCGGCAACGCGCGAGGCAGGCGACGCGGCGGCCTTGGGCCGGCATGGGCGGTCGGTGGCGACGCGCATGGCCGGCGCCTGCGCAGGGCGGGTGGGTGGCGACGCGCGAGGGTGGGAGGGGCGACGTGCGGCGGGTGGCTTGGGGACAATGGGGGTGTGTCCAGGTTGTTCGTGGTGACGGGTGCGCCGGGGGCGGGGAAGTCCACTGTGGTGCCTGAGTTGCTTCGGCTGGGGGCTGGTGGGTTGGTCGTGATGGACATGGACGAACTGCTCGACCACGAGGGTCGGTTGCTCGGCGTGAAGATCAACGAGCAGGCCGCGGCGCCGTTGTGGCCGGCGTACAACTTGGTGTGGTTGCGGATCACCGAGTTGGTTCGTCGGTCGGGGATTCCGGTCCTGCTTCTTGGTCCGCTGACGCCGAGTCAGTTGCCGGAAGGTCGGTGGCTGCACCTGGACTGTCCTGACGACGTACGCCGTACCCGTCTGAGCGCCCGCGGCTGGTCCGCGGAGGAGATCGAGGACGCGATCCACGATGCGGTGGAGTTGCGGATGGTCGTTCCGCGGTCGGTTCACGGCGACGGCACGCCGGAGGACTCGGCGCGCGAGATCCTCGCCTGGGTCAAGGAGTAGGACGCTCATCGCGCCGGCGTCCCGCGCGAAACGCAGCTGGGAAGAGAGTGAACGGGTCGGTCAGGCGGTGAACCAGTTGCGGAGGATCTCCCCGTACGCCGGGCTGATGCCCTCGCGGGTGCGGTCGGGGGTGCCGGGCCAGTGGCCGGCGTTGGGGACCAGGGCGTGCTCGATCTGGTCGTTGCCTGAGGCGGCGGCGGCTCGGCGCCAGACTTCGAGGGTTTCGGGGACCGGAAGGTTGGCCTCGTCCGCGCCGTGGATGAGGAGGACCGGACAGCGGACGGTGGCGTAGAGCGGTTCGGAGTCGAAGTCGAGCTCGTGCCAGGTCGGGAGGTCTTCGCCGAGGTCGTCCGCAATCACGCCGACCAGGTCGAACCACGGTTCATTGGCGTGCTGCTGGAGCAGGTCGACGACCTGCTGACGATCGGCGTTGCCTCGGAGGAGGTCGGCCACCGCGTCGCGGATTCCGACGGCGTGCCCCACCGCTTGCTCGTCGTACCCGGCTCGTCGGACGGCCTCGGCGGTGGCATGCCGCATCTGCTCGGCGGGGCTCACGCCCGAGCATCCGAGGAGCACGAGGGAGGCTGCCTCGCGCTGCTGCGCTGCCAGCGCCGCGATCCAGGTGCCCTGGCTGACGCCCCAGAAGCCGATTGGTACGTCGTGCAGGTCCCGCAGTATGTCGTACGCCGCCACTGCGCCCGCCGCCTGTACGTCGAAGGGGATGTCCACGTCGTCGTGGGGCCACGGTGCCCGTTCGAAAGCCAGCACCGCGATCCCCAGTGGGGCGATCGTCGCGGCCAGGTGCTCGAAGATCACCTGCCGGTACGACGAACTGCTTGACCCGTGCAGGGCGACAACTCCACCGCGCACCACCCCGTCAGCAGGCACGGTCAGCAGACCCGGGCGCCCGTCGACCACGACCTCTGAGGAGGAGTTGTCCATGCGCCGGATGATCACACGCACCGAAGGTCAACGGGGTGCAGCTGGACGGTTGAGGCAACGTCCGTCAGCCGGCTCCGCCTTCGATCCGGAGCGCGGTGGGGAACGTCGCTGGCGCAACCTGCGGCAGCCCGCCGCGCCCCGGCGTGATCGAACCCAAGACCGACGCATGCCGAGCACCCGTGCAGCTCGGGACCGTCCCAGCCAAGCCGTGGATGGTGAGGAAGCCCAGCACGGCGAACGCATAAGCCTCCTTGGCGGCAGAAGGCAAGCCCAGGTCGTCGGTGTTCAACACTGGAATATCACCCAACTCCCAAGCCAGGCGGTGCATCAGAGCCGGGTTGCGGATACCTCCACCCGCCGCGACCACCGAAGTGCCGCCGTACGCCTTGACGGCGTCGGCGACCGTGCGGGCGGTCAGGGCTGTGACCGTGGCGACCACGTCGTCAGGCGCGATCTCGGGAAGGCCCTGCATGCGCTCGGCCAGATACGCGAGGTGGAACAGCTCCTTGCCGGTGCTCTTCGGCGCGGCTCGTGCGTAGTACGGCTCGGACAGCAGGCGGTCGAAGAGTTCCTGGTGGATCCGCCCGCGGCCGGCCATCACGCCGTCGGCGTCGAAGGTGAGACGGCCCGCCGTGAGTTCGCCGACGACGGCGTCGATCAGGGCGTTGGCGGGACCAGTGTCGAAGGCGACCGGATCACCGCCAGGCAGTACGACGGTGATGTTGGCGATCCCGCCCAGGTTGAGCGCGACCGGCGTACCGGTGCGGCCGCGCAGCCACAGCACGTCGAGCAGGCTGACCAACGGCGCTCCCTGCCCGCCCGCCGCGACGTCGCGCGAGCGCAGGTCGGACACGACCGTCGTCCCGGTCGCCTCCGCGATCCATGCCGGTTGGCCGATCTGCAGTGTTCCGCGCACCACTCCCGACTCGACCCAGTGGAACACCGTCTGCCCGTGCGACACGATCAGATCGGCAGCACCGCCGCACAGCTGCTCGACAGCCTGGGCCGCGACCTCGGCGAATGCTTGCCCAACGCCCGTATCCAGTGAAGTCACCGCCTCCAGCGAAGTACTTGCTGGAGGCAACGCTGCAGCCAGCGCGGCGCGCAACCCGGCGGAGTACGGTCGGCTCAGCATCCCGAGCGGCTGCAGCACCAGCTCGTCGCCCTCGAACCGCAGGTCGGCCGCCGCGGCGTCGATCGCGTCGTACGACGTCCCGGACATCAACCCAATGACGCGCATGTCAGTCCCGAAGCTCCCTCTGGTGGTCGTCGCCGCGCAGTGTCAGCAGCGCGACCACGCTGATCGCGCAGGTCACCATCACGTACCAAGCGGGGATGTCGATGTTCTTCGTCCGCTTGATCAGCTCGGTGATGATCAACCCGGCAGACCCGGAGAACACCGCGTTGGACAGCGAGTACGCCAGTCCCAGCCCCGTGTACCGCGCCCGCGTCGTGAACATCTCCGACAGCATCGCCGGTCCGGGCCCGGCCATCAACCCGACCACGAGACCCGCGACGAACACCGCGACCCCCTTGGCCGCGTTCGAGGAGTCCTTGTCCTGCAGCAGGTTCATCAACGGGAACGCCAGTACGACGACCAGCGCGGCGCCCGTCACCATCACCGGCCGCCGGCCGACGCGGTCGCTGATCCAGCCCGCCGGCATGATCGACACCGCAAAACCGAGGTTGGCCAGCACGGTCGCCACCAGCGCCTGCTGGAACGTCGCGTTCAGCGTCGACTGCAGGTACGACGGCATGACCACCAGGAACGTGTACCCGGCCGCCGACCAGCCCATCAACCGGCCGATGCCCAGGGCAATCGCCTTCGCGACCTCACCCTTGCCGGCCGGCTCAGGCGCGACCGAGGACGACTGCACCCGCGCGAAGTTCGGCGTCTCGTCCAGCCGCAACCGCAGGAACAAGGCCACCAATCCCAACGGCAACGCCAGCAGGAACGGCACCCGCCACCCCCAGTCGTGCAACGCCTCAGTACTCAACACAGTCGCGAGGATCGCCGCCAACCCAGCGCCGACCAGCAACCCGAGCGCCACCGTCAGCGACTGCCAAGCGCCGTACAGACCGCGCTTGTTCCGCGGGGCGAACTCGGTCATGATCGCGACCGCGCCGCCGAACTCACCACCGGCCGACAGCCCCTGCAGCGCCCGCACGAGCGTGAGCAGCCACGGCGCCGCCGCCCCGACCGTCGCATAGGTCGGCAGCACGCCGATCAACGTGGTCGAGATCGTCATCAGCAGCAGGACCAGGATCAGCGTCGGGCGCCGCCCGATCCGGTCGCCCACCCGGCCGAAGACCGCCGCGCCGATCGGCCGGAAGAAGAACGCCAGCGCGAACGACGCGTAGGTCTTGATCAGACTCTCCGCGTCGCTGGTCGAGGTCGAGCTGAAGAAGTTCGCCGCGATCACCGTGGCGAAGAACCCGTACGCGCCGAACTCGTACCACTCGACGAAGTTGCCGACCGTCCCGGCCACCAGCGACCGGCGGCGCTGCCGAAGGTCGATCGTCCCTGCAGAGCTGCTCATCGGGTCCTCTTCCCGCTCGCCCCCGGTAACTTTCCTCCCACTGACTCCACCATCTTGGTCCACAACTTCCCAAATCGCGAGCCGCTGCTCACCGCCCGTGTCCGAACCTTGACACAGCTCGCACGGCACCCGATGATCGGGGAGCTATACCGGTTTATCTCCCTCCGTTCCCGCCCTGAAAGAGGTAGAGATGAAGGACCAGCTCATCCGCCGCCGGACCCTGCTGTCGGCCGCCGCCGTCGCCGGCACGGCCGTCGCGACCGGCGTTCCACTGACCGCCGCGGCCGCCAAGCGCCGGCCGCGCGCGAAGAACGGCCCGATCTCGGTCGCGTACGTCGAGGTCAACAACAACAGCATGCTGAACGTCGGCAAGTACACGCTCGCCAACGGCGGCGCCCAGGTCTTCGACCTCGCGGTGATCTTCGCCGCGAACATCAACTACGACGGCACGAAGGCCTACCTGCACTTCAACGAGAACGTCCAGCGCGTGCTCGACAACGTCGCCACCGAGGTCAGGCCCCTGCAGCAGAAGGGGATCAAGGTCCTGCTGTCGATCCTCGGCAACCACCAGGGCGCCGGCTTCGCCAACTTCCAGTCCCAGGCCGCCGCGAGCGCGTTCGCCCAGGAGCTGGCCGACGCCGTCAACCGGTACGGGCTGGACGGCATCGACTTCGACGACGAGTACGCCGACTACGGCGTCAACGGCACCCCGCAGCCGAACGCGAGCTCGTTCGTCTACCTGGTCCAGGCGCTGCGCCAGAAGCTGCCGACCAAGCTGATCACCTTGTACGACATCGGCCCGGCCGCGGCCAACCTGAGCTACAACGGCCAGAGCGTCGCCGAGACGTTCGACTACGCCTGGAACCCGTACTACGGGACCTGGTCGGTGCCGCGCGGCCCGAGCGCGAAGTCCAAGCTCTCCCCCGCGGCGGTCCAGATCAACGTCTCGTCCAACGCGGCGAGCCTGGCCACCCGGACCAAGTCCGAGGGCTACGGCGTCTTCCTCACCTACGACCTCGGATCCACCAACGCGACCAGCTACATCTCGGGCTTCACCAACCCGCTCTACGGCAGCAGCGCGGTCTACAAGCCGTAACAGCCCACACGACCGCGTCGGCCACCAGAGGAACTCTCTTCTGGTGGCCGATGTCGCTTTCTCTTCATTACCGGCGGGTATATACTCAAGTTACTCGTGGGTACAGTAAGCGAAGAGGTTAGGGGAACCCCTGTGGGCCACTACAAGTCGAATCTGCGCGACATCGAGTTCAATCTGCTCGAGGTGCTGGGCCGCGGCGACGTGCTCGGGCAGGGCCCGTACGCCGAGATGGACGTCGACACCGCGCGCGAGGTGCTGAGCGAGATCGACCGGCTGGCCAAGACCGAGCTGGCCGCGTCGTTCGAGGACGCCGACCGCAACCCGCCGGTGTACGACCCGGCCACGCACGAGGTGAAGATGCCGGCCTCGTTCGCGAAGAGCTACCACGCCTACATGGACGCCGAGTGGTGGAAGCTCGAGCTGCCGCCGGAGCTCGGCGGCCAGCCGACCCCGCCCTCGCTGCGCTGGGCCGCGGCCGAGATGGTGCTCGGCGCGAACCCCGCCGTCCACATCTACGCCGCCGGGCCGAACTTCGCGCACGTGCTCTGGCGCAACGGCACCGACCGGGACAAGTTGATCGCCCAGCACATGATCGACCGCGGCTGGGGCGCCACGATGGTACTGACCGAGCCGGACGCCGGCTCCGACGTCGGCGCCGGGCGGACCAAGGCCACGCTGCAGGACGACGGCACCTGGCACATCGAGGGCGTCAAGCGGTTCATCACCTCGGGCGAGCACGACATGACCGAGAACATCGTGCACCTGGTGCTGGCCCGCCCGCAGGGCATCGAGGGCGTCGGCGGCCCGGGCACCAAGGGACTGAGCCTGTTCGTGGTCCCGAAGTACGACTTCGACCTGGAGACCGGCGAGCTGACCGGGGAGCGCAACGGCGCCTTCGTGACCAACGTCGAGAAGAAGATGGGCATCAAGGTCTCCACCACCTGCGAGATCACCTTCGGCGAGAACACCCCGGCCAAGGGCTACCTGCTCGGCGAGGTGCACGACGGCATCGCGCAGATGTTCCAGGTGATCGAGTACGCCCGGATGATGGTCGGCACCAAGGCCATCGCGACCCTGTCGACCGGCTACCTGAACGCGCTCGAGTACGCCAAGGAGCGGGTCCAGGGCGCCGACCTGACCAACGCCGCGAAGACCGCGCCGCGGGTCACCATCACCCACCACCCCGACGTCCGGCGCTCGCTGCTCACGCAGAAGTCGTACGCCGAGGCGCTGCGCGCGCTGGTGCTGTTCACCGCGACGTACCAGGACCGCGCCGAGCAGGCCCGGTACGCCGGGGAGCACGACGAGCTGGCCGAGCGGGTCAACGACCTGCTGCTGCCGCTGGTCAAGGGCTACGGCTCGGAGAAGTCGTGGACCCTGCTCGGCACCGAGTCGCTGCAGACCTTCGGCGGCTCCGGCTTCCTGCAGGACTACCCGATCGAGCAGTACGTCCGCGACGCCAAGATCGACACCCTGTACGAGGGCACCACGGCGATCCAGGGCCAGGACCTGTTCTTCCGCAAGATCATCAAGGACCAGGGCCAGGCACTCGGTCACCTCGCCGAGCAGATCCAGGCGTTCGTCGCCTCCGAGGCCGGCAACGGCCGCCTGAAGGAGGAGCGCGGCCTGCTCGCCAAGGGCCTGGAGGACACCAACAAGATCCTCGGCGTGATGGGCCAGGCGCTGATGGCCAGCAACCCGCAGGCCGAGAATGGCGACCCGCGCAACATCTACAAGGTCGGCCTGAACACCTCGCGGCTGCTCTACGTGCTCGGCGACGTGGTCTGCTCCTGGCTGATGCTGCGGCAGGCCGAGGTCGCGCTCGAGCGGCTCGGCGGCGAGCTGTCGCCGGCCGACCAGGACTTCTACACCGGCAAGGTCGCCGCCGCGCAGTGGTTCGTCCGCTCGACGATGCCGACCGTGCGCGCCGAGCGGGTCAAGGCCGAGCTGGTCGACCTCGACGTGATGGACCTGCCCGAGTCGGCCTTCTGAGTTGCCCCCGGCCGACGTCCTCCGCGGGTCCCCCTCCCCGCGGAGGACGTCGATCTTTCCGGGGCAGATCCGATCTGGCCTGGTGAGCACTGCTCGCCTGTAGCAACGTTTTCGCCCTGAGTGACTGGCGTCCCTGGCTCGGTCTCCCCTGTCCGTGCCAGGGCCGTCACCTCGCGGAACCGGAAGCCACCGGTTCACGTCAGTGCAGGCGTGAAGGCATCCCGTCGTCGTAAGGTGAGCGCGATGTCCGCCCGTTCCCGCGTCCTGGCCGCGCTGCTCGCCGTACTGGCGATCCTGCCCGTCGCCCCCGCCCACGCCGCCTCGCCCGACCTCTCGGACCAGATCGCCACCGCCTGGCGGACGGACCGGATCTTCATCGATCCCGGACTACGGCCGGCGTTCCCGAAGAGCGAGCTGGACCGGATCCGGGCCGCCTCGGCGGCCGCCGGGATCCCGGTGTACGTCGCGCTGCTGCCGCGGACGCCGTCCGTGCGCAAGGTCTACCTCGACATGCCGACGCTCCTGCAGGCGCGGGTCGGGCAGCCGGGTCTCTACATGGTCTGGACCGTGACGGACAGCTACTGGGGCGGCAGCGAGGAACTGTTCCGGCCGGCCGGGCTGAAGGGCCGCGACCTGACCAGCGTGCAGCTGGACGACAAGCAGGACAACCGCCTGGTCACCGACCGCCCGGCGCCCAAGATCGTCCGCACGATCCAGCAGGCGGCCACGGCGTACGACGGCCGCGCGCTGCCGCCGATCCCGGCCGGCGACCTGGAGAAGCCGTACACCTCGTCACGAAGGGGCCTGTCGACCACCGACAAGGAGGACCGGTCGGTCTTCGTCGGGATGGGGATCGGCGGGCTGACCGGGTTCCTGCTCGTCCTGATCCTGGTGCTGCGCAGCCGTGGAAGGGTCGCGCGGTCGACCGGTAAGGCCAAGTCGAAGCCGGGCCGTCCGCGCGGCATCTCGGCCAAGCAGTCCCTGCCGGCCTCCGAGATCACGCTGCGCAGCGTTCGGACCCAGGCCACCCGCTGGATCTCCAAGGCCGACCGCACGCTGAAGAACCTGGAGAAGCGGAAGGAACTGACCCGCCTGCAGCTCGATCAGCGCGACGACGCCAAGCTTCGCCTGGACGCCGCCCGGACGCTGCGCAAGGCCGAGCCGGACGACCTGCTCGCGACCGCCGGCGCTCTGGTGCTCGCCCGCCAGGCCCACCAGGCGGCCGGTAACGACGACCTGCTGCGGCCGTGCTTCTTCGACCCGACGCACCCGTCCGGGACCAGTACGGCGGCCTGGTCGGACGACACCGAGGTTCCCGCCTGCCGGACCTGCGCGGAGACGGTCAGCCGCGGCGACACGCCGCGCGGGCTGCGCGTCACGCCGAAGCCGGGGCTGTTCAGCGGCGCTCGCGGGGCGGAGCCGTACTGGACGCTCGACCCCGAGAACCCGATGGTCGCGACCGGCTTCGGCGCGCTGTCCGACGACCTCGCCGAGCGGGTCGAGCGGATCTACGGAGGGGTCCGATGACGTTGCTGTCACGCCGTACGGGCTTCCTGCTGCTGGCAGTCGCCGCGCTGACACTGTGCTTTCCGGTGAGCGCCTGGAGCGTCCCGGCCGATCCCCGGATCACCGCGGCTGTGGCCGCTTGGAGGGACCAGCCGGTGTACGTCGACCCGCAGTACGCCGAGGAGGTCGACGCGGCGCAGGTCGAGAAGATGGTGGCCCGCATCGCGACGTCGCCGGTGCCGGTGTTCGTGGCCGTCGTACCGGCCGGCACTTGGTACCAGGAGAAGGGCGACGAAGCGCTGCTGGCCGGCTGGATGGCCGCCGCGAACGGCAAGCCCGGGATGTACCTGGTGGTCAACGACAGCATCACCACCGGGGTCGACCACCTGGTCACGGCCTCCGGACCGGGCCGGGTCTACGGGAGGTCGGACGACGATGCGGCGGCGCAGGTCAGCGAGTACGTGGACATGATCAAGCTGAGCGACCGGTACGAGCCGGAGCCGGCCCGGACGACGCCGCTGCCGCCGCGGGAGGACCGGCCCTCGGAGCCGGAGCGCTTCACGCTCGGCAAGGCGATCGGGAACGGTGTGGGCGGTGCGGTGATCGGACTGATGGGCGGCGCGCTGCTGGCCGCGGTGGTGCTGGGAGTGGCGGCTGTGACCGCCCGACGAGGTGGAGGACGGTCGTGAAGGCCAGGTACGCGTTGACGGCGGTCGTGGCGGTGGTGCTCTCCCTGGCCGCCGTACCGGCTGGAGCCCGGACCACCCAGACACCCGCCGAGCGGGCGCGCGAGATCGCGACCGCGCTGGCCAAGGACCCGCTGTACGTCGACCCGGCGTACCAGAACGGCCTGCCGGAGAACCTGCGGGCCGACCTGCGGACGAAGGCCGCGGCGCTCGGCTTCGCGACGTACACGATCATCCTGCCGCTGACGCCGAGCGACGCGTTCCAGGGCAAGGAGACCAACGTCCTCACGCTGGTGATGGACGCGCTGCGCAAGCCCGGCCTGTACGTCGTGGTGGACGGCGGCCAGCGGTTCCCGTACTTCAGGGTGCGGGACCTGCCACAGTTCAGCGAGGACAACGACCAGCTCGACAACGCGCGGTCGCACGCGCTGGAGGACACCGGGTACGACGCGGGGCCGACCGAGACCGTGGCCAAGTTCTACGAGTTGCTGGCCGGGCCGGCGCTCGGGCCGGTCGACCGGAAGGACACGCCGTCCCGGCCGTCGCGCTCCGGGAGCGACGACGCGGAGGACGGCAACGGCGCGACGGTGTTCCTGATCGTGCTGGGGTCGATCGCCGCGCTGGTGGTGCTCGGACTGGTGATCGGCCTGCGGAGCCGTCGGCCCGGGCGTCGGGGGAAGGCGTTCAGCATTCCGCCGCACGTCGCACAGACCGTTGCCGCCGAGCGGCGTCGCCGGCTGACGCGGGAGACGACGGCCGAGCTGACCACGCTCGGGTCGCAGCTCGCCGCGCTGCCGTCGACGGCTGGGCTGGGGCTGCAGCACCAGCAGGCCGCGCTGGACGCGCATCACGCGGCCGGCAAGGTGCTCGACTCGTCGCGGGACCTCGTGGATCTGGTCGGCGCGATGGTGCTGCTCGACCAGGCCCGGCGGGAGTACGACCAGGCCGTGGCGATCTCCGAGGACCGGAAGGTGGTCGACGTACCGCCGCTGTGTGCCTTCAATCCCTTGCACGGAAGGGCTTCCGGACGGCTCACCCAGGTCGAGAGCGACGGAACGACGGTCGCGCTGCCGTTGTGCGCCGAGTGCCGGCGGGCGCTGAAGTCCGGTACGGCGCCGAAGTCGCTGCCCGGCGAGGACGGGCCGTACTGGCACGGGGACGACCTGTGGGCGCGGACGTTCTTCGGCAACCTGACCGATGATCTGCCCGCCGCGGTGATGCGGGGTCAGCACAAGTCCTGAGTGCCCCTGAGGGGTTGTTCAGGGGTTGGTGGGGGTCGGCGCCTGATCCAGCGGGCCGTCGTCCGGACCTACTGTCGACACGACGGTTCGGGGCGGGACGAGGATTGGACGGACGATGGCTGACGTCAAGCAGGTCGGTGCTTTGCTGGTGGTGACCGGGATCGGCCTGGCCGTCTGGACGTGGGGTGACAAGCAGGCCGACGACACCCACGAGGTGAGCGAGCGGATCTCCACCGTGCGGCTGGACTCGCCGAACTCCGACATCACCGTGCAGGTCGGCGACAGTTCCGAGACGACCGTGCAGGTGAAGCGCAGCTACTGGCTGCTGAAGCGCGACGACGGGTTCTCGGTCGACGGAGACACGCTGAAGCTCGACGGCAACTGCGGCTGGCACTGCCGGGCCGACTACATCGTGACCGTACCGCGCGGGACGAAGGTGACCGGCGACAACGGCAGCGGCGACCTGCAGCTGAGCGGCACCGGCGCGGTCGACCTGAAGTCGCGCTCGGGCGAGCTCGAACTGTCCGACGTGACCGGCGACGTGAAGCTGGACCTGACGTCGGGGGACGTGAAGGTCGACCGGTTGAGCGGGCGGTTCGACGTACAGTCCACGTCCGGCGACATCGAGGCGCGCGGGCTGAAGGGCGGCGCGGTGAACGTCCGGACGACGTCCGGCGACCTGACCCTCGACCTGGCCGAGGCGAACGACGTGACCGCGGACGTGACGAGCGGCGACATCGAGGTGAACGCGCCGACCGGTGCGTACCGGGTCGAGACCGACACCCGCAGCGGCGAGGTCGACAACGGCCTCGGCGACGCGCTCCAGGCCGACCACACGATCCGCGCGAAGACGGTCTCCGGCGACGTCGAGCTGACCGCCCACGGGTCCTGAGGTTTGCTGCCGGGTACCTGGCCTTCGCAAGTGGCGTGACCGACACGCTTCGATGATGGATTCCGCTCTCGGGCCGGAGTAGCTTCGAAGGTGTCGAACGACTTCACGAGGAGGCTCGGATGAGCATCGGTGTGGGGATCTTCCTGATGGTGGTGGGCGCGATCCTCGCGTTCGCCGTCCGCGACTCCTGGGACGCGGTCGACCTGACCGTCGTCGGTTACATCTTCCTGCTCGCCGGAGCGCTCGGCATCGTGCTGAGCTTCTACATCACCAACCGGCGCCGGCGGGTCCCGAACGAGGCCCTCGACCCCGCGGTCGAGGAGGAGTACCGGGTCGTCGAAGAGCACCGCGACGTCAAGGAGTAGTACTCCCGCTGACCGACGGCCGGTCGTCCTGACGCTCAGGTGGGCGCCACGACGACCGGTCGTTCGCGTTCAGTTGCCGCCGGAGAGCACGAGCTCGAGGCGGGCCGGACCGTCGGGGGCGACGACGACCGGCACACCCCAGTCCTGGCGGTGCATGTGGCAGGCGGGGAACTCGACGGCGTCCGAGTCGTCGCACGACGCGGCCTGTACGGCGACGTGCAGCACCCCGTCGCCGACGCGCTCGTCGATCACCAGCCGTCGCGTCAGGTCGGTCGTGTCGCCGGCGCCTTCGCGCAGCAGGTTCTCCGGCGTCGACGACACCAGCAGCCGCGTCGACGGCCCGTACCGGCCGTCCAGCTTCTGACCCGGCGGCGGCGTGAACACCACCTCGAGCGTCACCTCGCCGCCGGCGATCTCCATCGGCGGCCGCTGCGTGCGCGTGCTGAACTCGTCCACCTGCGCGGAGGCGCCGAGCGGCACCCGCGTCAGTCGGTGCGCCGCTGACTCGACCACGAGCAGTTCGTTGCCCACGACAACCGCCCCGCTGGGCTCGGCCAGGCCGGTCGCCATCGTCTCGACGAGATCCTGGCGTCCGTCGTACCGGCGGACGGCGCCGTTGTAGGTGTCGAGCACCGCGACCGATCCGTCCGGCAGCACGGTCACCCCGAGCGGGTGTTGCAGCAACGCCTCCTCGGCCTTGCCGTCGCGCAGCCCGAAGTCGAACAGCCCAATGCCGACGGCGGTGTGCACCTCGTCGTCGATCCACCGCAGCGCGGAGATCTCGGAGTCGGCCAGCCACAACCGGTCCCCGTCCGCCGCCAGCCCGCTGGTCTGCGCGAACCACGCCTCCTTCAGCGCGCCGTCCCGCAGGCCCTCGTTGGTCGTCCCCGCGGCGATCTCGGTCACGCCGGTCAGCGGGTCGAAGGTCCACAGCTGATGGACGCCGGCCATCGCGATCCAGACCTTGCCCTCCCACCACGCCACGTCCCACGGCGAGCTGAGGACGTCGGTCCCGTCGCCGTCCATCCACTGCTTGCCGGTCCCGACGAGGGTCCGGGTCTCGCCCGTGCTCAGCGTGATCCCGCGCAGCGCGTGGTTGACCGTGTCGGCCACGACCACGTCGTACCCGACCGTGTTCGCCACCTCGTCCGGCAGGAGGGTCAGGCCGTTCGGCTCCGAGAACTGCGCGGTGTCGGGGCCGCCGTCCTCGAATCCCCTGGTCTTGCTGCCGAACCGCCGTACGACGGTCGTCGCGTCCTCGGCGAGCTCCACCACGCTGTGGTTCCCGGCGTCGGCCACCAGGAACCCGTTGCCCTTCGCAATCACCTTGGCCGGGAAGCGCAGCTCGGTGGGCTCCGCCACCGGCGCGACGTACGGCGACTTGCCGCGCGTCAGCGTGCCCTTCTGCTCGTGCTCGGCGATCAGCTCCTCGAGCAACGCGTCGAGCGCGTGCGCGTGCCCCTCGCCGGAGTACTGAGCGACGATGTACCCGTTGGGATCGACGAGCACCAGCGTCGGCCAGGCCCGCGCCGTGTAGTTCTGCCAGGTCACCAGCTCGGGGTCGTCCAGCACCGGGTGCCCGACCTCGTACCGCTCGACAGCCGCCTTGACGGCCGCCTCCTCCCCCTCATGAGCGAACTTCGGCGAGTGCACCCCCACGATCACCAGGGCGTCGCCGTACTTCTCCTCCAGCGGCCGCAACTCGTCGAGCACGTGCAGGCAGTTGATGCAGCAGAACGTCCAGAAGTCCAGCAGCAAGAACCGCCCCCGGAAGTCCGCAAGCCGAAGCTCCGACCCCCCGGTGTTCAACCATCCCCGACCCTTGAGCTCCGGCGCGCGCACATGCATGCCCCCATCATCCGCCTTCGCTCAACCGAGGCGCCGGGGGCCCACGACCCGAGACACCGCTTCAGCTGAGCCGACGGGTGCCCGGCCCGGTCTCAACCTTCAGCCAGCCGGTGAACTGCTCCTGCTCCCGGGTCGGCATCGGCCAGGTCGCTGGTTCGATCCAGACGACCGTGCCGAGGCCGCACACCCGAGGCCCCTCGTACATGCGGAGGACCGCGCCGACCTCGACCTTGCGCCAGCCCGGCAGGTGGTCGGGGATGGTCGGCACGAGCACCGCCCGCACGGCGTCCCCCGGCTGGATGTCCTCCGTCGAGAACCCGAGCACCGGGCCCGCCGTCTGCTCGCCGGCGCCCCACACGGGTAGACCCCAGTTCGGACGATAGGTGAACCGGTCACCAGGCGCGTGTCCACCCTTGAGCGCAGTTCCCCGTCCGCCGTCCTCGGTCGGGACGAGCTGAAGCTCAACACCCAGAGCCAACGTGCTGACTGCTTCCATACCCGCAGCGTTCCACATCGGCCCCCGCACCGCCCGCATCCGTGCCGCCTGCCGGACTTCTACCGCGGGAGGACGAGGGTGTCCGTCAGGAGCTTGGTGGTCTTGCGGAGGGTGGGGGCCGAGGAGGCCAGGTCCGCGGCCAGCGCGTGGGGGGTCAGCGGCTCGCCGGGGCCTACCAGCCTGTGGTGGTGGGCCAGGTGCCAAACGATCGCCCTGGGCCAGGTGGAGAGCCGGGCCTTGGTGAGGAGGTCCGGGGCTTCGCGGACCAGGCGTTCGGCGATTTCGAAGGCGTCGGTGGCGTAGGCGATGCCGAGGGTTTCGCCGGCCAGGAGCCAGGCGTGGGGGGCCAGGACCGAGAGCGTCGCGGCCTGGGTCTTGTCGAGGCCGTCGAGGGCCGGGCGGGGTGGGGAGCCCAGGCCGGAGAGGGTGCGGTAGGCCTCGTCGAGGTCGGTGCTGGTCTCGTCGAGGAAGACTCGCTCGCCGGAGATCGAGCCGATCGGCTCCTCCAGGGCGGCGGCTTCCAGCGCCGGGGTCCAGACGTCGACCGCGTCGACGGCTTCCTCGATCGCGTCCAGCTCCAGCTGGGTGCGGTCGCCGGCGTACTCGAGCCAGGCCTTGACGACCAGTGGGACGTGGCCGAAGTAGGTGCTGTCGGCAAGGACCTTGCGCGGCAGCCAGTTGGCCAGGAAGAGCTCGACCAGGACGGCGCTGACGCGCAGCGGGCCGCCGACGGTGCGGTCGACGGCGTGGTCGATCCACAGGCGGGCGATGTCGCCGGCGTCGTCCGGCAGGCCCACGGCGTACGACGAGTCGAGGAACTCCTCGACCAGTTGCTCGCGCTGCCGTGGCGACAGCGACGGGCGGATCGGCGGCCGGACCGGGCGTTCGGGCAGCTGGGTGAGGCGGTTGACCAGCAGGCCGGAGAAGAACTCGAAGTCCTCGGTGACCGGCGGCTCGTCGTGGTCGTGGGTGTAGCCGAGCGCCTGCAGGATGATGCCGGCGGCCGTCGCGGGACGGACCGTGCGCACCGTGACCCGCCCGCCGCGCTGGTACGCCTCGACGACGCGGTCGACCGGTGGGCCGACGAACACGTCCTTGGCGATCGCGCCCAGGTTGTTGTCGACGAACACCACCAGCGTGTGCGGGTGCTGCTCGTCGTCGTAGTCCAGTACGACGCTGAGCCCGTCGCCGGTGACGTCCTCGGAGACGATCGCGCTGGTCAGCCGGAAGCCCGCGATCCGCGAGACCCAGTCGGGGACGTCGTACTGCGTCCGTCCGCGGGACAGGTGCGCGCGTTGCAGCGGCAGCCGGCCGGCCGGGCCGACCGTGCGGGCCAGACTCGTCAACAGGACAAAGGAATCCACGTCCCGGCGTTCGCCGAGGACGCGGGCGGCGTCGGCCCAGAAGAAGCGTTCGACCTCGCCGATCTCGTCGGGACGCCCGGCCGGCCAGAGCTGGTCGGCGAGCAGGGCGGCGGACCGGGCCACCGAGGCCTCGGCGATCACCGGGTGCAGGGCGGGCGGCGCCGCGGCCAGGTCGAGCAGCAAGGTCTCCTGCAGGGTGTCCAGCACAGCGACGCTCGGCGTGGTGTCGGCGTCGACACCCGCCGGGGGCGGGGGATTCGGTCCGGGAGTGGAGCCGACCAGCCGCAGGTGGCTGCCGCGTCCGTCCCGGTCTCGTGACTTGGTCACCTTGGCGAGGTTACCGCCGAAGCCCACCCGCCCGCAGGGCACTGCGCGAGTCCTGTGGACAACCTTTACGACACGCCGTCACATAAGTGCTACGGCCTGTGTCTCACGGAGGAGACACAGGCCGCGAAAGGCTAGCCCTTCAGCGCACCGGCCATCAGCCCGCCGATGAACCACCGGCCGAGCACGATGTAGACCAGGAGCGTCGGGAACGACGTGATCAGCGCACCGGCCATCGACGCGGCGTAGTCGACCTTCTGCCCGCCGGACAGCGCCGCCAGTCCGAGCGTGACCGGGCCGTTGTTCTGCTGGGTCAGGAACAGCGCGAACAGGAAGTCGTTCCAGACCGAGGTGAACTGCCAGATCAGCGTCACCACGAAGCCGGAGATCGAGATCGGCAGGATGATCCGCGCGTAGGTCTGGATCAGCCCGGCGCCGTCGACGCGGGCCGACTCGATGATCTCCATCGGGACGACGGTCGCGTAGTAGTTGCGGAAGATCAGCGTGCAGATCGGGATGCCGTAGATGACGTGCGTGATCAGCAGCGTCGGGATGCCGCGGGTGACGTCCAGGTCCTGGTAGGTCTGCCGCAGCGGCAGCATCACGGCCTGGTACGGGATGAACATGCCGAACAGGATGAACGCGAACACCAGGTTCGCGCCGGGGAAGCGCCAGCGGGCCAGCACGAACCCGTTCGCGGAGCCGATCAGCGACGCGATGATCGCGGCCGGTACGGCGAGCGACAGCGAGCGGACCATGTACGGCTGCAGCACGTCCCAGGCCTTGCGCCAGGGCTCGAGCGTCCAGGTCTCCGGCAGCGACCACTGCGCGGCGGCGGTGGTGTCGGCGGAGGTCTTGAAGCTGGTGATCACCACGACGTACACGGGCGTCAGCACGAACAGCAGGAAGAGCAGCAGCAGGACGTACCGCACGGTCCGGCTCTTGCGGGTCGAACCGTCGCTGACCGCGTTGCGCCGCGGCTTGTTGGCAACCGCCGCCGCGGCCTTGCCGGTCGCCTGACTCGCCTCGACGACGCTCATTCTTCGCTCTCCTGCCGGACGGTGTACGCGACGTACGGAATGACGAGGACCGCGACCACGGCGAGCAGCACGATCGCGATCGCGGCCGCCTTCGCCATGTCGCTGCGCAGCAGCGTGTTCCACATGTAGACCGACGGCACCTCGGTGCGGAACTGGTTCGGCCCGGTGATCGCGTAGATCAGGTCGAACAGCTTCAGCGACATGTGGCCGAGGATGATCAGCGCGGACAGCGCGATCGGCGACAGCTGCGGGAACAGCACGTACCGGTAGAGCTTGAACTCCGACGCGCCGTCCACCCGGGCCGCCTCGCGCAGCTCCGGCGGGATGCCGCGGAAGCCGGCCAGGAACAGCGCCATGATGTAGCCGGACAGCTGCCAGACCGCGGGCAGCGCGATCGACGCCATCGTCGTCCAGCGCGACCCCGCCGTCCACCAGGGGTTCTCGAGGAAGTTCAGGTGCAGGATCGAGAACAGCCGGTTCAGGCCGCGCGCGTCGTCGCCCTGGGACGGGTTCAGCAACCAGCCCCAGACGACGCCGGACGCGATCATCGACACCGCCATCGGGAACAGGAAGACCGAGCGGAAGATGCCCTCGCCCGGTACTCCCTTCTCCAGCAGCAGTGCCCAGAGCAGGCCGAAGATCAGCGTGCCCACGATGAACGCCACCGTGAGCACGCCGAGGTTCTTCAGCGAGTTGAGGAACCGTTCCTCACCGAACAGGTTGACGTAGTTCTCGAAACCGACGTGATGCGTCGGCACCGGCCGGGCGTTGTGCTTGTCCGTCAGCGACGTGTTGAACGTCCAGGCGATCAGCCCGTAGACGAAGTACCCGAGCAGCAGGACCGTGGGCAGCAGTACCAGTGCCCCTGGTCCCCAGGTACGGATCCTTCCGTGCATGAGACTCAGGACTCCGAATCGTTGGTCGGCCGGTGAGAGCTAGCTGAATCAGTTCGGCTTGGCGGCCGCGACGAGTGCCTTCTGCAGCGTGGCGACGTCCATGCCGCTGCTGAACTGGCCCATCGCGGACAGGATCGAGTCGTTCTGGCCGAGCGTGCACGCGGCACCGTGGGCGCAGGACGGGACGATCTTGTTCGCCTTCCAGTCGGCCATCGCGGCCTGCTGGTACTTCGGGTAGTCGGTCACGACGGCGTCGGAACGCGCCGGGATCGAGCCCTTCTTGGTGTTGAACGCCTTCTGGCCCTCGGCCGAACCGACGACCTTCAGCCAGCACTTCGCGCCTTCCGGGGTCTGCCCGTTGGTCGGCAGCGTGAAGGAGTCGGCCAGGTACTGGAAGTTGCCCGCCGTGCCCGGCGCCGGCCAGTAGGTGTACGCCGAGTCCGGCACCTTGTCGGCGAGCTGCTGCGCGGCGACCCAGTCACCCATCACGGTGTAGGCCGCCTGGCCCTTGTTCACGTACTGGAGCGCGTCCGGCCAGTCGATCGCCTCGCGGTCGGCGTTGCTGAACGACAGCACCTTCTTGAACTTCTCCAGCGCGGCGGTGACGTCGGCGCCGGCCATGTCGGTCTGACCGTTCCACAGGCCGGTGAACTTGTCCGGGCCGAGCTCGGCGAGCAGCACGACCTCCATCACCATCTCCTCGGCGAAGCCCTTGGAGGTGGCCAGCGGGGCCTTGACCCCGGCCGCCTTCAGCTTCTCCATGTCGGCGATCCACGCGTCGACCGAGGCCGGGGCCTTGGTGGCGTCGAGGCTGGCCTTCTTCAGCACCGTCGGGTTGGCCCACACCACGTTGGCGCGGTGCACGTTGGCCGGGACCGAGTAGATCTTGCCGTCGACGGTCAGGTTGTCGATCAGGCTCTGCGGGAAGGCCTTGTCCAGGCCGAACTCCTTGTACAGGTCGCTGACGTCGTCGACCTGGCCGTTCTTGATGTAGTCGCCCAGCTCGGCGCCGGCGTGCGCCTGGAAGGTCGACGGCGGCTTGCCCGCAGCCAGGTCGTTCGCCAGCACCTGCTTGGCGTTAGAACCGGCGCCACCGGCGACGGCCGAGTTCACGAACTTGTAGTCCTTGCACTCGGTGGCGAACGTCGAGACGAGCCCGTCCAGGCCCGCCTTCTCGCCGCCGTCGGCCCACCAGGTGAAGACGGTGACGTCCTTGCTCGCCGACGAGTCCCCACTGCCCCCGTCGTCACTGTTCCCGCAGGCACTGACCGCGAGAAGACCCGCGGCACCCAGCACCGCGACGGTCTTGCTCCAACCACCACGCATGTTTCACTCTCCGATCAGCTGAAGGAGCTGTCTGACAACGAACGCCCCCTTGACGGGCCAACTCTGGGCACCAGCGTCACGAGGTGTCAACGCTCAGCTCCAGCACGTTGTGCACATGTGACACCTTTTGTGTGGATTTGTAGATCAGGGCCACAAGAGAGTCTTGATCGCGCGGCGCTCGTGCATCGAAAGGTAGCCCTCGGCCACCTCCGCCAGCGGCAACTGCTGGTCGAACACGCGTCCCGGTTCGATCTCACCCGCCAGGACGGCGGCCATCAGCTCCGGCAGGTAGGCGCGCACCGGCGCGACCCCTCCGGCCAGCCCGACGTTCTTGCTGAACATCTTGCGGATCGGGACCTCCACGCCGTGCGGTACGCCGACGAACCCGACGGTCGCTCCGGCGCGGGCCACGTCGAACGCGGTCGCGAACGACTGGTCGGTCCCGACACACTCCAGGACGGCGTCCGCACCGACCCCGTCGGTCAGCTCGAGGACGGCGTTCTTCGCCTCGTCGCCGCGTTCGGCGACGATGTGCGTCGCGCCGAACGACTTGGCGAGTTCTTGCCGCGTCTCATGCCGCGACAGGGCAACGACTTTCTCCGCGCCCATCCGGACCGCGGCCAGTACGCCGCACAGCCCGACCGCGCCGTCGCCGACCACGACGACGGTGTCGCCGGCCTTCACCCGCGCCGAGCGGGCCGCGTGCCAGCCGGTGCCCATCACGTCGGACAACGTGAGCAGCGACGGCACCAGCGAGTCGTCCGGGACCTCGGGCGTCGCGACCAGCGTGCCGTCGGCGTACGGGACCTTGGCGTACTCGCCCTGGCCGCCGTCGGCGCGGTCGCTGCCGATCCCGACGATGTTCTGGCAGACCGACTGGTACCCGGCCAGGCAGTTCGGGCAGGTGCCGTCGCTGGCCACGAACGGCGTGACGACGAAGTCACCCGGCTTCACGGTCCGGACGTCGGCGCCGACCTCCTCGACGATCCCGACGTACTCGTGCCCGATCCGGCTGCCCGGCCTGATCTTGTTCTCCCCGCGGTACGACCACAGGTCGGACCCGCAGATGCAGCCGGCGACGATCCTGATCACCGCGTCGGTCGGGTCGACGATCACCGGGTCCGGAACCTCGCTGAGCCGGACGTCGAACGGGGCGTGAATCGTGGTGGCTCGCATGCCCCGCAGCATAAGCCTGATGGTTGAAGATTCAGAGGACCGTGTAGCGGCCTCGGCGGTGGACGAGGGGTGGTACCTCGTCGGGGAGCAGTTCGACGTGCTCGATCGTCAGCTGGACCTGGAGGGACCAGCCGGCTTCGGGTGGGTCCTCGGTGACCAGGCGGCAGCCGGCCCACGTGCTGACGCCGATGGGCGCCGGGCCCCATTCCGTTTCCGTCCAGTCGAGCATGCGAAAGGGGCCGCCGGGCGCGGGAGCGACGTAGCCGAAGGCGTCCGCGAGTTGCTGGTGCGGGCCGCCGAGCAGGCCGACCACGGCGGTCTTTGCCTTGCGCAACGTTTCCCACAGGTCGGAGTCGGGGTCGATCAGCCCGACCACCACGCCCGGGTCGCCGTCGCCGACGACCATCGAGGAGACCGTCAGTCCGGCGCGCTTCCCGGCGTACTCGCTGGTCCACAGTCCGACCGGCGAGGCCAGGCGCCCGCGGAAGCGCCGGACCGGACTCCGGTCGGCTTCCGCGGGCAGGAACGGATGGTCCCCGTGAATGGTCATGGGATCACCGTACGGCGGTCACCTTGTCAGGCAACGAGTACTGCTCGATCGGCCGGCTGACCAGGCCGCTTCCGCCGCGGACCGACTCGACCCGGCCGTCGGCGCCGAAGGCGAACCGCAGGTGCTCGCCGTACGCGCCGTAGCCCGAACCGCCGGTCACCCGGAGCGTGGTGTCCTCGGCGAGCTCCAGCGTGGTCGGCTCCTCCGTCGGATCCGCCGCGGTCGGGTCGATCAGGTACAGCCGCCCGCCGAGCAGCGCGATGTCCTGCACGCCCCACAGGTTCGCGAAGCGGCCGGTGAAGCGGGCCAGGTCGCCCTCGCCGCGATCCTTCGACTCGGCCAGGTCGATCAGCTTGAACAGGCCCTCGGTCAGCTGCGCCGCCGGCCCGTCGATCGCGTTGGTCAGCACCGACACCGCGATCCGCCGCTCGCCGTCGACCATCGACCGCGTGATGTGCCCGGGGTAGCCGCCGCCGTGCCCGAAGACGTCCCGCTTGGCGACCTGGTTGATCATCAGGCCGAGCCCGTACCGCGGCCCGTCCTCGTCGGTGGTCTTCCACAGCCCGTGCTGCATCTGCCGCTTCGACGCGTCGCTCAGCAGCCGCTCGTCGCCCATCAGGTGGGCCGACCAGTAGGTGACCAGGTCCTGCGCGGTGCCGTAGAAGCCGGTCGCGGCCGCGAGCGCCCGGGTGTCGACGTGCTCGATCGGCACCCGCCGGTCGGCGTACGCGTAGGCGCTGTAGCCGGCGGCGTACTGCGTGCCGCGGCTCGGGTCGAGCTCCGGACCGAGATCGGCGAGGCCGAGCTTGGCCACGATCTCGGTCTGCACGTGCTCGTTGTACGACGTCCCGGTGACCGCCTCGATGACCAGGCCGAGCAGCCCGAAGCCGATGTTGGAGTACTTGAACCGGTCGTTGTCCTCGAGCACCGCCGACGTGTCCGCGTGCAGCACGCCGAGCAGGTGCTCACGGTCGGGGAACGGCGTCGCGAGCTGCCAGAAGTCGGCCTCCAGGCTGTCCCGCGTGATCCCGCCGGCGTGGCTGAGCAGGTCGCGCAGCGTGCGCTCCCCCAACGGCGTCCCGACGATCTCGGTGACGTGCGCCGACGCCTTGTCGTCCAGCCGCAGCCGGCCCTGCTCGACCAGCTGCAGCACGGCCGTCGCGGTGAACGTCTTCGAGTGCGACGCGATCCGGAACAGGTGCGTCGGGGTCAGCGCGACGCCGCCCTCGACGTCGGCATGCCCGTACGCCGTGGACAGCGCGACCCGGTCCCCGGCGTACACGGCGGCCTGGATCCCGGGGACCCGTTGGTAGCGCTGGTTGAAGGCCAGCCAGCTGTCGTAGTACGCGAGGACTTCGGTCAGGCTCTGGTCATCCACAGATTTGGGCATACCACCCAGATTAAGCGTGCCGCCGGGACTGGATGACGCGGAAGCGGCTCGCCACGTAGGCGCCGTCGGTGTACGTCGCGTTGGCGGCCGGGTTCGCGCCGGTGCCGTGGAAGTCGCTGAAGGCCGCCGACTGGTTCACGAACACCTGGCCGGTCAAGTTCTCCGACAGCGCGACGCCGACGTCCAGGGCGGTGTCGCGAGCCAGCTCCAGCACGCCCTCGTCGGTCGAGTAGATGCCCGCGGTCATCGCGCCGCCCTCGGCGACCGTCCGGCGGAACAGCTCGATCGACTGCTTGGTGTCCTCGGTCCGGACCAGGAACGACACCGGGCCGAAGCACTCCTTGGCGTAGACGTCCTCGTCCTTGGCGTCGATCGCGACCAGCAGCGGCGTCCGGACCACGGCGTCGTCGTACGCCGGGTGCTTGATCGCGCGCGACGGCAGCACGACGTCGCCGTACTCCTCGGCCAGTTCGAGCCGGTTGACCACGGCCTGGTTCACGATGCCGCCGAGGATCTCGACCGCGCGGGCGTCGTCGCCGAGCAGCTTGCCGATCGCGGTGGCGATGCCGGCGCCGACCTCCTCGAACGACTTGTGCCCCTCGTCGGTCTCGATGCCGCCGGCCGGGACGAACAGGTTCTGCGTGGTGGTGCACATCTGGCCGGAGTACAGCGAGAGCGTGAAGGCGAGGTTGCCGCACAGCGCCTTGAACGAGTCGGTGGAGTCGATGATGACCGCGTTGACCCCGGCCTTCTCGGTGAACACGGTGGCCTGGGTCGCGTTCTGCTCGAGCCACTCGCCGAACTCGCTGCCGCCGGTGAAGTCGATCAGCTTCACCTCGGGCCGCTGCGCGAGCGGCTTGGCCAGGCCGTCGTCCGGACGCTCGGCGACCAGGGTGACCAGGTTCGGGTCCAGACCGGCCTCGGCGAGCACCTCCCGGCAGACGTCGACGGTGATCGCCAGCGGCAGGACGGCCAGCGGGTGCGGCTTGACCACGACGGCGTTGCCGGTGACCAGCGAGGCGAACAGGCCCGGCCAGGAGTTCCAGGTCGGGAAGGTGTTGCAGCCGATCACCAGCGCGACGCCGCGGCCGGTGACGGTGAAGTTCTTGGTCATCCGGATCGGGTCGCCCTTGGCCGGCTTCTCCCAGACCGCCTCTGCCGGGTAGCGGCTCATCTCCTCGTACGCGTAGGCGACCGCCTCCAGCGCGCGGTCCAGCGCGTGCGCGCCACCGGCCTGGAACGCCATCACGAAGGCCTGGCCGCTGGTGTGCTGGACGGCGTTCGCCAGCTCGAAGACGCGCTGGTGCAGCCGGTCGAGGATTTCCAGCGTGATGCCGGTCCGGCCGTCGATCCCGGCCTTGCGCCAGGCGGTCAGCCCGGCCTGGGCGGCGGCGAGCAGCTCGTCCAGGCCGCTCTCCGTGGTGCGCGGGTACTCGACGTTCAGCTCGATGCCGAACGGCGACTGCTCGGTGACGATCGTCCCGTTCGCGCCGGGGGTGGCGAGCGCGTACTCCTTGCCGAGGTGCCGCTCGAAGGCGGCCTTGCCGTCGGCGGCCGCGGTCTCGCCGTACACCCGCGGGCTCGGCGACTCGGGGAAGGCGGAGAAGTAGCCACGGCTGCGGATCGCCGCCAGCGCCCCGTCGAGGCGGTCGCGGTGCGTGGCGAGCCAGTCGGTCGATGTCATGGGGTGCGCTCCAAGCTGAGGTGGTCTGCCAGCCTGATGTTACAGTCGCTGGTGAGATCGTCGATAGGGTGTAACAACCATGGGTGAAGATCTGGCGGCCCGAGTGGCGGCCGCGATGTGGGCCGACGACGCCGCGAGCGCCGGACTCGGCATGCGCCTGGTCGAGGTCGGGACCGGTACGGCGCGGCTGGAGATGACGGTGCGCGACGACATGGTGAACGGCCACGGTATCGCCCACGGCGGCTTCGTCTTCACGCTCGCGGACTCGGCGTTCGCGTTCGCCTGCAACTCGCGCAACCAGGTCACCGTCGCGCAGGCCTGCGACATCGTGTTCGTCACGGCCGCCCGGCGCGGCGACGTGCTGGTCGCCGAGGCGGTCGAGCGGACGTCGTACGGGCGCAACGGGATCTACGACGTCACCGTGCGCCGCGGCGACGAGGTGGTCGCGGAGTTCCGCGGCCGCAGCCGGCAGCTGTCCGGCACTGTCATCAAGGAGGAATCGTGACCCGCACCGCCTATCTCGTCGACGGCGTCCGCACCCCGATCGGCCGGTACGGCGGCGCGCTGGCCGCGGTGCGTCCGGACGATCTCGCCGCGCACGTGCTGCGTTCGCTGCTGGCCCGGCACCCCTCGCTCGACCCCGCGTCGATCGACGACGTGGTGCTCGGCTGCGCGAACCAGGCCGGCGAGGACAACCGGAACGTCGCCCGGATGGCCGTCCTGCTGGCCGGGCTGCCGGACAGCGTGCCGGGGTCGACGATCAACCGGCTCTGCGGGTCCGGCCTGGACGCGGTCGCCTCGGCCGCGCGGTCGATCGTTGCCGGTGACAACGACGTGGTGATCGCCGGCGGCGTCGAGTCGATGTCGCGGGCGCCGTTCGTGATGCCCAAGGCCACCTCGGCGTACTCGCGCTCGGCGGAGATCTTCGACACCACGATCGGGTGGCGGTTCGTCAACCCGGTGCTGAAGAAGCAGTACGGGATCGACTCGATGCCGGAGACCGCGGAGAACGTCGCGGTCGACTTCGGCATCGCCCGCGCGGACCAGGACCTGTTCGCGCTGCGCAGCCAGCAGCGCGCGGCCAAGGCGATCGCGAACGGCCGGCTGGCCGAGGAGATCGTCGCGGTCGAGGTGCCCGGCAAGCGCGGCGCGGTGACCGTGGTCGATACCGACGAGCACCCGCGCGAGACGTCGCTGGAAGCCCTTGCGGGGTTGAAGACCCCGTTCCGCGACCCGGGCACGGTGACGGCCGGCAACGCCTCCGGCGTGAACGACGGCGCGGCCGCGCTGCTGGTGATGAGCGGCGAAGCGGTCGAGCGGCTCGGCGTCACCCCGCTGGCCCGGATCGTCGGGACAGCGGCAGCCGGCGTACCGCCGCGGATCATGGGGATCGGGCCCGCGCCCGCGACCCGCAAGCTGCTCGACCGGACCGGCGTACCGCTCGCCGACGTCGGCGTGATCGAGCTGAACGAGGCGTTCGCCTCGCAGTCGCTCGCCGTACTGCGGGAGCTCGGGCTGTCCGACGACGCCGAGCACGTCAACCCGAACGGCGGCGCCATCGCCCTGGGTCACCCCCTGGGGATGTCCGGCGCCCGCCTCGCCCTGACCGCCGCCCTGGAGCTTCGCCACCGCGACGCCGGGTACGCGCTGACCACCATGTGCATCGGCGTCGGGCAGGGCATCGCGACCTTGCTGGCGCGTCCGTAGAAAGGCTGTGCCATGGCCGAGCGTTTTCTCGGTGAAGCTTGCCCGCCCGAGCTGCAGGACGCCGGTGAGCGGATGTCCGTGGACGAGCTGCGGGCGCGGCAGCTCGCCCAGCTGCAGACGACCGTGCGCGCGGCGTACGAGAACGTGCCGCACTACAAGGCCGCGCTGGACGGAGTCGGGTTCGCGCCCGACGACCTGCGGGAGCTGTCGGATCTGAGCCGGCTGCCGTTCACTGCGAAGAAGGATCTGCGGGACAACTACCCGTTCGGGATGTTCGCCGTACCGCGGTCGGAGGTCGTGCGGGTGCACGCCTCGTCCGGTACGACGGGCCGCCCGACCGTGGTCGGGTACACGCGCGGCGACATCGACCGGTGGGCGGACCTGATCGCCCGGTCGATCCGCGCCGCCGGTGGGCGCGCGGGCGACGTGTGCCATGTCGCTTATGGATATGGGCTCTTCACCGGTGGGCTCGGGGCGCACTACGGCGCCGAGCGGCTCGGGTGCACGGTGGTGCCGGTCTCGGGCGGGATGACCGAGCGGCAGGTCGACCTGATCCGCGACTTCGGCGCCGAGATCGTGATGGTCACGCCGTCGTACTTCCTGTCGATCCTGGACGAGATGGAGACCCGCGGGCTCGACCCGCGCGACACCTCGCTGCGGATCGGCATCTTCGGCGCCGAACCGTGGACCGAGCAGATGCGCCTCGAGGTCGAGGAGCGGACCGGGATGCACGCCGTCGACATCTACGGGCTGTCGGAGGTGATGGGCCCGGGCGTCGCGCAGGAGTGCGTCGAGACCAAGGACGGGCTGCACATCTGGGAGGACCACTTCTACCCGGAGATCATCGACCCGGTCACCGGTGAGGTGCTGCCGGACGGCTCCGAGGGCGAGCTGGTCTTCACCACGCTGACCAAGGAGGCCTTCCCGGTCCTGCGCTACCGCACCCGCGACCTGACCCGGCTGCTGCCCGGTACGGCGCGGCCCGGGATGCGCCGGATGGAGAAGATCACCGGCCGCACCGACGACATGATGATCGTCCGCGGCGTCAACGTCTTCCCGACCCAGATCGAGGAACAGCTCCTGCTGGTCGAGGGCCTGACGCCGCACTACCTCTGCGTCCTCACCCGCCCGAACCGCTTGGACGAACTGACCGTCCAGGTCGAAGCCGCCCCCGGCCTGCTCGACCACGCCCCCGCCGCCCGCGAGCTCTCCCACCGCATCAAGACCCACATCGGCATCACCGCCACCGTCGAGGTCCTCCCCCCGCACGCCCTGGAACGCTCCCTGGGCAAGGCCAAACGCATCAACGACCGCCGGAAGATGCTCTAGACCAAGCCCAGGCGACACGGAACGCTATCGCAATTTCCTCAGGAGATGGTTAGTCAGTAGGCGAACATCGTTCGGAGTGTTTTGCAGGCTGTTCCATCGGCGTTGCTCAGCCGCCGAGAACTGCCAAGTACCTGAGGTCCACGAACAGTGATCGCGAAGGGCTCGTAGTGCGCTCTCAAGGTCTTCGGTGCCTTCTGCTGCGAGGTCACGATCCTCGGTGAGTTGATCCATGACGTACCCCATAGCCTGAATGCCCACGCCATGGGTCAGACGAGACTTACGTGGCTCAAGCTCCCAGGCCTCGTAGAACACGTCCGATACTACTGTCCAGAAGAGATTCAGGTGTTCGAGGATGGCTGGCACGTCCCCCGTGCCGTCATCGCCGCGGAATCTATATAGAGCACCATCAGACAGGCTGTTTTCAATCATCTTAAGGACGCTATTGTCCTTGATGTATCCGCTGGGTTGTGTCGGGGTTGCGATGCGCTCAGCAAAGGGGTGCCCAACCCAGTTGCGCGGCCCAGCGTTCAATTTGATCATAATCTCGGCGGGGAGTTGCTTCCGTGCATAGGCGGGCGGAAGGTGTCCAGTCGAATCCGGGAGGAGTTCATGGATGAGCCCCTTTGGCAGCGGCTTCGTATTGTTGACCAGAATGAACTGCGAGCGCTGCTCAGCCTCGTCTTTGGCAATGAAGCCCACCGCAGCCACCGGGAATTCTCCGACATCGGCGTCTCTAATCGCGGCCGATCGCTGTTGCCCGTCGACTAGCCACGCCGGTCGATCCTCTTCGGCCTGGTTTTCATCGACGGGAATGACGAGTTCACCCGGGACGATGTACTCGAGCAGCGAGTTAAGATTCGCCGACTCGAAGGTCACTCGTCCATCGAACGCCAGGACGACCGCGTTCGGAAGCATAGCCTCTGGCGACTCTAGGTAGCGGCGGATCGCTTTGATATGAGTTAGAACTTCAGGCCGCTGATACCCCTGGAGAGAGTCATCGGTCCGATGGACCCGTGAGACGGCCGCGAAATCGTGGATCCGCTTGCCATCAACACCAAAGCAATAGATGAAGTGACTGCCTTGCCGGATTTGAAGTGCCGGAAGACGGATGTCGTAGCGGTCAGCCACGGTTGCTCCTCTGAGTGGGCTTCGCAGGTAGGCTCTCCATCTTCGCGGCAAGGACCGACAGATTGTGAAACCCTCGCCGCTTGTTACGTTCGGTTCCCCGGAAGATTGCGATTTCGATCCCCAGTTCGCGGCAGAGCGTGCACGCACAGTCGCTCCACGGCGCGGCCTGCAGTGTTCGATCGTACTCAGTGATATACGACTTCTTGGCTGTTTGGCACAGCAACTCGTACTCAGCCAGGGCAGATAGGGCCACCCGTCGGGACTCCTGGCTGCCGTCGAACCCGCGAAGCGCCTTGAGACAGGCTCGCTCCAGCTTCACAGCGTCCTTCTGTGAGATCCGACCTGAGAGAATGCCGCGACGAAGGGTCGGGTTTCCCTCAACCTGCGGCACCCGCAAGGCGACGAACGAGTCGTCTGCGGTATGGAAGTTGTCGCGGTCGTCCATGAACGCCTGACGAAACGCCGATGTGCTGTCGAAACTGGCCACGCCATGCTGCGCGAACGCAGCCATTGACGCGATGCGAGTTATCCCCAGCAGATGCAGTTCGGTTTGCGGTTGGCGGACCTGGTCGATCGCCAACAGACAGTCCATAATATCGGCCGTCTTGAGCGGCACCATGCCCCCCAACGCGATGCGTTGATAACCCATGTTCTGCAACTGAAGAACGCTGTCTGCATAACTGGCCGGGCTCCATCCCTGCGCTGCTCCGACCGGTTCGACGTGTAGTTTCTGATCGACAACCTTGCCTATGAATTCTTCTGCCAGGCGAAGTGTCAGCAAACGCCGTTCGGCCCATGCGGACGCTACTGTCTCGAAGTCATGATTAGGCTCATAGCCGAAGATGATGTGGTCGACACTGATACCCGACGTGAATCCACAGCCTTCATAAAAGTCCAATGTCTCCGCCACAGAAACTGGCGGAACGAGTTCATCAGCATAGTTGAAGGCGCCATTGTCGCCGAGAGAGTCGATATTCTTCGGTAGCCGAAAGAACCGCTCAACACCTAGTCGATACAGTCTGGCACGCTGGGCGGATGTATATTTACCGGCACCCTTGACCGATCCATCGACGATAGCCTTACTTACCAGTATTCCATGATATGGAGCCCGGCCGAGCACTTCGTGAGCGTAGCGGTCGTCGCGCTGACGAACCCTAAAGGGCGAGTATTCATCCTGCAGGAAGTCGTAGGTCGGGCTGACTAAATCTTGACTGTCAGGAAAGTAGAACTTCACTTCACCGCCCGCTGAGTCACATATGAGCGTGCAAGAAAATTCGATAGAGCGCTAATATGACGCGGAGTATTTTGGAGTTCATCCCAAGGCAACCCTAACTCGGGCCATACTCCCTTCGTCCAGCAGCACACATCGGCAACCAAGGAGAGTTCCATTTCGGCTTGCTTCACCGCTTCATTATCCGATATTTTTACGTGCGCCATCACTCTTTCCATAAGGCGCCCCATCGCACGGATACCAACGCCGCCCATGAGGCGGGATTGAGTTGCAGGCTTTCCCCACGCCTCCGGGAAGGTATTTCGCACGGCCGACCAGTAGGCGATCAGGACTGCCCTGATGCCAGCCGTATCAGTCGTCCCAGCGGCTATATTTCGATACGGAAAGAGGACGCCTGACGGTGATTCAAGCGATTCTTTGAGCGCTTCCACCAGGCTGGTGTCGGTAACAACTGCGAGCCGCTTGTCCTCAGTGGTAGACGAAGCCCGCCGGATCAATTGATAAAATGGCGAATCTGCGTCCTGATTCAGCATGTCGACCAACGCCGACGGCAGTTTTCGTGTCGACATCCGATTGGAGGGGACGCGCGCTATCTCCGGCAGAAGTTCTGTCACCAGGTTGGATGGCAGCGGTTGCACGGTATTCACACGGAGAAATTGCTCCCGTTGCAGTTCAATATTCGCAGCGACGAACCCGGCGACCGGAACTGGGAGTCGTGAATTCTTAGTACGGGCGAGCGCAAGGCTCCGCTGCTGGCCGTCGACTATCCACGCTGGCCGCGGACCGTCGGCGCCATCACTAATGGGAATCTCCAACGTGCCTGATACCGCTAGCCCATCGGACGCCCCTGGACCACGACTGGATCTGAACCTAACCTCCTGAGGGAGTGCGAGGATCAACCCATTCGGAAACAACACGTGTGCGCTGTCCAGATAGTCCTGGATCTGCTTGACGTGCTTACGTTTCTCGGGGCGTTGGTATCCGATCAACTTGCCGGCTTCATCGCGTCCAATCCGGGCTACATCTGCCACCAGATCGACCTCTTCGGCTGCCAATGCGAACAAATATAGAGGCATGTCATCGTTCTGGAGAACGCGAAGCGCCCGTCGCTCAAGCCACCCCTCGCTCATGGTTTGCCCGTTACGGCGGAAAAGAGGGCGCCGAACCTTCGCTGCTCGCAAGCCACACCTGAGTCGCGCAGCATCCGAAGCGCGACCGTCTTGCTCAAGTCCGGCCGCGATTCCCGCACCATCCGGATCCATGCAGCCACGGCCGCGTCATCCACTGGTTGACGGTTGTATACAGTGCTCTTGCGAACTGACTCCGCCCACGCATCCCACTCCGTTCGGTTGCGCTCGGCATCGAATTTCACCGTCGTTTGCCGCTGTAACCACATAGTCGCCATCCGAAGGTTGAGGCTGATTGCTGTACCGCCGAGCGCACTTCGCAGTCCGAGATCGGATGGGAAACGCTGCTCCTCCAGCAGTCCGCTCATCCCGCCGAACACAAGGACATCTTCGCGGGCCTCAAGCGATTCTAGTTCTCGGGCCATCGCCGAGGCATACGTCTCGGAGAGGACCAGCAAGGTAGGACCTGCGAACGGATCATCGAGGTCGTCCGCGAGGCGCGAGCTCCGAATCCTCTCCCACCACATCTGGTTCTGACTGCGGTCCAGCCCGACACTGTCCAGATGCCCCAGGGCAAACGTTGCAGAGTAGGCCGGTGCCTCTGACTGGACCGACCTCAGACCCAACCCTGCCGACGCGACCAATGTCCGCGGGACGAAGCCCTTCGCCGCGACCTCCGCCTCCAACTTACTCACCTGATGCCAGGCCTCACCCTGGTACAACCGGGCAAGGGGACGCGTGTCGGTCGCCGCCGACACCAGGTCCACCCACATGCGAGCGCGCACCTCCAGGGCGACATCGGGCAGGTGGCGAACCTCATGCCGAGGAGCCCGCGACAGCGCTTTGCGATCGGTGCACGTCACCACGATCGTCAGTTGTTTCGGCATCGACACTGACTCCTGTACCCAAAACTGTCGGTCGGCTGCGGCTACTCTAGCCTGCAGTTACTTCTACTCATATCGGGCAGGCCCGATGGATGGGATCGCTTACATGTCTCGCAAGGCCGTAGTTCTTCTCAGCGGTGGCCTCGATTCGACCACTGTTCTGGCGCATGCCAAGGCGGAGGGATACGAGACCTTCGCCCTCAGTTTCAGGTACGGCCAGAGACACGTGATTGAACTTGAGGCGGCTCGGCGGGTGGCCGCTGCGCAAGTGGTAGCGGGGCATGTCGTCTGCGACATCGATCTCCGACTCTTCGGCGGCTCCGCTCTCACTGCGGACGTCCAGGTACCGAAGCACGCATCGGCCGGCGAGGTTACCGAAGACATCCCGATCACCTACGTACCCGCCCGCAACACTGTCTTCCTTTCCTTCGCCCTCGCCTATGCGGAAGTCCTGGGCGCGAGCGACATCTTCATCGGCGTGAGCGCAGTCGACTACTCGGGGTATCCCGACTGCCGCCCGGAGTACATCGCCGCCTACGAGGCAATGGCCAATCTCGCAACACGCGCGGGCGTCGAGGGAAAGAAGCTCACGATACACACTCCCCTGATCAACCTGACGAAAGCGGAGACGGTGGAACTCGGGCTGTCGCTGGGCGTTGACTACTCTCTGACATCCTCTTGTTACGACCCGGATGACACTGGAGCACCCTGCGGCCATTGCGACTCCTGTCTACTCCGTCTCCGTGGCTTCAAAGAGGCGGGAACCTCCGACCCCCTCGTGTATCAGGCGTCCTGAATGAGCTACAAAATCAAAGAGATCTTTTACACTCTCCAAGGCGAAGGCACCCATGCTGGCCGGCCAGCGGTCTTCTGCAGGTTCAGCCTCTGCAACCTGTGGACTGGCCATGAGAAGGACCGCGCCAGGGCGGTGTGTAAGTTCTGTGACACCGACTTCGTCGGTACCGATGGACCGGGCGGGGGCAGATTCGCCGACGCCCGCGCGCTGGCCGACGCGGTCGAAGCAGCCTGGCCTACAACCGTCCCTTCGCACCGCATGGTGGTATGTACCGGCGGCGAACCTCTACTGCAACTTGACTCGGCGGCGATCGACGAACTTCATGCCCGCGGCTTCTACATCGCCGTGGAGACCAATGGAACTCGAGTCCCAACTCCCGGCATTGACTGGCTCTGCGTCAGCCCGAAAATCGGAGCGGAACTCGTCGTAACCGGTGGCGATGAACTGAAGTTTGTTTTTCCCCAGGGTGGAGTAGATCCTCGATCTTTCGAAGACTTGGACTTCGATTCGTTCCGGGTGCAGCCGATGGACGGACCCGATGTCGTACACAACACTAAACTGGCCGTTGAATATTGCCTGGAGAATCCAAGGTGGCAACTCAGTCTGCAAACCCACAAGTATCTCGGGATCGCATGATGCATGAAACGGAGATATTTAGAGAATTCCGGTTCGAGGCCGCCCATCTGCTACCGAATGTTCCATCTGGACACAAGTGCGCCCGACTCCACGGCCACTCCTATAAAGTCGCGATCCATATCAGCGGGCCTGTCGACAGTGAGGCTGGATGGGTACGCGACTTCGGTGACATCAAAAGTGCTTTCAAACCCTTGGAAGAGCAACTTGACCACTATTACTTAAATGAGATTGAGGGCCTCAGTAATCCAACGAGCGAGATCCTCGCACGCTGGATCTGGGACCGCTTGATTCCGGAGTTGCCCGACCTGTGCGCTGTCCATGTTTACGAAACCTGCACTTCAGGGTGCATCTACAGAGGGTAAGTCGACTGACATGCTCCCGGACATCCAGGACGAATTTGACCCCCGAGGCATTGCCCTCCATCGAGTAGGAATCGCCGGAGTTCGGTATCCGACCCGGTTCTACGACGGCGAGACCGAGCAGTCTGGGGTGGCGAATTTCGACATTGCTGTCGGACTCGACGCCCATCGACGGGGAACGCATATGAGCCGTATGGTTTCCGTCATTCACGAAACTTTGTCGGAGGTGGACCCGCGAACGCTACCGGTCACCCTGAAGGCGGCGGCGATTCGTCTAGGGGCCAGCGAGGTTGAGGTCCAGGTCGCTCTTCCAGTAGCGACGCAGGTTATCTCTCCGGTCTCCGAGCATCTCTCGTGGCAAACGTCGGATCTCAGATTGCGTGCAACATGGAGGTCGGAAACCTGCCGCGTCGAGTCGAGTGTTACGTCTGAAGTTACTAGCCTCTGTCCGTGCAGCAAGGCGATCAGTGACTACGGTGCTCACAACCAGCGAAGTGCCGTGGAAGTGACGACAGCAGGGCACGGCGACGACTGTTATCCCCTCGCATTCGGGCGAGCAGTGGAGTTGATCCGCCAGGCGGGCTCCTGCCCGATCTATCCACTGGTCAAGCGACCAGACGAACGCGTCATCACGATGGAGGCATTCGAGCACCCGCTCTTTGTAGAGGACATGGCGCGGGACTTGTCGATTCGTCTGCGGACTCGGCGACTTGAGCACACCGTGCGAGTTCGAAACTTCGAAAGTATTCACAGCCATGACGCCGTGGCTGAAGTTCAGTGGAGTCCTCAGGTGGAGCGAGAAAACCGCTGACTTTGCGATCCGAGTGATCGACTGGCAATTGCCATGCAAGAGATCGGTCTTGATTCCGTTGATGACGGCTGACTTTTCAGCGGGATGACGCTGGGCTTCCCGTCACCGCTGCAGGAGTTTGGGGAGGGTTTGGTGGGCTGCTGCGGCGAGGTCTTCGGTGGCGTTCGGGACGCCGGCGAGGTGGCGGAGGAGGGCCTGGGTGAAGAGGCCGTCCAGTAGCCCGTAGGCGGTGCTCGGGGTGACGGCCAGGGGGCGGTCGGCGAGGTCGGCGTAGGTGGTGACGACTCGCCAGATCATCAGTTCGAGGGTCTGGTCGATCTCCAGGACGTCCTTGCGGAAGGACTCCTCGAAGAGGGCCTGGTTGCGCAGGTCGTACCAGAGGCGGTGCATCGACGCGTCCTCGCGGCAGGTGGTCGCGAGTGCGTCGGCGAAGTCCTTGCGCAGGCCTTCGGCGGTGGTCGCGGTGACCACGAGCTCGTCGTACCGGGTGACGCACTCGGCCTTGTACTGCCGCACGCAGGCGGTGATCAGCTCGACCTTGTCGCGGAAGTAGTAGTGCAGCACTCCGTGCGAGAACTCGGAGTTCTGGGCGATCTCGCGCAGGCTGGTCCGGGCGTACCCGAGCTCGGACAGCGTGCGGAGCGCCGAGGTGGCCAGTTGTGCGCGGCGTTCCGCGAACTTGTCCACCTGCCGGCGCGAGATCCGGTCCGTCACCTCGGTCATCGGCAAGCCTCCTGACCCGATCCTACCCGGCCTGCCCGGAATTCCTTGACACTTGTCCAAGAAAGTCTTGACGACTGTCCAAACATCCATGACGCTGAGTTCCATCGCCCGGTCGCCGCCTCACCGGTGACCGCGGCGTCAAAGCATCCGCACCGGCTGAGGGGAGATGCCATGTACGACCTGACCGGACGCAAGGCTCTGGTGACCGGGGGTGCCCGCGGCCTGGGCGCCGGGATGGCCGCGGCACTCGCCGCCGCCGGGGCGTCGGTGGTGATCGCCGACATCCAGGAGGACCTGGGCAGCGCGACCGCCGACGAGCTGAAGCAGACCGGCGCGACCGCGGCGTTCGTCAAGCTCGACGTGACCGACGACGCCAACTGGGAGACCGCGATCACCGCCACCGTCGGCGAGCTGGGCGGCCTGGACATCCTGGTGAACAACGCCGGCGTCGAGCTGTCCGGCCTGGTCGTGGACCTCGACCCGGACGACGTCCGCACGATGCTGGAGATCAACGTGCTGGGCACCGCGCTCGGTGTGAAGCACGCGTTCCGGGCGATGCGCCCGGGCGGACCGGCGGGGTCTGGTGGCTCGGTGGTCAACATCTCCAGCGTCGCGGCGACGATCCCGTTCCCGGGCATCGCGGGCTACTCCGCGACCAAGTCGGCGGTCGACCGGCTGACCCGCGTGGCGGCGATGGAGTCCGGCAAACTCGGGTACGGCGTCCGGGTGAACTGCGTCTACCCCGGGCTGGTTCCGACCGAGATGGGCATGAAGCTCGCGGCCGACATGGTCACCCTTGGGCTCTGGCCGTCGGCAGAGGCCGCCGTCGGCGACGTGATCGGGCTGACCCCGCTGGGCCGGCTCGGCGAGGTCGGCGACATGGCCGACGCGGTGGTCTTCCTGGCCAGCGACGCGGCGAAGTTCATCACCGGCGCGGGCCTGCCGGTCGACGGCGGAATGGGGATGTGAGATGACCAAACCCGTCGTCGTGTACGGCGCCTCCGGCTACACCGGCCGGCTCGTCTGCGAGTACCTGCGGGAGTACCACGTCCCGTTCATCGCCGCCGGCCGGGACAAGGCGCGGATCCAGGCGGTGCTCGACAAGGTCCCCGGCATCGAGACCGTCGAGCACGAGGTGGTCGAGGTCGACCACGAGGTCGGCGCGCTGACCGAGCTGTTCAGCGGCGCGCAGGTGGTCAGCAACATGGTCGGGCCGTTCGTGAAGTACGGGCCCGAGGTGGTCGAGGCGTCGCTGGCGGCCGGCTGCCACTACCTGGACACCACCGGCGAGCAGGACTGGATGCTGGCCGCGCAGGAGAACTGGGGCGACAAGTTCGCGTCGCAGGGGCTGCTGCTCGGCCCGGGCATCGCGCAGATGTACACGACCGGCGAGATCGCCGCGAACATCTGCCTGGAGACGCCCGGCCTGGACACGCTCGACATTCTCGTGCTGTGGAAGGGCTTCCCGACGTACGCGTCGACGCAGACGATCTTCACGATCCTGAAGGCGGACTGGCACTACCTGGAGCAGAACAAGCTGGTGAAGTGGGACCCGCTGACCACGTTCGAGGTGAACGTGCCGGGTCAGCACGAGTCCGCGCTCGCGCTGCCCTGGGGCGGCACCAGCCACCCGGTCTGGTTCCGCAACGACCCACGCGTCGCGAACGTCAAGGTCGCCGGTGGCGTCTTCGACCGGACCGTCATGCAGGGCGTGGTCGAGGCCGTGAAGATGGTCGAGACGCAGATCAAGACGCTTCCCGCGGACCAGCAGGAGTCGGCGCTCGCCGACGTCGCCGCCTCGGTCCAGGCCAGCATGCCGCCGCGCGAGAACCCACGGGTCAACACGTCGCTGGACTCGGTCTACGCGACCGGTCCGCTCGGGCGCGCGCACTGCGTGATCTACGGCAACAGCAACTACAAGCAGACCGGCGCGCTGCAGGCCTACGCGGCGTACTCGCTGCTGCAGCAACCGCCGCACCGGGTCGGGCTCGCCTCGGCCTGTCAGGCCTTCGGGCACCGCGAACTGCTGGGCGTCCTGCGGAGCTTCGGGCTGGTGCTCGAACCCGTGCTGACGGTCCATCACTGAACCAGGCGCGGGGGCAACCCCTCTCACCCCCTCGGGTGGCCCCCGCGCTTGTTCCACCGAGGAGTTCGCGTGCGGCTGTACGACTATCTGGACAAAGGGACGTCGCTGGGTCCGGCGGCGCCCTGCCTGACGATGAACGGCACCAGCCTGAGCTACGGCGAGGTGCAGGAACTGTCGTACCAGGTCGCCCGGGCGCTGGCGAAGTCCGGGATCGGGCCGGGTGACAAGGTCGCGATCCTGTCGGCGAACAACCCGATCGCGTTCGCCTGCGTGTTCGGCATCTCCCGGGCGGGCGCGGTCTGGTGCCCGGTCAACCCGCGCAACGAGGCGGCCGAGAACCGGGACCTGCTGGACGCCTTCGACTGCTCGGTGCTGGTGTTCCAGCGCGCATTTCTTCCTTTGGTGCAACGGATCCTGCCGGAGCTGACGAAGCTGCGGCTGGTCGTCTGCCTCGACGATTCATTGCCCGAGGCAATCAGCTTGACGGAGTGGCTGGACGGCGTACCGGCGGAGCCGTGGCAGGCCGAGCCGGTCGACGACGTCGCGCTGCTGGTCGGCACCGGCGGTACGACGGGCCGCCCGAAGGGCGTGATGCTGACCGGGCGCAACCTGGAGACGATGTCGGCGATCACGCTGATGGCGTACCCGTTCGAGGGCCGGCCGGTCTACCTCGCGCTGGCGCCGCTGACGCACGCGGCCGGCGTCCTGTGCTTCCCGGTCCTGACGCTCGGCGGCGAGATCGTCGTGATGCCGAAGCCCGATCTGCCCGCGTTCCTCGGCCTGGTCGAGCGGCACCGGGTCACCCACACGTTCCTGCCGCCGACGCTGATCTACATGCTGCTGGCGGAGGAGTCCTTGCCCAGCAGGGATCTGAGCTCCCTGCAGTGCTTCTGGTACGGCGCGGCACCGATGTCGGCGGCCCGGCTGGAGGAGGCGCTGGAGCGGATCGGGCCGGTGATGGCCCAGCTGTTCGGCCAGAGCGAGGCGCCGATGATGATCGCGACGATGGCGCCGGCCGACCACTTCCACCCCGACGGAACGCCCGCGGTCGAGCGGTTCGCGTCCGCGGGACGGCCGAGTCCGCTGACCCAGGTCGCGATCATGGCGGACGACGGGCGGCTCCTGGATCACGGTGCACGCGGGGAGATCGTGGTCCGGGGGTCGCTCGTCATGGCCGGCTACTACCAGGATCCGGAGGCGACCGCGGCCGCCTCGGCGTACGGATGGCACCACACCGGGGACATCGGGTTCCTCGACGACGACAACTACCTCTACATCGTGGACAGGGCGAAAGACATGATCATCACCGGTGGGTTCAACGTGTACTCGGCCGAGGTCGAGCAGGCGCTGATGACGTACCCAGCGATCCAGGACTGCGCGGTGGTCGGGCTGCCCGACGAGAAGTGGGGCGAGCGGGTCACCGCCGTGCTGCAGCTGCACCCGGGGCTGACCGTGTCGGAGTCGGAGGTCCGCAACTACGTGAAGAGCCGGCTGGGGAGCGTGAAGACGCCCAAGCAGGTCGTGGTGTGGACCGAGCTGCCGCGCTCCAAGGTCGGCAAGGTGCTCAAGGCCGAGGTCAAAGCAATTCTGTTGAGCTCGGGCGCGGCGGACCGGTAGGGTCCAGGCGACGACGAGAGGAGGTGAGCGCGATGTCTGGTAAGACCTTCGTGCTGCCGACTCGTCGTACCCGCGACTGAGCGGTGGCTCCAGTTCCACTCTTGGAGTCGTTGATGACTGTTGTGACCCGTCCTCCGCTGACCGCGGACGAGCGAACCCAACTGACCGGCTGGCTGGATCTTCAGCGGTCGTTCGTGCGGATGAAGTGCAAGGACCTCAAGGCCGCCGACGAGCACCGTAAGGTGCTGCCGACGTCGCCGCTGATGACGATGGCGGGCCTCGTGGCGCACCTGCGCTGGAACGAGTACTCCTGGTTCCAGCTGAACGTCGCCGGGGTCCCCGACACCGGGCAGACGCCGTGGACCGACGACGGCCACGTCGACGCCGAGATGTTCGTCGACGACGTCCCGTTGGCCCAGCTGCTCGACGAGTACGACGAGGAGTGCGCCCGGTCGAACGCGACCATCGCGAACCTCTCGCTCGACGCGCTCGAGCAGGGCCCGCCGTCGATGCGCGCCGGCGGCGGCGCCGCCTCGCTGCGCTACGTCCTGTGCCACATGATCGAGGAAACCGCCCGCCACGTCGGGCACCTGGACATCATCCGGGAGATCCTCGACGGCCACACGGGCTACACGGAGTAGCTCGTCCGACGATGCCCAGGACCGTCTGTCCTGGGCATCGTCGTCCGTCTAAAGGTGCTGGCCGAAGGCGAGGGGCTCGCGGGTGCAGAGGTAGGTTGCCCAGTTCAACTTGGTCGGGGTGCCGTCGGCGGCGCGGGTGATGCGGAGCAGTTCGCCGGTCTCGCGGCCGGAGACCGTGCGGTAGACGTCGGTGGAGACCTGCTCGAAGACGGCCGGGGCGACGTAGTCGGCGGCGGCCGGGGACTTGGCTTCGAGGTGGCCTTCGCGGACCGAGAAGACGAAGGGCTGGCCCTCGGTGAACCAGGTGCCGAGGACGCCGGCCAGCTCGGGCGGGATCGTCGTGCCGGGCGTCCAGGCCTTCGGCAGGACCGGGTCCTCGTCGAGGACCTTGATCGCCAGTTCGGTGGCGACGGCGGCGGGCGACGGCGCGGCGGTCGTGTTCATCAGCGCGATACCCGCCGTACCGGACGGGCGGTGCAGAAAGGTGCCGGTGATGTGGCCGGGCATGCCGCCGGTGTGGCCGACGAAGACGCGCTCACCGACGCGGAGCAGCATGAAGCCGAGGCCGAAGGCGAGCTGCCAGCGGTCCAGGTCGGCCATGATCTGCGGCTGGCACATCTCGTCGAGGGTGTCCTTGGACAGCACCTCGTCGGTCGGATCGGCCAGGAACGAGGTCCACTTGGCGAGGTCCTCCGCCGTACTGGCGAGTCCCCCGCAGGCGTCCATCGCGCCGAGCGAGAGCAGCGGCTCCGGCACCGGTACGTCGCTGAACGGCGGCACGTAGTACCCGGACGCGGCCGGGCCGCCGTCCATCCCCACCGTGGTCCGGCGCATCTCCAGCGGCTGCAGGATCCGGGCCTGGAGCGACTCGTACCAGGACCGGCCGTCGAGCCGCGCGATGATCTCGCCGAGCACGGAGTAGACCAGGTTGGAGTAGTGGAAGCGGTGGTGCGGCTTGCCGATCCGCTCGGCCTCGTTCCAGCCGGCGATCAGCTCGGCGCGGTCGGGGAAGGCCATCACGTCCCAGACGTCGCCGACCGGTTCGCGCTGCATGCCGCTGACGTGACTGAGCATCTGCCGGACGGTGACGCCGGCGTGCTTGCTCTCCGGGATCAGCTTCTCCACGGTGTCGTCGAGGCTGAGCTTGCCCTCGTCGCGCAGCGCCATGATCGCGACCGCGGTGAAGGTCTTGCTGTGCGAGGCGATCAGGTACTGCGTGTCGGCGGTCGGCGCGACGCCGGGCTGGTCCAGCGAGGCCGAGCCGACACCGCCCGACCAGGCGAGTTTCCCGCCGCGGGCGACGGCGCCGACCAGGCCCGGAACCCGGCCCTTGGTCTGACGCTCGGTGATGATCCGGGTGAGCGCGGTCTGCGTGTGCGCGGCGATGTCGGTCACGAGAGCCGACCTTAGCCCGCCGACTGTGACAAACGGCAGGGGGTTTGAGCGGGTGCTGTGGGAGGCTGGTGGGGTGCGCATAGCGGTGCTCGGTCCACTCGCGATGTGGGCGGCCGACGGTTCACCGCTGGACGTCCGCGGCGTCCGGCTGCGCGGACTCCTGGCCAGGCTGGCTCTCGGCGCCGGCAAGCCGGTCGGTGTGGACACGCTGGTCGACGGGCTGTGGGGCAGCGAAGCACCCAGTGCCAACGCGCTGCAGTCGCTGGTCTCCCGCCTGCGGGCCGGTCTGCCCGCCACCGAGTCGAGCATCTCCGTCCAGTCCGGCCCGGCCGGCTACACGCTGACGATCGGGCCCGACTGCGTCGACGCGGTCCAGTTCGAGGAGCTGGCTCGGCGCGGACGGCAACTACTCGCCACCGACCCGGCCCAAGCGCACGCCCTGCTGTCCCAGGCGGACCGGCTCTGGCGCGGCGAGGCCCTGGCCGACCTGCGGGACCTGCCGTTCGCCCAAGTGGAGGCCGACCGGCTGACCGAGCTCCGGCTGGGCACCGCCGAGGACCTGGCCGAGGCCGGGATCGCCACCGGCCACGCGCGTGACGTCGTGGCCGACCTGGAACGGCTCACCCTCGCGCACCCGTTGCGGGAGCGCCCGCACGAGCTGCTGATCCGCGCGCTCGCTGCTGACGGGCGCCAGGCCGAGGCGCTTGCGGCGTACGAGCGCGTCCGTACGACGCTCGCCGACGAGCTCGGGGCCGACCCGGGCTCGCGGCTGCGCGACGTGCACGTGGCCGTGCTGCGGGGTGACGAGATCGATCCGCCGGCGGCTTCGGCCGGCGTACAGGTTGCTGGTCCGGTTCCCAAGCCGAAGAGCAACCTGCGGACTCCGCTGACCAGCTTCGTCGGCCGGGCCGAGGACGTCGCCGAGCTGTCGCGCCAGCTGAACGACGGGACCCGGCTGGTGACGATGGTCGGCCCTGGTGGCGCCGGCAAGACGCGGCTGGCGACCGAGACCGGCCGGACGCTGGTCAACCAGAGCAGCGACGGCATCTACTTCGTCGAGCTCGCACCACTGGCCGACGCGGCCGACGTGGCCCCGACGCTGCTGTCGGCGCTGGGTGCGAGCGAGTACGTCGACAGCATCCAGACCACGCTGACGCCGAAGCGGCTCCCCACCACCCGCGCGGCGACGGACCGGCTGGTCGACGTGATCGCGGACCGCCGCGTCCTGCTGGTGCTCGACAACTGTGAGCACCTGATCCAGGAGGTCGCCGGACTGGTCGACTCGTTGCTCGCCGAGTGCCCACGCCTGCGCGTGCTCACGACCAGCCGCGAACCTCTCGGCATCCCCGGCGAGCACCTGCACCAGGTCGGGCCGCTGGAGCTGCCGCCGGTCGATGCGACCGACGACGACTACCCGGCGATCCGGCTGTTCGTCGACCGGGCCCGCGCGGTCCGGCCGGACTTCGCCGTCGTCGACGCGAACCGCCAGGCCATCGCGGAGATCTGCCGCCGGCTCGACGGGATGCCGCTGGCGATCGAGCTGGCCGCGGCCCGGTTGCGCGCCCTCACTCCCCTGCAGATCGTCGACCGGCTGAACGACCGGTTCCGGCTGCTGACCAGCGGCAGCCGTACGGCGTTGCCACGGCACCAGACGCTGCGTGCGGTCGTCGAGTGGAGCTGGGAACTGCTGGAGCCCGACGAGCAGGCGGTCGCTCGTCGCCTGTCGCGGTTCTCCGGCGGCGCGACCCTCGAGGCCGCCGAGCAGGTCTGCAGCGGACCTGGCCTGCCACCGGAGGCCGTGCTCGACGTACTGGCTTCGCTGGTCGACAAGTCGCTGGTCGAGGCTGCCGCCGAGGAGCGATCGGTCCGGTACCGGATGCTCGAGACGGTGAAGGCGTACGGCGCCGAGCAGCTCGCCGCCGCCGGTGAGGTCGACCAGATCCGCCAGGCGCACGCGGCGTACTTCGGTGACCTGCTGCGCAAGGCGGAACCGAAGCTGCGCACCGGCGACCAGCTGCGGTGGATGGCCCGGATGGACGCCGACAACGAGAACCTGCTGGACGCGCTGCGGACGGCGATCGACTCCGGCCGGGCCAACGAGTCGCTGAAGCTGGTGGCCGTCCTCGGCCAGTACTGGAACATGCGCGGCCGACCGTCCGAGGCGGTGAGCTGGTTCGAGTCGGCGCTGGCCGTACCGGGCCCGACGGAACCGCTGGTCCGGGCGCTCACCGTGATGCTGTACTCGATCGGCACGCTGTCCAACGGCGCGGACCCGTCGGACGGGGTGACCAAGGCGATGCGCGGGCTGGCCGAGGTGCGGCTGCTCAGCCGTCGGCACGAGGAGGTCAGGCGGTCCGCGGTCGGCTGGTTCACCAACGGGGTGTGGGCGGCGATCCGGCGGGACAAGGCGACCGCCTTCCGGCAGCTGGAAGAGGCGCGGGAGAGCGACGACGCCTGGACCAGGAACATGGCCCGGATGATGACGGCGATGTTCCGCGAGAACGAGGGCGACGTCGAGCAGATGGCGGCCGACCTGCAGGCCGCTCTCGACGGCTTCCGGGCGATCGGTGACCGGTGGGGCACGTCGCTGGCACTGCGCGGGAAGGCCTCCTACGCAGCGACCCACGGCGACCACCAGGCCGCAGTCGACGCGCTGACCGAGGCGATGCGGCTGATCGGTGAGCTGGGCACGACCGAAGGGCTGCCGCAGCTGCTCGGGCAGGTGGCGGTGAGCCGCGCCGAGCTGGGCGACCTCGACGCCGCCTGGGCCGACGTACACGAGGCGCGGAAGCTGGCCGGCGAGACCGGCGGCCGTGGCGGCCAGGGGATCGCGCTGATGGGGATGGCCGCCCTGAGCCGGATGTCCGGGCGGCTGGACGAGGCGCTCGAGCTGGCCGAGCAGGCGCACGCGACGCTCGACCCGCAGGCCGAGCGGATGGCACCGCACGGCGAAGCGATGGTGATGACCGAGCTGGCCCGCGTGATGGTTGCCAAGGGCGACCTTTCCGGAGCGCGCCGGTACGTCGAGCCCGCGGTCGCCCTGGCGCTGACCACCGAGGACATGCCGATCGCGTCGGCCGTGGTCGAGGTCGCCGCCTCGATGGACCTGATGGCCGGCGACGCGGCGGTGGCCGCCCGCACCCTCGGCCTGGCCGCGGCGATCCGCGGCGTCCGGGTGGTCCCCGACCAGTGGGTCCGCCGGACCGTGGAGGCCGCCGTGGCGGCCCTCGGCGAGCTGGACTACGAGACCGCCTTCCGGTCGGGGATGGAACTGGGCCACGGCGACGCGCTGGACGAGCTCCGCAAGCGCTTCACCCTGCCGCCGGACCGCCGGCGCCGGGGTCTGCTGTCATCAGGTTGACCGCGAGGTCGCGCAGCGCGGACTGGACCTGCTGCTCCGGTGGACGCGGGTCGGCCAGCATCCAGTCGTAGACGACCGTGTTGACCGCGCCCATGAACGACAGGCCGAGGAAACGGAAGTCCTTGCGGGTGATCTCGCCGCGGGCCACCGCGTCGTCGCCGATCGACACCACGCTGGACACCAGCAGCTCACGGAACGCGATCCGCTGCTCCTCGACCGCCGGGCTCACGCCGACCACCTCGACGAACGAGATCCGGGCCCGCCGCAGGTCGGTCATGATCGTCCGCAGGTAGCCGTCGAGCGCCGCCGTGATCCGCTCGCGGACCGGCGCGTCCTTCGTCGCCGCCAGCGCGTCCCCCGTACTGCGCACCCCGAGCTCGATCACCTGGGCGTGCACCGCGAGCAGCACGGCTTCCTTGTTCTGGAACTCGTGGTAGAAGTGCCGGGTCGACACTTTCGCCTGTGCACACAAACGTTCCACCGAGGTCGCGGGATAGCCTTCGGTCCCGAACAGCTCCAGAGCGGCGTCCAGCAGGCGCTCCCGCCTGGCGGCCTTCCACTCGTCGACCGAGCGTCCGGAGTACCGGCGCACGGAGGGATCGCTCATAACACCTCTTGTCGCTACCCCGTGCGTGACCCGCTCATCTTAGTCACTCAGAGCAAGGTCTTGTCAGCAGGTTTCCGCTGAGCCGAAATCCTTGTGCAGCAAAGTAAAAGTCCTTCTTTTCGCTTCAGGGCGCCGGGCTGATTCCGGACAGGCGAAAGGGCCGGAGCCCCTCGCTCCGGCCCTTCGCGGTCCTGTCTCTCAGGTGCGCTTGCGGTAGGCGCGGATCGCCAGCGGGGCGAAGACCGCGACCAGGCCGACCATCCAGGCCAGCGTGATCAGCAGCGGCTTCTGCAGGTCGCCGCCGATCATCAGGCCGCGCATCGAATCGGCCAGGTAGGTGATCGGGTTGATCTTGGTCCACGACTGCAGGAAGCCCGGCAGCGTGGTGGTCTGAACGAAGATGTTGCTGCCGAAGGTGAGCGGGAACATCACCAGGAACGCGATGCCCTGCACGCCCTGCGCCGTCTTCAGCTTCAGGCCCAGCCAGACCCACACCCAGCACAGCGACAGCGCGAAGGCGAGCACGAGCAGGCAGGCGAGCAACCCGTAGGCGAGACCGTTCTCGAACCGGAAGCCGAGCGCGAAGCCGGTCACCATCAAGATCACGATCGAGGTCAGGTAGCGGACCGTGTCACCGAGCACCGCGCCGATCAGCGGCGAGACCCGGGCGATCGGCAGGCTGCGGAATCGGTCGAAGACGCCCTTGGCGAAGTCGTCGTTCAGCCCGACCCCGGTGCCCAGCGTCGAGAAGACCACCGACTGGACGAGCACACCCGGCAGCAGGAACGGCAGGTAGTCGTGCCAGGTCCCGCCGGCCTGACCGCCGATCGCGCCGCCGAAGACGAACAGGAACAGCAGCAGGAAGATGATCGGCTGGAAGGTGACGTCGGCCAGCGCCTCCGGGTTCTGCCGGATCCGGACGATGTTGCGCCAGGCCAGCGTCAGGCTCTGCTGGACCCAGGCGAACGGGCGGCTCTGCCGTACGGCGTGCTGCGGCTGCGCGGAGCCGGTCGGGGTGAGTGTGGCGGTGCTCATCGGCCCGCTCCTTCCAGGACTGCGGTGGACTGTTCTTCGGCGGCGTGACCGGTCAGGGCGAGGAAGACCTCGTCCAGGCTGGGCAGTCGCAGGGACAGCTCGGTGACGGCGATCCCTTCCTCGTCCAGCCGCCGTACGACGACCGGCATCGACGACCCGTCGCTCACCGGCACGCTGACCAGGGCGTTCACGACGTCGACGGTGGGCCGGGTGCCGGTCGACTCGGCGACGATCGCGGCGACCCGCTCGAGGTGACCGGGCTCGGCCGGGCGGACGTCGAGCGACTGCTTGCCGGCCTGCGCCTTGAGCTCGGCCGGGCGCCCGGAGGCGACGACGCTGCCCTTGTCGAAGACCATGATCGAGTCGGCCAGGGCGTCGGCCTCTTCCAGGTACTGCGTGGTCAGCAGGACCGTCGTACCGTCGAGAACCAGGTTGCGGACGGTGTCCCAGACGCCGTTGCGGGCGTGCGGGTCGAGGCCGGTGGTCGGCTCGTCCAGGTAGAGGATGCTCGGGTTGCCGACCAGGCTTGCGGCCAGGTCCAGGCGCCGGCGCATACCGCCGGAGTACGTCTTGGCGATCCGGTCGCCGGCGTCGGTCAGCTCGAACCGTTCGAGCAGCTCGTCGGCGCGGCTCTTGGCCTGCGGGCGGGACAGCCCGATCAGGCGGCCGATCATGACCAGGTTGCGGCGGCCGGACATGTCCTCGTCGACCGAGGCGTACTGCCCGGTCAGGCCGATGATCTCGCGGACCCGGCCGGCCTCCTTGACCACGTCGAACCCGCCGACCTTCGCGTGCCCGGCGTCCGGCTGCAGCAGCGTGCCGAGGATCCGGACGGCGGTGGTCTTGCCCGCGCCGTTCGGTCCCAGCACGCCGAGCACGGTGCCAGTCGGCACGGTCAGGTCGACGCCGTCCAGCGCGACCGTGCTGCCATATTTCTTGACCAGGCCTTCCGCCACGATGGCGGGCTGGTTCGTTGTGGACATTCGGTTCCTCCAGATGACTTCGTGTCTCTGGGAACCACAGTCCACCGGCCCGCTGGCACCGGCCTGGCACTCGGCTGACAGGCCGTACCAGCGGGCTGTCTCAGCCCTTCAGCGGCATGATCCGGTTGGCCAGCAGCGCCTGGTACGCCTCCGGGTTGTACCGGGCCAGGTGACCGCGGGCCTTGCGCCGGTACTTGAGGATCTGCCGGGTGCCGATCGCCCACAGCACGTACTGGAACGCGAGCGCGAACTTGAAGTCGCCGATCTCCTGCGGGGCGCCGCCCGACGACACGTCCAGCAGGACGCCGACCATGCCGATGCAGATCAGCGTCGCGATGAAGCCGCCGGTGTTGACCATCCCGTTCGCCGCGCCGAAGCGCGTCGACGGGTTGAACGTCCGGGCGTAGTCCAGCCCGAGCATCGACCCCGGACCACCAGCGGCCTGTACGACGATCAGCAGCAACAGCACCGGCATCGGCGCCTTCCCGGGCCAGAGCAGGACGACGGTCCACATCAGCACCGACCCGCTGATCACGGCCAGCACGATCCAGGACCGGTAGAACGGGAAGCGCGCGGCGTACCGGCCGACCAGCGGGCCGTAGAACAGGCCGGCCAGCACCGGCAGGATCAGCAGCGACGCAGCTGTCGTCGGGGAGAGCCCCTGCCCTCGGACGAGGAACGGGTAACCCCAGAGCAGGCCGAAAGTCGAGCCGGAGAAGCTCGTGGTGAAGTGCGTCCACAGGCCCAGCCGCGTGCCGGGCTCGCGCCAGGCGCGGCGCAGGTTGTGGCGGACCTCGGTGAGCGACTGCTTCGCGCGGTGCAGCGGTTCGTCGTACGGGGTGTCCTTGATCAGGAACAGGACGGCGACACCGGTGACCAGGCTGAGCGCGCTCGCGCCGGCGAACGTGCCGGTCCAGCCGAAGGCGTGGAAGGCCGCGGCCATCGGGACCGTCGAGACGATCGCGCCGATGCCACCGAGCATGCCGGTGGCCTGCGACATCACCGGCTGACGCAGCGCCGGGAACCAGGACATCACCACCCGGAGCACGCTGATGAAGACCAGGGCGTCACCGACGCCGAGCACCGCCCGGGCCGCGAGGGCGGCCGGGTAGGAGTCGACCAGGCTGAACGCCGACTGGGCCAGGAAGAGCAGACCGGACGCGGTGATCAGCAGCCGCTTCGAGCCGTACCGGTCGAGCAGGATGCCGACCGGGACCTGCATCGCGGCGTACACGGTGAGCTGGACGACGGTGAAACTGGCCAGCGCCGACGCGGAGATGTGGAAGCGTTCGGCCGCCTGCAGGCCCGCGACGCTCATCGAGCCGCGGTGCAGCACGGTCACCAGGTAGGTGAAGACGGCAGCCGCCCACACCGCCCAGGCGCGGCGACCGCCCAGGGGGAAGAGGAGCTCGGTCACCGCACGCCTCGCAGGTCGGTCGCGGCCACCTCGATGTGCGCGACCACGAGGTCGCGGAAGCGCTTCACGCTGTTGCCGCCGAGCGCCTCGATCATCTCCTGGTGGGCGACGATCGACTTGTCCATCCGGGCCGGCTGCACCTCGATGCCCGGCACGCCCATCCGGACCTGGCGGTCGCGGAGGCTGTTGTAGAGCTTGGCGAGGATCTCGTTGCCGGCCGCGCCGACGATCGCCTCGTGGAAGGCCCGGTCGGCCTCCAGGAAGCTCTTCGCGTCGCCCGCCTTGCGGTGCGCGCGCATCTCGTCGACCTTCGCGGTCAGCGCCTCGATCAGCTGCTTGCGCCGCGGCCAGACCTTCGCGGCCGCGTGCGTCTCGATCAGCTCGCGGGCTTCCAGGACGTCGTTGATCTCCTGCGGCAGCACCGGCAGGACCAGCGCACCCTTCTTCGGGTACAGCTTGACCAGGCCGGACTCCTCCAGCCGCAGCAGCGCTTCGCGCACCGGCGTACGGGAAACTCCTACGGCCGTGGCCAGCTCACCTTCGGTGAGCAGCTCCCCGCCGGGGTAGACCCGGTCCAGGATCGCGGCCTTCACGTACGCGTACACGCGTTCCGCGGCGGGGATCTTCTCCACCCCCGGCCCGGCTTCGGCCACCACCCGTGCGATCTCTGCTGTCTCGTCCCCCAGCACCGGCTGCTCGCCGGGTACCCCGCTTGCCACGACTCTCCTCACGCTTCCTGGTCACATACGACTGGTATCTCTGTTGTATCTATCTTATCAGTCGACTGTTTGTTCCACATTCTGTGGATAAAACTGTGGATAAGTGTGCGGGTATTCCCCTGACCTGGCCGGGGTGGTGGGCGCGGCCGCGAATCCGATCTAGGCTCACCGCAGCGTTGCCGTCCCGTTCCACTCTGTGTCTTGAGGAGCAAGTGTGTCCCGAAGCTCACGTACCCGCCGGCTGAGCGCCGGCCTGGCGGTGGCGGCCCTGGCCCTCACCACCGCCGGTGCCGCGACCGCCGCCCAGGCGACCCCGTTCGCACCCTCGACGAGCACCGCCGCCGCGGCCGAGCCCGGCCTCCTGATGAACTACGTGGTCAACACCAAGGCCACCAAGCCGCACGTGAAGCGGGTCGAGCAGGCCGTCAAGGCCGCCGGCGGCACGGTCGTCGCGTCGTACGACCAGCTCGGCGTCGTGATCGCGCAGTCGACCAACCCGGACTTCCGCACCGACGTCCGCCAGGGCCGCAACGGCCGCGAGGTGCAGTCGGTCGGCGCGACCCGGACCGCGGCCGTCTCCGAGGGCCCGGTCGGTACGGCGGCGAAGGCCGCCGCGAAGGGCCTGAACGCCGGCGAGTCGACCGTCGTCCCGGACCCGGACGAGGCCAAGCAGTGGGACATGGTCCAGATCAAGGCGGACCAGGCGCACCAGGTCACCGACGGCTCCAAGCGCGTCCTGGTCGGCGTCACCGACAGCGGCGTCGACGACCAGCACCCGGACCTGAAGCCGAACTTCGACGCGAAGAACTCGGTCAACTGCACCGGGAACGGCGTCGCCGACCGTACGCCGGGCGGCTGGCGCCCGACCACCAGCGACCACGGCACCCACGTGGCCGGCACGATCGCCGCGGCCCGCAACGGCGTCGGCATCGTCGGCGTCGCGCCGGGCGTGCGGATCGCCTCGGTGAAGGTGGTCAACGACGACGGCTACATCTACCCCGAGTACGCGATCTGCGGCTTCGTCTGGGCCGCCGAGCACCACATGGACGTCACCAACCACAGCTACTTCATCGACCCGTGGCAGTTCTGGTGCGACGACGACGGTGACCAGGGCGCGGTCCAGGAAGCCGTCCGGCGGGCGATGAACTACCAGACCAAGAAGGGCGTCCTGTCGGTCGCCGCGGCCGGCAACTCGAACTACGACCTGGCCAACAAGACCACCGACACCTCCAGCCCGAACGACAGCACGGCGGTGACCCGGAACATCACCAACGACTGCCTGGACATCCCGACCGAGCTGCCCGGCGTGATCACCGTCGCCAGCACCACGCAGGCCCGGATCAAGAGCAGCTTCTCGAACTTCGGCCTCGGCAAGATCGACGTCGCGGCGCCCGGCAGCAGCATCCTGTCGACGCTGCCCGGCGGCGGCTACGGCACCAAGAGCGGTACGTCGATGGCGTCGCCGCACGTCGCCGGGGTCGCCGCGCTGATGAAGTCGGCGCACCCGTGGTGGGGTCCGCGCGACCTGGAGAAGGCCCTGCAGCGCCAGGCCGACGACACCGCGTGCCCGACGACGCCGGACGCGCGCTGCACCGGTACGACGGCCAACAACGCCTTCTTCGGTGAGGGCATCGCGGACGCGCTGGACGCGGTCACGCGGATCCGCTGAACTCCTGAAAGCTGAGAAGAGGGGGTCCCCCGCCCGGGGCCCCCTCTTTTCCTCTGCACAGACGAACGGCCCGGACGCAGCGTCCGGGCCGTTCGTCGTACCGCGTCCTAGAACATCAGCGCGCGGGCCGGGTCCTCGAGGATGCTCGCCACGTCGGCGAGGAAGATCGAGCCCTTCTCGCCGTCGATCAGGCGGTGGTCGAACGACAGCGCCAGCGTGGTGATCCAGCGCGGCACGATCTCGTCGTCCACCACCCACGGCTGCTTGCGGACCGCGCCGAAGGCGAGGATCGCGGCCTCGCCCGGGTTGATGATCGGCGTCCCGGCGTCCACCCCGAACACGCCGACGTTGGTGATCGTGAACGACCCGCCGGCCTGGTCGGCCGGTGAGGTCTTGCCGTCCCGCGCGGTGGCGACCAGGTCGTTCAGGGCGCCGCACAGCTCGGGCAGGGTGAGCGACTCCGCACCCTTGATGTTCGGCACGATCAGGCCGCGCGGCGTGGCCGCGGCGATGCCGAGGTTGACCGAGCCCTTGAGCACGATCTCCTGGTTCGCCTCGTCCCACGCCGCGTTGACGATCGGCGTCCGGCGGGCCGCCAGCGTGACCGCCTTCGCGACGATCAGCAACGGCGAGACCCGCAGGTCCTTGAACGCCTTGTCCTTCTTCAGCCGCTCGACCAGGTCCATGGTCGCGCTGACGTCGACGGTGATCCACTCGGTCACGTGCGGCGCGGTGAACGCACTGGCCACCATCGCCTGCGCCATCACCTTCTGCACCCCCTTCACGGGAATGCGGACGTCGCCCGCGCCAGGCTGTACGGCGTACGAAGGTGCAGGTGCGGCAGCCGCTGGTGTGGTGGTGGTGTGGTTCTCCACATCAGTACGGGTGATGATGCCGCCGGGGCCGGTCGCGGTGACCGTGCTCAGGTCGATCCCCAGGTCCTTGGCCAGCTTGCGGACCGGGGGCTTCGCCAGCACATGAATGTTGCTTGCGGCAACTGCTGCTGCGGGTGCCGGCGCGGGGACCGGAGCCGGAGCAGGAACTACCGGTGCCGGCGCGGGCACTGCCTGCGCTGCCGCGGTGGGGGCGGCTGCGGGCGCTCCGCCCTTGCGGGGGCGGCGCTTGGCTTCCGTGGTGCGGGGGCCGTAGCCGACCAGGACCGCCGTCCGGCCGGTGCCGCCGTTCTCGGTGTCGGGGACCAGGTCTTCCTTCGGCGTACCGGACGTCACCGGCGGGGTGAGGTCGCCGGGCGTGGCGTCGGCGGTCTCGACGGCGATGATCGGCGTACCGACCGGGACCGTCTCGCCTTCCGGCACCAGGAGCTCGGCGACCGTGCCGGCGAACGGCACCGGCAGCTCGACCAGGGACTTGGCGGTCTCGATCTCGACGACGGTGTCGTTGAGCTTGACCGTGTCGCCGGGCTTGACCTTCCAGCTGACGATCTCGGCCTCGACCAGACCCTCGCCGACGTCGGGGAGGCGGAACTGCTGGATGCCCATCAGTACCCCATCACCCGGTCGACACCGTCGAGCACCCGGTCCAGGTCGGGCAGGTACTCCTCCTCCATCCGCGACGGCGGGTAGGGAGTGTCGTACCCGGCGACCCGGAGCACCGGCGCCTCCAGGTGGTAGAAGCACTCCTCGGTGATCCGCGCCGCGACCTCGGCGCCGGGGCCGAGCGAGAACGGCGCCTCGTGCACGACGACCGCGCGCCGGGTCTTCTTCACCGAGTCGAAGATCGTCCGCAGGTCCAGCGGCGAGATGGTCCGCAGGTCGACGACCTCCAGGTTGCGCCCGTCCTCGAGCGCCGCCTCGGCCGCCTGCAGACAGGTCTTCACCATCGGGCCGTAGCAGAACAGCGTCGCGTCGGTGCCCTCACGGACCACCTTCGCCTTGTGCAGCGGGTACGCCGGCGGCACGCTCTCGTCGAGCTCGGCCTTCTCGTGGTAGCGCCGCTTGGGCTCCAGGAAGACCACCGGGTCGTCGGAGGTGATCGCCTGCTGGATCATCCAGTACGCGTCCACCGGGTCGCCGCACGCGACCACCTTGAGACCGGCGATGTGCGCGAACAGCGTCTCCGGCGACTCCGAGTGGTGCTCGACCGCGCCGATGCCGCCGCCGAACGGGATCCGGATCACCATCGGCATCCGCAGCTTGCCCATCGACCGATAGTGCATCTTGGCGACCTGGTTGATGATCTGGTCGTACGCCGGGAAGACGAACCCGTCGAACTGGATCTCGCAGACCGGCCGGTACCCGCGCAGCGCCAGGCCGACCGCGGTCCCGATGATGCCGGACTCGGCCAGCGGGGTGTCGATCACCCGGTCCTCGCCGAAGTCCTTCTGCAGTCCTTCGGTCACCCGGAAGACACCGCCGAGCTTGCCGATGTCCTCACCCAGGATGACGACCTTCGGGTCGTTCTCCATCGCGGCCCGCAGGCCGGCGTTGATGCCCTTGCCGAGACTGATCTTGGTCATCCGGCTCACTCGCCCTCTGCGTTGAAGGAAGCGGCGTACGCGGCGTAGGAGTCGCGCTGCTCGGCGAGCTCGTCGGGCATGTCGACGTAGGCGTACTTGAAGAAGTCGGTCAGCTCCGGGTCGGGCATCGCCAGGCAGCCCTGGCGCAGCTCGGCGGCGACCTGGTCGGCCTCGGCCTCGACCTCGTCGAAGAACTCGTGCTCGACGCCGGCCTGGCGGGCCAGGTACGCCTTGACGCGCTCGATCGGGTCCTTGAGCTTCCAGTACTCCAGGTCCTCCGACAGCCGGTACTTGGTCGGGTCGTCGGACGTGGTGTGCGCGCCCATCCGGTAGGTGTAGGCCTCGACCAGGGTCGGGCCGCTGCCCTCCCGCGCCCGCTTCAGCGCCTGCTGGGTCACGGCGTACGTCGCCAGGACGTCGTTGCCGTCGACGCGGACGCCGGGGAAGCCGAAGCCGGCCGCGCGCTGGTACAGCGGGATGCGGGTCTGCCGGTCGATCGGCTCCGAGATCGCCCACTGGTTGTTCTGGCAGAAGAAGACGACGGGGGCGTTGAACACCGAGGCGTAGATGAAGGCCTCGTTGACGTCACCCTGGCTGCTGGCGCCGTCGCCGAAGTACGCGATCGTCGCCTCGCCGGTCTCCGGGTCGCCGACCGCGTGGTCGCGCTGCTGGCCCATCGCGTACCCGGTCGCGTGCAGCGTCTGGGCGCCGATCACGATCGTGTAGAGGTGGAAGTTGTTGTCCCGGGGGTCCCAGGCGCCCTGGTCGACGCCGCGGAACAGGCCGAGTAGGTTCAGCGGGTTGACGCCCTGGCAGAACGCGACGCCGTGCTCGCGGTAGGTCGGGAAGACCATGTCCTTGGAGTTCAGCGCGCGGCCGGAGCCGATCTGCGCCGCTTCCTGGCCGAGCAGCGAGGCCCACAGACCCAGCTCGCCCTGGCGCTGCAGCGCGGTCGCCTCGGTGTCGATCCGGCGGACCAGGGTCATGTCCCGGTAGAAGCCCTTGATCGCCTCGTCGTCGAGGTCGAACGAGTAGTCCGGGTGCTCGACGCGCTCACCTTCGGGCGTCAGCAGCTGGACGAACTCGACCTCCTCGGAGGCCTGTGGGGGACTGACCGGCGCCTCGACGGGCGCGAACACTTCCGGGGCAAGGCCCGGCACCGACTCACTCACATGCACTCCTCGGGGGTTCGAGCGCGGGATCGCCGCGACCGCAACTTGCACGCTGCCGGCCTGACCAGCCGGGTGAGGCCTCTCAGACAGGACCGCGTGGGTCCAGGGGTGATGCACCGTCCGGCAGTGAACCTCCTCACTGGTACCACTGCCCATCTTGCCGGACACCGTAACCGGCCGCTGGTGGTTCCGCGAACTGTCTGGACGCCAACTCGTACGCCGGTACGGAAACGCGTGCCGCGTTGAGACACCAGTCCATCAGGTGGTCATATCCGAGGCCGCCGGCACGCTCGGAGCGGGCAATGTGACGCCTCCTGCCCGCTCCGAGTGTTTTGTGTCACAGCTTCGTACCGATCAGGGCAACTGCTCGAGCCGGACCAGTTTGAAGTTGGTCCCCTCCCGGTCGCCGTCCCCCGGAGTGTTCTCGCCGTCGTGCACGGCGAGCAGCCCGTGCGGGAACCGCGCGCCGAGCGACTGGGTCGTGACGGCCGCGCCGTCGCTGTGCTGAACGCCGTCCGCGGCCGCGCCGTCGACGACAGCGAAGCCGGCCCGGTAGGTGAGGCCGCGGGCGTCGAGCCCGTAGATCGCGAAGGTCGAGTCCCCCTGGCTGGATGCATAGAGGGTCTTCCGTCCATTCTTGTACGCGATGGTCAGACCCTCGGCGTCCGCGCTGAGGTGCCGGCCGCCGTCCGGCCGCGCCGGTCCGGTGGGAACGCACTCCTCGGTCTCTTCGTCGTACGCCGCAGGCCGGCCGAACTCGCGGACCTTCTCCAGGAGCTCGGGCTTGCCGTTGAGCGGGACGCGCCAGATGCCGACGTCCTCCTGGGCGGCGTACAGGGTGCGGGTCGTCCGGTCGAAGACCATGCCCTCGAACTGCGGGCGGTCGCCGGGATCCTCGCAGGGTGCCCAGGTGCTGCCGTCGCGCAGCTTGAAGCTGGTCGGAAAGTCCCACCGGGTCACCGGCCGGTAGGTGACCTTCGCGCCGTCCGCGACCAGCCGGAACAGGCCGATCCGGGCCTCGCTGCGCCGGGTGACGCCGACCAGCGGTCCCAGCGGGTCCTCGAGCACCGCGACGCCGTACGCCGTGCGCTGGTCCTGAACCTCTTCGGTGTCCTTGCTGAAGACGAGCGGGGCCTTGGCGCTGGTGACGTCGGTGAGCACCTGGTCCTTGGCGTCGGCGCCGCGGCGGTCGACCGCGTAGATCCGCAACTGGTCACGTCCACGGTCGGTGACGACGGCCAGATCCCTGACGCGGCCCCCGAGTACGGCGTTCTGCAGCACGTCGACGTTGTTGAACCGTCCCGGCTCCTGGCCTTCCGCGGGCGCCAGCGGGGTGGCGATGTGCTGCAACTGCCGGCCGGTGAGGTCGACCGCGGTCAGTCCGCCGTTCTTGAGCGTGCCCAGAACGACAGACCGGTCCGGCCGCGTCGGGCTGACCCAGATCGCCGGGTCGTCGGCGTTGGCGTCGCCACCCGCCTCGTCGTCGAAGTTTGACCCGGTCTCGGCAACGGCTCGGACCTGGGTCAGTGCACTGTTCTGTACTGCCGTCGCCGGTGCGGTCATCGCCGCGGCGGCGACCACACCGGCCATCAGTACCCGGGTGTAGCGCATGTTCTGTCTCCTCACGGTTGGCGGTCACCCTCGCGGGAGCCGGTGGCCGCCGGTTGTCCGGCGCGTGAACCCGGCAGGAAACCGTCGACCGGTGGCAGGGAAACCACTTGCCGCCCGCCCCACCGCCGACTAGCGTCAGGAACGTCTTACAGTTTTACTGGTTACAAGGAGATCCGATGGCCGCCTCCGCACCCGTCGTACCGGCGCTGCCCGGCGCCCGGTCCGCGTCGCCCGCGATGATCTGGTCCGCGCTGGCGATCGTGTACGTCGTGTGGGGCTCGACGTACCTGGCGATCCGGATCGTGGTCGAGGCCCAGATCCCGCCGATGCTCGGAATGGCCTCCCGCTTCCTGGCCGCCGCGCTCCTGCTGGCGACGTTCCTCGCCCTGCGCTCCGGCGCGGGCCGGCTCAAGGTGACGCGACGCGAGCTGCTCGGCTCGGGCGTCGTAGGGCTGTTACTACTGGCGTTCGGCAACGGCGCCGTGGCGATCGCCGAGCAGACCGTGCCGTCCGGCCTGGCCGCGCTGCTGGTGGCCGCCGTACCGCTGTGGCTGATGCTGCTCCGCGTCGGCGGCGGCGAGCGGCCCCGCGTGCTGACCTGGATCGGCGTGCTGATCGGCTTCGCCGGCGCGGCCCTGCTCTCGATCTCCGGTGGCGATACCAGCGCGAAGCCGCTCTCGGTCGCGATCCTCGTGCTCGGCACGATCAGCTGGGCGGTCGGATCCCGGTTCTCCCCGCGCCTGGGGCTGCCGAAGGACCCGCTGGTCGCGACGACGTACGAGATGGCGATCGGCGGTACGGCGATGGTGCTGATCGGGGTGCTCCGCGGCGAGCCCGCGCGGCTGCACCTCGGGGCGGTCGACACGAAGGGCTGGTTCGCGCTGGCCTACCTGGTCGTCTTCGGCTCGCTGCTCGCGTACACGGCGTACTCGTACCTGCTGGCGAACGCGCCGATCTCGCTGATCGGCACCTACGCGTACGTGAACCCGGCGGTGGCGGTGCTGCTCGGCTGGCTGATCCTGAGCGAGCACGTCACGACCACGATCCTGCTCGGCGGGGCCGTCGTGGTGCTGGGAGTGGCCCTGGTGGTGACCGCCGAGCGGCGGCCCGCGGTGGCCACCACGTCGAGCGCCGCCCCGGCCAAGGGCGCCGGCGCTCCGCCTTCGGAGTAGACCACTCGCGCGCGCGGGCGTCCGCGCGCGGAGGGAATAGGAAAGACCCGGGCTCCCATGGGGTGCCCGGGTCTCCCACCGCTGCCGATGCGCGCGGCAGCGGGTCCAAAGTTGCCGGTCGCGCGCTGTGCCCCGAAAAAACACGGCGCGAAGTCCGGCAATAGTGCGACGACATACCGATTCATCATGGTATTGCCGATTCGACGGCCACCGAGCCCACCGAAAATCTCCATGAATCACCGGGCGATCCGTCTCCCGCGATGACACAACGAGGAAATCGGGCATCGGTTACGCGATCCCCCAGAACTCGCGGGAACGACTTTCCGGTCGCGGCAACCAAAGCTCCTGAGACCGCAGTTACCGACAAGTTGCCTGGTCAGAGGCAGGTTGCTGCGGCGTCAGGCATCTACTGGTCTGCCGCCTGGGAAGTTCCGGCCTTCATCCATCCGAAACAAAACTCGGCGAAAAAGTTTGTAACCGGGGTGACCAGGCGTCGTTACCCACTAAGACGAATCCGTCAAACCCGAAAGGAAACCTCGCATAATGCAGGTAACACGCAAGATCGCCGCTGCTGCGGCCGTGGCGACCGTCGCCACGCTGGGCCTGGCCACCGTCGTCAGCGCGAACATGATCGACGACACCAAGGCCAACAGCGGCCTTGCTGACACCGTCTCCGCGGCCTCCAAGGGCTACGGCGCCAAGGGTGCCCACAAGTGGTACGGCGTTGACCGCGACGGCGGCCTGATCGCCATCGACGACAACAAGGTCGGCCCGTTCCAGGCCTGTGACAACTTCATCCCGGTCAACGCCGTGGGTGTCCAGGTCCCGGTCAAGGACATCGTCGGCATCGTCGGCCTGGCCAACGACGGCAACTCGGCCACCGCCGTGAAGACCTGCGAGCAGGAGGTCGGCCAGAACGACCACCACGGCAAGTGGTACCGCGCCGGCGACGACGGCCTGATCTCGGTCTCGGACAACAAGGTCGGCCCGTTCCAGGCCTGCCACAACGACATCCCGGTCAACGCCGTTGGCGTTCAGGTTCCGGTTTCGGACCTGACCGGTCTGCTCGGCCTCGGCCAGGACGCGAACGCGGTCGAGTCGCTGAAGACCTGTGAGCAGGAAGTCGGCCAGAACAACTGACCCTCCCTGGTCAGTGATGCAGGACCCGAACCTGTCGCCTCGGTGGGGCGACTGACTCGGTAGCACCATTCAGAACGGCATCGGGAAGCAAGCCTCACTACTTCCCGGTGCCGTTCTTCTGTTGTCCCGGAGGCCTTGCGGTCCTAGAGGTCGCGCAGGTCGACGACCGACCCGCTGGGCAGCTCTCGGTCGAGCAGGGCCCAGATCCCCGCCGCCGCCTCTTCCGGCGTACTCAGGCCGCCGGTCCGGCTCAGCTCCCGGAAGCGCTCCACCGACGGGAACGCCTGCTCGTCGACCTTCCGGATCTCGCCCTGCATCGCCGTGTCCACCACGCCCGGCGCGACGGCGACCACCCGGACCCCGTTCGGCTCCAGGCCGACGGTCCGCACCCAGTGGTCCACGGCCGCCTTCCCGGCGTTGTACGCCGACCAGCCGGCGTACGGCTTCTTCGCGGCGCCCGACGTGAGCATCACCAGGTGCTTCTCGCAGGCCAGTCCCGCCGTCGCCGCCAGGAACGCCCGGCCGAGCACCTGCGGCGCCGCGGAGTTCAGGAGCACCGACTGCGTGTACGCCGCCGCGTCGACCTCGCCCGCCGGCCCGATCGGCACCACCGTCCCCGCGTTGTGCACGAAGACGACCCGCTCACCGTCGAAGCCGGCCAGCTCGTCGGCGAAGTGCCGCTCCACCCGGTGCCACTGGGTGGGGTCGGCCAGGTCCACCGGGAAGTGTTCGGCCGATCCTCCGCCGCGCCGCGACAGGTCGACCACCCGGCAGTCCGGCCACGGCAGGTTCGCAGCCAGCGCGGCTCCGATGCCTGCCGAGGCTCCTGAGATCCAGACCAGTGTTTGTCCGCTCACGCCGCCAACGTACCGACGGCCGGCGGAGTCACTGGCGCCAGGTGCGGGCGACCGCGAGGAACAGGTCGTTGGCTTCGGGTTCGCCGATGGTGACGCGAGCACCCTCGCCGGGGAACGGACGGACGGAGACGCCTTCGGCCTGGACGGCTTCGGCGAACGGGACGGTGTCCTCGCCCAGCGGCATCCAGACGAAGTTGGCGTGGGTCTCGGGGACGTCCCAGCCGGCCGCCTCGAGCTCGCCGACGACGCGACGGCGTTCGTGGCAGAGGGCCTCCACGCGGTCGAGCAGCTCCTGCTCGGCGTGGATCGACGCGATCGCGGCCGCCTGGGCGACCTGGCTGACCCCGAAGGGCAGCGCGCACTTGCGGATCGCGGCGACCACCGGCGGGTGGCCGATCGCGTAGCCGACGCGGAAGCCGGCCAGACCGTACGCCTTCGAGAACGTGCGCAGGACGACCACGTTCGGACGGTCGCGGTAGATCTCGGCGCCGTCGACGGTGTCCGGCTCCCGGACGAACTCGCGGTACGCCTCGTCGAGCACCACCAGCACGTTCGACGGGACCGCGTCCAGGAACGCGAGCAGCTCGTCGCGGCGTACGACGGGACCGGTCGGGTTGTTCGGCGTACAGACCAGCACGACCCGGGTCCGATCGGTGATGGCGGCTTCCATCGCCTTGAAGTCGTGCCGCGCGTCCTCGGTCAGCGGGACGCGGACCGATGTCGCGCCGGTCAGCTGCACCGCGATCGGGTACGCCTCGAACGAGCGCCAGGCGTAGATCACCTCGTCGCCGGCGGCACAGGCCGCCTGCAGCAGGTGGTAGAGCACGGCGACCGATCCGGTGCCGACCGCGAGATCGCTGACCGGTACGCCGAACCGCTCCGACAGCGCCTCGAGCAGGTCGACCGCACCCATGTCCGGGTACCGGTTCATGTTCTCGGCGGCAGCCGTCGCCGCCGCCAGCACGCCCGGCAGCGGCGGGTACGGGTTCTCGTTGCTGGACAGCTTGTACGTCGGGCGGCCGTCGGTGCGCTCCGGCGGACGGCCCGGCTTGTAAGCCGCGACATCGTCCAGGCAGGGGCGGAAGCGGACCTCATCCTGTGCGGTCATGCCCGCAGGCTAAGGCTTCCGTCCCCGGCGTAGAAGAGCTTGCCGGCCGACTGTACAAACTGTCCAGCAGATCGCGCTCAATCCGGCAGAATGACCTCTCCACCGGGGATGCCGATCCCAGAAAGATCGAAATCGAGCGGATTCGTCATGCACCGCGCCGACCCACCGCCCTTGTGGAACTCGGACAGGTCGAGCACGACGACGCGCAGCCCCAGGCCGGTCAGAATCTCCCGCAGCCGCGGCGAGCAGTCCGGCATCAGGATCGTCTCGCCGACCACGACGGAGTTGCCGCTGAACGCGAACGCCTCCTCGTCGGTGAGCACGATCGGGTCCGGCACGATCTGCTCCAGCTGCACCCGGCTGGCCGCGTCGAAGGCCGGCGGGTAGACCATCGCGTGGGTGCTGTCGACGGGGCAGAACGGCAGGTCCAGGTGGTACATGCCCTCGTGCGCGATCCGCAGGCCGCGGACCCGGATGTTCCACTCGGTCGCCAGGTGCTTCAGCGCCAGCGCCTCGGACCGGTGGCCGTAACCGACGACCAGGGCGTCGCCGAAGACGAACGCGTCACCGGATTCGAAGTGCGGCCCGACGCCCTCGCTGCCGGTGCGACTGAGGGCGAACCCGTTGCTGGTGAACCACTCGGCCGCCGACAGCGACTCCTTGCGGCGCGGCTCGAACCGCATGTGCGACAGCATCGCCCGGCCGTCGGCGGTGGCCAGTCCGACGTTCATCGCGTAGACCATGTCGGGCGAGTCCGGCCGCTGCTCGAGCACCTCGACGGTGCCGCCGGCGTCGACGATCGCCTGACGCAGCGACTCCCACTGCTTGGTCGCCAGCTCGGGGTCGGGCTGGTCCTGGGTCGACATGTACGGGTTGATCACGTAGTCGATCCGGTAGTGGTCCGGACGGACCATCAAGTTTCGGCGACCCCACCCCAGCGGTTGACCCATGCAAGCACCTCTTCGCACTCTGACCCGATCGACGGATCCTCTGATTGTCCGACAATCAGTCAGTGTGCAGATCTGCTGGGGTGGCGTCAACCCGGCGCTGGTGCGGCGACGGGGGTGGGCGCGGGGAGGTCTGTGCGGGCGCCGCCGCGGGGGTTTGGGTGGGCGGCTAGGTGGGGTGGGCCTGGGGTTTTAGGCTCGTCGAGGGGTGATGGCTCGGGGCAGGCGGAGGTGGGTGCGCGCACCATTTGTTGCCTTGGCGGTGGGGAGTGCGTCGTTCGACCTTGGCGGTGGGGAGTGCGTCGTTCGACCTTGGCGGTGGGGAGTGCGTCGTTCGACCTTGGCGGTGGGTGGGACTGCGTTGTTCCGGGCTACTTGTAGACGACTTCCAGGGTGTTGATGTCGAGGCCCAGGCCCTGGATCCACTGCAGGAACTTGGTCTTGCCCTCGGAGTCGGAGATCTTCACGTAGAAGGCGAGCGACTCGGGGTCGTCGGGCTTCACCTTCGAGTTTCCGTAGGACACGTCGAAGCCCGGGCCGACGTAGGGCAGCTGCTTCAGAAGCGGGTACTTGGCCTCGAGGCGATCGGTCAGCTCCTGGTAGCGCCGGCCCGACTCGGCTTCGGCCTCCAGCGCCTGGTCGGGGTGGTCCTTCTCCCACGCCCGGCCCTCGGCGCTGTTCGCGAACAGGTACATCCGCACGGAGGTGTCGTCGCGGACGTCGAGCGTCTGGGTGTGCGACTTGAAGCCGCTCCGCTCGCCGACCAGGGTGTGCTTGCCTTCCTTGATCTTCACCTCGCCGTTCGCGGCGATCGGCGTACCGTCCAGCGTGAGGGTGAGGTCGTTCGGCACCGAACGAACCGTGACGGTGTGCTTCGGCGCGCCACGAAACACCAGGAATCCTCCGACCAGCACGAGCACGATCAGGACGACCGCGCCACCCACCACGAGGCTGCGGGGGTTCTCTTCCATCGGCGGTTCGACTCCTTACTTCTTGATCCGGGCGACCGTGTACTTGCCGTTGCTGTCCTGGAGAACAGTCTGCGACGGCTGCGGAACCCGGCCGGCGCCGGACCCGGTCTCGAGCGAGGCGGACATCGCCGTCCAGGTCTTGCCGTCCGGGTCCTTGAACGGGCCGGTGTAGATGAAGGTGTGGCCGTCGTTGACGAGAATGTCTCCGGGTTGCAGCTGGCTGATCTCGGTGAAGTTGTCGAACGTCTCGAACTTCGACGAACCCTTCACGTAGTCGCGCTGACTGCCGGTGCCCCGCCGGAAGTAGTCCTTGTCCACGCCGCTCATCACCATCACGGTCGCCACGAAGACGCCGCAGTCGGTGTACGGGTAGTAGGTCGTGGCGCCGTTGTACTTCGGCATCGCGTCCTGGTACGACGGCCTGGCGTCCTCCTTGTTCGGTCCCCGGGACTCGTCGCGGTCGGGCCAGGCCAGCGACACCGCGGTCTGCACGATGTCACCGTTGCCGGCGCCGCAGCCGCCGGTCTCCCCGTCGGTCCCACCGGCGGCACCGGGCGATCCGCTGAAGTGGTCGTACACCTGCTGAGCCGCGGTCTTCCGCTGGGCGTACCGCGGATTGCTCAGGTCGTCGGAGCCGGCGAAGCGCTCGAAGTACCGGCCGAAGGCCACTGCCGCGTCAGCGACCGACCTGGTCGCCTTGAGCTGGCGGCCGGCCTCGCCCTCGGCCAGCGGCGGCTCGCCGTCGAGCTGCTTCTTCAGGAACTCCAGCTGCCACTCCAGCGACTCGACCTTGGCCTCGTCGCCGTTGGTCGCCGCGAGCGAGGGCCGGATCATCTTGCCGGCCGGCGTCCACTGCACGATGCCCCAGCCGAGACTGCTGTCGACCGCGTCCTTGGCGTGGGTGACCTGTCCGGAGGGAGTGTTCTGCAGCCGGCCCGGCTCGACGCTGGACTCGTGGATCATGTTGCCGACGATGCCGGCCGCCTGCTCCTTGCTGAACCCGTTCGCGGTGAAGAAGTTGAAGGCCTTCTGCTGGTTGTTCGAACCGACCAGAGGGCCGCCGCACCCGCAGCTTCCGGACGACTCGCTGCTGTCCTCGCCGAGCTCGTCGGTCGGGTCCTGCGGCTCCAGGTCGCCGCCGCCGTTCTCGCCGCCGCGGATCCGCAGCTCGAAGTGCAGGTGCTCGCCGGACTCGCCCGGCTCGGACTCGTCGCCCGCGCCGGACTTGCCGATCTCCTGGCCCCGGGTGACCTTGTCGCCGACCCGGACGCTCTTGGAGTCGAAGAACTGGTACCAGGTCTGGACGGCGTCGTCCTGGTGCTTGATCTTGATCCAGGGCCCTGAGGTGTCGATCACCTCGCCGTCCTCGGCGGCCATCACCTTGCTGCCCTTGGCGACGTCGAAGTCGAGGCCGGTGTGCTTCTCGGCCCCGTCGTCCCAGCCCTGGGACGGCTCGTGCTCCTCGGTCGGCCAGCCGAACGCCTTGCCGCTGCTCGTCGACGGCGCGCAGGCCGACGCCTGCCCGATCGAGCCCATCGAGGTGAGCAGCATCGCCAGCACGATCAGCAGCGGAAGGACCAGTACGAGCCCGACGGCGCTCAGCGCGGGCAGCGCCTTCCCCTCCATCGCGTCCTCCTGGTCGATCAGCGGCTCTCCGGGCGGAGAGTGGGCGGCCGTCGTTCGCCTGAGAACAGACTGCCTGAAAAGTGGTTCATCAGGTCGGGAGTTGTCCACAGGTCGGGGTCCGGACGGGTGCCGCGCGCGACAACGGCCCCTGACTGGACGAGAATCCTCCCATGTACGAACGGCTGCGAGTAGATCGCTCGACCACGGTGGACCGGGTCGTGGACGCGCTCCGGGCCGCTCTCTTCGCCGGCGACCTCGAGCCCGGTACGCCGCTGCGCGAGCAGCCGCTGGCCGAGGCGCTCGGCGTCGCCCGCAGCACGGTGCGCGAGGCGATGACGATGCTGGTCACCGAGGGCCTGGCGGTCCGCGAGCCGAACAAGGGCGTCAGCGTCGCGATCCTGCACCCGGCCGCGGTCGCCGACATCTGCCGGGCGCGGTTCGTGCTCGAGTCGGCCGGGATCAAGGCCTGGTACGACGCCGACGAGACGGCCCGCGAGCAGGTCCGGGCGGCGATGCGGGAGTTCGCCGCGACCGCGAAGGACGGCGCCGATCCGGAGGCGATGACCGAGACGCACCTGGCGATCCACCGCAGCCTGGTCGCGCTGACCGGGAGCGAACGGCTGATCGCCACCGCGGACTCGATCACGGGCGAGGCGCGGCTGGCGCTGGCCCGCGTCGACGCCCTGCGGCAGGACGCGAAGCAGCAGGTCGCCTCGCACCGCAAGCTGATCCGGCTGCTGGAGAAGGGCGAGCTGGACGAGTGCGTCGAGGAGCTGCGCCGGCACCTGGCCGGGGCGGAGGAGTCCCTGCTCGAAGCCATCGCGATGCCGCACAGCTGATCCCTGGCTTTACCCCGGTTCCGGTGCGGGAGGACCGTCCGGTGAGCCTCGGGGTGGGAGGATCGACGGTATGAAGAACCTGATCATCAAGTTGCTGGCGAACGCCGTGGCGCTGGCGGTGGCGAGCTGGGTCGTCGGGGGGATCACGCTGCAGGGGGCGACCACCGGGAAGCGGGTGCTCACGCTGCTGATCGTCGCGGCCATCTTCGGCATCGTGAACGCGGTCGTGAAGCCGGTGGCCAAGCTGCTCTCGCTGCCGTTCATCATCCTGACGCTGGGCCTGCTGATCTTCGTGATCAACGCCCTGATGCTGCTGCTGACCTCCTGGATCACCGGCAAGCTCGACGTCCAGTTCCACGTGGACGGGTTCGTCGCGGCGCTGCTCGGCTCCCTGGTGATCACGCTGGTCGGCGTCCTGCTGAACGCCGTACTGCCGGACAAGGCCGAGATCCACTGAGATGACCAAGGCGGTGAGGCGCGTCGAGGTGGTCTGCACGGGCAACATCTGCCGCTCGCCGATCGGCGAGGTCGTCCTGCGCGCCAAGCTGGCCGAGGCGGGACTGACCGACGTCGTGGTGACCAGCTCCGGCACCAGCGGCTGGCACATCGGCGACCCGATGGACTCCCGCGCCGCGGCCGCGCTCCGACGTCGTGGGTACGACGGGAGCGCGCACCGGGCGCAGGAGTTCCGCAGCTGCTGGTTCGCCGAGCGTGACCTGGTGCTCGCGATGGACTCCGGCCACCTGTCCGCGCTGAACCGCCGGCTCGGCACCGAGGCCGTCGCGGTCGAGCTGTTCGCCGACGTCGACGTACCGGACCCGTACTACGGCGAGGACGAGGGCTTCGACGACGTGCTCGACCAGATCGAGAAAGCCGCGGACACCTGGGTCGCGCGGCTGTCCCGATAACGACCTACGGCTGGCCGATCTCCGCCTTCAGCGCGGTGAACCACTCGACCCCCGCGTCGAACTCCTTGCCGCCGGCGATCCGCGGGAACTCGATCGCGCGCAGCTCGTCGCCGCGCTCCTCGTCGTGGCCGACGACCCCGGACTCGCCCCGCAGCGCCGCGTCCACGGCGTAGTCGGTGCACTCCTTGATCAGCGCCAGGTCCTTGTCGTTCGCGGCGGCCGAGCGGCTGAAGTACCCGCTCTTCTGGACCATCGTCTTCTCCGCGCCGATCCGCTCCGCGAACTGCTTGGCAAACCAGGCACCCGGGTTGATCGTGTCCAGCTTGACGTGCCCGAACGGGTCCCGGCCGACCTCCTCGCCGCGCGCCTCGAGCTCGGCGACGATCGCCGGCACACCGGCGCCCTCGGACAGGAAGATGTTGACGCAGTCGTTCTCGTCCATGACGGCCTTCAGGCGCTCGGCCTCGGCGTCCAGGTCGATCTCCACCTCCGGCACGTACACGGCGTGCACGTCCCAGCCGCCGGAGGTCAGGCCGATGCCCGGGTTCCACTCCTGGCCCTTGACCCACTCGCGGTAGGCCAGGGCGGTGGCGGCGGTGAGCCAGCCGCAGTTGCGGCCCATCACCTCGTGCACGACCAGCATCCGCGGGTTCGAGCTGTGCTCGGCGATCACGTTGCGGGCGAACAGCGCGCCCTGCTCGGCGGCGGTCCAGGCGCCGAGGCTCTGCCGGATCGGCACCACGTCGTTGTCGATCGTCTTCGGCAGGCCGACCACGGTCAGGTCGTAGTCGTGCTCGTGCAGGTACGCCGCGAGGTCGGCGGCGGTGGTGTTGGTGTCGTCGCCGCCGATCGTGTGCAGGACGTCGACGCCGTCGGCGACCAGCCGCTCGGCCGCGACCTGCAGGGCGTTCTGGCCGTCGGCGATCAGGCCGCGCTTGACCAGGTCGGCGGTGTTGGTCAGCTTGACCCGGCTGTTGCCGATCGGGCTGCCGCCGAACTGGTGCAGCAGGCCGGCCTTGGCCCGCACCTCGGGCGTCACGTCGACGTACCGGCCGCTCAGCAGGCCGTGGTAGCCGTTCAGGTATCCGATGATCTCCACGTCCGGCGCCACGGCGGTGTAGCGCTGGATCAGTCCGCCGACGGCGGACGACAGGCAGGGCGCGAGCCCACCCGCGGTGAGAAGGGCAACTCTGCGGACAGGCTTGTCGGCAGCCATGGGTCGGGTCCTTCCGAAGGTCGCTGAAGTCGCTCCCAGCGTAGTGAGGCAGACCACTTCCGACGCTGGTCGGGGCCCACCAGACGGACAAGCCCGACCGAAGTACCCGGTCCGTCCGACTGAGGTCTTGTCCGCCGTCGTTGCTCTTTCGCCTCGTCCGGGCGGCAACCAGACTGCCCGTACCTGGAGGATCGGCCGCATCGGGAGATCCTGGCGCACCTGGCCGAAACCGCGACGATGGCCGAGGAACTGCGGCAGCGGCATCCGGGCAAGGTGACGTTGCTGGTCGGCAGCGAGTTCTCGCTGAGCGCGCCGGGGATGATCCCCGGGCCACGGATCTTCCTGCGGATCCAGGTGCTGGTGCGGTGGCGCCGCTTCTTCGACCGGCGGATCACGCGCAAGCTCGCCGTCCTGCTCACGGCCGCCCTGGCGACCGCGCACGAGGCGTTCCGCGGGCCGATCAGCTACGCGGCCGGCTACTGGGAGCAGGTCGACTGGTCCGGCTTCGACTTCGTCGGGGTGAACCTGTACCGCTTCGGGACCGACTCCGCGGCGTACGAGCGACAGTTGGACAGGTTGGTCGAGAAGTCGGACAAGCCGGTGGTGATCACGGAGTTCGGCTGCGGCTCGTTCGTCGGGGCCGAACAGCGCGGGCCCGGGTCGTTCCTGATCGTCAACTGGTTCGCCTCGCCGCGGCGGGTCAAGGAGGGGTACACGCGCGACGAGGCCACCCAGGCGGCGTACCTCGGTGAACTGATCGACCTGTACGACTCGCGCCGCGTGCACGGGTGCTTCGTCTTCACCTACGCGATGCGCGACTTCCCGCACTGGACCGACCCGCTGTTCGACCTGGACATGGCCGGGTTCGGCGTCGTGAGGATCCCGGCCCACGACCTCGATCGCCGCGAACCGAAGGAGTCGTTCGCGACGGTGGCCCGCAAGTACGCCGCGTCAGCGCAGCGGGACCGAGCGGGGCGGGACCGGACTTGAGACGACGAACGAGCTGTTCGTCGAGCCGTGCACATTGAGCTTGTCCAGCAGGGCTTCCAGGGCGTCGATCGCGGGGGCCTGGACGCGGATCAGGAAGCAGTCCTCGCCGGAGATCCGGTGGCACTCGACCACCTCGGGCGTGGCCCGGGCCAGCTCGACGATCCGCGGGATCTGCCCGGGGCCGGGCTTGAGTCGCACCCAGGCCGCCACCGGCAGACCGAGCGCGGCGGGATCCAGGTCGAGCCGGTAGCCGCGGATCACTCCCGACTCCTCGAGCCGCGTGACGCGCTCGCGCACGGTCGGCGCCGAGACCCCGAGGCGGCGTGCGAGCTCGGTCGTGCGCAGCCGCGGATCGGCGGTCAGCTCGGTGAGGATGCGGGTATTGAGGTCATCAAGCTCGATTGCCTTCGTTTCGGAAAACACTTCACACCCAGTCCTTCGTTCCGGCATGGAGAGCCTGCGATTTCCTTCCTAGCCTAATCACTGTGAAGAACCTGCTCGCCCCCGGAGCGACCGCCGTCACCGTGCTGCTGTGGGCCTCCTCCTTCGTCGCCATCCGGCACGTTGGCACGGAGTTCTCGGCCGGTCCGCTGTCCCTCGCCCGCCTCCTGGTCGGCAGCGTCCTGCTCGGCGCCGTCCTCGTCCTCCAGCCGCGCGGGCGCCGCTGGCAACGACCGGTACGACGCGACTGGCCGCTGCTGCTGGCCTGTGGACTGCTCTGGTTCGGCGTCTACAACCTCGCCCTGAACGAGGCCGAACGCCGCCTCGACGCCGGCACCGCGGCGATGCTCGTCCACATCGCTCCGCTGCTGATCGCACTGCTCGCCGGAATCACCCTCGGCGAAGGTTTCCCGCGGCCGCTCGTGATCGGCAGCCTGGTCGCGTTCGCCGGTGTCGTCGTGATCGGCACGTCGACGTCGACCGGCCGCGCGGAGACCTGGGGCGTCGTCCTCTGCGTCACCGCCGCCGTCTCGTACGCCGTCGGCGTGGTCACCCAGAAGCCGCTGCTCGGCCGTCTCCCCGCCGCCCAGGTGACGTGGATCGCCTGCACGATCGGCGCGATCGTCTGCCTGCCGTTCGCCCCCACGCTGCTCGACGAACTCCGCGCCGCGAGCACCGCGACGATCTGGTGGGTCCTCTACCTCGCCGCCTTCCCGACCGCCCTCGGCTTCACCACCTGGGCCTTCGCCCTCCGCCGCTCCACCGCCGGCCGAATGGGCGTCACCGTGTACGCCGTACCGGTCGTCGCCATCGGCCTCGCCTGGCTCCTCCTCGACGAAACCCCCGCCACCCTCGCCCTGGCCGGCGGCGCACTCTGCCTCACCGGCGTAGCCATCTCCCGCCGCAAGACCGGTGCCCCGGTCAAGGAACCAGCCCGATGAAGTTCGGCCTCTTCGTCCCGCAGGGCTGGCGGATGGACCTGGGCGAGCTCACCGACCCGATCGACCAATGGGAGGCGATGACCGCCGTAGCCCGCGCCGCCGACGCCGGCCCCTGGGACTCGATCTGGCTGTTCGACCACTTCCACACCGTGCCCGAACCGGTGCGCGAGACCGTCTTCGAGGCCTGGACGACGACCGCCGCCCTCGCGCGCGACACGCACCGGGTCAAGCTCGGCCAGATGGTCGGCTGCAGCGGATACCGCAACCCGGCCCTCTACGCGAAGATGGCCGCCACCGTCGACGTCGCGAGCCACGGCCGCCTGTACGCCGGGATCGGGGCCGGCTGGTCGGAGCACGAGTGGACGGCGTACGGGTATCCCTGGACCAGCCTCAAGGACCGGATGGGCTCCTTCGCGGAGTCCGTCGAGCTGATCCACCGGCTGTGGACCGAGGACGATGTCGTCTTCCACGGCAGGTACCACTCGGTCGACAAGCCGTTCGTCGAGCCGCGACGCAAGCCTCCGCTGTGGATCGGTGGCGGCGGCGAGAAGGTCACGCTCAAGCTGGTCGCGCAGTACGCCGACGCCTGCAACTTCGGCACCGGCGTCGTCGAGACGATCAAGCGCAAGCTCGCCGTACTGCGGACGCACTGCGACGCCGTCGGTCGCGACTACGACGCGATCGTGAAGTCGACGAGCATCAACGTGTTCCCCGTCGAGGCCGGCGCCGACCCGGTCACTGCGACGGCGAGGGCGCGGGGGCGCTACACGTTGGAGGAGTTCGGCGAGATCGGCAACGGCGGTGGGCTCGCGGGGCTGCGGGCCGAGGTGGTGACGGCCGAACAACTGCGGATCCAGCTGGAGCAGTTGGCCGAGATCGGGATCGAGTACGTGATCGCCTACATCCCCGGCGTCGCCTACGACCGCGAACCGCTGCAGCGGTTCGCGGAGGACGTCGTACCGGCGTTCAGCTCTTGATGCCGCGCAGCTGGGCGTGGATGCCGCCGTAGACCTCGGCGTTGGGCAGCAGGCGCTTCGGGACCTTGGTGACGACGCTGTAGTTGGCGTCGACGACATTGGCCAGCGGGACCTCGCTAACCTGGCTCAGCAGTTGGTACGCGTCGAGCTTGTCGAGGCCGTACAGCTCGCTGAGCCAGCCGACCATGTCGACCTGACCGGCGCGCCAGGCGTCCTCCAGCGGGCGGGCCGACCCGACGACGGCCAGGTAATCGTCGGTTTCTAGGCGCGGCCAGGCGGGGCCGGGGGTCTTGATGAGGTCCACCAGCATGACCACGTTCATCGCGCCCTCGACCGCCGTACCGCAGGACTCGCCCTCGCCCTGGCGGTAGTGGCCGTCGCCGACCGAGAACAGCGCGCCCTCGACGTTGACGCGCAGGTAGCACGTCGTACCGGCCTTCATCTCCGGGGTGTCCATGTTGCCGCCGAAGTAGTCCGGTACGAGCGAGGAGCGGACCTCGAAGGCCGCGGGAGCGACGCCGACCGTGCCGAGCATCGTGTTGATCGGGAGCGCGACCTCGAAGTCGCTGCCCTGGGCCTGGAAACCGACGGTCTGCTTCTCGGTGTCGACCTCGTAGATCCAGGTCCGCTCCGGCAGCGGGTCCTGCAGTGTGGCCGTCTTGTCGGTGCTCGTGAGGCCGCCGAAGAACGGGATGGTCGCCGACGCACCCCACGTGCGGGCCGGGGTCAGCTCGACGAAGTGCAGCGCGAGGGTGTCGCCGGGCTCGGCGCCCTCGACGTAGAACGGGCCGGTCTGCGGATTCACGAACGGCATGTTCAGGCTCGCGCTGGCGAGGTCCTCGGTACTGCGCAGGCGGCCCGAGAACGCGTCCTCGGTCCACAGCCGCAACAGGCTTCCGGGCCGGACCCGGCGGACCGGCGCGGCACCGCCGAAGGTCCAGGTGAGCTGCTCGGTCTCAGGGGAGAACTCGACGATGTCCACGCGGAAAAGCTACGCCTGGTGATCGTCCTTCGCGACCGATCAGCGGGTTCTCAGCCGTTTCTCAAACTGACGGCCTAGGCTCGCGGGAGAAAGATTTGATCACGAGGGGGGAGCGAACGATGCGGGTACTGGTGGTGGACGACGACCGGGCGGTCCGGGACTCGCTGCGCCGTTCGCTGGAGTTCAACGACTTCGAGGTGGTGACGGCCTCCGACGGCGCCGAGGCGCTCGCGGTGATCGGCAACGTCGAGCCCGACGTGGTCGTGATGGACGTGATGATGCCGCGCCTCGACGGCCTGGAGACCACCAAGGCGCTGCGGGCCGCGGGCAACAACGTGCCGATCCTGGTACTGACCGCGCGGGACGCGGTCGCGGACCGGGTCGACGGGCTCGACGCCGGCGGCGACGACTACCTGACCAAGCCGTTCGCACTGGAGGAGCTGCTCGCGCGCCTGCGCGCCCTGCTCCGCCGCAGCGCGACGCCCGGCGAGGGCGGACCGCGCGGCGAGGTGCTGCAGTACGCCGACCTGGTGGTCGACGTCGACGCGCACGAGGTGCACCGCGGGGACGTCGCGATCCAGCTGACGCGGACCGAGTTCTCGCTGCTGGAACTGCTGATCCGCAACCCGCGCCGGGTGCTCGAGCGCGCCGTCATCCTGGACGCCGTCTGGGGCTACGACTTCCCGACCACCGCCAACTCCCTCGAGGTCTACGTCGGCTACCTGCGCCGCAAGACCGAGGTCAACGGCCTGCCCCGCCTGATCCACACCGTCCGCGGCATCGGCTACGTCCTCAGGGACACCCCACCGTGAGCTCGCAACCCCCGGACTTCCCCTCGTACGCCGGAAGCGGCCGCATCCCCCCGACGCCGAGCCCGCGACCCGCGTCGCCGGGGCCGTCGGGTCCCGGTGGGCAGGGCCCGGCAGGCGGCGGCAACGTCTCCGGCGGGCAGGGCCCGGCGGGAGCCGGCGACGCCTCCGGCGGACAGGGCTCGTTGGCGCCCGGTGCCGCCGGCGGCGGCAACGCCTCCGGCGGTGCCGGCTCGGATGCGCCCGGCTCAGGCGGAGCTGGCTTAGGCGGGCACGGCTCGGGTGCGCCCGGCCTGATTGGCGCCGGCCCAGGCGCGCCCGCTTCAGGTGGCACCGGCCCCCAGGGCCCTGGACCCGCCTCCCGGATCAACGCACCGCAGGCCCGCACGAACGGCAACGGGACCAACCGGGTGGCGGCGACCGCTGCCCGCACGCAGAGCTGGTGGCAGGAGAAGCTGCACCGGCTGAGCCTGCACGCCCGCGTGACCCTGCTGGCGGCCGTGGCCGTCGGACTGGCCGTCGCGCTGGTCAGCATCTCGGCGTACATCACCGTCCGGCAGCAGATGTACCAGAACCTCGACAACAGCCTGATCGACCGCGCCGGGCAGGCCGCCAAGCGCGGCGTGCTGACCAACAAGGTGATCCTGCAGACGATCCCGTCCGACGCGCTCGGCCTGAGCGACATCCAGGTCGGCGTCTACGGGGCGAACGGCGAGCAGTTCGCCGCCGTCGACAGCCTGATGCCGCCGATGGGGAACGACGAGCTCGAGATCGCCATCGAGCAGGGCAACCAGGCCAGCGTGCGGACGGTGGGGGTTCGCAACAGCGGACACTTCCGGGTGGTCGCGGTTCCTGCGCAGTACTGCGACTACCGGCAGTGCGCCGTCGAACAGTTGCAACCCGGCGCGCTCGTGGTCGCCCAATCGCTCGACTCGATCGACCGCACCCTGCACAACCTGGGGATCGTCCTGTGGGCGTTCGGCCTCGTCGGCGTGATCGGCGCCGCCCTGGCCGGGAACGCGATCGCGCAGTCCGGGCTGCGGCCGCTGACGCGGTTGACCGGTGCTGCCGAGCACGTCGCTCGTACGGAAGAGCTACGGCCTATCCCGGTGACCGGGTCGGACGAGATCTCCCGGCTCGCGCAGGCGTTCAACGCGATGCTGCAAGCCCTGGCGCGATCTCAGGATCGGCAACGCCGACTCGTCGGCGACGCAGGGCACGAGCTGCGAACTCCGTTGACGAGCATCCGGACCAACCTCGACCTGCTCGCCCAGGCCGACAAGCGCGGCGGGCTGCGGCCGGAGGACCGGCAGCAGCTGTTGGACGACGTACGGGCGCAGATGGACGAGCTGACGACGCTGATCGGCGACCTGACCGAGCTGGCGCGCGACACCCCGCAGGTCCGCGACGCCGAGCTGATCGAGCTGGCGAACGTGGTCGAGGACGCCGTCCTGAAGGTACGGCGACGCGCGCCCGGACTGGAGTGGGATGTGCAGCTCGCGCCGTTCCCGGTCTGGGGCGACGAGCGGCTGCTCGGCCGCGCGGTGACCAACCTGCTCGACAACGCCGCGAAGTACAGCACCCCCGACACACCGCCGACCGGCGGCGAGTCGCCGGCCCGGGTGATCGTGCGCCTGCGCGACGGCGTACTCACGGTCACCGACAGCGGCCCAGGCATCGCCGAGGCCGACCTGCCGCACGTGTTCGAGCGCTTCTACCGCTCCAGCGAAGCCCGCAGCCGCCCGGGATCCGGCCTCGGCCTGGCCATCGTCAAGCACGCGGCCGAGCAGCACGGCGGCATGATCTACGCCCGCAACGCCCCCGGCGGCGGAGCCCAGTTCACCCTCTGGCTCCCCCACGCCGCCACCCAGTCCCGCTAGACACCACCCCGGACAGGGCAGGAGCGCCTGCCCCGCCCGGGGTGGACAACACCCCCTCGCTAACCGACCCCTCGCGCCACTTCTCTTTCCGGCCGAAGTGGCCTCAGCCCACGCCGACCTCTCCGGCCGCATCATCGCCGACCTCAGCCACAAGCTCCTCTTCACAGGTTCGTCACAGGATCCTCAGCGAAGGCTCACGGACTTCTTTGGCTGCTCTGACGGGATCTTCAGGGCTCTCTCAGGTCCGGCCCTCATGGTTGACCCATGACCGAGAACCAGCCGCACCAGCCGCAGAACCAGCCCGGGAACGACACCCCGGCGCAGGGTTCGACGTACGGGAACCAGGCTCCGCAGGGGACGCCGCCGTCGTACGGCTCGAGTCCGCAGGAGCGTACTCAGCAGCTGCCGACGACCGGCTACGGCCAGCACGCGCAGCAGCAGTACGCGCCGCAGGGCCAGGGGCGCTACCAGGGTGGTCAGTTCGGTACGACCGGGGCGCATCAGGGGGCGTCGCCGGGTACCAATTGGCCGCCGTTCGGCCCGCAGCAGCCGGCTCATCCGGAGCAGCCCAAGCCCAAGCGGCGCGGACTGGCTCTGGTGGCTCTGACCGCACTCCTGGTCGGGACCGCCGGCGGCGTGGGTGGTGCGGCTGTCTACTCGGCCACGAACGACTCCAGCGCGACCCCGTCGGTGACCGCTCCGCTGAACGGCGGACAGGCGGCGCCGGCCTCCGCGCCGAACGGCTCGGTGCAGAACGCCGCGGCCAAGGTCCTGCCGAGCGTAGTGAAGATCGCCTTCACCACCGCGCAGGGCAGCGGCACCGGTTCGGGCATCGTGATCAGCAAGGACGGCCTGATCGTCACCAACAACCACGTGGTGGCGGGTGCCGGTCAGGGCGGCAAGCTGAGCGTGATCCTGAACGACGGCCGGACGGTCTCCGCGACCGTCGTCGGCACCGACCCGCTGACCGACCTCGCGGTGATCCGCGCCGACGCCAAGGACCTGACGCCGGCCACTCTCGGCACCAGCGGCAGCCTCGGCGTCGGGCAGGGTGTGGTGGCGATCGGTTCGCCGTTCGGCCTGGATGCCACCGTGACGAGTGGGATCGTCTCGGCGCTCAACCGCCCGGTCACCTCGGGCGGCGAGGAGCAGGACAGTACGACGGTCTTCCCAGCCATCCAGACGGACGCCGCGATCAATCCGGGAAACTCCGGCGGCGCCCTCATCGACCTCGCCGGCCAGGTGGTCGGAATCAACAGCGCGATCAAAACCGCCGGAGGATCGGGACAATCCGAAGGCGGAAACATCGGCCTGGGCTTCGCAATCCCGATCGACCAGGCCAAGCCGATCATCGACGAGCTGGTGGCCAAGGGCAAGGCCACACATGCGCGGCTCGGAGTGCAGGTCGGCGACGCGCAGTCCTCCGACGGGCTCACACAGGGAGCAACCCTCGGCGAGGTGACGTCCGGCGGTGCGGCGGACAAGGCCGGCCTGAAGAGCGGTGACGTGGTCACCGCGATCGACGGCAAGGCGATCGCGTCAGGGGACGCGTTGGTCGCCGCGGTCCGTTCGCACCGCCCGGACGACGAAGTCACGATCACTTACACCCGCGGCGGCCAGACCGGCCAGACGGCGAAGGCCAAGCTCGGCTCCGACAACGGCAACCCCACGGGGTGACAACCGGTGCCGGGGGCCCCTCCTCCCCCGGCACCCGATCCACGAACCGGGACTCCGACCGCCCACCGAGCGGTCGGAGTCCCGTTCTGTACCGCCGGTGGGGCATAGCAATAGGCCGTGCTCCCACACTCCGTCGACGGTGCACCACCCCTCCACAGAGGTGGATGCGCGCATTCACTCGGCCGTGCACCTCCCCACACCGCCGCCAACGCATCCACCACCTCCCACAGAGGTGGGCGGGTGGGCGAGCCCACGAGCTCCACCAACTGGGTGGGGGCCAAACCGTCAGCCGTCGACACCAACCCGGTCCACGTTCTCTGCTGTCCGAGGCGGGTTTCCGACATGTCGTGGCAGTCCGCGGGCGCAGCGCCTACGGTGAAGAAACGAAAGGTCACTGCGTATTGGACTGAGGAGCGGCCATGAACCGACGGATCGGCGCTGTGTTCGTGAGTGCGGTGGCAGCCGGTGTGCTGCTCGCGTCGGCCGGACTGGTGGCCCAGGCCGGCCAGTCCTCGGCCCAAGCAGCCTGTACGGCGGCCGCCTGGGCCGAAGGCGTCAGCTACGCGGCCGGCGCCAAGGTGACCTATCAGAACCGTTCGTACGCCGCCCGCTCCGCGCACACCGCCCCACCCGGTTCCGGCTGGAACCCGGTCGCGGCCCCCTCGCTCTGGCTCGACGAAGGCGCCTGCGACAGCACCCCGCCGACGACCCCACCCACAACTCCGCCGACGACGCCCCCGACCACCCCGCCGCCGGGCTCGGCCACCTGCGCGGTGAAGTCGCGCCCGGCCGGCAAGGTGCTGCACGGCTACTGGGAGAACTGGGACGGCGCCTCGAACGGCGTGCACCCGCCGTTCGGCTGGACGCCGATCACCGACACCCGGATCGGGCAGCACGGCTACAACGTGATCAACGCGGCGTTCCCGGTGATCCTGTCCGACGGCACGGTCAAGTGGGAGGACGGGATGGACGCGACCGTGAAGGTCGCGACCCCGGCCGAGATGTGCGCGGCGAAGGCGGCCGGCCAGACGATCCTGCTGTCGATCGGCGGCGCGACCGCGGGGATCGACCTCAGTTCGTCCGCCGTCGCCGACCGGTTCGTGGCGACCGTCGTACCGATCCTGAAGGCGTACAACTTCGACGGCATCGACATCGACGTCGAGACCGGCCTCACCGGCAGCGGCAACATCAACCAACTGTCCACCTCGCAGGCCAACCTGATCCGGATCATCGACGGCGTGCTGGCCCAGATGCCGTCGAACTTCGGCCTGACGATGGCACCCGAGACGGCGTACGTCACCGGCGGCAGCGTCACCTACGGCTCGATCTGGGGCTCGTACCTGCCGATCATCAAGAAGTACGCCGACAGCGGCCGGCTGTGGTGGCTGAACATGCAGTACTACAACGGCAGCATGTACGGCTGCTCCGGCGACTCGTACTCCGCGGGCACGGTCCAGGGCTTCGTCGCCCAGACCACCTGCCTCAACAACGGGCTGGTCATCCAGGGCGTCACCATCCGCGTCCCGTACGACAAGCAGGTGCCCGGCCTCCCCGCCCAGAACGGCGCCGGCGGCGGCTACATGTCACCGTCCCTGGTCTCCCAGGCCTGGAACAGCTTCAACGGTCAGCTCAAGGGCCTGATGACCTGGTCGATCAACTGGGACGGCTCGAAGAACTGGACCTTCGGCGACAACGTCAAGTCCCTGCAGGGCCGCTAATTGTGTCGCGGGCGGGCCGAGTCCCACGTACGGTCCGCCCATGACGTTTTCTCGTGAGCGGCCCCCTTTCGTTGCTGATGAGCGCACCCAGCTGGTCGGATGGCTGGATCAGCAACGTGCCCTGGTGCGCTGGAAGTGCGAAGGGCTGGCCGAGGCCGACGAGCTGCGGTCGGTGCTGCCGACGTCGCCGGCGATGACGATGGCGGGGCTCGTCTACCACCTGCGGTGGGTCGAGCACTGCTGGTTCGAGGTGGTGTTCCTGAACGGCTCGTCGGCGGGGAACCCGCAGTTCGACGAGTCGCTGCCCGAGGACGCCGACATGACGCCGACCGCGCCGCTGAAGCAGCTGCTGGACGAGTTCGAGGCGCAGTGCGAGCGATCGAACGAGATCATCGCGGCGCACTCCCTCGACGAGACCGGGAAGCACCCCGGCTTCAAGGCCGGCCAGGCGACGCTGCGCTGGATGGTGCTGCACATGATCGAGGAGACCGCGCGGCACGTCGGCCACCTCGACACGATCCGCGAGCTGCTCGACGGCGAGAAGGGGTATTACTAGTCGGTGTGAGCATCGACGTACGCCGTGCAGCCGACCGCTTCCTGACCGAGGAGGACTGGCTGGAGTCGCGGCACTCGTTCTCGTTCGGCCCGTACTACGACCCGGCGAACGTCGGGTTCGGCGCGCTGCTCGTGCACAACGACGAAGTGGTTGCCCCCGGCACCGGATTCGACCCGCACCCGCACCAGGACCTGGAGATCGTCACCTGGGTGCTGCGCGGCGCCCTCGTGCACCAGGACTCCGAAGGACACAGCGGCATCGTCTACCCCGGCCTCGCGCAGCGGATGAGCGCGGGCAGCGGGATCCGGCACTCGGAGAAGAACGACGGAGGCGAGCCGGTCCGCTACATCCAGATGTGGGTCCGGCCGGACGAGCTCGACCTTGCCCCGTCGTACGAGCAGGCCGAGGTCGACGTCGCGCTGAGCGCCGGCGAGCTGGTCCCGATCGCTTCGGGCCTGCCCAAGCACGCCGGCAGTACGGCGATCCGGATCAACCAGCGCGGCGCCGGGATGACCGTCGCGCGGTTGCGGCCCCAGGGCACGGTCGAGCTGCCGGTGGCGCCGTACGTCCATCTGTTCGTTGCCCGAGGCTCGGTCGTGCTCGAGAGCGCGGGCGACCTGGGCGAGGCCGACGCCGCCCGGATCGTCGCCGCGGACGGGCAGCGCGTGACCGCGGGTCCCGACGGCGCCGAGATCCTGGTCTGGGAGATGCGCTAGGCGGTCTGCTGGGACATGGTCCAGACGTGCTGCAGCGGCGCGCCGTTCGCGGCGAAGCCCTCGACGAACTGGCTCATGTGCTGCTGCCAGCGCTGGTCGACCGGGTCGTCGCGGAGCTGGGCCACGGCGGCCTCGAAGTCGTCGCACTCGACCAGGTGGAACAGGTCGCGGCCGCTGCGCCAGATGCTCCAGTCGGTGATGCCGGCGTCGTTCATGACCGCGATCAGCTCGGGCCACACCCGGGCGTGCTCGATCGCGTAGGACTCTTCGGTGCCGGCGATCAGCCGGCTGTGCAGGGCGAGGCGGGTCACAAGCGGTGAGAATACGCCCCGGAGTGATCGAACCGTTACCCGGTTCACCGTCCATCGCCTCGACGTGACCTGCCCGCCCTGGCAGGTTAAGGCCCTCCGGTAACCGATTCCCGCAGGAGCGCGCATGGCCGATCGCACCGCCCCCTGGCCTGCCGGTACGCCGAACTGGGTGGATCTCGCCGCGACCGACGCCCGGGCGGCGACCCGGTTCTACGCCGGGCTGTTCGGCTGGGACTGCGAGCACCAAGACAGTCGCGACTACTGGATCTGCCGCGTGGACGGCGAGGACGTCGGCGGTATCGGCGGCAAGCACCCCGGCACCGAGGCCCTGCCCAGCCGCTGGACGACGTACCTGGCGACCGACCACGTCGACCGGACCGCCGCCGCGATCACCGAGGCCGGCGGACGGCTGCTGCTCGACCCGGTCGACGTCTCCGTGCACGGCCGGATGGCGATCGCGACCGATCCGAACGACGCGATCTTCGGCCTCTGGCAGGCCACCGACCACATCGGCACCGGCCGCCGGTCGGAGCCGGGCATGCTGGTCTGGAGCGAGGCCCTCAGTCGCGGGTACGACGAGGCGAAGGCGTTCTACACCAAGGTCTTCGGCTACCGCCTGGAGGAGATCGGCACCACGTCGGACTTCGGTCCCGGCGACCAGTACGCCGACGCCCGGTACGCCGCGCTCTACGCCGCCGGCCGCCCGGTCGCCGGAACCGGCGAGCTCCACCCCGACATGCCCGCCGAGACCCCGGCGCACTGGCTGCCGTACTTCGCCACGGCCGACCTCGACGACACCGTCACCCGCGCCGAACGCACCGGCGGCCGCCTCGCAGGCGACCCGCTGGACACCGACTTCGGCCGGATGGCCGTGCTGACCGACCCGGAGTCCGCCGTGTTCGCGGTGATCCAGCTGTCGATCTGACCAACCTCCCGAGCGCCTCGGGCGTCGTACTCCTGTGGCCCGCCTGAGTATTTCCCCCCTCGTGGCAGGCTGGGCACACGCCGAAGACTGTTCGGAGTGTCAAACCGTCGCCGTGCGAGAGTGGAGATCGTGAAGCGAACTGCTGCCATCGTTTGTCTGAGTGCCCTGATGGTCACCGCTGGTTGTTCCGACAGCAAGTCCGGTGACGGCGGGAAGGCCGACCCGAACGACGAGAAGCAGGCCTCCGCCGAGGTGGTCAAGGCCTTCGCGGCCGGCTGGGTGAAGGCCTGGGCGCCGGACGGCAAGCCGACCGAGGCCGCCGCGCTGACCGACAACCCGGCCACCTTCGGCCCCCGGCTGGACGACGTCGACACCGCGCTGGTCGCGCAGTCGGCGACGGTCACGCCGCAGGGCGAGCCGAACTGCACCGACGACAGCAACTGCACCCAGGACCTGGCCGTCGAGGCCGTGCTGCGCGGGATCGGCACGATGAAGTGGACCAGTACGGCGACCGTGGTGAAGACCGGCGACGCCTGGAAGATCAAGGCCTCCGGCGACACGATCTACCCCGGTCTCGGCGAGGCCAACTACCTCAAGCGGGTCCGCACGGTGCCGGCCCGGGCCTCGATCCTGGACCGGACCGGCAAGCCGCTGACCACGAACCGCCCGGTCGTCATCGTCGGCGTCGCCTCGGGCAACAAGGCGACCGCCGCGACGTACGCCGCGTTCACCAAGAACCTCGACGTCGACGGCACCAAGCTGTGGAACCGCGCGAAGGCGGCTCCGCCCGGCCAGTTCGTCGACGCGATCACGATCCGCGCCGAGGAGTGGGACAAGCTCCGCCCGAAGATGGGCAACCTGCCCGGCGTCCTGACCATGGGCGGCACGCAGTCGCTGCCGGAGAGCCCGACCTTCGCGCGCTCGGTGATCGGCACGATGAAGACCGCGACCGCCGAGACCCTGAAGAACGCGGGCCCGACCGCCTCGAGCCAGGACCAGGTCGGCACCACCGGCCTGCAGTACTCGATGCAGCAGCAGCTGGCCGGCACGCCCGGCGGCCAGGTGAACCTGCGCGACGGCAAGACCAAGATGGTGATCAAGGAGGTGTTCAAGCAGGAGGGCAAGGCCGGTACGCCGGTCCGCACCACGCTGGACACCAACCTGCAGCGCGCCGCCGAGGCCGCGCTGGCGACGAGCAAGCTGCCCGCGTCGCTGGTCGCCGTCCAGGCGTCGACCGGTCAGATCCTCGCCGCGGCGAACGGCCCGACCGCGACCAACTACAACCGCGCCTTCCAGGGCCACTACGCGCCGGGCTCGACGTTCAAGATCGTCACGTCGGCCGCGCTGATGGGCGCCGGGCTGACCGCGAGCTCGCCGCTGCCGTGCACGAACACGATCAACGTCTTCGGCAAGTCGTTCAAGAACTACGACGGCCTCGCGCCGTACGGGAACGGCACGATGGAGAAGGCGTTCAACCAGTCCTGCAACACCGCGTTCATCTCCCAGCACGGGCGGCTGGCCAAGGACGGGATGACCAAGGCGGCGGCGATGTTCGGCCTCGGCCAGGAGCTGAAGCTCTCGATCCCGGCGTACGGCGGTGAGGTGCCGGCTCCGAAGGACGACGTCGCCGAGGCCGCGTCGATGATCGGCCAGGGCACCGTGACGGCCAGCCCGCTGGGCGTGGCGCTGATCGGCGCGACGGTCAAGCACGGTACGGCGATGAAGCCGGTGCTGGTGATCGGCAAGGACCCGGCCGGCCCGGCGGCGGCACCGTTGCCCCCGGCCACGGCCGGCGCGCTGCGCGCGATGATGCGGAGCACGGTCACCAACGGCACCGCGTCGGCGCTGGCCAGCACCGGCGTCGCCTCAGGCAAGACGGGTACCGCCGAGGTCGTTGCCAACGGCAAGGTCATCACGAACGGCTGGATGGTCGGCTTCCGCGGCGACGTGGCGTTCGCGGTGATCGTCGAGGGCGGCGTCTCCGGCGGCAAGGCGGCCGGCCCGATCCTGAAAAACTTCCTGACCCGCTTCAAGTAGACCCGGACGACGGCCGCCTTCCCCACCCGGGAAAGGCGGCCGCACCAAATAGTCCGCCCAATCCCCACCACCTCGCCGACAGGCCCACCACCCGACGAGCCTAAAACCACAGGCGACCGCACTTAGCCGCCCACCTTCACCTCAGCGGCGGCGCCTGCACAGTCCTTCCCCATCCCCCTGTTAAAAGCTGAGGATCTCTTGGATGGCCGACTTCAGGTCGGAGCCGTCCAGTGTGACCAGCTCGAGGTCGGTCGGGAAGCCCGGCGAGTGGAACAGCCGCAGGTCGCGGTGCTTGCCGGCCGTCTCCAGTACGGTCCGGATGAACCGCGCGTTGCCGAGGTCGTCGATCCGGCCGTTGGCGCAGACCTGGTCCAGGGCCGCGGTCAGGCTGGTCACGGCGTCCGGCGTGATGTGGTCGCCCCGGCTGTCGACCAGCCGCAGCGCGATCTCACGCAGCTGGTCGGCGGTGTAGCGCGGGAAGTCGATCCGGGTCGAGAAGCGGCTGCGCAGCCCCGGGTTCGCCTCCAGGAACTCGGCCATCGGCTCGGAGTACCCGGCGACGATCACCACCAGGCGGTCGCGGTCGTCCTCCATCCGCTTCAGCAGCGTGTCGATCGCCTCGGTGCCGAAGTCGTTGGTGCTGGTGCCCTTCTTCTTCAGCGCGTAGGCCTCGTCGATGAACAGCACCCCGTCCAGCGCCGAGTCGACCACCTCGTTGGTCTTCGTCGCGGTCTGGCCGATCCAGTCCGCGACCAGGCCCGACCGGTCGGTCTCGATCACCGTGTCCGCCGCGAGCAGCCCGAGCGCGCAGTACAGGCGGGCCACGACGCGGGCGACCGTGGTCTTCCCTGTGCCGGGTGGTCCGGCGAAGATCAGGTGGCCGCCGAGCTTGGCCGTGGGCAGCCCGCGTTCGGCGCGCATCAGCCCGGCGCGGACCTGCGCGGCGACGGCCGAGACCTGCTGCTTGACGTCCTGCATGCCGACGTTGCGGTCGAGCTCGTTGAGGATGCCCTGGACCGCACCCCAGTCCGGCTGGCGGTGCAGCGCGGGCGCGGACGGCGACCCGCGGCGGATCACCGGCGCGGCCTGCGACGTCGTCCCGCGGGATTCCGTACGGCGGGTGCTCAGCCGCACGTTGGAGTCGGCCAGCGCCTCGGCGACCTGGCGGTGGGAGTTGTCGCGCTCGTAGACCCACTCGAACTGGCGGATCGCGTTCTGCTCGCGGCCGGTGCCGCGGTAGACGAAGCCGAGGTAGTACTCCGCGTCGACGGCGACGAACGAGTTGAGCTGCTGCCCGGCGGCCTGGCGCAGGATGGTCTCGGCCTCGCTCCACTGCTCGACGGTCGCCAGCAGCATGCCGAGCCGCAGCTGCGCCTCGACGCCGAGGTGCCCGTCGGTGGGGATCCGGCGCAGGATGCCGATCGCGGTCTCGAACTCCGACCGGTTCATCGCGACCGCGGCCTCGAGGAAGTTGCGGCGCAGGTCCTCGATCACCTCGGCGGTCGCCTCGGCCGCACCCGCCGCGTTGCCGGCACTGAGCCGCCGCAGCGCCTCCGCGTGCCAGACGTGGTCGGTCGTCTCGAGCGAGTGGGTGAACCACCAGCCGGCCCGGAACGACGAGCTGAGCCGCCGCTTGTCGGCGTCCCGCTCCTCGCCGAACCGCTTGACGCCCGCGACCAGCTTGTCGAGCGCGGTGTCGGCATCCCCGCCGGCCGCGTGGAACCCGAGCCAGGCATCGGTCATCCCCGGATCGAGCTCGACCGCCTTGGTGAAGTTCTCCAGCGCCGCCGGCTTGTCCACCGTCATGGCCTTCTCGTCAGCCTTGGCAAACCCCAGCTGCCGCGCCCCACGCACCCACAAACCCCGAGCACGCCGCCGCGCCAGCAGCCCCGCGGACTGCTCAGCCATTCCCACACTCCCTCGTCACGACCGGTCTGCATCCTCTCATCACAGAATGTCGGTCCCCGGGGCTACCGTCGCCGACATGACCGCCACCGAAGACACCCGCGCCGTGGCCGAGCGTTACTTCACCACGATGAACGCCCGCGCATGGTCCGCCTTCGGCGCGCTCCTGACCGACGACGTCCGGTACGAGCTGCCGCAGACCGGTGAGCGGATCACCGGACGGGGCAACTACCTGCGGTTCAACCAGGAGTACCCGGGCGCCTGGCAGCTGCGCGTGACCCGCCTGCTCGCCGACGGCAGCACCGCGTCGGCGTCGCTGCTCTTCACGGTCGGCGGGCGGCAACTGGTGGCGGTGGTCTTCCTCGAGCTGCGCGACGGGTTGATCGCGCGCGTCACCGACTTCTGGCCGGAGCCGTACGACGCTCCGCCGGGCCGCGATCACCTGACGGAGCAGGCTGTTTCGGAGCAGGACCGGTTCGTTCCCTGAGAGTTTCCAGCCGTCACTGTGTGGGTTCCTGAGAGTTCGCTGAAACCGCGTCAGGGCGGCCTTTTCGTCACTTAGGGTGGTGCGATGGAGAGCCTGATCTGCCCGAAGTGCCGGGGCACAATGCGGACCTACGAGCGCAGCAACGTCACCGTCGACCAGTGCACCGAGTGCCGCGGCATCTTCCTCGATCGCGGCGAGCTGGAGAAGCTGGTGGACGCCGAGGTCGCCTACAACGGACCGCAGCAGACCCGCGCGCCCGAGCCCCGCTACGAAGAGAAGCGGTACGAGGAGAAGCGGTACGACGACCGCCGCCACGACAGCGACCGCCGGTACGACGACCGCAACAAGTACGGCCAGCAGTACCCGCAGCGCAAGAAGAAGAAGTCCTTCTTCGACGAACTGTTCGACTGAGTCAGCGGTGGCGGCCGTGGAGCGCGGGTTCGCGCTCCTCCTCGGTCGTGCCGCCCCAGACGCCGTACATCTCGCCGACCATCAGCGCGTGCTCGCGGCACTGCTGCCGGACCGGGCAGGTCCCGCACAGCGACTTCGCGAGCAGCTCGCGGGCGTGCTTGCGCAGCCCGCGCTCGGACTCGGCGGAGAAGAACAACTCGGGGTTCACGTCCCGGCACGCGGCGTGGTCGTGCCACGCCCAGTTCTCGATCATGGCCGACGGCAGGCCGTCGGGCGCCTTGGTGACCGCCCCGGCGGGCGGTTTGCGCCTCATCGGAGCGTCCTCGGCAGCGGACGGTAGAAACTCACCCCAGCTCAGTACCCGACTGCAAACGCTCACCGAGCGTGGCTAGCGCCCGACCACCACGCGCACGTTGGTGCTGCGCTGACCGATCACCTTGATCGTCACCCCGACGTGCGGAAGCTTCACGCCGTACGACGGCACCTTGGCGGACCAGAACTCGTTCCGGTCGTCGAACGTCGCGACACCGTCCGCCCCGGCGAAGTGGTTCTTCTTCCCGTTCACGGTCAGGTCGAACGAGTCCGACTTCTGCAGCCCGAACGTCGAGTCGTAGCTCTGCAGCGTGCTCTTCCAGAACCCGCCGGCCGGGTTCGGCCGCAGCGTCGGGTTCGCGTCGATCGGCAGCCACTGGCCCTGGCCCGGGTGCACCGCGGTCTCGTTGTCGGACTGCGAGGTGTCCCAGTACGAGATCAGCAGGCCGTCCTGGTACGGGTAGTGCTCGACCCAGTTCGGCCGCGGGTTGCCGACGAAGTTGTACGGGCCGGTCTGCAGGTAGCGGTTGAACGAGTTGTACGTGTAGTTGGACGCCAGGTAGTAGTGGTCGTACTCGGTGGTCACCGACTGACCGGCCGCCTGGAAACCCTTCGCGGTCCAGCCCGCCGGGCCGCTCTCGGCGCCGTCCGTGACCAGCGCCTGCCCGTTCGCGGTCAGCTTGATCTCGTCGGCGAAGAACCCGAGCTCGTGCGTCGCCGAGTCGGTCGCGTACCGGAACCGCAGCTCGACCGTCTTCCCGGCGTACGCCGACAGGTCGAACGTCGCGGGCTTCCAGCCACCGGAGTTGCCGTCGATGCCGTTGGCCTCGGCGGCCTGGGTGATGGTGCCGGCGATCGCCTTGAAGCCCGACCCGTCGTTTACCTCGACGTACGCGTAGTCGCAGGCGTCGGCCCCGCAGTCCTCGATCCGCCAGTTCGCCTGGAACGTCAGCGACGCCTTGCCGGCCGGCAGCGTCACCTTGCGGGTCAGCGTGTTGTCGAGCTTGTCGCCGGTCCCGCTCCACCACGACTTCGCGCCGGCCGCCGGAGCGACCAGCTGCTTGGTCACCTTCTTCTTCGGCAGCGAGACGACCAGCCCCTGCGGACGCGTCGAGTTGTACTCGTGCGGGCCGAGCTCCACCGTCTTGGTCTGACCGGCCTTGATCGTCACGTGGTCGAGCCAGCCGAGCTGCAACTTGTCCCAGGTACCGAGGTCCTGCGGCTTGAGGCCGATCCCGAGGTCGCCCTTGGCGCCGGACCGCGACTGCGACATCACGCTCCACCAGTTCACCGGGTTCTGGCTCGGCCGGCCGGAGGTGTCGTAGTGGTCCGGCAGCCCGAGGTCGTGACCGTACTCGTGCGCGAAGACGCTCAGGCCGCCGTTCTCCGGCTGGATCGTGTAGTCGCCGACCCACAGACCGGTGCTGCCGATCTGGACCCCACCGAGCTTGTTCGTGGCCGGGCCGGTCGAGGTGTTCTGGTCGGCGTACCAGCGGTGCGACCAGATCGCGTCCTCGCCCTGGTGCGGGTCACCGTCGGCCTGGTCGCCGCCGGCGTGCACGATCTGGAAGTGGTCCAGGTAGCCGTCCGGCTCGTTGAAGTTGCCGTCGGCATCGAAGTCGTAGCGGTCCCACTGGTCGTAGGACTGCAGCGTGTTGCGGATGTCGGCAGCTGACTTGCCGGCCTCCTGCTGCAGCGTCACCCACTGGGCGACCGCGTCCGTGATCAGGGCCCAGGTGTTGCTGCAGATCGTGTCGGCGCAGGGCGTCCCGTTGGACCGGCCGTACCGCGCCTCGTTGTAGGGCACCTTCACCCAGTCCGAGACCGTGCCCTCGACGCTGTACCGGCCCGAGGACTGCTTCTCGTAGTACGTCTTGACCGACTCGCCCTTGCCGAAGTACAGGTCGCGGTAGTGCTGCGCGGAGTAGTCGGCCTGCCAGACCGTCGAGTTGTCGGTCTTGCGGTCGGGCGCCGGGATCGCGTTGTGCAGCGGCCCGTCGTACGTCGTCGGGCCCGCGGTGTCCGGGTCGGTGTCGCGGTCTGGAAAGTCCGGGTGCCGCTTGGTGCCGAACTCGGCCAGGATGACGAAGATCTTGTCGGTCTTCTCGCGCGCCAGTTCGACGTACTGGGCCTTGCGCTGCTCGGCGAACTTGATCCGGCCGAGCCCGTCCCGCGCGGTCGGTACGGCGATCTCCCGGCCGACCTTGACCACCTTGCTCGGGCCGCGCTGCTCGGCCTTGACCGAGCCGTTGAGCACACCGTTCAGCGCGGCCTCGCGCAGTTCGCGCCGCTTGTCCTCGAGCGGGTTGGCCAATTCGTCGGCGCGGGCGCCTTTGCCTTGGGAGGCGACGGGGTCGCCGCCCGGCGTCGTACCGGCAGCGGCCGTTCTCGAGGGCAGTTGCCCGATGCCGATCGCGACGGCCGCGGCCAGGACGCCGACCGCCGTGGTGCGTACGGGTGAGACGCGCACGATTGCTCCTCCTGGTGGCCAAAGGCAACTACCTCGGCAGACACCCTATGAGCACTGTGCGTGACGGAGCGGCCTGTGAACCAACAGAGCGCCGACCGCAACACGATCGCCATCTGGCCGCCCGGGGACTATCGTCGGCGAAATGAGCACCCCGCCCCCGGTCACCTTGCGCGCGATGACCGACGCCGAGTACGCCGGCTGGCAGGACCGCAACGCGCAGTCCTTCGCCGCCGGGATCGGCCCGCTGCGCGGCCTGGACGGCGAGGCCGCGCTCGCGTTCGCCCGGGCCGAGGTCGACAAGCTGCTCCCGGACGGTCTCCGGACCGACAAGCACCTGCTCTGGACGGCGTTCGCCGACGACGGCACGCTGGTCGGCAGCCTGTGGATCAGCGTGCTGACGCCGGTCCCGTACGTCTACGGGGTCGAGGTGGCCGAAGCCCAGCGCGGCAAGGGCTACGGCCGGTCGATCATGGTCGCCGCCGAGGAGGAGTGCCGGCGCCGCGGGTACACCCAGCTGGACCTCAACGTCTTCGGCAACAACGCGACCGCGATCAACCTGTACGAGTCGCTGGGCTTCGAGACCGTCAGCCAGATGATGCGCAAACAGCTCTAGGTCATCGCTTGGCGGCCAGGTCCTTGATCGCATCCAGGTGCTGCGGAATCCACCCGAGCTCCTGCCGGGCCCGCTCGCCGGTCATCCGCTGATCCAGCGCGAACGCCTCGGCGATCGGGCCCATCTGCTCGGCCGCGTCGTCCAGGTGCCTTACGTGCTCTTGCCCTGCCGCCTTCGCGAGCGCCGGCCCGAGCTCCGCGAAGGTCGCGTTCTGCGCGACCCCAACGTACACCGATCCCGCCGGTGCCTTCTCCAGCGCGAGCACGTACAGCTCCGCGAGGTCGTCCACGTGCACCAGCGTCGTGTAGTTGGAGCCGTCACCGACCAGCCCGACCGCCTTGTTCTCCCGCGCCGGCTCGACGAAGAACGTCTCGATCAACCCTTGGGACCGTCCGTAGACCAGCGCCGGCATGACCACCACCGGGTGCCAGCCACGCTCGACCGTCGCCAGCACGCGCGCCTCGTTCTCCAACCGCCAAGCCGTGATCGCCGGCGGCTTCTTCACCGCGTCCTCGTCCACCACGCCGTCGGTGTCGCCGTACACCCAGACCCCGCCGGTGTGCACGTACGTCCCCCGCCCGTCGAGCCCCTCGAGCAACGCATCCGCCGCCGCCCGGTCCACCTCGGCACTCCGCTCGTACGAAGCCCCGAGATGCAGTACGCCGTCCGCCGCGGCCGCCGCGTCCCGCAGTACGTCGACGTCGGTCAACTCGCCGACCACCGCCTTCGCCCCGAGCTTGGTCACGACGTCGACAGCACGCTCACTGCGCGCCAGCGCGGTCACCTCGTGCCCGTGCCTCAGCAGCGCCTCGATGACCACCGCGCCGATGTAGCCGGATCCACCGGTCAGGAACACCTTCATTGAGTTCTCCTTTGCTCACCTCCCACTCTGCTGGTGTGCGGTGGGGGATTTCCAAGACCTGTTCGGGCGCCTGTGATACCCCTGGGGTATCGATCCCGAGGAGCCGCCGATGAGACCGTCGGAAGCCGCAGCCGAGCCGGACCCAGCCGATTCGGGCGCCGGGGCGGAGCGCGCGGGCGCCGGGGCGGAGAGCGCGGGCGCCGGGGCGGGGCGCGCGGTTGGCGGAGCGGAACGCGCCGGCGCCGGGGCGGGGCGCGCGGACCCGAGCAGCGTGCCCGCCCCCGCGGGGGCCGCCTGGTGGTTGCTGCATGTGGACATGGATCAGTTCATCGCGGCGGTGGAGATCCGGCGGCGGCCTGAGCTGCGGGGGTTGCCCGTCGTGGTCGGCGGGTCAGGGGATCCGCAGCAGGCGCGGCAGGTGGTGGCGACGGCGTCGTACGAGGCGCGCGTGTTCGGCGTCGGTTCGGGGATGCCGTTGAAGGCGGCGTACAAGAAGTGCCCGGACGCGGTGTTCCTCCCGACGGACCCCGCGGCGTACGAGGCGGCCTCGACCGAGGTGATGGACGTGCTGCGGTCGTTCCCGGTGACGGTCGAGGTGTGGGGCTGGGACGAGTGCTTCGTCGGCGCGACCACGTCCGATCCCGAGGCGCTGGCGGCCGAGATGCGGGCCGCCGTGCTGGAGCGGACCGGACTGACCTGCTCGATCGGCATCGGCGACAACAAGGTGCGCGCCAAGCTCGCGACCGGATTCGCGAAACCCGGGCCCGACCAGCGCGCCGGCGACGGAGGGACCTTCCGGCTCACGCAGGAGAACTGGGCCGAGGTGATGCACCACCGCCCGGTCCGCGACCTGTGGGGCATCGGCGCCCGGATGTCGCAGAACCTGAACGACCTCGGCCTGCACACCGTCGCCGACCTCGCCGCCGCCGACCTCGACGGCCTCCGCGAACGTTTCGGTCCGAAGATGGGCACCTGGTACGGCGCGCTCGGCCGCGGCCTCGGCGACACCGAGGTCACCGACGTACCGCGCGAACCCGTCTCCCGCAGCCACGAGGTCACCTATCCCGAGGACCTGTCCGACCCGGCCGAGATCCAGGACAAGGTCCGCGAACTCGCCGAGGAGCTCACCCGCTCGGTGGTCGCCGAGGGCCGCTGGATCCAGCGGGTGCACGTGAAGGTCCGGTTCATCACGTTCTTCACGCCGATCAAGTCGCGCAAACTACCGGCGCCCACCCAGGACCCCGCCGTGGTGGCCGACGCGGCGCTGACCATCCTGGCGAAGTTCGAGTTTCGCCGCCCGGTCCGGTTGCTCGGCGTACGGGCCGAGTTCGCGCCGCCGCCTGCGGACGCCGACGGGACCGAGGCGGACTGACCGCCAACTTTTCCCCAGCGGGCAGCATCCAACCGCCGGCAGCCCACCGGAAAGGCATCACCATGAGGCCTCGCACGCGCATCGTCACCATCACCGCAGCCGCAGTACTCGCGGCCGGCGCCACCACGGCCCTCCTCCTGGCGAACCCGTCCAGCTCCAGTCCCGCCGCGGGTTCTCCCAGTACGCCGCCCGCGACGACGTCACCCAGCGGCCCGACCTCGGCAAGCCCAGCGACCACCTCACCCAGCGGCCCAGCGCCCCTCACCACCCAGGGCCTGACCTACGTCAACCGAACGTGGGGCGACCCGAAGACCGAGCTCGGCGTCATCGTCCCGATCCCGAGCACCTGGTCGATGACGAAGGTCTCCACCTTCGAGTCCCGCTTCACCAGCCCGAACAAGCTCTGGAACCTGCGTCTCAACGGCGTACTCGCCAAGCCCCAGCCCCGCGCCACCTACGTCACCCAGAAGCTGGCCGCGCTCCGGTCCACCCCCGACTTCCACCTGATCTCCCGGACCCACAGCGCCGCCAAGGCAACCAGCGAGGTCTTCGCCGGCGTCACCTTCCAGTACACGACGCTGACCTACACCTACACCGATCCAGCCCGCGGCACCCGTCTGGTCGTCGACCGCTTCGTCACCATCGACGACGCCACCACCACCGGCTTCGAACTCGCCGCCTCCGGCCGCCCCGAGGACCTGCCCGCCCTCCGAACCATCACCACCAAGGTCACCCTCGGCTACGTCCGCCTCCCCTGAACAAGTCACCAGAATTTCCCGGTCCGATCGGGAAGTAATCGCGCAGTTCGGTTGCTGTGATTACTTGATCGTTCATCCATCACCGGGAGACACCTGATGACCAGCAAGGCCGAGCGCGCGATCAGCGCCCTGCGTACCGGTTACGACACCCTCGCCGAGCTCGTCGGCGGGCTGCAGCCGGACGACCTCGTCCGTCCTTCCGGCGCGAGCGAGTGGAAGGTCGCCGACGTCCTGAGCCACCTCGGCAGCGGCGCGGAGATCAACCTCGCGATCCTCGAAGGTGCGATCGACGGCACCGGACGCCCGGCGGACGACTTCAACCCGAAGACCTGGGACCGCTGGAACGCGATGAGCCCCGCCGACCAGGCGTCGAACTTCCTCACCACCAACCAGAAGCTCATCCAGCGCTACGAGGGCCTGTCCGACGAGCAACTCACCGACCTGCGCGTCGACTTCGGCTTCCTGCCCGAGCCCGTCGACGTGGAGACCGCGGTCGGGATGCGGCTGAGCGAGTTCGCCTTGCACAGCTGGGACGTCCGCGTCGGCTTCGACCCCGACGCAGCCCTCGCCCCCGAAGCCACCGAGATCCTGCTCGACAGCGCCGGCCGCCTCCTCGGCTGGGCCGGCAAGGCGGACCAGTACGACGGCACCGCCACGCTGACAGTCAACACCACAGCGCCGGACCGCACCTTCGGCTTGACCATCGCCGACACCGTCGAGCTCACCGACGCCCCCACCACCCCCGACGGCGAACTGAACGCCCCCGCCGAGTACCTCGTCCGCCTGATCACCGGCCGAAACGCCCCGCAGTACACCCCGGCGTCCGTCACGTTGACCAGCACCAAGATCACCCTCGACCACCTCCGCCGAATCTTCCCAGGCTTCTGACCAGTTGTCGCGCGGACTGACCACCGATCAGCCCGCGCGACACCGTCAGTAGCCACCACCCCACGCGGACACCAACCGCCTACATGCAGACGCGACACCGCCGATCGGCCGACGCCCACCACTGATCAACCACCGGCCGCCGGCGCCACCCACGCTCAACACACAGGCTCAAGACCGCCAGGCGCTGGGTTGGCCAGTGGTGGGCGTCGACCATCGGACAGCGTGCGCGGACCTCGGCGCGTTCGGCGGGGGGCGGCGCCATCAGTCAGTTGTCGCCGGATCGACGCCGTTCCTCGCCTACAAGTGGTACGTACGCCGGGCTGTCTCGCCGAAGACCTCGTCGCGTTCGGCGGGGGTCAGCTCGGCAGTGAGTTGCTCCGCTGCCTCGACGACCTGACCGTACGTCGCGGCCAGCAGGCACACCGGCCAGTCGGAGCCGAACATCACTCGGTCTGGGCCGAACGCCTCCAGCACCACGTCGGCGTGCGGCTTCAGGTCGGCGACCTTCCAATCCGTCCACGACGCTTCGGTCACCATGCCGGAGAGTTTGCAGGTGACGTTCGGCTCGGCGGCTAGGTCGCGTAGGCCGGTGGCCCACGGCTCCAGGTCTCCGCCGATGACTGGCTTTGAGATGTGGTCGACTACGAACGTCAGCTCGGGTAGCGCGCGGACCGTCTCGACCGCGGCCGGCAGGTGGGGGGTCTTGGTGAGCAGGTCGTAGACCAGGCCGGCCTCGGCGACCACCTCGAGCCCACGCCGTACTTCGGGGCGGTTGAGCCACTCGACGTCGGGCTCGTCGTGGACCTGGTGCCGGATTCCCTTCAGCCATTGGCCGTCTGGGCGGTTCAGCAGACCGGCCAGAGCGGCTTCGACGTCGTCGGCGGTCAGGTCTACCCAGCCGACCACGCCTGCCACCAGCTCGTTGCTGTCAGCAACAGCCAGGAACTCCGGTGTCTCGGCGGCCAGCCCGACCGTCTGCACCAGCACGGTCTGCGTGACGTCGGCGGCCGCGGCGAGCGGCGCCAGGTCGTCCACGAGGAAGTTGCGCCGGATCGGATCCATCGCGGAACCGACCATCCAGCTCTGTTCGCGAACGCTCAGATCCCAGACGTGGTGGTGCGCGTCCACCCGGCTCATCCGGCCATCACTCCCTCACTTAACCACTGCTTCAGGCTTGGAACTCTCATCCGACCGCCACTCCTCCGACTCGGGACACCCGCCGGACCACCGCTCGGAACACTCACCCGACGGCCGCCTTCTCCGCGTGGATCAGCCGGATGACCTGCTGGCTGATTCGGTCGTAGTCGTGGTCGTTGGCGACCTCCCCCTGAACGCGGTGGTCGCGCATGACCACGACGCGGTCCGCGAGGGTGATCATCTCGGGCAGGTCCGAGGTGATCAGCAGGATCGCCAGGCCGTTCGCGGCCAGGTCCCAGATCAGCGTGTGGAAGGCGTCCTTGGTGCGGACGTCGATGCCGACCGTGGGCTCGTCGATGATCAGGATCTCGGTCTGCGCGGCGAGCCACTTCGCCAGGGAGACCTTCTGCTGGTTGCCGCCGGACAGCGTGCCGGCCAGCTGGGCCGGGGAGGCGATCCGGATGCCGAGCTGTTCGACGTACTGCGCGACCAGCGCCGACTCGGCCTTGGCGGGGACGTAGCCGAGCAGTTTGCGCAGCCGGTCCCAGATCGTGACGGCGATGTTGCGGCTGACGGACTGCTCGAGGAAGACGCCTTCTTCCTTGCGGTTCTCGGTGACGTACCCGATCTTGTGGTTCCGCAGCGCGTCCCGGACGTTCTTGATCCGCACCTCCTGGCCCCGGACCCGCACCGTGCCCGCGGTGATCCGGTCCAGGCCCAGCAACGCCTTCGCCAGCTCACTACGCCCAGCACCGACGAGCCCGTACAGCCCGACGATCTCACCCGGCCGCACGGCCAGGTCGACGTCGGCATGTCCGGTCGCCGTCGCGACGCCGGACAGTTCCAGCAACGGATCCACAGACCGATCCACAGTCCGCGGCGGCAAGCTCAACGCCTCGTGCACGCGCCCGACCATCAGGTCGACCACCTGATCACGCGTCAGATCACCAAGCGCACCCGATTCCAGCACCGACGAACCGTCCCGCAGCACGGTGACGGTGTCGCAGATCTGGAAGACCTCTTCGAGCTTGTGGCTGACGAAGAGCACCGAGCGCCCGTCGTTCTTCAGCTTCTCGACCACGCGGAACAGCCGCTCGGCCTCGTTCGGCGTGATCGACGCGGTCGGTTCGTCGAGCAGCAGCACGCGGCTCTCCACCGACAGCGCCTTCGCGATCTCGACCAGCTGCGCCTGCGCGACCGACAGCTCCGTCACCGGCTGATCCGGATCGATGTCCAGGTCGAGCTCCGCCAGCCAGCGCGACGCCTCCGACCGGATCGCCGCCCGGTCCACCAGCCCGCGCGACGTCGGCAGCTTCTGGAGCAGGATGTTCTCGCCCACGGTGAAGCCCGGGATCAGGTTGCGCTCCTGGTGCACCACGCCGATGCCCGCGGACGCGGACTCGTGCGGCGACCCGAAGCTCACCTCCGACCCGTCCAGCAGCAACCGCCCGCCGTCCGGCCGGTACAGCCCGGTGATCACCTTGATCAGCGTCGACTTGCCGGCGCCGTTCTCCCCGAGCAGCGCGTGCACCGAGCCCGCCTCGAGTGACAGCGTCACCCCGTCGAGAGCCCGTACGCCGGGGAACAGCTTGTCCACTTTCTCGGCCACGAACAACGTCACGAGACACCTCCGGCCACTGCCGCGTCGGGCGCTTTCACGACCGTACGGCGCTGTTGCCGCCTGGTCCGGACCTGCCCGAGCACCACCGACCCGAGCACCACCGCACCGACGACGAAGTTCACCCAGCTCGGCTCGAGCGAGAACTCGGCCCGCGCCGTGTCCACGAAGCGAACGATGAACGCCGCGAGCACCGTCCCCAGCACGACCGCGGAACCACCCGTGAGCAGCGCGCCGCCGATGATCGGCGCCGCGAACGACGGCAGCAGCCAGTCACCACCGATGCTCTTGTTCACCCCCGGCGAGGACGCGACGGTCAGGATCGCCGCGACCCCGAGGATCGCCCCGGACAAGGTGTGCGCGAGGATCACGGACCGGTCGTTCGAGATCCCGGACAGCCGTGCGGCGATCGGGTTCCCACCCGAGGCCAGCAACTGCCGCCCCGGCACGGTCCGCCGCAGCATCAGCGCCAACAGACCTGCCACCGCCAACGCCACCAGGAAGATCAGCGGCAGCACCCCGAACAACGCGTGCGACCCGAAGCTCTTCAACCCGGCGGGATAGGCGTCGACGGTCCGCGTGCCGACCAACCGGTACTGCACGCCGAGCAGCACCGTCATCGTCGCCAGCGTGACGATGAACCCGTTGATCCGCGTCAGGACGACGAGCAGCCCGTTGGCCAACCCGGCCGCGGTCGCGAGCAGGAAGCCGAACAGCAGCGCCAGCGGCACCGGAACTCCGTGGTCGGCCATCATCACCCCCATCGCGGCTGCTGCGAATCCCCCGACGGCGCCGACCGCCAGGTTCAGTTGGCCCACTGCGAGGACCACCATTTGAGCTAACCCGATCAGAACGGGCACCGCCAGGAACTGAAGCAGCACTCTTAGGGAATTCGCCGAGAGCAGGTCGCCGTGCGACGCGATCACCAGACCGACGAAGAACACCACGCAGATGACCAGCAAGGTCATCTCGGTCGTCTTCACGAAACGCCTCATCGTTGTCGCACCTCCTGCCGCTCCGACAGCACGGTCCGGATCCGGTCGGTGCTCAAGGCAACGAGCAGGATCAGGCCGAGGTAGATGTTCAGGCTTTCCAGCCCGACGCCGAGCAGGTCGAGCCCCTTGCGGATCACCGAGGTCAGCGCGGTCCCGAGCAGCGTGCCCCAGACCGAGATGAACCCACCGGCCAGCAACGTGCCGCCGAGGATCGGCCCGAGGAACGACGGCAGCATGAACTCCTCGCCGATCGTCGCCTTGATCGAGCCGGTGCTGACCGCCAGCATGAAGCCGGCCAGTGCCGCCAGGCAGCCCGACATCGCGTGCGCGGTGATGACGCGCCGTGCGGTCGGGATCCCGGACAGCTCGGCCGCCTTCACCGACGTACCGGTCATCAGCAGCTCACGGCCGAGCTTGGTGCGGCTGTAGATCCAGCCGACCACACCCATCGCGATCACCGCGAACAGCGCGAGCTGCGGTACGGCGGGCGAGCCGCAGACGTTGCCGATGCAGATGTCGGCGAGCGAGTAGTTGCGCATCTCCCGCATCCCGTCCGGCTTCGTCACGAACGCCGCGTTGTCGGTCAGCGCCGTGTAGACGAGCGGAATCAGACCGAGCAGCAGGAAGTCCAGCGCCAGCGTGACGACGAACGAGTTGACCCCGGTCCGCGCAATCACCCACCCGGCCAGCGCGCCGATGGCCGCACCGGCGATCAGGCCGACCAGCAACCCGGCGTACAGGCTGAAGTGCCACAGGTCGTACGAGATGCCGGTGATCATCATCGAGAACGCGGCCATCCGGCCGACGGCCAGGTTCATGTGCCCGATCGACAGCACGCACAGCTGGGCCAGTCCGACCACGGTGAACATGGCAATGTCCCGCAGCAGCGGGAACACCACCAGCTGCTGGTTGAAGAACGCAGGACGCAGTACGCCGAACAGGACCGCCAGCAGCACCACCAGCACGAGCAGACCGACCCGCTGGTTCGCCCACCAGGGAGTCCGACCACCCCGGGACGACGGAGGCGGTTGGTCCGGCTCCTGGAGGGCCGCGGTGGCGGTCTCCGAGACCGGTGCGCTCACGAGACGCGCCGGTTGTCGATCGCGTCCCGGTCCCAGTCGATGCCCAGGCCCGGCGCGTCCGGAGCGACCGCGTGCCCGTCGGAGATCTCCATCTCGGTCCGGGTGATCGCCCGCAGCTGCGGGATGTGCTCGACGTACCGGCCGTTCGGTACGGCGGCAGTCAGGCTCACGTGCAGCTCCATCAGGAAGTGCGGGCAGACCTCCAGGTTGAAGGTCTCGGCCAGGTGCGCCACCTTCAGCCAGGGTGTGATGCCACCGACCCGGGCCACGTCCACCTGGACGATCCCGGCCGCGCCGGCCGCGACGTACTCGCGGAACTGCGACACCGAGTACATGGACTCGCCCACAGCGACAGGGATCGACGTGGACGCTGCCAGCCGCACGTGCCCGCTGAGGTCGTCCGCGGGCAGCGGCTCCTCGAACCAGCTCAGGTCCAGCGGCTCGAAGGCGGCAGCACGCCGCTTGGCCTCCGGGTACGTCATCGACTGGTTGGCGTCGACCATGATGTCCAGCGCCGGCCCGACAGCATCCCGTACGGCGTGCAGCCGCTCCACGTCCTCGTGCACCCGCGGCTTGCCCACCTTGAGCTTCACCCCGGGCCAGCCCGCCTTCTGCGAGGCCAGCGCACCAGCTACCAACTCGTCGGTCGACAGGTGCAGCCAGCCGCCCTCGGTGTCGTACAGCGGCACGTTGCGGCGGAAGCCGCCGGCCAGCCGCCAGAGCGGCTCACCGGCCCGGCGGCAGCGCAGGTCCCACAGGGCCGTGTCGACCGAGGCCAGGGCGAGCGACGTGATCGCACCGACCGTGGTGGCCCGGGTGGACGCGAACAGGTCGTACCAGAGCCCCTCGATGTTGCGGGCGTCCGCACCGACCAGCCGCGGCAGCAGGTGGTCGCGCAGCATCGCCAGCACCGCCGTACCGCCGGTGCCGATCGTGTAGGAGTAGCCGAGCCCAACAGCCCCGTCGGAGGTCTCCAGCTCGACGAAGATCGTCTCCTGCTTCAGGAACGACTGGACCGCGTCGGTCCGAACGGTCTCGACCTCGAGATCGACCAGGAAGGCTTCAGCGCGTGTGATGGTCACTGGCAGCTCAACTGGCTCGCGAACTCGGTCTGGAGCTCCTTGGTCTTGGCCTTGCGCTCGTCGTCGTAGGTGTCCACGTTGGCCTTGGTCACCACGAACGAGCCGGAGTCGACGATCACGCCGGGCGTCTTCATCGTGCACTGCTTCGAGCCGAGCAGCGCGAGCAGCCAGCCACCGACGTACGCCTGACCGACCGGGTTCTGCGCGACGGTCGCCGAGACGCCGCCGGACTTGATCCCGGACAGGATCTTGGCGTCGTCGTCGATCGCCACCACCTTGATCGGCAGCTTGCTGCTGGCCACGCCGTCGGCCGCGGCCACCGCCGGGTTGTACGCCGTGGTGACGATGCCCTTGATGTCCTTGCCCTTGGCCGCGAGCAGGTCGGCGACCGAGCGCTGCGCGGTCTGCAGGTCCTTGTCGATGTCGGTGACCACGGGCAGCTCCGTCACCTTGCCGCCAGTCTCGGCGACCGCCTTCTTCACCCCGGCGATCCGGCGCTGCGTGTTGGAGTCGACGTTGTTGCCGGTCAGGTGCACGATCGTGCCCTCGCCACCGATCGCCTCGATGGTCGCCTTGGCCGCCTTGTACGCCGCCGCCTCGACGTCGGTGGACAGGCAGAAGTCGGCCGAGTTGGTGTCGCCGGCCGGGCACGAGGCCAGCGAGCCGACCGCGAAGCCCTTCGACTTCAGGTCCTCGAAGGTGGTGTTGATGTCGGTCGGCGACACGCCGAAGATGCCGAACGCGTTGAAGCCGCGCGCGGCCAGCGAGCTGATCACGTTGTTCTGCTTGCTCTGGTCCCACTCGCCGGTCTCGTCGAAGGTGACATCGCCCAGCTTGAACTCGGTCTTGTCCAGGTCGGCGGTGGCCTTCCACGGCTGGAAGTAGGGGTGAGCGCCCCCCGGGATGAGCGCCAGCTTCACGCTGGAGGCATCCTTCAGGGTGACCGGACCGCCGGTCGAGCCGGCCGAGGCGTCGTCACCCGCCGTACCGCCCGTGCTGTCGTTCGAGCTCTTGGTGCTGCAACCGGTGGCGGCCAGGGCGACCACGGCCAGGCCGGCGACGGCCGTCCTGCGGTACCACAACGCGGGCTTGGGCATGGGGCGCTCCCTCGAAGATCCTATAGGATATTGCGAAGCTGATGCTGCCGCTTCACACTGGTGGCGTCAACCCTTGCCCGGGTAACGACTGAGCACGACCGCCGGGTCAGGCAGAATGGGATGCTTCGGGAGGAGCGACGGTGACGGATGCGCATGTGGGTCTGGCGGGGCAGCTCACGCGCCTGCCGCAGCGACAGGTACTGAGCGACGACGTCTACGAGACGGTCAAGGGCCTGATCATGGACAGCGTGGTCGCGCCGGGCACCCGGCTGAACATCGACGCGCTGACCCGGGAGCTGGGCATCTCCCAGACCCCGATCCGCGAGTCGCTGGCCCGGCTGGAGTCCGACGGGCTGGTGATCAAGGAGCCGCTGCGCGGCTACCGGGTCTCCTCGACGCTGACCCGGGCCGAGTTCGAGGACCTCTTCGAGTACCGGCTGCACATCGAGCCGTGGGCGGCCGGCCGCGCCGCCGAGCGGACGTCGGCCGAGGACCTGGTCCGGCTCAAGGACGAGATGCTCAGCTACACCGAGGTCCCGGAACGGCCGGACTACGACTCGTACAAGGCGATGGCCGGGCACGACCAGCGCTTCCACGACCTGGTGCTGGAGCTGTCCGGCAACGAGACGGCCCGGCAGTCCTTCGCCCGGACGCACTGCCACCTGCACCTGTTCCGGCTGTACTACGGCGGCGGGATCGCGACCCAGGCGCTCCGCGAGCACAAGGCGGTCGTCACCGCGGTCCGCAAGGGCGACCCCGAGCAGGCCGCCGCCGCGATGCGCTCGCACATCGAAGCGTCACGGGCCCGGCTGCGGCCCGTGTTCGACCAAGAATGAATCCGTCTAAGGAGATTTCGTGGAACTGCTGCGCCTCGGCGCGGTCGGTGAGGAGCGCCCGTACGTGCGCGCCACCGACGGCACCACCTACGACCTGAGCTCCGTCACCGCCGACATCGACGGGGCCTTCCTGGCCTCCGACGGGATCGCCCGGGCCCGCGCCGCGCTGGAGGCCGGTTCGCTGCCGGCCGCCGACGTCGAGGGCCTGCGGATCGGCGCGCCGATCGCCAAGCCGACCGCCGTGGTCTGCATCGGCCAGAACTACGCCGCCCACGCGGCCGAGTCCGGCGCCGAGCCGCCGAAGGAGCCGATCGTCTTCTTCAAGCACCCGAACACCGTCGTCGGCCCGTACGACGACGTGCTGGTGCCGCGGGACGCCCGCCGGACCGACTGGGAGGTCGAGCTTGCGGTGGTGATCGGCAAGACCGCCCGCTACCTGAGCTCCGACGAGGAGGCACTGGCCTGCATCGCCGGGTACGCGGTCTCCAACGACGTCTCCGAGCGCGCCTTCCAGCTGGAGGTGTCCGGCGGCCAGTGGTCGAAGGGCAAGTGCTGCGAGACGTTCAACCCGCTCGGCCCGGTGCTGGTCCCTGCCGACGAGATCGGCGACCCGCAGGCGCTGGACCTGAAGTCGTTCGTCAACGGCGAGCCGCGGCAGGCCTCCAACACCCGCGACATGATCTTCTCGGTCGCCGCGCTGGTCCGCGACCTGTCGCAGTACATGACGCTCGACCCGGGCGACATCGTCAACACCGGTACGCCGGAAGGTGTCGCGCTGTCCGGCCGCTTCCCGTACCTGGCGCCGGGTGACGTCGTCGAGTGCGAGATCCAGGGCCTCGGGCGGCAGCGCCAGGAGCTTCGCCAGGCCTGAGCCGTGGTCCCCACCCCGCCGCCGTATTCCGGTGGCGGGGTGAGCCGCGCGTGCGGCATGGTCTGCCGCATGACTTCGATGGTGCGCACGGTGACGTTCGACGCGGCCGACCCGTACGGTCTGGCCGGCTTCTGGCTGCAGGTGTTCGGCGTCGAGCGGCCGGACGACGACTTCCCCGACGACCCGTACGCCGCGGTGGACACCGGGACGGTGAAGCTGCTGTTCGAGCGCAACAACGACCCGAAGCGGGCCAAGAACCGGGTGCATCTCGACCTCGAGCCGGACATCCCGCGCGACCAGGAGGTCGAGCGGCTGGTCGCCCTGGGCGCGACGATCGAGCACGACCGCCGCGAGCCCGACGGCACCGGCTTCGTGGTGATGCTCGATCCGGCCGGCAACGAGTTCTGCGTGCTCCGCTCGGCGGCCGAACGCGCTGCGACCAGCTAGCCGGCTCTGACTAGCTGACGATCTCCGGGGTCTGCCCGGAGAGCGTGAGGCGCCACTCGCCGTCCCAGCTGTGGACGACGATGCCGTAGCCGTCGCGGCGCGCGGAGGCCCGGTGGTGCCCGCTCTCGACCGGCTGGACCTCCGCCTGCCAGCCGCGAGCGGTCAGCGCCGCCACGGCTGCCTCCACCTGGCCCACTGGGTCGACGACGGTCGGGTCGCCGTTCTCCACCGTGATCAGGCAGACCGACTGCGGCCCGTCCCCGTCCTCCAGCACGTGCGGGTTCACCGGGCCCACGTCGTGCGTGACGACAGCCTGCTGCCCGGGTACGGCGGCCGCCGCTACGGCGAGCAGCTCCTCGCGCAGCAGGTCGCGGGCCTCGGTCAGCGTCATCGGGTGGGTCCTTCCGGTCGTCTGGTGACGCCCGGGCTCGGCGTACGCCGTACCCGGGCTCCGTCGTTCACAGGTTCTGGCCGCGGGGCGCTGAGCTTGCCGAGGGCCCGTACGCCGTCGAACACCTTCGCCAACGGTACGGCGACCGGACTGGCCGTCGCCTGGCGCAGCGGCTCGGCCCAGGAGAGCCCCGGCAGCACCCGGCTCTCCTCCTCCGGCGTCGTACTCGTCCGGGTCACCGCCTGCAGGTCGCCGCGGATGATCCGGCCGATGTTGCGCAGCGACTCGCTGTCGTGCGCGAAGTAGCTCAGGTGCCCGCGGACCGCGACCTTGCCGTCGTTGGTCTCGAACCGGATCGCGTCGGGGAACGACGCCGGGTCCGGGCCGTGCGGTTCGGCGTACGAGATGTAGTCGCCGGGCGCTCGCGCGACGTACAGCGGCACGCCCTCCGGCACGAAGTCGGCCGCGCCGCGGACGTGCGGCTCGACGCCGGGGCAGCCGGTCAGGATCACCCGGTCGAAGCGCACTCCCTCGCGCAGCATCGCCTGGCCGACCACCTGGCCGCCGTAGCTGTTGCCGATCAGGGTCTTGTCCGCGTCCGGCCTGACCTCGGTGCGGAGCCCGGCCGTGAACCTCGCCAGCAGGGGCGCGGCCGCGATCGAGCTCTCCTTGGACATCGCTGCTTCGAGCGTGAGCGGAGCGTCGTACCCGAGCCAGACGACCGTCGCCGATCCAGGACCGCTCTCCGTCTGCAGGTCCTGGGCGCGCGCGATCTGCGAGCGCACCTTGTCGAGGTTGTTGTTCATCCCAGGCACCAGGACGCTCACCCGATCGGCCGTGGCCAGGTCACCGAGCACCTCGACCATCCGGCCCTGGCCCTCGGGCTCGGCGAGCAGGAACTGCCGGTGCACCGGTACGACGATGCGGTTGCCGTCGGCATCGACGTCCAGCCGTTGCCCGACCGGCGCCAGCATCTCGGACAGCGTGTTGTAGCGGGTCACCTCGTCGTTCGAGGCGCTGTCGAGCCTCGCTCGAAGCCCCTCGTGCGCCTCGACCAGGCGCAGGTGGTTGGCGCGGTACCGCAGCGGCGCCGGCACACCGTCGAGGCCGCCGACCTCGCGCGTCCTGCTCTCCGCGAGCGCCCTCGCGGCGTCCTGCGGAAGCGCGGCGAAGTAGTCCCGGACCTCCCGAGCGGCCTTCTCGGCCGGGAGGTCGGTGACACGTTCCAGCAGGTCGTCGAAGCTCATCGTCATCCTCAGGGGCGTCGGGATGCTGTGGGCGAACGATAAACCGCTGCAGACCGGTTTGTCAGTGCAGGTTGAGTGACCAGGACGTGGCGTGCGCGGAAAGACCGACCGTTGCCAGGGGTCTGACGTCGACGTGCCGGAGCGACTCGGCCGGGGCTTCCAGCGCGTAGAGCACCGCCGCGCGGACGACGGCCGGGTGGACCACGGCAACGACCGTACGCCGCTCGGCGTGGCCCGGGTCCTCGGTCAGGTCGCCCAGCCAGTCGGCGACGCGGGCGATCAGGTCGTTGGCCGTCTCCCCGCCGGGCGGCGCCGTGTGGGGCCGCTCCAGCCAGTCCGAGACCGCCGCGGTCTCGGTGGTCAGCAGCTCCTCCAGGTCGCGCCCGGTCCAGTCGCCGTACTCGCGGTCACGCAGTGCGCCGACCACGACCGGCTGCAGGCCGATCGCCTCGGCCGTCAGGATCGCGGCGGGCTCCGGTCCGCAGTACGTCGTACCGGCGTCGACCCGCAGGTCGCGGGCTGCCTCCAGGCCGGCCTGGTCGGGTGCGGACTCTCCACCGAGAACGAGTCCGCGCAGACCTGGCGTCAGCGCATGCGCGACCAGCGTCAGCGTCGTCGTCACGCCGTGGCCCCTTCCGCTGGCGTCGTGACCTGGGAGTTACGGTCCACCAACGCAGCGTAACCGAATCCCAGCAGCGTCCACAGCACCGCCTGCGTGCCGAGCGAGGCGAACCGGAACTGCCACAGCAACGTCGCCGGGAACGAGCCGGGCACCTCGTTGATCGCCGGGAGGATCAGGTACGCCGCCACGATCGTCGCCACGAAGGCGCCGCCGCCGACGGCGAGCCGGATCCAGGGCGCGTCGCCGAAACGCTGCGCCCAGCGGGACGCCGCGACGCCGGCCCAGACCGCGAGCAGGCCGATCACGAGCGTCAGCAGGTACGTGACCGTGCGCTTGGTGATCGTGTCCGGGTCGCCGACAGCGGGCGGGTTGGGCGGGTACTTGAGGAACGGGACCAGCACGATCCCGACGAATCCCGCGGCGGCCAGCCCGAGGGCGGCGTACGAGTCGCTGGGGGTGCGCAGCCGGCGGCGGAGCAGCGCGAAACCGACGGCGAAGATGCCGCCGAGCGCCACGCCGTACAGGCTGGTGGCGAGGAAGAGCCCGAAACGCTGGCCGGTGCGGCTGACGAGGGGTTCCTCTTCCCCGGCAGCGGCGGGTTCGTCGCCGTGGGTGTGCGCGGCGCCGCCGGCCTCCTCGATCGCGATCGCGGCGTCGATGTGCGGTTCGCCCATCACGTACGCGAAGGTTCCGGCCAGCAGGCCGGCGAAGAGGCCGACGATCAGTCCGCGCACCAGGAGGTTTCCGAAGGTACGCATGACGGTCCTGTCAGTGGTTCAGCCCGAACGGGTCGGGAGTGAGGAGAACTGCAGGACGTCAGTGGCAGGGCACGCCGAGCAGGTGCCGGCCGTCGTGCATCAGCTCGTGCAGGTACATCCCGGACTGCGAGATCGCGCCCTGGTCGAAGGCGACCAGGTAGGCCAGCATCAGCAGCACGCCGATGGTGAGCAGGGCGACCGCGAGCAGGCGCGGGGAAACAGCCGGTACGGCGACCGAGCGGGCAGGAGCAGGCATCTGTGGACCTCCTGGGGAAGTGCGCGTCCCCATCGAAAGGCTGCGAGTGCCCGAGCGTCCTGACTCACGAGCAGCTGCTCGCTCACAGTGGCGCGGCCGTACCGGTCTCTCACCGGTTTCCCTCATGGCACCGCAGGTTGACTCGTGAACGGTAGCGGCCTGGTTCGTGACCGGTCAACGGAAGGCGGCGCGCCGGTGATCTTCCCCACCTGCTCCGGTGACTACCTCGGGTGACCGGTTGCTGTTCGCCGGGCCGCGAGGACGCCGACGACGGCCAGGGCTGCGGGCAGGCCGAAGGCGGTCAGGAAGGCGGTGGTCGGCGAGTGCGGCTCGATGGCCGCGAAGAGCGAACCGCCGACCGCCAGCACCGTTGCGGTCAGCAACGAGTCGCTGAGCTGCAGCGCCGAGCTGTTCGCGCCCTGCTGCTCGAGGCTCGAGTACTCCAGGACCAGGACGGACACGGTCGGGAACACGGTTCCCATCCCGAGTCCCGTCAGCGCCCAGCCGAGGATGCCGACCACGACCGGCACCCGGTCGTCGAGGGTGGCGGCCGCGGTCGCGATGCCCAGCAGGACCGAGACCATGCCGGCTTGCAGGAACACGTGGGGCTCGAACGGCTGGCTCGGGCGACCGCGGTACCAGGACGCCGCGGTCCAGCTGAGCGCGCTGACGGTCAGCACCAGGCCCGCGAACGCCGGCGACAGGCCGCGCTCCCGCGTCAGCATCAGCGGCAGGAACACCTCGGCACCGAACCCGGCGGCCGCGACCAGACCGCGCAGCGCGATCACCGACGGGAGCCCAGCGCGGATCGTGAACGTTCCCTTCGGCAGCAGTTTCGGCGCGAACACGACCACCGCGGCCAGTCCGGCGCCGAGCAGGACCAGCTGGATCGCTCCGTGCTGCTGACCGCCGTAGTGCAGCAGCCCGACGCCGATGGCGGCACCCACGGCGTACCAGGCCTGCTCGCTCCACAGCTTGCCCGACCGCGTCGCGTGGTCGCTCTTGGAGAGCCCTGGTCGCATGATCAGCGCCGCCGGAACGGCCAGCACCGGTACGGCGAGGAAGACGATCCGCCAGTTCGCGTGCTCGACGATCAGCCCGGCGATCGCGGGACCGACCAGCGACGGCACGACCCAGCCGGTCGCGAACGCGGCGAAGATCCGTGGCCGCAGCTCCGCCGGGTACAGGTGCCCCACGACGACGTACAAGGCGACCGTGAGCAGACCGGCGCCGAATCCCTGGATCACCCGGCCGACGACCAGGACCTCCATGGTCGGCGCGAGTCCGGCGATCACCAGGCCGGTCAGGAACCAGCCGGTACCGTGCCAGAGCGGGCGCGTCGGGCCCTTCAGGTCGGACCAGGTGCCCGAGACGACCATCGCGACGACGCCCGAGGCCAGCGGTCCGCCGAACGCCAGCGCGTACAGCGAGAGCCCGTCGAGCGCCTGCGCGACGGTCGGCATCGCGGTCGTCACGGCGAGGGACTCGAACGCGACGAGCGTGATCAGCGCGACCATCCCGACGGTCAGCGCACGGTACTGCGGGGCGAGAACTCCGGGCGGGCGAGGGGCCGCGATCGTCGTGGTCATGCCGAGAACTCTCGGACTTCAACCACCCTTGAAGTCAATGGCCTGCTTACAGAACCGCAGCAAGCACCAGCGCGAGGAGCGGCGGCACCGCCTGGATCGCGGCGGACCTGGCCATCCGGCGGTCCGAGCCGATCAGCACCAGCCCGGCGCCGAGCATGCACGCGCACGAGAACAGCGCGATCGCGTGCCCGCGGTCGCCACCGGCGATCAGGCCACCGATCGCGCCGGCCGCCAGGAACAGGTTGTAGAAGCCCTGGTTGAACGCCCAGGGCCGCGCCGCTTCCGCCTCCGCCTCGGTCTTGACCAGGAACCGCCGTTGCACGCTCGGCTTGCGAAAGAGCACGCTCTCCAGGGCGAAGAAGACCAGGTGAAGGACTCCGGCCAGGGCGACGAAGATCTGCGCGACGGTGTTCACCTGCGAACCGTACCGCTCGGATGCCCTGGGCAACGCGACGTCACGGTTGGTGGATTCGTGCCGTCACTTCCAGTCGGTCGCGAAGGCGCGGGCCGGGTTCGTGACGAAGATCTGCTCGACGACGTCCTCGCCGAGCCGGCGGGTGAGCCGGGGGCGCAGATTCGTCAACAGGTACGGCATTCCCGGGCCCTCGCCGGTCGCGAGTCGCGCCCGCGCGCTCGTCGTGTCACCGCCGAGCAGCAGGTGTTCGGCATACCCGGTCTCGACAAGCGCTGCCAGGCAGTCGACCATCCGCCAGTCGGTCGCATGGTTGGCCCGCGACGGTCCGTCGAAGGCGAGGAACGCGCCGCGGGCGGCCAATTCCTGGTGGACCTGGTGGTCGGGGAAACGGTTCAGATGCCCGAGCACAATCCGGTCCGGCGCGACCCCGTGTCCTTCGAGACGATCCAGTACGGCGTCCGCTCCGGTACCCAGCTCGTGGTGGATGCCGATCGGCGCGCCAGTCGCCCTCTGGGCCTCCGCGGCGGCGTCCAGCACCCAGGAGGTGTGCTTGTCGAGTCCGTGGAACCCGCTGGCGATCTTGATCAGCCCGGCACGCACCCCGCCGTCGCCGATGCCCTGGGTCAGCTCGCGGACGAACAGCTCAGCCAGGTCCTGGTCCGGCAGCTTGTCGTAATGCTCCGAGCGGTGTAGCCCGGTCGCAGCGACCAGCTGGACGCCGGTCTCTTCCGACAGCTTCGGCATTAGGTCGGCGCGCCGCCCCAGGCCGTACGGCGTCCACTGGATGATCGACCGGCCACCGGCCTCGGCGTACAGCGTCGCCTCCTGCACGGCGGCGTCGTAGTCGTCGAGCTCCTGGCCCGGCGGCATCATCGCGCTGCGGATGAACAGGTGGTCGTGAGCGTCGCAGATTCCGAGCTCCTCGGGTGCGACGTCGCCCAGCACGGTCCGTACGACGGCCATCGGTTCTCCCCTTCACGACGCGACAGAGCCCAGGCTGCCACGGGCATCCTGGGCTCTGTCGGTCGGGTCAGGCGGTTTGATCCGGATCAGGTGACATCTGCACCGGATCCGGCCCGTGACCTGGTGTGCAGCGTCAGCGGCCGCGACGGCCGCTGCCCGCACGGGTGCCGGCCGAGAAGGCCGCCGCTCCCGCCGGACGGGCGCTGGCCCCCGGAGTCGTCGTGCTGTAGCTCTTCGGCGCTCCACCGGAACCACCGCGGCCACCCGATCCGCCACGGCCACCGCCGCCGGCTCCGGCGCGTGCTCCGCCACTGCGGCCTGCGCCGGCTCCGCCGTTGCGGGCGCCGCCGCCGGATCCACGGCCACCGCCGTTGGCCGCGCCGCGGGCTGCCGGAGCGGACTGGCCCGGGCCGGAGGCGGAGCGTCGGCCACGACCGCCGCGTCCCCGTCCGGTCGACTCGCCACCGCCGCGGCGTACCTGGTCGCTCTCCGGCTTGGCCGTGGGCTCGACGTAGGTGCGCTCGCCCGGGGCGAGCTCGGCCAGCAGCGGGTCACCGACGCGCAGCTTGGTGACCTTCGGCGCGATCCCGGCCTTGCGGGTCAGGTCGCGGACGTCGCTGACCTGGTCATCGGTCATCAGCGTGACCACGGTGCCCTCGGCCCCGGCGCGCGCCGTCCGGCCGGAGCGGTGCAGGTACGCCTTGTGCTCGATCGGCGGGTCCGCGTGGATCACCAGCGACACGTCGTCGACGTGGATCCCGCGGGCCGCGATGTCGGTGGCGACCAGCGTCCGGGCGGAACCGTCGGAGAAGGCCTCCAGGTTCCGGGTGCGAGCGCCCTGGGACAGGTTGCCGTGCAGCTCGACCGCGGGAACGCCCTGGGCGATCAGCTTCTTGGTGAGCGACTTGGCGCCGTACTTGGTCCGGGTGAAGACCAGCGTGCGGCCAGGAGCCGCGGCCAGGTCCACCAGCACCGGGAGCCGGCTGTCGGCCTGCAGGTGCAGGACGTGGTGGGTCATCTTCGAGACCGGCGACTGCGCCGAGTCGACGCTGTGCGTGGTCGGGTTGCGCATGAACCGCTTGACCAGCACGTCGACACCGGCGTCCAGCGTGGCCGAGAACAGCAGCCGCTGGGAGTTGGCCGGCGTCGCCTCGAGCAGCCGCCGTACGGCGGGCAGGAAGCCCAGGTCGGCCATGTGGTCGGCCTCGTCGAGCACGGTGATCTCCACCGCGTCGAGCTTCGCGTGCCCGGCCTTGACGTGGTCCTCGAGCCGGCCGGGGCAGGCGACGACGATGTCGACGCCCTTGCGCAGCGCGGTGATCTGCGGACCGTGCCCGACGCCGCCGAAGACGGTCATCGTGCGCAGGCCGAACGCGTCGGTCAGCGGCGTGATCGAGGCCTGGATCTGGGTCGCCAGCTCACGGGTCGGCGCCAGGATCAGGGCGCGCGGCTGGTTCGGCCGGCGGCGGGTGCCGCTGGACGCGAGCCGTGCGATCAGCGGGAGCACGAACGCGTAGGTCTTGCCGGAACCGGTCCGGCCGCGGCCCAGCACGTCCTTGCCGGCCAGCGAGTCCGGCAGCGTCGCGGCCTGGATCGGGAACGGCTTGGTGACGCCGGTCTTCGCCAGCGCGGACACCAGCTCGGCCGGCAGGCCGAGGTCGGCGAAGGTCAGGTCGTCGGGGACCACGAGCGGCTCGATGTCGTCGTACTGCTCGGTGACCTGCACGGCCTGAACGGCCGGGGCCTGCTTGCCGCCGCGGCGACGCTCACCTTGCGTGCGGTTCTCGTTGCTCTGTGCGGTGCTCTGGCCGGTTCCGGCCGGAGCGGATTGGTTGCCGCTGGCACCTGAACGGCGGCGGCGACGGGGGCGCGCCGGTCCGTCCGGGCGCGCGGAACGTGTTTCGGGCGTGGGCATGGGGCGGCTGACCGCCATCTGGTACTCCAAGAAAGTCGAAAAGGGTCGTCCTGCCCGGCGCGGCATCACAGGCCGCGGCGCGTGGGGGTCGACTGCCAAATGGTCCGAGGCAGAACTGGGCGGACCGTCAACACCCAGCATACGGCATCGTGGTTCGCCTCCCCAGTGACTTCGGTCGCGGTACGGTCCTGGCTGTGACGACCGACACCTCTTCGCAGTTCCGTACCGACCCGCCGTCGACCGGTGACGAACGCGCGATGCTGCAGGGATTTCTCGACTTCCACCGCGGCACGCTGCTCTGGAAGGTGTCCGCGCTGAGCGGCGAGGAGCTGGTCAGGCCGACCGTCGATCCGTCCGGAATGACGCTGCTCGGACTGGTCCGGCACCTGACCGAAGTGGAGCGGTACTGGTTCCAGGCGTCGCTGGACGGACGCGTGGACGCGTTGAAGTTGTGGACCGACGAGCACCCGGACGGCGACTTCGACCTGGTGTCCGAGGCCGAGGCCGAGGCGGACCTCGCGACGTTCCACCAGGTGGTCGCGGAGTCGGATGCGATTGCCCGCGGCTACGACCTCGACCACCACTTCACCCGGCCGCGCGGTGGACCTGATCTGTCGCTTCGGTGGCTCTACCTCCACCTGGTCGAGGAGTACGCGCGGCACAACGGCCACGCCGACCTGCTGCGCGAGCGGATCGACGGGCTCGTCGGGGAGTAGCGCTTACCGGATCCGGCGTCCGTGCAGGATCACGGCGGCGGGTGTTGCGAGGATCCCGGGGCGTTCGCGCGGGTCTTCGTCGTACGTGACGAGGTTGCCGTCATCGAGCAGACCGAGGTAGTCCCAGGCCTTCGTGGTCGCCGCGGCCATCGCCTGGGTGACGTCGAGGCCGTGCCGGCTGAGCAGCTCGATCTCCCGTGCGACCGAGCCGACGACGTCTGAACCGGTGAGCACCGTCACGCCGTACTGGTCGGCCAGTTCGAGCATGCTGGTCAGGTACTTCGCCTTGGTCAGGCGCCTGTCGCGCTGCTCCAGCGTTTCGCTTGCGTGCGTGTCGATCGAGGCGCACAGGGTCGGTGTCCAGGCGCCGCCGCGGGCGCCGAGGATCTCGAGGTCCTGCTCGGTGATGCTCGTGCCGTGCTCGATCGAGTCCACCCCGACCCGGACCAGATCGCTCACGACCGCGCTGTTGGTGTGCGCCGCGACTCTCCCGCCCTTCGCGTGCGCAGTCGCGACCACCTGCTCGACCAGACCGAGCTCGTACGTCGGCTCGACGGCGCTGCCGCGGATCGGACCGTCCGGACCGACGGCGGGGAAGTCCGCGACCAGCTTGACCCAGGTCGCGCCGTCGTCCAGCTCGGCCTCGACGGCTTTGAGCAGCTCGTCGGGCTCGACCGGGTCGTGCATGCGCGGGAAGTACCGGCCCTTCGGCGCGAGGAACCGGCCCGCCGCGAGCACGATCGGGCGGTCCTCCCGCGGTTCGCGCGCGAGCCGGAGCGTGATCTCACGGCGGCCGCCGACGTCGCGGACCGCGCTCACGCCGGCCTGCGCGAGCCGGTCCAGCCGATCCTCCGCCTCGGTGCTGCCCGCGAGGAAGGGTCCCCGCTCGTCGGCGTCGACGGTCAGGTGGCAGTGCGCGTCGACCAGGCCTGGGAGCGCGAACCTTCCGGGCAGGCTGTCCTCTTCCCCTGAGCCGAAGCGCAGCCGGACCGACTTGTCCACAGGCAGCGAAAGTCCCTCGAAGGTCCAGGTCGTCATCTTCGTATCTTCTCTGGCAAGAGGGCCGAACGGCCTTCTGAGCGGCTCTTCGAGGAGGCAGGATGCAGACATGCGGGAGAAGGACCTGGACAAGTGGGTCGGGCGGTACCGGCGGGCCTGGGAGTCCAACGACCCCAAGGACATCGGCGCGCTGTGGACCGAGGACGCCGTCTTCTTCCGGCGCCCCGACGAGGAGCCGGTGCAGGGCCGGGACGCGATCGTGCGCGCCTGGCTCGAGGTCGCCGACGCCGCGGGCGAGACCGCCTTCGAGTACGAGGTGCTCGGATTCGGCGACGGGGTGGGGTTCGTCCGCGGCTGGACGACGTACCTGACCAACCCGCCGACCTTGTTCAGCAACCTGTGGGTGATCCGCCTGGACCGGAGCGGACGCGCCCACGAGTTCACCGAGTGGTGGATGCAGGCGCCGTGATCCGGCGTACTGTGGGAAACCGGCACGCAGGGTGCCACCGGTCCGCGGGAAGGGCTCAGCCCACCTGAGCGGTCGAGGTTGTGCACCACCGGGGTGCCTGCTCAGCGCTGGTGCGCTGACGGGTGGCCCGAGCCCACCTCCTTTCTCGCCTGACGACGCGGACAGCAGGCACACAGAGAGGAGGTCGCCATGCCGACCCGCCGTCTTCCCGACGATCCGAACCTCGAGCACCTGCGCAACCAGGCCAAGACCTTGCTGAAGCAGGTCCGCGCCGGTGACGCCGACGCGCTCGCGCTGGTTGCCGAGTTCCATCCAGCAGACTCGGCCGATTCGATCCGCGGCCTTGCCGACGCACAGCTGGTGGTCGCCCGGAGCTATGGATTCCCGAGCTGGCCGCAACTCGGCCGGCACCTGGGGATCATCGAGCGGTACACGCGGTCGCCTCACCGGCAGAGCGTTGGTGGACCGGTCGAGACCCCCGGCGAGCGGGCCGACGAGTTCCTGCGGCTGGCGACGCTGCACTACGGGCAGGACGACCCTCAGCGGCCCGACCAGGCCCGCGCGCTTCTGGCCCGCTTCCCCGATGTTGCTGTCAGCAACATCTTCACCATGGTCGTCGCCGGTGACGTCGGCGCCGTACGGGCTGAGCTCGACCGGTCACCTCAGCTGGCCGGACTCCAAGGCGGCCCGTTCCGCTGGGAACCCCTTCTCTACCTCACCTACTCACGTCTGGAGGTTTCCCCTGAAGCCCCACTGGAGATCGCCCGCCTCCTCCTCCGCCACGGCGCAGACCCGAACGCCGGTTTCCTCTGGGCGGGCTTGCCGTCCCCGTTCACCGCGCTGACCGGCGCGTTCGGCCGGGGCGAGGGGAATCAGCCGCCGCATCAGAACCGACTGGAGCTGGCACGGCTGCTGCTGGAGGCCGGCGCCGATCCGAACGACGGCCAGACGATGTACAACTGCGGCCTCGGTTGCCCACCGCCGTACGACGACGACCACCTGCGGATGTTGCTGGAGTTCGGGCTCGGTCAGGGCGACGGAGGGCCGTGGCGCCGGCGGCTGACCGTGGCGCACGCGACGCCGCGCCAGCTGCTGGAGGACGAACTGGTCTTCGCCTCGTCGGCGGGTCTGGTGAATCGGGTGCGACTGGTGCTGGAGACGGGAGTCGATCCGGACGCGCGAGGGACGGCGCATCCGATCTTCTTCGGCCATCGAGCCTTCGAGCTGGCCGCGGTGCACGGACACACGGAGGTCGCCGAGTTGCTACGGAAGGCGGGAGCGGCGCCGCTGGACGACGTGCACGAGCTCTTCCAGGCCGTGATGAGCGGCACGGTGGGCGATGTCGATCCCTCGCTCGCGGCGCGGGCGGTGCGGCGCAATCCGTACCTGCCGGTCCGGGCCGCCGAGCTGGGCCGCACGGAAGCCCTGCAGGCCTTGAAGGATCTCGGCTGGGACCTCGCTCTGCCGGGCAGGACGACCCCGTTGCACCAGGCGGCCTTCCATGGCCACCTGGCGACCGTGCGGAAGCTGATCGAGCTGGGCGCTGATCCGACGGTTCGCGATCCCGCCTATCAGAGCACTCCGCTGGGCTGGGCCGAGTTCAACCACCAGCAGGAAGTCGTCGACTACTTGGCTGCCTTGGAGACTTCCGGTCTAAGGGCTGACGGCGAGGAACAGGAAGGCGCTGAAGACCATTAGGTGCGTGGCACCTTGCAGCAGGGTGGCCCGACCGGTTGCCAGGGTGAGCTGACTGATCACGACGGTCAGCGCGAACAGCACCATCTCGGTGCCGCTGAGGCCGAGCACGAGCGGTCCGTCGAGCCAGATGGACGCGAGCGCGATGGCCGGGATGGTCAGCCCGATGCTGGCCAGCGCGGACCCGAGCGCGAGGTTGAGGCTGGTCTGCAGCCGGTTCCGCAGGGCGGCCCGGACGGCGGCGACCGTTTCCGGCAACAGGACCAGGAGAGCGATGATCACACCGACCACGGCGACCGGAGCCCCGGCCGACGCGACCGCTTCCTCCAGCTTCGGGGACACGGTCTTCGCGAGCCCGACCACGGCGACCAGACAGACGAACAGCATGCCCAGGCTGAGGAGCGCCACCCGTCCGCTAGGCGCTGCAGCGTGGGTCTCGGCGTCGCCGTTCTCGTCGTCCTCGTCGCGCTCGTCGCGCTCGTTGTTCGCGTTGTCGACGACCTCGGTGACCGGGTCCGCGGCGGCCTCGGACTGCCCGTCCCTGGCCGCCACCGAAGCATCGCCGGCCGTGGAGAGTTCGGTGTCCGGGCGGTCGGAGTTCCCGGTCCGCACCAGCCCATCGGTGCTGAGCGCTTCGCCGTCTCGAGCCCGCGCCGCCACGCCGGTGCGGAGCGCCTTGTCGGCTTGGGCTTCGGCGTCGTGCTCAACCGGAAGGAAGTAGTCGCGATGACGAATGGTCTGCACGAACACGAACACGCCGTACATCACCAGCGACACCACCCCGGCGAACGCCAGCTGCGCGCCGCTGAAGGTCGCCCCGGGCGTGCTGGTGGTGAACGTCGGCAGCACCAGGCTGAGCGTCACCAGCGCGGTGATCACCGCGAGCGCGCTCCCAGAGGCATGCACGCGGAACTGCTGCGTCCGGTGCCGCAGGGAGCCGACCACGAGCGACAGGCCGAGGATGCCGTTGCAGGTGATCATCACCGCGGCGAACACGGTGTCCCGCGCCAGCGACGCGGCCTTGTCACCGCCGGACGCCATCAACGTGACGATCAGCGCGACCTCGATCACCGTGACCGCCAGCGCGAGGATCAACGTGCCGAACGGTTCACCCACCTTGTGGGCGACAACCTCGGCATGGTGCACGGCCGCGATCACCGCGGCCCCCAGGCCGGCGCACACGAGCACCAGCAGGACCGCCCCGAGATCCCGTCCCCAGGACAGCACCAGCACAACGAGCGCGAGCGGGGGCACGGCCAGACTCCAGCGCGGCAACCCATGGACCACGGAGTTCGTCATCCCCCGAGATTCTATTCGCTCCCCCACAAACCAGTTGGCACCCAACCGCTGCCACCGTGATCCTTTTCGCACCGATCCGATCACCACGACAGCCCCGGAGGTGGAACCGTGCGGTCTGACCAGGCCGAGCACGAGCCGCCCACCGAGATCGAAAGGACCACCATGACGGTCGAGATCAGGGACGCTCGGGCGGAGGACTGGCCGGCCATCTTGCCGTTCTTCCGCGAGATCGTCGACGCCGGCGAGACCTACGCGTACGACCCCACGCTGACCGACGACCAGGCGCGCGACCTGTGGATGTCACCGTCCAGCGCGACCAAGAGCCGCACCACGGTCGCGGTCGATGCCGACGGCACCGTTCTCGGCAGCGCCAACATGTACCCGAACCGCCCCGGCCCTGGCGCCCACGTCGCCAGCGCCAGCTTCATGGTCGCCGACGCCGCCCGAGGCAAGGGCGTGGGCCGAGCCCTCTGCCAGGACGTGATCACCTGGTCCACCACCGAAGGCTTTCGAGCCATCCAGTTCAACGCCGTGGTCGAAACCAACACCGCAGCAGTCCATCTGTGGCAGTCCCTGGGCTTCACCATCATCGGCACTGTCCCCGAGGCCTTCCACCACCCCACCCACGGCTACGTAGGCCTCCACGTCATGCACCGCCCCCTGCCCTGACCACAGCGCGGCCCCAACTGGAGCCCCACCCTGCGGCCGAAGGCGACGCTTGGGCAACCCGGACAGACGACGCGGCCTGCATCGCCTCGGGTCAGCTCCTTCAACGGTTCCGACGTACGAGCCCCTGACGCTCCCGCGCCGGGCAATGTGCAGTACCGCCGCCGACCTCAACCGTTGCTTGGCGGTTCACAGCCCGGAGCGGCCAGCACGTCGAGGTGGAGGGCCGAGCTCGCGGGCGGTGCTACTCGTCCCGTCAGAACGAGGCGAGCTCCTCAGCGGTGAAGGCACGCAGTACGCAGAACTCATTGCCTTCGGGGTCAGCCATCACCACCCAGGACGCCGAGTCGTCCTGGCCGATGTCGACCTTCTTCCCACCGAGGGACTCGATGCGAGCGATTTCAGCGGCCTGGTCCTCCGGACGCAGATCCATGTGCACCCGGTTCTTCACCGACTTCACCTCATCAGCCGGCACCCGCAGGAACAGGATGTCCGGCACGATCCCGTCCTCCGGACTCCCCGCCGGAGGCTCCAGCACGTACTCCTTCTCGTGCTCGACCGTGATCCGCCACCCCAGCACCTCGGCCCAGAACCGCGCCTGCGCGGCCGGATCGATCGCGTCGTAGTTCACACACTGCACCCGAATTCCCATGCCGGAACCTTCTCATCCAGCCGGTCCGCCTTCACCCGATCGGAACCGAGGACCGTCACCATCTGCTTGCTCGCGATGGCTGATGGGTCACATGGGGTGTGGGGAGTGGGGTGGCGTGTTTGGATCGGGGGATGACGGAGACTCGGGCGCGGCGGTTGTGGCGGGTGTTGGAGCCGGTTCATGCGGTGACTTACTTCGCGCCGGAGACTCGGACGGCTACGGACGCCTTGGGGTTGCGGGGTGGGTGGATGAGTTACTTCGCTTGCCGGGCGGCTCCGTTGGGGGCGGTGGGGCCGGAGGTGGTGGCGGCTGCGTTTTACAACTTTCATCCGGGGATGGTGGCTCGGGCGATTCCGGATGCTTGGGCGTATGCGTCGCCGGAGCAGTTGATCGGCGTACGGCTGGAGGCTGTGGACAAGGCTGTGCGGCGGTTGCTGCCTGACGTCGTCGGCAGTACGACGGTGCGGCGGGCGGCGGAGGTGGCGCGGGAGGCGGCTGAGGTGGCGCCGACTGCCGGGCGGGCGTTGGCGGCGGCGAATGCCGCGCTGGAGTGGGCGGACGAACCGCATCTGGTGCTGTGGCAGGCAACGACGATCCTGCGGGAGTCGCGGGGTGACGGGCATGTCGCGGCGTTGGTCGCGGCTGGAATCAGCCCGTGTCAGGCGAACCTGACGCTGGCGGCGTCGGGTGGGCCGTCGAAGGAGGTGTACCGGCAGGCTCGGCGGTGGAGTGACGACGAGTGGGCCGAGGCAGAGCGGGATCTTCAGGAGCGTGGGCTGCTGGGCGTGGACGGTGTGCTGACCGAGCGCGGGTACGCCGTACGGCAGGAGGTCGAGGACACGACCGACCGGCTGGCCGAGCAGGGGTGGCGGGCGCTCGGCGACGAGAAGGCTGATGAGCTCGAGCGGTTGGTGCGGCCGATGAGCACGCTGGTGATGTCGTCGGGGCTGATCCCACCGGACAACCCGATGGCGTTGCGGTGGCCGGAGTCCGAGCTCAGCTAGCCGGAAGCGCCGATCAGTTGGCGGGCCGGGCGCGGAGAGTCGGCTTGGGCCGGACGCACGGAGTCAGCGCTTGGGCGGGACACGGGAGGCGACGCTTGGGCTGGGCGCAAGTGTCGGCACTTGAGTTGGCTGCAGGGAGCCGGCGCCTGGGCTGACCCAGGGAGCCGGCGTTTCGGTTGGCCGCTGGTAGTCAGCGCTTGGGTTGGCCGCGGAAGGTGACGTACAGGAGCGCGACGCCGAGGGCGGCGACCACCGGGCCGACGAGCGCCCAGAAGCTGCTGCCGGTCATCGAGCTGCCTTTGAGGTAGCCGAGGCCCTGCAGGGTCCAGACCACGCCGGCGACGGTCAGCAGGATGCCGAAGGCGCACGCGACGATCTTCTTCACAGGAGGACGACCTCTCAGCAACGGGAGTTGGCCGGGATGCAGGAGCCGACCGGTTGAGGGGAGCCTAGCGGGCGAGCTTCGCGGCCATCAGCTGGATGGACGCGGACAGGTCCTCGCCGCGAGGAGCGCGCTCGGGGTCGAACATCGTCAGCGCGACCACCCCGAGCAGCAGCGCCTGCAGGAACGAGCCGACCTGTTGCGCGCTCGCCTGGTCCGGGGCGGAGCCCGAGGCGGAGTCGGGGGCGGAGTCCGAGGCGGGGTCGGGGGCGGAGTCGGCGTCGGAGCCCGAGGCGGAGTCCGAGGCGGCGTCGCGGGCGGGGCCCGAGGCGGAGTCGGGGCCGGAGCCCGATGCGGAGTCGGGGGCGGCGTCGGCGGGGGTGTGAGCGTGGGCGTCGGCATCAGTTACGCCGAAGAGTGCGGCCAGGCCCTCCCGCGCGTCGACCTGCATCGCGGCGACCGCCTGCAACAGATCGGGCAACTGTGATCCCTGGCTGAGGATCTCGAACTGCGTTGTCCACAACGCCCGGCTCGCTGGGTCGGACAACGTTTCGGCGACCAGTGCCCAGGTGGCAACGAACCGGTCCTCCGGTACGCCGTCCGCGGCGGTCCGGCCGGCATCGGTAGCGGGCGAGCCAGCGTCTGTGGCGGGTCGATCAGCGTGCGTGGTTGGCGTCGCGGACTTCGATGCCCGGGTGCTCGGGCCAGCGGTCATCGTGCGGCTCAGTTCGTCGCCCCACTCGGTGAGCGCCTGGCGCATCGCCTCGTTCAGGAGAGCGTCTTTCGAGCCGAAGTGGTAGCCGATCGCGGCCAGGCTCACGCCGGCTGCGGTGGCGATGTCCCGCGCGGTCGTTCGGGTGTAGCCCTTCTCCCGCAGGCATGTCTTTGCGCCCTCGATCAACGCCTCACGATTGCCCATCTGACGATCGTAGCCATGTCGTCACACGAATGTCTTGGACAGTAGTTCAAAGTGAGTTGGCAACCGCAACGCTGGGGTCAACCAGTACGAAGCCCGTCGGCCGCAGCCTGCCGTACGGCTTCGGTGAGCGCGTCCAGGACTGGCGAGTCGAGCTTCCAGTACTGCCAGTACAGGGGTACGTCGACATACTTGCCCTGGGCAACTTCAACGAGCGTGCCGGCGGCGAGGTCGGCCTCGACGACCTCTTCCTCGATCATCCCCCAGCCCAGCCCGAGCCGGATCGCGCGGACGAACGGACCGGGCGCGGGGATCGAGTGGACGGGCGGGTCGAGCCGTCGTCGGGTCACCTTGCGCATCAAGCGGTGCTGCAGCATGTCCTTCGGGTTGAACACCAGCAGCGGCGCGTCCCCGAGCGCCTCCGGCAGCGGGCGGCCGGTCAGCCAGCGTTCCGCGTACGACGGTGTGGCGATCGACAGGTACCGCATTCGCCCGAGCGGCATCACTCGGCAGCCCTGCACCGGTCGCGGGTCGGCGGTGACCGCCGCGAGCACCGTCCCGGCGCGGAGTAGTTCGGCGGAGTGGTCCTGATCCTCCTGGCGCAGGTCGAACGCCGTTACCAGGTCCTGCGGTACGGCGAGCAGCGCGGGCAGGAACCAGCCGTTCAGCGAGTCCGCGTTGACCGCGATCGGCACGCGCAGCCCTTCGACGGAGCCCTTCACCGCCGCGATCGCCTCGACCTCGAGCAGCGAAACCTGCCGGGCCAGTCGCAGCAGCGCGTCGCCGGCGGCCGTCGTACGGGCGGGCTTGCCGCGCTGGATCAGGACCTGACCGACCCGGCTCTCCAGCGCCTTGATCCGCTGACTCACCGCCGACGGCGTGATCCGCAACCGCTGGGCCGCCAGGTCGAAGCTGCCTTCGTCGATCACCGCCGCGAAGGTGCCGAGCTGGGACGAGTCGAGCTGCATGTGAAGCAATGCTAATGGCAGTGAAGAATCTTTAGCTGGTTTACGAAGCCCAATCTTCCTACCGTCGACGGTGTGAACCTCCTGGCCGGCTTCGCCACGACCTTGTCCATGATCGTCGCCATCGGTGCGCAGAACGCGTTCGTCCTGCGCCAAGGGCTGCGCCGCGAGTTCGTCCTGCCGGTCGTCCTGATCTGCGCCCTGTCCGACGCGCTGCTGATCACCAGCGGCATCGCCGGCCTCGGCGCGCTGCTCACCGGCAATGCCACCGCCCTGACCATCACCAAGTACGCCGGTGCGCTCTTCCTCTTCGGGTACGCCGTGGTCGCGGCCCGCCGCGCGTTGCGGCCGAGCGCGCTGACCGCCGCCGACCACGCCCCGGCCGCGCTGCGCAGCGTGCTGCTGACCTGCCTCGGGTTCACCTACCTCAACCCGCACGTCTACCTCGACACCGTCGTCCTGCTCGGCTCTCTGGCCAACCAACGCGGCACCGACGGCCGCTGGCTCTACGGCATCGGCGCGGTGGCCGGCAGCTTCTTTTGGTTCTTCTCCCTCGGCTACTTCGCCCGCAAGCTCGGCCCGGTCTTCTCCCGCGCCCGCGCCTGGCAGTTCCTCGACGGCGCGATCGCCGTGGTGATGACCGCCCTCGGCACCTGGATGCTGCTCCCCTGAGTCCCAACAATGGGCGGGTGGACGTGACTGTGCTGTGTGACGCCGTGGCGGTGTTTCCCGAGCCGATCGGCGACGCCCTGCCGGGATGGTCGGCCGAGCAGCAGCAGTGGGCCGAGGTGGAGGCGCCGGGGAACGTCGCGGCCGACGGTGGTTGACTGCTGCACTTCCACTCGTACCTGGTGACCAGCGATCAGTACGCCGTGCTTGTGGACACCGGCGTCGGGCCGGCCGGCGGCGAGGCGGCCGAGTGGCTGGGTACGGCGGGGCGGTTGCCTCGCCTGCTGGAGGCTGCCGGCGTCCGCGCAGACGAGATCGACACGGTGATCCTGACGCATGTTCATCTCGACCACGCCGGCTGGAACGTGGAGGGCGATCGACCGCGGTTCGGCAACGCGGAATACGTCGTGCAGCAGGCTGAGCTGGACCACGCGCGGGGCAGTACGACGTACCGGAAGCTCATCGCGCCGCTCGGGTCGCAGCTGCGGGCTGTGGACGGGAGGGCATCTGTTGCCGGGCTGACACTGCTGCCGACCCCGGGACACACGCCGGGGCATCAGTCGGTGCTCACCGACCAGGCACTGATCGCCGGGGACGTGCTGGTGCATCCAGCTCAGGCCAGGTGGCCGGAGCTGGTCTACGTCTACGAGCAGGAACCTGCTGTCGCTACGACGTCCCGCCGGGAGGTACTGCGGCTTGCGGCCGAGCTGGGCGTGCCCATCGCGGCCGCACACGTCAGCTGCGATCAGCGGTAGCCGGTGGTGTCGGCGGGCTTGCCGGGGTCCTGGACCTCGACCATGTAGCGCCAGGCGTCCGGCTGGCTGCCGTCGGCGTCGGTGAAGCCGTAGACCTGGGCGAGTTGACCACTCGACAGGGACTGCTGGTTCCACCGCGCGACGTCGGGGTCGGCCGCGAGCGCGGCGACCGCTCGGCCGACGTACAGCGGGCTCTCGGAGATGGCGAAGTGCGGGATCTTCTCGGTCGCGTCGCGCCAGTTCTCCTCGGTGACCCCGAAACCGTCGAGCATCGCCTCGGACCGGAGCCAGCCCGGCGTGAGCGAGACGGCGGTACCGCCGTACGGCTTGAGCTCGTGCGCGAGCGAGAAGGCCATCCGGTTCACCGCCGCCTTGGCGAGGTCGTAGAAGAACGAGACGCGGTAGTTGGTCGCGTTGTACTCGTCAGTGCCGTCGGTCATCTCGATCACCAGGCCGCCGGGCTGCTTGATCAGCAGCGGCAGCGCGAAGTGGCTGGTGATCGCGTGCGTCTCGACCGCGAGCCGGAAGGTCCGCAGCCCGACGTCGAGCGACGACTCCCAGACGGTCTTGTCCCACTCCATCGTGGTCAGGCCGAAGATGTCGTTGACCAGGAGGTGCAGCGCGCCCTGCTCACGGTCGATCCGGGCGACCAGGTCGCGCACCTGGTCCTGCTCGAGGTGGTCGACCTGGACCGGAATCCCGTGGCCGCCCGCCCGGTCGACCAGCTCGGCGGTCTCCTCGATCGTCTCCGGCCGCTGCATCTCCGACTGCTGGGTGCGCGTGGTCCGGCCGGTCACGTACACCGTCGCGCCGGCCTCGCCCAGGGCGATCGCCGTCCCGCGGCCCGCCGCCCGGGTCCCGCCCGCGACCAGCGCCACCTTGCCGTCCAGAGGCTTCTTCGGCATCCCGCCCACCTTCCTTAACCATACGCTGTACGATTCCGCTACCATACGGCGTATGAATACTGCTGGCAAGCCGGGTCGGCCGCGGGCGGGGGCGGAGCGGCTGAGCCGGGACGCGATCCTGACGGCCGCGCTGCGGATCGTCGACGACGAAGGCGTCGAGGCGATGACGATGCGCCGGTTGGCCGGGACGCTCGGGGTGAACCCGATGTCGATCTACCACCACCTGCCGAACAAGGCGGCGGTGTTCGCCGGGCTGGCCGAGGTGGTGTTCGCGGGGCTGGACGCCGTCCAGCCGCGGGCGGGGTTGTCGTGGCAGGAGGAGCTGAAGGACGCGGCGCGTGCGTACCGGGCCGCATTGCAGGCGCACCCGAATCTGGCGCTGCAGGTGTTGTCGGATCCGTCAGCCGTGTCGGACGTCGTGGTGGTGACCGTCGAGCCGTTCTACCGTGCGCTCGACCGCGGTGGTCTCGAACCGCGCGCGATCTTTGAGTCGGTGAACACGCTCGTCGACTTCGTGCACGGCTTCCTGCTCGGCGAGCTGTCGGTCCGAGCCGCGACTTTCGACCTGGCACCGGACCTGGTCGACCGGGTGGAGAAACTGCCCGAGGGCAAGGCACCGACGTTGAGTCGGGTGGTGCTCGCCCTCGGGCGGGACGGTTTGCACTACGACTTCGACAGCGGGTTCGAGTCGGCGTTGACGGTGCTGGTCAGCGGCATCGAGTCGACCTTGCGCTGACCGGCCTTCAGGCGGGAGATCGCGACACCGAGCAGGCAGAGCGCGCCCCCGGCGTACGCGAGTGGTGCGGGTGACTCGTCGAGCAGGAGCCAGCCGAGGAAGATCGTCAGCGGCGGCACCAGGTACGTCGTCGCGCCCATCCGGCCGGCGCTCGTCCGCGCGAGAGCATAGGCCCAGGTGGTGAACGCGAGCGCGGTCGGGAACGCGCCCAGGAACACGACCCACCAGATCGTCGACGGTCTGGCGTCGGCGGTCTCGCTGACGAGTGCCGGCGCGAAGGGAAGGCAGCTGATCGCGCCGATCGTGCAGGCGATCCAGGTGACCTCGAGGGCGGGAAGCCTGGCCAGCAAGGGCTTCTGGGCCACGACACCGATCGCGTAGGCGATAGCGGCCGCGACGCAGAGGACGACTCCCCAGGTCTCGGCCTGGCCGCTGGACGACGACGTACCGATCAGCAGTACGCCGGCGAACGCGGCCGCGCTGCCGATGACCAGACGGCGCGGGAAGCCTTCGCTGAGGAGCAGGCCGGCCAGCACGGCGATGAGGAGCGGGCCGATGTTGACGAGCATGGCCGCCGTCCCGGCGTCGAGGCGTTGCTCGGCCTCGTTGAGCGCGACGTTGTAGATGCCGAACCAGAGCAGGCCGCAGACCAGCAGGAGCTTCCAGTCGCGCTTGGCCGGCCAGCGGCGGGGGCGGGTGAACACGAGTGCGCCCAGGAGGAGGCTTCCCACGACGAGTCGGCCGAGGGAGAGTGCGCCGGCCGAGAACTCGTGGCCGACGTGACGGATCGCGACGAAGGCGGAGGCCCACAGCACGACGGTGATGGCCGCCGCGCCTGCCGCGAGAACTGCTTGTCGCCGGTCTGTCACTGCGTTCTCCTCGGGGTTGTCATGGGCCGACCGTAGGCGCCGGATTGTTCGGCCGACACCGAATTGCCGGCAGGGCTGGGGCCGCCAACCGTCGGCTTTGGTGATGGAACGGTTGGCGGCCCGGACGTGTGAGGGCTAGGCGGTCTCCTTCTCCGATGGGGCAGGCAGCGATCTCGGGGTGATCAGCGCGGTGAGCAGGACAGGCACGGTCAGCCCGGCGACCAGGACCGGGAGGCTGACCCAGACCGCGCCGAGCGCGAACCCGGCGTACACCGAGACCGCGAACACCTCGGCGAAGAAGCCGGACACCGACGTCACCGTCGCCCGGGCCGGCCCCTCGATGGCGTCCTGCAGGCGCGCGTCCGCGACGACGATGACGAGCTGCATCACGCCGTACCCGACCGCGATCGGAACGAACCCCGCCGCCGTCCCGCTCAACGATCCCCAGGAGATCAGTCCCGCCGTCGCTCCCAGCCCTACCGCGAACACCGAGGCCGGCAGCCGGTACGCCGGTCCCGCCAGCGCACCACCGATCGCCTGCGCTGCCACGGTCCCCGCGATCAGCAGTGGCACCAGGGTCGTGGTCGCTCCCACTCCCCTGGCCAGCAAGGGAAAGTACTCGTCGAACGCCAGGAACCCGCCCAACAGAGCAACCAGTCCCACCGCCCGCCGAACCACCCGGCTGGTGGAGGCTTCCTGAAGACCAGCCCGCAGCATCCCGACGTACCGCTCGAGAGCACCTCGCCAGCCGCCGTCCTCTTCCTCTGGATCGGTTTCGTCGGCCGAAGCTACTCGGGCTGCTTCCGGGAGAGAGGCTGCGACAATCAGTTGCGCAAGGCAACTGATCACGCTGAGCACGCCGACCAGCACATAGCCGCCCAGGGCGAACAACGGGATGGCCAGCAGGGTGGCGGTCAGGTTGGCGGTCAGGGCTGCTGATCTGGCCTTGCCCAGGAGGCCTGCGTACTTGGCCGTGGCGCCTCGGGCCGCCAGCTCGTCGTACACGAAGGCTTCGTACGTGCCGGAGATCAGGGCGGAGCCTGCTCCCCAGAGGACAAAGCCGAGCGCGAACGCGGCGTACGACGGCACGGTGATCCAGGCCGCGTACCCCAGGCCGGTCAGGGCAGGGCCGAGCATCAGGAGCTTGCGGCGGGAGAACACGTCGGCCAAGGCACCGGACGGGATCTCCAGCAGGAACGCCGTCGCCGACCAGATGATGAACAGGGTCGAGATCTCGGTGGACGTCAGTCCGTGATCCTCGAACAGCAACTGGTACAGCGGGTACAGCGGAATCAGGTCCTGCAACGCCTCGTAGGCGACGATGCGGACGGACAAGCGGTCAGGACGTCAAAGGAACGGGCTCGGGTATCTCATGCCTAGAAAATACCCGCGACCTCACCGCGCGAGAAGCTCTTTTGTCCCGGGTGTGGACAAGTGCAGGACCTGGTAGCGCGTTCCCGGCACGATGCCGGGCTCACCGCTCCACAGGGTGAAGTGCACGAGCTCCCAGCGCGTCGGATCCACCGCGATCGCCGAGCTGTGCACCCCCGGCAGCTGAGCGGTCGCGCACAACGAATCCACAGCCTCGGCCACCGGTCCGACGGGATCGACGTCGGGCGGCAGGACGAGAGTGTTCCTCGTCGCCGCGACGGCCGGCTGGTCGACGTCCGGCCCAGCCAGCGAGTCGACGCCGGTCCAGTGCCGCACGCTGGGCCGCCCGAACGACTGGCAGATCCCCGTGAAGAACCCGCCGCCCCACAGGAACCGCGCCATCCCGGCGGAGTCGTTCCACAGGTAGAAGGGCGCGTACTGGTTCACCATGGCGCCGTTCGCCTGGTCCTGGATCAGGTAGGCCTTGAACCCGAGCCCGTCGAAGTCGTCGGTCGACGCGCCGCGCTCCGCCACCCGGCGCCGGATGATCCCCATGTCGTAGTCCGCCGGCAAGGTCACCTCGTACTGCATCGCGTACACGGTCCGCTCCTTCTCGATCGACGTGCTGAACATACTAGTAGGTACAGAGCTAATTGCCGCGCGCCCGTCCACACTTTCGGCCAGGCTTGGGCCATGACGAGCGATCGGATCTGGTCGAAGCTCCCCGCCGGGACCCGCGAGGCGCTGGTCGGCGAACTGAGCCCGTCCGACCTGCAGAGCGCGTTCCTGGACGTCAGCCGTGAACGTGCCGCGAAGCTGACTCCGGCCCGGGTTTTCGACCGCTGGCGCAACGACCGCTTCGTGCAGCCGTCCCAGGCCGATCCGCGGGCACTGGTCCGTACCCAGGCCCGAATGTGGGAGCTGCTGCCGGACCGGTTCGCCGGCGTCGAGCTGTCACCGGTGACGCCGCTCGGCACGTGCTCGGTCGTGTCCACCATCCACCAGAACATGGTCCTGAGCACCATGCGGAACACCGAGGTCGCCAGCGACCCGACCAACGAGCTCGCACTCGAGGCCGCCGTACGGCGACGTGCCGGTGCCGAGCGGGTCGACCTGGCGACCTGTCAGCGGGTGGTGCGGGCGCAGGCGAACGACGCTCCGGGGATGTCCGCGCACTTCCAGCTGTTCGCGCTGGTGTCGTCCGCGCGGGACACCGGGTCGGGCCGCACGGAGGCGGAGCTGCTGCTGGATCACCTGCGCTACTGGTACGCCGTACTTGGTGAGCAGGCGGACTTCAGCTTCACCACGTTCACGCCGGGTGCGGTCCGGGAGCGGATCGACGACACCGTGCGGCCTGGACTGCCGGTGGAGTTCGCGGAGGACGCCGAGCGCACCAAGGGCGCCGGCTACTACGCCGGTACGGCGATCGGCATCGGTGTGGCCGGCAACGAGCTGGGCGACGGCGGCTTCACCCGCTGGACCGCTGACCTGCTCGGCGACGCCAAGGAGCGCTGCCTGATCTCCTGCGTCTCCACCGAACGCCTGACCGCGCTCAGCGCAGTTTGAGCAGCCCTGCATCGGTGGGCCTGAACCCGCACGAGTCGAGGTAGAAGCTTGCAAGGTGCGGCTCGTAATCGACGTGCAGCCACTCGCAGCCGGCCGCGCGCGCCTCGTCCGCGGCACGGGCCACCAGCTGGGAGCCGATCCCCTTGCGGCCGTGGTCCGGGTGCACGGCGGTGTCCAGCACGAACGCGTGGGCTCCGCCGTCCCAGCAGACCTGCACGAAGCCGATCAGCTCGTCGTTGTCGAAGGCACCGACCCAGGTGAGCGCGTGCCGTTCCAAGCGGGCGGCCCACGGCTGGACCTCGCCCGGAACGTCGAAGGCCAAGGAGTGCAGGGCCGAGAGCACTTCGTCGTCAACGGGGAATCGCACCCGCAGCTCCACTTAGCGTCCTTCCGTGCTGATCAGTACGACGGTGCTGCCGGCGGTCAGGTCGAGCGCGGAGCGTGCAGCGCGCAGGCCGGCCAGTGTGGCTGCTCCACTCGGGCCGGACGAGATGCCCAACGCCGCAAGGTCGTCTGACGCCTGCAGCGCGTCGGCATCCTCTACCGTGACTGACGCGTGTAGGCCGTCGCGCAGTACCGGCCAGGCCAGGCTGGACGGCGTACCGCAGTTCAGGCCGGCCATGACTGTGCTGCTGGTTTCCACTGTCACCAGGTGACCGGCCAGCAAGCTGGTGGTGACACAGGCGGCACTGCTGGGCTCTACGCCGAGGACAGTGCTGCAGTGGGCGACTGCTGCTTGGGCGACCGAGCCGACGCCCATCGGTACGACGACCAGGTCGGCGTCGACGTCGAGCTCGTGGAACAGGGTCGAGTAGCCGTCGACGATGAGCTGCGGGATCTCCTCGTAGCCGGGCCAGGCGGAGTCCTGGATCAGGAGGCGGCCGGTGGTGATCGAGTCCGCGGCGGCGCGCACGGCGTCGTCGTACGAGGTGGGCAGGACGGTGACCTCGGCGCCCTCGGAGCGGATGGCGTCGATCGCTGCAGTGCTGACCACGTCGGGGATGAAGACGTGGGAGCGGAGGCCGAGCATGCGGGCCCGGCGGGCGACGGCGCGGCCGTGGTTGCCGTCGGTCGCGGTGACGAGGACCTCAGTGTCGGGCTGAAGCGCGCGGTGGATCGCCCACCACGCGCCGAGGGCCTTGAAAGCGGGCAGGCCGAGGCGCCGGGACTCGTCTTTCACCAGCAGGCGTCCGACTCCCAGCTCAGCTGCCAGCGTTGGTACGTCGTGCAGCGGTGTAGGGGCGTAATCGGCCAACGTCAGGTGGAACGCCAGCACCTCTGCAGATGCCGGCGTCGTAGGCCGAGTGCGGGCTTCTGCCCGGTACAGCACCGGCTACGCGACCAGGGCGAACGCCTGCGCGGTGGTCGAGTACGTCTGCGGGGAGGAGGTCCCGATCCGCTGCGGGGCCGACTCCTGGACCCGGATCGCCGCCGTCTGCAGGCGGACCGGCATCGTGGCCCGGACGGCCGTAGCGAGGTCGAACTGCACCTCGGCCAGCAGGTCGGACAGCTCCAGGTCGAGCGCCCGGCAGATCGCGGCCAGGATCTCCGACGAGGGCTCCTTGCGGCCGCGTTCGATCTCGGACAGGTACGGCACAGACACCTGGGCCACCTCGGCGAGCTCGCGCAGGGTGATCCCCCGCTCGCGCCGCAGCCGGCGGAAGACGTTCCCGATCACCTGGCGTAGCAGCACGTCTGGTCCTCCTCGGTCAGTGGTCCTTGTACCGAGTGTGCCACCCCCGGCGGGTCTGCGGTGGGCAGATCTGCCAAGGGCAGATTCCCGGGACGGCCGGCCCCGCGGCGGTCACGCTGGGAACCATGAGCGAGAACCAGCGAACCACCGACCTCGACCAGCACATCTACCAACGCCTGCTCTGGCAGCGCATCGTCGTCCTGCGCGACGAGATCAAGGACGAGAACGCCAACGCGCTGTGCGCCCAGCTGGTGCTGCTGAACGCCGAGGACCCGAAGGCGGAGATCTCGCTCTACATCAACTCCCCCGGCGGCTCGGTGTCGGCGGGGCTGGCGATCCTCGACACGATGAACTTCATCAGCAACGAGGTCTCGACGTACGCGATGGGCCTGGTCGCGTCGATGGGACAGGTGCTGCTGGCCTGCGGTGCCCCGGGCAAGCGGTTCAGCCTGCCGCACGCGCGGATCATGATGCACCAGCCGTCCGGCGGGATGGGCGGCACGGCCAGTGACATCAAGACCCAGGCGGAGCAGTCGCTGCTGGCCAAGAAGCAGCTGGCGTCGCTGCTGAGTGAGCGGACCGGGCAGAGCGTCGACCGGATCACCGAGGACTTCGACCGGGATCGCTGGTTCACGCCGGAGCAGGCGCTGGACTACGGGATCATCGACCGGGTGCTGACCCAGCCGGTCAGCGTCTGAGCCGGCTGGGTCAGCTTCTGGACCGTCGTCTGAGCCGGCCGGGCGTCGTACTGGCCGGAGCCCGCTCCCCCGAGCTGCGGGCCCCGGCGGCTGTCAGGCCAAGGCCTGTGCGAGGTCCTTGACCAGGTCTTCGGGGTCCTCCAGACCGATGCTCAGGCGGAGCAGGTCCGGGTCGGGCTTGGCGTGCTCGGCGACCAAGCGGTGGGTCAGAGCAGCCGGGTGCTGGATCAGGGTGTCCACACCGCCCAGTGAGACCGCGTGGGTGATCAGCTCGAGCCTGGCGAGCAGCTGGTCGGCCCGACTCGTCCGGAACGCCAGTACCGCGCCCGGACCGCTCAGCTGCCTACCGACCAGCCCGCGCGGATCGCACTCGGGCAGACCGGGGTAGTAGACCTTGTCCACAGCCGGGTGGGTGCTCAGCCAGTCAGCCACCTTCGCCGCGCCGGCCTGCTGAGCGCGGACGCGGACCGGCAGCGTCTGCAGCCCCCGGTGCAGCTCGTACGCCGCCAGCGGGTAGAGCAGCGCGCCGGTTACCGCACGCAGCTGGCGGAGCCGGGCGACCCACTCCGTCGGTCCGGCGACCAGTCCGCCCATCAGATCGCCGTGGCCGCCCAGGTACTTCGTCGCCGAGTGCAGCACGAGCGTCGCGCCGTGCTGCGCGGGCTGCTGAAGTACGGGCGTCGCGAACGTGTTGTCCACAGCCACCGGTACGCCGGACGCCTGGCGGACCACGTCGGCGATGTCGACTAGCTCGACGGTGGGGTTGGCCGGCGTTTCGATCAGCACGAGGCCGGTGTCGGGGCGGAGTGCTTCGGCGACGGTGTCGGGGGTGGCCCAGCTGACCGTCGTACCGAGCAGGCCTGTGGACAACAGGTGGTCGGAGCCGCCGTACAGGGGCCGGACGGCGACGACGTGCGGCTTGCCGGCGGCGACTGTGGCGAGCAGGACCGCGGTCAGCGCGGCCATGCCACTGCTGAAGGCCACTGCGCCGTCGCAGGTCTCCAGCTCGGCCAGGGCGGTTTCGAGGCGGGCGACGTTCGGGTTCCACAGCCGCTGGTAGACGAGGCTGCCGTCGGCCGGGTCGCCGCCGGTCGCCAGGCGGTCGTACGCCGCGCCGCCCGCCTGCAGGTCGGTCAGCGGGTACGTCGTACTCAGGTCGATCGGGGGGACGTGCACGCCGAGTGCGGTCAGGTCGTCGCGGCCGGCGTGCACGGCGCGGGTGTCCGATGCGGTCATCGAGCCTCCTTGGTCCGTCTGCGGTGCGGCCAGGGTGGAATCTTCTGCGAGTTTCGGGCAATAGTTCCGAAGAAAATTCGTCCACAGGTCTATCCACACGCTGTGGATTCTGTGGATGGCCCTTACAGTGAGGTCATGCCGAAGGATCGCCGGAGCCCCGGACCGGCCCCCCGGCCGATCCCCGCGGGACTCGACGAGGTCGACCTGGAGCTCGTCCGGCTGCTCACCGCGGACGGCCGGATGCCGAACAACGCGCTCGCCGAGGCGACCGGGATCGCCCCGTCGACCTGCCTGGCGCGCGTCCGCGCGCTGCGCGACCGCGGGGTGATCCGCGGCTTTCACGCGGACGTCGACCTGGCGGCGCTCGGGCGCCCGCTGCAGGCGATGGTGGCGATCCGGATCGGCGCCGACTCCCGCGACGAGATCGACCGCTTCCGCGCGATGGTGCCGCGGCTACCCGGCGTCCTGTCGCTCTTCCACGTCAGCGGCGCCAACGACTACCTGCTGCACGTCGCGGCCGAGTCCCCCGACGCGCTGCGCGACTTCGTGCTCGACCACCTGACGGCGGATCCCGCGGTGGTTCACGCGGAAACCAGCCTCATCTTCGAGCACGTCAGAACCTGACCTGTGGATAACTCCGCACCCACAGGCCTGTGGACAACTCTCCGTTAGCGGGGCTTCAGGCCCCAGGCTTCGGCGAGGAGCGTGAACGAGTGGCGGCGTTCGGCTGGGTCGTGGATGGCTGTGGTGATGATGAGTTCGTCGGCGCCGGCCTGGTTGGCTCGGCGGCCCAGGTCGGCGGCGACCTGGTCGGGGGTGCCGACCGAGACGACGTTGGTCCACTCCTCGACGGCTGCTTTTTCGCCTTCGGACCACGGGTAGGCGGCGGCCTCCTCCGGGGACGGGAGGGGGCCGGGGCGGCCGGAGCGGAGGCGGAGCATGGAAAGGGCGTTGGCCTGGGCGAGCTGCTGGGCGCGCTCTTCGGTCTCGGCGACGATCGCGGCCAGGGCGAGGATGGCGTGCGGTTCCGCGCGCTCGGCCGACGGCTGGAAGATTTCCTTGTACTTGCCGATCACGCCGGCCGGGTCGAGCGTGCCGAAGTGGCCGGCGTAGGCGAAGCCGGTGCCGAGGATCGCGGCGGCCTGGCCGCCGTACGTGCTGGAGCCGAGGATCCAGACCGGGGGCAGCGGTACGTCGGACGGCTGCGCGGTGATCGGGGCGAACGGGTGGTCGGCGGGGAAGCCCTCGGCGTACGCGCGGAGCTCGGCGTACTGGTCGGGGAAGTCGTCGGCGGCCAGGGCCTCGCGGCTACGGCGCAGGGCGAGCGCGGTGCGCTGGTCGGTGCCGGGCGCGCGGCCGATGCCGAGGTCGATGCGGCCGGGGTGCAGGCCGGCGAGGACGCGGAAGGTCTCGGCGACCTTCAGCGGGGAGTGGTTCGGCAGCATGATGCCGCCGGAGCCGACGCGGATCGTCGAGGTGACGCCGGCGACCGCGGCGATCATCACCTCGGGCGTCGAGCTCGCGACGCTCGGGATGTTGTGGTGCTCGGCCAGCCAGAAGCGGCTGTAGCCGGCCGCCTCCGCGGTCTTCGCCAGTTCGAGCGTCTCGTGCAACGCCTCGGACGGCTTGGTCCCGGTCGGCACCGGAGACAGGTCGAGCACGGACAGCGGCATCGCTTCACTCGTCACGTTCAACCCCAACCGGCCGGTACGGCGTCCTATTCCACGGCGGCGCCGGCCACCGGAACGTCGACACCATCCACGCTCACATCCACGCACCCGGTGAACGTGTACGACGGCTCGCCGCCCATGATCCGGTTGCCGGTGAACACGAGCCCGCCGACGCTCTTCGCCCGCAGTACCTCGCCGTCGCCGGTCAGCCGGAACTCGTTGTCCTCGATCCGTACGCCGCGGTGCACCGGCTCGCCCTCGACCTGGTTGGTCGGGTCGAACCAGATCACCGGCGTCGCCGGCCGCAGGAACTGGTTGCCCCGGACGACGAGATCGCGCACCGGCCCGGATTCGTACCACTGGTGCGCGTCGGCGGAGACGTAGATGCTCGCCATGCTCATCCCGTCGAACACGTTGTCCTCGATGACGCTGCTCCCCCGCGTCGTGAGCAGGACGCCGCGGGTCGGGATGTTGCGGAAGGTGTTGCCGGCGATCCGCACGCTCGGCGCGTAGGTGACGTTCTCGACGACGTGTCCGCCGGGCACGACAGCATCCGGTACGGCGCGGTCGAGCGTGATCATCATCGTGGTCAGCGGTTTGCTGCTGTCGACGCCGGTCGGGCCTTCGACCCTGGTGACCGTTGCCTGGCCGACGCCGACCATGGTCAGCTTGTCGACGAACTCGACGACGTCGCCGAGGTGGAACTGTGGAAAACCCGCCGTCTCGTGGTGCATGTACCGCAGGTTCAGCTGATCCCGCGAGCGGGCGACCACCTCGACGTACGTGCCGTGCACGTTGATCGGGTCGTCGTGGCCGCCGTCGAACAGGTTGCCGGTGATCGTCACCGTGCCCCGCACGCCCGACAGCTGGAGGATGTCCGCGAACGCCGCCGTGCTGCGCCCGATCGAGCGGTCGGCGTGGAACTCGTTGTCCGTCACCGTGATGTCCGTGCTGAGCTGGGCGACGATGCCGAAGCCGTGCAGGTAGCCCGCCTTCAGATTCGTGACCGTGACCTGCGCGGACTCCCAGATGAAGCCGGCGGCGGTGTCGCGGGTGGGCTCGCGCAACTGGTAGACGAGCCCCTCGTCCGAAGGAACCACCGCGGCGGAGTAGTCGACGCGTACGCGGTGATCACCGAGATCGGTCAGCGCGGCAACGTCAACGAAGAGCGGATTCGGCCCGCGCCACGTGCGCTGGGTCGCTGGGTCGTGGAGCTGGGAGTACCACATCTCGTCGGTGGTGTGCCGCCAGTACGGCGTACCGGTGGCCGGGCTGGTCTCGCCCAGGAAGGTCAGACCGCGATCGACCGCATAAGGATTGCCCGGCGGAATGCTGAGCACCCGGTACCCCAGACCTGCCTCCGCGACGGTCACGTCGACCACCTTCGGCGCCGAGTGGTCGAAGGCGAAGTCGCGGATCGTGACCCGCTCGGAGCGGACCACGGCGAACAGGCCCATCAGCCCGTGCAGCTGAAAGGTCGACCCGTCGCCGTCGATGGTCAGGTCCTCGAAGTCCTCCACCAGGAACGCGAAGCGCTTGTGGCGGTGGGCCTGGTCAGCGCCGACCGTGTTCGAGATGTAGAACTCCCGCTCGACCGCGTGCTCGGGATAGAGCTGGTAGGTGCCCCGCGGGAACAGCAGGCGGACCGGCCCGTCCAAGGACTTCGCGTGAGCCAGCGCGTCGACCACGGCCGGAGTGCTGTCCTGGATGCCGCCAAGGTCCGCGCCGAACGCGGTGACGTCGACTACGTGGGTCACAAGGGTCTAGCTAATCAGGCCGGGTACGGCGACGCCGCGCGGGCGTCGCGGAGAGCGCGGGCCCACCAGGCGAGCTGGTCGAACAGCGCGGTGGCGGCCGCGGCGGTGGCCAGGTCGTCGAGTTCCTCGGGGTCGTCCGATCCCGGGTACTGCTGGAAGCTGAGCGTCTCGCGAACGGTGACGGCGTGCAGCTCGCCGAAGACGAGTCGCAGCTGCTCCGCGGCCCTCAGTCCGCGCGAGCGGCCGCCGTACACGACGAAGCCGATCGGTTTGCCGTACCAGGGCTCGCGGACGGAGTCGATCGCGGTCTTCAGGTCGCCGGGGTAGGCGTGGTTGTACTCCGGCGCCAGGATCACGACCGCGTCCGCGTCGGCGATGCGCCGCCGGAGATCACCGGTGGTCGACAGGTCGACGAGATCGAGCTTGAAGTCGTCCCGGCTCTCTACCTGCCGGGCGAACCAGGTCATCAGCGTCCGGCAGAACGGACTCGGCTCCGCGCTGCGGACGAGGAGGGCGAGGCGGAGCGGATGAACGGTCACGTCGTCGGACGGTAATACCTCAACACGACTTGAGGTCAAGCCCGTCCACGGAGCGACCCGCTGGCCGAAAGGAGGAATTAGGCTAAAATCGAGGATTTGTGGGATCAACCAGAATTGTTCTGGGAGCCGACCTGCGGCATTTTATCACAAGGGGTTGGAATTGCAGAATCCGGTCCAGTCCGAACAAATTCACCTGACCACGTTCTACGCGGCGCTGGACCGCGAGCGCGGCCAGGCCGAGAGCCGTCGCGAGGGCGAGCAGGTGGCCGGGACGCGGAACGCGCAGGCTCTGCACCAGCGTGACGGCCGGGTCCGTGACCTGAACGCCCGGCTGGCCCGGCTGAACGCCGCCGAGGAGGGCCTGTACTTCGGCCGCCTCGACGACAGCGACGGCGAAGTGCTGCACCTGGGCCGGATCGGCCTGCACGACGAGGACTACGAACCGCTGCTCGTCGACTGGCGCGCGCCCGCCGCCCGCCCGTTCTACGTGGCCACGGCGGTGCACAACCAGGGCGTCGTACGGCGCCGGCACATCCAGAGCCGGCTGCGCAAGGTGGTCGACGTCCAGGACGAGCAGCTCGACCTCGGCCGGACGGCGGAGGGCGAGTCGCGGCTCGGCACCGGCGTGATGGGCGAGGCCGTGCTGCTGAAGGCGCTCGAGGCCCGCCGGACCGGCACGATGGAGTCGATCGTGCAGACGATCCAGGCCGACCAGGACCGGATCATCCGGTCCGAGCTGCCCGGAGTCCTGGTCGTCCAGGGTGGTCCGGGAACCGGAAAGACCGCGATCGCATTGCATCGCGCGGCTTATCTTCTCTACACGCATCGTGATCAGCTGGAAAAGCGCGGAATTCTCGTCGTCGGGCCGAATCCGACGTTCCTGAAGTTCATCGGGCAGGTGCTGCCGTCGCTGGGTGAGGACGGTGTTCGCCTCGTCACACTGGCCGAGCTCTACCCCGGCCTGACCGCGACCCGGCCGGAGTCCGCGGAGGCGGCCGAGGTGAAGGGTCGGGCGGTGATGGCCGAGGTGATCGCGCAGGCGGTCGCGAACCGGCAGTGGGTTCCGGCGAAGCCGCTCGAGGTGACCGTCGACCGGACCGTCCTGCGGCTCGACCCGACCGTTGCCGAGGACGCCCGCGCGAGGGCGCGCGAGCGCCGGCTGACGCACAACCAGGCTCGCCCGTTCTTCCTGACCGAGATCGTCGACGCGCTCACCGACCAGTACGCCGAGATCATCGGCGCCGACCCGCTCGGCGGGGAGAACCTGCTCGACGAGTACGACCTGGCCGAGCTGCGCAAGGAGGTGATCGCCGAGCCGGCCGTCCAGGAGTTGCTGCACCGGTTGTGGCCGAACCTGAGCCCCCGCGAACTGCTGGTCGACCTGTACGGCGACGAGCGGCGTCTCGCCGAAGCGGCCCCGCAGCTGAGCGAGCTGGATCGCGAGCACCTGCTCCGGTACGGCGACGACTGGAGCCCGGCCGACGTACCGCTGCTCGACGAGGCGGCCGAGCTGCTCGGTGACGACGGGCAGGAGGCGGCCCGGCTGAAGGCGGAGCGGGCTCGCGCGATCGCTTACGCGCAAGGGTCTCTCGACGTCCTGAGTGGCTCGGGGTCCACGGACTTCGACGAGGACGACGAGTCGGAGGTGCTGACCGCGCGGGACATCCTGGACGCCGAGGCGCTGGCCGAGCGGTTCGAGGCGGACGACGACCGGACGCTCGCCGAGCGCGCCGCGGCCGATCGGCGGTGGACGTACGGGCACGTGATCGTCGACGAGGCGCAGGAGCTGTCGCCGATGGCGTGGCGGGCGATCGCGCGCCGGTGCCCGTTGCGGTCGATGACGCTGGTCGGCGACGTCGCGCAGACGAGCGCGGCCGGGGGCGGGACGAGCTGGCGGCAGGCGCTGGAGTCGACGTTCGGCGATCGCTGGCGGCTGGCCGAGCTGACGATGAACTACCGGACGCCGGCCGAGGTGATGGAGCTCGCCGGGCACGTGCTGCAGCTGGTGGACCCGACGGCGAAGGCGCCGGAGTCGGTCCGTTCGACCGGGGTGAAGCCGTGGCACGTCGACGTCGTACCGGCCGAGCAGGCGGCGTACGTGAGCAAGGTCGCCGGCGAGGAGGTCCAGCACGGGCAGGTCGGGGTGATCACCTCGCGGCTGCGGCTGGAGCTGGTGCAGGAGGCGGTCGGTGCGCTGCCCGACGTGACGGTGCTGACGGTGGCCGGCGCGAAGGGACTCGAGTTCGACTCGGTCCTGGTGGTCGATCCCGAGGGCATCATGCTCGAGTCGCCGCGCGGCCTGCGCGACCTGTACGTCGCACTGACCCGCTGCACCCAGCGCCTCGGCGTGATCGGTGAGTTGCCTGAGGTACTGGCCGAGTCAGACGCCTGGGACGTCAGGAGTTAGTGGTCGGCGCAGCACTTCTGCTGGTGTTCGGCTTCGAAGGGGATCAGGACTCCGCCGGCGGCCGGTTGGACCTGGAGGATGATCTGGCCTTCGCGGCGTAAGGGGCGGACGAAGTCGCGGGTGTCGATGATGGTCTCGTCGGTGATCGGCAGGCCGCCGAGGGCCTCGACGTAGTCGATGCCGGCCTTGGCGCGCAGAGCAGCAGCAGTCTGTACGCCGTACGCGTGCTCGCGGCCGGGCCAGCGGACCAGGCGGCCGGAGCCGAGGGCGGTCTCGACCGCGGCGACGTACGCGCCGCGGACGAGGTTGCTCGGGCCGGCCAGGTCGGGCGCGGTCGCGCCGGGGTGGGTGAAGGCCGAGCCCGCGCCGTGGTCGGTGCACCAGGCGCGGACGCGGTTCTCGAGCTCGGCCGTCGGCGCGGTGATGGAGACGGCGACGTGCGGCGTCTCGCCGCCGGTGATCCGGTGCGTGCACGCGATCACCGGGGTCGGCGCCGGGCCGAGCAGTTCGTGCAGAACGTGCTCGGCCGCGGCGGTGTCGCGGCTGCCCGCGTCGACGGCGATGATCACTGGGCCGGGAGCACCCAGATCGGGTTCGTGTAGAACCACAGGTCCGCCCACGGGTCGGCGTCGCCGACCACGTCGAGCTGCGGGCCCGCCGGGTCGATCGCCGCACCGAGGTAGCCCGGCTGGCTGCGGTTGCCGTCGGTGCCCCGAACCCGCACGTAGAACGGCTCCTCGGCCTTGCCCAGCGGGAGCACCAGCTCGAACGTGCCGCGCTTGCCCGAGGTGTCCCACTGCCGGACGACCTTGGTGTCCGGAGCGGTGAACGTGTCGCGGTTGCTGACCGTGCCCTTGACGGCACCGCGGATCGCGTCGACCCGGTTCAGCTGCGGGACGAAGTTCGACCAGTTCGGCATCGTCTGGGTGGTGATCCGGACGACCAGCTCGACCGCGCGGCCGCGCCGTACGGTCAGCGCGCCGCCGAGCGGCTCGCCGTACTTGCGGCCGACCTCACGGACCTCGACCTCGACCCCCTTGGCGAGCATGCCGTGGTCGACCCACATCCGGCCGGCCCGCAGGCCTTCCATCACCGACAGGTAGTCGCGGCGGTCGGCGCCGATGTGGGTGCGGCTGTAGTAGCCGGGGAAGAAGTCGGCCGCGGTCCGGTTCACGGTGCCGCTGTAGACCGGGTCCATGTAGCGCCCGTCGCGGTCGAACTGCGCCTGGTCCGAGCCGTCGGGGCGGCGGGCGGTCTCGTTCCAGTTCACGTGACTGTCGGAGTTCGCGCTGACCCACCACGGCTTGCCCTCGGCGAGCAGGCTGTCCCACAGGCCACCGACGGTCGCGGTCATCCAGTCGAAACCACCCCAGGTCCGGTACGACTCGGCCGGGTAACCGGGGAACGAGTTCGCGTTCGGGGCGTTGCCGTACAGGCCGCGCGCCCCGCCGGCGCCGATCGAGGCGGGCAGGCCACCGGCCTGGTGACCCGGCGCGCCCTCGAAGCCGACGGCGATCCGCGGGTCGGCGTCGCGCCAGTTGCGGATCTCGTGCGGGCTGTCGATGCCGTTGCGGGCCGGGTGGTTGGCCAGGAACAGCGCGTCCTGGACCCGGCGGCGGTCGACCTGCCGGCCGAGCCACTGGATGCCGGCCACGGCGAGCTGCTCGTTGGCCGGCGTGTTGCTGCCGGCGTTCTTCACGCTGCCGTCGTAGCTGTTCTCGAACTGCTTGAGCACCTCGACCTCGCGGCTGCCCGGCGCGACGAACACCGTGCCGTGCTCGGCGGCCGGGATGTTCCACTCCAGGCCCTGGAAGATCAGGGTGTTCTTCAGCTCGGTCCGGGCGGCCTTGATCTGCGGGTTGACCAGGTCGACGCCGATCCGGGCGTGGGTGGCGCCGCCGTGGTCGGTGATCACCAGCCAGTCCAGCCCGTACGCCGTCGCGTGGCGGGCCTGGTCGATCACCCGGTACAGGCCGTCCGAGCTCAGCTGGGTGTGGATGTGGTGGTCGCCGGCCAGCCAGACGTTCGGGCGCTGGTGCTGCTGGAAGATCCAGCCCGGCGCGTTCTTCGGCGCCGCGGCGGCGGCCGCCTGCGCGCCGGTGACAGCCAGGGCCGCCGTACCGCCGAGGATGCCGGCCGAGCGCAGCAGCGACCGGCGGCTCACCTCCGTCGGCGAGAGGTCGGCGTCCGGGATCGACTCGTCCAGGGCGGCCAGGGTCGCGGCGTCCAGCTCGGTGTTCGGGTGGTGGTGGTCGTGGTCATGACCGTGGCCGTGTCCATGACCGTGCCCGTGGCCGTGACCTTCGTGGTCGTGGGAGTGTCCCATCGTGCGTCCTCTCGGATGGCGGAGTCCGCCGGGATCATCGCCTTTCTGCGTGACGTGCAGGTGTTCTCCCGATGAACCGCCGGCGCCACTGGTTGCCCCGTCGCCCTTGTCGTGCGACCCGTCGCGTTCACCCATGGACATCCGCGTCCCGGGTGGCTTCACTGGGAGCAGGGGGAAACCATGGGGAACTCGGGCGCGCGCTTCTCGGCCGGCAACGCGGTGCTGGCCGCTGTCGCGGGGATCACCGCCGGGCTCGTCGCCGTACTGGTCACCGGGCTCGTCGTGCTCGCGATGCATCAGCCCGAGGACAGCGGCCCGCGGACCCAAGCCGTCGCGCCCGGTCGGGCGGCCCAGCCGACGCCGGTCCCGACCGTTCCGTTGACGCCGCGGCCGTCCTCGACCGCCGCGTCGGTGAAGGCGTTCGGGGACGTCCGGGAGCTGCCGGTGGGACTGCTGTGCCGGGACCTGAGGCAGCGAGGGTACGGGTACGCCGCCGCCGTCGACTACTGGCGCATCCAGGGCCAACCGCGGCGATTGGATGCCGACCGCAACGGCATCCCGTGCGAGCCGGAGTACCCGCGCGCGGACGTCGGGAAGTACTGGCAGGGGCGCAAGGTGAGCACGCTGGACTCGGTCCCGGACGGGTTGCTCTGCCGTGATCTGGCCGAGCTCGGGGCGTCGTACGGGGAAGCGGTGACGTACTGGTGGTACTCGGGAATGCCGGACCGGCTGGATTCCGACCGCGACGGGGTGCCGTGCGAGCAGGTGTACGCCGCCTCCGAGGTCGAGGCGTTCTGGCGTCAGTGAGCGCGGAGCAGTCGGCAGAACGTCCGGAGGTCCTCGACCAAGAGGTCGGGGACCTCGAGGGCGGCGAAATGGCCGCCTCGGGGGTGCTCGGTCCAGTGGGTGAGGTGGTGGGTGCGGGCGAGGATGTGGCGCATCGCCGGGTCGGTGGGGAAGACCGCTACACCGGTCGGGACTCCGCTCTTGGTCAGCGGACTGCTTGGTTCGGCGTAGAGGGTGGCCGACGTGGCGCTGGTGTTGGTGAACCAGTACAGGCAGACGTCGGTGAGGACGTGGTCGAGGGCGTGGTCCGTCAGCGGGCGGGCCGGGTCGGACCAGTCGTGGAACTTCTCGAGGATCCAGGCGAGCTGCCCGACCGGTGAGTCGCTCAGGGCGAAGGAGAGAGTCTGCGGCTTGCTGCCCTGAAGTTCCGCGTACGCCGTACCGGTGGCGCGGACGTGGTCGGCAAAGGCGAGCTTGGCCTGGTCGGCCGGGCTGAGGTCGTCGAAGTCGCCCGGGCGGTAGCCGGGGTCGGTGGACGGGTGGGCGAGGCCGCCGTTGAGGTGGACGCCGACGACGTGGTCGGGGGCGACCTGGCCGAGCAGCGGGGAGACGACCGAGCCGGTGTCGCCGCCTTGCGCGACGTACTGGTCGTAGCCGAGCCGGTCCATCAGCGTTGCCCAGGCGTGGGCGATGCGGAGGTGGTTCCAGCCGACGTCCTTCAGCGGTACGGAGAATCCGTAGCCGGGGACCGAAGGGGCGACGACGTGGAAGGCGTCGGCGGGATCGCCGCCGTGCGCCTTGGGGTCGGTGAGCGGGCCGAGGATCTCGAGGAACTCGGCGACCGAGCCGGGCCAGCCGTGGGTGAGAATCAGCGGGAGCGCGTCCGGCTCGGGTGAGCGGACGTGCAGGAAGTGGATCGGCTGGCCTTCGATCGTCGTCGTGAACTGCGGGAAGGCGTTCAGTCGGGCTTCCCAATCCCGCCAGTCGTAGTTGTCCAACCACTGCTCGACGACCTGGCGGAGGTACCGGACGGGGACGCCGCGGGACCAGTCGTCGGCAGCGGGCAGCTCGCGCGGCCAGCGGGTCCGCGCGAGGCGATCCCGAAGATCGTCCAGATCGTCCTGCGGCACGGCGATGCGGAAGTCGTCGATCATGATCGGACCGTGCGCACGGCATCAGCCAGCAGGTCGATGCCTTCGGCAACGGCTTGTTCGTTGAGGCTGCCGTAGCCGAAGACCAGGCCCGGTGGGCCGGGTGGGTCGAACCAGTACGGCGTCAGTGGGTAGACGCCGACGTCGCGAGCGCGCGCTACCTCGGCGACGGCCTCGGCGGGGAGGTCGGGAGGGAGCCAGGTGAGCAGGTGGAGTCCGGCCGAGACGCCGACCGGCTTGAAGTCGGGGAGCCGGTCGGCCAGTTGGGTGACCAGGAGATCGCGGAGGTTCCGGTACCGCGGGCGCATCCGGCGCAGGTGCCGGTCGAACTCGCCGCGGGCGATGAAGTCGGCGAAGGTCAGCTGGTCCAGGACCGACGAGCCGCGGTCGTCGACCAGCTTCGCGGCGGCGATCGGCTCGACCAGCGATTCCGGGAGGACCAGCCAGCCGAGGCGGAGACCGGGCGCGAGCGTCTTGCTCGCCGTACCGGCGTAGACGACGCGGTCGGGGGCCAGGCCCTGGATGGCGCCGATCGGCTCGCGGTCGTAGCGGTACTCGGCGTCGTAGTCGTCCTCGAGGATCAGCGCGTTCCGGCGGACGGCCCACTCGACCAGCGCGGCGCGGGTCTCGGGCGACGTGACGGCGCCGATCGGCATCTGGTGGGCGGCGGTGACCAGGACGAGGTCGGCGCCCGACCGGTCGAGGGCTTCGACGTCGACGCCCGAGTCGAGGACCGGTACGCCGACGACTTCCAGGCCGGCCGTGACCGCGACGTCGCGCAGGTCGTAGTCGGAGGGGTCCTCGAGCGCGATCTTCCGGTAGCCGGCCGCTGCGAGGACGTGGAAGAGCAGCCGGGAGCCCTGGGCGAAACCATGGCAGATCAGCATGTTCTCCGGGCGGGCCGACGTACCGCGGACGCGGTTGAGGTAGTCGGCGAGCGCCTCGCGGAGGTCGAGCGAGCCCTGGCCGCTCAGGTAGGAGAAGGTCCGGTGCGGGGTCTCGTTCAGCACGCGGCGGACGGATCGCAGCCAGGCCGCGCGGGGGAACTGGGTGACATCGGGGCGGCTGTACTTGAAGTCGATCCTCGGCGGGCCCGCCGGTTTGTGGTCGGTGCGATTCGCCGGTCGAGGGCGGGCGGTCTGGGCGACCTGGGTGTAGCCGCCGGTGCGACTGACCAGGTACCCCTCGGCGACGAGCTGCTGGTAGGCCTCGACCACGACGCCGCGGGACAGGCCGAGGTCGTTCGCGAGCGCGCGGGAGGACGGCAGGACGGCGTCCGCGCGGAGCAGGCCTTCGCGGATCCGCTCGCGGATGCCGGTCTCCAGCTGCTGGTGCAAGGGCACGGCGCTGTTGCGCTGGATCTCGACCAGCAGCTCACCGGTACCGGAACCGGTCCTCGAACGGCTCATGGAATTGGACCTTATCCGCGCCGTGGGGCGCTGTCAGGGTGAATACACCAGCACTTGTGGACAAAGGAGCCTTGCGATGACGATGACCGAGATCCAGCTGCCGGTGCTGCTGCAGGACGGCGACCCGGGGTACGACGAGGCGCGCACGGTGTGGAACTCGATGGTCGACCGGCGGCCGGCGTTCGTCGCCCGGTGCTCGTCCACCGCGGAGGTGGCCGCGGCGGTGCGGTTCGCGCGCAGCCGGGCGCTGGAGATCGGGGTGCGCTGCGGTGGGCACAACATCGCCGGGCTCGCGGTGCCGGACGGCGGGCTGATGATCGACCTGACGCTGATGGGCGGCGTATCTGTTGATCCTGAGCGGCGGCTGGCGTGGGTGCAGGGCGGCGCGTTGCTGGGCGAGTTGGATCGGGCGGCGCAGGAGTTCGGGCTGGCGACGACGGCTGGGAACGTCTCGCACACCGGGGTCGGTGGGCTGACGCTGGGCGGCGGGATGGGGTGGCTGGCTCGGCGGTTCGGGCTGGCCTGCGACAACGTCGTCTCGTACGAGGTCGTGACCGCTGAGGGTGCTGTGGTGCGCGCTGCGGCCGACGAGAACGCGGAGCTGTTCTGGGGGTTGCGGGGTGGGGGCGGGAACTTCGGAATCGTGACGTCGTTCGAGTTCCGGCTGCATGCGGTGGGGACGTCGACGCTGGTCGCCGAGTTCTCGTACGCCGCGGAGGAGGGCTTCAGCGTGCTGGCGGGGTGGCGGGATCTGAGTGCTTCCGCGCCGCGGGAGGCGACGTTCACGGCGTCGGTCGTCGGGGACGTCTTACGGGTCGGGTTCGTGTGGGTCGGGGATCCGGCTCGCGGTGCTGAGTTGCTGCCGGCGTTGCGCGGGCTCGGGACCGTTGTGGAGGAGACGGTGGAGGAGATGTCGTACCTGACCTTGCAGACGCGCGATGACAACGTGCAGGGCCACCGGTACCGGCGGTACTGGAAGGGCCACTACTTCACGGCGCTGCCGGACGAGGCGCTGCGAGCGTTGCTGCGGAACCCGGGGATCGGGGCAAGCCTGCAGGCGTACGGCGGGGCGATCGCGGACGTGCCGGACGCGGACGCGGCCTTCAGTCACCGGGACACGGCCTTCGAGTTCGTGACCGCGACGCGGTGGGAGGACCCGGCCGACGACGCCGCGCGGATCGCGATGGTGCGCGAGTACGCCGCCGGGCTCGAGCCGTACGCGTCGGGGGCGTACGTGAACACGCTGAACGGGGAGCCGGTCCGCCGGGCGTTCCCGGCGGCGAAGCTCGCGCGGTTGCGGGCGCTGAAGACGGTGTGGGACCCGGCGAACGTGTTCCACCTGAACCAGAACATCCTGCCGGGGTGAGACGCGGGGCGGCGGCCAGGGTGAGACGGCGGGGCGGCGGCCGGGCCGGGGAGCACGGCCGGGCCGGCCGGGCCGCCCCCGCACGTCAGCGGTTGGCGTAGTACTCGGGCTTCATCTGGATCAGTTGGACGTAGTTGCCGTCGGGGTCGGTGAGGGTGGCGAACTTTCCGATGCCGCGGTCCTCGGGCTCGACCAGCCAGTCGACGGCGAGCGTGCGCAGGTGCTCGGCAGTGGCCTCGATGTCGTCGACGGCGAAGTTGACGATGAACCGGCCGGGCTCGGGCGCCTGCGCGGCGACGTCGTCGCGGTGCTCGATCACCAGGCCGAAGCCGCCGAGGTCGAGGTTGCCGTAGCCGTCGACGCGGGCGTGGAAGGCGTCGCGGTACCAGGTCTTCAGGCGGTCGGGGTCGGTGCTGCCGAGCAGCATGCTGTTCAGAACGGGGCGGGTCACCGTGCTGTTCTCCGGGTTGGTCATGCCGGGGACGTCGGAGACCTGCGGCGTACTTCGACACCGGTGGACGCAGGAACCGCCCGCACCCGGCCTTGTGGGCCGTGGTGCGGGCGGTTCGTCGTCGTACTCGTGGTTCGCACCGGGTCGATCGTGCTGCGTCAACAGGGAGTGCGCAGTACGTACTCGGTCAGCGCGGGGCTACGTCCCACATGCGCTCGCCGGGCAGGGGGTCGGGGAGCCGGTCCACGGCGGGCATCGGGTCGTTGGTGACCCGCAGTCCGGCGAAGCGACGGCTCATGGCGTGGGCGTACCGCTCGGCCAACGCCGGCTCGGCGTTGTAGTCGGCGATCACGTGCTCACCGAACCAGACTCGCACGCGTCGGCGCTCGGACGTCTGGGTGGCGGTGGCGGTTGTCACTGGTCCTCCTGAGGCAGATCTGAGGGGTGGTCGGCCAAGGACGCGGAGCGAGCGCGATGACGGTTTAGCCGTGTGTTCACCGTCACGTCACTTGCAACGCACGACCGGGAGCGGAGGTCACGCCCGGGTTCGGATTTCTCTGCCGGAAAAGTGGATTTCTTGACCAGTTGCTTCGAACACATGTTCCTTTGTTCGGGTGAGCGGCCGGCTTTTGCGCGGGGAATTGTCGGTGCCCGCTGCAATGGTCGGCGGATGCGAACCTCGGTCGAAGAAGTCCACCAGTTGGTCACCGCCCTCGAGCCGGTCGACGATCTCGAGGCCGCCGACCGGCTCCGGACCCTGCAGTGGCTGGCGAGCACCGACGACATCTGGCGGCGGGCGAAGCCGGCGACGCCTTCGCCGCACCTGGTCTCGTACGCCGTGGTCGTCGATCCCACCGACGGCAGTGTGCTGCTGGTCGACCACGTCAAGGCGGGGCGCTGGTTGCCGACCGGTGGGCATGTGGAGATCGACGAGCATCCGGCGGACGCGGCGGCTCGGGAGGTTGGGGAGGAGTTGGGGATTGGGGCCGTGTTCAACGATCCGGAGCGGCGGCCTGCATTCGTGACTGTTTCCGAGACGGTCGGAGCGTGTGGCGGGCACGTGGACGTGAGTTTGTGGTTCGCGCTGGAGGGGTGGCGGGGAATGCCGGTGGTCGACGGGTCCGGTGAGTTCGCGGGGGTTCGGTGGTGGACGCCGGCGGAGATCGCGGGTGGGTGCGGGCGGTTCGATCCTGGATTCGAGCGCTTTCTGGCGAAGATCGCGGTGGGAACAGATGTTCGGGTGTTGGGTGAGGGGTAATTCATAGGGTTTCCTCAGGAACGACACGCCGAACTGTCAGCGGGGGTCCGTAGGCTGGAACGGTGACCATCGAAGAGACGGGGACCAGGGCGCTGGCCGTGCCCGAGCGGGATGTGCCGTTGAGCGGGATCGCGACGGTGCAGACCGAGCAGCTGATCGGTGACGTGGGGGACGCGCTGCGCTTGCTGGACGCGGTGGAGCGGGTCCGGGGGCACGCGCACCCGTTGATCCTGGGGCTGCAGGACGCGGTCGGGATGAAGATGCCGGCGGCGCTCGTGCTCAGCGCGATCTCCAACGGGCGGGACTCGGCGACAGCCGTCGCCGAGCAGGTCGGGACGACGACCGGCGAGGCCGAGCTGGCGATCGCGGAGCTGGCCGGGCTCGGGCTGGTGAAGACCGAGCCGACCTTGATGGTGACCGGGATGGGTCAGGCGCGGCTGTCACAGCTCGACGCGCTGACAGTTCGGGTGCTGGACGTGATCACGGGGATTCTGGGGCCGGCGGACGCGGCGCAGCTGGTGCGGTTGCTGCACACGGTGGCCGATGGACTGGAGACGGCCACGGTCACCGCCGCGGTCGGGCAGGTCGTTCCGCAGGCGCTCAACAACTGAGCCCACCGCGGAGGTGATGTCGAGAAGGCGGAGGTGCTGCCGACGTACTGGGTGAATGACCGACCTGGTAGGAGGTAGCTGATGTTCGGACAGACTCACGCGTACAGCGGGTTCTCGGTGGACGACATCCCGGCGGCGAAAGCGTTCTACGCCGGGACGCTGGGGCTCGAGGTCGACGAGGATCACGGGATGCTGCAGCTGCGGATCGCGGGCGGGCGTCCGGTGCTGGTCTACCCCAAGGAAGATCACGTGCCGGCCGCCTACACGACGCTCAACTTCCCGGTCGCCGACATCGCGGCGACCGCTCGGGAGCTGGCGTCGCGCGGCGTGACGTTCGAGCGGTACGGCGACGGGCACGACGAGCTCGGCGTGAAGCGGACCGACGGGCCGCCGATCGCCTGGTTCAAGGACCCGGCGGGCAACGTGCTCTCGATCATCGAGGAATGAGCCTGGCCCGGGCGGCGGCTCACCCCGGGATTTCAGTTGGCCGGGATCGCGTCGTCGTACTTGCCGAGCCGGCCTTCGTAACGACGACCGTCCCGGTACGGCCACGCGTACGGGGTGCAGCCGTGCAGGCCGAGGGTCTGCTGCTGCATCACCGGCGCGGGCTGCCCCGGACCGGGGCAGAGCTCGTGCGCTTCGCCGAGGCGGTGGCCGGTCTCGTGGTTGAGCATGTACTTGCGGTACTCCGTGAGCGAAGCGCCGTAGTTCGGTACGCCGTTCGCCCACCGCGCGATGTTCAGGACGACGCGCTCTCCGATCCGGCAGCTCGTGTAGTGGTCGTACCCGCCGCCACACAGGAGGTCCCGGGTCGCGGGCGTGACGAACATCAGCTTGAAGCCGGGATCATGACCAGGCCCGACCTGGCGGAAGCGCCACTTCCCGCCGGCCGCCCAGCCCTCCGGAGCGCCGTACGTCGCGCGGACGAAACGGCCGAGCTCGGCCGGGTCGATTCCCTTGATGCCGTTCTCGATGTCGATCTCGAAGGTGAGCAGGCGGCCCGCGGTGCCGATCGTCTCCGGGGTGCCGGGTAGCACCGAGTACGAAACGCTGCCCTGCTCCGGGTAGGTGATCGCCGGCTCAGCGGGCTTGGCCGGGACCTGCGGACTGCCCTTGCTGGGCTTGCTCTCGGGCACGGCGTCGCCGACGTCGAGCGGCTGCGACGCGACGACGGGCGTGCGATCGGGCAGGTCCCGCCGCGCGAACGGGCTGTCCGGTAGCTCGAACAACCCGACCACCACGAGTGCCGCGACGACACCCAGACCGGCGATCCTCACCTTGCGCATCTACAGGCTCCTCACCGCGCCCCAGGGGTGAGCGCGTCCTCACTTGTTCTTGCCTGTTCGGGCAGAAACCCTTCTCCACCGCTGGGTGGACCGCGGAAATCCCCCGGCTGGTTTTGGTACAGGCGTGTTAGCTTCGAACGGAAATCACACGGGCGTGTCAAATACCTGGGGAGTCTGTGACATGAAGCGTTGGGTGACAGGAGTGGTGGCGGCCGCGGTGGTGACCGCGTCCACGCCCGCGATGGTCGCGTGGGGTGCCGGTCCGACGACCGGCACCGACCTGCGGACGGGCCGCGGCGTCGCGGCGGACCTTCGGGCGGATGTGGATCGCGACGGTCTGTTGACCCGGGCGGACGAGGCCGGCGAGGCGTCCTGGTCGGCGCGGCGCGGGGCGATCTTCCTGGCGAACGTGGACGACGACGAGCGTCGCTGCACCGTCGCCCCGGCCGACCTGGAGGCCGTCGGTTCGGCGGTCGACGCGAAGCTTGCCGCATGCAACGACTCCGCGGACGAGCGGATCAACGGGCCCAGGGACCTCGACGATCTCGCGCCGCTCGAGATCCCCGCCGCGCAGGGACTCAGCCGGTCGGCGACCGGCCGGCTGGACGTCGTACCGGCGGACAAGGCGCGGATCTTCGCGAACGGTCGACCAGCCGACGCGTTGAACGCCGACCAGCTGCGACATGGCGTCAGGCTCGGGCTCGAAGGGCGCGACGTACTGCGCGACCGCACCCGGTGGGACGGGACGATCGCGGTCACGCTGACCGTCACCGACCACGGCCGGACCGCGACCGACGTGGTGAAGCTCCGGGTCGCACCCCTGATGCTGCAGAACGATCTGCAACGCGCCGAGACCGTGCTGGCCGGCAAGCCGACCAAGGGCGTCGGGTGGCCGGGCGATGCGCCGTACCCGCCGGGTGTGCCCGGTGAGTGGGACGCGTTCGCGAAGACTCTCGGCCAGGCGACGCGGTCGAGCGGCGCGAAACTCCAGTACGTGCAGGGCACGCCGGGCGGCTGGAAGGACATGTGGTTGCAGGACACGTTCGAGCCGGCCACCGCGAGCATGCCGGCCGTCGGTGGTGCGCACACGATGCGCGTGCTGATCCGGTCTGGCAACGTGTGGGGCTTCGACGGCATCGCGACTCCGCGGCCGGCCGGGCGGTTGATCTACCGGAATCTGCGCGGGCCGGACGTGGGCGTCGTGCAGGAACTCAGCGCGACGGCTTCACCCAACGCCGATGACCTGCTCAACATGGGCGGCAACATCGAGGCGCTGCCGCCGTACGCCGGATATCCGAACGGGCGAGTCCTGTACGGCGCGGGCGAGCGGAAACCTGATCCCGGGTTCCTGGAGCTGATCACCGGGCAGGGGTTCCAGGAGCCGGTGCGGGTCGACACCTCCTGGCTGGCGATCGGGCATGCGGACGAGACGACGCACGTCGTACGGGCTGACAACGCGCGAGGTTGGACGCTGGCCGTCGCGGACCCGCGGCTGGCCGAGAAGTTGCTGCGGGATGCTCAGCGGGCCGGCGCGGGGAAGCAGCGGTTGTTCGCCGACACGAACTCGCCGCGCAAGCCGAGCGTCGACGAGATCCTTGCTGATGGCAAGCATCTGGCCGACAACCGCGCGGCAGCCGAGCGGATCGACGAGCAGCTGGCGATCCTGCTGAAGGCGACGGGGTTGCGGTCGCAAGAGCTGGTGCGGCTGCCGGTGTTCTTCGAGGCGCACCCGGTGCTGCCGGGGCTGCGGGCGATGACGCCGGGGCTGGTCAACGGGTTGTCGCTGACCGATCGGCAGTTCGCGGCGCCGGATCCGCAGGGGCCGAAGGTGCGTGGCGTGGACGTGTTCAAGGCGACCGCGGAGAGCGCACTGAGGCGTACGGGAGTGCGGGTGCACTGGGTGGACAACTTCTTCTGGTCGCATCTCGGCGGCGGTGAGGTCCACTGCGCGACCAACGCGCTGCGGGACACGCGGGCGAGCGCGCGGTGGTGGTTGGATCGGGTGTGACCTCGATCAGTACGCCGGACGGCCGGCTCGTTGCCTTCAGCTTGTACGGCGCACCGGACGGCGTGCCGGTCGTCTTCCACACCGGCTCACCGAGCACGCGGTGGCGGCGGCCGGACGTCGTACGGGCGACCGCGGAGTGTGGGGTCCGGCTGCTGACGTTCGACCGGCCCGGGTACGGCGAGTCGACGCGGCTGGTCGGGCGCAGCATCGCCGACGTGGTCGCCGACGTGCGGCTGCTGGCCGATGCACAGGGGTGGGACCGGTTCGCGGTCGCGGGCGGATCGGGTGGAGGGCCGCACGCGTTGGCGTGTGCGGCGTTGATGCCGGAGCGGGTGATCCGATGTGCGGTGATCGGCGGGATCGCTCCCCCGTTGGTCGACGGGCCGGAGCCGGGCGAGGACGAGGAGGACCCGCGGCGGAACCGGACGTCCTGGCTGGCCGCGCACGGGGGTGACGAGGCGCTGAGGCCCGGGGTCGAGGAGACGGCGCAGCAGATCATGGCGCTGATCGAGGCCGGTGGGCCGGAGATCCCGCCGGGACCCGGCGAGGCTGTCGGTCCGCCGGCGCTGGAGGATCCGGAGGCGATGGCTCGGGTCCGGGCGACGTTCGTGGACAGTCACGACGGCTGGATCGACGACAACCTGGCCTTCGCTCAGGACTGGGGATTCGAGCTGGGCGCGATCGAGGTGCCGGTGAGTCTGTGGTTCGGGTCAGCGAGTGAGCGGGATCGACAGCAGGCCGCTCACCTGGCGGCGGCGATCCCGGCCGCGGAGAGCATCGAGTACGCCGGCGGGCACATCCAGAACAACGCGGAGTACCGCCGGATGCTGGGCTGGCTCAGCGGATGATGCGCAGGCGTTGGGCCGGGTAGCGGCTGGTGACGAAGCCCAGGGAGCGGTAGAGCTCGTCGCCCTGCTGCGTGGCGTGGAGCTCGATCTGGCCGGCGTCGGTCTCGTCGCGGAACCAGTCGAGCAGCGTGGTGACGCAGGCGCGAGCCAGGCCGCGGCGGCGGAAAGCGGGATCGGTGCTGACGTTGTAGAGGGTGCCGCGGACGACGGAGAGGTCGGCCGGGCCCGGCGCGTGCACGTTGAGGTGGCCGGCCGCCCCGGCGACCACGCCGACGGCGGGATCGTCCACGACGAAGGCGGCGAACCGGTCGGTCGCCTCGAGCTGCTCGGAGAAGTAGCGCAGCGCCAGGGACCGCCACGGAGCGTGCTCGTCGCCGACGTCGGTGCCCATCGCGCCGATCATCAGCGCCCGCAGGTGAACCAGTGCTGCGGCGTCGTCGGGCTTGGCTCGGCGTACCTCGATCTCGGTCACCCGGAGAATTCTGCCGAACTTTTCGGGCCCGGGCGGACTCACACCTGCGGGCGCTGATCAGGGGCGGCGTCCACTGCCCTGCCGCCGAGCATCGAGTGGAGCCATGTCCCCGAGCGCATCCAGAGCCCGACGAGCCAGACCCCGGACCAGCCGGTCGCGCCGTCCTTCGGGCGCGCTGGCGATCGCGGTCCTCGGCGTCCTGATCCCCGGTACGGCGTACCTGGCGGCCGGGCGCAGGCGGCTCGGCGGGGTGATCACCACGCTCAGCGTCCTGCTGTACGGCGTCGCGGCGTACGTCGTGCTGCTGCGCCGCGACGACGTGATCCAGTGGGCGCTCGACCCGGACGTGCTGACCGGGATGATCGCCGGGCTGGGTGTGATCGGGCTGTTCCTGGTCGTCGTGCTCGTGACGTCGTACAAGATGCTGCGGCCGCTGCAGACCGGCGTACTGGCTCGGCTCGGTGGGGCGCTGGTGGTCGGGCTGGTCTGCTTCTCGATCGCTTCCGGTTCGGCGCTCGGGGCGCAGAACCTAGTCGCCCAGCGCAGCCTGGTGACCAAGGTGTTCGCGGGTGAGAAGTCGAAGAGCGCGACGGTGCCCACGATCAACCGGAAGGACCCGTGGGCGTCGCTGCCCCGGATCAACCTGCTGCTGCTCGGCGCGGACGACGGCGAGGGGCGCGACGGCGCGCGGGCCGACACGGTGATGGTGGCCAGCATCGACACCCGCACCGGCGAGACCTCGCTGATCTCGATGACCCGGAACTTCATGCGGATGCCGTTCCCGAAGGACCACCCGCTGCACAAGGTGTTCCCGACCGGCTACTGGGACCCTTCCGACCCGGAACCGGAGCAGTCGGAGTACTACCTGGACGCGATGTACCGCAACATCCCGCCCAAGTACGGCGACCTGCTCGGCGAGACCGACAACCCCGGCGCCGACGTGCTGAAGCTGTCGGTCGGTGAGGCGCTCGGGCTGAAGCTGCACTACTACGTGCAGATCAACCTGGCCGGGTTCGAGCAGATGGTGACCGCCCTCGGCGGGATCACGGTGAACGTCAACTACCCGGTCCCGGTCGGTGGCAACGACGACAAGCACATACCGCCGGGCCGCTACCTCCAGCCCGGACCGGACCGGAAGCTGAACGGGTTCGACGCGCTCTGGTTCGCTCGCGGCCGGTACAAGGTGCCCGGTGGGGACCTGGCCCGGCAGGCGCGGCAGCGCTGCACGATCAAGGCGATCGTCGAGCGCGCGACGCCGCAGAACGTGCTGACGCACTACAAGGAGATCGCCGCGGCCGGCGAGCAGCTGATCCGGACCGACATCCCGCAGACCCTGCTCGGCGACCTCGCCGGTCTGGGCGCGAAGGTGAAGGGCGCGAAGATCCGCAACGTCGACCTGGACAAGAAGAAGAACTTCCCGAACGGGCGGAACCCCAACTACGCGGGGATGCGCGAGATCGTCGCGAAGGCCTTGTCCGGTACGCCGGCCCCGCCCACCACCAAGCCGGCGACGAAGCCGACCGGCAAGCCCGCGGCCAAACCGCCCGCCTCCCCCGACGCCGGCGACCTGTCCGACTCCTGCGCGTACCACCCGACGAACTGACGCGACCCCGCCGCCCTCGTCCGGGGAGAGAATGGACGGGTGGTGAAGATGGCGGACGTCGCGCGGCGGGCCAGGGTGTCGGTGACGACGGTTTCGCACGTGCTGAACGACACCCGCTTCGTGGCGCCGCAGACCCGCGAGGCGGTGCTGGCGGCCGTCCGGGAGACCGGCTACGTGCCGAACACGGTGGCTCGGTCGCTGGTGATGTCGAAGACCGACACGATCGGCCTCGCGCTGTGCTCGATCTCGAACCCGTACTTCGGGGAGCTGGCCCACCACCTGCAGTCCGAGGCGGAACAGCGCGGCTACTCGATCCTGATCGCGGACACCCACGACGACCCCGAACGCGAGTTGCAGGTGGTCCGTGACCTGCACGAACGCCGGGCCGACGGGATCATCATCGCGGTCTCGGCGCGGCCGGAGCCGACGCTCGACTACCTGCGGCAGCGCAACGTTCCCGTCGTACTGGTGGATCGGATGATCGGATCCGGGCTGGACGAGGTCGGCACCGAGAACGTCGAGGCGACGGCCCAGCTGGTCGAGCACCTGGCCGGCCTCGGGCACACGCGGATCGGCATCGTGGCCGGACGGCCGGGCATCGCGACGTCGGAGGAACGGATCGCCGGCTACCAGCTCGGGCTGGAGCGAGCGGGTCTCGCGTACGACGCGGAGCTGCGCACCGACGGCGCCTCGGACGCCGTACCGGCGCAAGGCGCGACCGCGCGGCTGCTCGCGCTGGCCGATCCGCCGACCGCGCTGATCGTCGCGAACAACCAGATGACGATCGGCGCGATGCGAGCCCTGCGCCAGGCCGGGAAGTCGGTGCCCGGCGACATCGCGCTGGCGGCCTTCGACGACTTCGACTGGGCCGACCTGTTCGAGCCTCGGCTCACGACGATCGCGCAGCCGCACGCCGAGCTCGCGACGCGCGCGCTGGAGCTGATCACGTCACGGATCGCCGAGCCGGAGCTGCCGGCCCGCTCGATCCGGGTCGAGCCGGCGCTCGTGCACCGCAACTCGTGCGGCTGTCAGACCAGCTGAACCTGGTGCTCCAGCTCCGGCGCCACGAACCGCAGCAGCTCCAGCCCTTCGGCCTCGACGGCCTCGCGCTCGGCCGAAGTCAGTACGACGTCGCTGCCGCCGTTGTCGTCGAGCAACTCGATCACCAGGGTCGCGGTGTCGTCGGTGAGCTCGAGCTTCCACATCCCGCGGACGAAGCCGTCGACGAGCAGTGTGGCCGCGATGTACGCGCCGACGCAGACCCGCGCCTGCTGCGCCTTCGTTATCACCCGGGACCGGTCGCGGAAGCCGACCATCAGGTTGTCGAACTCCGGCAGTAGCCGCACCGGGGCCGGCGTTCCCGGATCCGGCCGCGGGGCGTCGGGCAGGTCGAACAGCTCGGTGCCGGCGTCGTCGGTGAAGGTGACGAGCCGCGGCCTGAGCTCGTCGACGACCTCACCGAGCCGGCTCAGGCCGGACCAGGCGTGGATGTCGCGGAGTGCGGCCGGACCGAAGGCGGCCAGGTAGATCAGGATCAGGGCGGCGGGATCGGGCTCGCCCAGTTCGACGCCGAGCCAGTCCTCGGCGAGGGCGAACGGGGTGGCGCCGCCCTTGCGTCCCCACAGCCCGTCCGGCGGTGGGTGCACGACCGGAGCGAGATACTGGAAGGTCCAGCCGAGGGCGGTGCCCTCGTGGTCGGGCCAGTACTCCTGAAGCTTCTTGCCGAGTTGCGGACGGGTGAGCGTGACCCCGTTCAGGGCTTCCGTGCCTTGTACGACGAGCTGTTCGAGGTCGACGCCCTCGGTGCGTTTGCGCCACGCGCTGTGGTGGGCCCGGACGAGGACCGGCGCGATGACCGGGCGGAAGACCTGGTAGTCCTCGGCGGTGACCAGGTGCTGGGTGTAGCGCATCAGGCAGGCGCGGACGACCTGTCTGCTGTGCAGCAGATCGGCGAGGTCGTCGGTGGTGAAGCCGGCGAGGCGGGCCCAGAGACCGACGTACGGGTCCTTCGCGCTCTGGGCGTTCAGGCCGGCGAGGGCGTGGACGGCGTCGAGGGCCGCGACCTGCTCGCGCGCCAGCAGGAGCTGGCGCGCGAGAGTGGCGCGGTTGAGCGCTCGGCGGTCCATGACGTCCATGGGGACAGCATCGCCGGGCGGTGGGTCAGGCGTAGCGGATGCCGAGGCCGCCGTCGACGGCCCAGTTGGCGCCGGTGACGAACGCCGCCGCGGTGGAGGCGAGGAAGCAGACCACCTCGGCGACGTTCTCCGGGGTGCCGATCCGGCCCAGCGGGTGGACCGCGAGGGCGGAGTCGCGGGCGCCGGGGATGGTGTCGAAGAACTCCTCGAGCAGGTCGGTGGCGATGAAGCCGGGGCTGACCGCGTTCACCCGGACGTCGTGCGGGGCGACGTCGAGGGCGAGGCTGCGGGTCATCCCGACCAGGCCGGACTTCGCGGCGGCGTACGGGAACATGCCGGCGGTGGTCAGGCTGGAGTGGATCGAGGCGATGTTCACGATCGCGCCGTGCCGGTGGGCGATCATCGACGGCAGCACCTGGCGGGCCATCAGCCAGGCGCCCTTCAGGTCGACGTCGAAGACGCTGTCCCACTCGTCGACCGTCATCGCGGTCGCGTCGGCGTACGCGTTCTTGCCGGCGTTGTTGACCAGCACGGTGACGGGACCGAGCTTGTCGGTCAGGTCGTCGACCGAGGTCCGGACCGAGCTCTCGTCGGTGATGTCGCCGACCGCCGCGGCCACCTTCGCTCCGGTGGCGGCGATCTCCTCGGCGGTCGTGGCCAGCTCGTCGGGGAGGATGTCGAGCAAGCCGACCGCGGCGTCCTCCTCGGCAGCCTTGAGAGCGATCGCCCGCCCGATTCCGCGAGCCGCTCCGGTCACCAGTACGACCTCGCCGGTCAGACGTCCAGCCACTCCAGCCTCCTCCATCGGTGTAGAAGGCAGCCTATGTGGCGGACCTCAGGCCCGGTAGATGCCTGCCACGGCGGCTGCGGCGGCGTCGGCGGCCCAGCGGTCCGCTTCGGCTGGGGTCATCGGTTGTCTGCGGAGGACCAGTTGGTGGAAGAGCGGAGAGGTGGCGGCCATCAGAACGCGGTCGGGATCGGTGTCTTCTGGGATCTCTCCGCGGGTGACGGCTCGGGTGACGACTGCGGCGCTGCGCTGGTAGCGGTCGTCCCAGAAGCGGGTCAGCGCGGCCGCGGCCGCCGGGGCGCGGAAGGCGGCGGCGATGACGGCACCGGTTGGCGACGTACCGGCCAGGGAAGCGTGGAGTTCACGGTTGAGGGCGGTGAGGTCTGCGGCGAGGGAGCCCGTGTCGGCGGGAGCCCAGGTGTCGTCCTCGCCGGCTTCCAGCAGGGCGACGAGCAGGGCGTCGACGGTCTTCCAGCGGCGGTAGATCGTCGTGCGGTGTACGCCGGAGCGCCGGGCGACGTCGTCGACGGTGAGGCCGTCGTACCCGTGCTCGGCGAGCTCCTGCTCGACCGCGGCCAGGACCTCCGCGCGGACCCGGGCACTCCGGCCGCCGGGGCGCCGGCGTTCGGGAAAGGGGGTTGCGTCGGCCTCGGCATTCATGGTTTCATCTTAACGCAACATTCGTCGCCTTTAGGAGTAGCCCGTGATCCTCTGACCCGCTGATGTTCCGGTGGCCGCATCGGCCCGCCGTCCGAACCCGCGCGTCAGGAGGACCCGTATGTCTACCCAGCTGTCCGTGCACCACCTCACCAAGTCCTACGACCACCGGCTCGTGCTCGACCAGGTCGACTGCGCGTTCCCGCCGGGACGGATCGGCGGGCTGATCGGCGAGAACGGCTCCGGCAAGTCCACGCTGCTCCGGTTGCTCGCCGGCGTCGAGGCGCCTGACGACGGATCGGTGACGCTGGTCGCCGACGGAGGGTTCGGCTTCCTCGCGCAGGAGAATCCGTTGCCGTTGCACCTCGACGTGGCCGCGGTCGCGGACCACGCGCTGGCCGATCTGCGCGCGCTCGAGGCGCGGCTCCGCGAGCTGGAGGTCATGCTTGCTGAGGGCAACCTTTCGGTGATGACCGAGTACGGCGAGGTGCAGCAGTCGTTCGAGGCGCGTGAGGGGTACGACGCGGACGCGCGACTGGCGAAGGCGATGCACGGCCTCGGGCTGTCCGACCTGCCGGGCGATCGGCGACTGGCCGAGCTGTCGGGTGGTGAGCTCGCGCGGTTGCACCTGGCCGCCGTACTGACTGCTTCGCCGGAGGTGCTGCTGCTGGACGAGCCGACCAACCACCTGGATCTGTCGGCGACCGTGTGGCTTGAGGAGCACCTGCGGGCGCGGGCCGGGACGACGGTCGTGGTGTCGCACGACCGGGCGTTCCTGGAGCGGGTCGCGTCGACGCTGTTCGAGGTGGACGGGGACACACACCGGATCACGCGGTATGGCAACGGATACGGCGGATACCTGACCGAGAAGGCGGCTGAGCGCGCTCGAGCCGAGCAGACCCGGCAGGTGTGGGAGGACGACGTCGCGGCGATGCGGGCGACCGTGCGGACGACCGCGGACCGGGTGGCGTACGGGCGGCCGATGAAGGACAACAACAAGGTCGCGTACGACCGCGCGACCGGGCGGGTGAACGAGGCGGAGCGGAGCAAGATCCGCAACGCGAAGGAACGGCTGCGGCGGTTGGAGGCGGATCCGCCGTCTGTGCCGGCGAAGCCGTTGCGGTTCGCTGTGTCGTTGCGGACGGCGGGTGCTGCGGACGGCGTACTGGTTGAAGCGGTCGACGTCGCTGTCGAGGGGCGGCTGCGGCCTGTGTCCGTTGAGGTTCCGGCGGGTGGGCGGTTGCTGATCACCGGTGCGAACGGTGCGGGCAAGTCGACGTTGCTCGACGTCCTGGCCGGGCGGTTGGCGCCGGATCGTGGAGTGGTCGAGCGGCGTGGACGGCTCGGGTATCTGGCGCAGGAGGTCGTCGAGGCCCGGCCTGACGAGTCGTTGCGGAAGGCTCTCGCGCGGCATCGGGGTGCGGCTGGGTTGGGGTTGTTTCGGCCGGACCAGTTGCAGACCAGGGTCGGGGCGTTGTCGACCGGGCAACGCCGGCGGCTCGCGCTCGCGCGGCTGCTGACGTCGCAGTACGACGGGATGTTGCTCGACGAGCCGACCAACCACCTGTCGCTGGTGCTCGTGGAGGAACTGGAGGCAGCACTCGACGACTACCCCGGCGCGCTGGTCGTGGTCACGCACGACCGTCGCTTCATCTCGCGGTGGCGCGGCGCCATCCACACGATCGAGGAGGAATCCCTTGTCAGTCAGTGAGTTCGCGGTAGGGCAGGGCGCGTACGGCGTGACGCTGCGCGGCGCGGAGGTGTGGACGACGCTCGTGCACGCGGGGGTGGTCGCGCGGTTGGTGGACGGCGAGGTCGAGCGGGTGGATCTCGGCGCGGCGGAGAGTCGCCCGAGTGTGATCACCACCGGGCCGGACGGGACGCTGTGGTTCACGCGGTCGGGTGACAACTCGCTCGGGCGGATCAGCGACGGTGTTGCGTCGGTGGTGAAGGTCGGCGGTTCGCCGTACGGGGTTTGTGTCGGGCCGGACGAGGCTGTGTGGTGCACCTTGATGGATGCCGATCTGATCGCGCGAGTGAGTGCTGACGGAGTGGTGACCGAGTTCCCGATCGGGACGACGGGTGCGTTTCCGGCGTTGATCACGAGCTTCGGGGGCGAACTGTGGTTCACCCTCAACGCGGGGAACGCGATCGGGCGGATGACGGTCGACGGCGAGGTGACCACCTATCCCCTGCCGACGGACGCGGCCGGGCCGGTGGGGATCAGCGGCGGGCCCGACGGCGTGTGGTTCGTGGAGATCCTGGCGGGTCAGGTCGGGCGGATCGACGCGGACGGGGTGATCACCGAGGTGCCGTTGCCGGATCGGGACGCCAAGCCGCACGCGGTGGCGGCGACGGCCGACGGCGGGTGCTGGGTGACGTTGTGGGGCTCGGCTTCGGTCGTGCGGCTGGACGCTGGCGGTGTCGTCCGGCAGACCGTTGCCCTGGGCGACGGTTCCGAACCGCACGGGCTGGTGGTGGCGACGGACGGGACGGTGTGGGTGGCGCTGGAGCGAGGTTCCATTGCTCACATTCAGCCTCAGGAGTGAGGTGATTCACCCGCTGGAGGGAGGTGCTCCGCAGCGCTGAAGAGGAGTGTGGACCCGTGACCACACTGGTGGCGGTGCGGACCCATCCCCGGCTGCGGGATGTGCTCCTGGTCGGGCGGCCGGCGTTCTGGATCGTGTCGGTCGTGCCGTACTACGTGGGGATTCTGCTGGCCACGCATCGACTGGTTCCGCCGGTCGACGCCTGGCCGCGGCTCCTGCTCGGCGCGGTCGTGATGGGCCCGCTGCTCTGGCTGGCGGTGCTCGCCATCAACGACGCGTACGACCTGCCCGGCGACCTGCTCAACCCGCGCAAGTCCAAGTCCCCGCTGCTCGACGGGCGCGTGACGGTCGCCGAGGCGAAGAAGCTCGCGGCGCTGGCCGGGATCGCTTCGCTGACCGTCGCCGCCTTCGTCGGCTGGGTGTTCACGGCCGGCGTGCTGTTCGCGCTGCTGCTCGGCTGGGCGTACAGCGCTCCCCCGCTCAGGCTGAAGACCCGCGCGGGCTTCGACGTCGGGTCGAACTCGCTGGCCCTGGGCGCTTTCGGCCCGCTCGCGGGCTGGGCCGCGTTCACGCCCGACCTCGGCGACTTCCCCTGGGTGATGGCGTTGCAGGGCACGCTCGCGGCGATCGGGCTCTACCTTCCGACGACGCTCGCCGACCTGCCCGCCGACCGCGCCGCGGGGTACCAGACGATCGCGGTCCGGCTGGGCGCCCGTGCGACGTACCGGATCGGCTACGCGGCCTGGATCGCGGCGGCGACGCTGTCCGTCGTACTGGCCGCGCTGGACCACGTGATCCCGCGCGGCATGCTGCCGCTGGAGGTCGTGATGGTCCCGGTCCTCGTCGTCGCCTACCGCCGGCTGATCGGCCCGGGGCAGACCTTCCAGCAGGTCGTCGTCCTGGCGAGCCTGTTCCTCTTTCCCTGCGGGACTTTCGCGCTCACCTACACGGGCGTCCTCACATTCTGAACGCCCAGCCCGTTCCACCCGCATGAACTGGATCGAAGAGCTCAACGACGTCGGCTGCGCCCTGACCCCACCGCTGCTCACTCCGGCGCAGTGCCAGGAGATCAGCGGCTGGTACGCCGAGGCCGAGCACTTCCGCGCGACGATCGACATGGCGCCGGTGCGGCACGGCGTGAGCACGGTGCGGTCAGGACTTCGGCACACGCTTGGTCTGGTTCTGCACGACGCCGCCTGACGAGAAGTGCTCGGAGATCCGGGCGTGCATCGGGCGGCGGGTCAGGGCCGCCTGGAGCTCGGCCAGGTAGGACTCGAGCGGCACGGGGAGCTCCTCGTCGAGAGCGGTCATCGCGGTGGTGGTCGCCTTCCACTCGGCCTCGATGAGTGGGAGCAGGGCCTCGGTCCGCGGCGTGAGGTGGACGACGCGCTGGCGGGCGTCGGTCGGACTGGGCTGCTGGGTGGCGAAGCCGGCCTTGGTGAGCTGCGCGACGGTCTGGCTCGCCGCCGAGTGGGTGACGCCGACGGCATCGGCCAGGGCCCGCACCGAAAGCGGACCCTGGGCAACCAAGGTGCGCACGATCGGCGAGAAGCGCGGGCGGTAGTCGGCCAGGTCGAGGTCGCGGTAGAGCTGGGCGACGTCGCCGTCGAGCTGCTCCAGCAGGTGCCGCAGTCGGGTCCCGATCGCTCCGTCCATGCGGAGAGTCTAACAGCGCTGTTACAGTTGCCGGATGATCGATCACGGGATGCTGGATGTGGGCGACGGGCACCAGGTGTACTGGGAGGTCTGCGGCAATCCCGACGGAAGGCCCGCGGTCGTCGTGCACGGTGGGCCGGGGTCGGGAGCGGGTGCGTTCTGGCGGGACTTCTTCGACCTGAGCACGTACAAGGTCGTGCTGTTCGACCAGCGGAACTGCGGTCGCAGTACGCCGGACGCCGGTGACGACGAGGTCGATCTCAGCACCAACACGACAGCCCACCTGGTCGCGGACATGGAGCAGCTGCGGCACCAGCTCGGCATCGAGCAGTGGCTGGTGCTCGGGGCGTCGTGGGGTGCGACGCTCGGGCTTGCGTACGCCGAGCAGCACCCGTCGGCGGTGTCGGAGATCGTGCTGTTCAGCGTCACCAACACGACCGCGCGCGAGGTCGAGTGGATCACCCGCGAGATGGGCCGGGTGTTCCCCGACGAGTGGCGGCGCTTCCGGGACGGCGTACCGGAAGGCGAGCGGGACGGGAATCTGGCGCTGGCGTACAGCCGGTTGCTGCACGACCCGGATCCGGCGGTGCGGGACCGCGCGGCGCGGGACCGCGCGGCGCGGAACTGGTGCGACTGGGAGGACACGCACGTCGCGACCCACGGCGCGGGGATCCAGCCGAGCAAGCGGTACGCCGATCCGCGGTTCCGGTTGCGGTTCGCCCGGCTGGTCTCGCACTACTGGGGCCACGCGGGCTTCCTCGAGGACGGCGTGCTCGAGCGGGAGGCAGGCAAACTGGCCGGCATTCCCGGCGTACTGGTCGTCGGGCGGCTCGACTTCAGCAGTCCGGTCGAAGCCGCGTGGAAGATGACACAGCGGTGGCCGGACGCCGAGCTGAAGATCGTCGAGGACGCCGGGCACGGCGCGGGCAGCACGAGCGTCTCGGACCTGGTGAAACAGGCTGTGGCCCGCTTCGCCGAGCGCTAGTCCAGCCGGCGCTTCTGGGGATAAGGGGTTTCGCCGCGGCTCAGTTCGTCGACGTAGCGGGTGATCCACTTAGTGCGGGTTTCGGGGCGTTTGGACGTCTGAAGTCGGTAGAGGATCGCGAACCGGTTCTGCTGGGTGAGGATCGCGAACATCGCCTCGGCCTTCGGTACGGCGGCCAGCGCTTCGGCCAGGTCCGGCGGGACCTCGCGGGTGGTCGCCTCCCCGTACGCTGCGTCCCAGCGGCCGTCGGCCTTCGCGCGCTCGACCTCGGCGACGCCGGCCGGGCGCATCCGGCCCTCCTCGTGCAGGCGCTTGATGATGCCGACGTTGCGGAGCGACCAGTTGCTGCGGGGACGGCGTGGGGTGTAGCGCTGCTTGAAGGTTCGCTCGTCGCGGCTCACGCGTTGCCCGTCGATCCAGCCGTGGCACAGCGCCTCCTCCAGCGCTTCGTCGTACGTCAGGCTGGTCGGGTCGGTCGTCCCCTTCTTCGCCAGGACGAGCCAGATGCCGTCCGACGTCTGGTGCTCGGCCGTGAGCCACTCGTGCCACGCCGCCACGTCGGCGAAGACGTGCTCCTCCATCGGCTTCACGAGGCGGCGGCGGTGTAGCGGGCGGCGAGCGTGGCGGCGGCGGCCTTCAGCTCCGGCGGGCCGACGAACTCGAGGTCACACTCGAACATGCCGAAGTTGGCGGCCAGACCGGTCCACGACCAGCCCGGCAGGATCAGGCGGCAGCTCGTCGGCGTGATCTCCTCGACCACGGCGTCGCGACCGGCCCAGCGGGCGATGTCCGACGCCTTCGCCTGCAGGATCGCCTCCCCTCGGCACGGCCATTCACCGCGGCCGGAGAAGCGCGCCGAGATGTACGTCGCGACGTCGGGTTCGGGCAGTTCACGCGGGGTGAAGCGCGGACCCGACGGAGTCTTCGGCTGCATCCGGTCGACGCGGAACGTCCGCCAGTCCTTCCGGTCCAGGTCCCAGCCGACCAGGTACCAACGCCCTCCCCACGTCACCAGGTGATGCGGTTCGACCTTGCGTGGCGGCACCCACTCGTCCTCGGAGGCGCCCGGCGACGCGTAGTCGAAGCGCAGCACCTCGCGCGCGCGGACCGCCGTACCGATTGCGATCAGGTGTTCGGAGTCGACCTTGGTCCGCTTCGAGTCGGCCCAGCGGTCGACCGTCGTCACCTGCAGCGCGTCGACGCGTTGCCGCAGCCGGGCCGGCATCACCTGGCGGACCGTCGCGAGTGCACGCAACGCGCCCTCCTCGATGCCGGTCACGGTGGTCGTCGCCGTCTGCAGCGCGACCGCGACGGCGATCGCCTGGTCGTCGTCGAACAGCAGCGGCGGCAGGTCGGCCCCGGCGTCGAGCCGGTAACCGCCGTCCGGCCCCTTGCTCGCGCGGACCGGGTAGCCGAGATCGCGCAACCGGTCGACGTCGCGGCGGACCGTGCGCGGGCTCACCTCCAGCCGTTCGGCGAGCAGCGCACCCGGCCAGTCGCGGCGCGCCTGCAGAAGGGACAGCAGCGCGAGGAGTCGTGCGGAGGTCTCGGACATGACCTCAGATTGCCAGAAGTACCGGCCAGAACCTGTCCTCTTCTCCTGGAAATGTCGTCCTCGAGAAAGCCCCCGACGAAGGAGACCGACCGTGATCAGCACCCGAGGACTCACCAAGGATTTCGTGGTGAGCCGTACCGAGACCGTGCACGCGGTCCGCGGCATCAGCCTGGACGTCGACCCCGGCGAGCTCGTCGCGGTCCTCGGCCCGAACGGCGCCGGCAAGACCACCACGCTGCGGATGCTCACCACCCTGATCGCCCCGACCTCGGGCACCGCGACCGTCGCCGGGTACGACGTGACGTCGCACCCGTCCCAGGTCCGCCGGCAGATCGGGTACGTCGGCCAGGGCAACGGCGCCGGCCACCAGCACCGCGTCGGCGACGAGCTCGCCGGCCAGGGCGTCATCTACGGCCTGGACCGCCGGGCCGCGAAGCACCGGGCCGAGGAGCTGCTCGACGGCCTGGAGCTGAAGGAGCTCGCCCAGCGCAAGGTGTCCGAGCTGTCCGGCGGTCAGCGTCGCCGGCTCGATGTCGCGATGGGACTCGTGCACGCGCCGGGGTTGTTGTTCCTCGACGAGCCGTCGACCGGGCTCGACCCGCAGAACCGGGCCAACCTGTGGGACCACATCCTGCGGATGCGCGAGCAGTACGCGATGACGATCGTGCTGACGACGCACTACCTGGACGAGGCGGACTCGATGGCCGAGCGGGTGGTCGTGGTCGACCACGGCGAGGTGATCGCGGACGACACCGCCGACGCGCTGAAGAGCCGGCTGGCCGGTGATCGGCTGGCCCTGACGGTTGCTCCTAGCAACCAATCACGGCTGCGGGAGTTGGCGTCGAGGCTGCCTGGGGCCAGGGAGTTCGAGGTTGCGGGCGACCAGGTCAGCCTGCGGGTGACCGACGGCCCCGCCGCCCTGCCGATCCTGCTCGGCGCGGCCCAGCAGTACGGCGTACCGGTGGCTGCTGCTCAGGTGCACCGGCCGACGCTCGACGACGTGTTCCTCAATCTGACCGGTCGCAGCCTGCGCGACGCGAATGGAAAGGCCGCCGCATGACCACCTTGACTGTTTCTTCCGTCTCCGCATCCACTTCCCGGGTGCAGGACCGCAGCCTGTTGCGCGACATCCGGATCGTGATGGTGCGCGAGCTCAAGCCCGTACTGCGGGATCCGTTCTCGTTGCTGTTCGGGATGATCCAGCCGCTGATCTTCCTCGGGCTGTTCGGTCCGCTGCTGGCCGGGTCGATGGGCGGCACGCTGGACGGCGGCGTCTGGCAGTGGTTCGTGCCGGCGATCCTGGTGATGACCACGCTGTTCGGTACGTCGGCGACCGGGTCGAACCTGCTGTTCGAGTTCCAGACCGGCGCGCACGAGCGGATGCTGGTGACGCCGCTGAGCCGGTCGTCGCTGCTCGTCGGCCGGGCGCTGAAGGAGATGGTGCCGCTGTTCGGCCAGGCGGTGATCGTGATCGCGGTGATGGTGCCGTTCGGTTTCGACCTGCACCTGGACGGCGCGATCGTCGGGCTGGTGCTGCTCGCGGCCTTCGGTATCGGGCTCGGGTCGTTCAGCTACGCGCTCGCGATCGCCGTACGGAAGCAGGACTGGATGTTCTGGGTGGTGCAGCAGACGTTCCTGTTCCCGCTGATGATCCTGTCCGGCATGCTGCTCCCGCTGGAGACCGGCCCGGAGTGGATGCGCGTCGCGTCGAAGTTCAACCCGCTGTCGTACCTGGTCGAGGCCGAGCGCACGCTGTTCGCCGGCGAGGTGTGGTCCTCGGCAGTCCTCTGGGGCTTCGCCGCCGCGATCGTCACTGGCGCACTGGGCCTGACGGTGGGCATCCGAACGATGCTGAGGTCGGCCGACTGACCGGACACCGAAGGACCTCGGGGTGCTCCCGAGGTCCTTCGGCGGTTCAGCGCAGGTGGGCGGCGGTCACCTTGTTGAGGTGGATGAGGACGTCGTACGACGCCGCGAGGGCGACCGGGGAGTCCGGCCAGGGATACGCCGTGCCGATGTCTCGGGTCGGGCGCTCGGTGGACAGCCAGGTCTTCGTGGTGCGCGGCAGGGTGCGCAAGTCGACGTAGTAGTCGCGGTAGGCGACCTTGTCGAGCGTGTACTCGTTGTTGCCCGCCGCGGCCGGCGCGACCGTGAACTCGCGGATCGCGCCGTTCACGTCGTTGATGTCGCGGGCGTTGAACGAGCCGTGGTCGAAGCTCAGGCCGATCGGCACGTAGCGCTTGCCGAGCTGCTCGCGGAGGAACTCGCCCTGGATCTTCGGGTACTCGGCCGGCATCGACGAGGTCAGCGCGATGTGTCCGTTGTGGGCGCCGAGCACGACCTTGGCGCCGGTGTGCCGGGTCCACCAGAGCGTGTTCGCGGCCATCACCTCGTCGCGGAACCGCATCGCCGACGGCAGCACCTTCGGGTCCTCGATGTCGTACGAGACGAACTTCGCGACCTGCCAGGCGGCGCGGGCGTGCTGCGTGGCCCAGACCTGCGCCTCGCTCTTCGGCAGCGACTCGACCGCGGCCAGCGCCTGCCGGGTTGCCGCCTCGATCCGCTGCCGTTCGGCGAGCGGCTTCGCGACCAGCCCGGTGAGGAAGTCGGCGGCGTTCGCGTCGGACCGGATTCCGGCGTACGCGCTGGTGAGCTGCGGGACCAGCGCCGGGCGGACCTTGCCGACGTACGCCGTGACCAGGTCGAGCGTCGCGGGCGAGATGTAGCCGAGGTCGTCACCGACGAAGTGCAGCTTGCGGGCGTGGGTCTGGTTGTAGGACCGCATCCACTCGATCAGGTCGAGGTACTCCTCGGCGTTCCAGAACTCGTACGAGCCCTGGAACTCGTGCTGCATGATCGCCCGCGGATCACCGATGCCGTGCACGACGTACCGGTCGAGCGCGACGCCGGTGCTCCAGCTCGCCTCCAGCGCGAAGGTGGTGAAGCCGCGCTGCTCGACGAGCGCCCGGAAGATGCGGTGCTTCAGCGTGAAGAACTCGCTCGAGTTGTGCGTCGCCTCGCCGATGCCGACGACCTGCGCGTCGCCGACCATCCGGACGAGCGGCTTGAGGTCGTACACCGGCCCGGCTGCCTTGGTCGAGAGCAACGGGTACGCCGCGCGGTTGAGCGCCGGCACCGGGTTCTGGGCGGCCGCGCTGACGGCGCTGTGCGGCGGCGCGACCACGGCAGTTGCCGCGGGCAACGCGGCGGCGCTGAGCAGGGCGGCAGCCGCCCACGCGGCGGCGACACGGCTGTTTCGCTTCATCGGAGGTCCTCCGGGAGAGTCGGAATCTGTTGCTTCCAACCCTTCCGCCTCCGGCTCCGCGCCCCCATCCCGTCCGCGCCCGGATCGGGGGTGGAGCAGGCTCTACCCCTGCAACTTGTTCAGGGTGTCGCGGAGGCCGGTCTCGGCCTCGTCGCCGAGCTTCCTGAACGGGGCCTTGAGGAACGGTTCGGCCAGGCGGGCGAGGCCCTTGAGGGTGAAGTCGGCGCGGTAGGTGACCGTGGTGCGGTCGCCGTCGGCGTGAAAGGTCATCGTGTCCAGCGCCGCGATCGTCTTGTTCTGGCCGCGGACCTGGAACAGCCGGTTCGGGTCGACCTGCTCGACGACGTACTCGAGCTCGGTCCGCTTGCCGTTGAAGGTCGAGACGTTCCGGTACGCCGTACCAGGACCGCCGTCGCCGGAGATCCGGGTGGTGCGGACGGTGCCGGGATCCCACTCGGTGGTGGTCTCGAAGTCGGACAGGTAGCCGAAGACGATCTCGACCGGCCGGTCCACGGTGACGGAACGCTCGACGGTGATCACCTCGCCCACGCTAGCGGGCGCATAAGTTTTGCAGAACCTTCAGCCGGTCGTGTGCGCGAGGATCGCCGGGACGGCGACGTTCCACGTCGGGGCGGGGAGCTCGTGGCCGGCGCCGGGGAGGAGCACAAGGTGGGCGCCCGGGATCTCGCGGGCGAGGGCCTCGCCGTGGGCGGGTGGGAAGAGCGGGTCCTCGGTGCCGTGCAGGACGAGGACCGGGACCTTGACCTCGCCGAGGCGGGGGCGGGCCGGCGGGGTGTCGTCGTCGGGGAGGACCCAGTGGTTGGTGACGGCCGACGCGAGATTGGTGGTGCGCGCGATCATCGTGCGGAGCAGGTCGCGGCGGGCGGGTTCGTCGTACGGCAGCGTGCCGGCGTACAGCTTCTCGTCGGCGATCAGCTGGTCGAGCGCGGCCTCGGTGTCGGACCAGTCGGTCGGCGGGGCCTCGCTGCTGAAGCTCTCGCGGATCCGGTCGGCCGGCGGAGGCAGGTCGTCGCCGAGCGGGCTGGTGGAGGCGAGCGTCAGGCTGCGCACCCGGTCGGGGAAGTCGAGACCGATCTGCAGGGCGATCGCGCCGCCCATCGACAGGCCGACCAGGTGCGCCCGCTCGATGCCGAGCGCGTCCAGGATGCCGACCGGATCCTTGAACAGATCAGGCCCCTCGTACGCCGGTTCGCCCGGCGGGTAGCTGACCGAGCGGCCGGTGTCGCGGTGGTCGTAGCGGATCACGTACCGCGGCCCGGCCGCCAACTGCTCGCAGAACGGGGTCTCCCAGTAGTCCATCGAGGCAGCGGCGCCGTGGATCAGCAGCACCGGCGGATCGGCCGGGTCGCCGAAGGTCTCGACGCAGAGCTCGACACCGTTCACGGGCAGCAGCTGCTCGGTCATCCGGACTCCCTACTCGGCCCTGATCAGCGCGAGTCCGAAGGCGATGACGCTGAGCGCCCCGGCGACGGCCCGCAGGTTGTTCGCAGGGTTCCACTTGGCCAGGTACGACGTCCAGTCGGTCGTGCCCGCGGCGAGTCCGTCGTTGAGCGGGATGTTGATCGCGAAGCTGATCACGATCACGCCGACCAGGTAGAGCGCCGAGCCGGCCACGATCCAGCCCTTGCCCGGGGTGTCCCGGACCAGGGCCAGGACCGGGAGGGCCAGGCAGACCAGCGCCGTACCGCAGAAGACCAGCAGGAACAGCGGGTTCTGGATCCGGACGTTGATCAGGTTCATCGCGGCCGCGCCCTGGCCGGCCGGCATCCGCTGGAGCGAACTCATCACCGAGGTGCCGAAGGCGAAGAAGAGTCCGCCCATCAGGGCACTGCCGAGCAGGCCCGCGAGCGTCAGGATCTTGGTCATGCGGACCACACTCCGGTCGCCGCGGTCTCGCGGGCCCAGTCGGAGAAGTCGCGCGGCGCCCGGCCGAGCAGCTCCCGGACGCTGTCGTCGGAGACGTACTCCGACCGGTGGTGCCGGATCACCGCGAACAGGTCGCGAACCGACTCGGCGTCCTCGCGGTCCAGGCCGATCCCGACCAGTTCCTCGACGTGCTGCTCCGGCTCGAGGTCGACGTACCGGATGTCGCGGCCGGTCGCGGCGGACAGCTCGGCCGTGACCTCGGCCATCGTCAGCGTGCGCGGGCCGGACAGCGTGTAGTGCTGACCGCTGTGCGAGTCATCCAGGAGCACGGTCGCCATTACGTCCCCGACGTCGTTGGTGTCGATCCACGCCTCGCCGCCGGTGCCGGCCGAGACCCGGACCTCCCCCGCCAGCACGTAGTCGAGCAGGAAGTCCTCACTGAACCCCTGCATGAACCACGCGGGCCGGACGATTGTCCACTCGGCGCCGCTCTCCTTGACCGCGTTCTCCAGTTCGACGCTGCTCTCGTAGACGGCGAACTCACGCTCCGGGCTGCCGACGCCACGTCCGGACAGCAGCACCACCCGGCGAAGGCCCTCGGCCGCCGCCTGCTTGACGAAGCGGCCCGCCTGGGTCAGCCCGGTCGGGCCGACCGGCGGTGCCAGGTACGCCGTGTCGATACCGGCGGCGACGCCGGACCACGTGTCTTCGTCGTACCAGTCGAAGCGCTGCTCGCTGGACCGCGAGGCGAGCCGCACCGGGACGTCGCGCTGCTCGAGCCGGTCCACCACGCGTCGGCCGGTCTTGCCCTTGCCACTCAGGATCAGAATCGGTGTCGTTGTCATGGCTTCACTTCATCGTGTTTGCGTGAGAGTAACCATGGTTGTCCGGCGCATTTCGATGTCTGAGAGTCTCAGCTATGGTGGTCGGCATGGATGTTCTCGACGATCTGCTGGCCGGCACCCGGGCGCGTGGCGGGGTCTTCAACCTGACCGTGCTCGACCCACCGTGGGGTCTGCACATCGTCGACGAGGCGCCGCTCGCACTGGCCACGCTGGTCCGCGGGTCGGCCTGGATCATGCGCGACAGCATGGACCCCGTCCGGATGAACGAGCGGGACGTCGCGGTGCTGTGCGGACCCGAGCCGTACGTCGTGGCGGACACTCCGGAGACCGAGCCGCAGTTGCGGATCCACCCGGGCGGCATCTGCGAACCGTTGCCTGGGGCACCTGTTGACTACAGTGCGCGGCTCGGGGTGCGCACGTACGGCGGCCGGCCCGAGGGCGAGGCGATGGTTGTCAGCGGCACCTATCAGCTCGAGGGAGATGTCAGCCGCCGGCTGCTGACCGCGTTGCCGCCGGTGCTCGTCGTACCGGCGGCGGAGGTCACCGGGCCGGTGATGGAGATGGTGCTCGGCGAGATCCAGCGCGACGAGCCTGGGCAGCAGAGTGTGCTGGATCGCTGGCTCGATCTGGCGTTGATCACGACGTTGCGGGCGTGGTTCGCGCGGCCGGAGTCGCACGCGCCGGGCTGGTACCAGGCGCAGGCCGATCCCGTGGTGGGGTTGGCGTTGCGGTTGCTGCACGAGGATCCGGCGCATCCGTGGTCGGTCGTCGAGCTGGCCGATCGGACGGGAGTTTCGCGGGCGAGCCTGGCTCGGCGCTTCACCGCGCTCGTGGGCGAAGCGCCGATGGCCTATCTGACGGGCTGGCGGATCACGCTCGCCGCCGATCTGCTGCGAGAGACGAACCAGACCGTCGAGTCGATCGCCCGCCGGGTGGGCTATGCGAACGCGTTCGCGTTGTCGGTGGCGTTCAAGCGGCTGCGCGGCACGAACCCGACAGCCCACCGACGGGCCTCGACTGCTGCCTGATGACAGCGGGACCCGCGGAGGCTACTTCCGGAACAGGAGGCGGTCGTCGGCGGTGAAGGTGAGGGGCGACGGGGTGAACCCGGCGTCCTCGGCGACCGCGGTCAAGGCGTCGGCCGTCCAGCGATGGACGTGGATGTTCATCGGGTGGCCGCCGTACCCGGAGGTCTTGTGCGTGGACTCGTCGCCGACGTGGAAGCCGACCAGGAGCACTCCACCCGGAGCGAGCACCCGGTGGAACTCGGCGAACGCCGTCGGGACGACGTCCCGCGGCAGGTGGATGATCGACCACCAGGACACGATCCCGCCGACCGAACCGTCGGGCAGGTCGAGCGCCGTCATCGAGCCGACGCGGAAGTCCAGGCCGGGATGATCGCGCCGAGCGACCTCGATCATCCCGGGCGACAGGTCGATGCCGACGACGTCCAACTCTCGCGACGCCAGCAAGGCAGTGGTGCGTCCCGGACCGCAGCCGACGTCGAGAACCAGGCGGTCTCCGGCCAGCGACGCGACGAGATCGAAGGACTCAACCTCCAGGTCGGCGCCGTCCACCACGCGTTCGGCGTACGAGACGGCCACGTTGTCGTAGGACCAGGCGATGTCGGCGAGGTAGTCAGTCACGCGGGCGAGGCTAGCGCCGGCCGGGGACAGTTCGGGCTTGCGTCAAGCGGTGGTGGTGTCGATGAAGGCCAGGGCCTGCGGCCAGGCGAGCTGGTAGGCGTCGGCGTTGACGGGTTTGTCGTGGCGGTCGCGGTTCGTGAAGCCGTGGTCGGCGCCGGGGTGGAACAGTGCGACGGTGGCGCCGGTCGGGCGGGACTGGAGCGAGGTCTGCAGGGCCTCGAAGTCCGCGACCGGTACGGCGGCGTCGGCGCCGGGGTAGCTGACCAGGACGGGCGCGGTGATCGCGGCGGCGTCGGCGATCGCGTCGTGCGTCTGGTTGGGTCGGAGCTCGGCAGGGACGGTCGGGTGGAACGCGGTGACGTTGGCCAGGCGATGGTCGCGGGCGCCGAGCAGGATCGCGAAGCGGCCGCCGAGGCACCAGCCGGCGACGCCGGCCTTTGCCGCGCCGAGGTCGCCGAGCAGGTGGTCCAGGAGCTGGGTCTGCTCGGCGAGCGCGGCGTCGTCGTCCATCTGCAGGAGCAGCTCGTGGAGCTCGTCGACGGTGGAGTTGTCGGTACTGCGGCGGTGGAAGGGATCCCAGGTCAGCGCGGTGATCCCGCGGGCGGCGAGCTCGTCGGCCCAGTCGCGGATCTGCTCGCCGATCCCGGTGATCATCGGGAGCAGCAGCATCCCCGGACCGTTGGCGCGGCCGGTGGCGAGGTAGGCGGTCAGACTTCCGACGGAAACGTAGTCACCCATGCGCCGCACGGTACTAGCCGCGGTGGGCGGCCAGCATGCGGAGTCCGGCCGCATTGACCATGACCAGGATGATCGCGGCGAAGACGACCAGCGCTACTTCGGCCGGGAGCAAGGCGATGCCGAGGCCGATGGCCAGTACGGGCAGTGCGAGGCCGGCGTACGCGATCAGGAAGAGAGCCGCGAGGACCTCACCCCGGGAGCCGGCGTCGGCGAGGCCTGCGGCGGTGGCGACGGCGGCGCGGAAGACCAGGCCGACCCCGGCGCCGGCGACGACGCCGCCGATCACGAACAGCGCGAGGCTCGGGATCAGACCGCCGGCCGCGATTCCGACCAGGCCGGCGGACATGAACGCCAGGCCGAGCTGCAACTGACGCGTGCGGGTGAGCTGGACGAAGACGACCTGGCTGGCGGCGCCGGCGATGAAGACCGCGAAGGTCACCACCCCGGCGAGCAACCGGGACGTGTGGTGCAGCGTGCCTGCGAGGAAGGTCGGGGCGAGCGACGTGAACAACCCGAAGATCGCGAACGCCGCGAAGGCACCCGCCGCCGACGCGAAGAACAGCGGCTTCGCGGCCGCCGGCAGCGCGACCCGCTGCGGCCGGTACGCCGGACGCGTCTCGCGCCGCTCGACCGTCTCGGGCACCAGCGCGATGCCGACGGCGCTGATCACGAGCAGCACCAGGAACACCTCGTACGGCCGCTCGATCGGGCGGCCGACGTACTCGGCCAGCAGCCCGCCGATCAGCGGACCGAAGGCGAGACCGCCCAGGTTCACCATGCTGGAGATCAGCGCGGACCGGCTCGGGTCCTCGTCCGGCCGGGCGATCTTGCGCAGCTCGGACAGGTGCGCCGTCGCGGTCGCGGTCAGGATGCCGACGCCGACGCCGGACACGAATCGCGCGATCAGCAGGCCGGGGACCTCCGGCCAGAACAGGAAGATCAGCGCGGCGACCACCTCAGCCAGCACGGCGAGCAGCGCGATCCGGCGCCGGCCGAGCCAGTCGCTGACGTGGCCGGCCAGGTACAGGCTCGCCATCACGCCGACGGCGTACGCGGCGAAGATCACCGTGATCAGGAAGGTCGGGAAGCCGTCACGCTGCTGGTAGATCGCGTACAGCGGCGTCGGCACGGTGGAGAACGCCATCGTGACGAGGAAGGCGGCGGCGATCGTCCAGAACCCCGGACCGTGCGAGAAACGGACCTTCGTGCCGACGGCGTCGACCGCCCGCGGTCCGGTGATTGTTGTCATGTCTTCAGGGTGACCCCGATGATCTATCGAATCAAACGAAGATTCTTGCACTCTCTTATCGCCTCCGACGATAATTGCTGCTGTGGACTCGAAGCAGCTGGAGTACTTCGTCGCGGTCGCCGAGGAACTGAGCTTCACCCGCGCGGCCCAGCGGCTGTTCACCGTCCAGTCCACGGTGTCGGCGGCGATCCGCGGCCTGGAGAGCGATCTGAAAACGACGCTGTTCGACCGGTCGACCCGGCGGGTGAGCCTGTCGCCGGCCGGGCAGGCGTTGCTGCCGGAGGCGAAGGCCGCGCTGGAGGCTCTCGACCGGGCGCGGGCCGTCGTGGAGGAGGCGTCGACGGGACTGCGCGGCAGCGTACGGATCGGCACGATGACCCGCCTCGGACTGGTCGACCTGGCCGGCCTGCTCGGCGCGTTCTACCAGCGCTATCCCCTGGTCGACGTCCAGGTGACGACGTCGCCGACTGGTTCGACGGGGTTGGCGGACGACGTACGGCACGGGCGGCTCGACGTCGCGCTGGTCGGCGCGAACCGGTCCGACCTGGTCGGACTGGAGCCGCGTGAGCTCGCGACCGTCGGGTTCGTCGTGATGGTGCCGACGACGCATCGGCTGGCGGCGCGGACCGACGTACGACTGGAGGATCTGCGCGGTGAGCGGTTCGTCGACCTGCTGCCCGGGTTCGGGAACCGGACCAACGTCGACCGGGCCTTCGACGCGGCCGGGATGCCGCGGCGGGTGCAGGTCGAGGTACCCGATCTGACCACGGTGCCGGAGTACGTGCGGGCGGGACTCGGGGTGGCCGTCGTACCGGATCTGGGGCCGGAGCACCCGGGCATCGCCCGGCTGCGACTGACCGGGATCGAACTGACCTGGACCCTGTCGGCGATCACGTTGAGTGGTCGCCCGCCCAGCCGTGCGGTGGCGGCGCTGCTCGATCTGATGGCGGACGGTGTCCGGCCTGGCGAGGGGCACTACTAGCGGAATGCGGACAGACCTGTGGATGTTGTGGTCTACAGCTTTTGGTGATGTATCACCGACAAGCCTTTGCCACGGATCGTCCGGCACGTTCCTGCCGGCGGAGGAAGGAAGTGCTTGATGGCAACCGTCTCGTTCAAGGGCGCGACCCGGGTCTACCCCGGGAACGACACCCCCTCGGTGAACCAGCTCGACCTCGACATCGAGGACGGCGAGTTCATGGTTCTGGTCGGCCCGTCCGGCTCCGGCAAGTCGACCGCGCTGCGGATGCTGGCCGGCCTGGAAGAGGTGAACGAGGGCGCGATCTTCATCGGCGACCGCGACGTCACGAACAGCCCGCCGAAGGACCGTGACATCGCGATGGTGTTCCAGAACTACGCGCTCTACCCGCACATGTCGGTCGCCGACAACATGGGCTTCGCGCTGAAGATGCAGGGCATCCACAAGGACGACCGGATCAAGCGCGTCCAGGAGGCCGCCAAGCTGCTCGGCCTCGAGGAGTACCTCGACCGCAAGCCGAAGGCGCTCTCGGGCGGTCAGCGTCAGCGCGTCGCGATGGGCCGCGCCATCGTGCGCAACCCGCAGGTCTTCCTGATGGACGAGCCGCTGTCGAACCTCGACGCCAAGCTGCGGGTCCAGACCCGTACGCAGATCGCCGAGCTCCAGCACCGCCTCGGCGTCACCACCGTCTACGTCACCCACGACCAGATCGAGGCCATGACGATGGGCGACCGGGTCGCCGTCCTCAAGGACGGTCTCCTGCAGCAGGTCGACACCCCGCTGAACCTGTACGACGCCCCGAAGAACCTCTTCGTCGCGGGCTTCATGGGCTCGCCGGCGATGAACCTGATCGAGGCCCAGATCGTCGACGGCGGCGCGAAGATCGGCGACTTCGTCGTACCGGTCGAGCGCGCGCTGCTGGCCAAGGCCGGTGACGACAAGACCGTGACGCTGGGCATCCGCCCGGAGTCGTTCCACATCGCCGACGAGGGCCTGCCGGTCCGCGTCTCGGTGATCGAGGAGCTCGGCTCGGACGCGTACATGTACGGCAACGCCGAGCACACCACGACCCAGCAGCACGTCATCGCGCGGGTCGGCACGCGGACGCGGGCCGAGACCGGGTCGCTGGTGCACCTCGCGCCGGAGCCCGGCAAGCTGCACCTGTTCTCCACCACCACCGAGGAACGGCTCAACGCCTGATTCCTCCACCAGCCCGTAGTACGGCCTAGCGGCTCGACACGTACTACGCCACTCGGCCCCGGAGCGGTTCACCCGCCCGGGGCCGCGGTGGTTCTGGCTAGGGTTTGTGGATGACGTGGAGGGCTGAGGACCCGGGTGTGCTGCGGCTGCCGTCCGGGCAGTTGGTGCGTGGACGCGGGTTGCGGGATCCAATGCCGGCGGGGCCGCTGCCGTCGTACGCCGTGTACCTGCTGGGCAAGGAGCCGCCGGCCGTCGAGTGGGAGAGCCGGTGGTTGCGCTGGCCGGACTTCCGGCTGCCGGCCGACGCCGTGGAAGCGCGTGAGGTCTTCGTGGATGCGCTGGCCCGGGTGCAACGGGGTGAGCGGGTCGAGTTCGCTTGCGGGGGTGGGCGCGGACGAACCGGTACGGCGCTCGCTTGTCTCGCGATTCTTGACGGGGTGCCGGCGGACGAGGCCGTTGCCTACGTGCGGGCGAACTACAGCTCGCACGCCGTGGAGACGCCCTGGCAAAAGCGCTACGTCCGGCGCTTCACTCGCTAATTCTGTTGACCCTTCCTGAGTGGTGGCCTTGGCTGGGCCCGTGACGATCGAGCGCAGCAATCCCGCGGCCCTGCACCCGACCCCCGGCTACCACCACGTGACGACCGTCGAGGCGTCCCGCCTGGTCTTCCTGGCCGGACAGTGCCCGTTGGACCCCGCCGGCGATCTGGCCGCCGAGGACCTGGAAGGCCAGACCGCCCAGGTGATCAGCAACATCCTCACCGCCCTCGAGTCCGCGGGCGCGACTCCCGAGGACGTCGTCCGCACGGTCATCTACGTCGTCAGCCAGAACCGCGAAGAGCTGGCCGCGGTGTGGACCCAGCTCAACGCCTCGCCGTTGGCCCCCGCCTTCACGACCGCCAGCACCCTTCTCGGCGTCGCGCAGCTCGGCTTCCCCGGCCAGTTCGTCGAGATCGACGTCACCGCGGCGCTGTGATCCCACCCGCCGAGGTCGTCGAGTACGACGAACGCTGGCCGCAGTGGTTCGACGAGCTCCGGGCCGGGCTCGACGGGTTGCTCACCGACGTACCGCACGTGATCGAGCATGTCGGCAGCACCGCGGTGCCGGGCCTGGCGGCCAAGCCGATCATCGACCTGGACGTCGTGGTGCCATCGGTCGACCAGGTGAAGCCGGCCGTCGCCGCGCTGGCCGCGGGCGGTTACCGGCATCAAGGCGATCTCGGGATCACCGGCCGCGAGGCGTTCGAGCTGCCTGCCGGGGTGACGCACTACCACCACCTGTACGTCGTCGTCGAGGGCAACGAAGCGCACCGGGATCACGTCGTCCTGCGGGATCTGTTGCGAGCGGACGCCGGCGCGCGGGAGCGGTACGCGGCGCGGAAGCGCGAGCTGGCGCCGTTGCTGACGAGTGATCGGGCGGCGTACGGCGAGGGCAAGGCGGCGCTGATCGGGGAGCTGGTCGGCCAGGCGCTCGGGCGCTGAGACCAGCGGGCGACCGTTCAGATCGCATGGTTAGGCTGCAGCAGGCCGGTCGGGTCGAGCTGTTGGCGGAGCCGCTTGAGGCGGTCGATGTCGTCGTAGGCCTCGGCGACCTGCCCGGGGGTGAGTGGGCCGAAGCTGAAGTTGAGCTGGCGGCCGATCGACGTCCACGGCTCCAGGATGTGGCGGTGCAGCTTGGTGAAGTCCTGCTCGCCGGGCGAGAGCACGGTCAGCGCGTACTGCGCCTCGCGGTGGCCGACCGCGTTCGGGATCGCGGGCGGACGGGACAGCGCGCCGCCGAGGTGACGGATGCCGACGACGCACATCGCGCGGGCCTCCGGGCCGGCCAGCTTGGGGATGGTCGAGAGTGCGACCGGGTCGAGGTCGGCGAGCAGGATGTTCTGGGCGCGGTAGCCGTGCGGCTGCTCGGGCTCGGCGAAGATACGGCCGGACTCGGCGTACGGGATCTCGCCGAAGGTGTCCAGCACCGGCTCCCCCAGCGCGCGCAGCGGCGCGATCAGCTGCTCGGCCTGCGTGAGGTCGCCGAGGATGCAGAGCTGGAGCTGCGCGATGTGCTTGCCGCGCAGCGGCGCCGGGACCATCGGGATGTCCGGCAGCACCAGTACGCCGACCGCTGACGTGACCTCCTCGGGCACGGTCGCCGTCCACTCTCGCCAGGTCTGGAGCACGTCGGGCGTCGTCGCCAGGTCGTAGTACAGGCTGCCTCCCGCAACCGTTGCGACGTCGAACAGACCGATCTCCAGCTCGGTGACGACACCGAAGTTGCCGCCGCCACCACGCAGCGCCCAGAACAGCTCGCTGTCGTCCGGCGTGACCGAGCGCAGCTCGCTGTCGGGCGTGACGAGGTCGATCCGGCGGACGTGGTCGGCGGCGAAGCCGTACTTGCGCGCCATCAGCCCGAGCCCGCCGCCGAGCGTGTACGGGATCGCGCCGACGCCGGGGAAACTGCCGGACAGCGGAGCCAGCCCGTACGGCCTGGTCGCGGCGGTCACCTGCTGCCAGGTCGCGCCCGCCTGGATCGTCGCGGTCTTCCGCGCGGCGTCGACGGTCACACCGGCGTACCCCCTGGTTGTGACGAGCACGCCGTCGGTCGGGGTGGTGTGGCCGTGCCCGCTCGCCTGGACGGCGAGCCGCAGCTCGTGGTCGCGGGCGTAGCGCACCGCCTCCTGGATGTCGGCCGCGCTGGTCGCGCCGAAGATGCGCGCCGGCCGGTGCGGATCGCGGCGCTGGAAGCCGGTGCGCTGGTCGTCGTAGCCGTCGGTTTCAGGGGTCCAAGTCCTCATGCCGCCGACCGTAGACGGCGTTCCGGACAGAGGTTGTCCTCAAGCTGTGGATATCTTTGTGGATATGAACGACCTGCCGGGACGACTGCTGCGGCTGCTGTCGCTGCTGCAGTCGCGCCGGGAATGGTCGGGCGCCGAGCTCGCCGAGCGGCTGGGCGTGACCGACCGGACCATCCGCCGGGACGTCGACCGGCTGCGGTCGCTCGACTACCCGGTCGTCGGGACGACGGGGACGGCCGGTGGATACCGCCTGGTGTCGGGGCGCGCGATGCCGCCGCTGGTGCTCTCGGACGAGGAGGCGGTGGCGGTCGCGGTCGGCCTGGCCGGCGCGGGCAGCGGCGGGATGACGGGGATGTACGACAGCTCGATGAGCGCGCTGGCGAAGCTGTCGCAGGTGCTGCCGCCGCGGCTTCGTCCACAGGTCGCGGCGGTCGGGGCGTCTTCGGTGGTGGCCCGGGCGGATCTGCCGCAGGTCGATCCCGGGCGACTGGCGGTGCTCGCCGCGTGCTGCCGCGATCTGGAGATCGTTGCCTTCAGCTACGAATCACGGCACGGTGAGACGACCAGCCGGCGGGTCGAGCCGCATCACCTGGTCGCGCTGGTGGGGACCTGGTACCTGCTCGCTTTCGACCCGGACCGCGACGACTGGCGCAGTTTCCGGGTCGACCGGATCAGCGACGTCCGGCCGAGCCGGCACAAGTTCGCCCGGCGGGAGATCCCGGCCGCCGACGCCGCGACGTACCTGGCCGAGTCGTTCGCGGCGGCGACGTACAAGCACTCGGCGGTGCTGCGCGTCGCGCTGTCGGAGGAGGCGGTTCGGGAGAGCTTCTACGGGTGGTGGCTGCCGGGCACCGTCGTACCGACCGGGCCGGAGTCGTGCGTGCTGACGCTGAGCGCCGACTCGGCCCAGCTGCTGATCCAGTACGTCGCCGGAGTGGTTGCCCTGGGCGCCGACTTCACGCTGGAGGCGCCGCCGGAGACGGCGGCGATCATCCGGTCGGTCGGCGCGCGGCTCGTCGCTTCGTCGTCTGCTTAGGCGGTGATCAGCCCGATCCCCAGCGTCAGGGCGCCGACGGCGAGGCTGGCCGCGCCGACCCAGAGGATCGCGAGGAACTTGTTCGGCTGGGTGACGTTCTTGCCGGCGGACGAGGCGAAGAAGCCGCCGGACATCAGGATCGCCGCGACCGGCAGCGCGAGCCGGCCGATCCACAGCCAGAAACCGCTGAGGCCGGTCTGGTCGACGTACAGGAGACCGACCAGGCTGAGGATCACCAGGACGCCGGCGTGAGCGTGACCGGCGCGGGCGAACGCCTTCTGAAAGTCGGTCATCGGCACTTGGCCGCGGGCGATCTTGGTCAGGAACCAGCCGCCGAACTCGATCGTGACGATCGTCAGCAGGATGACGCCGGCCAGCGTGCGGGTCGGGTCGGTCATTGGGGGTGCTCCTTCAGTGGGTCTCGACGAGCTCGCGGTGCGGCTCGGCGGACGGCATACGGGTTGATCGGGCCGCCCAGACGGCGACCGCGATGTAGAGGACCTGCTCGGGGATGCGCTGCCACAGCGGCGTCGCGGTCTCCCCGTTGGCGAACGAGATCTGCTCGACGGCCTCGTAGATGTTGGCCGGGAGCAGTGCGACGAACAGCGCGGCGAGCGACCAGCCGGCCGCCCAGCGGGTGGCGGTCAGGACCAGGCCGAGCGCGCCGAGCAGTTCCAGTACGCCGGTCAGGTAGACCATCGCGTCGGCGTACGGGACGAACGGCGGGACGATGCGAACCATGTCCGCGTGGTTGGGCATGACGGTCACACCGGCCGGGACGAAGTGGGCGCTCGCGGTCAGCACGAGCATCACGGCCAGCCCGTGCGCGGCGGCCACCGGCCAGCGGGCGAACCGGCGGACGCCGAGCGCTCCGAGCCCGCGGAAGACCAGCGTCGCGAGGACGAGCACGAGATCGAGGAGCATCTGGGGCTTCCCTTCGAATGGATAGTCGGACTATCCGTTAATGGATACTGCTACTATCCATCACAGGTCGAGGGAAGGCAAGGCAGTTATGCGGATCGCGGAGTTGAGCCGGCAGTCGGGCGTCCCGGTGCCGACGATCAAGTACTACCTGCGCGAGGGATTGCTACCGCCGGGCGAGCTGACCAGCCCGAACCAGGCGTCGTACGGCGAAGCCCACCTCCGCCGGCTGCGGCTGATCCGCGCGCTGATCGACCTCGGCCAGGTGCCGGTCGCCCGCGTGAAGGAGATCCTCGAGGGCCTGGACTCCGACGAGCTGCCGCTGCACGACCAGATCGGCCGCGCCCACCGCGCGATCACCCCGGCCCGCACCCCCACCGCCGGCACCGAAGAACGCACGGCAGCAGCCGACCAGGTCCGCGACCTGATCGCCCGCCGCGGCTGGAAGGTCGAGCCGGACGCCCCCGCGCTCACCACGCTGATCGAGACGATCGCCGCCCTCCGCACCCTCGACCAGAACCACCTGGCCGACTTCCTCGACTCCTACGCCGACGCGGTCGAGAAGTTCACCGCCCTCGAGGTCGCCGCGGTCACCGCCCGCACCAACCCCGACCAGATCGCCGAAAGCGTGGTCATCGGCACCATCCTCGGCGAGACCCTGATCGCGTCGCTGCGCCTGCTCGCCCAAGAATCCATCTCCGCCGACCGCTGGAAGGACTAGCGGGCCGACCGCAGCCCGGCGAGCAAGACCTCGAGCAGCCGCGGGACCCGGTCGTCCCACTCCTCGGGCTTCACGTGCGCGAGGAACCACGACAGCAGGATCACGTCGCGCGGGTCGACATCCTCGCGCAGTACGCCGGCCGCGGCGCCGGCCGTCAGGAGCGCACCCAACGCTTGGCCGAGCTTGGTGTGCGTCTCCGCGGAGATCTCGGCCCAGGCCGACGCGTCGACCGCGTCGATCACCCCCCGCTTGACCTGCGCGTACGCCGCGAGCCGGGCGAGCCAGCGTTCGAGGGCCGCCAAGGGCTCGTGCTGCTCGAGCAGCCGGCGGGCTTCCGCGACGAGTTCGTCGATCTCCTCGGCGTACAGGGCGGCGACCAGTTCGTCGCGGGTGGTGAAGTGGCGGTACAGCGTGCCCTGCCCGACGCCGGCCTGCTTCGCGACCGCGCTGAGCTTGAGTTCGCCGGGTCCGGCGATCAGCACGCGGGCCGCCTCGAGAATGGCGGCCCGGTTGCGGGACGCGTCGCTTCGCACGGTGCGGACACCTCCTGGGTTGCAAACGGACAAAGTGTCCGCTTCAATGAAGTGGACACTTTGTCCGATTCAGTGGTTACGGAGACTAGTCATGGCAGTGCTCGACGACAAGGTAGTGGCGATCCTCGGCGCCAGCAGCGGGATCGGCGCCGCGACGGCGCGGCGGCTGGGGCGAGCCGGTGCCGCGATCGTGCTCGGCGCCCGGCGGACCGACCGGCTCGTCGCGCTGGCCGAGGAGATCCGCGCCGCCGGCGGCCGGGCCGCGACGGTGGCGGTCGACGTCACCGACCCTGACGCCGTCCGCCGGTCCGTGCAGACCACCGTCGCGGAGTTCGGCCGGCTCGACGTCCTGGTGAACAGCGCCGGCATCGGCCCGATCTCTCCGATGGCCGCGCGCCGCGCCGCCGACTGGGACGCGATGATCGACGTGAACCTGCGCGGCGTACTGCACGGCATCGACGCGGCGCTTCCGGTCTTCGAGCACCAGGGCCGAGGCCACTTCGTCACGATCGTGTCGACCGCCGGCCTCAAGATCACTCCGACCATGGCCGTGTACGGCGGCACGAAGAACGCCGTCCGCACGATCTTGGAAGGCCTGCGGCAGGAGTCCACCGACGGGACGATCAAGACCACGGCGATCTCACCCGGCTACGTCCGCACGGAGTTCGGCAACTCGGTCACCGACCCCACCATCCGTGCCCAGGTCAGCCAGGGCATGGCCGACTTCGCCCTCGACCCCGACAGCGTCGCCCGCGCCGTGGAGTACGTGATCGACCAGCCCTGGGACGTCGAGATCGGCGAACTCACCATCCGTCCGACCGTCCAGGGCTGACCACCGCGCGCCAACCGGTCAGCCGTCGTGGGCCATGTCGACGAAGCGGGAGTAGTGGCCCTGGAAGGCGACGACGACCTCGGCGGTGGGGCCGTTGCGGTGCTTGGCAACGATGAAGTCGGCTTCGCCGGGGCGGGTGGACTCGCGCTCGTAGGCGTCCTCACGGTGCAGCAGGATCACCATGTCGGCATCCTGCTCCAGAGAGTTGTGCGTGGCGATGCCCTCGGCAACGAAGTTGTGGGTGCCGAGCACGGTCGCGTCGTACACCTCCTGCTCGCCGATGCTCTCGATCGCGGTGACGGTGTCCCAGAAGATGTCGTTGGTGGCGAGCACTTCCAGATCCGCGTCGCCGAGCACGTCGGCGACCTGGGCAAGACGCTGCCGGCTCGGTGCGTGCTTCCACAGGGTCGATCCGGAGAACTGGGTGCTCATCGCCGCGGCGAACTCGCGGTGGGTGATCTCCTGCTCGGTGAGGGCCGCGCGGACCCGTGACCAGACCTCCTTCGGCACCGTGTCGAGGTTGGTGTTGGGCCGGATGTCACGCAGGGCCGTCGCCACCTCGAGCGCCTTGAGGCCCCGCAGGCCGTGCACGCCGATCTCGTCGCAGAAGCGGAGCTGGTTCTCGGCGCCGTAGACGTGCAGGTGGTAGCTGTCGCGGTAGCCGTCCTTGCGGGCGACCTTGATCCGGCTGAAGATGTTGAACCGCAGCAGCAGACGGGCCAGATCGTCCACCAGACGCCGACTGGTCGACGCGTAGTAGATCCGCCCCTGACCGGCCTTGCTGTCCCAGCGGACCGAACCATCGGTTGCCCACAGGTGCCGGATGAAGCTGCCGACCTGTTCCTTGGGCAGGCCGAACACGCCGGCCGGTACGAACTTCTCGTGGCTGCGCAGGCCGAACAGTCCGAGTTCGTCCAGCCAGGCGGCGATCGGGTTTCGCTTGCCGCGGGCCAGCCGGTACGGCGCGGGCAGCCGGAGGGTGGTCACTCGCGCGGCCGCGTACTCGTCGCGCACCCCGGTGATCCCGAATCGGCGCTTGGCGGCCGAGGCGACCGCGTCGAGGTTGTGCTCGTCGATGCTGGCGTACCGGATCGGCTGCCGGCGGACGAAGGAGCCGTCGCCCAGCAGGTGGGCGAGGAGCGTCACCTCGTCGTCGTCCCACGGCTTCAGCTCGAGCGGCGGCGGCACGTGCCGCAGCGAACCGATCCGCGCGCCCGGAGTCAACTCCCCCAGCGGCTTCCAGCCGTCGTAGGTGAGGAACGGGTGGTTCGCGGTCGCCTTGATCTCCCGCCCGGAAGCGAGCTTGAGCCGGAAGACCTCCTTCACCCCACTGGGGAACGCGTGCGTCAGGGTGCGCGGCACCAGCTTCAGCCGGTCGTCGAGCGACCACACCGGGACGTCCCGGGCGTCGTCGGCCAGCAGTTCGCCGAGCGTCACCTCGGCGCCGGTGTCGGCGCGCATCAGCCGGGTGTCGGCCGTCAGGCAGCCCGACTCACGCAGGTCGGAGGTCATCGGGCGTTTGTCGGATCGTTGCTCTGAGCCACGGTTCAGCTGGCAGATGGCGACGACGGGGAGCTCGAGCTCCTTGGCGAGGAGTTTGATCGAGCGGGAGAACTCGGAGACCTCGAGCTGGCGGGACTCGACCTTCTTGCCGGACGTCATCAGCTGGAGGTAGTCGATGACGATCAGGCGGAGGTCGTGGCGCTGCTTGAGGCGGCGGGCCTTGGCGCGGATCTCCATCATGGTGAGGTTCGGCGAGTCGTCGATGAACAGTGGGGCCTCGGAGACCTCGCCCATCTTGCGGGCCAGGCGGGCCCAGTCCTCGTCGGTCATCTTGCCGTTGCGCATGTGGTGCAGCGGGACCTTGGCCTCGGCCGAGAGCAGACGCATGGTGATCTCGTTGCGGCTCATCTCCAGCGAGAAGATGCACGAGGTCAGGCCGTGCTTGATCGACGCGGAGCGGGCGAAGTCCAGGCCCAGCGTGGAGTTGTGGGTCGGCACCATCGTCTTGCCGGCCAGGTAGAGGTGGTCGGGGTTGTCGACCTCGACGCAGCGGACCGGGACCGATGCGACCGGCTCGACCCGCTCGATCCGGCGGTCGGGCTCACCGAGCACACCGGTCGTGACGCCGTGCCCGGCGATCTCCCGCGGCGCGGACTTCGGCACCGCCGGGGTCAGGCCCGGGTACGCCGACATGGCGCTGTGCAGGTCGAGCGTCGTGCAGACGACCGGCTGGCCGCCGTCCTCGACGACCCACTGGTGCTCGGCGTCGGCGACGATCGTCGTACCGTCGGAGAAGGTCAGCTGGTAGCACGGCCGGTCGTCCATCACCTCGGTCGCGGCGACCACGCGGGTCGGGCGGCCGTCGGCGTCGAGCAGCACGTCACCGGTGGCCACCTCGCCCATCGTCGTCCAGCCGGACGGCGTCGGCAGCGGGGTGTCCAGCGCGAGCGCCTTGCCCATCGCGGGACGCGCGGCGACGATGATCATCTGGCCCGGGTGCAGCCCGTTGGTCAGCTCGTCGAGATCGGTGAAGCCGGTCGGGACCCCGATCATCGCGTCGCCGCGGGAGTCGATCGCCTCGATCTCGTCGAGGGCGCCCTCCATGATGTCCTTCAGCGGCGCGTAGTCCTCGGTGGTCCGCTTCTCGGTGACCTGGTAGATCTCGGCCTGGGCCTCGTCGACGACGTCGTCGACCTCGCCCTCGCCGGCGTACCCGAGCTGGACGATCTTGGTGCCGGCCTCGACCAGGCGGCGCAGGATCGCCTTCTCGCGGACGATGTGCGCGTAGTAGCTGGCGTTGGCGGCCAGCGGCACCGAGGCGACCAGGGTGTGCACGTACGGCGCGCCGCCGATCCGGGCCATCTCGCCGCGCTTGGTCAGCTCGGCCGCGACGGTGATCGCGTCGGCCGGCTCGCCCCGGGCGTACAGGTCGGTGATCGCGTCGTAGACCGACTCGTGCGCCGGCCGGTAGAAGTCCGTGCCGCGGACGGTCTCGATGCAGTCGGCGATCGCGTCCTTGCTCAGCATCATCGCGCCGAGCACGCACTGCTCGGCGGCCAGGTCCTGCGGTGGCGTGCGGTCGAAGCCCATCGCCGGGTTGCGTTCCTCGTTCCCGCCGTCCGGCCCCCCGCGGAACTCCGCAACGCTCACTGCCCGACCTCCTCGTCCGCCCACCGACCCGCCCAACGGGTCGAACACGTGATCGAACCGTATCCGGCGTCGCCGACAGTTTTCCCCGACCCACCCAGGCCCCCGAGTCGGGCGGACGGCGTCGGTCACGCGACGGTACGCCGGAACGGTCGCGAGCCGGTAGCCGGATGTCCACAGGGGGTGTGGATCACCTGTGGGAAACCCCGCGAACTCCTGTGCACAGGTTGGGAACAACCCTGTGGATATCTGTGGGGAAAGCTCCACAACATCCCTCTGACCTGCGGTTTTGCGAACTCACAGGTGTGGAGGAGAAAAAGATTCGAGACAGTTCGGTCCGGTGCGTTGTGCACAGCCCGCGCCAGGCACAATGAGGCCTATGCGCCTTACCAGCAGCCAGGACCGGGAGATCCTCCGGCTGGCGGTGCCGGCCTTCTTCGCCCTCGTGTCCGAGCCGTTGATGCTGCTGGCCGACTCGGCCATCGTCGGTCACCTCGGCACCCCGCAGCTCGCCGCCCTCGGGATCGCGGGCACGATCCTGCAGACGCTGGTCGGCATCTGCGTCTTCCTCGCGTACGGCACTACGTCGGCGGTCGCGCGCCGCATCGGCGCCGGCGACCACAAGGGCGCGCTGGCCCAGGGCATCGACGGCCTCTGGCTCGCGCTGCTGCTGGGCGTCGTACTGGCGGTGGTCGGGGTCCTGCTCGCGCCAGCCGCGATCGGCGCGTTCAACCCCTCGCCGGACGTCGCCGACCACGCGGTGGTCTACCTGCGGATCAGCTGCCTCGGCATCCCGTCGATGCTCCTGCTGCTCGCAGCGACCGGCGTACTGCGCGGGCTGCAGGACACCAAGACGCCGATGATCGTCGCGATCACGGCCAACCTGTTGAACATCGTGCTCAACCTGGTCCTGGTCTACGGGCTCGACCTGGATATCGCCGGCTCCGCCCTCGGTACGGCGCTCGCCCAGACCGCCGCCGGCGTCGCGCTGGTCGTGGTCGTCGTCCGCGGCGCCCGGCGCGACGGCGCCAAGCTGCGCCCGGACTTCCCCGGCATCCGCGCCTCGGCCCACTCCGGCGTACCGCTGGTGGTCCGCACGCTCACGCTGCGGGTCGCGATCATCCTGGCGACCTTCGTCGCCACCTCACTCGGTACGACGTCCGTCGCGGCGCACCAGGTCGCGTTCACCCTCTGGTCGTTTCTGGCCCTCGCGCTGGACGCGATCGCGATCGCCGCGCAGGCGCTGACCGGGCGGGCGCTGGGCGCGGGTGACGTCGAGGGCACGCGCGCGATCACCCGGCGGATGATGTGGTGGGGACTCTGGTCAGGCGTCGTCGGCGGCCTCGCGCTGTGGGGCCTGCACACGGTCTACGTGCCCTGGTTCACCGAGGACCCCGCCGTCCGGCACTCGCTCTCGGCGGTGCTGCTGGTCGCGGCGCTCTGGCAGCCGGTGAACGGCGTCGTGTTCGTGCTGGACGGCGTACTGATCGGCGCCGGCGACGGCCCGTACCTGGCGGTCGCCGGGGTGATCGCGCTCGTGCTGTACGTCCCGCTGGCGCTCAGCGTCATCTGGTTCGACGGCGGGGTCGTGGCCCTGTGGTGGGCGTTCGGCGGGTTCATGCTGCTCCGCCTGCTGACCCTGCTCACCCGGGAGCGCCGGGACGCGTGGCTGGTCACCGGCGCGGTCCGCTGACCGCGCCGGCGTCGCCGCCTACTGGGAGATGCCGACCGCGTCGCGGACGCGGTCCAGCACGACCTTGGCGCGGGCCCGGGCCCGGACGGCGCCGGCCTCGAGCAGGTCGTCCAGGTCGCTGCCCGGCGCCATCAGTTCGTCGTACCGGGCGCGCAGCGGGCCGATCTGGGCGTTGATCACCTCGAACAGCTCGTTCTTCAGGTCGCCCCAGCCCATCCCGCCGGCCTCGAGCCGCTTGCGCATGTCGGCCAGCTGCTCCGGCGACGCGAACTGCTCGTAGATCAGGAACGCCGACGAGCTGTCCGGGTCCTTCGGCTCCTCGACCGGCGTGCTGTCGGTGGCGATCCGGCGGACCAGCTTCTTCAGCTGGTTCTCCGGCGCGAACAGCGGCAGCGTGTTGCCGTAGCTCTTGCTCATCTTGCGGCCGTCGATGCCCGGCAGCGTCTTGGCCGCGTCGTCCTCGGGCAGTACCAGGCGCGGCACCTTGAGGTTGTTCTCGCCGAACAGGTGGTTGAACGTCCCGGCGATGTCCGCGGCGTACTCGACGTGCTGCGACTGGTCCTTGCCGACCGGTACGACGTCGGAGTCCATCAGCAGGATGTCCGCCGCCATCAGCACCGGGTAGTTGTACAGACCCATGTTGACGCCCGCGTCCAGGTCGGTCTTGCCGGCCTCCGCGTTCTTGTCCCGGGCCGCCTTGTACGCGTGCGCCCGGTTCATCAGGCCCTTCGCGGCCACGGTCGACAGCACCCAGTGCAGCTCGAACGTCTCCGGTACGTCGGACTGCCGATACATCGTGATCCGGTCGGTGTCGAGCCCGGCCGCGATCCAGGTGGCCGCCACCGAACGGGTGTAGTGCCGCAGCTGCTCGGCGTCCCGCAGCACGGTCAGCGCGTGGTAGTCGGCGATGAAGTACATCGCGTCGTAGGAGTCGGCCAGCTGCAGCGCCGGCCGGATCGCGCCGATCAGGTTGCCGAGATGCGGGTCGCCGGTCGGCTTGATCCCGGTCAGCGACACCGGACGTGCGGATTCCATAGCCATATCTCTATTCTCCCAGAGCCTGTCGGCTGCTGGATCAGATGCTGCGCAGGTGGGGCTCGCGCTGGTCGTAGAAGAGGCCTTCGGGCGGCGGCACGGTCGCGAGCGGGCGGGCGGTGTACTCGCTGTGCGCGCCCCGGCAGCCGGCGAACGGGCCGTCCGGGTTGAGCAGCACGTGCATGTGCGGGTCGGCGTGGTCGCGCCACCAGACCGACATCCCGGTCGCCGGGTCCAGCCGCAGGTGCTCCCAGGCGCGCCAGATCGAGTCCAGCCGGCTCAGCGCCTCGGCGTGCCGGAACCACTCGGGGCACCAGACGAAGGTCTGGCCGAGGCGACGCGCGTACAGGTAGACCAGCCGGTCCTCCACGAAGGCCGCGACGTGCGGGTAGTACAGCTCCATCACGTCGTCGTCGTCCATGGCTCCACTCCTTGCCCAGTGCTACCGATCGGCCGGACGGCGCGACCACTCCGGTCACGCCGCCTTGTTGCAGACCTCATTGTCACCCGCGGCGATCGTTCGGGTTCGGCGGGCTCCACTGCGCCTGACCCCACTGCTGCTGCCCGGGCTGCTGCACCGGCTGCGGAGGTTGCGACTGGTTGTCGGGCGCCGCCGGCCAGGTCGCCTGGGCAGGACCGAGCGGGTTGTGCTTCGCCTTCTGACCGGCCGCGATCCACGGGTTCGATCCGGCGCCGGCCGGGCCTGCGGTCGACGCGGCGCCCGGGTCGAACTGCGCCAGCGACGCCCGGACCGAGGCGGCGTCCGGGCGGGCCATCCACGGGATCGTCCTGATCATCGTCGCCGGCGTACCGGAGGCGAAGACGACCGCGCGGCCGGGCGGCATCGAGGTCAGGTCGGAGACCTCCATGATCGCGTGCCGCTGCACCTGGCTGCTGTGCGAACGCTTGCCACCCTCGTACGAGACCGTGTTCGAGTTGATGTCGTACTCGCCGATCAGCTTGCTCAGGCGCTCCAGGAAGTTCGAGTCGGAGACACCGCCGCCGTACACGCGGATGTTGGCCGAGGACCAGAGCTTCTCGATGCCGTGCTCGCCCCAGCACTCCACTCCCTGGGCCCAGGATTGCAGGATCGTCATCAGCACGATGCCGCGGGATCCGAAGTGGCTGTAGAGGTCGGGCAGGTCCTTCCAGCGGCAGACGTTCGCGGCCTCGTCCAGTACGCCGACCAGCGGCGTAGGCAGCCGGCCCATCGGGCAGGTCTTGGCGTACTCCTCGGCCGCCTCGACGATCGCGACGGTGAGCCCGGCGACCAGCGGGCCCGCCGTACCGGTGCCTTCCTTGGACAGGCTGTACAGCGTGCCGCTGCTGCGGACGAAGTCGTGCGGGTTGAACTGCGGCCGGTTGTCGGCCGGGCCGTTCGGGTTGACCCACTTGGCGACCTGGCGGTTCAGCAGGAACTGCACGTTCGGCTGGGCGGTGCCGAAGACACCGGCGCGCTGCTTGTCCGGCAGGCTGTAGAGGCTGGCCATCTGCTGCGCGGGCAGTTCGTAGCCCGGGGTGTTGTCGAGGATCCGGGCCGGCTCGTCGTTCAGCTGGTCGGCGAGCCAGAGGTACACCTGGTTGATCGGCCGCTTGGCCAGCGCGGCCGCGAGCAGCAGTCCGGCCAGCAGGTCGGCGGCCACGGTGTCGAAGTAGGCGTCGGACCGGGCGCCCTCCTGGCGCTGGCTGTTGACGATGTGGTCGGCGAACTGCCGGGCCTTCACCTCGTCGGTGACGTAGCTCAGCGGGTTCCACCACCAGGTGGGCTCCTCGTCGGCGACGCCCTGCGGGTCGAACACCCAGACCTGGCCCTTGGCGCTGCGCGGGCCGCGGCTGGCGTCGACGATGTCGCGCTTGTTGGAGGTCGCGATCACCGCGCCCGGCGCGTCCAGGATGGCCGGTACGGCGCGGGTCGTGGTCTTACCGGTCCGGGGTCCCCAGATGTCGATGTGCATGTCCTCCCACGAGCCGAACAGCTCGAGGTCGTCCCGCACGGTCCGGCCGATGAAGACGCCCGGACCGGCGTGCCCGGCGCCGAGCCGGTTCGCGGTCTCCTGGGCGCCTTCGCGGAGGATCTTGCGCAGGTCCTTGCGGTTCGACATCAGGAACGCGTGCCGGTCGACCCGGGACTTGCTGCTGGTCCGTCGCCGCAGCAGCACGAAGACGCCGACGATGAGCGCCGCGACCACGACGATCTCGGCGATCAGTACGCCGGTGGCCGCGCCCGGCCACTCGTAGTCCCCGGAGATCAGGTCGATCGGGACCGACAGCGGGTTGCCGCCCGGCTTCTTGTCCCCGCTGATCGCCGCCCCGATCGAGGCCGCGACCCAGGTCCCGACCGAGACCAGCGCGACGATGCCGATCAGTGCGAACAGCGCGATCGCCTCGGGCGAGATCGCCGCCCCGCCGGTGCTCTTGCGTCCCTGTGCCATCAGTCGTCAACTCCGCTTCGGGCGACCACTCGGGTGGTGGGGTCGGGCGGAGGCAGCGCGGCCGGGTCGTCGAAGGTGTACTCGGCCACCACCTCCTCGGTCCCGTCGTCGGCGATCTCCACCTTGAGCGGGCGGCCGTCGGCGCCGGTCTTCCAGAGCTTGTTGGTGTCGTTGATCTCGCGCTCGACCGAGGTCAGCCCGACGTGCACCGGGATGCCCGGCCGCCCGCCGACCTTGACCAGGAAGTTGCCTCGCCCGGGCGGTGCGGCCTCCTCGCCGGTGGCCGGGTCCCACGCGGGCGGGTCCTGCCAGCCGATGAGCATGTTCTGCTCCTCCTCGGACATCGGCACGACCTCGGTCAGGTTCTCCATCTCGGCCCGCGGCAGACCGCCGCAGATCACCATGCCGGAGCGCTCGACGAAGCCCTTGGCCTTCATCCGGTCCTCGGGGTGCTCCAGCGCCAGCAGGTCGGACATGGTGTGCGAGATCATCGCCATCCCGACACCGCGCTGCCGGTTCAGCCGGGTCAGCGCGTCGACCCGGTCGACCAGGCCGCGCCCGGCCCGCAGTACGCGCCAGAGCTCGTCGAGGATGACGAAGTAGTGCCGCCGCGGCTCGAGGCCGGCGTCGGCCAGCGCCTGCGAGACGGCGACCGCGCCGAACCCGTACGACCAGCAGGCCAGCAGTACGGCGGCCTGCAGGTTGGTCTCGGAGTCGTCGATGTTGGACACGTCGAAGACGACCGGGCGGTCCAGCTTCATCGGGTTGTCGGTCTGCTCGGAGAAGATCTCGCCGAGCCGGCCACCGCCGACCAGACCGATCAGCGAGGCCTCCAGGCCTTCGGTGATCTGCCGGTACCGGTCCAGGCTGCCGCGGTCGAGGGTGACGTTGCGGACCCGGTCCGGTGCGTCCTGGACGACCTTGAGCAGGTCACGCAGCACCGGCGTGCCCTCGTGGCGCTCGTCGAGCACCTTGAGGGCCTCGTCGATGATGGTCTCCTCGCGGTCGGTCGGCGGCGCCGAGCGCATGATCGAGATCAGCGCCGAGACCATCGTCTGCCGACGGCCGTGCGCGTCGGCCTCGATCGCCTGCCGGGCCGAGCCGGTCAGCCGCAGCGCGGCCTGGCGGGACTCGCCGGGGTCGAGCACGTTGAGGTGGCCGCGGCCGCGGCCGAGCTGGATCACCTGGCCGCCGAGCGCCTCGATGAGGTCCTTGTAGTCGGGCTTCAGGTCGCCCAGGACCAGCGGCATCACGCCGTACCCGGCCAGGCCGAGCGCCATCCGCCGCGTGATCGTCGACTTGCCCAGACCGGGCTTGCCGAGCACGAACATCGACGGGTTCGAGATCAGCTTGGCCCGCATGAACCAGCTGATCGGGTCGCAGCACATGGTCGCGCCGGACAGGATGTTGCGGCCGATCGGTACGCCGACCATCGGGCTGCCGGTGCCGGACGCGAACGGCCACATGCCGCACACCTGCACCGTCGTACCGCGCCACTCGGCCGGGGCCTGCAGGTACGTCGAGTAGCCGCCGCCCATTCCCGGCCAGCCGCGCGGCATCGGGCGGCGGCCGCCGCGGCTCGGGTCGACCGGCTTCTTCTTCTTGCTCACAAGCTCTCCTGTCGACTCACAGCGCTTCCCGGAGGCCGGCCGGAACCGACAGGTGGCTCTGCATCACGACACCGAGCGGCAGCCCGGCGACGAAGGCCGAGTCCTGCGACCCGTACGCCGGGCGCAGCAGGACCCGCGCGGTGGCGCCGAGGTTGTCGATCGCGGCGATCATGTCCGGCAGCTGCTCGGCGGTCATCACCGTGCCGGTGACGACCATGCCGAAGTTCACCAGGCCGGCGCCGCGGGCCTCTTCCTGCGCCGTGCGATCGGCGGCCCGGGCCTCGGCCATCGAGCGGGCCGACGGCCGCGCGGACGCGGTGGCGCGGAACGAGGCGTTGCGCTTGTCGGCCTCCACCATCCGGGCCGCGGTGGCAGCGTCGAGCGGCCGGTACAGCAGGGTGACCCGCTTGCGGTCGATGTCCGGGTGCGGCCCGACCAGCTGGGCCAGCACCGACGAGAACACCTCACCGCGCGGCGCCTGGGTCATCTGCCACGTCATCGACCAGGCGCTGTCGTGCCGGTACTTGTCCCAGAACGCCTGGGCGCCGGCCGGGCCGACGTCGGTCCACTGCAGCTCCGGCGCGATGCCCTGGCCGCGGGCCTCGTCGATCAGCACCGCGGCGGCCGGGTCGTAGGCGATCCGGATGGTCTCGCACAGCTCCTGGGCGGTGACCGGACGGGCGGCGCCCGCGCCGGTCGAGTTCAGGCTCTGGGTCAGGGCCGGCAGCCGCGACGCCAGCTCGCGGCCCATGTCGTCTTCCTTGCGGCGCTTGCCGTTGCGGTCGGTGCCCTTGAACGTCAGCGCGACCCGCGCCGACACCAGCGCCGAGCCCTCCGGGTAGGTCTGAATGACCTCGGCGAGCATCGCGCGCGCGATCGCCGGCGTACCGTCCTGCATGTTCTGGGAGACCTCACGGCGCAACCGGATGCCGGTGTCCGGGGCGGTCTCGACCGTGACCGAGGCGGCGACGATGCCCGGCTCGTGGCCGAGCGAGGCCAGCCACTGACCCCAGTGCGCCACCCAGACGTCGACCTGGTCCTCGTCGACCAGCGACGCGCCGTCCGGCTCGGCGTTGATCACCACGGTGAAGTGCCGGGTGCTCGGGTAGAAGAGCAGCGCGAACGGGCGGCCGTAGGAGTCCTGGTACTCGCTGAGCTGAGAGGCCGCGGCGAGACCGGGGAGCTGGAACTTGCCCCACGCCGTACGGCCGAGAGGTCCCGATCGGTAGATGTTGTGCCTGGCCATCTTCGCTCGCTGCCATCCAATCCGGGTCGAGAGCCTTTGCAGGGCGGAGTGCCCGTGCTTGTCCTTGGTCATCAGCAGCAGCAACGCGGTGCCGACGATCAGCAGTGACACCAGCGCGCCGGCCACGCCGCTGGTCAGGGTGGCGATCATCGTGACCACCAGCCCGAACATCATGATGGCGGTGCCGAGCGTGCCCATCCCGGCGATGCCCGCCGAAGCGGGCGCCCGCCAGTTGCCGTAGGTCCTCGGCGCCGTTCGTACGCTGTCAGCCGCTGCCACTTGGTCCCTCATCCGCACCGTCGGTTGCTTCGCTTGCTACTGCCTTCGCGCCGTCCACGCCCTTCTTGACGGCCACCGCGGTGGCGACCACCGCGATGCCGACCGGGCCTGCCGCCGCACCCGCACCGGCCGCCGCACCTCCGGCTGCCGCGCCACCGGCCGCGGCGCCACCACCGGCCGCGGCACCGCCTGCCGCTGCGCCACCGCCCGCGGCCGCACCACCACTCGCTCCGCCCGCGGCGCCACCTGCTCCGGCACCAGCACCTCCGCCGGCACCGGCTCCGGCTCCACCACCGGCCCCGCCTCCGGCACCGCCGCCCGCGCCGCCACCGCCACCGCCACCACCGCTGCCGCCGCTGCTACCGCTGCTACCGCTCGCCTGCCCGGAGTTCTGGGATCCGCGCGGGCCGGAGCTCGGCGGGGAAGAGTTGCTGGTGCTGGGGCGACCGACGTTGCGGGAACCGGTCGGTCCGTCGCTCTCGCTCGAGGTGCTCTTGGTGGCTCCGTCGGCGAGCTTGTCCGCGCCGACCATCTTGGCCGCCAGCCCACCGGCGCCGGCCGCACCCGCGGTCGCGGACACCATCGGCGCGACGAACCGCATCAACGCCGGCATCGCGAACAGCGCGAGCACCAGCATGGTGACGCCGGTGACCATGTTCATGATCGCCGTCGCGGGGTCCTGCTCGGTGAAGGCCAGCGGACTACCGGAACGCTCGGCCTCCTCGAAGGCCGCGCCGGTCAGCTTGATCGCGGTCGCGTAGATCAGCGCCGACACCGGTTTGTACAGGATGAAGGCGACCAGCCAGCCGAGGATCCGCTTGAACCAGCCGCGGCCCATCTCGGTGTTGGTCGCCGCCGCCGCGACCGGCAGCACGCCCAGCAGCAGGATCAGCATCGCGTACCGGACCACCATCAGCACGACCTGGATCACCGACGCCAGCAGGGTGATGATCGCGATCGCGATCATCAGCCCGATCCCGAGCGGGCCGCCGCCCTGGGTGGCCGACAGCCCGAACAGCACGATCATCGCGTCACCGAAGGCCTGCGGGTTCGCGTCGCCGAGCGCACAGGTCCAGCCGGTCGTCTGGTCGGTGTCCAGCGAGGTCGCGACGATGCACTTGGAGAACTGGTCGCCGACGCTGATCAGCAGCTGGGCGAGCCCGATCGCCAGCGTGGACGCGATCGCCAGCGTGAACAGGGACTTGAGGATCTCGCGGGCCGAGTCACCGCGGCTCGACCAGGCCATCTGGGCGCCGCCGACGATGATGCCGATGACCGCCGCGAAGACCGCGAGCCAGGAGGTGTGCTCCCACAGCCAGCCGACGGTCGCGCTGTCCGGCCGGCCCTGGGTGTCGCCGATCGCGGGGGTGTCGATGAAGACCCAGAAGGTACCGATGGTCCCCATCACACTGCCGACGGCCTTGGCCAGCTCGCTGAGAATCGGATCGAAGATCAACGCTATCAACGCCTCGACTGCGGGGGTGAGAGCATCCAGCAGGAAGTCCCGGATGCAGGCGTCCCAACCGTCGTCGCACAGGAGTGTCAGCATGTCAGCTCCCGGTCTTCGGTGAGACGAAACGCAGGATGGCCGGCAGGGCGACGACGGCGAGCATCATCATGGCGACGCCGGTGATCACGGCCAGCGTCTCGTCCGTCGCGCCTTCCGGCGTACCGATCAGCGTGATCGCGGCCGCGTAGATGATCGCCGCTATCGGTTTGTAGAGGATGAACCCGGCCAGCCAGGCGACCGCCCGCTTGAACCACATCATCCCGGCCTCGGTGTTGGTCGCGGCCGCGGTCAGCGGCAGCACGCCGACGAGCAGGATCAGCATCCCGTACCGGACCACCATCAGCGCCAGCTGGATCAGCGACGTGACGACCATCAGGATGCCCATCACGATCACCAGCATCAGGCCGACGCCCTCGGTCTTCAGCGGGTTCACCAGGATCTCGCCGATCCGGGTGGCGAACGTCGACACCTCCGGTGTCGGTTTGCCCGGGATCGGCTCCGGTGGTGGCCCGCCCTTGATCGCGGCGTCGACGATCCACTCCGAGAAGCTGTCCGCGACCTGGATCAGCGCGCCGGCGAAGGCGACCGCGCCGGCCGACACCACCACCATCGTGAGCAGGCTCTTGATGATGTCGCGGACCGCCTCGCCGCGCTGCGCGAGCGCCATCCGGACGCCACCGACGATCATCGCGACGGTGGCCGCGAAGATCAGGATCCACAGCGTGCGCTCCTGCACGAACGCGATCGCACTGTTGTTGCCGAGCTGCGGGGTGTCGATGTCGATCCAGAGCGTGCCGACCGCCGTCATCACCATCTCGACCGCCTTGATCACGACGGCCTTGATCGCGTCGAAGATCAGGTTGAACAGGCTGCCGATCGCCCACTCGAGCGCGTCGCCCAGCTTCTCCGAGATGCAGTCGCCCCAGTCCCACGGCGCCCAGGAACAGCCCAGCGTGATCATCAGGCGCCCCCGAACCGGACGTAACCCTCGAGCGACTGCAGCACGTCCGGCGCGACCGCGCCGTTGAAACTGCCGTCGGGCTGCAGGACCAGCTTCCAGTCGTTGTTGATCCACAGCAGCGTGACCGGCAGGCCGGCCACCTTCTGGCTGTCCAGGCGGACGGCGATCGAGACGATCGCGCGGTTCGGCAGGTAGTCGATCACCTTGAAGCCGGTGAACTGCGAGGTCTGGCCGGTGTTGCGCGGGGTCGGCGAGGTCCGGACCGCCTTCAGCGCCAGGTTGCGGCCTTCACCCGGAGCGATCCGGTTGCGCAGCACCGCCTCGGTCAGCTGCGGGTTGCGGATCTGGCCCAGCGTCACCATCGCCGCCAGTACGGCGCCGGTCGGCGAGTGGGCGAAGCACGAACGCATCCCCTTGGCGTCCTCGACCGCCGGCCCGCCCTGCTCCTGCAGCGGGATCAGCATGTTCGTCTCGAACTGCCAACTGACGGCGCCCGGGGCCTCGCGGGGAATGCGCTGCGGCGGGTTCTTGGCCCGGCACCCGCCGGTGCCGTCGGGGTTCACCGGAGCCGACGGCGTCCGGGGCGGCGTCGTCGGGTCAGGGGTGGCCGGCGGTTCGGTGGGCTGGTCCGTCGGACCGTCGGTCGGCCCGAGCGTGGGCGTGACCGAAGGACTCTGCCGGCTGGTCGGCGACCCGTTGCCGCCGCCCGCCACCAGCCAGACCACGAGACACACGACGACCGCCCCGATGACGATCGCCGAGGCGACGAAGCCGCGGCTCTCCCAGATCGGGGCGTCGTCGCCGTCGTCCCCGGGTCCGGAAGAGTCGCGTCCACTGAACCAGGCCATGGTGGATCAGCCCCTGGACGTACCGTGCAGGGCGGTGCGCGGTGCGGCCGTCATCCGACGATGGTGTTGACCAGCGCCGACGCCGTACCGATCACGATGCAGCCCGCGAGGACCCAGCCGAGCCGGGCCGCGTGCTCGCCGCCCTCGCCGCGGCGCTGACCGATCGCCATCATGGCGCCGGCGACGATGACACCGAGGACACAGACCGCGATGGCGATCGTCGTGACCCAGCTGACCACCGTGTCGACCTTGCCGGTGACCTCGTCGGGCAGGTCCTCGACGAGCGGGACGAGCAGGTGGATTGTCTTAGCCAACATGAACAAAACCTCTCAGTACGGGGCGGGGTAGTCCGCTGGATTTGACGCGCGAAGAGCGTAAATGGATTCGAGAACTTCGAAAACCTCGTCGGGGGTGTTGTCAGGCGTGGGATCCTCCCCCCTTCGCCACTCCTCGATCCAGGGGATGTCCCACACTCGGGGAACACCGCCGCCGACGATGTCGGCGAAGTCGTCCAGCACCCGCGGCAGCCGGCCGGGGGCGTCCGCGATCAGCACCAGGCCGAGGACCGCGACGCCCTGGACCACACCGGAGGCCCACTCGATCGCCGCTCGCTGCGCCGCGCGCAGGCCCGACCCGTTCGTCCGCGCGACCAGTACGACGGGGGTCGGCACCGGCGGCGGAGGGATCGGCCAGCGGTGCCCCGCCGCGCGCGTGCCGGGCAGCAGCTGGGACATCGTCGTCTCGCCCGCGCCACCGTGCACGCCGACCCACCACAGGGTGTCGGCGGCGGGGATGGCGAACTTGGGCAGCCGCTGGTCCTCGGCCGGCGCGGGCACACCGTGCTGCGGAGCGGACGGGCCGCGCGGGCCCGTCTCCGCGACAGGGCCAGGCGCGCCGGGCGGCGGACCGGGCGGCAGCGGTTGCTGCGTGGTCCACGGATTCTGCTGCGGTTGCGTCATGACCCCTCCTCTCGCGGCGTGTCACGGGCTGTCGCCCACAGTATTGTCTCGCTAACGGGGTACACGGGCGTGACCCATCCACAGGCGAGGATGTTTCTACCCCCTTGTCGGGGTCAGTCGAGCCTGACCGGCTCGGGGCTTGGCATGCCTGGGCGGCTGCATGTGTTACGGGCGCCCGCCATGCTAGAACGAGACCCCGTGAAGCCGACGATCGAGGGAGTTCAGTGGCCTGGATGAGTGGTGACCGTGGCTGACAAGGGCATCCCGTCCTGGCCGAAGGTCACGATTCGGCTGTACGACGACCACAACGCCGAGGTGAAGATCGCCGGGCGCAGCCACCCGGTGAACCATCACGACCCGCGGCAGGCCGCGATCGCGCTGATCGCCGAGCGGGCCGGTCAGTTGGGCCGGCCGGTGAAGGCCACCGCGGTCGACTCCGACGGCTCGTCGTGGCCGTTGGTGATCCACCCCGACGGCACCGTCGACGCGATCGAGGTGGCGCCGAAACGCAAGCCCATCTGGCCGATCGTGGCTGCCGCCGGGTTGGCGGTCGTCCTGGTCGGCGGTACGACGGCGTACCTGCTGGTCGGGCGGGAACCGGCCAAGCCGAAGCCGCCGGCGGCGAACAAGTTGCCGGAACTGCCGGCGCCGAAGGTCGTGCCGGACCAGTTCATCGCCCGGCCCGCACCGCCCGGCTGGACCACGAACGCGAGCTGGACGATCGACATCGCCGACGGCTCCGCCCCGGTGGTGTCGCCGGACGGCAGCGAGGTCGCGGTCCTGACCGAGGACCAGAAGCTCGTCGTCCTGGACAGCAACGGCAAGGTGCTGTGGCAGGACGAGCTGCCGAAGAACGCGAGCGATCCGGTCTACACCACCATCGACTCCAAGCCGGTGCTGGCGATCGCGACGCCGAAGGTGCTGCGCTACTACCCCGGCGACGGCCTCGAGCCGACCGAGATCGAGCTGCCGAACGGCGCCGACGTGCAGTTCTTCGGGAGCTCGCCGCTGGTCACCTTCGGCGACGAGGGCGCGAGCGTGGTCGGCAACGGCGACCTGCACACGGTGGAGAACCAGCCGCGCTTCTCGACCGTGCTGCTGGCCGAGGGCGACAAGGCCCTGATCGCCCGGTACGCCGGGCCGCTGTACTGGAGCCAGACCGGCAAGGATTTGCAGCAACTGACCTTGAAGCCGCCGCCCGGCGCGACGGCGATCAACCACATCGCGATGGCCAGCGCGGGCCGCGCGCTGGTCGTCTGGAACACCAAGAAGGCCGACGAGGTGATCCCGACGGTCAGCTCCACGGCCGACGGTTCGGTCGCCGCCGCCTGCCCCGCGGTGAACCCGCGCCGCGTGCAGAGCTGGAAGTGGGTGCCGGACCAGACCGGCAAGGTCGCGGCGTACGGCGAGTGCGTGATCGACTTCATCGGCCGGAAGACCAGTCTTCTCGAAGATTTCGACCCGCTGTCGATCACCGGGACGACGATCTACGCGAACTACCGCGGGGACCTCTCCTCGATCGTGCCCGGCGGCGGCAAGATGACTCCGCTGCCGAAGAACGCCGCCCGCCCGTGGGGCATCGCCGGCAACCGCGCGATCGTTGTGCACGGCACCGTTCTCTACGCCCTGGACAAGAAGTGAAGTCTTCGGCACGGGCTGCGCGGTGGGTGCTTGCCGGGGTGGCGGCGTTGACGGTGTGCGTCGCGCCGCTGTCCGCGGGGGCAGCGGGTACGGACGACGAGCCGAGCCCGACGAGCTGGCCGACGGTCGACAAGCCGTCGGGCTCCGTCAACGAGTCGGACCCGCGGCCGGTCAGCCGCCCGACGGTCGACCAGCCCGAGACTGCGCAGGGCAACGATCCCCGCCCGACCACCTGGCCGGCTCCCGACCAGCAGTAGGTGCGCCTCAGGAAAACAACAACGGCCCGGACTCCGAGGAGTCCGGGCCGTGCTGGTGTTTCGGGTGCGTCAGACCGCGACGACGTCGAGGCGGACCGTGGCGGCCACCTCGGGGTGCAGCTGGATCGAGACCTGGTGCTTGCCCGTGGTCTTGATCGGCGAGCCGATCGTGATCGCGCGCTTCTCGACCAGCGGGCCACCGGCGGACTTGATCGCGCCGGCGACGTCCGCCGGGGTGACCGAGCCGAACAGGCGGCCGGTGTCGCCGGCCTTCACGTCCAGCGTGACGCCGAGCTGCTCGAGCTGGTTCTTGACCTCGCTCGCGTGCTCCTTGCCCTGGATCGCCCGGGCGTCACGCGCCCGCTTGATCGACTGGATCTGCTTCTCGGCCCCACGGGTCCAGCCAATGGCCAGCCCGCGCGGAACCAGGTAGTTGCGGCCGTAGCCGTCCTTCACCTCGACGATGTCGCCGGGGTTACCGAGGCCTTCGACCTCCTGCGCAAGGATGAGCTTCATGTCTCAGACCTCCCTCAGCGAGCCGTGCTCGTGTACGGCAGCAGCGCCACCTCACGAGCGTTCTTGATGGCGGTGGCGACGTCGCGCTGGTGCTGCACGCAGTTCCCGGTCACCCGGCGGGCGCGGATCTTGCCGCGGTCCGAGATGAACTTGCGCAGCAGCGCGGTGTCCTTGTAGTCGACGTACGTCGCCTTGTCCTTGCAGAAGCCGCAGACCTTCTTCTTCGGCTTCCGGATAATTTTGGCCATTGTGGTGCTCTCCTCCTAGCAGAGCCCGGCACGGGTGCCGGAATGGTCAGAGTGACTGTGCTTGATCCTGCGACGGATCAGAACGGGGGCTCCTCCATGGAACCGCCGCCCTGGCTCGCCCAGGGGTCGTTCTGCGGAGCGGCGGCCGGCTGTCCGCCACCGCCTCCACCCTGTGGGGCCGCCCAGGGGTCGTTCTGCGGGGCCTGGTTGCTGCCACCGCCGAACCCACCACCGGAGTTGCCGCCACCACCGAAGTTGCCGCCGCCGCCTTCGCCACCCGAGCGCGAGGCCCGGGTCACCTTGGCGGTGGCGCTGCGCAGCGACGGACCGACCTCGTCGACGTCGATCTCGAAGACCGTGCGCTTCTGGCCCTCACGGTCGTCGTACGAGCGCGACTTGAGCCGGCCCTGCACGATCACGCGCATACCGCGCTGCAGCGACTCGGCCACGTTCTCGGCGGCCTGCCGCCAGACGGAGCAGCTCAGGAACAGCGACTCGCCGTCCTTCCACTCACCGGACTGCCGGTCGTACGTCCGCGGGGTCGACGCGACACGGAAGTTCGCGACGGCGGCCCCGGACGGGGTGAACCGCAGTTCAGGGTCGTCGACAAGGTTGCCGACCAGTGTGACGACGGTTTCGCCTGCCATTACCGTTCCTCCTGCATTCGGGTGTGACTGTGTCCACAGCTATCAGTAGCGGCTGGCGCCGACAGTACCGAGGCTGCTGACGACCCCAGGGGTCAGTGCTGGTCCGGCCGGATGACCTTGGTGCGCAGGATCGACTCGTTCAGCGTGAGCTGACGGTCGAGCTCCTTCACCACAGCCGGCTCGGCGGTCAGGTCGATGACGGCGTAGATGCCCTCGGCCTTCTTCTTCACGTCATAAGCGAGCTTGCGACGACCCCAGATGTCGAGCTTCTCGACCGTTCCACCTTCCTTGCGGACGATGTTCAGGTACGTGTCGAGCGACGGCTCAACAGTGCGCTCTTCGAGCTCCGGGTCGAGGATCACCATGACTTCGTAACGACGCATGCGCGAACTCCACCTCCTTCGGACTTGGCGGCCACGGTCTCTCCGTGGCAGGAGGGCGATGCGAACACCCGGGCCCGGCAATTGCCGCCGAACCCAAGCAAGCAGCCCGGTCGATGGACCGGGCCACACCAGAAGAATACCAGCGACGGGACCGCCTCCTGACCATATCCACAGGCCTCAGCGGCGGACGCACTCCGGGTCCCGCACCGCGGATCTCACCGTACGTCGCCGGGTAAGCACCACGAGCAACGGCAGCGCGATCACCGCCGAGCCTGTGGACAACAGGCGGAACCCACCCTCGGCGAACACCCCGGTCGACGCGGCCGTGGCCAGCGCGGCGACCGTCCAGACCCACGCTTCGGCCCTGCTCTCCAGCCTCGACGCGGTGGCCGGTGAGGTGGCCGACGCCCGGAGCGCGGCGCTGCCACCCAGGTAGCAGAGGTTCCAGCCCCAGCCGAGCAGGAACAGCACGACGGTGAACGCCGGGCCGTGCACCGTCATCGCGGTCGCCGAAACCGTCACGGTCAGCAGGCCGGCCAGCATCACCGGCCGCGGGCCGGACCGGTCGATCCACCAGCCGGTGACCGGCGACAGCGCGAACATGCCGAGCGTGTGGAACGACAGCATCAGGCCGAGTGCGCCGAGGCTCTGCCCCTGGTGGTGGGCGTGGACCGGTACCGACGTCGTCATCGCGACCATGACCAGGTGGCCGACGAGCATCACGCCGACCGCGACCACCGGCAGACGAGGAGTCGACAGGTCAGGTGCACGTTCGACCGCGACGGCCTGCTGCGGGCGGATCCGGCTGGCGGCGAGCAGCGCCGAGAACGCCGCCACCACGGCCAGCAGGAACGGCCCGGACAACGCCGGAAGGCCGGCCGACGTGGCAGCGGTCTGAGCTGGTTCGAGCAGGAAGGGCCCGCCGACCGCGCCCGCCGTACTGGCCCAGACGACAGTGCCCATGGCGGCTGCACGCCTCGCGGGTGCAGCGGCGTCGGCCGCGGCGTACCGGGACAGCAGGCTGGCCGCGTTCCCGGCGCCGAGCAGGAACATGCCGGCGAACAGCAGGAGCACCGGCGCTCCGACAGCGGCCAGCACGGTGAGGGCCGCACCCGCGACAGCGATGCCGTAGCCGGTCCGCAACGCCTGTGCTCGGCCGTACCGAGCACTCCATCGTCCGACCGCCACGGCGCCGGCCGCCGTACCGAGAACTCCCGCGGTGTTCGGCAGACCGGCCAGCCCCGCCGACAGGTCGGAGGCGATCAGGATCGTGCTCACCGCGCTCGCGGCGACCATCGCGGCGTTCATCAGCGCGGCGCCGACAACGACGGGAATCAGCATGCCGTCAACGCTAGAAAGGCCGGCGCCGCCGAAGAATGGACGAAGCAAGGTGTTGGGGCTTGTCGACCGACGATGTCGAAGGTGTTCTGGACAGATGACCTTTCAGGAGCGAAACCTGGACGCGACCGACTGGCAGATCCTGGCGGAGCTGCAGGCCGACGGCCGGCTGTCGTACAACCAGCTCGGCAAGCGGGTGAACCTGTCGCCGCCGGCGGTGGCCGACCGAGTCCGGCGACTGGAGGAGTCCGGGGTGATCGCCGGCTACCGCGCCGAGGTCGATCCGGCGCGTGCCGGACAGCCGCTGTCGGCGTTCGTCCAGATGCGCTGCACGACCGGGCGCTGTCTGCTGAAGACGACCCGCTCGGAGGACTTCCCCGAGGTGCTCGAGATCCACAAGCTGAGCGGCAACTCCTGCACGATGCTGCGGGTCCGGGTCGCGTCCATGCTGCACCTGGAGGGACTGTTCGAGCGGCTCGGGGAGCACGGCGAGCTCAACACGCACGTCGTGCTGTCGACGGAGTTCGAGGGGCGCCCGGTCCAGCCACCGGCCTCCGACGCCCGGCCGGTGACGCGGTCGGCGGGCTGGTCGTGACGGAGTTGTCGGTGCCCGGTTCTAGGGTGGTGCCATGAGTTTTCAGCTTGGGGCGCACGTCGATCAGGAAGACCCGCTGGCCGAGGCGGCCGACCGGGGCGCCGACCTGGTGCAGTTCTTCCTGGGCAACCCGCAGGACTACAAGGCGCCGAAGCTGGCGTACGCCGACGGCGAGGAGGCCTTGCGCGAGCGGGCCGAGGCCGCCGGCGTCGCGCTGTACGTGCACGCGCCGTACCGGCTGAACGTGGCGAACACGAACAACCGGATCCGGATCCCGAGCCGCAAGCTGCTGCAGCAGACGCTGGACAAGTCCGCCGAGATCGGCGTCAAGGGCGTGATCGTGCACGGCGGGCACGTCGGCGACGAGGACGACCCCGAGGCCGGCTTCGACAACTGGCGCAAGTGCATCGAGCGGGCCGAGCTGCCGGTGCCGCTGCTGATCGAGAACACCGCCGGCGGCGAGAACGCGATGGCCCGCCAGCTCGAGCGGATCGAGCGGCTGTGGGAGGCGGTGCAGGCCTCGGGCAACGACCGGCTGGAGAACGTCGGCTTCTGCCTGGACACCTGCCACTTCCACGCGGCCGGCGAGGAGCTTCCGACGATCGTCGAGAAGGTGCTCGCGATCACCGGCCGGATCGACCTGGTGCACGCCAACGGCTCCCGGGACGAGTTCGGGTCCGGCGCCGACCGGCACAGCAACTTCGAGCAGGGGCACATCGACCCGGCCGACATCGTCGCGGTGGTGAAGGCCGCCGGCGCGCCGGTCGTCGTCGAGACGCCGAACGCGGACAACGGCCAGAAGGCCGACCTCGACTACCTGCGGGCCCACCTCACCTGAGACAGGGCTACGGCTTGGCCTCGGGCTCGGCGGGCTTCAGGTTGTAGAGCCAGTACGTGATGCCGAACGGCAGCAGCAGCGCGAGCGCGCCGGTGTCGCGGTCGGGAATCAGGATGTCGGCCCCGACCGCGGCGACCACGGCGATGGTCGAGGCGTGGAACAGCGTGAAGTTGCCGGCCAGGACCTGGCGCAGGTCGACGCGCCCACGCGCGCAGGCGGCGTACAGGGCGGTCAGCCCCAGGATCAGTACGGCGGCCAGCGCGACCCCGACCCAGGCGGTCGCGGTGTAGCGACTGCTCGACTGGGCGACGTCGGCGACCAGGAAGACGCCGGTCAGCAGGCACGCGACCGCGCACACCCAGTAGAACGTGCTGGTGCGATCGGTCGTCGGTTCGGCATCCGCCATGCGCCGGACCGTACCGCAACGCTCAGGCCGTCTCCGGCACTGGCTCGGCGTGAGCCGCACTCCGCCATGGCAGGACGAAGGCGCTGGCCAGGCAGCAGATCCCCGCGACCAGGAACGTCAGCCGGATCCCGATCAGCCCGGCCAGCACGCCGCCGACCGCCATGAACGCCGGCTGCACGGCCCGCGAGGTGATCGACCAGGCGGTGAAGACCCGGGCCATGTGGCCGTCGTCGGTGACCTGCATCCGGTACGTCGCGAACGACGGGTTGAACGCGCCGGCCGCGGTGATGATGAGGGTCTCCGCGACGATCAGCACGAGCAGCCCGTCGAGCCCCGGCGTCGCCAGCGGGAGCAGCAGCACCCAGGGCGCGCGCAGTACGCCGAACACCAGCAGCATCCTGTGCAGCCCGAGCCGCGCGGTGAACCGCGGCGCCAGCCAAGCGCCCAGCACGCCACCCGCACACGGCAACCCGAACACCAGGCCGTACTGCCAGGGCGGCAACCCCAGATCGCGGAGCATGAACACCGACAGCAGCGGCGAGGTCAGCATCACCGGCCCGCCGAAGAGCTGCGAGTTCAGGAACAGCACCCGCAATCCTCGGTGCCGCCAGATGTAGCGCCAGCCCGCCGTCAGGTCGCGCCTCTCGTGCCGCGCGGCGGGCACCGGCTCCGGGTGGCGGATCCGGCTGATGCCGAACGCCGACAGGAGAAACGAGATCGCGTCGAGTGCGAGCGTGAACGTCGCGCCGATCAGCCCGATCAGCGCACCACCGACCGGCGGGCCGACACTCAGCGTGATCCAGGTGGTCTGCTCGAACCGTGCGTTCGCCGTACCGCGCTGCTCGGCTGGGACCAGCGCCTTCAGGTGCGCGCCGCTCGCCGCCGTGAAGGCGATCAGCGCGGCGGCGTGCAGAATGCCGACGACGCAGAGCTGCGCGTACGTCATCACGTCGAGCGCGGCGGCGATCGGGATGCTGATCAGTACAGCGAACCGCACGAGGTCCGCGGCGATCATCACCGGGCGCTTGTGCCGCTGCTCGATGAAGTCCCCCATCGGCAGCGCGAGCGCGGCGCCGGCGACCGCCGACAGAGCCGCCAGCAACGCGACCTGGAAGGTGCTGACGTCGAGCACGAGCACCGCGATCAGCGGCAGCGCGCCGAAGCCGACCGCGCTACCCGCGGCGCTCACGGTGTAGGCGATCCAGAGACGACGGAAGTCCACACCCAGCGACGGCATCCGGTGATCGTAGGAGCCGCCGCCGACAGAACGTCAGCGGAGGTTGAGGCCGCCGTCGAGCAGGATGACTTCGCCGGTCAGATACTGGTTGGCGATGACGGCGGCGATCAGGTCGGCGACGTCTTCGGGCTGGGCGGCGCGGCCCATCGGGCTGCGGGTTTTCCACAGCTCCTGGGCCTCCGTCCACGTCGCCGTGAGTGGAGTGTCGACCAGGCCGGGCGCGACGGCGTTCACCCGGACCTCCGGCCCGAGGGCTGCCGCGAGCAGCTTGGTGACGTGGTTCAGCGCCGCCTTGCTCGCGGCGTACGCGATCGAGCTGCCCTTCGGCCGTACGCCGGCGTGGCTGGTCACGTTGACGACGCAGCCCCCGGCTTCCCGCAAGGCCGGCAGTGCCGCCGTACACAGCAACCACGGCGCGATCAGGTTCACGTCGAGCACCTTGCGCCAGTCCGCCGCGGTCAACCCGTCGAGCTCGGCATGCGGCACCGGCCAGCTGATCCCCGCGTTGTTGACCAGTACGTCGAGCCGCCCGTACGCCGCCAGCACCGCGGGCACCAGCCCCGCGGCTTGCTCGTCGTCCGCCAGATCCGCCTGCAGGTAGCTCCCGCCGAGCTCCGCCGCCAGCGCCTCCCCCGCGTCCCGGCTGCTTCGCGAGTGCACGACCACGGTCATCCCCTCGGCGGCCAACCGCCGCGCCACGGCTGCCCCGATCCCCGACGCCGACCCGGTCACCAACGCAACAGTCATGCCCGCCACCCTAGGGAAACCCGACAGGCGGGTATTTGTTGCCACGGTTAAGTAATGACAATAGGTTCGAAGGATGACCCTCCGAATAGTAGTCAGTTTCGCAGCACTCGCCCCGCTGCTGGCCTTCGCCGTCGCGGCGCCGGCTGAGGCGAAGGCCCCGCACCCTCAGCCCTTCATGGGCTGGAGCAGCTGGAGCATCGGTTCGACCAAGGCGCCGGGCTACGGCGGCGACTGGATGGACGAGGCCCGGATCAAGAAGACCGCGGACACGATGGCCGCCAAGCTCAAGCCGGCCGGGTACCGCTACATCAACCTGGACGCCGAGTGGAGCAAGACCCGCGGCGACTGGCAGGCCAACAGCGACGCCAACGGCATCCCGAGCGCCGACCCGGTCCGCTTCCCGAACGGCATCAAGCCGGTCGCCGACTACGTGCACGGCAAGGGCCTGAAGCTCGGCATCTACGGCGCGATCGGCCTGGAGAAGAAGATCTACGACCAGAACGTGCCGATCGCGGGCACGAGCTGCACCGTCCAGCAGATCACCGTCCTGCCGCTGACCACGGCGAACAAGTGGGGCGACAACTGGATGATCGACTACACCAAGCCGTGCGCTCAGGCCTACATCGACTCCGTCGTCAAGAAGTTCGCCTCCTGGGGCATCGACTTCCTCAAGATCGACGGGATCCTGCCGTCGAGCGTGGCCGAGATGGCGGCGTACTCGAAGGCGATCGACAAGTCCGGCCGGAAGATCTGGCTCAGCGGCAGCGCCTGGCCGGTCGACCTCGCCGCCGCCGAGGGCCTGCGGCCGTCGGTGAACGGCGTCCGGATCGACACCGACGTCGAGTGCTACTGCGACACCACGGCGACGTGGGAGAGCTCGGTCGACAACCGCTGGGAGGACCTGCCGAACTGGCTGCCGTACCTTCGCAAGGACTACCTCGGCGACCTCGACTCGATGCCGATCGTCAACAACACCGGCACCGGGCTGCAGGACGGCCTCAGCAATGTCGAGCGGCAGTCGGTGATGACGTTCTGGTCGATGGCGTCGTCTCCCCTGTACGTCGGCGGTGACCTCCAGCACATCGACGACCAGGCGGTCGGCATCCTCACCAACCCCGAGGTGATCGCGCTCGACCAGTCCGCCGTACTGCCGACCCGGATCACCGGCGGCGAGCTGCAGGTCTGGAAGAAGGTCGTGCACGGCAAGACGTACGCGGCGGTGTACAACCTCGGCTCCGCGCCGGCCGACATCAAGGTCGACTTCAAGGCGCTCGGCACCGGTCGGCTGCGCGGCGTCCGCGACCTGGTGGCGCGGAAGAACCTGGGCATCGCCTGGAACAGCTGGACCGCCGAGGACGTGCCGGCGCACGGCTCTCGGCTGATCAGGATCGGCTGACGCCGACCGGGTGGGAGCGAGTTCAGCGTGCGGATGTGTCCGCTCGGCTACGGTCTAGCGCTCCCGCCCGGTAACCTGACCGACCGTGAGTGACTTGAGCATCCGGACCATCTCGGCCGACGAGCACGCCGCCTACCTGGCGGCGCAGCCGTCGGCGAGCTTCCTGCAGACCCCGGGCTGGGCGGCGGTGAAGAGCGAGTGGAAGGCCGAGTCGCTCGGCTGGTTCGATCCGGCGAACCCGGGTCAGCTGGTCGGTGTCGCGCTGGTCCTGTACCGGCAGATGCCGAAGGTGAAGCGCTACCTGGCCTACCTGCCCGAGGGCCCGGTGATCGACTGGGACGCGATCGACCTCGGCCGCTTCCTGCGCCCGCTCGCGGCGCACGCGGCGGAGCAGGGCGCGTTCGGTCTGCGGATGGGTCCGCCGGTCGCGACCCGGCGCTGGACCGCGAAGACGGTCAAGGACGCGATCGCCGGCGGCCAGCAGCCGAAGCTCGGCGACGTCCGCCCGGACGTGATCGAGCCGTCCGGCGCGACCGTCGCGGCGCAGCTGCGGGCACTGGGCTGGAAGGCGCCGCGGGTCGGCGAGGGGTTCGCCGCCGGTCAGCCGCAGTACGTCTTCCAGGTGCCGCTGGCCGGCCGCAGCCAGGAGGACCTGCTCAAGGGCATGAACCAGCTCTGGCGCCGCAACATCAAGAAGGCCGACAAGCTCGGCGTCGAGGTCACCCTCGGGACGCCGGAGGACCTGAAGGCCTTCCACCAGCTGTACGTCGAGACCGCCGAGCGGGACCACTTCACGCCGCGGCCGCTGCCGTACTTCGTCAAGATGCAGGCGGCGATGGCCCACCAGCCGGCCGACGTCTGCGACTTCCGGCTCTACAACGCCTACCACGAGGGGGACCTGGTCGCCTCGACGATCTGGGTCCGGGTCGGCGGTCACTCCTGGTACTCCTACGGGGCCAGCTCGACCGCCAAGCGGGACGTCCGTGGATCGAACGCGATCCAGTGGCGGATGATGTCGGACGCGCTCTCCGCGGGCGCGACCGTGTACGACCTACGGGGCATCACCGACACCTTGGACCCGAACGACCCGCACGTCGGGTTGATCCAGTTCAAGGTCGGCACCGGCGGCGAGGCCGTCGAGTACGTCGGTGAGTGGGATCTGCCGTTGAACAAGGCGCTCTACACCGCATTCGACCTCTACATGAGACGGCGTTGACACCATGCCCCTGACCCTGCACATCGACTCCGATCGGTGGCGCGACCATCTCCGTTCCACGTGGAACGCCGACATCATCCCGGTGGCCAAGGGCAACGGGTACGGCGTGGGCAACCCGCGGTTGCTGGCCGAGGCGCGCGCGCTCGGCGCGAAGACCGTCGCGGTCGGCACGTACAACGAGGTCCCGCCGGACTCCAAGGACGACGTCGTGGTGCTCTCGCCGTGGCGCTCGTTCCTGGAGGTTCCGCAGGGCAAGAACGTGATCCACACGGTCAGCCGGCTGGCCGATCTGGTCTCCATCCCGGCCGGCAGCCGGGTGCTGATCGAGGTGCAGACCTCGATGCGGCGGCACGGCATCGGCGCCCGCGAGCTGCGCCACACGATGCTGCTGAACGCGCTCGACCGGATCAAGTTCGAGGGCTGGTCGCTGCACTTCCCGATGGGCGCCGGCGGGACGTCGGCCAACATCCGTGAAGCCGCGGAGCTCGGCAAGCAGGCGCGCGCCGTACGGCAGGGTCCGCTGTGGGTGTCGCACGTGCCGGCGCAGAAGCTGGCCGACATCGGCGACAACGTGAAGCTCCGGATGGGCACCGGCCTGTGGCTGGGCGACCGTGGCGCGTTCACCGTCCGCGCGACGGTGCTCGACGTGCACTCGGTACGCCGCGGCGAGCGCGTCGGCTACCGCCAGCGCCGGGTGACCGGCGACGGCCACATCCTGGTCGTCTCCGGCGGTACGGCGCACGGCGTCGGCCTGGAGGCGCCGACCGCGGCCGCCAGCGTCCGGCAGCGCGCGATCGCGGTGGCCAAGGGCAGCCTGGACGCGGCCGGGATGGCGTTGTCGCCGTTCACGATCGAGGGCAAGCAGCGCTGGTTCGCCGAACCGCCGCACATGCAGGCCAGCATGCTGTTCCTGCCGTCCTCGGTGGCGCCGCCGGCCGTCGGCGACGAGGTCGGCGTCGACGTCCGCTACACCACCACGATCTTCGACAAGGTGTCGATGGACTGATCCGGTCAGTGCGGGTGTTGACTTCAGGTGCACCTGAAGTTGCACCGTGGTCGCATGGCTGAACCGACTTTCCTGGACCGGATCGAGCAGACGCCCGGTGCGGTCGAACTCCGCGCCGAGTCCTACCGCTTGCTGGACCTCGCCCCGGGCCAGACGCTGGTCGACGTCGCCTGCGGCTGCGGTCATGCCGCGGCCGAGCTGGTCGACGCCGGGGTGAAGACGATCGGGGTCGACAGCGATCCGGCCGCGATCGCCGTCGCCTCGGCGCGGATCCCGGGCGCGATGTTTCACGTGGCACGGTCCGACGAGCTGCCGCTGGCGGACGGATCCGTCGACGGCTACCGCGCGGCCCGGCTCTTCCACCTGCTCGAGGACCCGCAGCCGACGCTCGCCGAGGCGTACCGCGTACTACGGCCCGGCGGTCGAGCAGTACTCGCCGGGCAGGACCACGGGTTCCTGCTGATCGACAGCAGCGACCAGGACCTGACCGACGTGATCCTGCTCGGGCTGGAGTCCCGCTCGGTCGCCCCGCGGGCCGCCCGGAGCTTCCGCGACTGGCTGCTCGACACCGGCTTTCACGACCCGGAGGTGGTGGTCCACAACCAGGTCGTGACCGGTCACGACGTGATGGCCGAGCAACTGGAGATGGCCGCCGCCGCGGCTGTCGACCGGGCGCTGATCACGCGCGACGACGCCGACGGCTGGCTGGCCGAGCAGCACGACCGCGCGCGGCGCGACCGCTTCCTCGCCGTACTGCCGACGCTGCTGGTGGCCGCCACCCGCTGACGACACACAGGTCTGCCGGACGGCGCGACGCCGCTGGTGAGCGGTAACTTGTGGAACTCAGTGCGACGAGGTCTTGACCCGGCGTGACGTGATGGGGAGGATCACTGCGGACGCGGGCTGACAACCTTGTCATCGGGGCCGCGTGACCACCAGGGTGCTCGCGTTCGGCGGGCACTTTCTGCCGTGCAAGGAGCCGAGATGAAACTCCGCCGCCCACTGGGGCTCGTCACGTCTCTGGGGCTTGTTGTGACAATGTCTGCCATGACGTCAGCGAGCGCCTCCGTTGCCACCTCCGCCCAGGCGAACCAGCAGCCTGTGGTGAGTGGTGCTTCCTACTTCACCTCCTTCGAGCCCGGGCAGCCGCAGCCCGGCTACACCGACACGGTCGAGACCGGGCCGGACGGGAAACCCCGCACCGACGGCGTCGAAGGACCGACGCCGACCGGGATCGGCGGCAGCGAGATGGACAAGGTCACCCAGGTGACCGCCAACGGCGAGAACACCGGCGGCGGTGAGATTGCCAGCAATGTCGCCGACGGGGACAAGTTCACCAAGTGGCTGGTCTTCGAGCCGACCGGCTGGCTCACCTACCAGACGTCCGCCCCGGTCACCTTGCGCAAGTACGCCCTGACCTCGGCCAACGACGCCGACGGCCGCGACCCGCAGAACTGGACCGTGTCCGGCTCGAACGACGGCCAGACCTGGACCGTGCTCGACACCCGCACCGGCGAGTCGTTCGAGAACCGGTTCCAGACCAAGGAGTACACCGTCGCGAACGAGACGGCGTACACGCACTTCAAGCTCGACATCACGCTGAACCACGGCGAGGACATCGTCCAGCTCGCCGACTGGTACCTGTCCAACGGCGCCCCGCTGCCGCCTCCTGGTGAGGTGGCCGAGTCGCGGCTCGACTCCGGCCCGACCAGCGCGTACAACGCCCGGGCCCGGACCGGCTTCACCGGCGTGAAGTCCTTCCGGTACGCCGGCCACCAGACCGCCGAAGGTCGCGGCTACACCTGGAACAAGATCGCCGACGTCGACCTCAAGGTCGGCAAGGACACCCGGCTGTCGTACAAGATCTTCCCCGAGCACGTCGAGGGCGACCTCAGCTACCCGAGCACGTACGCGGCGGTCGACTTGGCCTTCTCGGACGGGACCTACCTGAGCGACCTGAAGGCCAAGGACCACCACGGGTTCGGCCTCAGCCCGCGCGGCCAGGGCGAGGGCAAGGGCCTGTCCACCAACCAGTGGAACAACATCGAGGCCGACCTCGGCAAGTACGCCGCCGGCAAGACCGTCCAGCGGATCCTGGTCGGCTACGACAAGCCCGAGGGCCCGGCGGACTTCCGCGGCTGGATCGACGACGTCCGGATCGCGAAGGCGGAGAACCCGGACGACGCCGCCCGCAAGACCGCCGCGAAGCACCCGTCGGAGCTCGCGATCACGACCCGCGGCACCAACGCGACCGGCGGTTTCTCCCGGGGCAACAACATCCCGGCGACCGCCGTACCGCACGGCTTCAACTTCTGGACGCCGGTGACCAATGCCGGCTCGACGTCCTGGCTGTACGACTACGCCAAGGGCAACAACGAGCAGAACAAGCCGGAGATCCAGGCGCTGTCGATCAGCCACGAGCCGAGCCCGTGGATGGGTGACCGGCAGACCTTCCAGGTGATGCCGTCGACGGCGGCGACCCCGACCGCGGACCGCGAGGCCCGGGCCTGGGCGTTCAGCCACGACAACGAGGTGGCCCGGCCGTACTACTACGGCGTCACCTTCGACAACGGCAACGCGCTCGAGGTCGCTCCGACCGACCACGCGGCGATGCTGCGGTTCAGCTTCCCGAAGGGCCAGGCGTCGCTGGTCTTCGACAACGCCAACAACAACGGCGGTCTGACGCTCGACCCGGAGACCGGCGTCGTGACCGGCTTCAGCGACGTGAAGAGCGGGCTGTCGACCGGCGCCGGCCGGCTGTTCGTGTACGGCGTGGTCGACCAGAAGGTCGTTGCCTCCGGCAAGCTTGCCGACGGTGGCGGCGCGAACGTCGGTGGCTACTTCAGCTTCGGCAAGGACGTCCAGCAGGTCCAGCTGCGGATCGCCACCTCGCTGATCGGGACCGCGCAGGCGAAGAAGAACCTGGAGCTCGAGCTCGGCGCGGACAGCAAGTTCGACAAGGTGAAGTCGGCGGCGCAGAAGCTCTGGGACGCCAAGCTGCGCACGATCGAGGTCGAGGGTGCCACCGCGGACCAGCTGCACTCGCTCTACTCGAACCTGTACCGCCTGTTCCTCTACCCGAACAACGGCTCGGAGAACACCGGTACGGCGAAGAAGCCGGTGATCACCTACGCGTCGCCGGTCTCGCCGAAGGTCGGCGCGGACACCCCGACCGCGACCGGCTCGAAGCTGGTGGCCGGGCAGACCTACGTGAACAACGGGTTCTGGGACACCTACCGCACCGTCTGGCCGGCGTACAGCCTGTTCGCGCAGGACACCGCCGACGACCTGGTGAACGGCTTCGTCCAGCAGTACAAGGACGGCGGCTGGATCTCGCGCTGGTCCTCGCCGGGTTACGCGAACCTGATGGTCGGCACCAGCTCGGACGTCGCGTTCGCCGACGCCTACCTCAAGGGCATCAAGGGCATCGACGTCCAGGCGGCGTACGACGCGGCGCTGAAGAACGCGGCCGCCCGCCCGCCGACGGAGAACGTCGGCCGCAAGGGCCTCGACCGCTCGACGTTCAACGGCTACACGGCCAACTCCACGGCCGAGGGCTTCAGCTGGTCGATGGACGGCTACATCAACGACTACGGCATCGCGAACATGTCCAAGGCCCTGTACGACGCGGCGAAGAAGAACGACCCGCGCAAGCAGGAGTACCTGGACAACTACGACTACTACCTGAACCGGGCCCGCAACTACGTGACCCTGTTCGACCCGGCGCTGGGCTTCTTCCAGGGCAAGGACGCGGACGGCGTCTGGGGCAACTCCCCGACCACCTTCGACCCGCGCGACTGGGGTCACGACTACACCGAGACCAACGCCTGGAACATGGCCTTCTCGACCCCGCAGGACGGCGCCGGCCTGGCCGCCCTGTACGGCGGCCGCGAGGGGCTGGCCAAGAAGCTCGACGAGTTCTTCGCCACGCCCGAGGACGCCACGCACGTCGGCGGGTACGGCGGCACGATCCACGAGATGCTCGAGGCGCGCGACGTCCGGATGGGCCAGTACGGCCACTCGAACCAGCCGTCGCACCACATCGCCTACATGTACGACTTCGCCGGGCAGCCGTCGAAGACGCAGGAGAAGGTGCGCGAGGTGCTGAGCCGGCTGTACCTGGGCTCGGAGATCGGGCAGGGCTACCCGGGCGACGAGGACAACGGCGAGATGTCGGCGTGGTACCTGTTCAGCATGCTCGGGTTCTACCCGCTGCAGGTCGGCTCGCCGTCGTACGCGATCGGTTCGCCGCTGTTCACCAAGGCGACGGTGAACCTGCCGGGCGGCAAGAAGCTGGTGGTCAGCGCGCCGAAGAACAGCGCGAAGAACATCTACGTCAAGGGCGTCAAGGTGAACGGCAAGAAGTGGTCCTCGACCGCGCTGCCGCACGACCTGATCGCCCAGGGCGGCAAGATCGAGTTCGAGATGACCGACCAGCCGTCGAGCTGGGGCACCGGCCGCAACGACGCGCCGCCGTCGATCACCAAGCCCGGTGAGGACCCGAAGACCTGGCGGGACTCGACCGAGGACGAGGGCGCGGTCACCGCGGCCGGCGGCGTGGACGTGTCCGCGCTGACCGACAACGACTCCAAGCAGCAGGTCACGCTGACCGGCGCTACGCCGACCGTGACCGTCACGCTGCAGCAGGGTCGTCCGGTGACGATGTACACGCTGACCAGCGGGACCACCGGCGCCGCGCCCTCGGGCTGGACGTTGGAGGGCTCGAACGACGGGACGAAGTGGACGACCGTGGACAAGCGGTCGGGGCAGACGTGGGCCTTCCCGTCGTACACGCGGTCGTTCAGCGTGGCTCAGCCGAAGACGTACACCCAGTACCGGCTGGTGCTCACGCCCGCGGCCGGTGCGACCGGGGTGACGCTGTCCGAGCTGGAGCTGCTCGGCACGCTGAAGGGCATCGAGGCGGGCACGCACCCGAGCGACAAGCGGGTGGCGGAGTCCAAGCCGACCCCGACGCCGTCAGCGTCGATCGAGCGCAACTACGGCTGATCCGATCCGGCGGAGCCACACATCAGTGGCTCCGCCGGGGCGGTACGCCGCAGCTTCGGTTCGGCCAGCAGGCCGGCGAGTGCAACGGCCGCAAGCGCACCGCCGACCAGTGCGACGCTCGCCGTACCCCGGTGGGTGATGAGCAGCCCACCGAGCAGGGATCCGGCGGCGATGCCCACGTTGAAGGCCGAACTACTGCCTGCTGAGGCCAGATCGGTACTGCCCGGCGCGATCAGCAGGGTCGTGTGGCCCACGGCGGACGCGAAGGCGCTGAACGCCAGCCCCATCAGCGCCAGCAGCGCGACCGCCGCCGGCTGGACTGCGCCCAGCACCGCCAGCCCGGCCAGGGCCGTGGTCATCACGCCCACCGCGGCAACCAGGGCGCCGTGTGGATAGCGGTCGAGGAGAGCGCCGACGACCAGCGTGCCGATGACGCCGGCGAGACCGATCACCGCCAGCAGCGGCCCGAGCGACTGCGGCCGGAAACCGCTCACGTCGAGCAGGAACGGCGTCACGTAGGTGTAGGTGGTCATCGCTCCGGCCACCGCCACGGCGGTCGCCGCGACCAGCAGTGCGTACCGCCGGGCGTCCGGCGTCGTGCCGCGGGTGACCGCGTCGTCCTTGCGCGCGGTCGACGGCAGCAACGCCCGGAGGACGGCCGCGGTGGCCAGCGTGAGTCCGGCCATCACGAACATCGCGGTCCGCCAGCCGGCTTGCTGCCCCAGCCAGGTCCCGGCCGGTACGCCGAGCACCGGCGCGAGCGCGTTGCCGATCCCCATCCGGGCCAGCGCCCGTCCGCGGACCTCGGGCGGGAAGAGTCCGGTCGCCGTCGAGGCCACCACCGACCAGAACAGCGACTGCGACAGGGCGGCCATCAGGCGGGAGAGCAGCAGTACGGCGAAGTTCGGCGCCAGCGCGGCGGCGATCAGCCCGAGGCCGAGCAGGCCGAGGCTCGTGGTGATCAGGAACCTTCGCGGAACCCGCTGGGTCGCTTTGGTCATCGGCACGGACATCAGCACCACGACCGCGGCGTACCCGGTGACCAGCAGGCCGATCTCCGACCGGGATCGGCCGAGGTCGTCGGCGATCACCGTGAGCAGCCCGATCGGCAGGACCTCGCTCGTGACGTAGACGAAGGCTCCGATCGCGAGCGCTACCAGTGTGGTGTTGGCCCGCCGTACGTCGGCCATGGCGACCTCCTGATCGAGTGATTCCATCGTAAGGCTTTACGGTGGTAGCATCTCAGGTATGGCAGCTGAGGACAATCCCCCGTTGCGGATCGTCGGAGGACATCTGACCCTCGATCTGGTGAACACCGTCGCGCCTCGGCGGCCGGCGGTCGCGGACCGGCACGAGTACCTGGCCGAACCAGCCGACCTTCTCGAGTGGGCTCAACGGATCGAGCTGATCGACGTCGCCGAGGCCGCCGCGGTCGAGGCGGCGTGGAGCGCTGCCCCCGGCTCCGGCCAGCAGGCGCTGCGCGCCACGCTGGAGGTGCGCGAGGCGTCGTACGCGCTGCTTGCTCACCGGCTTGGTGTATCTGAGGCCGCGCTGGATCCGAGCGTGGCGGTGGGGAACCTGAACCTGCACTGGGCCGCCGCTTCGGCGCGGTCGGCACTGGTCCTGGATGGTGCCACCGTTCGGCTCGACGTCGGCATCACGCCGGCGCAGGTCATCCCGGACCGGCTCGCGCGGATCGCCGTGGACTTCCTGACCACGGCCGACACCAGCCGGCTCAAGGAGTGCCCGGTCGAGGAGGGTGGCTGCGGGTTCCTCTTCCTCGACCACAGCCGGAACGGCACCCGGCGGTGGTGCGCGATGGCCGACTGCGGCTCGACCGCGAAGGCGCGCCGCCTGACGGCCAGCCGCCGCGCGCGAGCTACCGGTCAGACCGGATGAACACCATCCGGCGGAACCTGCCCCTGAGAGGCTCCGCCGGACGTGTGTTCACGGAGAAGGGAGGGGTGGCGACCCCGCCCGGCCTGCCACCCCTTCCACTCGTACTGACGAACGAGGTGCCGGATAGGTTGCCTAGGAGTTCATGAGTCCGAATCGCGAGATGGGGGCGGGGATGGCCGAGTCGCTGGACGACCCGGGGGCCGAGCGATCCTCCGGGCATCTCGCGGCGCCGAGCTCCGGCAGGAAAGCAACCGCCGGACGCCGTGAACTCGCCAGGCTGCGGCTGCGGGCGGAACGGTGCTTGCGGGAGGGCCGCCACGAGGAGCTTCTCGGGCTGGTGCCCGAGCTGCGCGGCGACGCCGAGTGGTGGATTCACCTGTGGGCACCTGGCGCGGCGCTCGCGGCTGCTCGGCTGGGCTCGCCGGATGCCTTGGCGCTGCTCGAGGAGGCGGTTGCGGGTGGATTCAGCCAGCCGGAGCTGTTCGACGGTGAGCTGGAGAAGGTGTTCGGGGCTGAGAGTGCGTGGCCGTCGCTGGAGCGGCGTATACTCGGCCCAGTGCCGCTGCCTTCGCTGGAGCTGACCGACTGGCCTGATGCGGCTCCGGCGCTGCCGCTGGAGCTGTACACGATCGCAGCCGAGCGCCGGGAGGGTCTGCTGAAGCGACTGCCGGCGCCATCGCAGTCGGCCTGGGCGACCGCCCGCCGGTTGCTGGAGTGGGTCCACCAGAGCTGGCGGCACGCGAACGACCACGTGGACGACCCGGATGCGCTGACCGTGCTGCAGCGGGTGGACGCCGGCGAGCGGTTCGCCTGCGCCGAGTACTCGATCGTGCTGAGCCAGGCGCTCAACGCCGTACGGATTCCGTCGCGCCGCGTCGACCTGCGCCAGCCGGCGCACCACATCGGAGTCGGGCGCGGCCACGTCGTCAGCGAGGCATGGATCGACGAGCTGGACCGCTGGGTCGTCCTGGACGGGCAGAACGGCTCGTACTGGGCCGACGACGCCGGTACGCCGCTGGGCGTGCAGGAGCTGCTGGCGCTCGACAGCCCACCTCGCTTCGTCGGGCCGGTCAACGTGGCGCAGGCGGCGGCCTGGTTCACGTACTTCGGCTCGGCGACCACGACGGGCGTCACCTGGACGGCTGAGCCGTTCGCGCCACTGTTCCAGGGCTCGCGCGTGATCGAGACGGCCCGGCTCGTCCGGGACGGCGGCCCGGCGTACCCGCGGCTGTCCGCGCTCGCGACCGGGCTCGGCGGGACGGTGTCGCGGCCCGTGGTCCGGTTCGAGCACTTCCACCCGTACGGCGTGGGCATCCGGCTGCACCTGGCCGACGAGACGATCGACGCCGCCGAGTGGGCGCTGGACCTGACGCCGGGTGAGCACGAGCTGGGCGTCGCCGTCGTCACGCCGTACGGGGAGACGGCTTCGCAGCGGTTCGCCTACGTGGTGCGGTAGTCAGCCGGCCCAGCGGCCGGTGAAGAAGGCCGCGGCCCAGATGGCGGCCAGTGGTATCGCCAACCCGAGGTAGAACCGGCCCAGCCAGGGTCTCCGGTGCAGCAGCACGGCCAGCCCGATCCACAGCGGCCACCAGAGCAGCGTGGCCCGGGTCAGCGAGTACACCCAGTACGACGTGACGAACGCGGCCACCGTCGCCCCGACCCAGGCGGCCTCGCCCCAGGAGCGACGCCAGAGCAGCCAGGCCAGCAGGAGCAGTCCGACCAGCAGTGCGACCAGCTCGGCCCGGAACATCCACGTCCAGTCCGTCCGGTCGGCCGAGAAGTGGCCCTTGGTCGCGGCCTCGAAGGTGTGGACGATCGAGGTCCACGGCCAGGTGAACTCCCGCGCCCAGCCCTTCTCCTGCGCGTCCTGCCATGCGAACCAGGAGCCGTGGATCTGCTTCAGGTACGCCATGAAGCCGAGCACCGGTACGGCGGGCAGCGCCAGCCAGGGCAGCGACCGCCAGTCCCGCTTCTTCGAGGTGACGAACTCGACGCACAGCGCGAAGATCAGGAACAACCCCGATACCCGGACCGTCGACGCGAGCGCCACCAGGATCGCGGCCCGCGCCCACCGTCCCTGCCGGGCCGCGAGCCAGGCCGGGAACGCGAACGCGCAGAACAGGGCCTCGGTGTACGGCGCGGCCAGGAAGACGCCGACCGGCGCGGTGAACCAGACCAGCGCCGCCGTCGGACCGAAGTCGCGCAGCTCGGGGAACTCGTACCGGGCGAGCTTGGCCAGCCAGACCCCGGCGACAGCGCTCGCGATCGCGGACACCAGCACGCCGCCGCCGACGTACCCGATGCCGAGCCAGCTGGCCGCCCGCATCAGCACCGGCAGTCCGGGGAAGAACGCCGCCAGCGGCGCGCCGGACGGCTCGCCGTTCGCGTAGCCGAACTCCGCGATCGCCTTGAAATGCCAGACGTCCCACTGCCACCAGGCCCGCCAGACGTCCGGGTAGGTGTCGCCACGGTTGAACAGCATCGGGGCGGAAAGCGCAAGCAGGAAGATCCCCGCCCGCGTGACCAACCACCAGCCGAGCGCTTCCCGGCTCAGCTGCTCAGGCAACCACTGCCGAATCCCGGCAGCACCCGTATCCCGGGCCCGCCGAGCCCGCTTGGGCTGCTCCCCCGCTGTCCGCTCGAACACACCCCCATCGTGCCCCATCGCTACTGAACCGGCTCAGCTCCGTCCACAGACCCGGGCCTGAACGCAGCTGGACCGCACCCCGAAGGGTGCGGTCCAGGAGCTACTGGTTGCTGCCGTCGCCCGGGTCCTCGGCGCCGCCTTCTTCGCCGCCCGGTGGGTCGTTCGGGCCGGTCGGGAAGGTGATCGGCGGCCGGGTCGGCTTCGTCGGCTTGCTCGGCTTCGGGTCGTTCGGCGTGCTCGGCGGCGGGCTGTTCGGCGTGCTCGGTGGCGACGACGGCGGCGGGCTGTTCGGCGTGCTCGGCGGCGGGCTCGTCGGGGTGTTGGTCGGCGTCTCCGTCGTCGGCGGCGGCGTGTACGTCGGCGTCGGGCTGTTCAACGCGTCGGGGTCCGGCTCGTCGAACTTGACCTCTTCGGAGCTGCCGAGCGCCGGCTCCATGTAGGCCAGCCAGGTCTTCAGCGGCCAGTTGCCACCGAAGAACGCCTTGTCGTCGCTGAACGGGTCGAGGTCGCCTTCACCGGTCTTGCCGGCGCGGTAGAGGACCGAGGTCGACAGCTGGGGCGTGTAGCCGGTCCACCACGAGGTCAGTGTGTCGTCGCCGTCCTTGCAGCCGTCGCACTTGGCGTTCGCGGCCCGGTGCTCAACCGCCACACCACCCGCCGTACCGGTCTTGCCGGCCACCTCACGGTCGAGCTTCTGCGCGCGCTCGCCGCTGCCGCCGTCCTCGGTCACGCCCTTCAGTGCCAGGTTGACCTGGTCGGCGATCACCTTGTCGAACTTGCGCTCCGGCTTGTACTTGTCTTCCTGCTTGAAGTTCTTGGCGTTGCCCGGCGACTTGACCGACTTGATCGTGTGCACCGGCGTGTACATCCCACCGGCGGCGAACGTCGCGTAGGCGTTGGCCATGTCGATCGGTGAGGCGTAGGCGTTCGGGCCCAGCACGGTCGAAGGGTTGTTGCGGTCGTTCTCCAGCGCCGTGGTCTTCGGGATCCCCGCAGCCTCGGCCGCGTCCACCAGTTTGTTCGGGCCGTCTTCCATCTGCTTGTCGACCAGGTCGTAGAACGCGGTGTTGATCGACAGCTTGGTGGCCTTCATCAGGTCCACCTCGCCGTAGTCGTTGTCGAACTCGTTGTTCAGTTCCTTGCCCTGGACCTCGATCGGGCTGTCGCCCTGGAACGTGTCGTACAGGCTGCGGCCGTCCTTCAACGCCGCGGCGACGGCGAACGGCTTGAACGAGGAGCCGGGGCGGGCGCGCAACCGGGCCCAGTTCAGCTCGCTCTTGAGGAAGTCGGGGCCGCCGTACATGGCCACCAACTCGCCGGTACCAGGCCGCACCGACGCGAGCCCGACATGCAGGTCCTTCCGCTTCTCGGGGAGCTCGTTGACGCCCGCGCGAACCGCCTCGTTCTGCTTGCCGATGTCGAAGGTCGTGACCACTCGGAGCCCGCCACCGCTGATCTCCTCAGGCGTGTAGCCGAGGCTGTCCAGCTCTTCCTTGGCCATGGCCAACAGGTAACCTTTGGTCCCCTTGAACCGGGGGCTCTTCTCCTTCTTGTCGAGCGTCGGCACCTGCTTGCTCATCTTGTCGTACTGCGCCTGGGTGATCGTGCCGCCGAGCCTCATCCCGTCCAGCACGTACCGGTACCGCTCGAGAATCCGCTGCTGCGCTGCCGGCTTGTCCGGGTCGAACCAACTCGGGTTGTTCAGCACGGTGGCCAGGAAGGCGGCCCTCTCGGGGCCTAGCTTCTGCGGGTTCGGCTCACTGAAGTACGCATCACCCGCGGCACTGATGCCGTACGCACCTTCACCGAAGTAGATGGTGTTCAGGTACCCCTCAAGGATCTCCTTCTTGTCCGTCTGGCGACTCAGCTTGGTCGCGATGAACAGCTCGGAGAACTTGCGGGAGAACGTCCGCTCCTGCGTGAGGTACATGATCTTCACGTACTGCTGGGTGATCGTCGAACCACCCTGAAGCTGCTTGCCGCGGGCAATGTTGAACGCCGCGCGGGCCATCCCGGACGGTGAGACGCCGGGGTTGGTCCAGAACGTCCGGTCCTCGGCCGCGATGACGGCGTCCTGGACGGTCTTCGGAATCTGCGACAGCGGCACCGACTGACGGTTCTGGTCGTAGAAGCTGCCCAGCACCGTCTTGTTGTCCGAGTAGTACACCGTCGTGGTGTTCATCTGGAACTGCTTGTTCGGGTCCGGGATGTCCGTCGTCTGGTACCCGATGAAGAAGGTGGCCGCGGCCCCGATCACGCCCAGGAAGAACAGTGCCAGCAACCACCCGAGGACCCGCAGCGCCCAGTGTTTCTTGCGGCGCGCACGAGACGGGGCGGCCTTGCGACGAGCTTCACTCACTGTCCAGTCCTCGACGATCTCGCTGAAGTCATTGCCCCCCAGACTAGAGGGGATGTGGTAACGCGCCCTAAATGAGCACAGAGAGTACCTAGCCGGTGACGTGTGGCGCCAGCAGCGTGACGGCGAGCAGCGCCGCGGGGAAGCAGGCGAGGAACAGGGTGAAGGTGTAGCCCATGATGTCGCGGGCCTTGAGGCCGAGGATCGCGAGCGTGGGGAGCATCCAGAACGGCTGCAGCAGGTTGGCGCTGGCCTCGCCGAGGTCGTAGACGACGACCATCCAGCCGGCGTCGACCTTGAGCTGGTTCGCGGCCTCCAGCACGTACGGCGCCTCGATCACCCACTTGCTGCCGCCGCTGGGGACGAAGACGCCGAGGATGCACGAGTAGATCGCGACCAGCGGCGGGAAGAAGAACTGCGTGCTCGCCCGCACCAGCCAGCCGGCGAGGCGGGCCGAGATGCCCGTGTAGGCGATCATGCCGAAGATGCCGCCGTACAGCGGGAACTGCAGCAGGACGCCGGCCGCCGCCGGTGCGCCGTCGCGGACCGCGCGGGCCATCCGCCACGGCCGCCAGTGCAGCAGCATCGCGAGCAGGAAGAGGATCAGGTTGACCGTGTTCAGGTCGAGCGCGTTGAAGAAGCTCTTACCGTCGAAGTACCGGACCAGGTAGACCACGCCGAGCAGCACCACCAGCAGGCTGAACAGCGGCGAGTGCTCCAGCCAGTCACCCGGCCTGCGCGTCTCGCCGTTCACCCGCTGACCGTTGTACGCCGAACCGCGGCCGATCAGCGGCTTGAGCTCGATCCCGAGGTGCTCGGCGGTCCTGGAGTTGTCAGCACCAGGCGCGATGAACCAGGCCATCGTCACGCCCACGGCGTACACGAAGATCGTCGCCACGATCGCCTGCCAGGTGAAGATCGTGTCGCTGAGCGGAATCACCCCACTGGCGTGGCCGGCGGCCTTGATCACCTCCTGGACCGGGGCCGGGCTGCTGCTCGGGCTGGCCACCTGGAGCGCGGCCGAGCCGGACAGGCCCTGCGCCCAGACCGTGCCGAGCCCGAGGAACGCCATCGCGCCGAGCGCGCGGTAGTCCGCCTTCGGCACGTTCCGAGCCACCTCACGGGCCAGGATCGCGGCGAAGATCAGGCTGAACGCCCAGTTCAGGTACGACGCGAGCATGGCCACCGCCGCGACGAAGGCGACCGCGCCGCGCGGTGACTTCGGGATCCGGGCCAGCCGGGTGATCAGTCGCGCGACCGGACCGCTGGTCGCCACGGCGTACCCGCCGATGATGATCATGGCCATCTGGAGCGTGAAGGTGATCAGGCTCCAGAAGCCCAGCCCCCAGGCGTCGACCAGGCCGAACCCGTGCGTCGCGGCCGGGTCGTCGGGGCGTTTCAGCAGCGGCTCCCCGGTGACCAGCCCGAACAGCAGCACCACGAAGGTGCCGACCAGGACGAACCCGAACGCGTCGGGCAGCCACTTCTCGGTGAACGCGGTGAACCGCAACGCGACCCGCGCCAGCGGTCCTTCCCCTTCCACCTCGTGCCTGGCGTGCTTGCCGTGACTCTCGGTCATGACTCTCCGCTCCTGACTCACGACGCTGTGTGTCAGGTGAATTAACGCAGATCGGCGCCTGACGTAACAGGTTTCTTGAAGGCGCGTCCGAGAGGAGGTGACAAAGCCCAACTTTGTCATGAGTTGTCGTCGCGTCAATCAACTGCTTACAGTGGCGCAGCGATGTATCGAACCGATACATCAGGTCATGACAAACTGGACCGAGGGAGGTGGGTCATGGGGAACCGCAGTGGGGTCCTGGAGCTCGCCGTACTCGGCCTGCTGCACGAAGCGCCGATGCACGGCTACGAGCTCCGCAAGCGCGTCAACGCCCAGTTCGGGTGGGGACGGGTGCTGTCGTTCGGGTCGCTCTACCCGTGTCTGAAGGCGATGCTCCGCACCGGCCTGATCGCGACCGAGGCCGGTACGCCGGACGGCCGCCGGCCCAAGATCGTCTACTCGATCACCGCCGACGGGAAGGACCACTTCGCGCACGCCATGCACGACGCGGGTCCGTCGGCCTGGGACGACGACACGTTCGGGGTCCGGTTCTCGTTCTTCGGCCGCACCGACCCGGCCACCCGGTTGCGCATCCTCGAGGGCCGCCGGGCCCGGATGGAGGAGCGGCTGGCCAACTTCCGGGCGGCGATGAGCCGCACGGCGGAGCGGGTCGACGCGTACACCCTCGAGCTGCAACGGCACGGCCTGGAGTCGGCCGAGCGCGAAGTCCGCTGGCTGAACGAGCTGATCGACGGCGAACGGCGCCAGCAGCAGCCCCCAGACCAGAAACCGCCTGCAACACCCCCCAATTGAAGGAGTTCCAGATGACTTCGATCCGCGTAGCGATCGTCGGTGTCGGCAACTGCGCCAGCTCGCTCGTCCAGGGCGTGCACTACTACCGTGACGCCAAGCCCGACGAGCGCGTCCCCGGTCTGATGCACGTCCAGTTCGGCGACTACCACGTCCGCGACGTCGAGTTCGTCGCCGCGTTCGACGTGGACGGCAAGAAGGTCGGCCTCGACCTCGCCGACGCGATCGGCGCCAGTGAGAACAACACGATCAAGATCTGCGACGTGCCGCCGTCCGGCGTCACCGTGCAGCGCGGTCACACCCTGGATGGTCTGGGCAAGTACTACCGCGAGACCATCACCGAGTCCGACGCGGCGCCGGTCGACGTCGTCCAGGCGCTGAAGGACGCGCAGGTCGACGTCCTGGTCTGCTACCTCCCGGTCGGCTCGGAGCAGGCGGCCAAGTTCTACGCCCAGTGCGCGATCGACGCGAAGGTCGCGTTCGTCAACGCGCTCCCGGTCTTCATCGCCGGCACCAAGGAGTGGGCCGACAAGTTCACCGAGGCGGGCGTGCCGATCGTCGGCGACGACATCAAGTCGCAGATCGGCGCCACCATCACGCACCGGGTGCTGGCCAAGCTGTTCGAGGACCGCGGCGTCACCGTCGACCGGACCTACCAGCTGAACGTCGGCGGCAACATGGACTTCAAGAACATGCTGGAGCGCGACCGGCTGGAGTCCAAGAAGATCAGCAAGACCCAGTCCGTCACCTCGCAGCTGGTCGACGACATCGACCCGCGCAACGTGCACATCGGCCCGTCCGACTACGTCGCCTGGCTCGACGACCGCAAGTGGGCCTTCATCCGGCTCGAGGGCCGCAACTTCGGCGACGTCCCGCTGTCGCTGGAGTACAAGCTCGAGGTCTGGGACTCCCCGAACTCGGCCGGCATCATCATCGACGCGATCCGCGCGGTGAAGATCGCCAAGGACCGCGGCATCGGCGGCCCGATCCTGTCCGCGTCGTCGTACTTCATGAAGTCGCCGCCGGAGCAGTACGCCGACGACGTCTGCCGCGACCTGGTCGAGAAGTTCATCAAGGGCGAGGTCGACCGCTGACCTGATCCGCCCGCTCTGGGCTGATCGTGGCCCCGCAACCGGTCACCGGTTGCGGGGCCTCAGCTTTCCGTCTGTCCCACCGGTTAGGTTTTCCTCGTGCGACTTCATGTCGGCTGCGCGATGTGGACCCACGCGGCCTGGGACCTCGGCTCCAAGGACCGCCTGCGCACGTACGCCACCTGGTGCACCGCGGTCGAGGGCAACACCACCTTCTACGCAACGCCCTCCCGCAGCTCGGTCGAGAACTGGGCAGCACAGACCCCACCCGACTTCCGCTTCGTGGTGAAACTCCCGAAGACGATCACCCACGAGCGCCGCCTCCGCAGCGCCGACGCCGAGGTCAGCGCCTTCCTCTCCGCCCTCGAACCCCTCGGCCCCCGCGCGCACGCCTTCTGGATCCAGCTCCCGGCATCCTTCGGCCCAAGCGATCTCGGCGCGCTCGCAACGTTCATGCACAAGCTTCCCCGCCGGCACCGGTACGCCGTAGAGGTGCGGCACCGCGACTTCTTCACCGACGACCGCGCCGCGGCGTCACTCGAGCAGGTGCTCGCCAGGACCGGCTCCGAGTGGGTGCCGTTCGACACGATGACGCTGTTCGGCAAGCCGGCAACCAGTCTGGTCGAGCGGGAAGCCTGGATGAACAAGCCACGCGTCCCCCGCCGTACTCGGGCTCTGACCGACCACCCGATCGTGCGCTACATCGGACGGGACTCAGCCGACGAGACCGCCGCCGGCTGGCAGGGCTGGGCCTCGCTGTGCGCCGAGTGGCTGCGCGAGGGACGTTCGCCAACGGTCTTCATCCACACCCCCGACAACGCGCTCGCGCTAGGCCTGGCTCGGCGCTTCCACGACGACGTACGAGCACTGGTACCGGAGCTCGAGCCGCTGCCCGAACCCGTGCCATCCGCACCGCCGACCCTGTTCTGATCCGCTTTCTTTGCCAGAGGTTCAACCAGCGCGACATTCGTGTCTCGCCGCGGGGGCCCGTTGTGCCCTAGGTTTGTTCACTGTGAGGTACGACGAGTTCCGCTCTGCGTATGACGCCGTCCAGCAGGCGTGCCTCGACGCACGGCTGGACGTGGACGGCCTGGCCGCCGAGGTAGGCCGTCTGGCGGTGCTGGCCGACCAGGTGGAGCTGCGCTCCGAGCGCGAGGAGGCGGCGTCCGACCTGGCGTCGCTGACCGATCTGCTGGAGATGGTCCGGCGGAACACACCGCCGCCCGCCTCACCGGCGTACGAGAAGGCCTTCCAGGAGGCGTCCGCGCTGACCGCCGAGGCGAACGCGGCCGACGGTCCGGTCACCGAGCGGATCAAACTGGCCCAGCGGGCGATCAAGAAGATCCGCACGCTGGCGGACCGGGTCGAGGATCCGGGCGAGCGGTTCACGCTGCTGAAGATGACCGAGCCGCTGGCGATGCTCGCCGACGGGCTCGAGCACTCGCGCTGACTTCTCCGGGGTTGTCCACAGCCTGACAACTCGCCGCTGATTCGCGGCCCTTTCTCCATACCTTCCCTGGCGAGACCACACCTCGCCCGGAAGGACCCCCATGGAGACCAACGAGCCGTACGGCGACCGCCTGGCCCGCACCGAATGGCTGATCGCCGAGCTCCGCCGCCGCGCCGACACCTGCGTCGACCCGAACGAACGCACCAACCTGCACCGCTCGGCCGACGCTCTCGTCCGCCTCGCCACGGCGATCCGCCCATGACCGACCCGATCCAGTCAGCCCTGCGGCAGCACAACAGCGGACGGATCGTTCCCTTCGCAGCTCCACACACCCTGGCCGAGTTGCTCACCCAGCACGCCCAAGCGGCGCTGTCCCTGTCCGGAGCTGACCGCTCCGCCTGGAACGGTCAAATCGTCGAAGCTGGCGACGGCATCCTCGGCCTGGCCCACTGGGACGGCACGCTGCACCTCGACCGGGACTTCGTGCTCGCGCCGCTGCACGACCTGTACGCGCGAGCGGGCGAGTCCCGACCCTCGATCACCCTCGCCAGGTACCGCGACGCGTTGCTGACCCTCCTCCACGAGCAGTCCCACTTCCTCGGCCCCCACGGATCCACCCAGGAGGCCGCCCGCGACGCCTTCAGCACGCCCGGCGCCCAGGCCCTGGAGGAAGGCGTCGCGGAAGCCTGGTCCCACAGCCACCTGGACGCCTACCTACGGCTGCTGTCCATCCCCCACCACGCTCCCGGCATCGACGGGGTTGCCACGCGTCCGTCGTACCAGGCGTACGTCCCGGCCACCGTCGCCCTGACGTCCTACCTCGACGAGCGCCGCCACCACCCGCCCGGCTCCGCCCTCACCCTTCTCAACCGCCAAACCACCGAAGGCCAGTGGCCCCTGGTCACCGACCTGCTCTACCGCTCCACCACCCTCCCCCGACTGGTCCCCTACACCGAGGAGCCCGAGATCCGCCATGACCTCGAAACTCACCTGCGCACCGCCTTCCAGTCCCTGGAAGTCCTCCAACTCCATCCCCAAGACCTGGCCGCCCACCGCTCCCACGCCACCCTCCGGACCGCACTGGCCACCCTCGACCAACGCCTCGAACACCTCGCCAACGCCTTCGACCGCCCGCGAACTCCCCGACCCCCAGTCCAAGACCTGGAGCGAACCCGCTGACCCCCGACCTGAAACGTCCATCGAACCGGCTCAGCTGATACTTCCGGCCCGGATACTGAGCCCATGGACTACGACCAGTTCGACGCCGCCTACGGCGAGGTCCTCGCCGGCGCTCGCTCCCTCGACGCGACCGCCCTCGAGTCCGAGGTCTCCCGCCTCCGAGCCCTGGCTGCCGAACTCCCTTCACCCGCTGACCAGCAGGCCGCCCACCTCCTGATCGCCTCCCTCGAAGACGCCCTCGGCAGGCCGCAGCCGAGCCTCTCCCCCGAGTTGGCCGCAGCCATCCGCATCCAGTCCACAGCCCAAACCACCGAAGGCACCCCCGCAGACCGCATTCAAGCGATCCGCGAAGCCATCAACCAGATCGCCGCGATCGCGAACACCGCACCACCCACCGAACAAGGCCCGATCGCCGACCTGAACGAACCCCTCCACCTCCTCCTGGACAGCCTCACCTCCGCCACATCCACTCCCACCCACCCCCAGCCGGGTGCGGACGATGCAAGGAACTGACAGCGCGAGCACGTATACCGTCGGCGCCGGCGGCGCGGGTGGCAGCCGTGGTGCGAATCGCGCGGGCGGAGGGGGCGACGCGGGTGCCTGCCACCGCGATCACCGGACGGTTGTCAGCAGTGATCATCTCCGACGCCAAGCCCACAGCCGCATCAGCCAACGGACGGCCGTGCGACACCACCACGATTCCGCCGGCGGCGCGGATCGCACGGGTGGAGTGGGCGGCGGAGATGGCGTCGGCGCTGCGGATCGCACGGGCGGCGTAGGTGGCGCAGGTGGGGTACGCGGCACGGGGCGGGCCGGTGACGCGGGTGGAACCCGCTGCGCGGATCACGCGGGCGGCGTGGATCAAGCGGGCGCCACCGCGGGCGCAGGCGGAGTGCGTGGCATCGGTCGCGGCGATGACGCGGGTCGTACCCGCTGCTTGGATCACGCGGACGGCGTACGTGGTGTGGGTGGCGTGGGGGTTGACGGCGGGTTATGACGCCGGTTGGTGATTTCGAGGGGTTGATGGCTGGGCAGGCTCGGGCGGCGGTGGCGGTTTCCGGGGCTCATCACTCGTCGTGGAACCGTGAGGTTCGGCCGCTTGCTGAGGGCAGCGGCACGGTGCGGGCGCTGGCGAAGTGGGACGGCGCGATCGAGTACCGGGACGACGTGACGCGGACGTTGCGGGAGATGTTCGAGAAGGCTGGGCGGGGATCGGCCGCCAGTGAGCTGGAGCAGTATCGGGACGCACTGGGCGTCGTACTGCACGAGAACGTCCACTTGCTGGCCGCGCGCGGCACGTCTCACGGGATGGGGTCCGAGGCCTTTCGGGAAGGTGCTGTCTCCGCCCTGGAAGAAGGCGTCACCGAGGCGTACAAGCGGATTGCGCTCGACGTGTACATCGACGAGCTCGGGCTGGAACGGATCGCGCCGGGGCTCAAGAGCGTGCGCGCCGACCGGTCGTACCCCCAGTACGTCCCGGCGGCCGAGGTCTTCGCCGCGGCGGTCGGACGGCGCGTCGACCTGGCCGGCAACGAGGTTCTGCGGCGACTGGCGGTGGTCAACTGCGAGGACAAGTTCCGGGTCGCCGCCGAGCTCGTCTACCAGGCGAGCGAGCTGCCCGACCTGGTCCCGCAGCAGCACCGGGCCGTGGCGATCGACCGCATCGTCACCGGGATGAAGGAGCCGTTCGCAAAGATCGCGGACTTCGACCCCGACGATCCGCTGGACATCCGGATGTCCCCACTCGCCGGCGCCCAGGCCGACCGAGCCGGCTACCAGCAGGTCCGCGAGCTCACCGCCTTCTGGCAGGCCAACCAGGACCTCCGCAAAACCCTAGACATCGGCCTCGACCGCGGCGCCCGCGGCCCGTCCGCCGCGAACAGCCGCAACACCAACCAAGCCACCGGCCGCGGAGCAAACGGCCGACTCGCCCGCGGCGACCAGTCCCACTGCCGCCCCATCGAACGCGACTGACGGGGGCTGTCTCGCTCGAAGGGCCGCGAGACCGATCAAGGCGTCGGCCGCAAACGCGTCGATCGACTTGCCTGTGGCGATCAGTCGCACTGGCAGCTGGATCGAGTGAGACTGACGCTCGGTTGGCGCCGGCGCTTACGAGACGGTCTACGAGTGTCTGGCGATGGTCGCCGTGGTAGCGAGCCGGTAGCGCGTGGCGAGCCGCTCGGCCAGCTCGCGCTCGGCCTCGCGGATCGAACGCCCGACCGGACCGCTGGGCGGTAGCGGCTGGACGCCGGGGGGCCTGAGTTGAGGTCGTCGAGCAGCACCACCGGGTTCATCGAACCGGCTTCGTTGATCGCCCGGAGGATCCGGCCCGGCAGCGTTGCTGATTGCGAGGAAGCCGACAGGACCGGGTTGGTCAGCTGCGAGGTCCGGTCGATGTCGCTGACTCGCACGAAGGCCGTCGGGGTGGGGTGAGGAGCGGCGGGTTGCGCCCGGTCCTGCTGACCAGTGGGGGGGTCGTCGACTGCGGGCAGGTTGGAGGCGCTGGTGCGAGTCCCGCCGGGTAGCGGCGTGGTCGCCTGCTCGGTGATCGCGCTTGCCGTGATCGCGGTGCGGTGATCGCGCCGCTGAAGCTGCGGTGATCGCGGCTCGTTCGGCGGCCTTCGACGCGACCGTCGACAGCGACGTCCTCAAGCGTCGCCGAAGTTGTTGTGGTCGCGCCTGGACTGGTGAGGTTGATCAGATCGGTGGCGGGTTCTTGGTTTGGCCTGATGTGACGGGATCGGCTGCGGTGGACTTCGGTTCGTTGGATACTTGGGTTTACACACAGCGCACGGCGCGCGGCGGGGTAGACAGGGAGCACGGGGAATGGACTACGCGACGCTGCGGGCTGAGTACGACAGCTTGCGGGAGCAGTTTCTGGCGGGTGCGTTGAATTCTGCCGAGCTGGTCGCGATGGCTGTTCTGGTTCGTGCCCGGGCTGCTGAGCTTCCGAGCGCCGAGCGGTCGCGGCTCGAAGGTGAGCTTGACTCGCTCGAACGGCTCGCTTCCTATACGCCTGCGCCGCGATCGGCGGACGCCTCGGACGAGGGTTCGGACGCGTTGGTGGATGAGGCTAGTGAGGTCTCTCGGCTGGCGCGGCGGGCTGATGGGAGTGCGGCTGAGCGGCTCGCGCGGGCTGAGGCGGGGCTCGCGAAGATTCGTGAGCTTGCGGAGGGCGCGGAGTCGCCGCGGCAGCGGCGGGCCGTACTGCAGTACGGCGAGGTGCTGGCGCGGCTCGCGTCGGCGTTGCGGGACGACGGTCCAGGGTCGGCATGACGGCTCACCCGCAGACGTTCCAGGAGCTGATCAAGGCGCACGGCAAGGTCGCGCTCGAGCTCAGCGGCGCCGGGCAGTCCGCCTGGAACGGGATCGTGAAGGAAACCGACAACGGCGATCTCGGAATGGCCGACTGGAACGGGACGCTGGAGCTCGACCAGGTGACGGTCACCGATCCCCTGCGGCAGATGTACGCGACGCCGGGGGCGCAGCACGACGCGGCGACGCTCGACGGGTACCGGGACGCATTCGCGACGATGCTGCACGAGCAGTCGCACTTCTTCGGCCCGGTCGGCGCTTCCCAGCAGGAGGCCAAGGCCGCGTTCGTGACACCCGGCGCGCAGCAGCTTGAGGAAGGTGTCACCGAGGCCTGGACGCAGGACAACCTGAACGAGTACCTGACCGAGCTCGGCGCCGACCAGATCGCGCCGGGGATCGAGAACGCGTACGCCCAGAAGGCCTACCCGGAGTTCGTTCCGGCGGCCCGTGAACTCGCCGCCGGGATCGGCGCGCGCACCGGGCAGAGCGAGGGTGAGGTGCTGACGGCGCTCAACGCGCAGACGGCGGCCGGGCAGTGGTCCACGGCGACGGAGATGCTCTACAACTCCAGCAACCTGCCGCAGGTGGTGCCGGCGGACCAGGAGACGAACGTCAAGAACGCGATCGAGCAGGTGATGCGCGCCGAGTTCGAGCGGGTGGACAACCTGCAGAACGTGGGGAGCCACAACACGGAGATCCTGTCGGCCTCGATCGGTCAGGACACGGTGACGGCAGGGCTCGAGGAGATTCACCGGCAGGAGCAGACCTTCGCGCCGCCGGAGGCTGCCACGGTCCAGACCCCCACGGTGCAGACCGAATCGAGCCTGGCCGTCGCCGCGGAGACCGGCCCGAGCCTGGGCGTCCAGGACACCCCCGCCGTGGGATCGGCCGGCGGACAGGCAGCCGGTGGACAGGCGGCTAGCGGACAGGCGGTCGGCGCACAGGCGGCCGGCGGACAGGCGGTCGGCGCACAGGCGGCCGGCGGACAGGCGGCTAGCGGGCAGGCGGCCGGCGGACAGGCAGCCGGTGGACAGGCGACCGGCGGGCAGGCAGCCGGCGGGCAGACCAGCGCCGGCCCCACCGGACCGCAGGTCGGCGCGGGCGGTCAGCAGACCGCACCTGGTGGGCCGCAGTTCACGGGCGGAGCGTCAGGCGGCGGCCAGCAGGCTGGTGTGGCGGCGTACGGCGCGGCAGGAGCACCGCCGAGTGGACAGCAGGCTGGTATGGCGGCGTATGGCGCGGCAGCAGCACCGAGTGGCCCGCAGGCCGGTGCGGCTGCACCGGGTGGCCCGCAATCTGGAGGAGACGGGCAGCAGGCGGCAGGGGCCGGACCGAGTGGGCCGCCAAGCGGAGCGGCTGGTGGGCCACAAGGCGGAGCGGCTGGTGGTCCGCAACGCGCAGCGGCGGGTGGGCCGCAAAGTGGGGCCGCGGCGGACACGGCTCGGGCGTTGGCGTTGGCTCAGGGTGGGCAGCGGCCCTTGGGGCAGGCGCAGCGGTTGGGGCAGGAGAGCTTTGGGAGTCAGCGTGGTGGGGACCAGGCAGCCGGGCGGTCGCAAGGGGCGGAGCGGCCTTCGGGTGATCGGGGTGGGCGTGGAGAGTGACGCGGCTCGGTCGAGGTCGGTCGGCACGTGGTGACGGGGTCCGAGGCCCGGGTTCAGGTCAGCGGGATTCTGGCCGCGGTTGCCCGGGAGCAGCTGGCTGTTGCGCGGGCAGGCATCGGGACGGAGACGACCGCTCCGGCCGCTGGGCAACGCGTCGCCCGGACTGCGGTCGCGCGGCCGTCTGAGGAGCGCGTGGTCGATCGGGCCGCGGTGGAGCGGGCGATCGGGGCGATCGACCGGGTTGCGGCGTCGGTGGACGACGAGATCGAGCGGTTGTCGGTACTGCGGATGAAGGAGTCGCTGCGGTTGCTGGCCGGGCCTGCGCCTGCCGATGCCACGAGTGGAACAGTGCTCGGGCTGGCTGCGTGGGACGGGAGCCTGGTGTTCGACGAGACGCTCGTGCTGGCGCCTCTCCAGGAGATGTACGAGCACCCCGGTGAGCGAGTCGGCGACGAGGTTCTCCGGCGGTACAGGTTCTCCTTGTCGGAGATGTTTCACCAGCAGTCCCACCTGCTGAGCGAGGCCGGCACCTCGTACGGCGACTCGGCCGCGGCCTTCGCCGACCCGGCCGTGCGGCTGCTGGAGCTCGGGGTCTCCGCCGCCTGGACCGCGCGGCATCTTGACGAGTACGTCGAGACCCTCGGCGTCCCGGAGATCGCACCCGGTATCGACCAAGTCGAGCTGCCGGACTGCTACCCGTCGTACCTCCCGGCGGCGGTCGGTCTGAGCGAGGCCGTCGGTGAGCGGATCGGAGTGCCGGCGGACGAGGTACTGCGGCGGCTCAACGTCGTCGCGCCGGCCAGCAAGTTGCCGTTAGCAACCACCTTGTTGCTGACCGCCAGCGGGCTGGCGCAGGTGGTGCCGCCCGCCGATCGCGCCGCGGTGCAGCAGCAGGTGAGCGAGCAGATCCGCCTGCCGTTGCTGGCCCTCGCCACCCTCCGGGTCGATGGCACCGGCGAACGGGCCCTCCAGACCACCGCGGCGGCCTCCGGCCGGGCAGCGGTCGATGCCGGCGTCCGCACCATCGAACAGATCAGGCGAGATCGCAGGAACTGAGGCGTCAGGCGAGCAGGCGGATGGCGCGGCAGAACAGACCCGGGGCGCCCGTTCACCAGATGAAGGGCGCCCCGGGAGTCAGAAGGATCAGCCGGCGGTGACGCGCACCGAGTACGCGCCGCGGCTGCCGTACGTCGAGTAGCCGGTGTTCAGCGGGTTGCCGTAGCCGACGTTGTCGACCCGCAGGTAGTACGTGCCGGCCGCGACCTGCTGGGTGAGCGACGCGCTCAGACCGGTCGGCGTTGCCGAGTTGGTCTGACCCGAGGCCGGGTCGGCGGTGGCGATGACCGTGCCGGCCGAGTTCAGCAGCTGGAGCTTGATGTCCAGGTCGGCGCCCTTGGCGGCCGAGTTCGCGGCGAACGTGTAGGTCCCGGCGGCCAAGTTGGCGACCCGGAACACGTCGACGTCGCTGTCGTTGGCGTAGACCCCGGAGACGGTGGCGCCGACGGCGAGCGCGGTCGCGCTCGCGGTGTCGTTGCCGTGATCGTCGGCGCGCAGCGCGAGACCGTTCTGGCCCGCGACGGCGAAGTCGTCCTCCTTGTTGTTCGCGCCGGAGTACTCGCCCTTGCTCCACTGGCTGATCGCCTTGGAGTAGCCGACGCCCATGATCGGGGCCCAGGCGCCGTGGCCCTGGTAGTACCCGACCGACGCGGTGCCGTCGTGGCTCAGCCCGATGTTGTGGCCGGCCTCGTGCGACGCCGCCTCGGCGATGTTCTTCGCGCCGGTGCCGACACCCTTCGTGAAGACCAAGGCCGGCTGGTAGTACGCGTGCCGGCTCGCCTCGTCGTACACGCCGACGTACGCGACACCGCCGCACCCGCAGCCGGACTGGTACCAGGTACCCGGGTCGATCAGGACGCGCGTGCCGTACTGCGTGTCGGAGGAGCCGGAGCGAGTGATCGCGGACTCGGCCGGCGCCTGCGTGGTCACGTCGACGTCGAACGGCGCGTAGTCCTCGGCGATCCGGGCCCACACGTCCCGTACGACGTCCTGCTCGGCGGTGCTCCAGTTGCTCGTGTTGCCGTCGGTGTCGTACGCGCCGACGGTGACCGTGCTCGGCTTGCCGCCGGTGTTCCAGGCGGTGCCGGTGATGGTGTGGCCGTCGAAGTCCAGGTAGACCACGCGGTTCGAGCCGGGCTTGCTGTGCAGCTCGAACGCCGGGCCGGCGGCCGCGGCGGAACGCACCGGGGTCTTGGCCCAGCGCGGCGACGCGGTCGACCTGGCCAGCTCGGCCTTGGTCGCCGCGGGCTCGCGGTAGAAGAGCTTTCCGGTCTTGTCCAGCCAGCTGGTCTTGTCGGTGGCCAGGATCTGCTGGAGCTTCTGCTCGGCGATCCCGTTGCGCTCGGCCAGCTCGGCCAGGCGCGGCTGGAGCTTGCCCAGCGCGGCCTTGCCCTGGAGCTGCTCACCGATCACCTGGTCCAGCGGCGTCGCCACCGGGACTTTCTGCTGCGCGTCGGCCTGGTTGCCGGCCACGACAGCCAGTGCTCCGAAGACAACGGCTCCGGCTCCGACGAGAGCGCCGGTACGGCGGATCCTGCTCTGCATGGGGGGTCCTCCTCGGGGACTCCTCGGAACTGCTCGCAGCGCGGGGGGCGGCGCGCGAACAGTCCCTGCCTCACGTGCGGTGGGCGTCTCCGCACGCTCGGTACCCTGCCGCACCGGTTGCCTTGCTGTACACAGCGTTGGCGGGAAATTAACCTTTCCGGCGTCAGGGCACGCCTCAGAGGACGAGCACCTGCCGGATCGACGTACCGGCGGCCAACTCGTCGAAGGCCTCGTTCAGACCGTCAAGCTCCACGGTCGAGGTGAGCAACTTGTCGACCGGCAGCCGACCCGCCCGGTACAGCGCGATGTAGCGCGGAATGTCCCGGCTGGGCACGGCCGAGCCCAGGTACGAGCCCTTCAGCGTGCGTTCCTCGGCGACCAGGGACACGGCCGGAATGCTCAGCAGCTGGGAGGGATGCGGCAGGCCGACGGTGACCGTGGTGCCGCCGCGCCGGGTCGCCTCGTACGCCTGCGTGAGAACGGCGGCGCTGCCGACCGTCTCGAACGCGTAGTGCGCGCCGCCGGCCGTCGCCGCCTTCACCTGCTCGACGACATCGTTGCCTCGGGCATCGATCGCGGCCGTCGCGCCGAGCTCCAGCGCGAGGGCGAGCTTCGCCGGTACGACGTCCACCGCGACGATCGGGTGCGCACCGGCCAGTACGGCGCCCAGCAACGCCGACAGCCCGACGCCGCCGAGCCCGAAGACGACCGCGCTCTGTCCCGGCTGGACCCGGGCGGTGTTGACGACGGCGCCGACCCCGGTCATCACCGCGCAGCCGAACAACGCGGCGATCTCCGGCGGCAGCGACGGGTCGATCTTCACCGCCGAACGCGCCGAGACCACCGCGTGGTCGGCGAACCCGGAAACGCCCAGGTGATGATGGACGCCGTCCAGCCGTTGCGGGCCGCCGAGCAGGGTGCCCGCCGTGTTCGCCGCGGCGCCTGGTTCACACAGGGCCGCGCGGCCTTCCGCGCACGGCCCGCAGATCCCGCAGGCCGGCACGAACGCGAACCCGACGGTGTCCCCCGGTGCGAACTCCGCGGACTCCGAGCGGACCACCTCGCCGGTCGCCTCGTGGCCGAGCAGCATCGGCATCACCCGCGGCCGGGAGCCGTCGATCACGGACAGGTCGGAGTGGCACAACCCCGCGGCGCGGACCCGGACCAGCAGTTCGCCGGGACCGGGATCGGCCAACGAGACCGACTCGATCCGCAGCGGCCGCGACTCGGCGTACGGCCGGGGCAGGCCCATCTCCCGCAGTACGGCGCCCTGCACGATCATCAGGCGATTCCCTCCAGCGCGGTGCGCAGCTCGTCGGGCAACGGGACCGGGCGGCGGTTCTCGCGGTCCACGAACACGTGCACGAACCGCCCGGTTGCAGCCGGAGCATCGTCCCCGGCGCGGAACAGGCCGAGGTCGTAGGTCACGCTCGAGTTCCCCAGCTTGGCGACCCGCAGCCCGGCGTCGACGGTGTCCGGGAAGGCCAGCGACGCCTTGAACGTGCACTGCGACTCCACGCACAGCCCGATCACCGGTCCGCCGTGGATGTCGAGCCCGCCGGACCGGATCAGGAACGCGTTGATCACGGTGTCGAAGAAGCTGTAGTACTCGACGTTGTTGACGTGCCCGTACACGTCGTTGTCCTTCCAGCGCGTCGTGATCGCCTGGAAGTGCGGGAACACGCTCCGGTCCACCGGTTCACCATAAGGTGCTCGGCATGACGTATGCCCTGATCCCCGGCGCGGGCTGTACGCCGTACCACTGGCGGCCGCTGACCGGCGAACTGCGCCGCCGGGGGCACCAGGTGATCGAGGTCGACCTGCCCTGCGACCACCCGACCGCCGGGTTCTCCGAGTACGCCGACGCGGTGGTCGACGCGATCGGCGACGCGAGCGACGTGGTGCTGGTCGCGCACTCGCTCGGCGCCATGACCGCGCCGCTGGTCTGCGAACGCCGCGACGTACGGCTCCTGGTCCTCGTGGCCGGCATGGTGCCGCGGCCAGGCGAGTCGGCCGAGCAGTGGTGGGTCAACACCGGCTACCAGGGGAGCGAGGAGGAGACCGTCGACGCCTTCTTCCACGATCTGCCGCCTGAGCGCGCGCGGGAGGCGCTGGGCGAACTGCGGCCGCAGTCGGGTGCTCCGATGAGTACGCCGCACCCGCTCCGGGCCTGGCCGGACGTGCCGACCCGCGCGGTGATCGCTCGCGACGACCGGCTGTTCCCCCGGGACTTCCTCCGCCGGGTGACCGAGCAGCGGCTGGGGTTCGTGCCGGACGAGATGTCCGGCGGGCACTTCCCGATGCTCGGGCACCCGGGCGAGCTGGCCGACCTGCTGGAGAAGTACCGGCTGAGCGGGTGCGATTGAGCACAACCTACGGTGGCGTAACTTACGGTGCCGTAGGGTGGGGGGATCCGTCGACGAAAGGAACCCTCGGTGTCCGACAAGCTGGTGACCAACCTGCTGCACGAGCTGGAACCTGTCGTCGAGGAGAATCTCGAGCGGCACCTGGCGATCACCAAGAACTGGAACCCGCACGACTACGTGCCGTGGAGCGAGGGCCGCGACTTCGCGTTCCTCGGCGGCGAGGACTGGGACCCCGAGCAGTCCCGGCTCGACCCGGTGGCCAAGGTCGCCATGATCACCAACCTGCTGACCGAGGACAACCTGCCGTCGTACCACCGCGAGATCGCCACCCAGTTCGGGCTGGACGGCGCCTGGGGGACGTGGGTCGGGCGCTGGACCGCCGAGGAGGGCCGGCACGGGATCGCGCTGCGTGACTACCTGGTGGTCACCCGCGGGGTCGACCCGGTCGAGCTCGAGGTGGCCCGGATGGCGCACATGACCGTCGGGCACGAGGTCGACAAGAACATGCTGGAGGCGATCGCGTACGTCAGCTTCCAGGAGCTGGCCACCCGCGTGTCGCACCGCAACACCGGCAAGGCGACCGGCGACCCGATCGCGGACCAGCTGCTGGCCCGGATCGCGACCGACGAGAACCTGCACATGATCTTCTACCGCAACCTGGTCGCCGCCGCGTTCGAGCTGGCGCCGAACGAGACGATGCGGGCCGTCACCAACGAGGTCACCGACTTCTCGATGCCGGGGGCGACGATGGAGGGGTTCGCGCGCAACTCGGTGACGATCGCGAAGGCCGGCATCTACGACCTGCGGCTGCACCACGACGAGGTCGTCGCGCCGATCCTGCGCAACTGGAAGGTGTTCGACCGCGACGATCTGAGCGGCGACGGCGCCAAGGCGCGCGACGAGCTGGCCGAGTTCATGGCCGCGCTGGACGCGCAGGCGACCAAGTTCGTCGAGCAGCGCGCTCGCCTGCGCGAGCGGATGGCCGCCCGCGCGGAGGCCTGAGTACGGCGGTGAGCTCGGTACGGCGTACTAAGGTCGCCGCATGACTGATCGGCTGCCGGACGCGGTGATCCTCGACAAGCTCGCCGCGCGGCTCGCGGCGGCGTCGCAGCGGGAGTGGTTCGTCGACGGTGACGTCGCCCGCGGCCCCGGCACGGTCGGCGTCACGCTCGGCGAGGACCACACCGGCGAGCCCCGGCACCTCGACCTGAACTTCGTCCTCAACCTGGAGCGGCCGGAGACGACCACGCTGACCGACTGCGTGACGGGATACGGCAGCACGGTCGAGGAGTCCGTCGACCTGGCGATCGGCACGTGGCTCGACACGACGGGCAGCGCGGTCTTCGAGCTGCTCGTCCAGGACGGTTCGTTCGCCGGCCACTTCGAGTCCGACGACCCGCGCGGCTTCCCGGGCTGGCACCTGATCCACGGCGGCCTCGTCGGGTGGGGCAGCGGTCCCGAGCGCGAGGCCGTGCAGCTCTGGGCGCTCGACCACCCGCTCGCCCCCGCTCTGGCGCCGGTGCTGACCAAGGACCTCGAGCTCACCGGCGGGCAGCTGGTCGGCATCAAGGTGATCTTCGGCGGCCGCGAAGGCTCGGAAACCGCCGAGGTCAGGGTCAACGGAGAGGTCCACGAGGCGGCCAGCGCCGCCCTCGCCGACCTGGACTGGCCACGCCCGGCCGAGGACCTGAGCTACGCCCGCACCTACCTCCTCCTGGTGCAGACCTCAGCCGGGTAGCTACCGGGCAACTACAGTGCAGGCGTGCAGTTCATCCGGGATCTGGGCAGGCTGCTGCGGCGGGGTGATTTCCGGCGGTTGTTCGCCGTCCGGCTCAGCTCGCAGTTCGGCGACGGTGTGTTCCAGGTCGCGCTCGCGTCGTACGTGCTGTTCTCGCCGGAGCGGGCGCCGGACGCGGCGGCGATCGCGGGGCTGTTCGCGGTGGCGCTGCTGCCGTACTCGGTGCTCGGGCCGTTCACCGGCGTGCTGCTGGACCGCTGGTCGCGGCGGCAGATCCTCTTCGGTGCGAACGTCACCCGAGCGGTTCTGGTTCTCGTGGTCGGCGCGATCGTTGCGATCGGCAACGCGGGAGTGCCGTTCTACCTCGCCGTACTGCTGACGCTGGGTGTCAACCGCTTCCTGCTCTCGGGGCTCTCGGCCGGGCTGCCGCACGTGGTCGACGCCGACGAGCTGGTGATGGCCAACGCGGTCACCCCGACCTCGGGCACCGCGTCGTTCCTGATCGGTGGCGGCGCCGGTGCGGGAGTGAAGCTGCTCTTCGACTCCGACCTGGCAGTGCTCGGTACGACGTCCGCCGTCTACCTCGTCGCGGCCCTGCTCGCGCTCCGGCTCGGTCGCAACCAGCTCGGGCCCGAGCTCAGCGGCGACGAACCCGGTGTTCTCGAAGCCGTCCGCAGCATCGCGAAGGGGCTCGTCGACGGCGGCCGGCACCTGCGCGAACGCCGGCAGGCCGCGCTCGGTCTGGCCGCGATCGGGTCGCTGCGGTTCTTCTTCGGGCTCGTCACGGTCGCGATGATCCTGCTGTACCGCAACGAGTTCTACGGTCCCGACCAGCTCGACCAGGCCTTCGGCGCGCTGGCGCTGGCGACCGGCGCGGTCGGTGCCGGGCTGTTCCTCGCCGCGCTGGTCACGCCGTGGGCGACCCGGGTGTTGACGTTGCGGCGGTGGATCACGGTGCTGTTCGTGGCCGCCGCGGTGGTCACCGCGTTCCCCGGCGGGCTCTACACGCAGCCGGCGGTCGTGGTCGCCGGGTTCCTCACCGGGTTCTGCGCGCAGGGCGTGAAGATCAGCGTCGACACCCTCGTGCAGACGCAGGTCGACGACGTGTACCGCGGCCGGGTGTTCTCGCTGTACGACATGATCTTCAACGTCGGGCAGGTGTCAGCGGCCGCGCTCGGCGCGCTGATCCTGCCCGACGACGGGAAGTCGTACCCGGTGCTCGCGTTCATCGTGCTCGGGTTCCTGCTGAGCGCTTTCGGCTACGCCCGGCTAAGCGCCCCGGAGCGCGGTGATCGGCTCGATGGCGGAGGCCTTCCAGGCCGGGTAGGTGCCGGCGAGCAGCCCGATCAGGGCACCGAGTAGCGGCGAACCGAGCGCCAGCGACGTACTGAGGATCGGGGTCCAGTCCCGGAACCACGAGACGCCGATCGTGAGCAGTACGCCGACCGCCGTACCGAGCAGGCCGCCCAAGAAGCCGACGATCACGCTCTCGACCAGGAACTGCCCGGCCACGTGTCGTCGCGCGGCCCCTAGGGCTCGCCGCAGGCCGATCTCGGAGACACGCTCGAGCACCGAGAGCAGCGTGACGTTGGCGATGCCGAGGCCGCCGACGAGCAGTGCGACCGCGCCGAGCAGCAGGAACAGGGCGTTCAGGTCGGACTCGACGCCCTTCCGGACGCCGCCCTGGACCGGCGGGGCGTCGACCTTGAGCGCGCTCGGGGTGTTCGGGTCGATCGCGACCGGGGCCTGACCGGCGATCAGCTGGGCGGCACCGACCTGGGTCTTGATCTCCAGTGCGTCGGGGGACTCCAGGTCGTACGCCGTCTTCGCCGCGCCGTTCGGCATGATCACGCCGTCGAGCAGCTCGGCCCGGCCGGAGACGCCGTCGAGGATGCCGATCACCGTGTACGCCTGGTCGCCGATGAACACGGCCGGCTGCGCGTCGACCCGGTTGATGCCGAGCTTCTCCGCCGCATGCTTGCCGAGGACAACGACCTTGTCGCCGCGGACGTCGTGACCGGAGTCGAAGAACCGGCCCGTCCGCAGCTGCGCCCGTACGGCGTCGAAGAGGCCCGCGGAACCGGCCATCACCTGCAGGGCGTACCCGTCCTTGCCGATCCCCGCCACACTCCGGACCAGGTCGTCACCGACGTCGAGCATGCTGAACAGGCCGGCGGCCTCGACGCCGTTCAGCCGCTTGATCCGTTCGGGTGCGTCCCATGGCAGCTGCGTCGCGGCCTCGCCCTCGGCTTTGTCGTCCGGCTGGACGACGACCCGCGTCGCCGCGGCGAGATCGAACCGCTGGGTGATCTGCCCTGCTGCGGTTTGCCCGAGCCCGACAGTCCCTACCAGAGCAGCGATCCCGAGCACGGTGCCGAGAGTCGTAAGCACCAAACGAGTTGGGCGAGCGGATACGCCTGCCAATGCTTCATCCAACAGATCTCTGAGTGCAGGACCTCCGGTCAACCGCTTCTTTCTTCTTCTCAACCCTTGACGGGACGTGGACGGCTCGCCGGCGGGATCCGGGGAGCCGGTTCTGGGGGTTACCACTGGAGCGTCCCGTCGACGATCCGGACCTGGCGCTGGGCGCGTTGGCTGACGTGGTCGTCGTGGGTGATGACGGCGAGCGTCATGCCCTCGGCGTGCAGTTCGTCGAAGACCTCGAGGATCGCTTCCGCGTTGACGGTGTCCAGGTTCCCGGTCGGCTCGTCGGCGAGCAGCAGGCTCGGTTCGGCGACCAGCGCGCGGGCGATCGCGACCCGTTGGCGTTCACCGCCGGACAGCGTGCGCGGGCCGAACTCCATCCGGTGCGCGAGCCCGACGCGTTCGAGTGCGACGCGGGCGCGGGCCATCCGTTCGCGGCGCGGGACGCCGACGTACACCATCGAGAGCGCGACGTTCTCCAGCACGGTCCGGTGGTCGAGCAGATGGAAGGACTGGAAGACGAAGCCGATCCGCTCACCCCGCAGTACGGCGCGGCGCCGTTCGCGCAGGCTCGACGTGTCGACGCCGTCGAGCCGGTAGACGCCGTCGCTGGGGTTGTCGAGCAGCCCGAGCAGGTGAAGGAGCGTCGACTTGCCGGACCCGGAAGGCCCGACGATCGAGAGGTACTCCCCCGCGCGAATCGTCAGGTCGATCCCTTTGATGGCCCGTACTTCCGGTGGCCCGGGAAAGAATCGCCGTACTCCGATCATCTCCACCACGGGTGCGGGCAGCGCGACCGCGGTGGCCGTCACTTGCCCACCACCACTTGGTCGCCTTCGGTCAGCTTGGCGTCGCCGGTCGCGGTGACCTCGGCGAACCCGTCCGCGGACAGGCCGACCTTGACCGGCACCAGCTCGATCTTCCCGTCCCGCAGCACCTCGACCCGCGACGAGCCGTCCGACCCGGCCGACAGCGCGGCCACCGGTACGGCGAGCACCTTGCCGTTCGTGCTCTTCACCGGGATCGTCACCCGCACGTTCGCCTCCCGCAGCCGTTCCAGTTGCGCCGCGGTCAGCGACTTCGGCGCCACCACCACGTCGTACTGGTCGGCGTTGCGGCTGATCCGCCGGACGGTGGCCGGGATGATCGTGCCGTCGCCGAGGTCGAAGCTCGCGGCCATCCCGGTCTTCAGCTGCTCCTTCGTCTGCGCGTCCACCTTGACCGTGACCACGAGCGAGGCGCCGCTGACCGACATCACCACGCCGTTGACGACGCCGCCGCGCTCGACCTTCACGTCGTCGACCCGGCGCGGCAGCGACTTCACGAACACCACCTCGGAGACCGGCAACGGCGTACCGGCCTTGAACTCCGCGTCCTCGAGCTCGTCCTGCGCGTCGTCGAGGTTCTCCGCCGCGTCGTCGACCTGGCCCTGCTCGACCGTGAAGTCCTTCTTGCCCGGTGTCGCCTTGGCCTGCTTCAACGCGGCCTGCGCCTGCCGGAGCGCGTTCTTCGCCTGGTCGACCGCCTTGTCGGCGCCGTCGACGGCCTGGGTCAGCTGCTCCTCAGCCTCGGGCGCCTCGTACCCGGCCGCCTCGTACAGCTGCTCGACCGCGTTCGCCGTACCGCTGTCGTACTTCGAGTCGACCGTGCCCGGATCGAACCCGAGCCGGTCCAGTGTCTGCTCCAGCTGAAGCACGTCCGGCCCACGGCTGCCCGGGCTGAGCGTCCGGTACATCGGCAGTACGCCGGCCAGTCCGATCACCGGCCGCCCGGCGAGCTCCAGCAGCACCTTGCCCTCCTTGATCGTCGACCCGACGGCCGGCACCTTGCCGGTCACCACCGCGGGCGTCTTCAGCCCGCTGGTCTCGACCCGGACGTTCACCGCGCCGTCGAACGACGTGTCGCCGCGGCCGACCACCTTGCTGGCCAGCGCCTTCTTCTCCACCGGCACCGTGATCTGGGACGCCTTCGGCGGCGCGGTCTTCGCGGCCGCGTCCTCCGGCGACTGGATCCGGCTCCCGGCGGCGACACCGACCCCGAGCGACATCGCCGCCACCGTGGACACCCCGACCAGGACTCGCCGTCGCGACTTGGGTGACGTGCTCACCGCTCGGCCATCGTGTCGCGGTACTGCTCGAGCTCGGCCTTGTGCTGCGTGACGAACTCCTTCTCGTGCTCGGTGCTCGCCTGCTTGTACGGCGCGTCGTACGTCTTGGCCTTGCAGCCCTGGTCGGTCTTGGCCAGCTCGATCTCCTTCTTGCGCAGGTCGGCCAGCTTGGCGGCGTCGACCTTGTCCAGCGACGGAGCGCCGATCACCACCGACGGGCCACCCTTCTGCGGCTTCTTCGTCCCGGTCAGCTCGTCGAGCTCGGCCGAGATCTGGTTGCGGGGGTCATCGATCTTCTTCAACCCGGAATGCCCGGCGTCGGCCATGCAGTCGGACCAGGCGCTGGTCGCGTCGACCACGCGCTGGTCGCTGTCGACCCGCTTGCGCAGCGCCTCGAGGTCCTTGAACAGCGACTCGAACTTGCTGAAGTCGTCCATCTTGTCGTCGCCCTTGCCGAAGACCTCCTCACCGGCCTTGCCGCGGCAGCCCATGTCCTTGAGGGCCGGCCGCTTGCCGTCGGCCGGAACGGCCTGGACCACACCGCCCTTGCCGGCCAGTTCGCCGTTCAGGGCCTTGTCGTAGGCCTTCTGGGCGTTCGGCGACAGGGCCTTGCGAATCTTGGCGTTCGGGTCGCTCTCGTCCTCGCCGGCCGGCTTGCCCCAGTCGATCGTGCTGATCCCGTAGCCGTACTGCTCGGCGAACTTGTCCGGCGGCAGGTTGAAGGCCTCGTCGAACTTGGACTTCGGGTTCGACTCCGGCGGCACCGCGACGTACTCGAACCCGGCCGCCTTCATGCAGGCCGCGACGGAGTCCTCCAGCTTGCGCTGCTTGGCCAGCTGCTCCTCGTCCGACCCGCCACCGCCGACGGCGCGGGTGATCCGCATCATCCCGCCGCCGTTGCTGAAGCCTTCGCCCATGTACTCCGCGAGCGGGCTCTTGTCGTCGCTCTCGACCGGTTTCTTGTCCGCACCCGGGGAGTTGACCGCCCCGCAGCCGGCCAGGGCCAGGAGGGCGACCACCGAGAGTGCTGTGCGTGAGTTCTTCATGGCAGCGAGAGTGGCCGTCCGGCGATGAAGAACCTGTGAAGGACCGATCAGCACCCGATGCTCTCAGCCGATCTTCATCGGATTCTCATGAAGATCAGTCATCGTCGAGACCATGCCAGCCCGGATTCTTGTCGCCGAGGACGACCGGAAGCAGGCGGAGCTGATCCGGCGCTACCTCGAGCGCGAGGGTCACCTGACGGTCGTGGTGCACGACGGGCGGGCGGCCATCGACGAGGCGCGCCGGCGCAGCCCCGACCTGCTGGTGCTCGACGTGATGATGCCGAAGGTCGACGGCCTGGACGTCTGCCGCGTGCTCCGGGCCGACACCGGCGACGGCGCCGACGTCCCGATCATCATGCTCACCGCGCGCTCGACCGAGGACGACCTGCTGCTCGGCCTCGATCTCGGCGCCGACGACTACCTGACCAAGCCGTACAACCCGCGTGAGCTGGTCGCCCGGGTGCGGACCGTCCTGCGGCGGACGCGGATCCGCTCCGAGGGCGAGGTGTACCGGGTCGGCGACCTCGAGATCGACCCGGTCCGGCACGAGATCCGGCTGGCCGGCGAGCTGGTCGAGGCGACGCCGGCGGAGTTCAAGATCCTGGCCTGCCTGGCGGCGTCACCGGGCCGGGCGTTCTCCCGGCAGCAACTGCTGGAGCACGCGTTCGGCTTCGACCACTACGTGTTCGACCGGACCATCGACGTGCACGTGATGAACCTGCGGAAGAAGATCGAGGCCGCACCGGGCACCCCGAAGTACCTGCGCACGGTGTACGGCGTGGGCTACAAGCTGGCCGACAAGGTGGTGTGCTCCGATGCGTCGTAGCGTCCTGGTCCGGTTCCTCGGGCTCTCCCTCGCGGTCGCGCTCGGGGCCGTGATCGCGACCGCCGTGATCGCCACCTACAGCACGTCCGAGCAGCTCCAGGGCGAGATCGACACGAACATCTCCCAGCTGGAGGTCGACACCCGGATCTACGCCGACCTCAGCGACTACGCCTCCGACCACGCGTCCTGGGACGGTGTGGACAAGCTGGTCCACCAGCTCGCCGACGCCACCGGGCGCCGGATCGCGCTGACCGACGCCGACGGCTCGGCGATCGCCGACTCGGCCAAGATGCTCGGCGCCTCCCCGGATCTCCCGTCGGTGCCGGCGGCAACGATCGACGCCCGCAACCAGGGCGGCGGCGCGCTGCTCCGGGCCCAGGCGGTGGCGGGAGTCTCGGTCCGGTCGATGGTGCCGGTCGCGAAGCCCGCGACGACGGCCGGGTTCCCGGCGAGCTTCGGCCCGTACAAGTCCTGGGGCCTGACCGAGCAGGAGCTTCGCGACCGCGAGCGGCTGGCCCAGCAGGCCGCTGCCTGTTACCGCGAACGCGGCATCGCCGCGACCGTGACCGGTGGTGGCGATTCGGCTCCACAGCTGATGATCGAGAACGGCAAGACGCCCGACGGGGTCGCGGTGATGTCGTTCACCACGGCGGGCTCGGTCCAGCCCGACGAATGCACACCGCCCGGCCTGTACGCGCCGAGCGCGAAGGCGGTCCAGGTCAACGTCGATCAGGTCCGGCGGACCGAGAGCTGCCTGAAGGCGGCCGGCGAGCCGTACCAGCTGACCGAGCAGGAAGGGCTCGGCGCGGTCATGCCGCTGGACCGGGAGAAGGGGGTGTCGCCGGCGTTCGAGGACTGTACGACGACCGCGCGGTCCGAGGCGCTGGCGCCGTACGTCGCTCCGACGGCCAAGCTGTTCCTCGGGTCGAAGAGCACGTTCAACGTGTTCTCCGCCGAAGGGCTGCTGCGGACGGCGGCGACCGCGCTCGGTGTCCTGCTGATCGCGGCGGTGGTGATGATCTTCACCGGCCGGCGCCTGGTCCGGCCGATCCTCGCGCTGACCGGCGCCGCGCAACGGATGACGAACGGCGACCACGCGGCCCGCGTCCCGGTCTCGGGCAAGGACGAGGTGGCCCGGCTCGGGCACGCGTTCAACGCGATGGCCGCGTCGATCCAGCAGCACGACCACCAGCGCAAGGCGATGGTCAGCGACGTCGCCCACGAGCTGCGCACCCCGCTGGCCAACATCAAGGGTTACCTGGTCGCCTCCGAGGACGGCGTCGTACCGCTGGATCGTGAGCTGGTCACCTCGCTGCTGGAGGAGACCGGGCTGCTCGAGCACCTGGTCGCCGACCTTCAGGACCTCGCCCTGGCCGACGCCGGAATGCTCCGGCTGCACCCGGCGCCGCGTGACCTGGCCGAGCTGGCCGGTCAGGTCGTCGCCGCGCACCGCCCGGCTGCCGAGGCCGCGGGCATCACGTTGACCGCGGCAACCACCGGCGCGGCCCCCGCGGTCGTCGACAGCGCCCGGATCCGGCAGGCTCTCGGCAACCTGGTCTCCAACGCGATCCGCTACACCCCGGACGGCGGCCGTGTCGTCGTCGGCGTCCGCCGCTCAGGCGACGACTACCTGCTCACCGTCACCGACAACGGCGCGGGCATCGCACCCGAGCACCTCCCCCACCTGTTCGACCGCTTCTACCGCGTCGAGCACTCGCGCTCCCGCGCCACCGGCGGCAGCGGTCTCGGCCTGGCCATCACCAAGCACCTCGTCGAAGCCCACCGCGGCACCATCACCGCGACCAGCCGGCCCGACCACGGTTCGACCTTCACGATTCAGCTCCCGGCCCGGTACGGATCTTCCGCCGGCGGTGACGCGCTGCGACACTGAGCCGTGAGTTATCCGCCGCCACCGCCACCGCTGAACTACGCGCCGTACGGCGGGCCGCCGAAGAAGAACCGAGCCGGGCTGGTCATCGTGCTGCTGATCGGTGTGGTCGTCGCGTGCGTGGGCGCGGCGGGCTACATCGCCTACGACCTGGCCAGCAGTCGCGACCAGGAGCCGAAGGCAACCGAGCAGGCGGACAGCACGCTCGTCGCGCCGCCGTCGGTGAAGCCCACGCCGGTCAGGCCCTCGGCGACGAAGCCGGTCGTGAAGCCCACCGTCAAACCGACGGTGAAGCCTCCGACGGTCAAGCCGAAGCCGCCGCTCACGAAGCCTCAGCAGGCGGCGGCGCTGGCGCGGACGTTCCTCTTTCACCTGAACGCCAACCGCCCCGAGGCCGCCAGTGCACTGGCCTGCGTGGCGACCAAGGACTTCGTCCCGAACCTGATCGGCAGGCTCGTCGGCCCGCCGACCAGCCTCACAGTGGCCCGGACGGTCGAGGCACCCACGATCGTGGTGTTCCAGCTGAGCGGCAGCACGAAGGGCAGGCCCGCGACCGGTGTCCTGATGGTCCAAATCGTCGAGAAGCCCTGCGTGCAGCTCGTTCAGGTCACGACGTCCTAGCCAGCGCTCGGGCCGTGTCCAGCAGGTTGTCGCCGGTCGGCAGGGTGGCGATGATCGGGGTGTCCAGGCCGTTGTCGACGTACGCCTGGATCTTGGCCCGGCAGTCGTCGGCCGAGCCGTGCACGACCAGGTCGTCGATCACCTCGACCGGTACGGCGGCCATCGCCGCGTTCCGGTCGCCGGCGGCCCAGGCCGCGCGCATCGGTCCGAGCGCCTCGCCCCGGCCGAGCCAGTCGTGGAAGGCTGAGTAGCCGGGCACGGTCAGGTACGTCGCGATCAGGTAGCGCCCGATGTTGCGGGCCATCTCGGCGTCCTCGGTGACGCAGACGAAGATCCTGGCCGCCAGCTCCTTGGCGTCGCCGAGCTCGGCCCGGACCTGCTTCACGTCGCCGGGCGACAGCCAGTTGGTGATCGCGCCGTCGGCCTCGCGCCGGGCCAGCTTCAGCATCTGCGGCCGCAGCGCCGCCAGCATGATCGCGGGCGGTACGTCGGGCGCCTTCTCCAGCCGGAACCGCTGGATCGTGAAGCTCTCGAACGCGCCGTCCACCTTCTCCCCGGCGAACGCCTGCCGCAGGAACCGCAGGACGTCCCGGGTCCGCGCCAGCGGCGGGTCGTACGCGATCCCGTTCCACCCGGTCACGATGGTCTCCGACGAGGCCCCGATCCCGAGCACGAACCGCCCGGGCGCGAGATCGGCCAGCGCGGCCGCGCTCATCGCCAGCGCGGCGGGCCCCCGCGTGTGCACCGGTACGACGGCCGTCCCCAGCCGCAGCCGGTCGTCCCACTCCGAGGCGAGCACCAGCGGCGTGAACGCATCGGCGCCCGCGACCTCCGCTGACCACAGGTCGGTGTACCCCAGCGAGGCCAGTTCGCCGATCAGCGCCTTGTGCTCGCGCAGCGGCACGCCGGTCAGCGGAACGGTCAGTCCCCAACGCATCAGATCAGTCTCCTCAGCACCGGCAGCGGCGCGATCCTCATGAACCTGGCCAACGGCTCCCACGGCCAGGCCGGCACGTAGGCGCGTCCTTTCTCCGCCTCGATCGCGGCCACCATCGCCCGGACCCCGACCTCGGTCCCGACGATCAGCGGCGTCCTCGCGACGTGGTCGTTCAGCTCGGACTTGATGTAGCCCGGGCAGATCGCGCTGACCTTGATCGGCTTGCCGAGCAGCTCCATCCGCAGGCCCTCGGCGAGCGAGCTGACCGCCGCTTTGCTCGCGCCGTACGCCGTCATCGAGCGCGGCATGCCGCGCACTCCGGCGACCGAGGTGATGAAGACCAGGTGCCCGGCGTTCCGCTCCCGGAACAGCTCCATCGCGGCCTCGGCCTGCGCCAGCGCGGCGACGTAGTTGGTCATCGTGGTCTCGAGGTTCGCGTCGAAGCGGCCGGTGCCCACCGGCGTGCCCTTGCCGATCCCGGCGTTCACGATGATCCGGTCGAGGCCGCCGAGCTCGGTGTCGAGTGCACGGAACACCGCGAACACCTGCGCGTGGTCGGTGACGTCGAGCCGGCGGATCACGATGGTCCGGTCCGGGTGGGCCTTCGCGAGCTCGTCGCGCAGGTCGGTCAGCCGGTCCTCGCGGCGGGCGGTCAGCGCGAGGTCGTGGCCCTTGGCGGCGAACTGCCGGGCCATCTCGGCGCCGAGGCCGGAGCTGGCCCCGGTGATCAGGATCGTGCGTCGTCGCATCGCTGCCCTATCTGTAGGTCAGTTCGTCGGTGCCGTCGAGATGCCCGTGCTCGTTGTAGCTGACCACGGTCAGCCCGCTGCGACCGGACACCACCTTGGTGATCGCGGTGTTGACCGTCACCGGGTTCAGCCGCAGCCAGAGGTCGTCGCCGCCGGACCACAGCCGGCTCACCGCGGCCGCGATCGGCCCGCCCGAGGTGAACACCAGCACGGTCTCACCCTTGCCGGCCCGCTCGGCCACCCGTCGTACGGCGGCCTCGGAGCGGTCGCAGAAGTCGGTGAAGCTCTCGGTGTACCCGTCGCCGCCCCGCGTCCAGCGCTCGGTCGCGGCGGTGAACATCTCCTGGAACGCCCGCGCCGGGTGCCCGGTCCGGGCCAGGTCCGCGAGCAGCACCGCCCGGCGCTTGTACGCCGGCTTGTGCGCGACGATCACCTGGTCGTGGTCGAACTCGTTGAACCCCTCGTCCACCTCGACCTCGGTCGGCAGCCCGGCGGCGGTCAGCGCGAGCGACGCCGTCCGGGCGTGCCGCTGCATCGCGCCGGTGACGACCAGACCGGGCTTCACCCCGCGCGCGGCCAGCGTCTCGCCGAGGCGAACCGCCTGCCGCTCACCGAGCGGGGAGAGCCGGTCGTAGTCGCTCTTGCCGAACGACGCCTGCGCGTGCCGGATCAGGTAGACGGTCCCCATTCAGGCCTTCCGGATGATCTGGCGGCAACGCCGTTCGAGCAGGTTGACCGGCAGCCAGAGGTTCTTGAACCGCGGGTTCCGGGTCTGCTTGTGGTGGTAGCGGTAGTAGATCTGCTGCGCGATCACGGCCAGCCGGAACAGGCCGAACACCTCGTAGAAGGCCCAGTTCCCGCGGTCCAGCCCGGTCCGGGCGCAGTAGTAGTCGACGATCTCGTCCCGGCTGATCATGCCCGGTGCGTCCGACGGCTGCAGGCGGAACCGGCGGAACGCCCAGTCGTCGTCGGCCTGCACCCAGTACGCCAGGCCGCTGCCGAGATCCATCAGTGGATCGCCGATCGTGGCCAGCTCCCAGTCCAGTACGCCGATCACCCGCAGCGGATCGGCCGGATCGAGGACGACGTTGTCGAGCCGGAAGTCGTTGTGGATCACGCGGGAGCCGACGTCGGCCGGGCGGTTCGCCTCCAGCCAGGTCATCACCTTCTCGGCGCCGCCCACGTTCCAGGTCTTCGCCTTGCGGTAGCGCTCGGTCCAGCCGTGCACCTGACGCTCGACGTACCCGTCGCCGCGGCTGAGATCGGCCAGCCCGGCCTCGACCGGGTCGACCTGGTGCAGGGCGAGCAACGTGTCGATCAGCGTGAAGCCGAGTTGCCGGGTCTGCTCCGGCGTCAGGTCGACGCCGAGCGAGGACCGCCGTGGGATGGTTCCGGCGATCCGCTCCATCACGTAGAACTCGGAGCCGATCAGCTCAGGGTCGGTGCCGTGGGCAACCATTGTCGGGACGTACGGGAAGACCGGCGCGAGCGCGGCCTGGATCCGGTACTCGCGCCCCATGTCGTGCGCGCTCTTCGCCTTGGTCCCGGCCGGCGGGCGGCGCAGGATCAGATCGCGGCCGTCGTACCGGAGCAGGTAGGTCAGGTTCGACGCGCCGCCGGAGAACTGCCGGACGTCGGGAAGCCCGTCCGGCAGGTCGGTGTGCGTGCGCAGCCAGCGATCGACGGCCGGCACGTCGAAGGAGTCCTCGTCGCGGACCGCGCGCGCTCCCTCGACGACGTCCGCCGCCACTACCGCTCTCCGGCCGACGTCACCTGGTCCCCGCTGGTCGCTTCCGCGCGCTGGCGGGCGCGGGCGGCGATCTTGCGCATCTGCCGGTCGTACAGCGGCCGCGCGAACCGCTTGGTCCGCCAGGCCAGCAGCGCCGGCCGGTCCGGGATGATCAGGAACTGCTTCTTCTTCACCCCGGCGATCACCACCGCCGCGATGTCGTCCGCGGTCCGCGGCGACTTCTCGATCAGCCGGCGCGCGGAGTCGCTCATCGCGGTGTCGGCGCCCTGCAGCGAGTCGGCCAGGTTGGTCTTGAAGAACGACGGGCAGACCACCGACACGCTCACGTCGTACGGGTGCAGCTCGTGCGAGAGCGTCTCGGACAGCGCGACCACGGCGGCCTTGACCGTGTTGTACGAGCTCATCATCGGCGGGTGCACGAGCCCGGCCGCGGACGCGGTGTTCACGATCTGGCCGGAGCGCTGCCGCTTGAACGTCGGCGTGAACGCGCGACAGCCGCGGACCACACCCATCAGGTTGATGTCGACGACCCGGTCCCACTCGGCCAGCGTCTCGACGTCGATCCGGCCGCCGGTGGCGATCCCGGCGTTGTTCACCAGGATGTCCAGCCCGCCCCAGGTCTGCTCGACCCACTCGACTGCGGCGTCCCAGTCCTCGGGGCTGCGCACGTTCAGCTGCCGGTACGTCGCGCCCGCCGGCGGCGTCAGCCCGGCCGCCACGTCGGTGCTCAGGACCTGGTGGCCCTCAGCAACAAAACGTTCGACCAGGGCGAGCCCCAGCCCACTCGCTCCACCGGTGACCAGAACCCTGCTCATTCGGACTCCTTGTACTTGGCCAGCTCGATCCGCGCGACCACTCCACGGTGCACTTCGTCGGGCCCGTCCGCCAGTCGCAGCGCGCGGGCACCGGTCCAGGCCGCCGCCAGCGGGAAGTCGTCGGAGAGCCCGCCGCCGCCGTGCAACTGGATCGCCATATCGATCACGTCCTGCGCCATCCGCGGTACGGCGACCTTGATCTGGCTGACCTCGCTGAGCGCGCCGGCCAGGCCCTGGGTGTCGAGCAGGTGGGCGGTCTGCAGGACCAGCAGCCGGGCCTGGTTGATCGCGATCCGCGCGTCGGCGATCCGCTCGCGGTTGCCGCCGAGGTTGACCAGCGGCTTGCCGAACGCCGTCCGGCTGAGCCCACGCCGTACGGCCAGCTCGAGCGAGTGCTCGGCCAGGCCGATCAGGCGCATGCAGTGGTGCACGCGGCCCGGACCGAGCCGGCCCTGAGCGATCTCGAAGGCGCGGCCGGTGCCGACCAGGACGTTCTCGGCGGGGACGCGGACGTTCGTGAACGAGACCTCGCCGTGGCCGTGCGGCTCGTCGTACCGGTGCATGGCGGGGAGCAGGCGCTCGACCTTCACGCCGGGGGTGTCGCGCGGGACCAGGACCATCGTGTGCCGGGCGTAGCGGTGCGCGTCCGGGTCGGTCAGGCCCATGAAGATGAGCAGCTCGCAGTCCGGGTGGCCGACGCCGGTGCTCCACCACTTGCGGCCGTTGATCACGACCTCGTCGCCGTCCAGGACCGCGGTCGCCGCCATGTTCGTCGCGTCCGACGACGCGACGTCGGGCTCGGTCATGCAGAACGCGGACCGGATCGCGCCGTCGAGCAGCGGCTCGAGCCAGCGCTTCTTCTGCTCGGCCGTCCCGTAGCGGAGCAGGACCTCCATGTTGCCGGTGTCCGGGGCGTTGCAGTTGAACACGTACGGCGCCAGGAACGACCGGCCGGTCAGCTCGGCGATCGGGGCGTAGTCGAGGTTGCTCAGGCCTTCGCCGTACTGCTCGTTGCCGGGCTCGGCGGGCGGGAGGAAGAGGTTCCACAGGCCCTGCTCGCGGGCCTTGGCCTGCAGGTCCTTGAACGCGGGCTGCGGCTGCCACGGATCGGCGGAGTTCTTGGTCGCGGCGTGCAGCTCGGCCTCGACCGGCTCGATCTCGGTCCGCAGGAAGCGCTCGACCTGCTGGATCAGCTCCTGCGCCCGTGCGGACGGCTCGAACCCCATCACCACTCCTCGCGCTGGACTGCCCGACGTTTCTTGACCGTAGCGCACGTTCTAAGCAATGCTCAATAGCGTGAGGGCGGAGGATGCGACCGAGCGTGCGACGCCGGTGCGGCGGCGGCTGAGCGCCGACGACCGGCGCAAGCAGCTGGTCGGCATCGGCCTGATGATGCTGCGCACCCAGCCGATCCACGAGCTGTCGATCGACGCCGTGGCGGCCGAGGCGGGGATCTCGCGCGGGCTGCTGTTCCACTACTTCCCGACCAAGCGGGACTTCTACATCGCGGTGATGCGCGCGGCCGGCCGTCGCCTGCTGCGGGTCACCAAGCCCGACGCGTCGCTGCCGCCGGCCGACCAGCTGCGGCAGATGCTGCTCGCCTTCGTCGCGTTCGTGGGCCGCCGGCGCGACTCGTACATCTCCTTCGTCCGCGGCGCGGCCGGCGGGGACGTGTTCGTCGTCGAGGTGTACGCCGAGACGCGCGCGGCGCTGACCGCCCGCGTCCTGCTGCTGCTCGACCAAGCCGCCGAGGACCAGCCGTCGTCGCCGGTGCGGCTGACCGTCCACGCCTGGCTCGCGTACGTCGAGGACCTGGCGATCGAGTGGTCCGGGCTCCCGGAAACCGAGCGCCCGTACTCGGCGGAGGAACTGGTGGATCGTTCGCTCGCAGTACTGAAGTCGCTCAGCTAGCCGGGCCGGTGGAGTCGCGGACGACCAGTTCCGTAGCCAGCTCCACGTGCAGGGCCTCGACCTCGTGGCGGTCGAGCAGGCGGATCAGGAGGCTGACGGCCATCCGGCCCATCTCCTGCAAGGGCTGACGGACGGTGGTGAGCATCGGTGAGGTCGCACGGCTGACGTCGATGTCGTCGAAGCCGGCGATCGACAGGTCCGGCGGGACCCGGAGCCCGCGCTGGGCGGCAGCCTGGAGCGCGCCGACGGCCACCTTGTCGTTGAAGGCGACCAGCGCGGTCGGTCGTTGCGGGAGGTCTAGCAGATCACCCGCTGCGCGGTACCCCTCTTCGGTGGTCGGTTCGACGTACCGGACCAGGGACGGGTCGGGGAGGGAGCCGGCGTCGGCGAGTGCCGCGGCGTGGCCGCTCAGCCGGGCTTCGCTCGCGAGCCACTCGCGGGGGCCCGCGATGACGCCGATCCGGCGGTGGCCGAGCTCGGCGAGATGTGCGCTGACCTGGCGGGCGCCGGAGAAGTGCGCGGCCGAGACCGAGGCGATGTCGCGGGGCAGCGGTGTCCTCGGATCGACGACCACGAAGGGAAGCCGGCGCTCCCGCAGTCGCAGGAGCTCGTCGGCCGACTCGGGCGGAAGGATGAGGATCGCGCCGGCGAGGTCGGGTTCACCGGCCGGACCAACGGCCGCCGGAGGCCGCCGGCCGCTCGCGAGGCGGGACAGGACGGGCTCCCCCGCCACGCCCTGCCCGGCGTTGAGGATCACCTGGCGGCCGTGGCGGTCGAGGGACTCGGCGATCGAGCTGACGATCAGGCCGAAGTAGTCGGTGAGCAGGTACGGGCAGCGCACGTAGACCGCGCCGGCGACCGGCTTCGGCGTACCGCCGCGCGGGCTGGGGGCGCGCAGGCCGAGCTCCTCGACCGCGCGCTCGACCAGGGCGCGGGTCTCCGGCGCGACGCTCCCCTGCTGGTTGAGCACCCGGGAGACGGTCGCGATCGACACTCCCGTGGCCGCCGCGACCTCGCGCACCGTCGCGCGCCCGCTAGGCATTTGTTACATCGCTTTGTTTCACGCTCGGCACCCTAGCGTGCCGCCTCAAGATCTTGACAGAGGTCAGCAGCGCGGAGTTTCCTGAGGCAGTTTGTTGCAGCCGTGTTTCATCGGGGGAAGACCTTGAGGAGTGCGATGAGAACACCGGCAGTCGCCGCCGCCTTGGCGCTCGCCACCGCATCACTGACCGGTCCCGCCGCCGCGCAGGCGCAGCGGCCTCCGACCGACCAAGCCCGCGTCTGGGTGACCACGCCGGACCGCGCCGAGCTGCTGCACGAGCGGGCCCCCGTCGCGTTCGCCCAGGGCTCGAGCAAGCAGACGACGATCACGGTCGACCCGCGGACCACGTACCAGACCGTCGACGGCTTCGGCGCCTCGATCACCGACTCCTCGGCCGCCGTGCTGTACCAGTTGTCGGCGGCAGAGCGCGAGAAGACGATGCGCTCGCTGTTCGACCCGAAGCAGGGCATCGGCGTCAGCTTCCTGCGCCAGGTGGTCGGCTCGTCCGACTTCACCGCGCAGCCCGAGCACTACACGTACGACGACGTGCCGGCCGGTCAGACGGACTTCGGCCTGCGGCACTTCAGCATCACCCACGAGCAACAGCAGATCCTGCCGCTGCTGCGCCGGGCCAAGCAGCTGAACCCCGCCCTGAAGGTTATGGCGACACCGTGGAGCCCGCCGGCCTGGATGAAGACCGGCGACTCGCTGGTCGGTGGCCGGCTGAAGGACGACCCGGCCGTCTACAACGCCTACGCGCGCTACCTGGTGAAGTTCGTCAAGGCGTACACCGCGGCCGGCGTACCGGTCGACTTCCTGTCGATCCAGAACGAGCCGCAGAACCGCACGCCCACCGCCTACCCCGGCACGGACCTGCCGGTCCGGCAGGCAGCCGCGGTGATCGAGCAGCTCGGCCCGATGCTGCGCGCGGCCAGCCCGCGGACCAAGATCCTCGGCTACGACCACAACTGGACCACGCACCCGGGCGACGTCGCCAACACCCCGCCCGGCGAGGACCCCGAGACCGACTACCCGTACCAACTGCTGAGCTCGCCGGCCGCCCGCTGGATCGCCGGTACGGCGTACCACTGCTACTCCGGCAGCCCGGCGGCGCAGACCGCGCTGCACCAGGCGTTCCCCGAGAAGGGGATCTGGTTCACCGAGTGCTCCGGCTCGCACGGGCCGAACGACACCCCGCCGCAGATCTTCCGCGGCACGCTCACCTGGCACGCCCGCACGCTGATGCTCGGCACCACGCGGAACTGGGCGCGCTCGGTGGTCAACTGGAACATTGCGCTCAACGCCGACGGCGGTCCGCACAACGGCGGGTGCGACACCTGCACCGGGCTGGTCACGCGGCACCCGGACGGATCGGTGACCACCGACGCGGAGTACTACACGATCGGTCACCTGTCGAAGTTCGTGAAGCCGGGTGCGCAGCGGATCGGCTCCACGTCGTACGGCACGACGGGGTGGAACGGGCAGCTGATGTCCTCGGCGTTCCGTAACCCCGACGGCTCGACGGCGCTGCTCGTGCACAACGAGAACGACGAACCGCGCAGCTTCGCGGTGGCGGTCGGCGACAAGTCCTTCGAGTACACCCTGCCCGGCGGTGCGATCGGGACCTTCGTCTGGGCGCGCGAGCTGCGTTCGGAGTACAGGGCGGTGCCACTCGTCTCCGCGACGGCGTCGGCCGGCGCGGACCTCGCTCCGCTTGCCATCGACGACGACGGATCGACGCTGTGGCAGAGCAGGGCGGCGATCGCGTCCGGCCAGTCCGTGCAGATCGATCTCGGCACTGCCCGGACGGTACGCCGGGTCGCGCTCGACAGCGGCGGGAACCTCGGTGACTACCCGGGCACGTGGCAACTGGCGTACAGCAACGACGGTACGACGTGGCGCCCACTGAAGACCGGCTCGTCCGACGGTCAGCTCACCACCGTCGACGTCCCGCCGACGCGGGCCCGCTACCTGCGGATCACGTCGACCGCTGCGAGCGATCACTGGTGGACGCTCGCGGACGTGCGCGTCTACAGCTGAGCCGGCCGGCCCTCACTGCCCTGGGGGCCGGTCTCACACCTCCGCGGCCGCCAGGCGTCCGGCGATCCAGCCGGCCGTGGCGGCCGCGGTTTCGTTGTCGCGGGCAACTACCTGGAGCCCGACCGGCAGACCGCGGACCGGCAGCGGAACGCTGATCGCGGGGAAGCCCGTGAGGTTGCCCAGACGGGTGTTGCGCATCAGCTGGGCGCGAACGGCGGTCGATCGCTCGAGGTCCGCGACCTCCGCGATGAGCGGCGCGACGATCGGGACGGTCGGCAGCACGACGGCGTCGTACCTGTCCAGCAGGGTCCCGACCTCAGCGCGGATCCTCTCCGCGTCGCGGCGGGCCTGGACGTAGCGCCAGGCCGGGACCTCCGCCGCTTCCGTCAGCCGGAGCTGGACGTCGGGCTGGTAGGCGGTGATGTCGCGACCGACGTGGTTGGCCACGGCTTCCGGGCCTTGCAGGTCGAACGCCGTTCTGAGGTGATCCTCGGAGAGATCGACCGGCTCGGTCCGGGCTCCGGCCGTCTGCAGCCGCGCGAGCCCCGAGGACCAGGCCTCGGCGACCTCGGCGTCGTAGTCGCGGTTGGTCACCACGCCGAGCCGGGGCGCCGTGCTGATAGGTGCTGCAGGCAACGAGTTGGTGAGCGCGGCGAGCGCGTAGGCCGCGTCCGCGACGGTCGCGGCCAGCACGCCGACGTGGTCCAGGCTCTGCGCGAGCGGAAAGACGCCGTCGGCCGACAGCGTCCCGTACGCCGGTTTGAAGCCGACCACGCCGCACAGCGCGGCCGGGATCCGCACCGACCCGGCCGTGTCGGTCCCGATCGCCAGCGGCACGATGCCCGCGGCCACCGCGGCACCGGCGCCCGAGCTCGATCCGCCGGTCACCCGTTCCGGGTCGTGCGGGTTGCGGCACGGGCCCACGCGGTTCGACGTACCGGTGCAGCCGTAGGCGAACTCGTGCGAGTGGCTGAGCCCGATCACGATCGCCCCGGCGGCGCGCAACCGTCGTACGACGTCGGCATCGGTCTTCCCGGTCTCGTCCATCGCCGCCGACCCGCAGCGGTAGGGCAGGCCTTCGACCTCGACGATCTCCTTCACCAGCACGGGCACACCGGCCAACGGCCCTCGGCGGTCGTGCCAGCCCGCGGCCGCGCGGGCGCCGGCCTCGTCGAGATGCACGACGGCGTTCAGCCCGGCATGGTCGCGAGCCTTGGCCAGCGCCTCCTCGACCAGGTCGGCCGGTTCGAGCTGACCGGAACGGACTTGGGCAGCGATCTCCTCGAGCGAAAGCACCCGGCCAATCAGAGCACGCCGCCCGTCGTTCTGCCACGGCTCGTGAGTCGCAAGTAGTAACCATCGGCGTCGAACAGCCGAAAGTCCCGCAGCCCCCACGGTTGCGTCCGCGGTTCGCTCTCGACCGGCCAACCGCCGGCGACCACCCGCGCGTATTCCGCGTCCAGGTCGTCCACCTCGAGCACGAGCTCGGTCCCGGCCGGCACCCGCCGGTGCGCGGGGTCGACCACCTCCGACCGCTCGCCGATCCCGATCCGTGCCGTCCCTCGTCCCATCCACAGGTAGCCCGGCTGACGGTTCAGCTCCTCGAAGCCGAGCACCCGGCGGTAGAACTCACCGGCCGCCTCCAGGTCCCGCGCGAACACCTCGACCCGCAACGTCATCACCATGCCGAGGATCCTCACCGCTCAAGCCCGCTTGAGGTCAAGGCGGAGGACCTCACTGCCGGTCCCGGCCGCGGAGAGCTTTCCGAAACAGCCGCGTCATGCCTGCTTGCTAGCGTCCGCCGCATGATCGACGGCGCAGTTCTCCACCCGGTCGCACCCACCGACCCCACGCTGGTCGCGCTCACCACCGCCCAGCAGGCCGAGCTCGCCGCCCTCTACGGCGAGGACCAGCCGCTCGTCACCCCGCACCCGGACACGGCCTTCACGCTGCTCCTCGTCGACGGCACCCCCGTCGGCTGCATCGGCCTCCAACCGGTCACCTCGGAGCTCGGCGAGATCAAGCGCCTGTACGTCGAACCGTCCTCCCGCGGCTGGGGCCTGTCCCGCCTGCTCCTCACCGCTGTGGAAAACCAGGCCGTCGACCAGGGCCTGACCACCCTGCGCCTCGAAACCGGCACCGAGCAGCACGCCGCCATCGCCCTCTACACCGGCCACGGCTACCAGCCGATCCCCGCCTATCCACCCTTCGAAGACGAACCGGCATCCCTCTGCTTCGCCAAGCTACTCAGCTGAGGGGACGGTACAGATCCTCGAGGCCTACCTTCAGAACAGCGGGCTCGAGGTCGGGCTCGAACCCGGCGCCGCTGTAGCAGGCAAGAACCGTGCCGCTGGTGTCGTAGTCCTTGGAGAGCAGCTCGCGAGCGCGTTCCAGGCGGGCCACATGACGGCGCCCCATCACCTCGCCCCACTTGGCCTCGCCGAGCGCCAGCACCCGACGGCGCTGACCCGGTTGCGCGGGCGCGAGTACGACGACGTCGATCTCGATCTGGGACCGCCTGGAACGATCGGCAACGACGCCCGCTCCGATCTCCCCCGGCAGTTCGCCGTACAGGTCGGGTGGAGCGGCCATCGCGAAATCACGGCAGAGCTGCTCGAAGTGCGGGCCGACGACCTGGGAGGCGAACCGCTGGCGCGCGGCGGACCAGACGTTCGCCGAGCGCCCGCTCTCCAGCAAACCCCACTGCGGGCGCATCACCACTTGGTAGAACACGACCAGCGGTTCGGCCACCTGGTACATCGATCGGCCGGAACGGAAGAGGTCCTGCTGCCGGCGAAGCAACCCGCTGTCCTCCAGCACCAGCAGGTGGTGACCGATATCCGTCGCCTTGCGCCCGATGTAGTTGGCGATACCTCCGCGCGTTCCGTTGCCATTGGCAACTGCTGCGAGCACTGAGTGGTAGAGCGCGGTGTCCCGGACCTCGGTCTCCTCCTCCAGGAGGTAACGTGCCTCGCGGAAGAGCGGGCTGGCCGGACTCAGCACGGTGCGCAGCAGCCAGTCGTCGAAGGTCTTCGCCGATCGCGGGCTGTCCTCGTCGACGAACCGCCGGTACGCCGGAGTGCCGCCGACGACCGAGTGCAGCAGAACCGCCAGCCTGGGATCCTCCACCTGCCAGAACTCGGCGGCGAGCAGGTGGTCGAACGGCTTGACGATCAGTTCGAGGTTCGCCCGGCCGCGTAGCGGCGCCGTACCGGAGAGCAGTCCACCCATCACCGACATCGCGGATCCGCAGAGCAGCAACTGCGTTGCGTGGCCCTCCGGCACCGCACGGTCGAACTCACGCTGGAGGATCGACGGCAATGACGGCGACATCTTGCTCAGGTACGGGAACTCGTCGATCACGAACGGACCAGCCGACGGCGGCAGCGCGAAGAGGTACCGGATCGCGTCGTCCCAGCTCTCGAACCGCGGCGGAGCGGCGGCGCCGGTGTGCGCGGCGAGCGCGTCGGCGAACAGCGCGAGCGACTCCGTCTCGGTCGCCTGTGTCGCTCCGAAGTACAGGCCGCCGGTCTGCTCGGCCAGCGCCTGGAGCAGGAAAGTCTTACCCTGCCGACGCCTGCCGCTGACGACCCCCAACCGGGGGCGCTCAGGCGCACCATCCGCGAAACGCGACAGGTGCTGCCACTCGGCGTCGCGGGCGAAGATCCAGTCAGGCTTCTGCATGATGTATGAGTGTACTTATTATAAATACATTTATACAACTTGCGTCAGCTGAGGTTGAGGACCAGGTCGGCGCCTTCGCGGTGGAAGCCGAGTTTGTCGAGGTAGGAGGCGGACTCGCGCATGCGGCGGGGGGCGACGACCTGGTGGAAGCCGTGGTCGGTGAAGACGTCGCTGCGGCGGTAGACGAACTCGCCGGGGGTGAAGTCCCGGTACTCCGGCAGGACGTAGTCCAGGTCGATCTGTGCGCGACCCTCGCCGGCGTCGTGGGCCAGGACGACGCCGACGGTGCGTTCGCCGCGCTGGACCAGGAACGCGTACGGCGCGGTGGGGACGGAGAAGTCGGGGTTGAAGCGGCTGATGTCCTTGGCGTGCGCGTCCAGCACGTGCTTCAGGTAGGTGTCACCGGCACCGACCTGCAGCACGGCGTACTCGGAGGTGTCGTGGCGGTGCCGGAGCAGGCGGTAGAGCTGGACGACGTTGATGACCGCGAGCACCGCGTTCATGCCGACCATCGGCCAGACGCCGATCACCAGGTTGAAGGCGACCAGGATGACGCAGCCGACCAGGTTCAGCAGGCGGAGCCGCAGGATCCGGGTCTGCAGCAACGACGCGACCACCAGGGCCGAACCGCCCCAGCCGATGATGCTCCACAAGTCCATGGCCGGAGACTAGACCAGCTCGTCGCGTGGACTGCTCTTCGTTCCACGTGGAACGGAACGATCAGGAGTCCGGCCCGGTCTCGCCGTTCTTCTCGAAGCCGGTCAGCGGGACGTAGCTCGTCCACGGACCGAGCGCGAAGTACCCCCGCCCGTACGGCGTGACGGCCGCGCCGGCCTCCCAGTACGGGACCCGTCGGAGGCCGTACCGGACGTACCGCACCTCCGGGTCCTCACCCGCGCGCACCCGCGCGGCGTCCTGGGCGCAGGCCGGGACGGTGCGGGTGCCGTACTTCGGCTGCGTCCACACGATGTCGGTCGTCGACGGACCGTGCTGCGGGTTGAAGAAGCACGGCACCCGCCGGATCGGGACCGGCTCGCCCTCGACTCGCGCCCGGACGCAGACGATCGCGTACCGCCCGGTCGCCAGCGCGTCGGTCACCGCGCTGATCCCCTCGGCGGACCGGATCCCCTTGACCGCGCGCTGCGCCGCCTCGTACGCGTCGAGCGCGATCTGGAAGTCCGCCCGGGCATCGACGTCCAGCTCACGCCCGGTCACCCGGGCGTCGAGCCGCGCCAGCTCCTCGCCGAGCAGAGTGATGTCCTCGTCGGCCAGCCGCCGGATCTCGGCCAGCTCCTCGGCGTCGCCGCGACGAGCGCTGCGCCGGTCCCACACGTACCGGCCCAGCAGCACCACCCCACCGCCTCCCAGGGCGGCCAGCAACCACTCCATCCACAGAAGTTACCTTCCTGTGGACAGAGCTGTGTACAACTCACAGGCCACGATCAGGTCACCGCTGATCAGCTCACCCGCGCGCGGCCCACCAGGCGAGCAGCGCCTCGCGAGCGGCCTCGGCACCGATCTCGCCCTGGTCCATCCGCAGCTCCATCAGGAACTTGTACGCCTCGCCGACCTCGCGACCGGGCCCGATCCCGAGGATCTCCATGATCTGGTTGCCGTCCAGGTCGGGCCGGATCGAGTCCAGCTCCTCCTGCTCGCGCAGCCGGTCGATCCGCACTTCCAGGTCGTCGTACGCCGCGCGCAGGGCGTCCGCCTTGCGCTTGTTCCGCGTGGTCGAGTCGGCCCGGGTCAGCACGTGCAGGCGGCTCAGCAGCTTGCCCGCGTCGCGGACGTACCGGCGTACGGCGGAATCGGTCCACTCGCCGGTGCCGTACCCGTGGAAGCGCAGGTGCAGCTCGACCAGCTTGCCGACGTCGTCGATCTGCTCGTTGCTGAACCGCAGCGCCCGCATCCGCTTCTTGGCCAGCTTCGCGCCGACCACGTCGTGGTGGTGGAAGGTGACCTTGCCGTCGCCCTCGAACTTGCGCGTCCTCGGCTTGCCGATGTCGTGGATCAGCGCGGCGAACCGGACCACGAAGTCCGGCGCCTCGATGCCGTCCTTCTTCAGCCGCGGCTCCAGGTCGATCGCCTGGTCGAGCACGGTCAGCGAGTGCTGGTAGACGTCCTTGTGCCGGTGGTGCTCGTCCAGCTCGAGCCGCAGCGCCGGCAGTTCCGGCAGCACGTGGTCGGCCAGCCCGGTCGACACGAGCAGGTCCAAACCGACCCGCGGGTACGGCGCGCAGACCAGCTTCTCCAGCTCGTCGCGGACGCGCTCGGCCGACACGATCGCGATCCGGTCGGCCATCGCGGTCATCGCCTCGACCACCGCCGGGTCGGGGGTGAACGCCAGCTGGGCCGCGAAGCGCGCCGCCCGCATCATCCGCAGCGGGTCGTCGGAGAACGAGTCCTCCGGGGAGCCCGGCGTCCGGATCACCTTGTGCGCGACGTCCTCGAGACCGCCGTACGGGTCGACGAAGCGGTGGGACGGGAGCAGCACCGCCATCGCGTTCATGGCGAAGTCTCGCCGCGCCAGGTCGTCCTCCAGGGTGTCGCCGTAGGCGACCTCCGGTTTGCGCGAGGTGGGATCGTAGGACTCCGAGCGATAGGTGGTGATCTCCAGGACCCAGTCGTCCTTGCGGCAGCCGATGGTGCCGAAGGCCTTGCCGATGTCCCAGACGTGGTCGGCCCAGCCGGCCAGCAGCCGCTGGACGACGTCGGGCCGGGCCGAGGTGGCGAAGTCGAGATCCTTGCTCCCACGATCGAGGAGAATGTCGCGCACAGGACCTCCGACCAGCGCGATCTCGTGGCCGGCCGCGTCGAAGCGGGCACCCAGCTCGTCGACCACCGGGGCGATCTTCAGCAGCGCCTGGACGCCTTGCCGCTGGATGGCGGACAACGATCCGGAGGAGCGCGACTGGTCGGGAGTAGGAGACACGGGGAACTAGGTTACGGTGACGGCGTGTTCAGACGGCGACTGAGGCTCTGCGCGAGCGTGGGCGCGAGCCTGGTGATCGCTGCGTCGGTGGCGGCCCAGCCGGCCCCGGACGCGGCCGCCGCCCCCTCGGCGGAGGACCCGGTGGTCGACGTGGCCATCGACTCCTTCACGCCGACCGCGCCGAAGGTCGGCGACCAGGTGGTGATCACCGGCCGGGTCACCAACACCAGCTCGGCCACGCTGGGCAACCCGCAGGCCGCGGTCTGCATCGTCGACAAGCGGCTGACCACCCGCGCGCAGCTGGCCGCGATCCCGACCGAGGCCGACCAGCCGCTGAACGACCGCAACGACTGCGTCGGGCTGAACAACTCCGACTCCACCACCTTCCAGGAGTACGACGCCCCGCTGGCCCCGAAGGCCACGGTCCCGTTCCGGCTCGTGGTGCGCTGGTCGGACTGGGGCCTGACCTCCAAGCAGCCTGGTGCCTACACGGTCGGCGTCCGCTTCCGCGGCGACTACACCAACGAGGAGACCGGTGACACCGGCCGGATCTCGGCCGGCCTGGCCCGGACCCTGATGCCGGTGGTCCCCGCGACGCCGATGCCGCGCAAGGTGAGCACCGCCCTGGTGATCCCGCTGCGGCACCGCCCGACGCTGCTGACCGGCGACCGGTTCACGAACGATTCTCTGGCGGACGCGCTGGCCCCGGCCGGTGAGCTCGGCCGACTGCTCGCGATCGGCAAGGCCCAGAAGGTCACCTGGCTGGTCGACCCGGCGATGCTCGACGAGGTCAAGCGGATGGCCGCCGGCTACCGCGTCACCGACAACGGCCAGACCCGGGCCGGCAAGGGCCAGAAGGTCGCCGCCGCCTGGATCGCGGCCTTCAACGCGAGCCGGGCCCGCAATCCCGTGGTGCTGCTCCCGTACGGCGACCCGGACGTCGGCAGCCTGATCGACGGCGGCGCCCCGCTGCGCGACCTGGTCGGTCAGACCCGCACCGCGACCGAGCAGTACAACCTCGGCGGTCCGCAGTACTTCCAGTCCGGCCTGTGGCTGGAGAACGGCTCCGCCAGCAGCCGCACCCTCGCCGCCGCCTCGACCGGGTACGCCGGGACGAAGCCCGACGACGTCAACCTGGTCCCCAGCTCCGCCTGGACGCCCAACACCCGCCCCGCGCTGGCGCCGACTCCGATGTACGACATCACGACGCCCGAGGGCCCGGTGAAGAGCGTCCGCACGGTGATCGCCGACTCGGCGCTGACCGCGGGCGGCCCGGACCCGACGACCGCGAACGATCCGATCCAGGTCCGGCAGCGGTTCGCCGCCGAGACCGCCCTGCTCGCCTCGACCGGCAAGGGGCAGATCACCGTCGTCGCCCTGCCGCCGCGGGGCTGGGACGAGACCGGTCAGTCCACGGCCGCGCTGGCCAGTGGCCTGACGTTGCCCTGGACAACTCCGGTCGGCCTGGACGTCTTCTACCGCGCCGACCCGGCCCACCCGCAGGCGAAGCCGGTGCTGACCAGGGGCCCGAACGTGCCGCGCTCCACGCCCGGCCTGACCGCCAACCAGTTGCAGCAGGTCAAGTCGCTGGCGAGCGCGACCACGACGTACCTCTCGCTGCTGACCGACCGCTCCCGCGCCGACGAGAACCTGCGCCGCGCGCTGCTGCGCAGCACGTCGACCAGCTGGCGCGGCTTCCCCGACGAGTCGCAGCGGTTCGCGACCGCGGAGCTGAGCTCGGTGAACTCCCTGCTCGGCAAGGTCCACCTGGTCACCAACGCCGGCGCCAACGGCCGCGAGCTGAAGGTGAACCTGTCCGGCAGCAAGGGCACGTTCCCGCTGACCATCGCCAACGAGCTGCCGCTGTCGGTCCGGGTCCGGGTCGTGGTCCGCTCGGTCAACCGGACCGACCTGCGGATCGACCCGGTCCAGATCCGGACGATCCCGCCGGGGCAGAAGGCGACGTACCAGATCGACGCGAGCGCCGAGCAGAACGGCCTGATCCGCGCCGAGGCGCAGGTGGTGACGGTGGACGAGCTGTCGGTCGGCAGCTCGCGCGAGCTCGTCATCCAGGCCGCGCAGTACGGCAGTGTCGGCTGGATCCTGGTCGGCTCCGCCGTCGCTCTGTTGTTCGGTACGTCGGCGGTCCGGATCTATCGGCGGGTGCGCTCGGAGCGGCGCAACCCGACACCCGAGCCCGGCGACGACCCCCTGCACCCGGCCCCGATCGACCCGGCCGCGCTGGCGGCCGACACCCCGTCGAACGGGCTCGGCCCCGACGAGTCCCATCCGGACGAGCCGAACCCGCTGGCCCCGGCCGAACCGCTGCGGATCACCCCCGAGAGTCTGAAAGAAGGAGTCGGGTCGAAGGATGGCTGACCGCACCCTGCGTTCCGCGGCGGTGATGGCAGCCGGGACGGTGCTGTCCCGCCTGCTCGGCTTCGTCCGGATCGCCCTGCTCGCGGCCGCGATCGGCACCGCGCTGCGCGGCGACATCTTCACCGCCGCCAACACGATCCCGAACAGCCTCTACATCCTGCTGGCCGGCGGCGTGTTCAACACCGTGCTGGTGCCGCAGCTGGTCCGCGCGATCAAGAACCACGACGACGGCGGCCAGGACTTCACCAACCGGCTGCTCACCTTCGGGTTCGTCGTGCTCGCGGTCGTGACCGTCGGCTGCGTGCTGCTGGCCCCGGCGATCGCCGAGCTGTACCTGCCCAAGGAGCTGCACGACCCGTCCCGGGCGGCCGAGAAGGCGAACATGATCATGTTCGTCCGGCTCTGCCTGCCGCAGATCTTCTTCTACGGCGCGTTCGTGCTGGTCGGCCAGGTGCTGAACGCGCGGCGCCGGTTCGGCCCGATGATGTGGGCGCCGATCGCGAACAACATCGTCGCCTGCGCGTCGATCGTGGTCTTCCTGCTGGTCTACCGCACCGGCGACAACCCGCCGACGTACAGCACGAACGAGGAGCTGCTGCTGGGCCTCGGCCACACGGTGGGGATCGCGGTCCAGCTGCTCGTCCTGCTGCCGTACCTCCGGGCCAGCGGTCACCACTACCGGCCGAAGTTCGGGCTGCGTGGCACCGGGCTCGGCCACACCGCGAAGCTCGGCCTGTGGACGGTCCTGTTCGTCGCGGTGAACCAGGTGACGCTCGTCGTGGTCACCCAGCTCGCGATCGCCGGTAGCGCGAGCGACGACCCCGGCGCGAAGGCGGGTCTGTTCGCGTACAGCACGGCGATGCTGATCATCCTGGTGCCGCACGGCATCGTGACCGTCTCGCTGGCGACGGCCGCGATGCCGCAGATGTCGTCGCTGGCCGCCGACGGCGACGTCACCGAGGTGGCCCGGCTGTCGGCGCGCTCGATCCGGCAGACGCTGGCCATCGTCGTCCCGGCCGCGGCCGCGATGGTCGCGTTCGCGCACCCGATCGTGTCGGTGATCGCCGGCTACGGCTCCGGCAAGAACAACCTGACGCTGATGGCGTACACGCTGATGACGCTGGCGCTCGGCCTGGTGCCGTACACGGTGCAGTACTTCCAGCTGCGCACGTTCTACGCGTTCGAGGACACCCGGACGCCGTTCTTCCTGCAGGTCGCCATCGCGGCCACCAACATCACCGCCGCGCTGGTCGGCGTCAGGGTGATCCTGGACGCCGACCACCTGCGCTACAGCGGTGTGATGCTCGGGGCGGCGTACGCGCTGTCGTACCTGGTCGCGGTGGTGATCTCGCGGCGGGTGCTGTCCCGCAAGGTGCCGCGGGTGCACGGCGCCGGGATCGGGCTGCCGATGCTCGCGATGGTGATCGCCGCGGTCATCGGCGCCGGGATCGGCCGCGCTGTCTTGTCGGTCGTGAACGCGCAGGTCGAGTGGAGCGGCCCGGTGGCCTCGATCCTCCAGCTCGGCATCGGCGCCGTGGTGATGCTGCCGGTGTACGTCGGGGTCGCCCGGGTGCTGCGGATCCACGAGGTCACCGACGTGGTGTCCATGGTCACATCGAAGCTGCCCGGAAGGGCCCGCCGCTCCTGATCCGCGCTGCTTGTGCACTCGTGCCCGCCAGTTGGGTGGGTCAGGGCACTAGCATGGGGCTGCGATCGGACCGCCATCCGCTCGCAACCGGGTCCTCGCGACGGATCCGGAGCGGAGACGCAGGCCGACCAGTGCATCGAGGAGGGCGAGAGACACCGTGTCGAACCAGACCGTCAGTCCTGGTGCCCTGCTCGCCGGCCGCTACCGGATCGCCGAGCTGCTCGCGGAGATCGACGGTGCGCGGGTGTGGCGGGCAGTGGACGAGGTGCTCAGCCGAGCGGTCGTCGTGGACGTCCTCCCGGTGGGCGACCCCCGGACCAACGTCCTCTTCGACGCGGCCCGGCGTGCCGCGGCCGCGAACGACCCCCGCTTCCTGCGCGTGCTCGACTGCGACGTCTTCGAAGGTGTCACCTACTGCGTGCGCGAGTGGGCCGGCGGCCGCCCGCTGGAGCGGATGCTCGGCGCCGGACCGCTGACCGGCCAGCAGGCCGGCTGGCTGGCCCGCGAGGTCTCCGAAGCGCTCGAGAACCTGCACCGCACCGGTCACTCGCACGGCTCGATCAGCCCGGCCACGGTCGTCGTCACCGATGCCGGTGCGATCAAGGTGGTCGGGCTCGCCACCGAAGCCGCGCTGCGCTCCACCGGCCCCGGTACGCCGGAGCAGGACGTCCGAGCGCTCGGTGAGCTCCTCTACGCGTCGCTGACCGGCCGCTGGCCCGGACCGGCTCCGGCCTGGGGGCTGCAGCCCGCTCCGGTCGAGCACGGCCGACTGCTCAGCCCACGTCAGGTCCGCGCCGGCGTACCGCGCTCCCTCGACGACATCGCCGACCGGCTGCTCGGTGACCCGCCCCGGCACCACGCCGCGGTGATCACCAGCGCGGCCGGACTGTCGGCCGCCCTGTCCGGTGTCGTCGGCAGCTCGCACGAGCCGCCGAGCCAAATGGACGAGACGGTCGCGGTCGCCCGGCAGAACGGCAGCATCGACGACGCCACTCAGGTCGTTCCGGCCACGCCGCCGCCCGCGCTCGACCCGACCCCGCCACGAGCCCACAGCAACGGCCAGGCCCAGGCGGCGTACGCGTCGACCCAGGAGACCCAGCCGGTACGGCGCCAGCAGCCCGCGCAGAACGGCGGCGGCCGACGGCGGCCACCGGTCGACGAGCCTCGGCGGGGCGGCAGCTGGGGTGGGCGGATCCTGATCCTGCTGGCGGTGCTCGCGCTGCTGTCCGTCGTACTGATGGCGCAGTTCCTGGTGAAGGGCGCGATCAACAAGGAGCAGGGCGGCAGCGAGACGACGCCGGACGCGCCGCAGAGCTCCGGCCCGCCGCCGTCGACCGGTGCGGCCGCCACGATCGTGGGCGCCAAGGACTTCGACCCGGAGCCGAAGGGCAACGGCGAGGAGCACCCCGAGGACGTGCCGAACACGTACGACAAGAAGCCGGGCACGACCTGGACGACGATGTCGTACAAGAACCGGCCCGACCTCGGCGGCACCAAGCCCGGCGTCGGCATCGTCTACGACCTCGGTCAGGTGACCGCCGTGTCGTCGGTGACGGTCGGCCTGGTCGGTGACGGCACCGACCTGGAGCTGATGGTCCCGGAGGACGACCCGAACACGTCGCCGGCCGCCGCCAGCGGCTGGAAGTCGGTGGCCAAGGCCGAGGACGCGGGCGAGTCGGCCGAGCTGAAGCCGGCCGCGCCGGTCCAGTCGCGGTACGTTCTGGTCTGGCTGACGAAGCTGCCCAAGGAGGGCGGCGGGTACCGCGGCGAGATCTCGGAGGTCAAGATCCAGAAATGACCTCCGACATCACCCGGATCGGCCCGCCCCCCAGCCCGGGGACGGTGCCGCCGCAGGGCTACGAGGCGATGGACGACCACGAGCTGCTCCGGCTGCACGTGGCCGGCAACCCCGACACGTTCGGCTACCTGGTCAAGCGGCACCGGGACCGGATGTGGGCGGTCGCGATCCGGACGCTCGGCGAGCCGGAGGAGGCCGCGGACGCGCTGCAGGAGGCGTTCATCTCGGCGTTCCGCCGGGCCGACTCGTTCCGCGGCGACGCCAAGGTGACCACCTGGCTGCACCGGATCGTGGTGAACGCCTGCCTGGACCGGATCCGCCGCCGGCAGGTCCGGGCCGCCGACCCGCTGCCGGAGGACGAGGACCGCGCCGCCGAGCTGGCCGGCCCGGCCGAGGACGACCCGGCCGAGGTGCGGGAGCGCCGGCTGGACGTGCTGCACGCACTGAAGCAGATCAACGTGGACCAGCGCAGCGCGCTGGTCCTGGTCGACATGGAGGGGTACTCGATCGAGGAGGCGGCCGCCATCCTCGGGTGCGCGCCGGGCACGGTGAAGAGCCGCTGCGCGCGGGGGCGGGCCAAGTTGCTCCCGCTGCTGCGGCACTGGCAGACCACCCGCGGTGGCGGCGCCGACGACGACGTACCGGCGGTCAAGAAGACGGCCACGACGAGTTCGGGAACGGTGGGAACCGAATGACCGGGTCGCCCGTCGAAGCAGAGTCGCCCACCCGCGACCTGTCCGCGCACCCCGACCGGAGCACTCCACCGATGACCAACCTGCGCACGTCCCGCGAGGGGGCGGATCCACGATGACCGACGCCGGTCTGCCGACCAGTGAGCACCTCGAGCACCTCGACACCGACACCATCGCCGACCTGATCGAGAACCTGCTGCCCGCGCCCGAGGCGCACAGCGCCCGGGAGCACGTGAAGGCCTGCCCGGACTGCCAGCAGACGTACGACGCGCTGCTGCAGCTGACCGAGGACCTGGCCGACGAGGGCCGGATGGACATCCCGATGCCGGCCGACGTGGCCGAGCACCTGAACGCCGTGATCGCGTCGGAGTCCGTACTGCGCGCCTCGACGGTCGGGGTGCACTCGCTGGTCCAGCTCCGCGAGGAGCCCCGCCGGCACCTGCCGAAACTGCTGCTCGCCGCGGCGGCCGTGATCGTCATCGCCGGAGCCGGGGTGGTCGGCGTCGTACTGGCCACCGCGGACCACAGCCAGGAAGGCGCTGCCGGGATCGGCAGTCCGACGTCGGTGCCCAGCATCTCCACCGATCAGGTGGGTCCGGACGCCCAGCGTTGGCTCGAGGGAGCCAAGGGCCCGGTCCTGCACGGCGAAGCCGCCGAGCTGGACTGCGCCAGGCAGTTCGCCTCCACCCAGCCGGACTCCGAGCTCCGGTTGGTGCAGCCCGCGACGGTCGACGGCAAGCGGTCGACGGTGATCGGGCTGCCGGGTGGATCGGCCCGGGAGGTCAAGGTCTTCGTGGTGACCGGATGTAGCGGTTCCGGCGGGATCGCGACGCCCTTCTACGACACCACTGTCACCCTGCGCAATCGCTGATTCCGTTCGGTGAGCCACTGGCTTGCCGAACGGCCGCGATGGGTACCGTGGGAATGGTCGGCCTCTAGGATCCGTTGAGTACGACGTCAAGTCTCTTCGGAAGCTAGGAAGGCCATTCGTGAGCGACACAGCCGTTCGCAACGTGATCATCATCGGCTCGGGCCCCGCGGGTTACACCGCTGCGGTGTATGCCGCGCGGGCGCAGCTGGAGCCGCTGGTCTTCGAGGGCTCGGTGACCGCCGGCGGTGCGTTGATGACGACCACCGAGGTGGAGAACTACCCCGGTTTCTCGCAGGGCATCATGGGCCCGAACCTGATGTCGGAGATGCGCGACCAGGCGGAGCGCTTCGGCGCGGAGCTGGTCCCCGACGACATCGTCAGCGTGGACCTGACCGGTGACATCAAGTCCGTCACCGACTCGGCCGGCACCGTGCACCAGGCCAAGACCGTGATCCTGGCGATGGGCTCGGGCTACCGCAAGCTGGGCCTGCCGAACGAGGAGGTCCTGTCCGGACGCGGCGTGTCCTGGTGCGCGACCTGTGACGGGTTCTTCTTCAAGCAGCACGAGATCGCCGTCGTCGGTGGTGGTGACACCGCGATCGAGGAGGCGACCTTCCTGACCCGCTTCGCCGACAAGGTGACGATCGTGCACCGTCGCGACGAGCTGCGCGCCTCCAAGATCATGGCCGAGCGCGCCTTCGCGAACGACAAGATCGAGTTCGCCTGGAACTCGGCGGTCTCGGAGATCCAGGGCGACGGCAAGCTGACCGGCGTCCAGCTGACCGACACCGTCACCGGTGAGAAGCGCGACCTGCCGGTCACCGGCCTGTTCATCGCGATCGGTCACGACCCGCGCTCGGAGCTGGTCAAGGGCCAGGTGCACCTGGACGAGGACGGCTACGTGCTGGTCCAGCCGGGCACCACCGAGACCAACCTGCCGGGCGTGTTCGCGGCCGGCGACCTGGTCGACCACACCTACCGCCAGGCCATCACCGCGGCCGGCACCGGCTGTTCCGCGGCCCTGGACGCCGAGCGCTTCCTGGCCACGCTGGAGTTCGCGGAGGGTCACAGTGACTCGGCCGCGGCGGCGGCAGCCACCGAGCCCGTCTCTGTCTGACCTACACCCCCTCGAGTACCAACCTCTTAAGGAGTTCGCCGTGGGCGAGAAGATGAACGCCGTCACCGATGCCGAGTTCGACCAGACCGTGCTGAAGAGCGACAAGCCGGTGCTGGTGGACTTCTGGGCCGAGTGGTGCGGCCCGTGCCGCCAGGTCTCCCCGATCCTGGAGGAGCTGGCGCAGGACCACAGCGACAAGCTGACCTTCCTGAAGATGAACGTTGACGAGAACCCGGTCACCCCGAGCAACTACCGCGTCACCGGTATCCCTACCATCAACGTCTACGTGAACGGTGAGCTGGCCAAGTCCATCGTCGGTGCGAAGCCGAAGGCGGCGCTGCTGAAGGAACTGGCCGACTTCACGAGCTGAACTGCCTGATGTCGTCCTCTCCGGAGGACACGATTCCGCCGCACGGCAAGGAGCATTGATGGAAGCCAGCAACGGCGCCCGGATCTACCGGATCGGTGACAGCGGCGAGGCGGTGGCCGAGATCATCGGCAAGCTGCAGCGTCTCGGCCTGCTGGCACCGGGCGACCACTTCGTCTACGACGAGGAGACCGCGCACGCCGTACGGGGCTTCCAGCAGCAACGCGGGCTGATGATCGACGGCATCGTCGGCCCGCAGACCTACCGGGCGATCGACGACGCGCGCTGGCGGCTGGGCGACCGGTTGCTGACGTACGTCGTGTCGCACCCGTTGACCGGGGACGACGTGCTCGCCCTGCAGGCCAAGTTGCAGGAGCTCGGGTTCGCCGTGGCGCGGGTGGACGGCATCTTCGGTGCCGACACCCAGCGCGCGGTGACCGAGTTCCAGCGCAACATGGGCCTGCCGGCCGACGGCACCTGCGGCCCGTCCACCTTCAAGGCGCTGCAGCGGATCCGCCCGATGGCGACCGGCGGCCGCCCGGACGCGCTGCGGTCCGCCGAGGCGGTTCGCGCGGCTGGTCCGCGGCTGTCCGGCAAGACCGTCGTGATCGACCCGGGCCACGGTGGCTTCGACTACGGCTGGGAAGGCTTCGGGCTGCGGGAGTCGGACGTGGCCTACGACCTGGCCGCCCGGATCGAGGGCCGGCTGGGCGCCACCGGCGTACGGGCTTATCTGTCGCGTGGCCGCGACCAGGGTCCGGACGAGCTGGCCCGAGCAGCTTTCGCGAACGAGACCGACGCGAACCTCTGCGTCTCGCTGCACACCGACGGCTCGATGAACCCCGAGGCCCAGGGCGTCGCGACGTACTACTACGGCGCCGACCTGCACGGGACGTCGTCCAGCATCGGTGAGCAGTTCGCCGGGCTGGTCCAGCGCGAGATCGTCGCCCGGACCGACCTGCTGAACTGCCGCACCCACCAGAAGACCTGGGACCTGCTGCGCCGGACGCGGATGCCGGCCGTCCGGCTCGAGATCGGCTACGTGACCAACCCGCACGACGCGTCGCGGCTGGCCGACCCCGAGTTCCGCGACGTGGTCGCCGAGGCGATCGTGGTCGCGATCCAGCGGGTCTACCTCCCGCCGGAGCAGGACGCCGCGACCGGCATGCTGCGCTTCGGTCAGTTGACTGTCTGAGCCGTGAGAGAGCCGCCCACCTGCTGGTGGGCGGCTCTTTTTCTGCCCGGCCGATCAGTTTTCTGAACGTTCCAGCGCGATCGTCGGCAGGATCCGGTCGAGCCGCCGCGGCAGCCACCACGCGCGGTTGCCGAACAACCGCAGTACCGACGGTACGACGACGCAGCGGATCAGCAGCGCGTCCACCAGTACGGCGGTCGCCAGGCCGAGCCCGAACTGCTGCAGCATCCGGTCCGGACTGAGCAGGAACGCCCCGAAGACGACGATCATGATCGCGGCCGCGGCAGTGATCACGCTGCCGGTGTTGGCCAGCCCCTCGCGGACCGCCTGGACGGGATCGCCGCTACGCCGCCACTCCTCGTGGATCCGGGAGATCAGGAAGACCTCGTAGTCCATCGAGAGCCCGAACACGATCGCGAAGATCATCACCGGCACGAACGCCTCGATCGGCCCGGGCTGCGCACCGAACCAGCCCTCCTGGAAGACCAGCGTGATGACGCCGAGCGCGGCGCCGATGCTGAGCAGGTTGAGCACGGCCGCCTTGAGCGGGATCAGCACCGAGCGGAAGACCGCCAGGAGGAGCAGGGCGGACAGCCCGACCACGACCAGGACGAAGATCGGCAGCCGGCTGCTCACCGCGTCGGCGAAGTCGACCGCGGCCGCCGTCGAGCCGCCGACCAGGTACGTCGCCTTCGTCTCCTTGGCGACCGCCGGCAGGGTCTGATCCCGCAGCGTGCCGACCAGCTGGTTGGTCGCTTCGTCCTGCGGGGCCGAGGTCGGGAAGACGAGCATCGTGGAGATCGCGCCGTCCGGACTGGGCTGCGGCGGCGTCACGGCCGCGATCCCGGGTTCGGTGGCCAGTCGGCGATTCAGTGTGTCGGCCGCGGCGCGATCGCCTTCGGTGACGACGATCAGCGGACCGTTCACGCCGGGTCCGAAGCCCTGGGCCAGCAGGTCGTACGCCTTCCGGCTGGTCTTCGCCGGGTCGTCGGTGCCGGCGTCGGCGAAGCCGAGCCGCAGGTCGAGCGCGGGCAGGCAGAGGACGACGAGTGCCGTGACGCCGAGCAGCAGCGGCGTCCACGGCCGGCGCTGGACGAGACCGGCGAGCTTGCGCCAGCCGTCGCCCGGCGCACGGCGTGCTTTGGCGGCGTGCTTGAGCACGCTGCGCTCGATCCGCTTCCCGAACAGGGTGAGGAGGGCGGGCAGAAGGGTGATCGCGGCGAGCATCGTCATCAGGACGGTCAGCGTGACGCCGAGCGCCATGCCCTGCAGGGCTCCGAGTCCCAGAGCCAGCAGGCCGAGCAGTGCGATGACGACGGTGCAGCCGGCGAAGAGGACGGATCGGCCGGCGGTGTCGAGAGCGATCTCCGCGGCGCGTTCGCGTTCGACGCCGTGCCGGAGCTCGCCACGGTAGCGGGAGAAGATCAGCAGCGCGTAGTCGATGCCGACGCCGAGACCGACCAGCATCATCACCGGCGCGGTGTAGTCGGGCACGGTGAACAGGTGCGACGCGAGCACCAGCAGGCCGAGCGTGCTGCCGACGGCGAAGACCGCGGTCAGCAACGGCAAGGTTGCCGCTAGCAACGATCCGAAGAGGAACACGAGGATCACCAGCGCGGCCAGGATGCCCGCGCCTTCGGCCGCTCCCCCGGCGCTCTCGGCCGCTTCCCGGACGACGTCGCCGCCGAGCTCGACCTGAAGCCCTTGCTGGGCAGCGTTCTGAGCCTCGGTGATGATCGCGCGGACCGCCGCCGGATCAACGCCGGTGCCGTCGAGCGTCACCGTCGAGTACGCCGTACGGCCGTCCTCCGCGAGTGAGCCCTGACCGGCGTACGGATCGGCGACCTCGGCGACGTGCGGCAGGTCGCGGACTTTGCCGAGCATTGCTTCGACGCGAGCCTTGGTGGCCGGCTCGTTCAGGTCTCCCGCCAGGACGATCTGCAGCTCGTCGGCGGTGCCTCGTGGCTGGTGCTTGTCGAGCACGTCCATCACGCGCTGGGAGTCCGTGCCGGGCAGCGAGGTGTCGTTCTCGTACGCGTTGCCGACCAGCATCGAGGCGGCGGTGACCGCGACCAGCGCGAGCACCCACAGGGCGACGGCCGGGCCTGCGTGCCGCTGGGCCCAGCCGGCGATGCGGTGGAGCAGCCCCGGACTGGTCGGCGGCCGGACGGGAGTCTGGACGGTCATGGTTTGTGCCTCGCTTTGCTACATGTAGCCGTTCTACTTATCTACTGACGACGGTAGCAGCCGTATGGGTAGACTGGCTACATGAAGGCGGATGCGCTGCGTGGACACCTCGACCCGATGATCCTGGCGGTCGTCGAGCACGAGCCCCTGCACGGCTACGCGATCATGGAGGCGCTGCAGGAACGCAGCGGCGGCGCGGTGGACCTGCCGACCGGCACGCTGTACCCCGCGCTGCGCCGGCTCGAGCGCGCGGGCTACCTGGCCAGCGAGTGGAGCACGGTGAGCGGGCGGAAGCGCCGGACGTACCAGCTGACGTCAGCCGGGCAGAAGATGCTCGTGGACGGGCGCGGTGAGTGGGAGACGTTCCGCACGGTCATCGAGGGCGTACTGCGGCCCCGAACGACCTAAGCCAGGCGCAGGCAGCGCTGAGCGCTGTAGGAAACCAGCAGCAGTGGCAGCAGGACGAACCCGCCGACCACGCCGAGTCCTGCCAGGTTCGAGCCGTCCAGCTCGGTGCTGAACCAGCCCATCAGCACGGCGATCGTGCCGACCGCTGCAGCGCTGACCAGGGCAAAGACCGCCGTCGCGCGGGCCACCCGCTCCCGCAGCCACGGGTAGCGCAGGCCGAGACCGGTCCCGACGACGGCCAGGACCGCTCCGACGATCGACAGCGAGCCGGTCACCATCACCGACCGGTTGAGCAGGTCGAGCAACGGCGTGGTCCCCTCCGGCTGCTGCGTCCAGGCCCAGGCGCCCTCCTGCCAGACGATCGGCTGCGCGATCATCACCAGGAACAGCATCAACGCCGTACGCCGGCTCTGCGCGATCCCGAGCTCCGCCCGGTACCCCGGGACCACCTCGGCCAGCTCGCCGAAGTCGGCCACCGCGTTCTGCTCGGCCTCGAGGCGCCCCAGACCACCGGCCTCGTACGCCTCGGTGGCGTCCTCCAGGCTGTCCCGCGCCTCGGCCATCAGGTCGGCACGGCGCCGACGGGGTCCGCTGAGCGCGCTGCTGAGGTCGGCCATGTAGACGTCGACAGGACTGGGCACGGTCCCAGTATGGGGAACCGGCGCCCGGTTCACGTCCGGGTGACCACTGATTCTTCCCTGGCTGCCCGGCGCTTGCGGCGGTGACCGAGCACGAAGAAGCCGACGTACGAGACGATCAGCAGTGCGAACCCGACCTTCTCCGCGATCGGGGTGGCGCCCTCCGGCCAGATCCGGCCGTCCAGGTAGTGCGCGATGTAACCGCCGTCGTACGGCACCTCGCCGCCCTCGCGGCGGAAGTGCTTCTCGACGCCGGTCAGCGGGCAGGCGAAGTCGAGCGTGACGTTGACGATGTTGTAGACGCCGACCGCCAGGTGCGCCCAGATCACCTTGCGCCAGCGCCAGGCCAAGAACCCGCCGATCGCGAAGAACAGCAGGAAGGCGCCGTGCAGCACCATCATCACGTCGGCGAGCAGGCGGTAGACCATGGCGGGCCCTTCTGTGTGGTCAGCCGGGCGCGTGCTGGAGGCGCTGGGGTTCCTTGACCTCGCGTACCGTGACCGGCCGCGGCGACGGCGCCTCCGGCCGGATCACACCCCAGACCCGTTCGACGGCCGCCTCCATCTCGCTGCGCCACGTCACGGTCGACCGCAGATCCAGCCGCAGCCGCGGGTTGCGCGGGTGCTCCCGTACGACGCCGAAGCCGACCGCCCGCAGGAAGTCGGTCGGCCAGACGCATCCCGGCCCGTCCCAGCGCGAGTCACCGAACGCCTCGACGGCGCGGAAGCCCCGCTTGAGCACGTCCTTCGCCACCGCTTGGACGAGCAGCTTGCCGAGCCCCATCCCGAGGTAGCGCGGCAGGACCCGCCCGGTCGCCAGGACGACGGCGTCGGGGCTGACCGGCGCCGTCGGAAACGCCTGGATCCGCGGCAGGTTCGCGGCCGGACCGTAGATCACGTACCCGGCCGGCTGCTCGTCGACGTACAGGAGGAAGCCCGCCGACCCCCAGTCGAGCAGGAGTTGGGACAGCCAGGCTTCCTTCTCCAGCTCGGTGTCGCCGGTCCGGTTCGCCGTCTGGGCGGCCACCGGGTCGAGCTCCCAGAACACACAGGCCCGGCACGGCGCCGGGAGCTCGCCGAGGTTGGCGAGCGTCAACGGTTCCAGCCGGCGGGCCATCAGCGGGCCCTGGTGCTTTCGGGACTCATCGGAGCCTCGGAACTCATCGCGCCGCCGGGGCCGGCGTCCGCGCGTCGGGCGTCTCCGCCGCCTCCGGCGCGACGTACCGCTGCTGCACCTTGTCCGCCGGCTGCCGTCTGAACAGCTCGCCGGCGAATCCGGCGAGCAGGCCGAGAACCAGCCCTCCGAGTGCCAAACCGAACGCCTTGCCCACGCTCATTCCGATCCTGCCTTCCGCGGTGCCGCCAGGTCGCGCCGCGTGAGGTGTGGCCGGCCGCCGTCTCAGCTGCCAGTCCGCGGCATGGTCGAACCTGCCCCTATAAGGCATGGTAGTGAGAGGAAGCGCCGATCGGTATCCACGCGCCCGGATACCACGGCGTAGCCTTGAGACTTCCCCCTCGAGTCCCTGGAGCCGCTCCGTGAGTGCAGACCTGCCCGACGTCCGGCAGACCCGTCTCGACAACTACGTCGACCGGTACGCAGCACGGACCAAGGGCATGACCGCATCGGAGATCCGGGCCCTGTTCTCGGTCGCGAGCCGGCCTGAGGTGGTCTCGCTGGCCGGCGGCATGCCGAACATCGGCGGTCTCCCGCTCGACGTGGTGGGCTCGGCGGTGCGCGACCTGGTCGTCGACCACGGCGCCACCGCGATGCAGTACGGCTCCGGCCAGGGCGATCCCACGCTGCGCGACCAGATCTGCGACGTGATGCGGCTGGAAGGCATCGACGCGCATCCGGACGACGTGGTGGTCACCGTCGGCAGCCAGCAGGCGGTCGACCTGGTGACGCGGGTGTTCTGCGACCCGGGTGACGTGGTGATCTGCGAGGCGCCGTCGTACGTCGGGGCGCTGGGCGTCTTCCGCGCGTACCAGTGTGAGGTCGTGCACGTCGCGATGGACGACGACGGCGTCGTACCGGAGGCGCTGGAGCAGGCGATCGCCACCGTGCGTGCGGCCGGCAAGCGGATCAAGTTCTTCTACACGATCCCGAACTTCCACAACCCGGCCGGCGTCTCGCTGTCCTCGGAGCGGCGCGGGCGGGTGCTGGAGATCTGCCAGCGCAACGACCTGCTGGTGCTGGAGGACAACCCGTACGGCCTGCTCGGCTTCGACGGCGAGCCGCGGCGGGCGTTGCGCGCGGACGACCGCGAAGGCGTGATCTACCTCGGGTCGTTCTCGAAGACGTTCGCGCCGGGGTTTCGGGTGGGCTGGGCGGTCGCGCCGCACGCCGTACGGGAGAAACTCGTGCTGGCGCAGGAGTCGGCGACCCTGTGTCCACCGGTGTTCAGCCAGCTGGCCATCTCGTCGTACCTGACCAGGCACGACTGGATGGGGCAGGTGAAGCAGTTCCGCGAGATGTACCGCGAGCGACGGGACGCGATGCTCGCGGCGCTCACCGAGAAGATGCCTGCAGCAACGACCTGGACGAAGCCGGACGGTGGTTTCTACGTCTGGCTGACGCTGCCGGACGGCCTGGACGCGAAGGCGATGCTGCCGCGCGCGGTCACGGCGCGCGTCGCGTACGTGCCCGGAACGGCCTTCTTCTCCGACGGTTTCGGCTCGCAGTGCATGCGGCTGTCGTACTGTCACCCGACGCCCGAACGGATCACCGAAGGTGTCGCCCGGCTGGCCGCGGTGATCAACGAGGAGCTCGAGCTGCGGCAGACCTTCGGGCCGCTGACTCCCGGCGCGGGCCACGACTACGACGCTCCGGGTCCGGAGCTGAGCTGATGCGGGGCCGGCGGCTCGCGCTAAATCCGTGCAGGGATCTTCGGGCGGCCCGTGGGTCCGCGAGCGGGTAGCGGTACCGTTCCCATGGGCCTCGGGACCGGCGCCGAGCCGGAATCGCCCACGAGTGATCGGGAAAGTTCTATGAGTGATCTGGGTCGAGTGCTGGTACTGGCCGGCGGTCTGTCGCACGAGCGGGACGTCTCGCTGCGCTCCGGGCGACGCGTCGCCGACGCCCTGCGCAGCGTGGGCGTCGAGGTCGAGCAACGCGACGTCGACGCGAGCCTGGTCGAGCGCCTGCGCAACGACCCGCCGGACGCGGTCTTCCCGGTCCTGCACGGCGTCACCGGCGAGGACGGCGCGCTCCGCCAGGTCCTCGACCTGTACGGCGTCCCGTACGTCGGCGCCGACGCGGCCGCGTGCCGTACGGCGTTCGACAAGCCGGTCGCGAGCACGATGGTCCGCTCGGCCGGGCTGCAGTCGCCGGAGTCGGTGGTGCTCGGCCACGACACGTTCCGCGAGCTCGGCGCCGCGGCGTTGATGGAAGCCGTCGTCGGCCAGATCGGGCTGCCGCTCGTGGTGAAGCCGGCGCGCGGCGGTTCGGCGCTCGGCGCTTCGATCGTGCGGACGCTGGATGAGCTGCCGTCGGCGATGGTGAACTGCTACGCGTACGGCCCGGTCGCGCTGATCGAGCGGTACATCGACGGGACCGAGGTCGCCGTCACCGTGGTCGACACGGGCGACGGGCCGCGGGCGCTGCCGGCGGTGGAGATCCAGCCGGACTCGGGGTTCTACGACTACGAGGCGCGGTACACGGCGGGGGCGACGCAGTTCGTCGTACCGGCTCGGTTGGATGCCGCGGTGGCGGCGGCCTGTGCTGACGCTGCGGTGACGGCGCACAGGGCGCTTGGCCTGCGGGACTTGTCGCGGTCGGACCTGGTCGTCGACGCCGACGGGGTGCCGTGGTTCCTCGAGGTCAACGTGGCGCCGGGGATGACAGAGACATCGCTGGTCCCGCTCGCTGCCGAGGCTGCTGGGATCGAGCTGGGTGTGCTGTGCCGCGATCTGCTGGCCGCGGCCGCTGCTCGTTGAGTTCCCGATGACCGTTGCGCCGCCGACCGATCCCGACCCCGCTGCGATGACCGCTGCTGATCGCCCTGTGTGGCGGACTGCGCTGACCCCTCGCTGGTCGGCGCTGCTCCTGCTGGCGTTGGCGATCGCCGCGGTGATGTCGGTGTTGGGTGTTTGGCAGCTCGACGTCTATCGCTCCAAGACGGCCGCGGCCACCGCTGGTCGCGCCGCGATTCCTGCGGTGCCGCTGCAGTCGCTCTTCTCGATCGACTCCGGTCTGCCGGCTTCGGCGGTCGCGCGGCGCGTGACGGTGTCCGGCACGTGGGCTTCGCCGGCCGACCAGATCTACGTGTCGGATCGGGCGCACGAGGGGCGGGACGGCTTCTGGGTCGTCACTCCCCTGCTGCTGAACGGCACCGGCTCGTCCGGTCGGGGCGCCGTGATGGTCGTGCGCGGATGGGTCGCTTCTGTCGACGATCCTGCCGCGAAAGCGCCCACTGGTCCCGCCACGCTGACCGGCGGCATCGCGAGCTCCGAGGCCCAGGACTCTTCGGGTGACGTGAACCAGACTCGCATCCTGCAGTCGCTGCGCATCCCGACGATCGTCCACATGGTCGACTACCGCGTGTACGACGCGTTCGTGGTCCAGACCGCGACCGATCCCATCACACCGGCGGCCGGTACGTCGGCTCCTGGTCTGGCCATGGTCGAGCCGCCGTCCCCGCCCACGGACCACGCCGGTCTCCGCAACGTCGCGTACGCCTTCCAGTGGTGGATCTTCGCGGCCTTCACCCTGTGGATGTGGGGCCGCATGGTCCTCGACGCCCACCGCTCGGGTGATCCCGACCACCAGCCCCCTGCTGACGAGGACCCAAGCGGTACCGTTTCTGCGTGACCTCCCCCGCAGACCCTGCCACGCCGTCCGCTACCAAGCCGCCGCTCTCCGCGGCAACCCGAGGGGCGCTGACCCGCTACCGAGCGATCGCCTACGTCGTGGGCGTCATGCTCCTCGTCCTGGTCTTCGTCGCCATGCCCCTGAAGTACTTCGGCGACAACCCGGCGGTCATGAACGTCGTGGGTCCCCTTCACGGTTTCCTCTACGTCGTGTACCTGCTGTTCTCGTTCGACCTGGCGCGCCGGGTCCGCTGGCCGCTCGGCCGCTTGATCCTGGTGGCGCTCGCCGGCACGATCCCGTTCTTGTCGTTCTACGCCGAGCGTAGGGTCCACCACGACCTCGCTCGCTGACCTCGTTTCACGTGAAACACTGGGCCCGCAAACCGCTATATTAATTTGTCGACATAGCGCGACAGGGGTCTGCTCGGACGATCTGGACCACTGACGCTGTCGAATTGGCCCTTTGATGCGTCTCCAGAGGGCCCAAAAAGTTCTGTGAGCGGCATCCTAAGCCGCCTCGCCTCCGTCGCGCGCCGACCTCGATCGGCCAAAATCGCTCTCACAGCGACCTCTGGAGCCCCTTTCGAGCCGCCGAGACCGCTCTGAACAGCAGAAGGCCGCCACCCGGATGTACCGGGTGGCGGCCTTCTGTTTGGGCCGTTGTTCTTGGCCGGCTACTCGCTCTGCTTGTTCGGATCCATCAGCGTGACGATCCGCTCGAGGTCGTCGATCGACGCGAACTCGACGGTGATCTTCCCCTTGGTCTTCCCCAGGTCGACCTTCACCCGAGTCTCGAACCGGTCGGAGAGCCGGTCAGCCAGATCCACCAGCCGCGGAGCCACCGGCTTGTTCCGCCGCCGAGCCGGTGTTGGGTCGTCAGCCGACATGTCCCCCATCGCCACGATCTCCTCGACCGTGCGAACCGACAGCCCCTCAGCAACGATCCGCTGAGCAAGCCGCTCGATGGCGTCCCCACTCGGCAGTCCGAGCAACGCCCGAGCATGCCCAGCCGACAGCACCCCTGCCGCCACTCGCCGCTGCACCGACGCCGGCAACTTCAACAGCCGCAGCGTGTTCGAAATCTGCGGCCGAGACCGCCCGATCCGGGTGGCGAGCACTTCCTGCGTGCACCCGAAGTCATCCAGCATCTGCTGATAGGCAGCAGCCTCTTCCAACGGGTTCAGCTGACTCCGGTGCAGGTTCTCCAGCAGCGCATCCCGAAGCATCACGTCATCCGACGTGTCCCGCACAATCGCCGGAATCGTCTCCAGGCCGGCTTCCTGGGTCGCCCGCCACCGGCGCTCGCCCATCACCAGCTCGTACTTGTCGCCCTCGAGCCGCCGTACGACGATCGGCTGCAGCAGCCCGATCTCCTTCACCGAGTGCACGAGCTCGGCCATCGCGTCCTCGTCGAACACGCTCCGCGGCTGCTTCGGGTTGGGCGTGATCTTCCCAACCTCGATCTCCGCGAACTCAGCCCCCGGCACAGCCGCCAACTCAGAGCCCGCCGCCCCCACAGAAATCTCCGGCTTGACCGGCGGCGCCCCCGGAATCGAGTTCGACTTGCTTCCCAGAGCCGACCCGCCAGCAGCCGGGTTGCTAGGAATCAACGCACCCAGTCCACGTCCAAGCCTGGTGTTCATACCGCTCCTCGCGTCAGCTACCACCGGATCAACCCGCCGATGCCCCAAACCCACCCACCGACCCCGCAACGGTAACCGGTGACACCGCAACCAACACCCCCACCCCCACCATGTCGTGTCGCCACTTCACCCCAACCCCCGTCCGCCGCGACCCCGCGCCAACACCACCTCTAGTTCCGGCCTAACCGCCGCCTCAACGAACGCATCCCATACGACACCAACAACGAACTACGACGCTCACTCCTCGCCCCACCCCACCCACCGCCGTTTCACGTGGAACGCCTCCGCCCCTCCTGCACGAGCCACAAACGACGCACATCAACTTCGCCCTCCGCGCGATACCTCGCAGCTCCGCCCCGACCAATTCAGGGCGAATAGGTTTCACGTGAAACGCGCAATCCTTCGCCTCAGGCGGAACTTCCCTCCCAGCACCGCCGGCTAACACCACTCGGTCCTGCTCCCGCGAGAACCCCGATCTCGAAGCTGACTGACTGCGGGCGCCATACTGAGCACCGCTGTCCAGCCGATTGATCAGCAGTAGTCACACGCGCCTGGAAGGGGCCTCGCCGAACGGCTACTCCGGCCACGAGCCCCTCCCCGTCTAAGTCGAAAGCGCGGAGGTGAAGGCCAGCGACCTTTTAGCTAGATGTCGACAAAGCAACGCTGCCAACGACCCGATGAGCGCCGGGCAAATCTTCCTCGGCGGTCGCCTGCGAACGGCGCTGCGCGTCATCCACCGAGGGGTGCCGAACCAGTCGCCCCTTGCGGTCAGCACCTGAGTTCCGCGGCTACGGTCCGACGGATCCCCCGCGACTGCCCATGCTGGCCGTTTGGCGATATGCGGCGAGGTCTGACCAGACCTCCCGGCGGACATCGCACGATCGCCTCACTAGCCGCCAGCCCGCAGCCACAAACCCTGACCCAACCCACATGCCGAGCGGAACCAGCGCTACCACGACCCCACATGCCGAGCGGAACCAGAGCCACCCCGACCCCGCCGTGCCGGGCCCAGTCAGCGCCGCCCCCACGATTGCCGGCCGTCCCCAGCCAAACGGCGGGCGCCATCCATAAGCCTGCAGGTAGGCCCACCGCCACCTCAACAGCCTTCCACCCGGCGGAGGGGCGCGAACCCGCGATTCCGCAGGCGATCGGAACTCATCCTCGACGATCCAACCAAGCACCCAGCTCCGATGACTTCCCCATGTAGACGTCCGGCCTCGCGACCGCAGTGCAGGCGACGATGCCGTGCCTGTGGACTGCGACAACTGGATGTTCCGGCTTCGGGGCTTCTGCACTGCGGCCAGTCCCCCCACGGGTCGTGAACCTCTGGAGGCGGCGATGGATCAGCCCGCGACTGTCGTCGACCACTACTGTCCGCCAACGCCCACGCCCCTCGCGGCGAGCCGATAGAGGTTCGTCCCACACCCGACGCTGACCGTCGGCCCTGACCGGCGTGCGTACCCGCGCCTCCGGGCACTCCCGCTGGCCGGTGCGCGGGCGCCCGGCTGCCGGAGCCGGCGCCGGCAGGGAAGCGGCTGGTTGCCAGCGGCCGGTGTCCGGCACCAACCGGCGGCGCGCAGCCAGCGCTGTGCAACCGGCGGGGACGGTCGGCGGGACGGTCGGCGGGGACGGTCGGCGGGGACGGTCGGCGGTAGGCCGCGTACAAGCTTCGGAACGCGGTGGACCCCACCGGGCAGGAGAATCCACCGGCGCGGATCAGCTCTGACTCAGGATTCTCTCCGGTGGTGTCCGGGTCGATACGCGAGACCGCGAGGTCCGAATTGCCGACACTCGAGGCCGGAGCTGGCGACGCGGCACTGTCGAACGCGATGCTCGGTCCTTGCCAGCCGCCAGGATCGGACCGCCGCGTTGGCTGGCAGCTAGTCGAGTAGACGCCAGGCGCCGAGGGAGGACTCCGCGTCGTCGGTATCGGCGGACACGCGGAAGGCACGTCACCGCATCCGGCCGGCGCCGGCGGTCGGCCTGCGATGGCACCCCGTAGCCGGACGGCCCGCCGATGATGGCGACCACCCGTCCGTATTTGAGGCAGCAGCACGTCGCCCAGGCCGATGGTCGCGAACGTTTAGCTCATCTCGCGGGGCTGCTGGCGCCGAGTTCGCGTTTGCAGTTGCCTCAGATGGCCGGGAGCCATGGGCGTGCTGGCGCGGCCGTGCTTGGAATCGGCTGATCGAAGAGGACGTGTTTCACGTGAAACAGCCATGAACCGGGACGTTGCCTCACGCCGGTTGTCGACGTCTCTTACGTCAATGGGGCATGGGGTCGGGCGTCAGATTGGGACATCGGTCGGATTGCCGGTCCGGGCGGCGGTTGGGCCACAGGTTCGGGAACCCAGAAGACCGAACTGGCGGGATGCGGGGGTCGACGGCAGGACGGTGGCGTGCATCCACGGTTCGGGAAGGTCAACCACATTTTCCAAGGCCGGTGTAGCCACGGCTGGCAGCGTCCGACCCCAGCTGCACTCAGGGCCACCGCAGTCGAGTCGGCCGGTGTCCGGGCGCCCGCACGATGCCCCACCTCACCGTCCCCCGCGCCGGACCAATCGGCCCATAGCTGCATCCTGAGGAAAGCACGTCGCGTACCTGAGACCGGTGTCAGTCGAGCTGGACTCGACGGTCGGCAGTCACGGCCGCATCCTTGCCCAGCTGAGAAGGGCTCGGTGCGCATCGGCAGGATCTGAAGCGATCAGCGGCGGGCGGGCTGCACGCCCCAGCAGCAGACGAAACGTGGCGCAGTCAACAGCCGAAGCGTGGCGCGCACGGTTGGGGATCGCGAGCGTGGACCGTTGCCACCGGATAGTCAACCACCTCTCCGACCGCCTACTCGGACCCTCCGACCACGGGCGGAGACGACCGCAGGAGAGTGCGGAGGGATCCGAGCCCTTGATGCGAGTGCCCTCGGTCCCGTGACGGGTCCATGGGGGCCCAACAAGTTGCCGGCGCCGATCGGATGCGGGCGAGGCAGGCGCCGGTGACGTCCGACCGCATTGCGCCGGCGGCGTACACGTCCATCGCGCGATGCCATCCTCGCCGGCAGGGCAGGTCGTGCTGATCAGCGCCAGCGGGTTGCGAGCCGGCCGCGGCGGGTCCACGGCGAGCCGGACCGATCCCCCGGACCCGCTCGGACAAGGCCCGACTGGTCGGCAAGCACGTCGCGACGGCCTGCAGGATTTGGAAGGCCGTCGTACAAGTCGACACTAAACGAACCGGGGTGCGGCGTTTCATGTGCAACGACCGGCGGGACGAGGGCCCGCCACCTCGCGTCGTGTTTCACGTGGAACGAACGGTGGGAGCGAGGGCCCGCCCCTTGTCGGCGCGTTTCACGTGGAACGACCGGAGGAACGAGAGCCCGCCGCCCGCCAGCGTGTATCCGTGGAACGACCGAAGGAACGAGGCCCCCACTTGGCGGCGTGTTCACGTGGAACGTCAGAAGGCCCGGACCTTGGGGTCCGGGCCTTCTGGAGGAGTCTTGGGGTCAGGCGTTGTTGCGCATGGCGATTTCTCGGGAAGCCTCTAGGTACGAGAGGGCGCCTGCGGAAGCGGGGTCGTAGGCCAGGACCGTTTGGCCGTGGCTGGGGGCTTCGGAGATTCGGACGGAGCGGGGGACGGCGGTGCGGAGGACGGCGTCCTGGAAGTGGCCTCGGACTTCGGCTGCTACCTCGCCGGCGAGTTTGGTGCGGGCGTCGTACATGGTGAGCAGGATCGTCGAGACGTCGAGGGTCGGGTTCAGGTGGGACTTGACCATCTCGATGTGGCGGAGGAGTTGCGAGAGGCCTTCCAGGGCGTAGTACTCGCTCTGGATAGGGACGAGGACCTCGCGGGCTGCGGTGAGGGCGTTGACCGTGAGGAGGCCCAGTGATGGCGGGCAGTCGATGAAGACGTAGTCGTACTTCTCGCCGGCGGCCTCGGTCTCGGCCAGGTGGGCGTCGAGGGCCTTCTTCAGGCGGCTCTCGCGGGCGACGATGCTGACCAGTTCGATCTCCGCGCCGGCCAGGTCGATGGTCGCCGGGACGACGACGATGCCGGGGTGCTCCTCGCACGGCTGCAGCAGCTTGCTCAGCGGCTCGTTCTCGATGATCGCCTCGTAGACGCCGGGGGTGCCCTCCGAGTGCTCGATGCCGAGGGCGGTCGACGCGTTGCCCTGGGGGTCGAGGTCGATGACGAGGATGCGCGCGCCGTACAGGGCCAGGCCGGCCGCGACGTTGACGGTGGTGGTGGTCTTGCCGACACCGCCCTTCTGGTTGGCGACGACGAATACCCGGGTCTCGGCGGGCAGCGGGAACTCGCGGCCCATCGTGCGTCCTTCGTTCACGAGCAGGGTCCGTTCGGTGGCGGCGGCGATCGGAGTTTCGAGGAGTCGTCGCTGAAGCTCGTCCGAGGTGGCCCGCGCGGCGATCTGTGCGGCAGTCATGGCGCCCATTCCAAGAGGTACGGGACGTGGCCCGAAGAGGATGTCGGTCGGGGTCGGAGCCGGACTCTCCCCAGCTTTGTCCACAGGGGCCTGTGGACGAATTCCAGCGTGGGAGGCGGGTTCCAGGGGGTAGTCATCCACAGGCGGTGGAGACTCGGGGAACTCTTCGTCAGAAGTCGGCGCGGGCGCTGTTTCACGTGAAACGGGCCCGGCGGCGGGAGTCGCGGGGGCAGCTCCGAGGCCGAGCGAAGAAGCCGCCGCTTGCAGCATCGAGGGCCGGTTGTCCGCGTCGACGGCCGAAGCCGGAGCGGACTCCTGCGGAGTGGGGTCGGCCGAACTAGGGTCAGCTGAAGCAGACTCGGCCGGAACGGAGTCGGCCGGGATCGGCTCGGTCGAAGACGGCTCGGTCGGACTGAGGTCGGCCGGGGTGAGGTCGGCCGGGGTGAGGTCGGCCGGGGTGAGGTCGGTCGGACTCGGGGGGACCGGAGCGTCGTCCACCGAATCGGACTCGGCGGTACCGGACTCGGCGGGAGCGGCTGCAGGGGGAAAGCTAGCCGAGGAGGACTCAGTGGGCGCTGCATCCGGGGCGGCGGAGCCAAGACCAGTTGGCGTGACGGCTTCCTGCGCAGGGTCAGCTTGCGGAGCCGAGCTCGGGGTGGTCACCGCGTCAGCGGCCGGAGTGGGCGCAGTCGCTACGTCGGTTGCCGGCGTTGGTGCGAACTCCGACGAAGAGCCCGGAGTGGTGCCGCCCGGTGCAGGCACAGTTGTCGGCGGGGTTGAAGGCGGTGCGGGGACCAGTGTGGAAGAGGCCGACCCTTGGCCTGTAGAGGCCGGGGCGGCGGACGGCGGATCGGTCTCCGCCGGGGTGGTAGGCGCTGAGGCCACCGGGTCCGATGTAGTCGGAACAGGGGCGGTCGGTGTAGCGGCTACCGGCGCCGAGGCAGGTGAAGCCGCCTGAGATGCTGCCGGATCTGGGTGCTTGGTGGTGATGCGAACGACGGGCGTGCCGGGGTCTGTCGGCCAGCCGATCCCCTGGGTCGTACGGGATTCCCCCGTGCTCCTGTCCGGCCATCCGACGGCGCGACTCACCAACCCGTTCACCTCCCGCGTCTTTTGTGCTGGGATCCCCGCGCAGCACGTCCGGCCACAATACTCACGACAGTCGTCGGCTGGGCCAGTTCTTCGACGCCGAGTTGGTGAACGTGCCAAACTTCCGCGCCGAGGGCCTCCAACTCCCCCTCGGCACCGGCCAGTTCGTCCTCCGCGGACTCGCCCTTCATGGCCAGCATCAGGCCCCCTTCGTCGAGCAGTGGCAGGCACCACCCGGCGAGTTTGCCCAGCGGCGCGACCGCGCGCGAGGCGACCACGTCATACGTCGTACCGCGCAGGTCCTCAGCGCGGGCACGGACGACCGACGCGTTGTCGAGGCCGAGCTGCTCCACCGCCTCCTCCAGGAACGTGGTGCGCCGGAGCAACGGCTCGACGAGCGCGACCTGGAGGTCGGGGCGGACCAGCGCGAGCACGATCCCGGGCAGGCCGGCCCCGGTGCCGATGTCGGCGACCGTGGACTCCTCCGGGATCAGCCGCTCGAGCACGGCGCAGTTGAGGAGGTGCCGGTCCCAGAGGCGCGGCACCTCCCGCGGGCCGATCAGGCCACGCAGGGTTCCTTCGGTTGCCAGCAGTTCGGCGTACGCCGCCAGCCGGCCCGCCGCCCGGGGGAAGAGCTCCTCCACGAGCGGCGGGGTTTCACGTGAAACGTCACCAGTCACGAGCAGTACACGACGATCAGGCCGGCTGGACGACGACCCGACGACGCGGCTCCTCGCCTTCGGACTCGCTGGTCAGGCCCGCCGCGGCGACGACGTCGTGCACGACCTTCCGCTCGAACGGCGTCATCGGGTCGAGCCGGACCGGCTGGCCGGTCTCCTGAACGTCCTCGACGGCCTTCTTGCCGACCTTCTCCAGCTCGGCCTTGCGGTTCGCGCGGTAGTTCGACACGTCGAGCATCAGCCGCGACCGCTCGCCGGTCTCCCGGTAGACGGCCAGCCGGGTGAGCTCCTGCAGCGCCTCGAGCACCTTGCCGTTCTCACCGACCAGGTTGCTCAGGTCGGCACCGACGATCGAGACCGCAGCACGGTCGCCGTCGATGTCCATGTCGATGTCGCCGTCCAGGTCGGCGATGTCGAGCAGTTCCTCCAGGTAGTCGGCCGCGATGTCGCTCTCGGCCTCCAACGCCTTCAGACGCTCGTCCGCACCACTCGCGGTGGACTTCTCCGCCGACTCGTTCTGCATGCCGTCGCTCACGGCCACTCCTTCACGGTTCGAGATCCGCCCCACGGGGACCCGGTTCGTACAAAAGCAGGGATGTACAGCGGGCCGGTGGCTCAGCTGTCGGTCTTGCGGGGCGTACCGCCGCCGGACTTCTTCTGCCCGGCCTTCTGCTGGGCGGTCCGCTGCGCACGGGACTTGGCGGCCGGCTGGCGCTTGCCGCCGGCCGGAGCCTTCTTCGCGGCCGGAGCCTTCTTGGCCGGAGCAGGGGTCGGGGTCGAGGCCTGCTGGCCGTTGCTCGAGGCCTTCGGCTCGTCCTGTACGCCGCTAGCGCCGCCGGCACCGGCCGACGGACCGGTCTTGCGGTTGCTGCGGGACTGCCGCTTCGGCTGCTGGCGCTGGGCCGGACGACGGTCCGAACCGCTCTCGTCGTCGCCCTCAGCGGTGGCCAGGCCGGTGTCCTCCGGCTTGCCCGCGCGCCGGTTGTGCTCGCGCTTGCGGGCCTCCATCGCGTCGAACGCCGGCGTACCGGGGGCCGGGTTGCGGCGGATCACGTAGAACTGCTGGCCCATCGTCCACACGTTCGAGACGAACCAGTAGATGAGCACACCGATCGGGAAGTTGAAGCCACCGATCAGGAAGAAGATCGGGAAGACGTACAGCATGATCTTCTGCATCTGCGCCGCCTGGCCCTCGAGGGCCTCCTTCGGCATGTTCTTGCGCATCAGCTGCAGCTGGGTGATGAACATCGTGCTGGTCATCAGGATGATCAGCACGATCGCGACGGCCTTGACGTTGGTCGCGCCGTCGCCGTTGGCCTTCAGGAAGGTCTGGGAGATCTCGGCGCCGAAGATCTTCGCGTGCTGCAGGGACGCGACGTGCGGGTCCATGATGCTCGCGTGCGTCTTGCCCTTCGACGCGTAGTCGAGGACGCGGAACAGCGCCAGGAAGATCGGCGACTGGAGCAGCAGCGGCAGGCACGAGGAGAACGGGTTGGTGCCCGTCTCCTTGTACAGCTTCATCATTTCCTGACCGAGCTTCTCCCGGTCGTGGCCGTACTTCTTCTGCAGCTCCTTCATCTTCGGCTGCAGCAGCTGCATGTTCCGGCTGGAGCGGATCTGCCGGACGAACAGCGGGATCAGCAGGGTCCGGATGACGATCGTCAGGCCGGCGATCGACAGCGCCCAGGCCCAGCCGCCGTTCGGGTCCAGCACCTGCGAGAGCAGCCAGTGCCACCCCACCAGCAGTGCCGAGACAGCCCAGTAGAGCGGAGTCATGACCGTGTTGAACAGATCGACGATCCCGTCCCACAAGGCGAGCTCGGGGATGGCCAGGGGAATGATCACTCAGGCACCTCGCTGCACAGGCCCGGCGTCGGTCGACGATCCGGGCTGGTTGGCGGAGAGGGACTCTCCGCGCTGGTCGACATCTGTGGGTGGAACGGGGTCGTAGCCGCCGGGGTTCCACGGGTGGCAGCGGGCGAGTCGTCTCGCCGCCAGCCAGCTACCGCGCACCGCGCCGTGCCGCTCGACCGCTTCCAGGGCGTACGCCGAACAACTGGGGTAGAACCGGCAGACCTGCCCGTACATCGGGCTGACGACCTTCCGGTACAGCTTGAGGAACCCGATCAGCCCGTACTTCACGGGCGAGAACCTCATCGGGAGTCCACCAGGACGCGCCGCAGGGCACCGTCCACGTCGGCGACCAACTCGGCGTACGACGCCGTGGCCGATGCGGGCAGGGCCCGGACGACGGTCAGGCTGCCGGCCGGCAGGTCGGGGAGCCGCGACGCCAGGACAGCACGCAGCCGGCGGTGGACACGGTTGCGCACAACCGCGTTGCCCACCGCCTTGCTCACCACGAATCCGACACGAGCAGCGTCGTCCGCGGCCCCGGCGGCCTGGCCGGATCCGGCCAACAGGTGCACCACCACCGCACGCCGACCAGCCCGCCGTCCCGATCGGACGGCGCGGCGGAAGTCGTCGGACCGGCGGAGCCGGTGCGACGGGGGCAGCACGAGGTGGTCACCGCGTCGGCCGGCGGACCTCAGGCCGCGAGGCGCTGACGGCCCTTGCCACGACGGGAGGCGAGGATCGCGCGGCCCGCGCGGGTGCGCATCCGAAGACGGAAGCCGTGCTTCTTGTGCCGACGACGGTTGTTCGGCTGGAAGGTCCGCTTGCTCACTGGAATGACTCCGGTTACTCGATCACGATTGTCGACAAATCCACTGGTAGATCTGCCCCATGGTGCAGGTCCTGCACACCGACCCAGAACCCAGTCAACATGACGCCGACAAACAATGGTCCTTCTGGAGCGCAGCACGAAACGGCCGGCTCAACGCCGACCGATCCACGGTACGTGGCGGCCTGTGGACAGGTCAAACCAGCCGTCCCCATAGTTTTCCACAGGCTTGTGGACGAAACCCACCGTCAGGGCGCTGTGACTGCCTGATCGGGTCGACTACCGACCGCGACAGGACAACCACGACTACACCTCGACGTCCACCCGACACGCCGCAAGTTGCCCCCAATTTGGCGTGCATAGCCTGTGGATGACGGGTTGAAGCAGCGGGACGGGACTTGTTAGCGTCAGCCCTTCACACCAGAGGTCCCACTTTCCCCAATCGGTAACCAACCTGGTCCGCGCTTCGTTCACAACTGTGGACAACCGTGTGGACAATGAGGAAAACCCGGTTGAGGAGACCAGCGATTGCGACGTGCGGCCACCGGTCGCACCAGCAGTGGCCGGAGATCGGGACGAGGTCGCACCGGCCGGGGCAGCACAGCCCGGACGGACCGGCCACCGCAGCGATGGATTCGGGGAGCAACGCGTGGTCGAGGACCAGTCCGCCAGTGCGGACGGCAGGGCAGAAGTGAAGGACCTGGACGAGGCCTGGACCCGGGTACTCGCCGGACTGCCCCCGAACCAGCGGGCCTGGCTGACCAACAGCCGCCCGGTCACCCTGCACGAGAGCACCGCGATCGTCGCCGTACCGGACGACTTCACCCGTGGGCAGCTCGAGACTCGGCTGCGTCCGGACCTGGAGCGGATCCTCAGCGAGAGCTTCGGCCGGGATATCCGGATCGCGGTCACCGTCGACCCGTCGCTGGACCCGGAGCTCCGCGAGCCCGCGCCCCAGCCGGAGCCGGTCCGCCAGCAAAACCCGTTCCAGCAGCCGGCACCGCAGTACCAGCCGCCCAACCACCAGCAACCGAGCCACCAGCAGCAGCCCAGCCACCTGCAGCAGAACCAGCAGCAGGGTCAGCAACTCGGGCAGCATCAGCAGCAGCCGCCGGCGCACTTCCAGCCGAGCCCGCTCGGGCAGAACCGGTACGAGCAGAGCCAGCTCCAGCAGAACGAGTCGTACTCGCAGCAGCAGAGCCAGCAGCAGTCCCAGCCTCAGCACGACCAGTCCCAGCAGGGCCACTCCCAACAGGCCCACGCGCAGCAGCCGCAGCAGCAGGCTCCGCAGCAGAGCCAGCCGGTGCAGAACGAGGGCTCGTACCAGCCGACCCTCCAGTCCGAGCTGACCGCACCGGACACGATCAACCAGCAGCACCCCCAGACCCAGCAGCCGCAGAACCACCAGGCCCCCGAGCAGCCGCACCAGCAGCAGCCGGCTCACCAGCAGCAACAGTCCCCGCAGCACGACCAGCAGCAGTACGCCCAGGGCAACGGCTACGGCATCGGTCACCAGCAGCAGCCGCCCAGGTCGGTCGCTCCGCCGCCGAACGGGTCCGCACTGATCGGAACGCCGACCAACGACGCCCAGGGCGAGGCGCGGCTGAACCCGAAGTACACCTTCGAGACCTTCGTCATCGGCAGCTCGAACCGTTTCGCCCATGCCGCGGCCGTCGCGGTCGCCGAAGCACCGGGCAAGGCGTACAACCCGCAGCTGATCTACGGCGACTCCGGGCTGGGAAAGACCCACCTGCTGCACGCCATCGGCCACTACGTGCGCAGCCTCTACACCGGCGCGCGGGTCCGGTACGTGTCCAGCGAGGAGTTCACCAACGACTTCATCAACGCGATCCGCGACGACAAGGCGTCCCAGTTCCAGCGCCGGTACCGCGACGTCGACGTCCTGCTGATCGACGACATCCAGTTCCTGGAAGGCAAGATCCAGACGCAGGAAGAGTTCTTCCACACCTTCAACACCCTGCACAACGCGAACAAGCAGATCGTGATCAGCTCCGACCGCGCGCCGAAGCGCCTGGAAGCGCTGGAGGACCGGCTGCGCAACCGGTTCGAGTGGGGCCTGATCACCGACATCCAGCCGCCGGACCTCGAGACCCGGATCGCGATCCTGCGGAAGAAGGCAGCCACCGAGCGGCTGACCGCGCCGCCGGAGGTGCTGGAGTTCATCGCGTCGAAGGTGCAGACCAACATCCGTGAGCTCGAGGGCGCGCTGATCCGGGTAACGGCGTTCGCCAGCCTGAACCGCCAGCCGGTCGACCTGAGCCTGGCCGAGATCGTGCTGAAGGACCTGATCCCCGAGGGCAGCAAGCCCGAGGTGACGGCCAGCATGATCATGGGTCAGACGGCGTCGTACTTCGGGCTGTCGATCGACGACCTGTGCGGTTCGAGCCGGAGCCGGGTGCTGGTCACGGCCCGCCAGATCGCCATGTACCTGTGCCGCGAGCTGACCGACCTGTCGCTGCCGAAGATCGGCCAGCAGTTCGGCGGCCGCGACCACACCACGGTGATGCACGCCGAGCGGAAGATCCGCCAGCTGATGTCGGAGCGCCGCAGCGTCTTCAACCAGGTCACCGAGCTGACCAACCGGATCAAGCACCAGGCCAAGCAGCAATGAGCCGCCGGCCGGGTCGATTCGGTACGGCGAACAGCCGGTCCGCCGAGCACTTCGACCCGGTCTCCGGAACCACACAGCCTGGGGACACAGCTGTGGATAACTGTGGGTATCCCGGTGGACGAAGGGCACTTCGTTGTGGATTCGCTGTGGGGACAGATCTCGTCGTACCCAGGCGTCCCCAGGCAAGCCCGATTTCATCCACACCCCACGCACAGGGTCATTCGCACTCTGACCTGCGGTTTCGCGGCTTTTCCACACTATCCACCGGTGCGAAGAACCTTATGGAATCTACAGAGGTTCCAAAGTCCACAAATGGTTCGAGCGGCCCAACCTGGGGAAAACTCCGTTTTTCGGCCCTTCACCGACCCCTCGCCTCCCGGTGCTGGGCAGTGTCGGTGGAACCTGTCAGGCTGTCGTTGCGAGACGTGGCGAACCGCCGCGTCAAGCCCGGTGGACACACATCACATCCGTCCGTGGCAGGATCTGCCTGGCACACAGCCGAATCAGGAGGCACCCAGCGGTGAAGTTTCGCGTCGAGCGCGACGTACTGGCCGAATCGGTGGCCTGGGCCGCGCGCAGCTTGCCCAGCCGTCCCAGCGTCCCGATCCTCGCCGGACTTCTCGTCGAGGCCGAGGAAGGGCAGATCACGCTGTCCGGCTTCGACTACGAGACCTCCGTGCGCGTCACCGTGCCGGCCCAGGTGGCCGACACGGGCAAGTGCCTGATCTCCGGCCGGCTGGTCGCGGACATCTCCAAGAGCCTGCCGAACCAGCCCGTGGACATCGCCGTGGACGGCGCGAAGGCCCAGGTCACCTGTGGCAGCTCGCGGTTCACGCTCCAGACGCTTCCCACAGAGGAATATCCGGCTCTGCCCGACCTCCCCGCAGCAAGCGGCACCGTCCGGAGCGACGTGTTCGCCCAGGCGGTCGCCCAGGTGGTCACCGCGGCCGGGCGTGAGGACACTCTTCCGGTGCTGACCGGTGTGCGGGTCGAGATCGAGGGATCCACGATCTCGCTGCTGGCCACTGACCGCTACCGGCTGGCGATCCGCGAGCTCGAGTGGAACCCGCAGTCCCCCGACGCCTCGGCCGCCGCGCTGATTCCGGCGCGGGTGCTGTCGGAGACCGCGAAGGCGATGACCGGCACCGACATCATCGTGTCGCTGGCGGCTCCCGGCAGCGGCGACGGCATCGTCGGTTTCGAGGGCGAGGTCTCCGGTGGCAACCGGCGGGCCACCACCCGGCTGCTCGACGGCGAGTTCCCGAAGGTCCGCGGCATCATCCCGACCGACTCCGCGATCGCCACGCGGGTCCGGCTCGACACCGCGACCCTGGTCGAGGCCGTCAAGCGCGTCGCCCTGGTCGCGGAGCGCAACGCGCCGGTCCGGCTGACGTTCTCCGAGGACTCGGTCACGCTCGACGCCGGCAGCGGTGACGAGGCCCAGGCGTCGGAGTCGATTGAGGCGCGCGTCGTCGGGGAACCGGTGACCGTCGGGTTCAACCCGACGTACCTGCTGGACGGACTCAACGCGATCGGAACACCGGTGGCCCATCTGGCGTTCACCCAAGCGACGAAGCCGGCCGAGCTGACCGGGGTCAGGGACTTCGACGGTGACCCGATCAGCGAGTTCCGGTACGTGCTGATGCCGGTCCGCCTGAACAGCTGACCAGCAGCGGCTCAGACGGGAAAAGCCAACAGAACAAGGGGATTCACGATGGAGCTCGGGCTTGTCGGTCTCGGCAAGATGGGCGGCAACATGCGCCAGCGGATCCGCAACGCGGGTCACACGGTGATCGGCCTGGATCACAACCAGGAGATCTCCGACGCCAAGGACACCGCCGACCTGGTCGGCAAGCTGACCGCCGACGGTCAGCCGAAGGTCGTCTGGGTGATGGTGCCGGTCCAGGCGATCGACCCGGTGATCACCGAGCTCGCCGACCTGCTGTCCCCGGGTGACATCGTGATCGACGGCGGCAACAGCCGCTGGACCGACGACACCCGCCGGGCCGCGCAGCTGGCCGAGAAGGGCATCAAGTTCGTCGACTGCGGTGTCTCCGGCGGCGTCTGGGGCCTGGAGAACGGCTACGCCCTGATGGTCGGCGGCGAGGCCGACACGATCGCCACGCTGATGCCGATCTTCGAGGCGCTCAAGCCCGAGGGCGAGTTCGGTTTCGTGCACGCCGGCAAGGTCGGCGCCGGGCACTTCACCAAGATGGTCCACAACGGCATCGAGTACGCGATCATGCAGGCGTACGCCGAGGGCTTCGAGCTGCTCGAGGCGGCCGACATCGTGGAGAGCGTGCCGGAGGCGTTCGACTCCTGGCGCGAGGGCACGGTGATCCGGTCCTGGCTGCTCGACCTGATGGTCAACGCGCTCAAGGAAGACACCCACCTGGACAAGATCCGCGGCTACGCCGACGACTCCGGCGAGGGCCGGTGGACCGTCGAGGCCGCGATCGACCACGCCGTCCCGGTGCCGGCGATCGCCGCGTCGCTGTTCGCGCGGTTCGCGTCCCGCCAGGACGACTCCCCGGCGATGAAGGCGATCGCCGCGATGCGCAACCAGTTCGGCGGGCACGCGGTGAAGGGCGCCGAGGACCCGTCGTACGCGACGCCCCCGATCAAGCACTGAGGTGTACGTCACCGCCCTGGGACTCGTCGACTTCCGGTCGTACCAGCAGGCGGAGGTCGAGCTCTCCCCGGGCGTGACGGCCTTCGTCGGTCCGAACGGCCACGGCAAGACCAACCTGGTCGAGGCGATCCACTACACCGCGACGCTCGGTTCGCACCGGGTCGCGACCGACGCGCCGCTGGTGCGCGCCGGCGCGTCTCGCGCGATCGTGCGCACCGAGGTCCGCGGTGAGTACGAGCGGGACGTCGTGGTCGAGCTGGAAATCAATCCTGGGAAGGCAAACCGGGCCCGGATCAACCGCTCGCCGGTCCCCCGGCCCCGGGAAGTGCTCGGTCTGCTCCGGACAGTGCTGTTCGCGCCGGAGGATCTCGCGCTGGTGAAGGGCGATCCGTCCGAGCGGCGCCGGTTCCTGGACGAGCTGCTCACCCTGCGGACGCCGCGGATGGCCGGCGTCCGGCAGGACTACGACCGGGTGCTCAAGCAGCGGAACTCGTTGCTGCGCAGCGCCCAGATGGCCCGCCGGCAGAACCGCTCGTCCGCGGCCGAAGGGCAGCTGCGCACGCTCGAGGTGTGGGACTCGAACCTCGCGCGGACCGGTTCCGAGCTGCTCGCCACGCGGCTGGAGCTGCTGGAATCCCTGCGTCCGTTGGTCTCCAGCGGGTACGACGCTGTTGCCCGCGGCAAGGGTGACGCGCGGCTGGAGTACAAGTCGTCGGTCCCGCTCGAGCCCGGGATGCGGTCGCGTGAGCAGCTGGCCGAGGCGTTGCTGGCCGCCGTCCGGGAGAAGCGGCAGGACGAGCTCGATCGCGGCGTCTCGCTGGTCGGCCCGCACCGCGACGACGTGCTGCTCGGGCTCGGGGACTTGCCGGCGAAGGGGTACGCGAGTCACGGTGAGTCCTGGTCGTTCGCGCTCGCGCTGCGGCTGGCGTCGTACGAGCTGCTGCGGGCGGACGGAGGTGAGCCGGTGCTGATCCTGGACGACGTGTTCGCCGAGCTCGACTCCCAGCGCCGCGACCGGCTGGCCGAGTTGGTGGCGCCGGCGCGGCAGGTGCTGGTGACGGCGGCGGTCGGTGCCGACGTACCGGGTGAGCTGTCCGGCGTACGGTTCGCGGTCGGGGACGGGTCGGTCACCCGTGCCTGAACCCCGGAATTCCTCTGACAGCGGCAACGAGAGCGACGACGCCCCCACGCTGCCGGCGGAGGAACCGGAGCACGACAAGCACGGCCTCGACCTGGCGAAGTCCCTGGCCGGGCGGCTGAAGAACGCCGCCGCCGCGAACGGCCCGCTCCGGCCGGTACGGCGTAAGCGCCGCCGCACCGGCGACGGCTTCCAGGTCAGCGGTGCCCGGCCGGATGACCGCGACCCGCAGAAGCTCACGTCGACACTCGGCCGCCTGATGCGCGACCAGGGCTGGGAAGTCGACGTCGCCGTGCACGGCGTGATGGCCCGCTGGCCGTCGATCGTCGGCCCGGAGATGGCCGAGCACTGCAAGCCGGAGAGCTACGAGGACACCCAGCTCACCGTCCGCACCAGCTCGACGGCTTGGGCGACCCAGCTGAAGATGCTCGCCCCCGACCTGATCCGCCGCCTCAACGCCGAGCTCGGCGACGGCACCGTGACCCACGTCAACGTCCAGGGCCCGCACCAGCCCAGCTGGCGCAAGGGCCCCCGCACGGTCCGCGGCGGCCGAGGGCCGCGCGACACGTACGGCTGAGCCGCAGCTAGCCCCTTCCGGGTGCTGGAAGCCGGCAGACGACGCCGGATCGGAGTCCAGGTGACCCGCTCGCCGGAGGAGGTACACATCCGCGTCGAGGACGACGGCTGGGGCGGAGTCCGCGGCCGCCTGAGCCGCACGCAGCGCGATCACGGCTGCCGACGGTGACGCGCCCGTCAGCCGCACGGTCGAGCTCCGCACCCCTTCGCCGCTACCGCTGGGCTTCAACTTCGCCTTCACCGGCATCGGCGAGGTCGCTCAGGATGCCGCTCTCAGAGGAATATCGGGGTTTCGGCGGCCCGGCCGTCTCCCAGTCCGGGATCGGTGTGCGGGACCGACCCGGCCCTCCCCTAGGATCGGCGCGATGCGCACGATCGTCGACGGTTTCCGCGAGATGGTCCACCTGATCGGAGACACCTTCCGGTTGTGGTGGCGCAACCTGCTGCCGCTGGTGACCTGGTTCCTGGCCGGGTACGTCGGCTTCCGGGCGTCGATCGGCGGCGCGATCTGGCTGGGGCAGCACCAGCACAAGAGCATCGGCATCGGGCTGTTCTCGCTCGGCGTACTGATCCAGATCGCGGCCTCGGTCGGAATGATCCGGACCTGCGCCACCTCGCTCTACCGCTGGCGCGACGCGGCCGCGAACAAGTCCGAGGAGACCTCGGACCCGACCCAGCAGGGCCTGATGGAGTTGCTGTCGGTCACGCTGCTGCCACTCGTTGCCGTCTGGTCGGCCTGGGGCTTCCTGGACGAGCGACTCGCGGAGCTCTCGGTGAGCAACACCGTCGAACTCGGCATCGCGGGCGGTGTGCAGTACTTCGACCTCAATGACGGCGGCTGGAAGGACTACCTGCCGGCGATCGTGATCCTGCTGGTGATCCGCCGGGTGGTCGAGGCGGTCGACGACCGCTGGCCGAGTCGGCCCGCCAAGTTCCTGCAGGTGTGGGCCGAGGCCTTCTTCGTTCTGATCACCGTGCTGGTCACCCCGCACGCGGTGGGCGACTTCAAGGACTGGCTGTCCCTGCGCAAGTTCTGGTTCTTCACCGTGGACTGGTGGGACGGCGCGAAGGAGTTCTTCGACAAGATCAACATCCCGCTGCCGGGTGGTCTCGAGTGGCTGTGGGGCTTTGTCTGGGAGACCCTGTGGCCGCTGTTCAAGGACGGCGTGGGCGAGCCTCTGACCTGGCTGGCCATCACGACGGTCGTGTTCGGCCACCGGGTGCTGTCCAGCGGTGGAGTCTTCCGCGGCACCCGGGTCGAACGCCGGCTGGGCGACGCGACCGTTGAGGCCGCAGAGCCGAGCCGGTTGGTGAAGCTCACCAACCAGGCGCCCAACCTGCTGCTGGGCGGCTTCCGGGAGAAGTTCTACCCGACGCTGAACGCGTTCCGCCTGCTGGTCCGGGTCGGCCCGGTCTTCCTCGGTGTCGTCTGCACGGTCTACACGTTCTGGGTCCTCGGCAAGGACTGGAGCTTCCTGGGGATCCAGCGGTTGATCGGAATCCACGGCGAGAAGTGGAACCTGATGATCTCCGAGATCGCCGGCGGGCTGAGCGACATCGTCTTCGAGACGCTGCGGATCGCCTTGCTGGCGGCGGCTTTCGACCTGTGCATCTCGGTCGGTGCCGAGCGCCGGGCAGAGGCGGCCGAGGCCGAGGCGCAGCAGCAGCAGCAGACCACCCAGGTCTGAGCCTCAGAACGTGATCAGCACCCGGCGGAACTCTTCGGTCGATCCCACCTGAATCCCCACCAGATGCGGTACGGCGGACGCCGGTACGACGTACAGCTTGACGAGCTTGTTCGGCTGGTTCTGCTTCATCGGGTGGTCGTCGTCGGAGCAGGAGGACGGCCCCAGCGGGGTGTCGACGTCCTGGTTCTTCCAGATGTTGCCGCGGTCGTCCCTCAGCTGGGTCTCGCAGACGAAGCCGCCGCCGCTCATCCGGTTGATACCGTCCAGCGGCGTCACCGCCAGGTGGACCGCGACGACGACCGAGCCCGGCACGTTGTTCTCGAGAGCGACCTTCTTCTGGTCCTCGTCGACGAGCTGGGTGAAGACCTGCATCGACCCGAGTTGCCAGCGCGCGTTCTCGAGCGTCACCGGCCCCTTGGAAACGGTGTCGGTGACAGTGCCTTCCTTGTAGACGGTCTCGGGGTCGCCCAGGTAGGTCCTGGCCAGCAGAAAAGCGCTGAGCGAGGCCAGCGCGACCAGCAGGGAGATCTTCGCGGTCAGCGGCAGCACACGGTCGGACAGTCGCATCATCAGGCCACCCGTACGACGGAGTCGGGAATCACGTACTGGTCCTCGGCCTGCTCGATCGAGCGTTCGGCGATCTCCTCGTCCGGTACGCCGAGGTCGATGGCCAGCTCCTGGTTCAGGGTGTTGAACAGTTCGCCGTACGGAGCCAGTTCGAAGGTCAGGCCGACGACGTCGCTCGGGTTGACCTCGAAGACCAGGGCGCCACTGCGGGCGAAGCCGGGTTCGGTGAAGTTGATGCCGCTCTCGATGATCTCGCTGACCGGCGCGTAGACCGAGCCGTCGTCGGCAGTCAGGGTGGCGCTGTTGGTGCCCGGATCCTTGGTGCCGCGGACGGCGTCGTACTCGACCGCGACGAACACGCCCTCGGTGTCGACCCGGGGGCTGTCGTCCTTGTCCTCGGCGAAGGACTTGGCGAACCGCATCCGGGTCACCGTGACGGTCGAGTCGAACAGCTTCACGTCCTCACCGATCGCGCCCTTGGTGATGATCCGGGTCCTGTCCTCGTAGACCGACGACGGGTCCAGCAGGCGGGTCAGGCCGCCGAGCAGCACGAACAGCACGCCGACGGCGATCGTGATGGGCCGGTACAGCTTCATTCGTCCTTCTCAATCTCGACTGTGGCCTTGAGCCGGACCACGCTGTGCGCCGCGCCCGAGTGCCAGTACGGCTCTTCGCTGGCACCGATGACACCGTCGTCGGACTTGAACTCCTCGGCGATCACGCCGACCTCCACCACGTCTGCCGTGAAGTCGGCCGGTACGTCGAACTTGGCGAAGCAGGGCTGCGAGGGCAGGCCGTAGACCTGCAGCACGTTGAGCTCACCGTGGCAGGTGGCGCCGTTGGACTCGATCACGTCGGCGCCCCCACCGGGGACCAGGCGCAGGATCTTGCCCGACATCACGATGCTGGTCTTGGTCTCTTCGTCGGTGTTCTTCAGGTCGAAGTAGACCTGGACCCGGGCCTTGGCCTCGCTGTAGTCGGTCTTGGGCTCGCGGATGATCTTGGCTTCGGTGAAGCCGAACTCGAAGCGGCCGGCCTCGACGGTGGTCGGGGCGTCGACGGTCGGGATGGTGCGGCCGCCGTACTCCTTGAAGCCGCCGGTGAGCCAGATGACGACGGCCAGGACGACGACGAGCGCCAGGGCGATCAGCCACTTGCGCCGGTGCCGGTGGATCACCCGGTCGGCGATCATGGCGTCGATGACGTCGTCGAGACTTTCCACGGCAGCGATCTTAGGGGGCGGTGGGTGCGCCGGGTCCGGGCGTTGCTCGTCTCGGAAACCAGACGGTCAGTGGTGACCCGGCCAAAAGGCACTGAGGGGCCGTGAGCGCTTTCCGGGCCCCCACCCGCGAGAGGGGACATGGTGACGAGGGAGAAAAGACGCCCTGACCCGAGTTTCGGCCGCCGCATGGCAGGTTCTGCTTCGCTCGACGGGTAGACTGGAGGGGTTGAGAGCGCCGCACCTGCTGGATCGGCTCCGGAGCGTACTGAGGTCCCCCTCCAGTATCCCCCGCAGCGGGCCCGCCAGGGGCGGCGTCCACTGTGCATCGATGCCCCGTTGACGCGGGGTCCGAGGAGGACAACAGCCGGTGACCGACGAGCCGACCGAGACCGACGCCATCCCGTCCGCCGACAGCACCGGCACTGAAGAGGCACCGCTGACCGAGATCGTGTCCAGCGTCGTGGAGCGCGAGTACGACGCCAGCGCGATCCAGGTCCTCGAGGGCCTCGACGCCGTCCGGAAACGGCCGGGCATGTACATCGGGTCCACCGGTGAACGCGGTCTGCACCACCTGGTCTACGAGGTGGTCGACAACGCCGTGGACGAGGCCCTCGCCGGGTACTGCGACAAGATCGTCGTCACCCTGCTGGCCGACGGCGGCGTCCGCGTCGTCGACAACGGCCGCGGCATCCCGGTCGGCATCGTCGAGTCCGAGGGCAAGCCGGCCGTCACCGTCGTACTGACCGTGCTGCACGCCGGCGGCAAGTTCGGCGGCGGCGGGTACAAGGTGTCCGGTGGTCTGCACGGTGTGGGTGTCTCCGTCGTGAACGCGCTGTCCAGCCGGCTGCAGGTCGACGTCAACACCGGCGGCAAGGCCTACACGCAGTCGTTCACCATCGGTGTCCCGGACGAGGACCTGGCCGAGGTCGGTCCGGCGGACTCCACCGGTACGACGATCACCTTCTGGCCCAGCCCGGACGTGTTCGAGACGACGGTCTACTCCTACGAGACGCTGTCCACCCGCTTCCGCGAGTACGCCTTCCTCAACAAGGGCCTCGAGCTCGTCATCCGCGACGAGCGCCCGGACCACACCGAGGACGGCAAGCCGGTCGAGATGTCGTTCAAGTACGACGACGGCCTGGTCGACTACGTGAAGTACCTGACCGGCATCCGCGAGACCGTGCACCAGAACGTGATCGCGTTCGAGGCCGCGCAGGGCGACGACAGCCTGAGCCTCGAGGTCGCGATGCAGTGGAGCGGCTCGTTCCAGGAGTCGGTGCACACCTTCGCGAACGCGATCAACACCCACGAGGGCGGGACGCACGAAGAGGGCTTCCGGGCCGCGCTCACCTCGCTGGTCAACTCCTTCGGCGAGGACCAGGGGATGATCAAGAAGAAGGAGGACAGGCTCACCGGTGACGACATCCGCGAGGGCCTGACCGCGATCATCTCGGTCAAGCTGGGCAACCCGCAGTTCGAGGGCCAGACCAAGACCAAGCTCGGCAACACCGAGGTCAAGGGCTTCGTCCAGCGGGTCGTCAACGACCGGCTGGGTGCCTGGTTCGAGCAGAACCCGCAGGAGGGTCGCGAGATCATCCGCAAGGCCACCGCGGCCGCGAGCGCCCGGCTGGCCGCCCGCAAGGCGCGCGACCTGGCCCGCAACCGCAAGGGCCTGCTGGGGGGTGGCGGTCTGCCGGGCAAGCTGTCCGACTGCCAGTCGACCAACCCGGAGGAGTGCGAGGTCTACATCGTCGAGGGTGACTCGGCCGGTGGCTCCGCGAAGGGTGGGCGGGACCCGAAGTTCCAGGCCATCCTGCCGATCCGGGGCAAGATCCTGAACGTCGAGAAGGCCCGGATCGACAAGGTCCTGCAGAACAACGAGGTCCAGGCGATCATCTCCGCGCTCGGGACCGGCATCCACGAGGACTTCGACGAGGAGAAGCTGCGGTACCACAAGATCGTGATCATGGCCGACGCCGACGTCGACGGCCAGCACATCCGGACCCTGCTGCTGACGCTGCTGTTCCGGTTCATGCGGCCGCTGATCGAGCGCGGTCACGTGTACGCCGCCCAGCCGCCGCTGTACAAGCTGCGCTGGAGCAACTCCCCGCACGAGCTGGCCTACACCGAGCGGGAGAAGGACGGCCTGATCGCGGCCGGCGTCGAGGCCGGCAAGAAGTTCCCCAAGGAGAACGCGACCCAGCGGTACAAGGGTCTGGGCGAGATGAACCCGCAGGAGCTGTGGGAGACCACGATGGACCCGGCCAACCGGGTGCTGCTGCAGATCACCCTGGACGACGCGGCCCGTGCGGACGAGACGTTCGCGACGCTGATGGGCGACGACATCGAGGCGCGCCGGAACTTCATCCAGCGCAACGCCAAGGACGTCCGCTTCCTCGACATCTGAGCGCCCGGCCGGCTCCGGTACGTCGTACCGGAGCCGGTTCCCAGCGCCGAACTCACCGACGTACGACGTCTGAACCGAACGGGACGAGCTTCACATGACCGAGACCCCCATTTCCCCGGGCCACGACCGGATCGAGCCTCTCGATCTGCAGACGGAGATGCAGCAGTCGTACCTCGACTACGCGATGGCCGTGATCGTCGGCCGCGCGCTGCCCGAGGTGCGCGACGGCCTGAAGCCGGTGCACCGGCGGATCCTCTACGCGATGTACGACGGCGGCTACCGACCGGACCGCGGTTTCTCCAAGTGCTCGCGCATCGTCGGTGACGTGATGGGTCAGTACCACCCGCACGGCGACTCCGCGATCTACGACACCCTGGTCCGGCTCGCGCAGCCGTGGGTGATGCGCGCGCCGATGATCCAGAGCCAGGGCAACTTCGGTTCCCCGGGCAACGACCCGGCCGCCGCCATGCGGTACACCGAGTGCCGGCTCGCCCCGCTGGCGATGGAGATGGTGCGCGACATCGACCAGGAGACGGTCGACTTCCGCCCCAACTACGACGGCCGCTCGCAGGAGCCGGTGATCCTCCCGGCCCGCTTCCCGAACCTGCTGGTCAACGGCTCGGCCGGCATCGCGGTCGGGATGGCGACCCAGATCCCGCCGCACAACCTGCGCGAGGTCGCCGCGGCCGCGAACTGGTGCCTCGAGCACCCGGACGCGACCCAGGAAGAGGTCCTGGCCGCGTGCATGGAGAACATCAAGGGCCCGGACTTCCCGAACGGCGCCCTGATCGTCGGCTACAAGGGCATCGACGACGCCTACCGCACCGGTCGTGGGTCGGTCACGATGCGCGCGGTGGTCGACATCGAGGAGGACGCCAAGGGGCGGACCAGCCTGGTCGTCAGCGAGCTGCCGTACATGGTCAACCCGGACAACCTGGCGCAGAAGATCGCCGAGCTGGTGAACACCGGCAAGATGACCGGGATCGCCGACATCCGTGACGACACCTCGTCGCGGACCGGCCAGCGCCTGGTGATCGTGCTGAAGCGCGACGCGCAGCCGCGCGTCGTACTGAACAACCTGTACAAGCACACCCAGCTGCAGGACACCTTCGGCTGCAACATGCTCGCGCTGGTCGACGGCGTGCCGCGCACGCTCAGCGTCGACCTGTTCATCACGCACTGGATCGACCACCAGATCGAGGTCATCCAGCGGCGGACCCGGTACCGCCTGCGTGAGGCCGAGAAGAACGCGCACATCTTCCGCGGGTACGTGAAGGCGCTCGACGCCCTCGACGAGGTGATCGCGCTGATCCGGCGCAGCCCCGACGTCGAAGAGGCGCGCCAGGGCCTGATCAGCCTGCTGGACATCGACGAGACGCAGGCCCAGGCGATCCTGGACATGCAGCTGCGCCGGCTGGCCGCCCTCGAGCGGCAGAAGATCATCGACCGGCTGAACGAGCTGGAAGCGATCATCGCCGACCTCGAGGACATCCTGGCCGACCCGGTCCGGCAGCGGCACATCGTCCGCGACGAGCTGGCCGAGATCGTCGAGAAGTTCGGCGACGAGCGGCGGACGCAGATCATCGCGGCCGACGGTGACCTGTCCGTGCAGGACCTGGTGCCGGACGAGGACGTCGTGGTGACCATCACCCGCGGCGGCTACGCCAAGCGCACCAAGACCGACCTGTACCGGGTGCAGAACCGCGGCGGCAAGGGCGTACGCGGCGCGACGATGCGGGCCGAGGACGAGATCGGCCACTTCTTCGCCACCACGAACCACCACTGGATGCTGTTCTTCACCACCAAGGGCCGCGTCTACCGGGCCAAGGTGTGGCAGCTGCCGGAGTCGGCGCGGGACGCGAAGGGTTCGCACGTCGCCGGTCTGCTCTCGTTCCAGCCGGACGAGGAGATCGCCCAGGTGCTCACGCTGCGCGACTACCAGCAGAGCGACTACCTGGTGCTCGCAACGCGACGCGGCCTGGTCAAGAAGACGGCGCTGACCGATTACGACTCGGCCCGGCAGAGCGGCATCATCGCGGTGAACTTCCGCGAGGACGACGACGAGCTGATCGGCGCCGACCTGGCCACCGCCGAGGACGACCTGCTGCTGGTGTCCCGCAAGGGCCAGTCGATCCGCTTCACCGCTAACGACGAGCAGCTGCGGCCGATGGGCCGGGCGACGTCCGGCGTCACCGGAATGAAGTTCCGCGACGGCGACGAGCTGCTCTCGATGTCGGTGATCCGGGCCGGTTCGGAGGAGGACGCGCAGTACGTCTTCACCGTCACCGACGCCGGGTACGCCAAGCGCAGCCGCGTCTCGGAGTACCGGCAGCAGGGTCGTGGCGGTCTGGGCATCAAGGCGGTCAAGCTGAACGACGAGCGCGGTTCGCTGGTCGGCGCGCTGATCGTGGTCGACGCCGACCAGGTGCTGGCGATCAAGGGCAGCGGTCAGGTCGTCCGCAGCCGGGTCGACAGCGTCCCGGTCAAGGGCCGCGACACGATGGGTGTCCGGTTCGCCGGCGTCGGCGAGTCCGACGCGGTGGTCGCGATCGCGCGCAACACCGATCTGGCGGTGGCCGACGACCTCGACGCCGCCGCGGGGACCGACGCGGTGATCGCCGACGGCGTCGTCCAGGACGAGGGCGGTGCGCTGGACGGCGTGGTCGTCGACAGCGGTGAGACCGACGGTGCCCAGGATGCGGACGCATCGACAACCGAATCTGCCCCTGAGAGCGTCAAGAATGATGACCAGCATTCGACTGACGTCGAGGGCACGGCTACCGTCGAAGACGACGACGCCGGCCAGGAGGGCATCTGATGACCAACCGCTCGAGGCCGAACTGGCCTGATGGGGCGGACAGCGCCAAATCCCGACCGCCGCAAGGTGGCAACGGGAAGGCCGCGTCCACCCCACCGGCCACACCGGCCTCCAACGGTCGTACCAACGGCTCCCAGCCGCGACCGGCGACCCCTGCCTCTGGCGACCCACGCTCGGCAGGCCGTCCGGCGGCTCAACCCAGTACGCCGTCCCGGCCGCCGCAGCAGCCGCCGGTGCGTCCGGTGAGCAAGCAGGCCTCGGCTCCTTCCCAGGCCCCGGCTCAGGCCGGTCGGCCGGCGACCGCGCCGAGCACGCCTGGACGTCCGGAGCAGCGGCTTCCGAGTGGTGGCTCGGCTCCCGGTGTCACGCCGGCTCGTGCGACCGGTACGCCGGCCGCCGGTGCTGGTGTGGCAGCCAAGGTAGGCGGGACGCCCGCTTCCCCGTCGTACGGGCAGACGGGCAAGGTGAACTCGCCCGGCAAGGGCGAGAGCTTCGGGGACCGGGTCAGTGCGGCGAAGGCGGCGGTGCTGGAGAAGGCGGCCGCGGTCAAGGACGCGGCAGCCGACAAGGCCCGTACCTCCGACGACGCCGAGCCGGTGGCCCGGTCGCGCGGCCAGGTCCGCAAGGCCCGGCTGCGACTGTCCCGGGTCGATCCCTGGTCGGTGATGAAGACGGCGTTCCTGCTGTCGATCGCGTTCGGCATCGTGACCTGGGTCGCGGTGTTCATCGTCTGGTCGGCGATCGGTGCGGCCGGCGTCTTCGACAACATCAACAACACGGTCACCGAGGTGCTCGGCACCCCGGCGGCCGAGCCGTTCGACATCGAGAACTACGTCAACACCGGCAAGGTGATGGGCTTCACCACCCTGCTGGCCTGCGCCGATGTGCTGATCATCACGGCCTTGGCGACGCTGGGGTCCTTCCTCTACAACATCGCCGCCACGCTGCTCGGCGGCCTCGAAGTCACGCTCGCGTCCGAGGACTGAGCCGCTCCCGCCGACCGTCTCCGATCGGGCCTCCCGCAGGCCCGATCGGATTTGGGAGTCGAGGCCTCGGTGCGGTAATCTCCTTCCGGTTCGACCCCGCAAGCGCGGGCCTATAGCTCAGTTGGTTAGAGCGCTGCCCTGATAAGGCAGAGGTCACTGGTTCAAATCCAGTTAGGCCCACAAAACCCTGATCGACGCCGATCCGAGGAGTCCCGGTGCTGAAGAAGATTCTGCTGGTACTGCTGGCGAGCGTCGGTGGATACTTCGTCTACAAGAAGTCCCAGCAGGCCCGCGCCGAGCAGGACCTCTGGGCCGAGGCCGTCGACCCGGTCACCCCGGGCCGCTGATCACCCCCACGGGGGCGTAGCTCAACTGGCAGAGCACTGCCTTTGCAAGGCAGGGGTTAGGGGTTCGAGTCCCCTCGTCTCCACCGCAACGTTTCCGCAGGTCAGAGCCACATCGGCTGATTTCCAGGCCAGCAACCCGGCTAGCAATTTCGAGTCGCGTGCCCTCCGCGTGCCCCATCAGTCCTGCAGTTCAACCGCGAGGTCAAGCGAGTCGAGCGTCAGGTCAATGCTGAGAATCGCAAGATCGAGGCGCACAACCGGAAGGTGGTGAGCGACTACAACCGCGCCGTGGATCAACACAACCGGCGCGCGGATGCTCACAACAAGAAGGTGATCGACGAAATCAACCGGCGGTTGGCGGCCAACGGACGGCAGCAGATCCGTTACACGCCACAAGAGCAAGCGCTGGTCGACCGGGTTCACGACGCGATTCCGGTCGACGTCCGCGAATACGACGTGTTCCTCAGTTACGCCAGGATCGATGGAAGCTCGGTAGCGACCGAGCTGTGCACTCGGCTGCAGGAGATGGGCCTGAGCGTCTGGTTCGACGAGCTGGCGATCCGCCCCGGCAAGAGCCAGGCGCTGCAGATGGACCAAGGCCTTCGCAAAGCCCGAGCAGGCATCGTTCTGCTCACGGCGGCGTACCTTACCGGACGGTTCTGGACCGAGCGCGAGCTCGGAGCCCTGCTGCACAAGGAGACCCTGATTCCCGTCCTGCACGACGTGACGTTCGCGGACGTGAAGGAGTACAGCGGCATCCTGCCCGACCTGGCTGGCTTCACGACCGATCGCGACACGGTGGCAGATATCGCCGCCAAGATCGCTGGAGCGGTCCTCGCCGACCAGTAAGACCTCCGCCCGGCCGCTCGCTCTGCTGAATTTGGCTCTTATGGATCAAGGGCGCGCCTTCGGCGCGCGGCCCCGGCTGCGGGCGGCGCCGGGGCGCCGTCCTCGCCGGAGCCCAGCAGCAGGCCGCTTCCCCGTCCACGCGATCCCAACTGCCAACGACCGACGTGCCTGGCGTCGGATCACCGGTTAGCCCCGTCCCCCTGGCCGCTCGATCGTACGGCCACCACGACCCGCATCAAGAGCGCTTCGCGTCCTACGGATCGGCAAGCCGACTCTTGACACGCGCCGCGCTGACCTTGGTTGGCAGCTATCAGGGGACGGGGCAGGTGTGGAGATCGAACTGACCGGACACACTGCGATCTGGCTATCCTCTCCGGGGTGACGCCCATCGAGTGGCCAGTAAGCACCGAACGTCTATCTCTACGCGGTTACAAGCCAGACGATCTAGATGCCTTGTGGGCCTACGAACAGCTCCCCCAGGTCCAGCACTGGCTCGGCTGGGCACCACGCACGCGGGACGAACTCCGCGACGCGATGGAGGACAAGTCGAGCAACACCACGCACGTCATGGTTCGTCTTGCCTCCACCGTCATCGGTCACATCATGGTCATGCCACGCGACAGTTGGGCGCAGATGGACGTCGCGATCCGCGCAAAGGGCTTGGAGGCCGAACTTGGATGGATGTTCGACCCGACATACGGAGGACACGGCTACGCCACCGAAGCCGTCAGAGCCACCATCGAACTGTGCTTCGACCAGCTCAAGCTGCGGCGGATTCACGCCGGATGCCTCGCCGATAACACCGCGTCGTGGCGTCTCATGGAACGCCTTGGTCTGCGCCGTGAAGAACACAGCCGTTCCACTGCACTGCACCGCGATGGCACTTGGCACGACGGCTTCACCTACGCGTTGCTCCGCGAGGAGTGGCCCACGAGCCCCTGACCCGGTCAGGACATCGCGTGCCCTCCGCGTGCCCTATCGAGGACGTGCCTGCGGGCTCAACCGGTCACTCATGGGGCGCAACCGGTCGAGCGCACGTTTGACAGCCCGCCGCGCAGGTCAGCGGAAGCGCTACAACCGCCTTTGCAAGGCAGGGGTTAGGGGTTCGAGTCCCCTCGTCTCCACCGTAGTTCTTCTTCCCACGCGCGCTCCGCAGCAGCCTTCCGTCGCTACGCTCCTCCAGGCAGCAGCTACGCCCGCTCCCGCCCACCCTGTGCTTTCGCCGCGCTGGCGCGCGGATTGGCGGGCTGGCGCCCGTTTGCGACCACTTGGGCGCTCTCCGGCCGATTGGCTCCGGTCGTCCGGCTTCTGCGCATCGTCGCGCTCCCCCGTCCAGCGAATCCAACTGCAACAATGCAGCCGTGCCCTCCGCGAGCCCCAACGAGAAGACGGCAATGAGCTCGGTCGGTTACTCACGGCGCTGATCCGGCCGAGCGGACGATGTCGCCCGGCCGCGCTCGCCGGGGCCTCCGGGCGAGAACGCCTTCCACCGGCTTAGCGTCGTCGTGCCGCCAATGCGCCTCAGGGATTCCGGTGACCTGACGCCCGCTCGGGGCAGGCTGAATCTGTCCAGGTGGCCACCAGGTCTTCGCAGATGATGGTCAGGGAGCCGGACAAGCAGGCGAGTTCGTGGGTGCAGCCCTGTTCGGTGGGGAGGACCTCGTCGAGGATCACGTCTTGGAGGTGGGCCACGTCGAGGCCGCGGCTGACGGGTCGATCGTGAGGCCGGCCACGCCGATGTAGCGGATGGTCAGGTCTTCCTCGTGTTTGCAGCAATTGTGGCCTAGGTAGAGCTCGACCCACTTGGTGCCGTTGTCTTCGCCGGACGTCAGGCGTTGGGGCTTGAGGTCTTTTGTGCAGCGTCGGCCGTAGTAGTTGTAGTGCTCGGGATCGGTGGCGAAGGCTCGCGCTCCATCAGGTAGCGAGGCGGCTAGGGCAGGCAGTTGTGCGAGGTAGGGCTGGGGGTCCGAGTACGTGCCGTCCCTTGTGAATTCGACTCTGACGTACCTCATCAACACCTAACTGTTCTGCCAGTCCGACGGCGCCTGCCGAGACGGGACATCGTCGCACCACGGCGTAATGGCCGCCGTGCCTGCTGGTGAACATCGCCGTTCGGTGGATGGGGACACCGCTAGGCTCGGTGGTCATGCGGCAGACGCGGCTTGAGTTGGAGCGGATTCGGGCGGCTCGGGGGGTGATTGATCCGGTCTTTCTGGGGTCGCCGTTGTTTGAGAGTGGGGCGTTGGGGGCTCGGCTCGGCTGCACGGTGCAGGTCAAGCTGGAGATGGCCAACCCGGTGCGGAGTTTCAAGGGGCGGGGGACGGAGCTGGTTGCCGACGGCCTTGTTCGCGGTGGGGAGCGGCGGGTGGTTTGTGCGAGTGCTGGGAATCTGGGGCTGGCGCTTGCTTGGTCGGCTCGGCGGCGTGGCGTTGAGGTCGCGGTGGTGGCTTCCCGGTTTGCGCCGGAGGTGAAGCTCGACGGGATTCGGGCGTTGGGGGCTCGGTTGGAGCTGGTGGACGGGGATCACGAGTTGGCTCGGGAGCGGGCTGTCGGCATTGCGCAGTACGACGGGATCCGCTTGCTCGAGGACAGTTTGGACATCGAGACGTGTGAGGGTGCGGGGACCATCGGGCTCGAGCTGGTGGAGAGCGGGGTGGCGTTCGACGTCGTACTGGTTGCTTTGGGTGGTGGGGCCATGGCGACCGGGATCGGGCAGGTACTGAAGGAATTGGCGCCTGGGGTCGAGGTAGTTTGTGTTCAGCCGGAGGGGGCGCCGGCGATGACTCGGTCCTGGCGGGAGCGGCGGGTTGTCAGCACCGAGTCGGCGAAGACCATTGCCGATGGGGTTGCTGGGCGGTTTCCGATCGCGGAGGTGCTGAGCGATCTGCTGGTGGTGGCGGATGACGCCGTGCTGGTGCGGGAAGAGTCGATCGTCGAAGGCGTGCGGATGATGCTGCACGACGCGGGGCTGGTCGTGGAACCGTCGGCGGCGCTGGGGATTGCGGCGATGCTCGAGGATCCGGAGCGGTTTGCGGGGCGGCGCGTTGTCACCGTGGTGTGTGGTGGCAACGTCGACATGGACTCGTACTACCGGTGGATCGCCTGAGGGATCGGCACTCGGACTTCTCGGGCGCCTGTGTCGCCGTAGCGCTTGATGGCGTAGCTGCCGGGTGGGACCGGGGCGGCGCGGAGGGTGGGTTCGATGGTGGTCCACAGGCGGTCGGCGTTCGGGCCGTACAGGTAAATGACCGCGTCCTTGGCGCCGATCGCGTTGCCGTCCAGGCGACCGACGTCGGTGCCGTCGAGTGCTTCCATCAGCGGCTCCTCGATCGGGTCGAGGCCTGCTGGATCGGTTGGCGTCGCGATGTGGAGGAGAACGGCTTGCTCCGCGAGGGCGATCGACGTGGAAGTGCTCGGTGCGACGCTCGGCGTGGTCGATGTGGAAGTGCTCGGCGCTGTGTAGGGCTCGTCAGGCTGGCAGGCGGTGAGCGAGCCGGCCAGGCAGGTGGCGACGAGCAGGCTCGTGGCGGTTGGGATCCAGGTCACTTGCGGATGATCTCAGGACCGCGGCGTGCAGAGCCCGCACACCCGGAGAGGTGTGCGGGCTCGTCGTCGGGTCAGGCGCCGATGTAGGTGGCTAGGTGTTTACCGGTGAGGGTTTTGCGGGTTTTGACCAGCTCGGCGGGGGTGCCTTCGAAGACGATGTGGCCGCCGTCGTGGCCGGGGCCGGGGCCCAGGTCGATGATCCAGTCGGCGTGGGCCATCACGGCTTGGTGGTGCTCGATGACGATGACGGACTTGCCGGAGTCGACGAGCTTGTCCAGCAAGGCCAGCAACTGCTCGACGTCGGCCAGGTGCAGGCCGGTGGTGGGCTCGTCGAGGACGTAGATGCCGCCCTTCTCGGACATGTGGGTGGCGAGCTTCAGGCGTTGGCGTTCGCCGCCGGACAGCGTGGTGAGCGGCTGGCCGAGGCTGATGTAGCCGAGGCCGACGTCGGCGAGGTTCTGCAGGATCTTGTGCGCGGCGGGGGTTTTCGCGTCGCCGTCGGCGAAGAAGTCGAGGGCCTCGGAGACCGGCAGGGCGAGGACCTCGCTGATGTCCTTGCCGCCGAAGGTGTACTCCAGGACGTCGGCCGAGAAGCGCTTGCCCTCGCAGACCTCGCAGGTGGTGGTGATGCTGGCCATGATGCCGAGGTCGGTGTAGATGACGCCGGCGCCGTTGCAGTTCGGGCAGGCGCCCTCGGAGTTCGCGCTGAACAGGGCCGGCTTCACGCCGTTGGCCTTGGCGAACGCCTTGCGGATCGGCTCCAGCAGACCCGTGTACGTCGCCGGGTTGCTCCGCCGCGAACCCTTGATCGCGCCCTGGTCGACCGAGATCACCCCGTCGCCCTTGGCGACCGAGCCGTGGATCAGCGAGCTCTTGCCCGAGCCGGCCACGCCGGTCACGACGACGAGCGCGCCGAGCGGGATGTCGACGTCGACGTCCTGCAGGTTGTTCGTGTTCGCCCCGCGGATCTCCAGCGCACCTGACGGCGTACGGACCTCGTCCTTGAGGACAGCGCGGTCGTCCAGGTGCCGCCCGGTCAACGTGTCGGCGGACCGCAGTTCCTCGACCGTGCCCTCGAAGACGACCTGGCCGCCCGCCGTACCGGCTTCGGGGCCGAGGTCGACGACGTGGTCGGCGATCGCGATCGCCTCCGGCTTGTGCTCGACGACGAGGACCGTGTTGCCCTTGTCGCGCAGCTGCAGGAGGAGCTCGTTCATCCGCTGGATGTCGTGCGGGTGCAGCCCGATCGTCGGCTCGTCGAAGACGTACGTGACGTCGGTCAGCGGCGACCCGAGGTGCCGGATCATCTTCGTCCGCTGGGCCTCACCGCCGGACAGCGTGCCGGCCGGCCGTTCGAGGCTGAGGTAGCCCAGGCCGATGTCGACGAACGAGTCGAGCGTCTCGCCGAGCGCCGACAGCAGCGGCGCGACCGACGGCTCGTCGAGCTTGCGGACCCACTCGGCCAGGTCGCTGATCTGCATCGCGCACGCGTCGGCGATGCTGATCCCCTTGATCTTCGAGGCGCGCGCCTCCGGCGTGAGCCGGGTGCCCTCGCACTCGGGGCAGGTGGTGAAGGTGACCGCCCGCTCGACGAACGCACGGATGTGCGGCTGCATCGACTCGACGTCCTTGGACAGGAAGGACTTCTGGATCTTCGGGATCAGGCCCTCGTAGGTGAGGTTGACGCCGTCGACCTTGACCTTCACCGGGTCCTTGTACAGGAAGTCCTGCAGCTCCTTCTTGGTGAACTTCTTGATCGGCTTGTCCGGGTCGACGAACCCGGACTCGGCGTACACCCGGACGGTCCAGAAGCTGTCCGACTTCCAGCCGGGGATGGTGAACGCGCCCTCGGACAGCGACTTGTTCTCGTCGTACAGCTGGGTCAGGTCGATGTCGGAGACCGAGCCGCGGCCCTCGCAGCGCGGGCACATACCGCCGGTGATGGAGAAGCTGCGCCGCTCCTTCACGGTCTGGCCGTGCTTCTCGATCTTGACCGCGCCGGCGCCGCTGATCGAGGCGACGTTGAACGAGAACGCCTGCGGCGACCCGACGTACGGCTTGCCGAGGCGGCTGTACAGGATCCGCAGCATCGCGTTGGCGTCGGTCGCGGTGCCGACGGTGGAGCGCGGGTTCGAGCCCATCCGCTCCTGACCGACGATGATCGCGGTGGTCAGACCTTCCAGTACGTCGACCTCGGGTCGGGCCTGGGTCGGCATGAAGCCCTGGACGAAGGTGCTGTACGTCTCGTTGATCAGCCGCTGCGACTCGGCGGCGATGGTGCCGAACACGAGCGAGCTCTTGCCCGATCCGGAGACACCGGTGAACACGGTCAGCCGGCGCTTCGGCAGCTCGATGCTGACGTCCTTGAGGTTGTTCTCGCGGGCGCCGTGCACGCGGATCAGGTCGTGGCTGTCGGCGTCGTACGCCGGACGCGCCGGGGCCTTGCTCGCGGCTGCCTTGGTCGCTCTGGGGGTCATCGGTGCTCCGTCGGTCGGGTGGTCGGCGGGTGGATCAGGCCGGCGTGCGGTCAGGACGCCTGGTTGATGCGGACGTGGTTGCCCGCGGGGTCGCGGAAGGCGCAGTCGCGGACGCCGTACGGCTGGTCGGTCGGCTCCTGGATCACCTCGGCGCCGGTGGCCTGGACCTTGTCGAACAGGCCGTCCAGGTCCTTGGTGGACAGCACGATGGTCGCGTAGGTGCCCTTGGCCATCATCTCGGTGATGGTCCGGCGCTCGTCGTCGGTCAGTCCGGGGTCGACGAGCGGCGGGGCGAGCACGATCTGGGTGTCCGGCTGGCCCTCGGGACCGACCGTGATCCAGCGCATCGTGCCCTGACCGACGTCGTTGCGGACCTCGAAGCCGAGCGTGTCGCGGTAGAACGCGATCGCGGCGTCGGGGTCGTCCTGCGGCAGGAAGCTGGCGTGAATTTTGATGTCCATGACGCTCACGCTACTGGCGGCCAGGCCTGCGGTGCTTCTTGATTCCTGATCGGTCTGGCGACCTTCTTGGTGATGCAGGACGGCGGCTCGACCGGCGGCCGGACCTGCTGGCGGTAGGCGCTCGGCGGCATCCCGACCAGCTCGGTGAACCGGGTGCTGAAGGTCCCGAGTGAGGAGAACCCGACCTGGAAGCAGACGTCGGTGACGCTCACGTCGCCGCGCCGCAGCAGGGCCATCGCGCGCTCGATCCGGCGCGTCATCAGGTACCCGTACGGCGCTTCGCCGTACGCGAGCTTGAACTGCCGGCTCAGGTGCCCGGCCGACATGTTCACCCCGCGGGCCAGCGCCTCGACGTCGAGCGGCTGCGCGTACTCGCGGTCGATCCGGTCCCGGACCCGGCGCAGCAGCTTGAGGTCCCGCAGCCGCTGGGTGTCGTCCGAGGTGCTCACCCTCGAAATGGTGCCATCGCGGGGGCGCACGGTCGAGCGCCCGGCCCCCGGGCGCGCACCGGGACTGCCGATGGATGTTGCCTTGGGCACCGATACGCGGTGTCAGTTCCGGCACGGATTGTCACGGGGCGACCACCGTTTGCTTGCGGGTGCGTGCAGATGTCCGGAGGGGGCTGGCGAGCGGGTGCCGCGCCGATGGAACGTCTGATCTGGAAGCGAACGAGGGCGAAGAACCACTGACGTTGTGTTTCGCGCGGCGCCGGACGGGCGCGCGTGGGCCGGTTGACGACGGAGGATCCGGATACGTGCTCGAGACCTATCGCGGTATCCCGCACCTGCTGGACACGTGGCTCGTTCTCACCGGGATGGCGATCCCGATCGCCGTCTCGACGGTACGGCGGCGTGGTGACCGACTCGTCCCCCGGCTGGCGTCGTTGTTCCTGCCGGCCTCGTTCGCGCTCGTGCTGGCGGCGACGCTGAGCCCGACGGCGAACCACGGCGGTCTCGGCGTCTGTGGCACGCACCTGACCACCACCGGCGGACTCACCTCGATCCAGGGCCTGCTCAACGTGCTGCTCTTCGTCCCGGCCGCGGGCATGCTCACGCTGGCCAGCGGGCGTCCGGCCGACGGGATCGCGGCGGGCATCGGCCTGTCGGCTTCCGTCGAGGCGGTCCAGGCACTGATCCCCCAGCTCGGCCGGTCCTGCCAGGTGCACGACCTGATCGCGAACACGCTCGGGGCCTTCGCCGGCGTCGGGCTCGCGGCCGGCGTACAGGCGCTGAACCGGGCCCAACCGCTGACCAATCCCGAGTACGTCGTGGAGCACGCCGCGCTGCTGACGATGCGCGGGCGGCCGCTGGCCCGGCATCGACGGACCGATCTCCCGGCCCGGCCCGCGATGATTCAGCGGACGAGTCGGCTCCGGCCGGTCGCTCGGCTGCGCTGAGTCACCGATTCCGGCCCACGGCTGCTTGAAGACCACGCAGAGTAGGAAGTTATCCACAGGTTGTGGACGAATCGGGGGATAACTTTCCAGCTGTCCACAACTTCACCCACAGTCAGGGGCGGACGTCGAGCCCGAGCGCCTGCGCGATGGCCATCGCCTGCGGGAGGTCGATGATCGCATCCCGCAGCTGAACCGTCAGCGGGTCGAGCGACATGAGATCCGAACCGCGCAGGTCGGCGCCGGTGAAGTCGGCCCGCTGGAGCATCGCTCCGGACAGGTCGATGTTGGTCAGCGTGGCCTTCGCGGCCCGTACGCCGGTGAGGTCTGCCTCTCGCAGCTTCAGTCCGTTCAGCTCGGCGCCGCGCAGGTCCTCCCCCGGCAGGCTGGTGAACGACCAGTCGCCGCCGTCCACCTTGAGCAGGTTGTACGTGCAGTCGTCGAAGGAGCTGCCCATCAGCTTGCAACGGGTAAAGGTCGTGTCGAAGAACGAGCAGCGCGCGAACGTGCAGTTCACGAACGCGGCGTCGGTGTGCGTCGAGGCGTTGAACCGCACGCCGCGGAACACGCACTCCTCGAACACGCCGCCGGTGTTCGAGACCTCGGTCAGGTCGGAGTCCAGGAACAGCACCCGGGTGTAGGTCCGGCCCGACGGATCGGCGTCGTCCCAGTCGCGGACGGTGGACTCGGTCGCAGGCAGACGGCGGTTGGCCACGAGCACTCCTCTCGGTCCTGCGGCGCAGGACCTGTGATGAGCATTGTGACGTCCTCGACGGACAATGTTCCTCCGATCGACAACCGGGGCGGGCAAGATGGGCCGGGTGACCGGATCGGAGCGGGTGATGGTGTTCGGCGCCGGCGGCTTCCTCGGAGCCCGGATCTGCGCGCTGCTGGACGAACGCGGGATCGAGCACCGCGGGATGACCCGGAGCACGGGTGATCCACACCGGCGGTTCGACCTCGCCACCGGGCACTGCTACGCCCTCGACGCGCTGGTGGCGATGTACAAGCCGACCGTGATCGTCAACGCGGCGGCCGCGACGCAGGGCGACAGCGTCGCGCTGACCCGTGGGAACGTGGTCGCGGTCGAAGCGCTGCTCTCGGCGATGCAGCGGACGGCGAACAACGCACGGCTCGTCCAGCTGGGCGCCGCCGCCGAGTACGGCGACGCGCCGCACGGCACGAGCCAGGACGAGCAGGCGGAGCTGCGGCCCGGGTCGGCGTACGGGTTCACCAAGCTGGCCGGGTCGGAGCTGGTCCTGCGGGCCCAGCGGAACGGCGCGGACGCGGTCGTCGTACGGTCCTTCGACATCAGCGGTCCGGGGTCGACGGCGAGCACGCTGCTCGGGCGCGTCGTGCGGCAGGTCGAGGAGACCGACACGCTGCAGACGGGCTCGCTGGAGGCGTGGCGCGACTACGTCGATGTCCGCGATGTCGCCGAGGCGGTGGTCGCGGTCGCGGTGACCGACGAGAAGCTGCCGCCGGTGCTGAACGTCGGGTCCGGCAAGGCCTCGCCGGCGCGGGACGTCGTCCAACGGTTGATTGAGCTGAGTGGGACCGGCGCGAAGGTCGTCGAGGGCGCGGGGGATGCCGGTTCACCCGCGGACCAGGTGCCTTGGCAGCAGGCCGACACGAGGCTGATCGAGAAGACGGTCGGGTGGCGGCCGCGGGTGTCGCTCGACGAGTCGCTCACCGACACCTGGGAGCAGCGCGAGGCCGCGGTGCCCCAGGAGGCCCACGCGTAGCAGCTGCTCCGAGCAACCCCCTCGGCAACCTCTGGGTGCCGCCGCGGGTTGAATGGGGCCGTGGAGATCTGGTCGGTGTGTGAGGGTGCCCCTGATCGGCTCGTGGGAGTGAACGAGGACCTGGTCGTGACCGGGCCGGACTTCGTGGTGGTGCTGGACGGGGCGACGGCGCCGGCACCGCAGGCTGGGGTGGAGTCGGGCTGCCGGCATGACGTGACGTGGCTGGTTCGGCAACTGGGCACGCAGTTGGCGGTGCCGCTGATCGGGCGGTCGACGGCCTCGCTGGCCGACTTGCTGGCGGAGGCGATTGCCGGGCTCGGCGCCCTGCACGCGGGGACGTGCGACCTGAGCAATCCCGACAGTCCGTCGTCGACGGTGGCGATGGTGCGCGTCGGCGCGGAGAGCGTCGAGCATCTGGTGCTCGCGGACTCGCCGGTGGTGCTCCGGGCTCCCGACGGCCGGGTGACGACGGTCGCGGACGACCGGGTCGACTACCTGCCGGAGTACACGTTCGAGGCGGTGCGGAAGGCGCGCAACCAGCCGGGTGGGTTCTGGGTGGCGAGCACACTGCCGGCGGCGGCGTACGAGGCGTTGTCCGGTACGACGCCGCGCGAGCAGGTGGCCTCGGTCGCGGTGATGACCGACGGGGCGTCGCGGTACGCCGAGCGGTACGGGCACTCGTGGGAAGACCTGGTCGCGGTGCTCGAGTCCGGCGGACCGCGGGAGTTGATCGATCGGGTGCGGGCGTACGACGTCGCGGCGGCCGACGGCAGCTTCCGGGGCAAGCGGCACGACGACGCGAGCGCCGTGATCTGCCGGCTGAGTTGACCGTCAGCGCGAGCCGGTCGGGTACTCCGGTGGGCCACCTTCACGGGTCGGCCAGGGGGACCTCGGTGCATCCGCTCGCGGGGCGGGCGGGCTGGTGTCCTGCGGCCGGGTCGGGCCTGGCCCGTTCGGGCTGGAGCCCGTGGTGCCGCCGTACCCGCCGGGACCGTACGGGCCGCCGGGACGAGGAGCCTGAGCGGGCGGGGCCTGGTAGGGGCCCTGGTGGTACGGGTTGGCTTGCGGTGGGCGCGGTGCGTACTGCGGAGTGCGGTCGACCGGCGGCAGGTACGACGGCGAGTTGTACGGCAACGTCGGCCCGAGCGGGACGCCGGACTGCGGCGCCCGGCTGTCGTGCCAGCTGCTGACCTGAAGCAGCAGCAGCGAGAACGTCGCCCCCGCCACGATCAGCAGTACGGTGCCGACGGTGAAGGCGATGTTGATCCCGAGCGCGAGCCGGACGAGGTAGTCCTGGAGGTCGTAGATGTCGACGTAGTCGCCGGTCAGGTTGGCCTCATCGGCGCGGTTGACCAGGCGGACGAACCAGGTGACGAAGCTGATCGCCGCGAACAGCCCGCTGCCGACCGACACGACGCAGAAGGCGACCCAGGCGGCCCACCAGCCGAGCAGCAGCGAGCGGATCCGGCCCGAGCGCGCGATGCCCGGCTGGTTCGGCGGCTCGCTGGCGCGGACCACGTCGCCGACGACCTGGAACGGGTACCAGAACTGGACGACCGGGCAGAGCCAGGCGCCGACCGTCCAGCCGGTCGAGTGCCGGTGCTCGCCGTTGTGGCCGCCCTGGTACGTCGGTGCGAACGGCGGCTTGAGGATCTCCGTGTTCTCCCGGGCCTGCCAGAGCCAGATCACCACGACGATCCCGGCCGCGGCGAACAGGTACCCGAGCCCGTCGAGCAGCGGCCCGGCGCCCACGACCGCTTCGGCGCCGCGGTCGATCTCGTCCTCGGACAGCAGGCCGTAGACCAGCCGCTTCACGTCGTCGTACGAGGCCCACATCAGGATCGTCTGGATCACGCTGACCAGCACGGTCCCGGCCATCAGCGCGACGGCGACCCGCGCGAGGCGGCCCAGCGTGCGGTACTTCGGCGGCGCGGCCGGCGGCGGCCCGCCCGGGAACTGGCTCACGTTCTGCGGATGACTGCCGGGGTACGGACCCTGGCCTGGATACGGCTGACTCACGATCCCCACCTCCCCAGGTCGCGGCTACCCCACAAGTTATCTCAGGCTTGGGTTCCGCTCGGCGGTATCCACAGGGCAATCGGGCGGAAGGTGGGGAAAGCCAGGGAAGGAAAGGGACGACTGGGGTGGGGCTGGGAGAGGGGTGATGTGCGCCTGGCGGGACGACTATTTGTTGTGGGCCGGGTCAGACTGCGGCGAAGGCGTCACGGACTGCGGGGAGGGCCAGTTCTCGGTCGACGGCGGACAGGCCGAGGCGGGTGCGGCGGTCGAGGACGTCGTCCTCGTCGAGCGCGCCTTCGTGCCGTACGGCGAAGCGCAGCTCCGCGTGCGTCGTCGCCAGCCCCGGCGCCACCGGCTCGAGCAGCGCGGGGTCGCCGGCGATCACGTCCGGCGCCTCCACGCCGTACCGCTGGACGAAGCGCGACGGCGCCCGGACCGTCGCGAGCCGGGACCGGTCGGCCGCGCCGACCAGCGGGATCCGGTGCGTCAGGCAGGGCCGCCGGACCTCCAGCGAGGACTGCTTCAGAGCGGCGTCGAGCGCGTCCTGCGCCATCCGGCGGTACGTCGTCAGCTTGCCGCCGACGATCGTCACCAGCCCGTCCGGCCCGGTGATCACCGCGTGCCGCCGGGAGATGTCGGCGGTCTTGTCCTCGCCGTGGTGGTGGCCGGTGTCGAGCAGCGGCCGCAGCCCGGCGTACGTGCCGATCAGGTCGGCGCGGGTGATCGGTTCGCGCACCGCCGAGCTGATCGTGCCGAGCAGGAAGTCGATCTCCGCGTCGCTGGCCTGCGGCACGTCGCTGACCGGACCGGGTGCGTCCTCGTCGGTCAGCCCGACGTACACCCGCCCGTCGGGCGCCGGAATCGCCATCACCACCCGGCGCGGCTCCCCCGGCACCGGCACGGTCAGTACGGCGGACAGCTCGCCGAACACCGACTGCGGCAGCACCAGGTGTGTCCCGCGGCTCGGGCGCAGCTTGATCCCGGTGGCGACCTGGTCGGCCCAGATGCCGCCCGCGTTGACCACCATCCGCGCCGACACGTCGATCCGGCGGCCGCTCAGCTGGTCGACGACGACCGCGCCGTGGCCGGTGACCTGCTCGGCCGAGCAGCGGGTCAGCACGCGGGCGCCGTACAGGGCCGCGGTCCGGGCGATCGCTACGACGAGCCGGGCGTCGTCGTACAGCTGGCCGTCCCAGGTCAGGAAGCCGCCGCGCAGACCGTGCGGGCGGACGGTCGGTGCGTAGCGCAGGACCTCGGCCGAGCTCACGCGGCGGGAGTGCGGCAGGTAGTCGTCGCTGGTGTGGGCGAAGGTGCGCAGGACGTCGCCGCCGAGGAAGGCCGAGCGGATCAGCGCCGCCTGCATGAACCTTGCCTCAGGCAACCAAGGCGCGACCTGCGGAACCGGGTGCACCAGGTGCGGCGCGGTGGTCTTCATCAGGATGCCGCGCTCGACGGCGCTCTCGTAGGCGATGCCGACGTGGCCGGACACCAGGTAGCGCAGGCCGCCGTGCACCAGCTTCGAGCTCCAGCGGCTGGTGCCGAAGGCGAGGTCGTGCTTCTCCACCAGCGCGACGGTCAGGCCGCGGGCGGCCGCGTCGAGCGCGACGCCGGCACCGGTCACTCCGCCGCCGACGACCAGCACGTCGACCTGCCGCCGGGTGTCCAGCCAGTCGAGCTCCTTGGTGCGCCGGGCGGCGTTGAGGCTCGAGTTGCCGACCGAGATCATCTAGGGCTCCAGGTACCGGGTCAGCATCGCGCGGAGCTCCTCGTCGAGGTGCGGGTACTCCTCGTGGGAGGCGAGGACCGGGCCGGAGACCGCGGAGGCGAGCGAGACCAGGATGATCTGGCGCGACAGCCAGTCGGGATCGCCGGCCCGGATCGAACCGTCGGCCTGACCGGCCTTGATGCCCTCGGCGACCAGCGCGAGGTGCGCGACCGTGCTGCTGCCGCGGCGCTCCAGCAGGTACGGCGTGAGGAACTCTGGGTCGAGCTCGATGATCTTGCGCATCAGCGGGTGCGTGCGGGTCTTGCCGACCACCTCGACGACGCCCTCGACCAAGCGGGCGCGGCCGTCGACGGCGTCGGGCTGGAACGCGGACATCAGCGCCGTGGTCCACTCCCGCGTCATCAGCGCGGCGACGACGGCCTGGACGTTGGGCCAGCGGCGGTAGAGCGTCGCGCGCGAGACCTCGGCGTGCCGGGCGATGTCGGCCATCGTCATCCGGCGCATGCCGATCGCCAGCAGCAGCTCGTACGCCGCGTCGAGGATGCGCTCCTCGCCGATCGCGTTGGCCGGGGCGGGACGGGCCGACGGAGCGGATTCGAGGTCGCTGCTACGCTGAGACATCACGCGTCAGAGTGTATCAGCGAGTCGAAGGTGCCGGAACAGTCGGACGGTACCTCCCGAACCCACCGATGGGGAGTGCCGAATGACCGAGTCCGACCTGCCGGTGGTGCAACTCACGCCCGGCCGCTGGGGCGACCCGGCCCAGACGGTAGAGGTCCCGGAGGCGGCCCTCGCCGCGCTGAAGCACCTGGGAGTACGACGCCGCGGGGTGGTGGAGGGGAAAGAGGAGCCTGGCGCCCCCGACGCCAGCGCCGGCGCGGCGGAGCCGGGAGCGGCCCGCGCCGTGAAGCCGGGATCGGCCCGCGAAGTGAAGCCGGGATCGGCCCGCGAAGTGGAGCCAGGGTCGGCCCGCGCGGTGGAGCGGCTGGCGGAGCTGCTCGGCAGCGAGTGGGTGTCGGTCGACGGCGACGTGCGCTGGGCGCACACCCGCGGCTACTCGACTCCTGATCTGCTGCGGTTCCGGGCCGGCGACACGACCGGGATGCCGGCGGCCGTGGTCTTCCCGGGGTCGCACGAGGACGTGCTGGCGGTGCTCGCGGCGTGCTCGGAGCTGGGGGTCGCGGTCGTGCCGTACGCGGGCGGGACCTCGGTCGTGGGCGGGCTGGCGCCGGACGGCGAGTTCGTCGCGGTGGATCTTCGGCGGCTCGACCAGGTCGGTGAGCTCGACGAGATCTCGCGGACCGTGCGGCTGGGGGCCGGCCTGCGAGGGACCGCGGCCGAGGCGGCGTTGAAGCCGATGGGCTACACGCTGGGACACTTCCCGCAGTCGTACGAGGGCGCCTCGATCGGTGGGTACGCGGCGACGCGGTCGAGCGGGCAGTCGTCGGCCGGGTACGGGCGGTTCGACCAGATGGTGGTCGGGATGACGGTGGCGACGCCGCGCGGGACGGTCGAGCTCGGGCGGGCGCCGATGTCCGCGGCCGGCCCCGATCTGCGGCAGCTGTGGCTCGGGTCGGAGGGCGCGCTCGGGATCATCACGTCGGTGGTGGTGCGGATCCGGCCGCGTCCGGCCGAGCGGTTCTTCGAGGGGTGGCGGTTCGGGAGCTTCGCGCAGGGGCTGGACGCGATTCGCCGGCTCGCGCAGGACGGGCCGTTGCCGACGGTGTTGCGGCTGTCCGACGAGGCCGAGACCGCGGTGAACCTGGCCGATCCCGAGGTGCTCGGTGGCGCGAGCGGCGTCCAGGCGATCGTCGGGTTCGAGGGCACGGCGACCGCCGTACGGCGTGCTGCCGTGGCCGAGGTGCTCGCCGACGCGGGCGGTGAGCCGTTGGGTGAGGAAGCGGGTGAGACCTGGCGCAAGGGCCGGTACCGCGCGCCGTACCTGCGCGACCCGCTGCTCGACGAGGGCGCGCTGGTCGAGACCTTGGAGACGGCCGGGTTCTGGTCGAAGCTGCCCGAGCTCAAGGCGGCGGTGACCGATGCGCTGGTCAAGTCGCTCGGTGATCAGGGGACGCCGCCGCTGGTGCTCTGCCATGTCTCGCACGTGTACGAGACGGGTGCGTCGCTCTACTTCACCGTCGTCTGTGCACAGGCCGAGGACCCGGTCGCCCAGTGGCGGCAGGCGAAGACCGCAGCCAGTACGGCGATCGGCGCGGCCGGTGGAACGATCACGCACCACCACGGCGTCGGGACCGACCACCGCGACGCGTACGCCGCCGAGATCGGCCCGCTGGCGATCGAGAGTCTCCAGGCGGTGAAGCGCGTGGTCGACCCGGAGAACATCCTCAGTCCGGGGATCCTGCTTCCGGAGGCGTAGCTACCGCAGGGCGATGATCGTGTCCGGGCCCGAGACCAGCACCTGGTTGCCGATCGTCTGGAGGCCGCGGGCGCAGACCACGTCCTCCGGGAGCGTCACCTGCCGCTGCCCGGACTCGCTGAGCACGGTCAGCACGCAGTCGCCCCTGGCGTCCGTGAGCGACACCACCCGGCCGTCGGCGGTGATCTTCGAGCGGATGCCGAACTGTGCCGTGACTGTGCGCTGCCAGGCCATCCGGCCGGTCTCGCCGTCCAGCACCGTCGCCACGACCGCGGTCCGCTGGGCCGCCTTGGAGGGGCAGTCCAGCAGCACGACCTGCCGGCCGGCCCGCGCGAGCCGGCTGCCGCAGGCCCACGCCTCGGGCACGTCCCAGCGCCACTTGACCTCACCGGTCCGAGCCTCGACACCGGTCACCGTGTGCTGTCCCTCGGACGGCGACTCCAGACCGATGAGCAGGCCGTCGATCGTCAGCTGGTCGCCGTCGGACCACTGGTTCGAACGCCTCCACAGCTCCTTGCCGGTCTTCAGGTCGAGCCCTACCGCCTCGTCGGGTTGCTTCCCGCAGCTGTGGTTGAGGAACGCCACCGCGGTGTCCGTGGTCGCCGCGGCGCTGATGGTGGTGCAGCGGCCCGGCTCGAAGGTCCAGCGCGTCCCGCCCTTCTCGTTCACGCCGCGCAGCTTGTCCGAGCCCTTGGAGACCTGCTCCCCGGTCAGCAGCGGGTCGGCGTACTCGAGGGTGTTGTCCCGGTCGCGCGGCCACCGGCCGGGGGCGCGACGACCCGTCGAAGCGTCGAGCAGCAGGTAGCCGAGTCGATCGAAGTTCACGAGCAGGAGCCGCCCGTCGCCGGTGGCCGCCAGCTTGGGACGCACGTCCACGTCGGACCGGGTGTGCTTCCAGCGCACCTCGCCGGTCGCGGGATCGAGCATCTCGATCGTGCCGGTCTGCCGCGAGATCGCGATGCCGTACCGGGTGGCGACCGCCGTACTGACCGCCTCCGCCCGGAGCGACGTGCTCGGGCTGACCCACGCGATCCGGCCGTCCAGCTCGGACCGGGGTGCCGGGGCTTCGCTGCCGGCCGAACCGGTGATGCGTTCGTTCGACTGCAGCAGATAGCTCCGGCCGACCGGTTCGGCGACGAAGACAGCGAGGAGGACGATCACCACCGCGGCAGCGACGCCCGCGAGCACCGGGCCTCGGTCGGCCGTCGGGACCGGACCGCCCAGCGACGCCGACACGAACGCTGCGATCCCGCTCAGCACGAGCAGGGTCAGCGCGAAAACCACCAGCGGCACCCGGCCACCAGGACCGTTGGACGGCGTCGTGGCCGGGATGCGCAGCACCGCGATCAGCAGTGCCACGGCAGCGGCCGCGGTCACCGCGCCGGTGACCACCTTGGCCGGGCGGCCGTTCCTCCGGGCGAAGCGGTAGAGCAACGGGATCGTGCCGAGCGCGACCACGCAGAGCAGCACCGGCAGCCCGGGGGGACCTGAGTTCGTCCGCGCGGAAGCCTCCCACGGAATGTCGAGCGCCCCGAAGCTCGCGAGGGCGGCGAGCAGCGGACCGATCAGCACGACACCGATCAGCGCCGCCCGCTGCCAGCCACGCCAAGGCGCCGGGATCTCCCCGTCCAGTACGGCGAACTCGCGCTTCAGGTTGGCCCGAGCCTTGACGTCGAAGCGGTCCCGGGCGAGCTGCGTCCGGTAGATCGGCCGCTCGAGGAGGGCGCCGACCAGTGCGTGCCGCTGCTTGACCGTCGTACCGCGGTCGTCGCTGTCGCGGCGGAGCTCGGCCGCCTGGACGGCGTACTCGGGGTCGGCCATCGTCGCGTTGACGGCGTCGAGCAGGACGTCGGCGTTCGGGTCGGGAGCGCTGTCCGGGTCGACCGGAGGCCGCGCACCGGTGAGCAGGACCAAGCGTGCGACTTCGGCGGTGCGCGCCGCGGTCACGCCGTACGCCGGAAGCTTCTCGGCGGCCAGCTCGGCGGATGCCTCCGCGTCGGCGACCGTGTGATCCCCCGGCGTGTGGACGGCCTGGTGGAACCACGCGGCGAGGTAGACGGCCGTCGGGTCGGCGCTGAGCTGGTCCAGCGTCCCGAGCGCGTCCAGAACCCGCTGGAGGTACTGATCGCGGAAGGCCTTCCGGCCAGGTGCGCAGTACCGCTCGACCAGGTCGTCGGCCAGTTCGGCCGCACCCGGGATGAGGTCGTTCCACCGCTCGCGTAGCCCCGTCACCCGCGACATAGTGACAGCTCACCGTGTCTGTAGGTATTTTGCGTAAAAGCGTCAAAATATTTGAACAAAAATCCTTCTCCTTACCGCCCCAAGGAAGGTGCCCATGTCCGCCCCCAGACATATCGCCACGCTCGCTGTCGCCACGACGGCTCTGGCCGGCCTCGGCCTGTCGCCCGCGGCCGCCGCCCCGACCGCCGTCCAGGCCGTCGGCGCCACACTCCCCTTCACCATCGTCGAGGCCGAGAGCTCGGCCACCAACGGCACCAGGATCGGCCCGAGCTACGCGCAGGGCACGCTCGCCGCCGAGGCCTCGAACCGGCAGGCCGTCACGCTCAACGGCGGCCAGTACGTCGAGTTCACCGCGCCCGCCACCACCAACGCGATCACCGTCGCGTACGCCGTTCCGGATGGCCGGTCCGGCACTCTGTCGGTCTACGTGGACGGCCAGAAGCTGTCCCAGCAGCTCGCCGTCACCTCGAAGTACAGCTACGTCGACACCAGCTGGATCGCCGGTTCGCGGACCCACAAGCTCTACGACCACGCGCGGCTCCAGCTCGGCCGGACCGTGAACGCCGGGGCGAAGATCAAGCTGCAGGTCGACGGCGAGAACACCGCCGGCCCGTACACGATCGACGACGTCGAGCTCGAGAACGTGGCCGGCCCCGCCGGTCAGCCTGGTGGCTCGATCTCGATCACCGACCGCGGCGCCGACCCGAACGGCGCCAACGACTCGACCGGTGCGATCCAGCAGGCGATCGACGCGGCCCGCGGCTCCGGCGGCGTGGTCTGGATCCCGCCGGGCCGGTTCAAGGTCGGCGGCACGATCAACCCCGACGGCGTCACGATCCGCGGCGCCGGGCGCTGGCACTCGGTGCTGCTCAGCCATCACCTGATCGACCGCCCGAACGGCGGCGGCAACGTGCGGCTGCACGACTTCGCGGTGATCGGCGAGGTGACCGAACGCAACGACTACTCGCCGGACAACTTCGTCAACGGCAGCCTCGGCCCGAACTCGGTGGTCTCCGGGCTCTGGCTGCAGCACCTCAAGGTCGGGCTCTGGCTGACCGGCAACAACGACAACCTGGTGGTCGAGAACAACCGGTTCTACGACATGACCGCCGACGGGCTGAACCTGAACGGCACCGCGAACAACGCGCAGATCCGGAACAACTACCTGCGCAACCAGGGCGACGACGCGCTCGCGGCCTGGTCGCTGAACGCGGCCAACCGCGGCTCCACCTTCGCCAACAACACGATCGTGCAGCCGAACCTGGCGAACGGCATCGCGATCTACGGCGGCACCGACATGACGGTCCGGGACAACCTGATCGCCGACACCAACGCGCTCGGCGGCGGCATCGCGATCTCGAACCAGTCCTTCGGGTCACCGTTCTTCCCGCTGGCGGGAACGATCACCGTCTCCGGCAACACGCTGATCCGGACCGGCGCAATGAACCCGAACTGGGGCCAGAACCACCCGCACGGCGCGATCCGCGTGGACGCGTACGACAGCCAGATCAACGCGCAGGTCCGGCTGACGAACAACCGGTTGGTGGCCAGCCCGTGGTCGGCGTACCAGTTCGTCGACGGTGGTGGCGCCGGGCGGCCGGTGCAGAACGTGACGGTGGACGGCGGTTCGATCGAGGGCGCCGGGACGTTCGCGTTCCAGGCCGAGACGACCGGGTCGGCATCGATCAGCAACGTGCGGGCCAGCGGAGTCGGCCGGGCCGGCGTGTACAACTGCGCGTACCCCGGCGGCACCTTCGCGCTGAACCGCGGTTCCGGCAACAGCGGCTGGGACTCGACGTGGAGCGGCTGCACCTGGGTCGAGCCCGGCACAGGTGGCGGTACCGATCCCGGTACGCCGACCGGAAACCTTGCCGCAGGCAAGCAGGTGACGGCGACCAGCCAGGTGCAGAACTACGCGCCGGCCAACACGGTCGACGGAAACCCTAACAGCTACTGGGAAAGCGCGAACAACGCGTGGCCGCAGTCGATCACCGTCGACCTCGGCAGCAACCAGACCGTCAAGCGGCTGGTGCTGAAGCTCCCGCCGAGCTCGGCCTGGGGCGCTCGGACTCAGACCGTCGCGGTGCTCGGCAGCACGAACAACTCGTCGTACACGCAGCTCGCCGGCGCGGCGGGCCGGAACTTCGACCCGGGTTCCGGCAACACCGCCACGATCACGCTGCCGAGCGCGGTCAGCACGCGGTACGTGCGGCTCACCATCACGGGCAACACCGGCTGGCCGGCGGGGCAGTTGTCGGAGTACGAGATCTACAGCTCTTGACCTCAAGTTCACTTGAGGTAACACAGTAACCGGCATGAATCCTTCACAGAATCGTCCTGTTGCTGTGGTCACCGGAGCGTCGGCCGGTCTCGGGCTGGCGCTCGCGCGGGGGCTCGCCGAGCGTGGATGGTCGCTGATCATCGACGCTCGGGGAGCCGACGCGCTGAAGGACGCGGCCGACGACCTCGCCGCCAAGGCCGACGTCGTCCCGCTGGCCGGCGACGTCACCGACGCCGAGCACCGCGCCGAGCTGGTCGACGCGGTCGGCGAGCTCGGCCGGTTAGATCTGCTGGTCAACAACGCGAGCTACCTCGGGCCGAGCCCGTTGCAGCGGCTCGCCGGCGCCGATCTCGACGAGCTGCGCCGGGTGTACGAGGTCGACGTGATCGCGCCGATCGCGCTGGCCCAGGCGCTGATTCCCGAACTGGGCAAGGCCAACGGGATCGTGCTGAACATCAGCTCCGACGCCGCCGTCGAAGCCTACGAAGGTTGGGGCGGCTACGGATCGGCGAAGGCGGCGCTCGATCACGCGAGCGCCGTGCTCGCGGCCGAGCATCCCGAGCTCGCCGTGTACGCCGTGGATCCGGGCGACCTGCGGACCGCGATGCACCAGGCGGCCTTCCCGGGGGAGGACATTTCGGACCGGCCCGAGCCGGCGGCCGTCGTACCGGCTCTGCTGGCGCTCCTGGACAGCAGGCCGGCCAGCGGTCGCTACCGGGCCTCGGAGTTCGCACCGGCGGTGGCCTCGTGAAAGTCCACCCCCACACGAGATTCACGCTGCCGGACGAGCTGAACGCGGTCGAGCCGCCGGAGGCCCGTGGACTCGCACGGGACCAGGTGAAGCTGCTGGTCGCGGAGGGGTCGACCGTGCAGCACACCCGGTTCGACCGGATCGGCGAGCACCTGCGGCCGGGCGACCTGCTGCTGGTGAACACCTCCGGCACGCTGGCCGCCGCTGTCGACGGCTCGTGGATCACGGGATCGGGCGTCGCGCCTGTCGTGGTGCACTTCTCAACCGCACTGGACGACGGCACGTGGGTGATCGAGCTTCGCAGTGGCGGCTCACCGATGCTCGGTGGCGCGACCGGTGACCGGGTGGAGCTGCCGGACGGCGTACTGACGTTGCTGGCGCCGTACCAGGAAGGCTCGACGAGGCTGTGGCGAGCAGAGCCGCCGGCTGCTGACGTGGTCGAGTACCTGCGCAAGTACGGGCGGGCGATCACCTACAAGTACGTCGATCGGCAGTGGCCGCTCGCGCTCTACCAGACCGTGTTCGCCAACCAGCCTGGTTCGGCGGAGATGCCCAGCGCCGGCAGGCCTTTCAGCTTCGAGCTGGTCAGTCAGCTGGCGGCGGCCGGCGTACTGATCGCGCCGATCCTGTTGCACTGTGGGGTTTCGTCGCTGGAGAGCCACGAGCCGCCACTGCCCGAGCGGTACGCCGTACCGGAGCACACCGCGCGGTTGGTCAACTGGGTCAAGGCGAACGGCGGCCGGGTGATCGCCGTCGGCACCACTGCGGTCCGCGCGATCGAGACGAGTGCGCTGCCGAGCGGAGCGGTGCTGGCGTCGAGTGGCTGGACCGATCTGGTCCTCGGACCCGACCGGCCCGCGGCGGTCGTCGACGGGCTGATCACCGGCATGCACGCGCCGGAGGCGTCGCACCTGCTCCTGCTGGAGTCCGTCGTCGGAGGCGCTGTCGTGCAGCAGGCGTACGACGCGGCGCTGCGGCAGCACTACCTGTGGCACGAGTTCGGAGACGTGTGCCTGATGCTGCGCTGACCGGGCCTGGTCGGCCCGGTCCGCTCAGCTCGTCTCCGCCTCGACCGGCACCGTGATCTCCTCGGGCTGGCCGACCTCGGCCAGGTCCGCCGGACCTTCCGTAGCCGGCGGTCCGCCCTCGTTGCCCGGCCGGGCCCGCTTGTCGACGGCTCGCGGACTCATCCGACCCACCACCGCACGCTGGTAGCACCCATCGCGACTGTCCTTACCTGCAAGGTCCCCCGTCGGGACTTCACTCGTTTGACGAACCAACAGTGCCCGTCGTCATGCGCCGAGGCCGAACCGAATCACAATTGTGGCCTAGGCCATTTAGTTCGATCTTGAACCGCCGTAGCGGTCAGCGGCCGATCCAGGCCAGCGTCGCGGGCAGGGCCTCGGACAGCGGCGGCAGATCGGGGTGCCACTTGAGCTCCCACTCCAGCGAGAGCGGGTAGTCCGTGCCGTCGAGGGCGGCCAGCAGATCGGCGATCGGGTAGTCGCCCGCGCCCATCGCGACCGGCTTGTACTCGCGCTGCGAGTCGTGGTCCTTGATCTGGACGAACTCGAGCCACGGCCGCAGCAGCTCGAGCGACTCGGCCGGCGTCTCGCCGGTCCGCCGGGTGTGCGCGGCGTCCCAGATCACCTTCGCGTTGTGGCTCGGAACCTCGCGATCGAGCAGCGCGCAGAAGGCGGCGATGCTGCGGCCGGACGAGTGCGTGTCGTGGGTCTCCAGCAGCACGCTCACCTCGGTCGGCGACTGCGCGACCCGGTCCATCGCCCGCAGCTCGCCCGGCGTCGGCTCACCGGTGGCGTCCGGGTCGTCGCGCATGAACACGCGAACGCCGCGGGCGCCGAGGTCGTGCGCCAGCTCGAGATGCTCGGCGAGCGGCTGCTCCTCGACGCCGCACAGGTGCACGTAGCTGTCGACCGCGAGGATCTCCAGCCCGGCGTCCTCGATCCGGCCGCGCAGCGTCCGCCGTTCGGCCGGGGTCAGTCCGACGTGCGTGAACTCGTCGTCGGCGGCCCGCAGCTCCAGGCCGGTGATCTTGTGGGCGTGGGCGAGTTCCAGGACGGTGTCGAGCGGTGCGCCGGCGCAGCCGAGTGTGGAGAAGGCCAAGGTCATGTCGCCCGAGTTTACCGTGCAAACGCTTTCCGTACAGGGCGTAAAAGAGGCCTGATCCCAGGGGGGCGGGGATCAGGCCTCTTCGGGAGGGCCGGGGCTGGATCAGGTCCAGCGGCGGCGGGGGTGCGTCCTGGGAGCGGTGTGCTCGCCGGTGTCCTCCTCCGCCGGGGCGGAGGGTGCCGGGTCGGCTGCCGGCGGCTCGGCGGGCTCGTACGAGTACGGCGCCTGCTGGTACTGCGGCTCGGTCGGCTGGGAGTACCCGGTCGCGCTGTAGTCCGTCGACGAGTAGTTGCCGTTGTCGTAGGACTCGGGCGCGTAGTTCGGGCTGTAGTCGTAGCTGGTGTCCGAGTAGCCGCTCTGCGACGAGCTCGGCGCGCTGTAGGAGTCGTAGGTCGAGCTGTACGACTCGTACGACGGCTCGGCCGGCTGCTGCGGCGCGTACGACGAGCTGTAGTCGGAGTAGGTCGACTCGGTGTACGACGAGCTGTAGTCCGGGGTGTACGCCGTCTCGTAGCTCGACGGGACCGCCGGGGCGTCGTACGCCGCGTAGGTCGGCTCCGGCGCGTAGGTCGGCTCGGGGGTGTAGGCGGCCGGCTCCGGCGTGTACGTCGGCTCCGGCCCGTACGACGGCACCGGGGGCAGCGGCTTCGACGGCGTGAGGTAGTCGTCGTCGGCCGTCGGGAAGCTCGGCTCCTGGTAGCCGGCCGCGGCCGGCTGGACCGTCGACGGGCTGTCCACCGCGACCCGAGCGGCCCGGCGGCCTGCGCGCGCAACAGGTGCAGGCTCGGGCTCCGGCTCGGGTGCGGGGATCGGTGCCGACGACGTCAGGTAGTCGGACGTCGGCTCGTAGTCGTAGCCCTGCGAGTACGTCGACGACCAGGACGGCTCCGGCTCGGCGACCGGGGTCGGCTCGGGCTGGTACGCGTACGGGTCGGGCTGCGCGGCGGTCAGCGACGGCGGGGCGACCGTCTCGGCCTGCCAGCTCGGCAGCGGGGCCGACAGCAGGTCGTCCTCGGTCGAGGTGGAGCCGTAGCTGCCGGTGCTCGCCCAGCTCGGCGCCTCCAGACCCGAAGCGGTCTGCTGGTACGCCGGGGTGGCCTCCTCGACCGGGCCCGGCGCGTCCCGCCAGGTCTCGATCGGACTGAACTGCTCGGTGGCCGGTCCGGCGTCCTGCCAGCTCTCCGCCACCGGCGCGAACGGGCTCCAGGCCGGAGCCTCGTCCTCGGTGGGTGCGGCGGCGGCAGGCGCGAACGGCGAGCCGACGGCGCCGCCGCTCACCGCCTCGGCGGCCAGTCCACCGGCCGCGGGTGCGCCGAACGGGTTCGCGCCGGCGGATCCACCGCCGAAGGTCGTCTCGTTGGCGTACTGGTTCGGGGGCTGCTGGTTGTAGCCGGTCCGGCGTTCCGGGGAGCGCTCGAGCCGCAGCGCCGGGGCGGTCGCGATCGGCTCGGCGATCGGCTGCTGCTCGGAGGTGTCGTCGTCGGCGTACGTCGGGACGGCGGTCAGCTTCGGCTCGCGCTGGTCCCACCACGGGACCCACTCGCGGCTGGTCTGCATCGCGTTGATCTTGCGGATCACCATCATCGCGCCGACGGCGGCCGCGCCGGTCAGCAGCAGCGAGGCCGAGCCGGCCAGCGCGATGCCGAGCAGGGTGCCCTCGGTCGGGCTCATCCACATCAGGAAGCGGCGGACCACCACGTCGAACGCGAGCGCGCCGACCCAGGTGATCCACCACACCTGGGTCAGGAGCGGCGGCCTGAATCGGCGCAGGTCGTCGGCGTACACGGGAGTCTTCGGATCGCTGGCCAGCCAGACGTCGTCGACGATCTGCTTGGGGTACCAGAGATTGGGGCCGGGGCAGAACCAGCTGGCCAGCACCCAGCCGTGGCTGCGGCGGTGGTCGGCCTGGCAGAACACCTCGGAGTTGACCCGCGCGCGCCACAGCCAGATCACGAAGACCACGGCGGCCGCGACCGAGACGATCACGTTCGGGATCGAGGTGAGCCGGGCGATCGTGTCGGCCCGGTTCAGGATCGCCATGTCGACGTCCGCGCCGTCGCCGAGGAACTGGCTGACCGCGTTGTAGGTGTTCCAGTCCGACCACGTGACCACCAGGTGGGTCAGCGTGGAGGCGAACAGCAGTCCGGTCGCGATCTTGCCGACGGGACCGACCTGCTGGAACTCCTCAGCAGCGTGTGGCTGCCACTCGTCGTGGTTTTCGACAGCGGAAAAGACCGCCGTTTGCGGGTGGCTCACGTCGTGCGTCCCTCGCGTTGCTGGAACTCCGTCTGTTCGGCGTCTCGGTCGAATCCTGCCCCCGCGTGACCGAGCCCCATTGATACCACGAAGTAAGTACTCGTGTGGAGTCGAGCCCAGCACGGAGGGTATCGACTTAACGAGTTCTTTTCCTACGCCCATCACCTCTTGTAACGAGGCAGTGGACGGTCCGTGACGGGTTGCTTTACGGCGCAGGATTCGCGTGCGCCCACCAGGGCGTCCACGGCCGCTGGGTCTGCAGGTCGTTGATCCGCCGGATCAGGATCATCGCGAGCACCGCCGCGGCCGTCGTACTCACCGCGGAGACGGTCGACAGCCACGCGTTCTCGCGCAGCTCGCCGAGCTGCGGTGCGCCGTCGAGAACGCTGCGCTGCCCGACGTTGTCGAGCACCAGGCCGACCACCCAGGTCAGCCACCAGGCCCAGACCAGCCGGGTGCCGGGGATGCCGCGCAGAGTCGGCAGGTGCGGCGGGGTCCGCGGATCGCTGGCGGCGACGATGTCGTCGACGACCTGCTTGGGGTACCAGAGGTTGACCACCGGGACGATCCAGCCGCCGAGCACCCAGCCACGGGTGTAGCGGTGCTCGCCGCGGCAGAACATCTCGGCGTTCCAGCGGACCCGCCACAGCCAGACGATGAACACCACGGCCGAGGTGAACAGCGCGAGCGCGGCGATGATGCCGAACAGCCCGGAGATCAGGTCGGCGTCGTCCATCCGGTCCGGGTCGCCGGGGTACAGCCGCAGGGTGCGATAGGAGTTCCAGTCCGCCCAGGACGTCGCCCAGCTCATCACCGTGACCGCGCCGATCAGGACCGAGGCCGCCAGACCCATCGCGTGCTCGGAGGTGAACCACCGGTCGAGCGGCGGCGACGGCGGCCGCTTCGGCAGCAGGTGCGCGCCGCCGGCCTCCGGTACGCCGTACTGCGGGTACGTCGGCGGCGTGCTGGAGCGGTAGGTGCCCGGCAGGTACCGCGGGAGGTCGGAGCCAGGGGTCTGGTCGGTCACGGACAACCCCTCGCTGCCGGTCGGGAAGAGGGCGACTCAGAAATAGCACACACCGTGTGACGAAGCGAGGACATTGTGTGGCCGGTGTCACTCGCCGTGCCTATTCTGCCGCGTCCGCGGGCGCTCGTCGTCCCCGGCGAAACTGTCGGTGCGGAGGTGGAGGATGGGTGTATGCGCTGGTCCGTGATCGATTCGCCCATCGGTGACCTGTCCTTGGCCGTCGACGACACCGGGCTGTGCCGGGTCTCGTTCGGCGTGGTCGACGACATCGAGCCGGCCACCGTGCCCGACCCGCTGCTGGTCGAGACCCAGGAGCAGCTGAAGGCGTACTTCGCCGGCGAGCGGACCGACTTCGACCTGCCGCTGTCGGTGCGCGGCGGCTCGACCTTCGAGCGCGCGGTCTGGCAGCAGCTGCTGCGCATCCCGTACGGCGAGATGCAGACGTACGGCGACGTCGCCAAGGCCGTCGGCGACGCGGGGGCGGCCCGAGCCGTCGGCGTCGCCTGCAACCGCAACCCGCTGCCGCTGGTCGTGCCCTGCCACCGGGTGGTCGGTGCGGGCGGAAAGATGGTCGGTTTCGGCGGTGGGATCCCGCGCAAGCGGCACCTGCTGGAGCTCGAGGCCAGGGTCGCGTTCGAGAACCTCTGGAGCTGACCGGCGGCCCCGGCGAGAACCTGACGAAAGCCTTACCCGGCGGTACCGCCGGGCGGTGGCAGGAGTAGGCCTCGCAGCGGCTAGTGTCGCTGCGAGCGATCAGACTGACACGCTTCAGACAACCGTGCCAGCCTGGTCCGGTCGTGCCCCGCCCCGACCTCAGCCCGGAGACGATAGATGACCCAGTCCCCCGCCGATCCGCCGGTCACCGGCGACTCCCTCTCACCGGACCTGCACGCGTTGATGGACAAGAGTGCCGAGGAGTGGTCGGCGCCGGAGATCCAGAACGCGGCCCGGGAGGCGCTGCAGTTGCACGCCCCGGACCGGGAGCCGCTGACCAAGATGAAACGGTTCGGCGTCCTGCCCTGGATGCACCGCAACGACGCCGTCTGCCAGCACTGCGGCGCGACCTACCCGTGCATCACCCACCGGTACGCGACGCAGCTGCTGTCGGCCGGACGGATCTCGACCACGTCGGGCCGCGAAGAGCACGAGGACGAGGACTGACCCAGCACGAACGAAGGGCCACAGACGTGATGTCTGTGGCCCTTCGTGCGTGCGGTGGTCAGGAGTCGGTCGGCTTGGTGTCCGGCTTCCGCGCCGACGTGGTGGTCTTCTTCGCGGTCCCGTTCGACGACGCCTTCGGAGCCTCGTCCGCCTTCGCGTCCGCGGACTCCTCCTCGGTCTTGCCGTTCGAGGTGGCGGTCTCCGCCTTCGGCGCGGCCGGCTTGTCGGCGGCCGGCGTCGGGCGCGACGTCGTACCGGACGGGGCCGAGCTGTAGTCGCGGCCGCTGGTCGGGGTCGACTGCCAGGCCGGCTCCGGCGGGGTCAGCAGCTTGCGCACGGCAGCCGCCGCGAGCGCGCCGAACCCGAGCAGCAGCGCGAAGTTGCGCAGCTTGTGGCTCTTCTTCGGGACCTCGAGCTCGCCGCGCAGCGCGGCCTTGGTGGCCTTGCCCCGGCGCGACGTCTCCTCGACCACCGGCTCAGCGGCCGCGGCCAGCGCGGCCAGCGCGGCGGTCACCTTCGGCATCAGGTCGTCGTTGAGCCGCTCCCGCGCCTTCTCCGCCGCGTGCTCGGTGGCGGGTCCGACCTTGCTCAGCGCGTCGTCGATCACCGGCTGGGCCTTGCCCACCGCGGTGTGCGCGAGCGAGGCGCCGCGCTCGACGGCCTTCTCGGCGTACGGCGACACCTTCTCCCGTGCGGTGCCCACGGCCGGCCCGAGGTGATCGCGGACCTGGCCCGCGACCGGACCGACCTTCTGCGATGCCGACTCGGCGAACGGCCGGACCCGGTCCTTCGCGGTCTCGACCCGGCCCTTGGACTTCAACAAACCCACGGTTCCTCCTCGGTGGTCGCCCGCGCCACGGGCTCGGTCCGGCCCACTGACGGGTTGGGACGACCTGTACGGCTTCTGGACAAATCCGCCTGCATCTGCATCGTACGACGTACCCAGGCGATAAACCGGGCGCCCCGGCCACCTGGTCGCCGGCGATCGGCGAGCGGCGGGTCGGCAAACGTTGTCCACAGCCTGTGGACGGATCCGGGGCCCGGTTCCCGGCCGGTCGGTGGGTCCGGGCTTGAACCTCCGTGACAGGATCGAGGGCGTCAGTTGTTATCCGATGAGGAGTAGTCCCGTGGCCGAAGAACTGTTCGCGACCCTGCAGACGACGAAGGGCGACGTCGTCATCAGGCTGTTCCCCAACGAGGCCCCGAAGACGGTGAAGAACTTCGTCGGCCTCGCGGACGGTACCCAGGAGTGGACCGATCCTCAGACCGGTGAGAAGAAGAACGAGCGCTTCTACGACGGCCTCGGCTTCCACCGTGTGATCGACGGCTTCATGATCCAGGGCGGCTGCCCGCTGGGCACCGGCACCGGTTCGCCGGGCTACGCCTTCGACGACGAGATCCACCCGGACCTGCAGTTCGACCGCCCGTACCTGCTGGCGATGGCGAACGCGGGCATCCAGTTCGGCCGCGGCACCAACGGCTCGCAGTTCTTCATCACCGTCGTGCCGACGCCGCACCTGAACCGCAAGCACACGATCTTCGGCGAGGTTGCCGACGAGGCGTCCCGCAAGGTCGTCGACGAGATCTCCACCGTGAAGACCAAGGGCGCCGACCAGCCGGTCGAGCCGGTCGTGATCAACAGCGTGAAGATCGAGACCCGCACCAGCTGAACCACCGCAGCACCCGCAGGACTCTCGCCGAACGGCCGATCTCACCGGATCGGCCGTTCGTGACTCCAGACCTCGAGTGAATCTCCGCCGCTCCGCCGAGAGGACCAGCCCGTGACCGAGACCGTCTGCTACCGGCACCCGGATCGGCCCGCCGGGGTGCGCTGCCAGCGCTGCGAGAAGCCGATCTGCCCGTCCTGCATGAACTCGGCGTCGGTCGGTTTCCAGTGCCCGGACTGTTTCAACCAGGGCGTGAAGTCGATCCCGAAGACGCGCACCTCGCTCGGCGGGGTCGCTCGCGGGAACACCCAGGTCGTCACGCTGACACTGCTGGCGATCAACGTGCTGGTCTTCATCGCGATCCGGACCAGCAGCAGCCGGCTGGTCAACGACCTGGTCCTGGTCCCGGCGCTGGTCGACACCGAGCCGTGGCGGTTGCTCACGTCGGCGTTCGCCCACGTGCAGATCTTCCACATCTTCTCGAACCTGTTCATGCTCTACCAGGTCGGCCCGCCACTGGAGCAGATGCTCGGCCGCGGGCGGTTCCTCCTGCTGTACTTCCTATCCGCGCTCGGCGGCGGCGTCGCGGTCTGGATCCTCGGCAACCCGCTCGGCGCCACCCTCGGCGCGTCCGGCGCCGTCCTCGGCCTGGTCGGCGCGCTGCTGGTGATCAGCAGGGCCCGCGGCATGGACGTCACCTGGATCCTCGCGTACGTCGCGATCACCGCGGTGATCTCGTTCACCTTCCCGAACATCAGCTGGGAAGGCCACCTCGGCGGCTTCGTCGTCGGCGCCGCCCTCGCCTGGATCTTCCTCCAGGAAACCAACCGCCGCCGCAACAAGACCCGAACCTGACCCGAAGCCCCAGCCTCCGCCCGCCCGCCCCGGGCCCTCAACGGTTCGGCGAGTACACGTTCTCGCGCAACCTGATGCTGCTCGTCGGCAATCGCCCGCCAGCCCCGAGCCCGCCGCCGGCCGCCGCCTGCTTGGCGGCCCGCTGCCCCCGCCCGCGCCGCGGCCGCAGACCCCCGCCGCTGCAGCGTCCGAAGAAGCGCAATGCGTCCGAAGCAGGGTGCTCTATAGCCTCGGCTTCTTCGGACGCATGCAGGTTCTTCGGACGTTGGACGCCGCGTGGGACTGATCGAGGTTGGTTGCGGGTGGAGAGGCCGGGGCGCCGGGCCGCTGACCGGCCGGCCCGCTCGTCCGCCGGCCCTCCGCCGGCCCGCCGTCGGGCTGATCTACGCGGCCGGCGGCTGGCAGGACAACACCGCCAACGCGCTCAGCGGTACCGGTCCGCTGACCCGCAGGCCAGGCATCAGGCGGTGGGGTCTGCCGCGGTCAGATAGCGCTCGACCGTCGGGGCGAGCCAGGCGATGACTGTTGCCCTCGGCATCTCGGCGACCGGGGTGAGTTGGAGGACGTAGCGGCACAGGCCGAGGCCGAGTGTCTGGGAGGCGACCAGGCCAGCACGGACTTCGGGGTTGTCGGCGAGGCCGGCCGCGGCGACCGCCAACTGGCTGGTGAAGATGTCGCGCATCCGGTCGGCGGCGGCCTGGTTGGTCACCGCGGCTCGGAGCAGGGCCTGCAGGGTGTCGTCTTCTTCCCAGCGGCGGAGGAAGTGGTCGACCAGGGCTGTGCCGAGGGACTCGCGGGGCAGCGTCGACAGGTCCGGGAGGCGCAGGTCGAAGTCGGCGGCCGCGGCGAAGAGTTTCTCCTTGGTGCCGAAGTGGCGCATCACCAGCGCCGGGTCGGTGGCGGCGTCGGCGGCGATGGAGCGGATGGTCGCGCGCTCGTAGCCGTCGGCGGCGAAGCGTTCGCGGGCGGCGGTGAGGATCGCGGCCTTGGTCTGGTCACCGGAACGTCGCATACCGGCAGCCTAGGTCAACACCTGTTGACTTGGCCAGCGGACCGCCGTACCGTCGAAGTCAACAAGCGTTGACCAGGAGGCGGAGATGACGGATGTCGTGGTGGTGGTCGGAGCCGGGCCGGTCGGACTGGCGGTCGGGGTCGTGCTGGCGGGCGAAGGTCGCGAGGTCGTGGTGATCGACAAGCTCGCCGAGGGCGCCAACACGTCGCGGGCAGCGGTCGTGCACGCCCGGACGCTGGAGATGCTGGAGCGGATCGGCGTCAGCGATCGCCTGGTCGAGCTCGGCGTACCGGCCGCGCGGTTCAGCATCCGCGACGGCGGCCACGAGCTGATCGGCGTACCGTTCGGCGGCCTGCCGACCAGGTACCCGTACACCCTGATGATCCCGCAGGACCTCACCGAGCAGGTGCTGCTCGAGCGGCTCGAGGAGCTCGGCGGCAAGGTACGCCGCCCGTGCGCGGCGACCGGAATCACCCAGTACGACCACCACGCGGTCGTCACGCTCGACACCGGCGAGACGCTCACCGCCCGGTACGTCGTCGCGGCCGACGGCATGCACAGCCGGATCCGCGACCTCGCCGGGCTCGGCGACGACACCGCCGACACGCTGGCGCTGAATTTCAGCCTCGCCGACGTGTGGGTGGACGGCGGCCTCACCAGCGAAGAGGTGCGCCTCTACCTGGCGACCCAGGGAGTGCTGGTCGTGGCTCCGCTGCCGAACGGTTCGTTCCGCCTGGTCGCCGAGGTGGAGGAGGCACCCGAGAACGTCGACGTCACCTACGCCCAGCAACTCCTCGACACCAGAGGACCGAAGGGCGTGCGAGTCACCGAGGTGATCTGGGGTTCCCGCTTCCGGATCCACGAGCGCGTCGCGGCGTCGTACCGGAACGGCCGCGTGGTGCTGGCCGGCGACTCCGCCCACACCCACAGCCCGGCGGGCGGCCAAGGCATGAATCTCGGTCTCCGCGACGCCATCACCCTCGGCGAAGCGTTGTCCACAGCCCTCCAGACCGGCGACGAGACAAAGCTCGACCAGTACGCCGTCGAAGCCCGCGCCGAAGCCCTCGAAGTCGTCTCCCTTGCCCATCGCCTCACCCGGATCGCCACCGGACCCAGGATCCTCCGGCCGGCTCGCAACCTCGTACTCCGTCTGCTGGGCCGGATCCCGGCCGTTCGCCGCGGGTTGGCCGTGCGCTTGTCGGCCGTCCGGCCCGGCTGACCGAGGGTTTTCCCGTCCGCCGAGCCGAACGCCTTCCCCGGCCACTGCCCGGCCTCTACCCTCCAGTTACCCAACGTTGTGAACTCACTACTGGAGGTCACCGTGTCCCATCCCGCCCGATGGAAACGACTGGTCCCCCTGGCACTCGCCGCCGCGCTCGCGGTCGGTGTCGGCGGGCAGGTGCAGGCGGCTGCTCCGCCTGACCCGAAGGCCGAGGCGTACGCCAACGACGAGCTGATCCAGCTGCTCCGGGTCAACACCCCGACCGCCGCCGACAAGCAGCGGCTGAGCACTCTCGATCTGGACCTGGCCGAGTCGGCCGGAAAGCGCTTTGTCGACGTAGTTGCTTACGGCAACCACGATCGCCGGCTGCTCGAGCTGGCCGGTCTCACCTGGTCCACGCTCGAGGACGACCTGCAGGGTGCGGAGCGCGAGCGCGAGAAGGCCGACGCGGCGTACGCGAAAGCCGTGCAGAACAAGGCGGTTGCGGCCACCTTGCCGAGCGGCCGGACGGCGTACCGGCAGTTGGCCGACTACACCGGCAACATGGCCGCGCTCGCCGCTCAGTACCCGACGAAGGTCAAGCAGTTCACGCTGAGGAACAACTCGCTGGAGAACCGCCCGATCCGTGGCATCGAGGTGACCCGCGACGTCAACGCCAGCAACGGCAAGCCGGTGTTCCTGATGCTCGGCCTGCACCACGCCCGCGAGTGGCCGTCGGGCGAGCTGACGATGGAGTTCGCGTACGACCTGCTGAAGAACGACGGCGTCGACCCGCGGATCACGAACATCCTCGACAAGGCCCGCGTCATCTTCGTCCCGGTCGTGAACCCGGACGGCTTCAACCTCAGTCGCACGCTCGGCTACGAGATGAAGCGGAAGAACTGCCGGATCACCAACGGCCAGCTCCCCACGACCGGTCAGTGCGCGCAGTCGGCCAACTTCTCCCGCGGCACCGACCTCAACCGCAACTACTCCGGCTTCTGGGGCGGTCCTGGTGCGTCCACCAGCCTCACCTCGGAGACTTACCGAGGCGCGAGCGCGTTCAGCGAGCCCGAGTCGCGCAACGTCCAGGCGCTGGTCTCCGCGCACCAGGTGACCACGCTGATCACCAACCACACCTACTCGAACCTGGTCCTCCGCGAGCCCGGGTACGCCGGCGCCGGCCCGACGCCGGACGAGGCGATCTACAAGGCGCTCGGTGACCAGATGGCCGCGCAGAACGGGTACGACAGCCAGTTCAGCTACGAGCTGTACGACACCACCGGTACCACCGAGGACTGGTCGTACTACGCGACCGGCGGCCTCGGCTTCACCTTCGAGCACGGCGCGAACAGCTTCCACCCGGCGTTCTCGAACGTCGTGAACTACTACTTCGGCTCCGGCAGTACGGCGGGCAAGGGCAACCGCTCGGCGTTCCTGCTCGCGGCCGAGTCGACCATCAACCCGGCCCGGCACTCGGTCGTCACCGGCTCGGGCCCGGCCGGCGCGGTGCTCCGGCTGAAGAAGTCGTTCACCACCAAGACCTGGAACGGCACGCAGTTGCCCGACGTACTGGACTCCACGATGGTCGTCCCGGCCGGCGGCACCTACACCTGGCACACCAACCCGTCGACCCGCCCGACCGTCGTCCAGCAGGGCGGCACCGAGTCGTGGACGCTGACCTGTGAACGCCCGACCGGTCAGGTCCTGGAGACCCGGCAGGTCACCGTCGCTCGCGGCGCGAGCGTCACCGCCAACCTCACCACCTGCGCGGCGAACTTCTAGCCGCCGGTCGACTCACGGATCTTCAACGTGTGCGGCACGGTGAGGTCGCGACGCGCGGCCTCACCGTTGCCGGCGATCCGGTCGAGCAGCAGCGCGACCGCGTGGTCGGCCAGCCACTCCATGTCCGGCGCGACCGTGGTCAGTGACGGCGAGTGGTACCGGCCGTCCTCGATGTCGTCGAAGCCGACCACGGCGACGTCGTCCGGCACCGACAGCCCGGCGTCGGCGAGCGTTCGCAGCGCGCCCAGGGCGAGCAGGTCGTTGAAGCAGAACACGGCGTCCGGCGGCTCGGGCAGCGCGAGCAGCTCGCGCATCGAGGCCGCGCCGTCCTCGCGGTGGTACCCCGTACCGGCCAGCTCGAGCGCCGGGTCGTGCGCGATCCCGGCCGCCTTGAGTGCCTTGCGGTAACCCTTCCGGCGCACCGATCCGGTGCCCGCGCCGCCGCCGACGCCGATCGCGGCGATCCGCCGCCGGCCGAGCGAGATCAGGTGCGTCGTCGCGTCGTACGACGCCTGCACCGAGTCGACCGCGACCCGGTCGAGCCGGCCGCCGGCGTCGCGCTCGCCGAGCAGCACGATCGGCTTGGCCGTCTCGGTCTCGCCGATCCGCGCCGGTGAGGTGGTGATCGGGGAGAAGATGATGCCGTCGATCAGCTGGCCGCGCATCCCGTCCAGGACCAGCTTCTCGGCCGCGGCCTCACCCTCGGTCTGGTCGATCAGCACGGTGATCCCGCGCTTCTTGGCCGCTCGCGAGATCGCGGCGCCGAGCTCGGCGAAGTACGGCGAGGCCATCTCGGGGATCGCCAGCGCGATGAAGTCCGAGCGGCCCTTGCGCAGCGAGCGGGCGCTGACGTTCGGCCGGTAGTCGAGCTCCTCGATCGCGGCCTGCACCTTGGCCCGGGTCTGCGAGGTGATGTGCGGGTAGTCGTTGATGACGTTCGACACCGTCTTCACCGAGACGCCGGCCCGTGCCGCGACGTCGCTCAGTCTCGTCACCATCGTGGTCCCTTCCCCTGCTCGCTCGGGCCGAAGTCTGCCACGGCCTCTCGACGTAACAGACCAGTGACGGTGGTGGTCAGGTCTTTACAGCGGATGTCAATCGTTGTAGAAATCCTTCAACACCAGAATCGGTAAACGTTGTAAAAACCGCAAGGGGGAAGACCAGTGGCGCGTCTCGCCGTTGATCCCGCGTTCGTGGTCGGGAGTCTGGACCGCCGCCTGTTCGGCTCGTTCGTCGAGCACATGGGCCGCTGCGTCTACACCGGGATCTACGAACCGGACCACCCGGACGCCGACGCCGACGGGTTCCGGACCGACGTCCTGGCCCTGGTCCGCGAGCTCGGCGTGACCGCGATCCGTTACCCGGGCGGCAACTTCGTCTCCAACTACGACTGGGAGGACGGCGTCGGACCCAAGGAGGACCGGCCGCGCAAGCTGGACCTGGCCTGGCGGGCGATCGAGCCGAACCAGTTCGGCACCGACGAGTTCGTCGCCTGGTCGCGCAAGGCCGGCGTGGACCCGATCTGGGCCGTCAACCTGGGCACCCGCGGGATCAAGGCGGCCGTCGAGCTGCTGTCGTACTGCAATCTGCCGGCCGGCACCGAGCTGCCCGACCGGCGGGTCGCGAACGGTACGAAGGAGCCGCACGACATCCGGGTCTGGTGCCTGGGCAACGAGATGGACGGTCCGTGGCAGATCGGCCACAAGACCGCCGACGAGTACGCCCGCCTGGCCGAGGAGACCGCGAACGCGATGCGCCGGGTCGATCCCGGCCTGGAGTTGGTCGCCTGTGGCTCGAGCAACGCGCAGATGGAGACGTTCGGCGACTGGGAGCGCACGGTGCTCGAGCGCACCTACGACCTGGTCGACCACATCAGCCTGCACGCGTACTACGAGCCGAAGGATGGCGACCAGGCCAGCTTCCTGGCGTCGGCCGAGGAGATGGACGCGATGATCACGTCGATCGTCGCCACGGCCGACCACGTCAAGGCGCTGAAGCGCAGCAGCAAGGAGATCACGCTCTCCTTCGACGAGTGGAACGTCTGGTACCAGCAGCGCTTCCCCGGCGAGCTCGGTCTCGACGTCCGCGAGGTCGGCCCGCTGATCGAGGACACCTACAACGTCGACGACGCGGTCGTCGTCGGCAGCCTGCTGATCACGTTGCTGCGGCACGCCGACCGGGTGAAGATCGCTTGCCTCGCGCAACTGGTCAACGTGATCGGCCCGATCAAGACCGAGCCCGGTGGCCGCGCCTGGCGGCAGACCACCTTCCACCCGTTCGCGCTCACCGCCCAGCACGCCGGTTCGACCGTGCTGCGGACCGAGATCGCCGGACCGACCGTGCACACCGACCGGTACGGCGAGGTCGGGGCCCTGTGGGGCACGGCGACGTACGAGGAGAGCACCGGCGAGGTGGTGCTCTTCGTGGTGAATCGCAGCGAGACCGACGAGGTCGCGCTGGAGGTCCCGCTGCATGCGCTCGGGAACCTGGAAGTCACGGAACACCTTGGTTTGTACGACGACGACCGGGCCGCGGTGAACACAGCCGCCGAGCCGGACCGGGTCGTCCCCCGACCGGTCGACGGGACCGGCATCGACAACGGCATCTGCCGCGCCACGCTGGCTCCGGCCTCGTGGCACATGATCAGGCTCTCCCCTGGAGGTACACGGTGAACACCATCAACCGGCGACTCGTGCTGGGCGGTATCGGCGCACTCGGTGCGGCAGGCATCCTGGCCGGCTGCGGGGAAGGCTCGGCCGGCAAGCCCGGCGCGGCTCCCGCCACCGGCGACGGCGGCGCGAAGGGCTACGAGGGCCCGAACGTCGAGCTGGACTTCTGGAACGGTTTCACCGGCGGTGACGGTCCGTTCATGCGCAAGCTGGTCGACCAGTTCAACAGCGAGAACCCCAACATCAAGGTGAAGATGACCGTGATGCAGTGGGCCGACTACTACACGAAGCTGCCCACCGCGGTGAGCAGCGGCCGCGGCCCGGCGGTCGCGATCATGCACGTCGACTCGCTGGCGACCAATGCCGCACGCAACGTGATCGAGCCGCTCGACGACGTCGCCAAGGCGCTCGAGCTCAAGCAGGAGGACTTCGCCGACGTCGTCTGGAAGGCCGGCGAGTACCAGGGCAAGCGCTACGGCATCCCGCTGGACGTGCACCCGCTGGGGTTCTTCTACAACAAGAAGCTGATGACCCAGGCCGGTCTCGACCCGGCCAAGCCGCCGGCCACCGCCGACGAGTACGCCGCCGCGCTGGACGCGCTGAAGGGCAAGGGCATCCAGGGTCACTGGGCCACGCCGTTCCCGTTCACCGGCGTACTGAGCGTGCAGGCGCTGCTCTGGCAGTACGGCGGCAACCTGTTCAACGAGGACTCCTCGAAGACGGTCTGGCACGAGGAGCCGGGCGTGAAGGCGCTGACCTGGTTCAGCGACCTGGTGAAGAACGGGCACAGCCCGAAGAACGTCGCGCAGGACGCCGACAACATCGCGGTGATGAACGGCAAGAACGCCTTCGTCTGGAACGGCATCTGGAACATCAACACGTTCAAGGAGAAGAAGGGCCTGGAGTGGGGCGTCGCCCCGCTGCCGAACATCGGCGGGACCAAGGCGGCCTGGGCCGGCTCGCACCAGTTCGTGCTGCCGAAGCTGAAGACGCCGGACCAGAACAAGTCGACCGCGGCCCGGGTGTTCGTGAACTACGTCAGCCAGAAGTCGCTGGAGTGGGCCAAGGGCGGCCAGGTGCCGGCCCGCAAGCAGGTCCGCGAGTCCGCCGAGTTCAAGGCGCTGACCGAGCAGGCCGCGCTCGCGACCCAGATCGACGACCTGCACTTCCCGCCGCCGGTCCCGGGCATCGGTGACGCGCTGGCCGAGCTGAACAAGGCGGTCAACGAGGCGGTGCTGCTCAAGACCGAGCCCGCCAAGGCACTGGCCGACGCGGCGGCCCGGGCGGACAAGATCCTGGAGGCCAACCGCAAGAAGTACGGCGCCTGATCATGACGGTCCAGGCCACCGCGGGCACGGCGCGCAAGCAGCGTGCCCGCGTCACCACCGGCGCTCGTGGCTACGGCCGCGCGACGCCGTACCTGTTCCTCGCGCCGTACGTGGTGCTGTTCCTGACCTTCGTCATCGGGCCCGCGATCTTCGGCTTCTGGATGAGCCTGCACGACTGGGACTTCCAGCTGCCGGGCAAGCCGTTCGTCGGGCTGCAGAACTACAAGGACCTGTTCGACCCGCTGTCGGCCACGGCCGAGCCGTTCTGGCACGGCATGCGGGCGACCGGGATCTTCACGGTCGCGTCGGTGCCGTTCCTGGTGGCGGTACCGCTCGGCCTGGCCGTGCTGCTGAACCGGAAGTTCCCGGGCCGGACGTTCTTCCGGGCCGTGTACTTCGCGCCGTACGTGCTCGGTGTGGCGGTGATCGGCCTGATGTTCCGCTACATCCTGGACACCACGTTCGGCATCCTGAACGCGTTCCTCGGGGTGTTCGGCATCTCCCAGATCGGGTGGACCACGGAGCAGCCGTGGGCCTTCGTCGCGCTGGTCGCGGTGACGGTCTGGTGGACGGCCGGCTTCAACGCGATCATCTACCTGGCCGGTCTGCAGGACATCCCGCCCGAGCAGTACGAGGCCGCCGAGCTGGACGGCGCGAACGCGTGGCAGAAGTTCCGCAACGTCACCCTGCCCGGACTGCGTCCGGTCACCGTCTTCATCGTCGTCATCACGCTGCTGGCCAGTGCCAACATGTTCGGCCAGGCGCTGCTGATCACGCAGGGCGGTCCCGGTGACACGACCACGACGGCGCTGATGGTGATCACCGACACCGGCTTCAGCCAGTTCCGGATGGGGCAGGCCTCGGCGATGAGCTACATGCTGGCGCTGTGCCTGGCGGTCGTCGCCCTGATCACGTTCGGACTGATGAGGGAGCGGAAGCCATGAGGCGCAAGCCGTCGGCCGCCTTCTGGGTGATGGTGGTCCTGCTGACCCTGCTGGTGGTCCTGCCGCTGCTGTGGATGGTGATCACCTCGTTCAAGACGGTCGGTGAGTCGCAGGCCGACCCGCCGACGCTGATCCCGCAGGACCCCAGTGGGCGCGCGTTCGGGGAGGTGCTCACCACCGGTGGGCAGAACCCGGTGCTGCGCTGGGCGCTGAACAGCCTGGCCGCGGCGAGCCTGCACGCGGCGCTGGTCGTCGTGGTCGCGTCGATGGCCGGCTACGCCCTGGCGCGGATGGACTTCCGGTTCAAGAACTTCATCTTCAGCTTCATCCTGCTGACGTTGTTCATCCCCGGTTTCGTCTTCCTGATGCCGAACTACCTGCTGATGGACAACCTGGGCTGGCTGGACACGCTCTGGGCCCTGGTCGTCCCGGGCGCGGCCGGTGCGTTCGGGGTGTTCTTCATGCGGCAGTTCTTCCTGGCCATCCCGAAGGAGCTCGAGGAGGTCGCGCTGATCGACGGCGCGAACGCCTGGATCGTCTTCACCCGGATCATCCTGCCGAACGCCAAGCCGGCGCTGGCCACGCTCACGGTGCTGTCGTTCCTGACCAACTGGAACGACTTCGTCTGGCCACTGTTCGTGCTCTTCAGCCCCGAACGACTCACCCTGCCGGCCGGCCTCAGTCTGCTGCAGGGCGCGTACACCACCGACTACCCGGTGATCATGGCCGGCGCGACCGTCGCCGCCGTACCGGTCCTGATCATCTACGTGTTCGTCCAGCGCTACGTGATCGAAGGTGTCGCCAACAGCGGCATCAAAGGCTGACCACCCTGCTGCCAAGCCCGTTCGAGAGGAACCGCCAGTGCCTCGAAGAATCCTCGCCGCCGCGCTCGCCGTGGCCGCCGTCGCCGCTGGGACCACGGCCGCGTCGGCGGCCCCGCCGCCGGCCGTGACCACCCAGAACGACATCTCCAAGCCCTTCGCCGACACCTTCGCCGATCCCTCCATCATCCAGGGCCGCGACGGCTACTGGTACGCCTACGCCACCTCCGACCCGTTGGTTGCCGGAGGCCCCTTCGGGCTGATGCACATGGCCCGGACCAAGGACTTCGGCTCCTGGGAGTACCTCGGGACCGTCTTCAACGACGCGACCAAGCCGGCCTGGGCGGCACCCGGCTCCTTCTTCTGGGCACCGGACATCCGGTACTTCGGCGGCCGGTACGTCATGTACTTCACCGTCACCGACACCGCGGCCAACCCCGGCGGCGACTACTCCATCGGCGTCGCGACCGCGCCGACGCCGGCCGGTCCGTGGACCGCGACCGACGGGCCGGTGGTCACACCGAAGTCCGACGGCAACGGCGGCTGGTTCAACACCATCGACCCGGCGCTGCTGACCGCCGCCGACGGCAAGCGCTACCTCTACTACGGCGGTTTCTACGGCGGCATCTCGGTCACCGAGGTCACCGCGGACGGCCTGCACGCCGTCGGTGAGCCCACCCAGGTCACGATCGGCGACCGGTACGAGGGCTCGTACGTCGTCTACCGCGACGGCTGGTACTACCTGATGGCCTCGTCGATGAACTGCTGCGCGGGCCCGACCACCGGGTACTCCGTCTTCGCCGGCCGGTCCAAGTCGCCCAAGGGCCCGTTCCTGGACGCCGACGGCGCGAGCATGAACGAGTCCCGGGTCGGCGGGACGACGGTCGTCACCCAGAACGGCAACAAGTGGATCGGCCCCGGCCACCACGCGTTCTTCACCGACGCCGCCGGGCAGGACCACATCCTGTACCACGCGATCGACCGCGCGACGCCCTGGCTGACCGACGTGTTCGGCATCAACCGGCGCCCGATGCTGGTCGACCGGATCGACTGGATCGACGGCTGGCCGCGCACCCGCGCGGGCGCCGGACCGTCCGACACGCCGCAGCCTGCTCCGGCAACCGGCTCCTCGGCCGGGATCACCGCCGGCGATCCCGCCTCCGGTCTGTGGCTCTCGACCCGGCGTACTGGTGACGCGCTGGGTGGGCCGACCGCGCAGATCAAGGGCGCTGCCTCGACCAAGCAGTCCGCTCCCGCGGGATCGGTCAGGGTCGACGCGGACGTCCGCCTGGGCAGCAGCTTCACCACCGTGGTGGGTGGTTCGGTGGTCGCCTCGGTCTCCGCGCACAAGATCACGGTCGTCGCGGGCGGCAAGACCGCCAGTGCGACGATCCCCGCAGACTTCGACCGGACGCAGTGGAACAAGCTGAGCGTCCAGGTCGCCGACGGCGTCGTCACCGCGCGGCTCAGCGACTCCGGGCTCGGCGACCTGTACGCCGAGGCGCGGCTCGCCGTACCGAAGGTGCAGATGAAGGCGGCCCCGGTGAGCTGGCTCGGCTCGGCGGAGATCGACAACCTGACCATCCGCTCGGTCGCCAAGCCGGTCCGTGCTCTGGCACCGCAACCGCGGCCGGGCAAACTGCTGGCCGGTGACGAGTTCAACGGTGGCCTCGGCGCGGCCTGGTCGTGGGTCCGCCCCGACAGCAACGCGGTAGTTGCTGATGGCAAGCTCTCGTGGCCCTTGCAGAACGCCGACCTGGTCGGCTCCGGCAACAACGCCGGACTGCTGTTCCACCAGACGCCGGCCACCGACCGGTGGATCGCCGAGACCAAGCTCCATCTCGACCTCGGCGAGGGCGACATCCGCAACTACCAGCAGGCCGGGATGATCGCGTACCGCAACGACGACGACTTCGCCCGGCTCGGTGACGTCTCGATCTGGCGGACGCGGCAGACGGAGTACGGGCGTGAACTCGTTGCCCGCGCCTCCGACGGCGCGACCAGCTACGGCGGCGCTGCGATCGGCCGGTCCGCGAAGGACTTGTGGATGCGGCTCGCGTTCCACCGGAACGCCGCGGGCGAGCACGTGTACCAGGCCGGGACGAGCGTCGACGGCAAGAAGTGGGTCTGGGGCGCCGCCTGGGTGCTGCCGGCCGGCGAGACGCCGCGGCTGGGCTTGTTCGCGCACGGCGAGTTCACCGGTGCGAACCCGGCGCCGGTGGCAACGTTCGACTACCTGCGGTTCTACGAGAGCAAGTGATGCTGCGCGGGCTGGGGTTGTCGTTGCTGTTGCTGATCGCGACAGCGGCGTGCGGCGACCCCAGTCCGCCACCCGAAGGAGCGAGTGTGGGATTCACCAACCCGGTCTACGACAACAATTTCGCCGACCCGCAGGTGATCGCGGCCGGCGACACCTTCTACGCGTTCGCGACGAACGGTCCGCTCGGCAACATCCAGACGCTGAAGTCCGCCGACCTGGTCGCGTGGGAGCAGGTCGGGGACGCGTTGCCGGAGCTCCCCGCCTGGACGTCGGCCGGCAAGGTCTGGGCGCCGGAGGTCGCCGTGCACGGTCCCGACCGGTACGTCATGTACTACACGAGCTCCAACGACGCCGCCGGCCGGCAGTGCCTCGGCGTCGCGGTCGCCTCCCGGCCCGAAGGTCCATATGTCGACAAATCGAGTAATCCCCTGATTTGTCAGGCAGGTGAGGGTGGCTCGATCGACGCGAGCCCGTTCCAGGACGCGAGTGGCCAACGCTGGCTGTACTGGAAGAACGACGGCAACGCGGTCGGGATGGACACCTGGATCTACGTCTCCAAGCTGTCGGCCGACGGACTCCAGCTGGTCGGCGAGACCACCAAGCTGTTCAAGCAGGACCTGCCCTGGGAGGGCAACCTGGTCGAGGCGCCGTACATGGTCGAGCGCAACGGCAAGTTCCACATGTTCTACTCGGCGAACGCCTACGACAAGGCCGAGTACGCCGTCGGCCACGCGCTCTGCACGACGCCCGCCGGACCGTGCACCAAGTCGGGCGACCCGATCCTCACCACGTCCGACGCCGCCGCCGGCCCGGGACACAACATGGTGCTGGAGAAGGACGGCCGGTACTGGTTCGTCTACCACGCCTGGGATCCCGCCCTGGTCGGTGTCGACCCGCCCGGCCGCACGATGTGGCTGTCCGAGCTCACCTGGGACGGCGACAAGCCCGTCGTCCAGCCGCCGTCGAAGGACAACCCCTCCAAGCCCTGACGTCAGCTGAGCAGGCCGGCCAGGATCTCCAGCGCGGTCACCAGGTCCTCGTCGGACGGCGTCGCGTAGCCGATGACGAGGCCTGGTGGGCCGGGGATGCTGCGGCGGTAGTCGGCGAGGGGTGCGACGGCGACGCCGGCGGCTCGGGCTTTCGCGGCGAGGACCTGGTCGTCGACGTGGTCGGGCAGCAGCAGCGTGATGTGCAGTCCGGCGTCCTGGCCGACCACCTCGCCGTACGGCGCGAGCAGGCGGCAGGTGAGGTTGCGGCGTTCGGCGTACAGGCGGCTGGAGCGGCGGACGAGCTGGTCGAGGTAGCCGTCGCGCAGCATCGCGAGCAGGGCGGCCTGCATCGGCCAGGCCGGCCAGTCGCTCGCGTCCTCGCGGTGGTCGGCGATCCGGTCGACGACGGCGGTGGACGCGACCATCCAGCCGAGGCGGAGCGACGGGCTGAGCATCTTGGAGAGCGTGCCGAGGTGCACCACCCGGTCGAGGTCGAGCTGGGCCAGCGCGGGCAGCGGCGCCACGTCGTACCGGAACTCGCTGTCGTAGTCGTCCTCGATCAGCGTCGCGCCGGTCCGACGCGCCCAGCGGATCAGTTCGTTGCGTCGGGCAACGGGAAGGCGGCCGCCGAGCGGGTACTGGTGGGACGGCGTGACGTAGACCGCCGCGAGGTCGTCACCGAGGGAGTCGACCCGCAGGCCGTCCGCGTCGACCGGTACGTCGACGACCTCGAGCCCGTGCGAGCGAGCGGCCTTCGCCGCGTTGACGTAGCCGGGGTCCTCCATCGCGATCAGGTCCCCGGCCGCGAGCGTGGTCGCGAGCTGCAAGCGCAGCCCGTGCACAGTGCCGTTGGTGATCACCAGGTTCTCCGGCCCGCAGGCGATCCCGCGAACCCGGCCGACGTGCTCAGCGAGAGCGGCCCGCAGCGCGGGGAGACCGGCGGGATCGGCGTATCCCCGCGGTGGGGTCTGGGCCGAGACCTCACGCCAGGCTCGCCGCCAGCCGGGATCCGGTGTCCTGGCGATGAAAGGGATGCCGGGCCGGAGGGTGAGCAGATCCGGCTCTGGCTCTTGACGGGGTCGCGCACGCTGGACGGCCGCCGGTGGGAGCGGGACGACATCGGCGACGTACGTGCCCGAGCCGGTCCGTCCAGTGATCCATCCTTCGGCGTGCAGTTGGTCGTACGCCGCCTGCGCGACCGCTCGCGACACCTCGACCTCACGCGACAGGTCGCGGGTCGACGGCAGTCGGTGCCCGGCCTGGATCCGTCCGTCGCGGATCGCCGCCCGGACCTGCTCGGCCAGTTGCAGGTGCAGCGGGATCCCGGCGGTCCGGTCCACGACCAGCGGCAGTGAGGTCCGCAAATGGACTACTCGAACCGACGAGAATTGGACCGGGCGCGCATGCCACTACTCTGCCACGCTCGAAGCATGACCACGATTCCTTTGTCCCCGACCCCGCGCACCCGGCTGCGTCGCTCGAAGGAACGCGCCGCCACCGACCGCCAGGTCCTGTACGACGTGCTCGCGGCCGGCATGTTCTGCCATCTGGGGGTCGTGCTCGACGGCGATCCGCTGGTGCTGCCCACGGCGTACGGCGTGGACCTCGACCGCGGGCCTGACGGCACGCTCTACCTGCACGGATCGGTGGCCGCGCGGAGCGTCGTCGCGGCGCCGGAGCAGACGATCTGCGTGACGGTGACGCACGTGGACGGGCTGGTGCTGGCCCGGTCGGCGTTCCACCACTCGGTGAACTACCGGTCGGCCGTCGTACTGGGAGTTCCGCGGCTGGTGACGGACCCGGATGAGAAGCTGCACGGGCTGACGGTGATCGTCGACCACCTCGTCCCGGGCCGGTCGCACGGGTCTCGCACACCGAACAAGAAGGAGCTGGCGAAGACCTCGGTGCTCGCGCTCGATCTGACCGAGGCCTCGGTGAAGACGCGGTCCGGCGGCGCGAACGACGAGCCCGAGGACCTCGACCTGCCGTACTGGACCGGAGTCGTCCCGCTGCGCGTGGTCGCCGACGAGCCGGTCACCAACCACGACTGCGACCTGCTCGTGCCGGCCCACGTGCGCACCCGGGCCAACCAGCTCGGCGCCCCCGCGGCTACTGGTTGGTGAGCGAGTTCAGTCGACGCTTCACCAGGCGGCTGGTGACCGGGCCGAGGCTGTCCAGCTCCGACAGCAGCGTCTCGGTGAGGACCGCGAGCTGCTCGAGCGAGGCCAGAGCACGGGTGGCGCCGTCAGGATCAACGCCGTCGAGCAGCTCGATCCCGATGAAGCCGGCGGAGATCGAGCGGGCCAGACCGCCGAGGTCGACGAGCGGAAGCAGCGGGCTGTCGGCCAGCACGCGGGCCAGCGTCTTCTCGACCTCGACGACCCACAGGTTGAGCGCGTCCGCGACCGCCGCACCGACGACCTCGTTGCCGCGGGCGCCGGCGAGCAGCTGAGCCAGTACGGCGACGTTGCCCTCGGCGTGCTCGGTCACGTGCACCGCACGCCCGACGGCCAGCAGCTCGGCGAAGGTCGTGGCCTGGTCGAACCGGTCCCGGTACAGCGCGACGCGCTGCTCGGTGCTCTCCCGGCAGGCCGCCGCGATCAGGTCGTTGACGGTGCCGAAGTGGTAGAAGACCAGCGCCTGGTTCTGCCCGGCCTCGGTCGCGATCGTGCGCGCCGACGCTCCGGCGAAACCGTGCTCGCCGATCGTCCGCAGCGTGGCGGCGAGCAGGTCGGCGCGAGTCGTCTTCGCCATCGGGTCCTTCCCTTCACGGTCGGCGGGCGGGCAGATCGCGTTCACCGCCGCCCATGCCGTCGAGCAGCAGCTGCAGCAGCGGCCGTACGACGGGCAGCCCGATCAGCCAGCCGACGTACGCCCAGCCCGGACCGCTGTGCTGGAAGGCCCGGGCGATCGCGCCGAGCCCGCTCGCGCGTTGGCCGTCCGGTCCGACGTACAAGGCCCGCCGCAGCGCAGCCACCGTATACGTCTCGGCCGCGGTGATGGTGAGGCCGTCCGGGTGGGTCGACTCGACGAGCGTTCTGGTCTGCGCGCAGATCGTGCAGGTCTCGGCCAGGTAGAGCTCGCCCCGCGGCTGGTACGGGCGCCGCCTCGGGATCCACGCCCTGACCTCGCGGTCGTACGCGCGCCAGGCGGGCTCGCGAGCGGCGAGCTGCTCGCGCTCGTGCGGGTCGGCGACGAAGTGCGAGAACGAGACCGCGCCGACCGTCGCCAGCGCGAGCGACCAGCTCTGTGTACCGATCGCGAGCAGGGCCAGCATCACGACGACCGAGGCCTGCATCGGGTTGGCGAGGCGGGCGTACGGGCCGGTGGTGACGAGCCGTTGCGGCGGGTCCCACGGGTACGGCGTACCGCCGGCCCTGGCGAACTCGGTGACGGCGGCGAGCGCGGGGACCGACGCAAGGGCCATCAGCTGGAGGATCAACGAGGTCCGCCAGGCCGGGCCGTCGAGCAGGTGGTCCCAGGAACCGTCGCCCTCGGTCATCACCGCCGACGGCAGGAGCCAGAGCACCAGCCCGGTGAAGGTGATCAGCTGCAGAAGCACCCGACCGGTCAGTTGGTCGCGGTCGACGGTCCAGCGCGCGAGCAGGACGCTGGGGACCAGAACGCCGGCCAGCACGAGCGCTTCGCCGTACAGCCAGTGCGGGCCGAGGTGCACGAGCTCGTCGAGCCGCGGCATCACCAGCAGGTCGATCCATCCACAGGCCAGCACCCAGATCAGCATTCGCCCTGGGACGAGTGCAGGCAACGCACCCCAGCACAACGCCCAGCCGATCCACAGGTCGAGCGGCAGGCCGAGGAAGCTGCCGTGCACAGGCTCGAAGGACCACCAACCGAACCCCACCGCCAGTTGGTTGGTCACTCCGAGCGCGACGAAGGCGAACAGAAAGCCGAGCAGTGCAGCGCCGGCCCGGCGACCGCCCTCACCCTGCAGGTGTCGCCACTCCCAGCTGCGCGACGCCACCACGACCAGCCCGATCGGCAGGGCGAGGCAGAGCCACCGGACGACCACCAGCTCAGTCATCGGCGGTCGGGTCCTCCTGCAGGCCGAGGCTGTCGGCGAAGTGGGTGAGACCGGCGCCGACCATCGCGGACTCGATCGGGCCGAAGTACCAGCTCGGGTCGAGCCGGCGGGTGAACTCGACGCTCAGCTTGACCGTCGTCGTACCGTCCGGCCGCGGGGTCAGCCGGATCGTGCCGCCCTTCCAGCGCAACCAGCGCTGGGTCTTCGACTGGTCGGAGACGACCGTGAACGCGATCCGCCGCCGGTCGTGCGCGACCACCTCGGTGACGATCGGGTCCCCCGCCAGCGTGAACGTCCAGCGCGTCCCGACCGCGAGCCCGCCGCCGGTCGCCGCGGTCGGTGTCGGGTAGCCGGTGAACCGCAGCAGGAACGGCCGCTCGGCCGAGAAGTCCGGACCCTGCGCGAGCCGGGTCTCCACCTCGGCCGTCGACAACGCGACCACCCGCTCGACGCCGACCTGCTGCACCGGGTCCACCCGGTACGCCGTGCCCTCGAGCCCGGCGACCAGGAGCGGGAAGATCGCGAGCGCGGCCTGGTAGCGGCGGCCGGCCTCGCGGATCCGGGACTGCCGGACGAGTTCGGCGACGAAGTGCGCGACGCCGTACACGAGCGGCGCGGCCATCAGCACGCACGCGGCGCCTTCGTGCAGGAACGCCGAGGTGATCAGCAGCGCGAACGTGACCACGCGGAAGGTCAGCCCGTGCAGGCTCTTCGCGGGCGGCGCGAGGGCGATCAGCACGGCGATCGCCAGCGGTACGCCGACGAACAGGGCCGCGGTGTCGAGGCCGTCGGCCTTGATCACCGCCAGCGGGGCGAGGGTCGCGGCCGTACCGACCATCAGCAGGGCGGGAAGTCGCTTCGTCCAGGCGACCTTGGGCGGGGGTTGCTCGGGAGTGGTCATGGACGCAGCATAGACCAGGTTTTGAGCGAGTGCTCAAAACCTGGTCTTTCCGCAGGTCAGGCCGCTGTTCCCCGGTTGTAGGAGCGGCGGGACCAGAAGTAGCCGCCGAGGGTCACCACGACGCACCAGACCGCGGCGAGCCAGGCGTCGGAGGCGCTGTACGGCGTACCGATCAGCAGTCCGCGCAGGGTCTCGATGATCGGCGTGTAGGGCTGGTACTCCGCGAACCAGCGGATGCCGGACGGCATCGACTCGATCGGGACGAAGGTGCTGCTGAGGAACGGCAGGATCAGGCTGAACGGCAGCACCACGTTGCTCGCGGCCTCCGGAGTCTTCGAGGTCAGGCCGAGCGCGACGGCCAGCCAGGTCAGCGCCACCGCCGTACCGACGATCAGGGCGGTCGCGAGCAGCCACTCGCCGAACGACGCGGTCGGGCGGAAGCCCATCAGGAGACCGACGCCGATCAGCAGCGCGACGCTGACCAGCGTCTGCAGCAGGCTGCCGATCACGTGGCCGGACAGGACCGACGGCCGGAAGATCGCCATCGTCCGGAAGCGAGCGACGATGCCCTCGGTCATGTCGGTGCAGACGGCGACAGCGGTCGGGACGGTGCCCGAACCCAGCGTGACCAGCAGCAGGCCGGGCACCAGGAAGTCGAGGTAGTCGAAGCCGGCGCCGCCGATGCCGGCCTGGAACGTCTTGCCGAAGACGAGTCCGAACAGCAGGAGCATGATCACCGGGCTGATCAGCGTGCTCAGTGTCATGCCGGGGTAGCGCTGCTGGTGCCGCAGGTTGCGGCGCAGCATCGTGGCAGTGTCGGCCAAGGGGTGGCCAGAGGTTTGCACGGTCGTCGTACTCATCGGCTCGTCACTTTCTCGTCGGTGGGGTGACCGGTGACGGCGAAGAAGACGTCGTCGAGGTCGGGGGTGTGCACGGTCAGCTCGTCGACCTCGAGCGAGGCGTCGTCGATCCGGGCGAGCAGGTCGCGCAGCGACTGCACGCGACCGTCGTTCGGGACCTGCAGGACCAGCGCGCTGTGATCCGGTACGCCGGTCGGCAGCACGCGGGCCGCCAGGTCGAGCTCGTCCGGCGAGGTGAACCGGAGCCGGACGTGACCGCCGGGGACGAGGCGCTTCAGCTCCTCCGGGGTGCCCTGCGCCACCAGTTGCCCGTGGTCGAGGACGGCGATCCGGTCGGCCAGCTGGTCGGCCTCCTCCAGGTACTGCGTGGTGAGGAAGACCGTCACGCCACCGGCGACCAGCTGGCGGATGATCTGCCACATGCTGTGCCGGCTGCGCGGGTCGAGCCCGGTGGTCGGCTCGTCCAGGAAGATGATCCGCGGGTCGCCGACCAGCGTCATCGCCAGGTCGAGCCGGCGCTTCATGCCGCCGGAGTACGACATCGCGGTCTTCTTTCCGGCCTCGACCAGGTCGAACTGCTCCAGCAGCTCGGTGGCCCGGCGACGGCCGGCGGCCTTGCCGAGGTGGTGCAGGTCGGCCATCAGCCACAGGTTCTCCTCGCCGGTGAGCAGACCGTCGACCGCGGAGAACTGGCCGGTGACGCCGATCGCGGCGCGGACCGCGTCCGGCGCGGCACTCAGGTCGGTGCCGTCGATCCGGACCTCGCCGGCGTCGGCGGTGATCAACGTGGACAGGATGTTCACCACGGTGGTCTTGCCGGCGCCGTTCGGGCCGAGCAGGGAGAAGATGGTGCCTTGGGCAACGGTTAGGTCGATGCCGTCGAGCACCCGCTGGTCGCCGTAGGACTTGTGCAGTCCACGGACCTCGATCGCTGGTGTCATGGTTCCTCGCCTTGTTTTCGGGCAGGCTCGCGCCGCCGGGGGATCTGGGGTGGTGTTTTCGGGCAGGCTCGCGCCGGGACCGGGCGCGGGCCCGAACGGATCAGAAGGAGGGTGTGCGGATCAGACCGGACGGCCTCGGGCCGCCGGGGAACGGTGGTTCAGTTGTCCAGCTGGTTCAGATGTCGAGGTCCTCGACGGCGGGCTGGTTCGCCGCCTCCTCGACCAGGGCGTAGAGGTCGTCGGGGATCAGTTCCCGCAGCTCGGCGACGGTCTCGACGACGTACAGCGTTGCCTCGCCCTGCGCCATGCTCCACGAGGAGTCGGTCAGGCCAAGGGTCCCGATCCAGCTCCGCCAGCCGCCGTCGTCGGTGCCGGCGGGTTTGGTCGCGCCCTGCTTGTACTGGTCGCGGCGGTCGGCGTGCAGGACGAACTTGCCGGTCCGGCTGCGGTAGACCTTGAAGGCCTCGTAACCGTCCTTGCTCGAGCGTCCTCCCTCGGCCAGCAGTACGCCGGAGAACCGCTGCTTGCGGCCGGCGCCCCGGCCGACCCGCACGGTGATCTCGTCGTACCCCTCGAGCCGGCCCTCCTCCATCTCGACGTACCGCCGGAGCGCGGTCGAGATCGCGGAGGACAGGTTCCCGGCGATCTCCTGCGCGCGCTTGTAGAGCGCCAGGTCGTCGTCGGACACGTAGATCGTCTTGTTCGGCATGTGGTGTCTCCTTCTACGTAGAACTATACATATGCCCTACGTAGGTGTCTACGTATATGTCTGCGTAGATTCTGCGGGCGGCTGCGAAGATCCCCGGGTGGACCCTGCCGAAGACCGCTACGACGCCCTGACCGACGAGGTCGCCGCCCTGTACGACGACGGCCGCCAGGCCGAAGCGCTCGCCCTGATGGACGCAGCGGACGACCTGACCCCGTGGACGGCCGAGCTCGCCCACCTCCGGGCGTGCCTGCTCGGCTCGCTCGGCCGCGCCGACGAGGCGCTCGCCGTACTCCAGCAGGCGACCGACGCCGGTGCCTGGTGGGCCGAGTCGATCCTCACCGAGGACGACGACCTGGCCGGCCTGCAGCAGCTTCCCGGCTTCGGCCAGGTGCTCGCCCTCAGCCGCGAACGCCGGACCACGGACGCCACGCCGCCGGTGGTCCGGTTGGGTGCTGCTCCCCAGCGAGTCGTAGTCGCACTCCACGGCGCCGGACAGCGCGCGACGCACGCGGCGCGCGACTGGGCGCCGGTGCTCGACCTCGGCTGCGCCCTGATCTGCGTCGAGTCGTCGCAGCTGATGTCCCCGATGTACCGCACCTGGCCAGACCCTCAGGCCGCACGTGAGGACATCGCCCGCGCTCTCACCCAGCTACCGGACGAGCTCAAGGCCTTGCCCCTGATCGCCGCGGGCTTCTCGGCCGGCGGTCGTTCGGCGCTCGACTGGGCGCTCACCGGGCTGCCGCAGCGCGCGGACGGCGTACTGGCTCTTGCCCCGGCGCTCCGCGCCCTACCGCCGGCAGCCGCGAACTCTCTGTCCCCGGCCGTCGCTTGGATCGGCTCGGAGGACGACCTGCTCGAAACCGTCACCGGCGCACCGCTCGCAGCGCTCGGCGTGAAGACCAGGATCCTGCCGGCCGAAGGGCACCAGGTCCCTGCCGGGTTCAAGCAGCTCCTGGCCGAGCTCCTGGGCGGCTGATCACCGGGAAGCCGTCTTCCCCAGTTGTGGACAACATGGTGATCAAACCTCAACAATCCACAGATATGGCTCTTTTTCGGCCGAAAACGGTGCACAACCCGGGGAAAACCTGGGGATGAATCCCGGGAAAGCTGTGCACAGCTGGGGATACGGCTGTGGATAACTTGAGCGCGGACCTGAGCCGGTTGCGCCCGTTCGCCGGCTGAGGTCCGCGCTGCAGGTCAGTTCGAAGAGGTCAGATCCACTGCGTGGAGACGACGAAGCCGACCGCGATCAGGCCCATGCCGATCAGCAGGTTCCAGTTGCCCAGGTCGTTCATGAACGGGATGTCCTGGCCCGCCACGTAGAAGACCACCAGCCAGATCAGCCCGAGCAGCCAGCAGCCGAGCATCAGCGGCGCGACCCACGGGCGGCTGGAGGTGCGGGGCTTCTTCGGAGTCTTCTGCGGCTTCTCCGCGGCCGACTTCTTCTTCTTTTCGCGACTGCTCGACTCGGGCACGACTTGGGCTCCTTGTAGCGGACACTAAGGTGAGTGGTGGTCCCTCGGTTCGCGAGGCTGCCACCAGCCACACCGACGGGTCTGGCCTCGGTTAGCGTAGTGCAGACGGGAGCATGGGGGTCACGAGTGAGTAGGCTGCGGCGATTTTCGCTCTGGCGCGCGGGTGCGCCGCTGGCCCTGCTGTGCGCCGGCCTGCTGTTCGCGACCAGCGCCACCAACGCCCGTGGCACCGACCTCCGTCCCAGTCGCAACACTACGCTCGCGGGCCTGGTCGAGGAACAGAGCCGCCGCAGCGCGAGCCTGACCCGGCAGCACGCCGCGCTGAGCGGCGACATCGACAAGCTGCGCGCTCAGCAGGGCTCGTTCCCGCCCAAGCTGACCAAGCAGCTCCAGGAGCTGTCGGTCGCGGTCGGGACGACGCCGGTGACCGGGCCCGGGCTGACCGTCACGCTGAAGGACGCGCCGCCCGAGGTGGTCAAGGACAACCCGGACGTCGACGCGGACTGGCTGGTGATCCACCAGCAGGACATCCAGGCGGTGGTCAACGCGCTGTGGGCCGGCGGCGCCGACGCGATCTCGATCCAGGACCACCGGGTGATCTCCACGACCGGGATCAAGTGCGTCGGCAACTCGGTCGTCCTGCACGGCGTGCCGTACCTGCCGCCGTACCGGATCACCGCGATCGGCGACCGGCGCAAGCTGCAGCAGTCGCTGGACGACTCGAAGTACATCGAGAACCTGCAGGACTACGTGGTGAAGTTCCAGCTCGGCTACGAGGTGAAGACCCAGTCGAGCATCGCGATGCCGGCGTACGAGGGCACGCTCGACCTGCAGAGCGCGACGGTGCCGGGCTTCGCCAAGACGCCCACCGTGAGCCCGTCCGGCACCGGCCGCTGACTCCGGCCCGCGGCGACTTTCGAAGTAGGCTCTGGTCATGCCGCGCATCCTCGTCGTCGACAACTACGACTCCTTCGTCTACAACCTGGTGCAGTACCTGCAGCAGCTGCAGGCCGACACCACGGTGCTGCGCAACGACGAGGTGACGCCCGAGCAGGCCACGGCGTACGACGGCGTGCTGCTGTCGCCCGGGCCGGGGACGCCCGAGGAGGCCGGTGCCTGCGTCGACATCGTCAAGCAGGCCGGTGGTCAGGTCCCGATCTTCGGGGTCTGCCTGGGCCTGCAGGCGATCGGTGTCGCGTACGGCGGCGTGGTGGGCCGCGCGGACGAGCTGCTGCACGGCAAGACCAGCCAGGTGTTCCACGAGGGCGCCGGAGTGCTGGCCGGACTGCCGTCGCCGTTCACCGCGACCCGGTACCACTCGCTCGCGATCGCCCAGGATAGCGTCCCCGACGTGCTCCAGGTGACCGCCCGCACCGAGGCCGGCGTGATCATGGCCGCCCGCCATAAGGACATCGCGGTCGAGGGCGTCCAGTTCCACCCCGAGTCCGTCCTCACCGAAGGCGGCCACCGCATGCTCGCCAACTGGCTGTCGACCTGCGGCGACCCCGAAGCCGTCGCCCGCTCCGCCGGCATGGCCCCCGTCGTCAGCTGAGAAGACCAACAAAAAAAGACCGCGGCACCCTCTCGGGGACCGCGGTCTTTCTGTTGTCCGAGTACTACGGCAGACGGCCCGAGGCCGCTCCGCCGCCGCCCGGGAGGCCGATGGTCGGCGGGTCGGTCGGGTCACCGGTCGGGTCGCCCGTGGGGTCGCCGGTGGGTGTGGTCGTCGGGGGGTCGGTCGGCTCGGTCGGGGCGACGGCGATGCGGATGATCACCTTGGTGCCCTTGTCCACCTTCGTACCCGGCGCGACGCTCTGCGAGACCACCGTGCCCTCGGGCTGGTTCGAGCCGGGCGGAGCGTTCTCGTAGCCGACGTTCAGCCCCGCCGCCTTCAGCGCGTTGCCCGCGTCGTCCTGGTTCTGCTTGGTGACGTCCGGGACGGTGACCTTCACCGATCCGCTGGACACCGTCAGCGTGAACACCTGGCCGCTCGGGTACTTGCCGCTCGGGTCCGGGTCCAAACCGAGCACGGTCCCCTTCGCGGCCTCGTCGTCGACCGTGTTCACCTTGTCGGCGACCTTGAAGTTCGCCGGCGGCGCCTCCAGCAGCTCGCGCGCCTCCTTCGTGGACTTGCCGACCACGTTCGGCACCGCGAACGACGTGGGTCCGCTGGACACCACCACCGAGACCGTCGAACCCTTGTCGGCCATCGTGCCGGCGGTCGGGTTCTGGCTGATGATCTGGTTCTTCGGGACGCTCGTGCTGGCGGCGCCGGTCGAGGTGACCTTCAGCCCCTGGGCGGTGAGCGCTGCCGTCGCTTCCGGCAGCGTCCTGCCCTTCACGTCCACCACGGCGACCTGGGTGACGTCCGGCGTCCCGTTGTTGTCCTTGTTCCCGTTGTTGATCAGCACGTAGACCAGCACCGCCACGGCGACGATCGCCAGGCCGAGCAGGAAGTACGCGAGTCCGCGGTTACGCCGGGCCCGCGCGGCCTCGGCCTCGTCCAGGCCGTCGTCGGGCGGGAGCAGGTCGTCGGACGGGGCCTGCCGGTACGCCTGGGTGGCCGCCATCGGCGCCGCCGCCGTGGCGGCCATCGCCCGGGTCTCCCCGACCGCTGCCATCGGCGCGGTCACCTGCTGTCCGGCGAGCACCCGGTGGATGTCCTGGCGCATCTCCGACGCGCTCTGGTAGCGCTCCTCGCGGCTCTTGGCCAGCGCCTTCAGCACGACCGCGTCGACCTCCGGCGGGATGTCGGGGTCGAAGGAGGACGGCGGGACCGGCTGCTCCCGGACGTGCTGGTAGGCCACCGAGACCGGTGACTCGCCGACGAACGGCGGCCGGCCGGTGAGCAGTTCGTACAGCAGACAGCCCGTCGAGTACAGGTCGGAGCGGGCGTCCACGGTCTCGCCGCGGGCCTGCTCGGGCGACAGGTACTGCGCGGTGCCGATCACGGCCGCGGTCTGGGTCATGTCCGAGGTGGTGTCGGCGACCGCGCGGGCGATGCCGAAGTCCATCACCTTGACCTGGCCCTGCGGGGTCAGCATCACGTTGCCGGGCTTGATGTCGCGGTGCACGATGCCGGCCCGGTGGCTGTAGTCGAGCGCCTCGAGCACGCCGGAGGTGATCTCCAGGGCGCGCTCGGGCATGATCTTGCGGCCTTCGCGGATCAGGTCGCGCAGCGTCTTGCCGGTGACGAGCTCCATCACGATGTACGGGATGGTGATGCCGGAGCCGTTCGGGTCCGGCTCCTCGCCGGTGTCGTAGACCGACACGATGGTCGGGTGGTTCAGCGAGGCCGCCGACTGCGCCTCGCGCCGGAATCTGGCCTGGAAGGTGGAGTCGCTGGCCAGGTCGACCCGGAGCCGCTTGATCGCGACGGACCGGCCGAGCCGGTTGTCGACGCCCCTGCGGACGTCGGCCATGCCTCCCCGTCCCAGCGGTTCGCCTTCCTCGTAGCGCCCGCCGACGAGACGTGCCTGCGATGTCATTGCTCTGCCTTCCAACCTGCGCGGATCGTTCCTGGCCACAACACGTGCAATTCGCCCACCGTAGCCAAAGCCACCGATGAACCCCCGCTGGTTCGACACACCGTGACGGCATCATTTCGCATCGTCGTCACCGGCCCAACACCGCCTCCATGACGTCCTTCGCGATCGGCGCGGCGAGTTTTCCGCCGGCGATGTCGTCGCGCGGGACATTGGCGTCCTCGATCATCACGGCGACCGCGACCTGCGGGTCGTCGGCCGGGGCGAACGCGGTGAACCAGGCGAACGGCGGCCGGTCCTTGGCGGTCTGCGCCGTACCGGTCTTGCCGGCCACCTGGACGCCGCTGATCTGGCCCGGCTTGCCGGTGCCGTTCTGGACCACGTCGACCATCATCTGGGTCAGCTGGCTCGCGACCTCCGGCGTGACCGCCTGGTGCAGCGACTCCGGCTTGGTCTCCGAGATCGTCTTCAGGTCCGCGGTCCGCACGTTCTGCACCAGGTACGGCTTCATCACGTCGCCCTGGTTGGCGATCCCGGCCGCCACCATCGCCATCTGCAGCGGCGTGGCCTGGACGTCGAACTGGCCGATCGCGGACTGCGCGACCTGCGGCGGGTTCGGGTCGGCCGGGAACTGGCTGGCGACCGCGCCCAGCTCGGGCAGCTGCCGCTCGGCGAAGCCGAACTTCTCGGCCTGCTCGCGCAGCGCGTCCGCGCCGAGGTCCAGGCCGACCGAGCCGAAGGCGGTGTTGCACGAGTTCCGCAGCGCGACCGTCAGCGTGGCGTTGTCGCTGCCACCGCAGTTGCGGCGGTTCTCGTTCACCAGCGGGGTGGTGGTCTGCGGCAGCTCCAGCTGGGCAGGAGAGCGGACCTTGGTCTCCGGGTTGTACCGGCCGCTGGACAGCGCCGCCGCGGCGGTCACCAGCTTGAACGTCGAGCCCGGCGGGTAGAGCTCGCGGACGGCCCGGTTCGACATCGGCTTGCTCGGGTCCTCGGTGAACTTCTTCCAGGACGCCCCGACCTTGTCCAGGTCGTGCGCGGCCAGCTCGTTCGGGTCGTACGACGGCCGCGAGACCAGCGCCAGGACCTTGCCGGTCTTCGGCTCGATCGCGACCACGGCCCCCTTCTTGCCGGCCAGTCCCTTGTACGCCGCGATCTGGGCCTTCGCGTTCAGCGTCAGCGAGACGGCCGCGCCCTGCTGCTTGCGGTTGGTGATCACGTCGACCACGCGGCGGAAGGCCAGCGACGGGTCGGAGCCGTTCAGCTGGGAGTTCTGGCTCAGCTCGATGCCGAGCCGGCCGTACAGGAACGAGTAGTACCCGGTCACCGGCGCGTAGACGGGACCGACGGCGTACTCGCGCTGGAACTCGAACCGGTCGTTGGACGGCTTGGACTCCGCGACCGGCGTGTTGCCGATCAGGATCGGGCCGCGGTCGATCGAGAACTGCGCGTCGCGGACCCGCCGGTTGTCGTTGCGGCCGTTGATCTCGTTCGCCTTGAACGCCTGCAGGTACGTCGAGTTCGCCATCAGCGCGAGCATCAGGACGATCGCGGCCACGGCGAGCCGCCGGATTGCTGAGTTCACTGCTTCTGCACCGCCATCGCGATCGTCTCGTCGGACACCGGCGCCGCGGGGGTCTGCGGCCGGCGGGCCTGGTCGCTGATCCGCAGCACCAGCGCGATGATCGCCCAGTTCGCGATCAGCGCCGTACCGCCCAGGGCCATGAACGGCGTGGCCAGACCGGTCAGCGGGATCAGCCCGGTGACGCCACCGACGATCACGAACACCTGCAGCGCGAACGACATCGCCAGGCCGGTCGCGAGCAGCTTGCCGAAGATGTCCCGGCAGCCGAGCGCCGTGCGCAGGCCGCGCTCGATGATCAGCGTGTAGACCAGGATGATCGCGATCAGCCCGGTCAGGCCGAGCTCCTCGCCGAACGAGGAGATGATGAAGTCGCTCTGGCCGTAGAAGCGCAGCGGCGCGATCTCCGGCCGGCCCTGGCCGAGGCCGCGGCCGAGCAGCCCGCCCCAGGCCTGGCCCATCAGCGCGGTCGAGACCTGACCGCCGACCTCGTGGAACGGGTGCAGCCAGTCGGCGACCCGCTTCTGCACGTGGCCGAAGGTCTGCGCGGCGAAGAACGCGCCGCCGGCGAACAGCAGGCCACCGATGATCAGCCAGCCGGCCCGTTCGGTCGCGACGTACAGCAGGAACAGGAACAGGCCGAAGAACAGCAGTGAGGAGCCGAGGTCCTTCTCGAAGATCAGGACGCCGAGGCTGACGCCCCAGGCGATCAGGATCGGGCCGAGGTCGCGGGCCCGGGGCAGGTCGAGACCGAGGAACCGGTGCCCGGCCAGGGTCAGCACGTCGCGCTTCACCACCAGGTACCCGGCGAAGAAGATCACCAGGCAGAGCTTCGCGAACTCACCCGGCTGGAACGACATCCCGGCCAGGCGGATCCAGATCTTGGCGCCGTTGATGTCCGCGCCGAGGCCGGGGATCAGCGGCAGCACCAGCAGCACCAGACCGACCAGGCCGGCGGTGTAGGTGAACGCCTGCAGGCGGCGGTGGTCCCGGACGACCAGGATCACCACCAGGAACAAGATGATGCCGACGGCCGTCCAGGTGATCTGCTGCGGCGCCGCCGGTCCGCGCGGCTTGGTGCCGGCGGCTTCGGCGGCGGCCTGCAGGCCGAGGTCGACGCGGTGGATCATCGCCACGCCGAGCCCGTTCAGCAGGACGGCGCAGGGCAGGATCACCGGGTCGGCGTACGGCGCGCGGTACCGCAGCGCCATGTGGGCGATCAGCGCGAGCAGGCCGATCCCGGCGGCGTAGTACCCGGTACTGGCCGGGATCTTGTTCTGCACGGTCAGGCCGATGTTGACGTACGCCGCGACCGACACCGCGATCGCGATGATCAGCAGCATCAGCTCCACCCCGCGGCGGGTCCGCGGGATGATCTGGATGACCGACGTGGAGGCGATGCTCATCGGACCCCGTCACAGTCGTCCGGGCCGGCCGCGCCGTCGCCGGGCGTCGCCGGGGTCGAAGCGGGCGTGCTGGCCGGGGGCTTCGCCGGAGTGGTCGCCGGCGGCTTGCCACTGGCCGGCGGCGTGGTCGGCCGCGGCGTCGGGGTCGGCGGCTTCTGCTGCGCGGCGCACTCGTCGGCCGCGCGCTGCAGCTCGGCGACGATCTCCTGCGCCGCGGCGAGGTCGCCGGCCTGGATGTTGCCCTCGACCTGCTCGCGGTTGTACGTCGGCAGCTTGTCGACCTGCAGCGTCTTCTGCTCGTACACCCTGGTCAGCGTGAGGCCCGGGATCTGCTCGTCGACGCCCTTGAAGATCGCCACGTAGTCGCCGTCGGTGCCGACGTAGTACTGCTTCTGGGTCCAGCTGTAGGCGAACCAGCCGCCGCCGACGATGATCGCCAGGACGACGACCAGGACGCCGAGCCGGCGCAGCCAGAGGAACCGCTTCGGCGGGCGCGGGGCGTACCGCAACTCCTCGGGGTCGACGTGGCCGCCGGCGCCGCCGCCCTCGCCGTCCCCGCCGGTCGCGGCGCGGACGACCATGGTGTGCTCGCCGCCCGACCCGCCCTGGGCGAGCTCGGCCGCGGCACCGACCAGTTGGGCGCTGGAGCCGCTGGCCGGGTCGGTCTCGACCACGTCGGCGACGACGCAGGTGACGTTGTCGTTCGAGCCGGCCTCGAGCGCGTGCGTGATCAGGTCGACGACGACCGAGTCCGGCGTACCGTCGGCCATCGCGGCCGAGATGACGTCGTCGCTGACGTAGTCCGGCAGGCCGTCGCTGCACAGCAGCAGCCGGTCGCCGGCCTGGACGTCGAGGATCTGCAGGTCCGGGTCGGAGTCGGGGCGGCCGTCCAGCACCCGGAGGATCAGGTTCCGGTGCGGGTGGGTGAAGGCCTCCTCCTGGGAGATCCGGCCCTCGTCGACCAGCGACTGGACGAACGTGTGGTCGTGGCTGAGCTGCTGCAGGCGGCCGTCGCGCATCCGGTAGGCGCGCGAGTCGCCGAGATGGGCCAGGCCGAGCTGCTGCCCGTCGAACATCAGCGCGGTCACGGTGGAGCCCATGCCCTCGCGCTCGGGGTCCTCCTCGACCAGCTCCGAGAGCCGCTCGTTGGCGCGGTGCACGGCGCCGGCCAGCGCCTCGATCATGTCCTCGCCGGTGATCGTCGCGGTGTCCAGCCGGCGGATCACCTGGACGGCGGCCGCGCTGGCCACCTCACCGGCGGCCGCGCCGCCCATTCCGTCGGCGAGCAGCAGCAGGTGCGGACCGGCGTACGCGGAGTCCTCGTTGTTGCGGCGGACCCGTCCGACGTCGGACAGTGCTGCGTAGTCGAGCGACAAGGTCATGGACTCAGGCCTACTTCGCGATGTTCAACGTCGTCCGGCCGATCCGGATCGAGCCGCCGATCTCGGCGGGGACCGGGCGGGTGACCCGCTGGCCGTCCAGGTAGGTGCCGTTGGTGGACCCCAGGTCCTCGACCCACCACTGGCCCTCGGACAGGAACAGCCGGGAGTGCCGGGTGGAGGAGTAGTCGTCGTCGAGGCGGATCTGGCAGTCCGAGCCGCGGCCGATCACGACCGGCTCCTCGTGCAGGGTCGCGCCGACCCCGGCCTGCGGACCGTCGGCGATGGTCACCGAACCGGGCAGGCCCTTCTTCTTCTTGCTCGGTTTGACCGGTTTCGGGGTCCGTCCGGCCGCCGGCGCCGCCGGGGCCAGCGCACGGCTGTCCACCTTGGCGCCGAACAGGTCCGAGCGGATCACGGACAGCACCGCCAGGACGAACATCCACAGCAGGGCCAGGAACCCCAGTTTGATCAGGGTCAGCGTCAGTTCCGACATGAAAGTCCGGTCACCACCCGCTGCTCGGCGGCTGGGCGATCGGCTCGTCCGCCAGGCGCAGCGTCATCGTCGTGTTCCCGATCCGTACGGTCGATCCGTCGACCAGGTCGGCCTCCGCGGCGCGGCGGCCGTTCACCAGCGTGCCGTTGGTGGAACCCAGGTCGACCAGCACCACGCGCACCCCGCCGGGGCCTTCCGGCATCAGCCGGATCTCGGCGTGCCGGCGGGAGACGCCCGGGTCGTTGATCTGGATGTCCGCGTCGGTGCCGCGGCCGAGCACGACGCCGGGCGGGTTCACCGGGCGGCGGCGGCCGTTCACCTCGAGCATCACCTGCGGGTGACCGCGGCGGATCGGCGCCGGCGCCGGGGGCGGCGGAGGCGCGCTCTGCATCACGGTCTCGCCGCCGTACGGGTCGGCGTACTCCTGCGGCGGCGGGGGCGGCTGGGGACGGGAGCGCTGCGCCCCGACCGTCTGGCTGACGACGCGGAACTTGCCGGTCGGCAGGTCGTCCTGCTGGGTCAACTCGATCTCGATCGGTCCGGAGAAGGTGTAGCGCTGGATGTCCGCGTGGTCGCGGAGTTCGTTCGCGAGCTCGTGGTTCAGCGTGCGGCCGTAGGCGTTCAGCCGCTCGAAGTCCTCCGGGCCGAGCTCGACGGTGAAGTGGTTCGGCACCAGCCGGCGGTCCCGGGACAGGATCCGGGCGGTGTTGTCGATCTCGCGTTTGAGCGCGGCGGCGAGCTCGATCGGCTCGACGTCGCCCTTGAACGCGCGCGCGAAGACACCGCTCACGATGCCCTCCAGGCGCCGTTCGAAGCGCTGCAGCGGTCGCACGCGTCCTCCTCCACGTCGGTCGTCGGCTGGCGCCAGGTCAGCACCAACGATCGTGCTTGCCGTCCGGCGCCATGGGCAGGCACGCCGTACGTCGTGGCCTCCGAGCTGGCGGTGGCCACACCCGGTACGACGATCGATCGTATCGGGAGGTTCGACCCAACCCGCAATGCAAGAGTCGGTCAGAAGGCATGCTAGTGTTTTCCCTCGGTTGGGGATGGCGCTTCGACAGGCCGGAAACAGCCAGCGCGCGGGTGGCGGAATAGGCAGACGCGCACGGTTCAGGTCCGTGTGCCCGAAAGGGCGTGGGGGTTCAACTCCCCCCTCGCGCACAAGCAGTACCGAAGTCCCGGTCTCACCCGACCGGGACTTTTTGTTTGCCCGGGACCACCGGTCTCCGGGCCTCGTCGGCGCGAGAGCTGTGTCACATTCGCGGATCAGCCGAGCTTCAGCAGCAACTCCGCGAGTTCGCCCGGCGCGGTGATCATGCAGTCGTGCCCGGTGGCCAACTCCCACACCTGTGACGGGCTGCCGTCGGGTTGCACCGCCGGCACGGGACGCCGTTCGAAGCCCTCCGGCTTCACGGTGCAGTGGATGTGGGTCCGCGGAATCTTGTGCACGTCAGGGTTGTCCAGCCGGACCGGTTGCTGCAGGCATCGCACCGGTTGGTCCGACAGCATCGTGCGCAACCAGGCGACGTCGTCCGGATCCGTGACCCCGAACAGGCCCAGTGGCGCCGGCAGTTCGGGCATCGGTGGAACGCGCCAGCCACTGCCGGACGACGTGGCGAGGTCGATCATGACCTGTGTCACGGGGAGGACGTCGACCGCGCTCTCGCCGTCCTCAGGGACCATCGCGTCGAGATAGACCAGCTCGGCGATCCGGTCCGGAAGCTGGTTGGCCACGGACGAGATGACCAGCCCGGCGTAGCTGTGTCCGACGAGCACCACCTCCGTCAGGTCCTCCTCGAGGATCAGCCCGACGATGTCGTCGACGTGCGTGTCGAGCCCGACCTCGGGGCCCAGCAGGTGCGCCTTGTCGCCGTAGCCGGTCAGCGACGGCGTGAAGACCTGGTGCCCGGCCGAGGCGAGCCACGGCACCACCCGCTCCCAGCACTGTCCGTTGTGCCAGGCGCCGTGCACCAGCAGATAGGTCGACATGGTTGTGCTCCGATCGTGGTCGCTGCCTCCCGACTTAAACGGGACGCTGTCCCGCTTCACGATATGGGACACTGTCCCGGTTAGCAATCACGGGTCTGGAGGCGCGGTGGACGGCATCGAACCGGCGGGTCAGCGCGTCCGCCCGAAACGCGCGGACGCGCGGCGCAACGAGCAGACGCTGCTCGACGCGGCCGCCGCGGTGTTCGTCACCTCGGGCGTGGAGGCGCCGATCCGCGACATCGCGGCCGAGGCCGGCGTCGGGACCGCCACGATCTATCGCCACTTCCCCACCCGGGCGGACCTGATCGTCGCCGTGTACCGGCACCAGGTCGAGAGCCTCGCCGCGGCCGGGCCGGCGTTGCTGAAGACCAGCGCGACGCCGTACGCCGCGCTGGAGCGCTGGATCGACCAGTTCGTCGACTTCGTCGTCACCAAGCAGGGCCTCGCCGCCGTACTGCAGTCCGACGATCCCTGTTACGACCCCCTGCACTCGTACTTCCTCGAGCGGCTCGTGCCTGTCTGCACCGAACTCCTCGAGACCGCGGCCGGCGCCGGCGAGATCCGGGCCGGGCAGGACGCGTCCGAGCTGATGCGCGGCGTCGGCGGCCTCTGCGCGGGAGCCGGCAACAATCCCCGGTACGACGCCCGCCGGCTGGTCGGCCTCCTGATCGCGGGGCTGCGCCGCTAGCGGAAGATCCGCTGCAGCTTGCCTCCCGACGTGGCCCGGTGGCGGGCCGGGCGGGGTTCGGTGCCGGGGGCGGAGTGGCGGGGGTCGCCGCGGTGAGGGGTGGTGTTGGCGCCCAGGAGCATCCAGGCGGCGAGGACGGCGGCGGCAACCAGGCCGAGGATTCCGGCGAAGTCGGTGACAGTCATGGGGATCTCTCTTCACGGGCTCGGGCGGGGAGCGGCTGGCGGTACACCGGTAGTGACGGCGTCCTGACCGAAACGTGATGGCACTCTCGTGCCAGGAGTGCCAGGCGGCCGATGTGGCCCAGCAGTGCCGGATGGAAGCCGCCCTGCTCGCCACTGCGCCGTACGGCCTGCTTAGGTTGTGCTTCGAGCACGGGAGGTGGGGCGGATGCAGGACAACGCGTTGCTGGACGCCCGGGAAGAACAGGCGTACCGGTTGCTGGTCGGTCTGTCGGTCGCGCGGGCCGCTGAGCTCGCCGAGGTCGCGGAGCTGCCGCAGCAGGAGGTCGACGAGCTGCTACAGCGGCTGCAGGCGAAGGGGCTGGTCGCCGTACTGCCGGGCGACGACCCGGTGTTCCGGCCGCTGCCTCCCGACGTGGCCCTCGGCATGACGCTGTTGCGCCGCCAGGAGTCGCTGGAGTCGGCCCGGAAGACCGTCGCGTCGCTGAGCGAGGAGTTCCGGGCCAGTGCGAGCCGGCGGGACGCCCACCACCTGGTCGAGGTGATCGTCGGTGCGGACGCGCTGCGGGACCGCCTGCGCGACCTGCAGGAGTCGGCGCGGGAGGAGATCCTCTGGTTCTGCCGGGCCAACCCGCTGGCCATGCAGGGCGCCGAGAACACCGAGGAGTACGGCGCACTGAGCCGCGGCGTGCGCTACCGGGCCATCTACGAGCGGGCCCTGCTGGAGACGCCGGGCGAGCTGGACACCATCGCCGAGGGCATCGGCTGGGGTGAAGAGGCCCGGACGCTGCCGACCCTTCCGGTCCGGCTGGCCATCGTGGACCGGGCGACGGCGATCTGCCCGCTGGTCCGCGACGACGAGGCGGCGATCGGTGAGCCGACCGCGGCGATCATCGGTCGCGGCCAGCTGCTGGACGCGTTGCTGGCGCTGTTCGAGAGCCACTGGGAGGCGGCGACGCCGGTCAAGCTCCAGCCGGACGAGGCGGAGGAGGGCGAAGGGCTGGACGGCTCCGAGCGCTTCCTGCTGTCACTGATGGTGGCCGGCGTACCGGACAAGTCGATCGCGTCGCAGCTCGGCATCAGCCGTCGTACGGTCCAGCGCCGGCTCGACCGGATGATGGTCCTGGCCGGCGTGGACACCCGCACCGGCCTCGCCTACCAGGCGGCCAAGCGCAAGTGGTTGTAGCGGTGCGGCCCGGACAGCTCAGCTGTCCGGGCCGCACCCACTGCTACTTCAGCCCGTAGGCCCGGATCACCGTCTGGGTGACCTTGTTGCCGGCGTTGTCCGCCGCGGAGACCCGCAGCGAGACAGTGCCCTTGCCGGCCGGTACGACGGCGACGTAGTGGCCGAAGGCACCGACAGCGACGATCCGCCGCCAGCTCTTGCCCTCGTCGAACGACACCTCGGCCTGCAGCGACGTCGTCCGCGCCGCCGGAGCCCCGGCCTGCTGCTGCACGGTGAAGCCCACGACGTGGGTCCGAGCGGGCACCCGCCCGGTCAGGTCGGTCGGCACGTCGTACCCGACCTGCAGCAACGGCAGTGCGGTCGCCTTGTCCTCAGCGGCCTTCTTCGACCGGAAGTCCCACGCGGTCTGGGTCCTGGTCGCCCAGTTCCACTCGCCTTCGGTGTCCTGCCGCTCGGTCGCCAGCTCCAGCCGGTACGACGCGTCGCCGCTGGTGGTGGTGACGTCCTGCCAGGCGTCCGGCAGCTCGGCCACGACAGCGCCGTTGCGCTTGAGCACGGCGGACGAGGAGGTGGTCTCGCCGAGCGTGTAGTGCCCGGCCGCGTCGACGAACGCCGGCACCCGCAGCGAGAACCGGTCGGCGGTCCGCGTCGATACCACACCCGGCGCGGCCGCCGGACGGACCACCGGCTCGAACCAGGTCTCGCTGGACGAACCGGTCTTGTAGCTGCGCGGCACCGAGGTCATACCGCCCCGCAGCGGGTTCATCGTGTCCCACGTGTAGAGGTGGTGCACCCGGTGCTGCCAGAGCGTGTCGCCCGAGCTGACCCACTCCTCGCGGACCTTCGGCGTCTCGACGAAACGCTGCGAGTCGTTCCAGGAGTAGTCCTGCCAGGGACGCCAGCCGAAGCGCTGCTCCTTGGCCCAGGTGAAGCCGCCGTTGTCGGCGTACGACGTGTTGATCCGGGCGCTGTTCGCGGCGGTCACGTGGTAGTCGATCTTGGCCGGGATCTGGTTCTTCGAGACCTGGAACACGTCGTACAGGTATGGGCTCGAGGTGGTCAGGGTCAGGTCGATCGTCGCGCGACCGGCCTTGGCGCGGGCGACCAGCTTCGCGCCGTCGCGCGCGGTGGTGACCATCGCCGGGATCGGCTCACGATCGCCGACCGGGCGCCAGACCGTCCACGCCGACCAGTCGGCCGGCCGGTACAGGATGACGCCGGCCGCACCGGCCTTCGCCGCCGCCGCGATCTGGTCCTGCTCACTGCCGTTGCCCCAGCCGTCCTCGCTGGACGGGAGGACGGCGACAGCTCCCTTGACCCCCTTCAGATCAGGGCCGGGGGCAACGAGGCTGAACCGCTTCTTGCCCTCGTACGACGGCGACTGGTGCAGGAGGTTGATGTCCAGCGGACCGGAGACACCCGGCACCGACGCCTGGACCAGCGGAGCGACCAACTGCCAGCGGGACGCGAACTCGAAGCTGCCGCTCTGGACCGGCTTGGTCGGCGTGACCAGCACCTGGCTGACCGTGCTGAAGTGCATCACGCCGTGGGTGATCTTGCGGCCGTTCGGGTACTCGCGGTGCACGTAGTAGCTCAGCACCGCCTGCTGCTCCGACGGCTTCGGCGTGTGGATCGTGATCGGCGCCGCCGTGCGGGCGTCCACGACGATCTCGCGGTCACCGGTCACCACGATGTTCGGGTCGGTGATCAGGACGGCCTTCTCGGTCTGCTCCTCGCGCGACTCCACCAACCCGTGCATCAGGTACGTGCCCTCCTCGACCTCGGCCGTGAAGGTCCCGCCCTCGTCGACCCAGCCGAGCGCGTCCGAGCGTGCGTTGTCGCCGTAAAGCGAGACCACCGGAAGACCGGTCGGCTGACCGTTCAGGTCGATGCCGCGGAAGGTGACCTTGTGCTTCGGGCCCGACTTGAGCGTGCCGACCGCGGTCCGCACGCTGACGTTGCCGGCGCCGGTGGCGACGATCCAGCCGCTGAACAGGCCGCGGTCCAGCTTCGCCGGGTCTAGCGCCAGCGGTACGTCGGTCGAGCCGCCGGCCGGGACCGTCACGGTCGCCGGTACGCCGAACGCGTCGGTCTCCGGCTGGTGGGTGTCGAGGTTGTCCACGTCGACGGCCAGGTTCAGCGTGATCGGCGCGGTGGTGTCGTTGCGGTACGTGATGGTCCGCGTGGTCGCGCTGCTGCCGGTCACGGTCAGGCCGAAGTCGGCGACGCCGGTCGCGTCGACCTTCTGCGCGACCGCCCGGGCGAGGTCGACCCGGCCGGTGCCCTGGGCGTAGACGCTCAGGTCGGGGGTGGTCTTCGCCGTACTGGTCAGCGCGTCCTTGAGCCGGTCGGCCTTCCAGTCCGGGTGCTGCTGCGCGAGCAGCGCCGCGGCACCGGCGACGTGCGGCGTCGCCATCGACGTACCGGAAGCGGCGGTGTAGAGCTCGTCGAGCGGCTGGCCCATCGCCGTACCGGCCGCGCGGGCGGCGACGATGTCCACGCCCGGCGCGGTGATCTCGGGCTTCAGGCCGGAGTCGCCGACCCGCGGGCCACGGCTGGAGAAGTCCGCGAGCGCGTCGTTGCGGTCGACCGCGCCGACGGTGAGCGCGGCCGCGGCCGCACCCGGGGACCCGACCGACTCGTCCGCGCCGTCGTTGCCGGCGGCGACGACGAACAGGGTGCCGGACGCCGCGGTGATGTCGTTGACGGCCTGGCTGAGCGGGTCGGTGCCGTCGGTGGGGCCACCACCCAGGCTCATGTTGACCACCTTGGCGCCCTCGGCGGCGGCCCACTCCATCCCGGCGATGATCCAGGACTCGTAGCCGGAGCCGTCGTCGCCGAGCACCTTGCCGACCAGCAGGTCGGCCTTCGGCGCGACACCCTTGCGGGTCCCGCCGGCGCCCGCGCCGGTCCCGGCGATCGTCGCCGCGACGTGCGTGCCGTGACCGAAGTGGTCCTCGGTGCCGGTCGGGCTGGTGGAGAAGTCCTCGGCCTTCTGCACCTTGCCGACCAGGTCGGGGTGGTTGGCGTCGACGCCGGTGTCCAGGACGGCGACCTCGACGCCGGTGCCCTCGTACCCGGCCTGCCAGGCGGCCGGCGCACCGATCTGCGGCACGCTCTTGTCCAGCACCGGCTTGACCTTGCCGTCGAGCCAGATCTTGGCGACGCCCTGGTCGAGGGTGCGAGCGGTGTGCGAGGCGGGCTTGAGCGAGTTCCACAGGGCGGGCAGTTCCGCCTTGGAGGCGGTGACGGCCGCGCCGCCGATGGACGCGAGCGGGCGGGCGTCCGTCGTACCGGTCAGGGACTGGACGCGGGCGCCGCCGGTGTAGCGGACGATCAGCGGCAGGCTCTGCGTGGCCGCGTCGCCGAAGCCGGCGGCGAGCAGCTCGTCGACGTCGAACAGGTCGGCGTCGACCATGCCGGAGGCGACGTACGGGACGACGTCGCTCGGCAGGACCCGCAGGCCGCCGTCGACCTCGACGGTGTGGAACGCGATCTGTTCGCGGCCGGGGGCGGGCTGCACGACGGCGGCCTTCTTGCCGGCGCCGGCGTCGGTCACGTCGACGACGTCACCGGTGATCAGCGTGACCTTCTGCGACGTGCCCGCCTGGGCGGCGGTGGCCGGGGCGGCCGACGGGCCCGGGGGTGCCGCGGTAGCGGTCAGGCTCGACGTGGTGGCCAGCGCGAGTGCGGCCGCGAGGATGGCGGCGCGACGCTTGCTTGAGGACATGAGCGGACTCCTTCGAGAGGCTAGGGGCAGGCACCTCGTGCTCAGGAGTCTGCGGTGCGCCGCCGCCTTTGCGCCCTGTCCATCTCTGCCCTTCCTGTGACATGGCGCATGCGCGCCACCAACGGTGTAACGCAGCGTTCACGAGACATGTCCGGGTGATGTGCTGTGCGCGACGGTGGCCGGGGTGCAGGATCAGCGCATGGCACAGACGGCGGTACGCAGGTGGGCTTGGATCGGGACGTTCGTGGTGGGGACGGCGCTGTACCTGCTGGTGCTCGCGGTGCTCACCGACACCGACAACCCCAACCTCTTCCCGACGATGATTCTGCTGGGCGCCCTGGTCGTCCCGCTGACCTTCGTCACGTTCGCGGCCGGCCGGTCCGGGCGCTGGTTGATCGACGGGCCGACCCTCGGCGGGTCGCTGCTGTTCGGCGGAGTCGTCGGGGTGGTCGTCGCCGGCTTGCTCGAGTACGACGCGATGCGGCGGCTCGGCACGCTCCCGATGGTCGGCGTCGGCCTGATCGAGGAGGCCGCCAAGCTGGTCGTCCCGCTGGTCCTGGTCGTCTTCTTCGGCACCCGTTACCGCCACTCGATCGGCGGCGGCATCGTGATCGGCGTCGCGGTCGGCACCGGCTTCGCCGTCCTGGAGACGATGGGCTACGCCTTCGTCGCGCTGCTCCAGTCCGGCGGCAACGTCGGCGCCGCCGAGCAGACCCTGTTCATCCGCGGCCTGCTCTCCCCCGCCGGCCACGCCGCCTGGACCGGCCTCACCTGCTGGGGTCTCTGGCGCTTCGTCGTCCGTCCCACGGGCAAACACCTGGCCGGCTTCATCGGCATGTACGCACTCGCCGTGACCCTCCACAGCATCTGGGACGGCCTCGGCGGCCGCATCACGTACGCCGTCGTCGGCGCCATCTCCATCGGCCTGCTCCTCCTGGGCCTCCGACACGCCCGCCAGCAGGACGACCGCCTGCCGGCCTGATCTCGATCTGGACAATTCGTCTTACGTGGACGTATCGTCCAGAGCATGTCCAGCCCTGAGCTCAAGGCCGAGGTCGATCGGCTGGCGCCGGTCGGCGAGGCGATCGCGCGGTTGCTGTCGCCGCACGCCGAGGTGGTGCTGCACGATCCGGCGACCGACCGGGTGGTCGCGATCTGGAATCCGCTGTCGGAACGCAAGGTGGGCGCGCCGTCCTTGCTCGGGGAGCTGGACGAGCTGGCGGAGACCGGGCGGGACGTCTACGGGCCCTACCCGAAGTCGCTGGCCGACGGGCGGCGACTGTCGAGCGTGAGTGCCGTACTGCGGGACGCGGACGGCAAGGCCGGGCTGGTGCTGTGCATCAACGTGGACCGGACGGCGTTCGAGGAGGCAGGGCGGATCCTGGCGGCGTTCGCGGCGCCGGTGACCGGGCAGCCGCGGGTGCTGTTCGAGCACGACTGGACCGAGACGCTGAACGACGTGGTCGGCGAGTTCGTCCGCGAGCGTGGCGCGCCGGTCGACCGGCTGTCCCGCGACGACCGGCTCGAGCTGGTCGGGCGGTTGGAGGCGGCCGGCGTACTGAGTCAGCGGCGGTCGGTACCGGCGGTGGCGCGAGCGCTGAAGATCTCCCGGTCCGCGCTCTACCAGCTGCTCGGCGAGGCGCGGAAGGAGCACGATGGCGACCCTGCCTGACTTCCGGCTGGAGACGTACTTCTCGCGCTGGGAGTTCAGTGCGCGCTACCACCTGACCGCATCGGACGCGCAGTCGCTGCCAATGGCGGAGCTGCTCGCGATGGCGGACGACGACGGCCGCGAGCGCTGGGAGTCGCTGGCGCTCAGCTACACCGAGACGCGCGGCCTGCCCGCCTTGCGCGAGGAGATCGCCCGCACGTACGACGGCCTCGAGCCCGACGACGTGATGTGCTTCGCCGGCGCCGAGGAAGGCATCTACCTGGCGATGCGTGTGCTGCTCGCACCGGGCGACCACGTCGTCGTCCTGACGCCGAACTACCAGGCGGCCGAGACGATCCCGCTCGACATCTGCACGGTGACCGGCGTCGCGCTGCGGCCCGAGGACGGCTGGGCGCTCGACGTCGACGCGATCGAGCGGGCGCTGCGGCCCGAGACGCGGCTCGTGTCGGTGAACTTCCCGAACAACCCGACCGGCGCCGTACCGGACCCCACGGCGTGGGAGCGGCTGGTCCGGCTGTGCGACGAGCGCGGGATCCGGTTGTTCAGCGACGAGGTCTACCGCGGGCGCGAGCTCGACCGACTGTCGTTGCCTCAGGCAACCGATCTGTCAGCGTCGGCGCTGTCGCTGAACGTGATGTCGAAGGCGTACGGCCTGCCCGGGCTGCGGATCGGCTGGATCGCCTGCCGCGACCGCGCGGTCCTGGACAAGCTCGAGCGCGCCAAGCACTACACCTCGATCTGCAACTCCGCTCCGAGCGAGGTCCTCGCGCTGATCGGCCTGCGCGCCCGGGACCGCCTGCTGGAACGCAACCGCGGCATCGTCGCGCGGAACCTGCCGCTCTTCGCGGAGTTCTTCGCCCGCCGCCCGGACCTCTTCGACTTCGACGCCCCACAAGGCGGCTGCGTCTGCTTCCCCCGGTACGCCGGTCCGGATGGCGTCGAGACCATGTGCGCCGAGCTGGTGGAGCAGGCCGGCGTCCTGCTGCTGCCGTCGAGCATCTACTCCTCGGCCCTCACCGCAACGCCGGCCGACCGCTTCCGCGTCGGCCTCGGCCGCCTCGATCCCGCACCCGCGCTCGATGCCTGGGGCAACTGGTTGGAGAAGCGCGGATGACGCTGCGAGTGATCCGTCTCGACGAGATCCGCTCGGTGGTGAAGCCGCAGCTGGTCTTCGACGCGGTCCGGTCGGCGTTGATCGCCCACACCGAAGGACGGACCCAGGTCCCGCTCCCGATGGTGCTGGACTTCCCGGCGGCGTCCGGCGACTGCCACGTCAAGGCCGGGTACGTCGAAGGCTCACCACATTTCACGGTGAAGATCGCCAGCACCTTCGCCTCGGTGAACAACGGCCTGATGCTCGTCGTCGACGCGACCACCGGCGAACCCGCCGCCGTGCTGGCCGACGAAGGCCGCCTCACCGCCTGGCGTACGGCGGCGGCCGGAGCCCTGATCACCGACGCGATGACGCCTGCCGATGTCGAGGAGATCCTCGTCCTCGGAACCGGCGACCAGGCTCGCCTGCAGGCGAGCTGGCTCACCCACCTGCGCCCGAGCCTGCGGTTCCAGATCTGGGGCCGCCGCCCGGAGGCGGTCACGAAGCTGGTCGACAAGCTGCAAGCGAGCGGTATCGAGGCCCGGCCCAGGCTCGGCGCCGACGGCTCTACCCCCTCGTGCGTGATCGCCACGACCCCCGCGACCTCACCTCTTCCCCTCGAGCTGTTCCGCGACGCCGTGCATGTCACCGGCGTCGGCACCGACATGCCCGGCAAGGGCGAGCTGCCGCCCGGGATCTTCGCCGGCGCGACCGTCGTCACCGACGATCACGAGCAGTGCCTCGACCACGGCGACTTCGGCAACGCCGTACGGGCCGGTGTGATCGGCGACGACGTCGACCGGTCCGTCGGCGCGGTCCTGCGGGACGGCTTCCCCCGCCGTACGGAACGCTCGATCGCGGACCTCACCGGGCTCGGTGTCCAGGACGCGGCGACCGCCTCCGCGGTGATCGCGGCCCTCGGCAGATAACAGCAAGCGGTTGCCGCCAAAGACAACTGGTCCGATAAATGCCGGACCAGCTCACCAACTGGTCCGTTGCGTTATTTGCAACGCAGGCTGCGGATAACGCTGTCAATTGCGCACTTAGTGCACTTTTCGGGCTTGCGCACGCTCTCACGACTTAGTAACGGAACCTACTGAACTATTGACTGGCCGACCTGCCGTCCGCAATTCTCACTGCCACTGAACGACAGGTTCATACCAGTCAGCCGGGCGCCGGTCCGGCTACTCCGCCAGAGGTGATCCGATGAAGTTCCGTTCCCTTGCCGTCGCCGCGGTCGCGGCTCTCTCCCTCACGACGGTGGCCGCCTGCGGTGGCTCCGACGGTGACAACGCCGCCGCCGACGGCCCGACCACGATCGATGTCTGGCTGATGAAGGGCAGCGTCTCCGACGACTTCCTCAAGCGCTTCACCGACGACTTCGCCGCGAAGCACCCGGACGTGAAGGCGAACGTCCAGATCCAGGAGTGGAACGGGATCGGCCCGAAGATCATCGGCGCGCTGGCCAGCAAGGACGCGCCGGACGTGATCGAGGTCGGCAACACCCAGGTCGCGCAGTACTCGGCCTCGGGCGGCGTCAAGGACCTGACCGACAAGAAGGCCGACCTCAAGGGCGACGACTGGATCGAGGGCCTGGCCGGTCCGGGCCTGTACGAGGGCAAGCAGTACGGCATCCCGTACTACGCCGCGAACCGCGTGGTCGTCTACCGCAAGGACCTGTTCCAGGCGGCCGGCGTGACCCCGCCGAAGACCCGCGACGAGTGGATCGCCACGACCACCAAGCTGAACACCGGCGGCAACCAGGGCATCTACCTGCCGGGCCAGAACTTCTACGTGCTGTCCGGCTTCATCTGGGACGAGGGCGGCGACCTCGCGGTCAAGGACGGCGACCAGTGGAAGGGCGCGCTGTCCACGCCCGAGGCGCTGAAGGGGATGGAGTTCTACAAGCAGATCCAGGCGCTCGGCAAGGGCCCGAAGGACTCCGACGAGGCCAAGCCGACCCAGACCGACGTCTTCGCGCAGGGCAAGGTCGCCCAGATGATCGCCGTCCCGGGCGCGGCCGAGCTGATCGCCCAGGCGAACCCGGCGCTGAAGGACAAGCTGGGCTTCTTCCCGATCCCGGGCAAGACCGCCGACAAGCCGGGCGCGGTCTTCACCGGTGGCTCGGACCTGATCATCCCGGAGGCCTCCGACGGGCAGGACGCGGCGTACACGTTCATCAAGGAGCTGGCCGGTGAGCAGTGGCAGACCGACCTGGCCAAGTCGATGAAGTACGTGCCGAACCGGACCAGCCTGGCCGCCTCGGTCGGGGCCGACGAGGGGGTCGCGGCGATGGCCGCCGGGGCCGCCAACGGCAAGGCGACCCCGAACTCGCCGAACTGGGCCGCGGTCGAGGCGAAGAACCCGATCAAGGAGTACCAGACCAAGGTCCTGACCGGTGGTGACCCGGCGGCTGCCGCGAAGGCGGCCGACGAGATCATCACCCAGGCCCTGAACACCAAGTAGCCGTGGCTGTCACCCACGTCGAGAGCACGGCGGAACACGCCCCCGCCGCCCGGACCGGTTCGCCGGCCCCCGGGCGGCGGGGGCGTTCCCTGCCGGTGCGTCTGCTGCCGTACCTGCTGGTCGCGCCGACCGTGCTCGGTACGGCGTACCTGCTGGTCTACCCGCTGATCCGGAACTGATCATCTCGTTCCAGAAGTTCGGCATCGCGCAGCTGATCCGCGGTGGCGCCGACTTCGTCGGCTTCGACAACTACCGGCAGATCCTGTCCGACGACATGTTCTGGGGCGTCGTGCTGAGGACGTTCGTCTTCACCGCGATCAACGTCTCGCTGATCATGGTGCTGGCCACGCTGATCGCGCTGCTGATCGGTGCCTTGGGCAAGAAGATGCGGCTGGCCGTGATGGGTGGCCTGGTGGTCGCCTGGGCGATCCCGGTGATCGCCGCGACCACCGTCTTCCAGTGGCTGTTCCAGTCCCAGCTCGGCGTCGTGAACTGGGTGCTGGTCGCGCTCGGCTTCGAGCAGTTCGACGGCTACGCCTGGTTCGCCAACGGCACGTCGACGTTCGCGATCATCGTCGTCCTGATCGTCTGGCAGTCGGTACCGTTCGCCGCCCTCACCCTGTACGCCGCGATGACGACCGTGCCGAAGGAACTGCACGAGTCGGCGCAGATCGACGGCGCCGGCGCGACCAAGACGTTCTGGCTGATCACGTTCCCGATCCTGCGGCCGATGTTCGGGCTGATCTTCTGCCTGGAGATCATCTGGGTCTTCAAGTGCTTCGTGCAGATCTGGGCGATCAGCCAGGGCGGGCCGGGCAACGCGACGCTGACGCTGCCGGTCTACGCCTACCAGGTGGCCCAGTCGCTGAACCGCTACGACCTCGGCGCCGCGATCTCGATGGTGACCGTGGTGATCCTCGGCGTCGCGCTGCTGGCCTACTTCCGGCAGATGTTCAAGGAAGAAGGTGAACTGTGAGGACGCGGATCGGGCGGAAGGTCTCGCTCAACACGCTGGCCCTGATCGTGCTCGCCTTCTCGGTGTTCCCGGTCTACTGGATGGTGCTGACGGCGTTCAAACCGACCAAGGACATCCAGGCCGAGACGCCGTCGTTCTTCCCCACGAACATCACCTTCAGCCACTTCGGTACGGCGGTGCACGCCGACGGGTTCTGGCTGTTCTGGCGCAACAGCGCGCTGGTCGCGGTCTCGGCCGTGCTGCTCGCGCTGGTGATCGCGTGCCTGGCGGCGTACGCCGTGGCGCGGATGAAGTGGCGCGGCCGGCAGGCGTTCATCCTGATGGTGTTCATCGCGCAGATGACGCCGTGGGAGGCGCTGCTGATCCCGATGTACGTGATCGCCCGCGACACCGACATGCTCGACAAACTGACCATGCTGACGCTGATCTACTTCATGGTCACGCTGCCGTTCACGATCGTGACGCTGCGCGGGTTCCTGAACGCGATCCCGGTCGAGCTCGAGGAGGCCGCGCAGGTCGACGGCTGCAACCAGTTCCAGGCGTTCCGGCGGGTCGTCTTCCCGCTGCTCGCGCCCGGGCTGCTGTCCACGTCGCTGTTCGGTTTCATCACCGCCTGGAACGAGTTCGCCTTCGCGAACCTGCTGATCATCAAGAACCAGGACCAGCGCACGCTGCCGGTCTGGCTCTCGTCGTTCAGCAACACCTTCGGCACCGACTGGGGAGCCACGATGGCCGCGGCCACGCTGTTCATGCTCCCCGTCCTGCTGATCTTCCTGGTCCTCCAGGGCCGCGTCACCGCAGGCGTGGCCGCAGGCGCCGTCAAGGGCTGACCCCGTGGCCGGTACGTCGCTGAGCGGCGTACCGGCCCTTGGGTTCACTTCAGCTTGTCAGTCACCCACAGAATGCCCTTCCCGTCGGCGAGCAGTCCGCCCTGGGTGACGTAGAGGTTGCCCGGAACACTGTGCGCGTCCTTGCCGGAACCGTCGCTGTAGTCGACGCGGTACTCGTCGACGGTCACGTCACGCTGCCGCAGCATCTCCAGCACCTGACTGACCTGAAGCCCCTGGTACTTGACGCCGTCCAGTGGCTCGCCCGGTCCGCCCAGGTCGCCCATGGCCGCAGCGGTCTCGCCCGGCCGCAGCGGGCGGCCGATCTCGAGGGTTCCCTCACCGCGGAAGTCCTTGGAGACGGAGATCTCGATGTGACACGACGAGTCGACCCCGAGCTTGCAGCCGGCCGGCGTCTCGCCGATCGTCACGTGCCGCGCATTGGATCCGTCGCTGAAGCCCGCCGAGGTCTCCTGGCCGACGATCGACGGCGTCGCGGGGACGAGGACCAGCTTGAACTTCAGCCCCTGCTGCTCGAGTTCGCGGTTGAACCGCTTGGTGTCGGCCTGCAGATCGATCACCGTGATCTTCAGGTCGTCCCCCTGGTAGGCGAACGCGAGGGCCTCCGGGTGCGAGTCGCCGGATCGCTGCACCGCCGTCAGCGCGATCCCACCGACCAGGCTCGCCGCGACCAGGACCGGCACCAGCCGGCGAGCGACGGCTCGACGCGGACGGGGCGTCGCCTGCTTCTCTGTGCGCTGGGTCCGCGACACCACGTCGTTCCAGACCTTGTCGCGGCTGCGGGTAGCCGTTCGGAGTTCGTCGTCGGTGACCGGGTCGAGCGCCCGGATCTGGTCCAGAGTGGTCATGCCGGTCCTCCTTCGTGGGCTGGGCTGAGGGGCTGCGCCGCCGGTGCTTCGTCGGTCGAGCGGAGCAGCTTCTCGAAGCGGCGCCTGGCCCGGTGGAGGCGGATGCGGACGGCGTTGCGGGAGCAGTCGAGCGCGACGGCGACCTGGTCGACCTCCAGGCCCTCCCACGCGATCAGCGACAGCAGTTCGCGGTCCCGTTCCGGTAGTTCGTTCCAGGCCGCCGCGGTGAGCGCGGCCGCCTCGGGGGACGACGCGTCCTGGCGAGCGGTCGGCGTGGCCCGGAGTTGTTCGGTCAGTGCCGACCGCCGGTCCTCGCGGCGGCGGTAGTTGGCCAGCGTCCGGCGCGCGACGGCGTACAGCCAAGGGAGGGCCTCGGCCGGTACGTCGTCGAGCTTGCGCCACGCGACCAGGAACGTCTCGGCGACCAGGTCGTCGACGTCGCCGCGGTTCGGCACGCGCCGGAGGTAGTACGCGACCAGGCGGTCGTAGCAGGCCGAGAAGACGGCCTCGAACCGCGCGAGCCGAACGTCGTCCGGAGGACCGTCTCTGTTGTCCGTCATGCCCCTCTTCTGTCGGGGAGGGGCCCATGATTTCAGTCCGGGAAGGTCAATCTCGTGGTGATCCGGTAGCGGTCGCCGCGGTAGATCGACCGCGTGTACTCGACCACGGCGCGGTCGGCCGTTCGGGTCGTGCGCTCGATCAGCAGGGCCGGGGAGTGCAGCGGAACGTCGAGCTGGGCGGACTCCTGGTGGTCGGTGACCGTCGGCTCGGTGACCTGTACGGCGTCGCGCGGCGCCACGTCGTACCGGTCGCGGAGCAGCGCGTAGAACGAGCCGGTCTCGAAGTCGCGGCCGGTGATTTCGGGGACCAGCGAGGCCGGAATGCGGATCCGCTCGACGCACATCGGGATCCCGTCGACGAGCCGGAGGCGGACCACCGCGATCAGTTCCGCGCCGGGTGAGACCTCCAGCCGGCGGCCCATCCGCGCTCCGGCCGGCTCGACCGCGAAGCTGATCAGCCGGCTCTGCCACGGGCTGCCCTCGGCCGGCGGCAGCGCGAAGTCACCGGCCTCGGTCGGCTCGAGCTCCTGGTGGATCTTCCGGGCGCTGACGAACGTGCCGCGTCCGTGCTCGCGGACCACCACGCCCTCCCGGGCCAGATCGTCGAGAGCGGCCCGCAGGGTCGGTCGTGAGACGCCCAGCGACTCGCTCAGGCTGCGCTCCGACGGCAGCACCTGACCCGGGCCGCTGGTCTCGATCAGGGCCAGCAGTTGATCCCGTGCCTGGGTCCGTCGCATGCGGCGAATATTACCAGTGGTCTGACCAGTGAGAGCGATCCCACGGTTAAGACAAGCTCTTGACTTAACCACTCGAACGCGTCAGATTGCCAGGAGTGACCCAGTGGTCACACCCTCTCCGCCCCGAGAAAGGTGTTCACCATGGCTCGATCCCGCGCTCTGCGGACCACTGCCGCCGTCGCCGTCCTGGCCGCTGTCGCGGCAGCGGTCGGCGTACCGGCTTCTGCTCGTCCCGCTCCGGACAAGGCCGCCGCCTGCGGCGCCTTCTTCGACGACTTCAGCTACAGCTCCCGGACCGATCCCGCGTTCACGGCGCACGACTGGAGCATCCGTACGTCGGCCGGCGGCCCAGGCGTCGGCGGCGCGACCTGGGCGGCGAGCAACATCAGCTTCCCGGTCGTCGACGGCCAGAAGTCGCTGCAGCTCCGTGCGAGCACCAACGGCACCGCCGGCGGTACGACGCACGCCCAGGTGCAGCAGAACCGGCAGCGGTTCTTCGAAGGCACCTACGCGACCCGGTTCAAGTTCAGCGACGTACCGGTCAGTGGCAACGACGGCGACACGGTCAACCAGACCTTCTACACGATCTCGCCGCTGCGCTACGACTGGGACCCGATCTACAGCGAGCTCGACATCTCCGAGTACCTGCCGAACGGCGGCTGGGGCGAGACCGGCGCGACGAACTTCTTCACCAGCTGGAACACCTACCAGGTCGACCCCTTCGACGGCTGGCGCGCGAGCACCGCGCGCAGGCGGAGCCACGCCGGCTGGCACACGCTGGTCGCGACGGTCGCCGCCGGGCACGTGAAGTACTACGTCGACGGCGCGCTGGTCGCCGACCACACCGACGACGGCCAGGGCCACACGGTCTACCCGCGGCAGGGCATGACGCTGAACTACAACCAGTGGTTCATCGACCTGAGCGGCCACTCCGGCGGGACCAGCGTCTGGGCCCAGTCGGCCGACTGGGTGTACTACGCGAAGAACGAGGTCCTGAGCCCGTCGGCGGCGGCCGCGCGGGTGGCGTCGTACCGGTCCTCCGGCACCGCGCACACGGACACGATCAGCTGCTGAAACAGTTAATGGTCAGTACCGTGAGACGGCCTCCGGCAACCCATGGACTTTCCGTTCGCGACTGAGTACGGTCCGTTACGGCGTCCGCACCACGCCACTGCACGGGGAAGGGCTCCGAGCCCTTCCTCTCACCGGTCGGTGAGGTGCTGCCCGCCAGTAGCGCCTCACTGGTGGCTGGGCGAGCAGACCCTGGTAGCAGCCGGGGTCTGATGGGGGCCCGGACACCTAGGTGGGGCGGAGCAGCGCGGTCGTCCGACCATCGCGCTTCCCCGCCCCACCGACTCAACTCCCCGCGTCCTTCCGAGGCGCCGGGAAACTCGCCGAACCGCCCCCAACGCTCCGCACCCACCGGTCGTCTAGCTTGTCGACAGGGAAACCGAAGGACGGTGCCGGTGGCTGACTGGAAGAGCACGTTCGACGAGCTGGTCGCGGTCCGCGGCTCGGCGCTGCGTGGCTACGCCTATCTGCTGACCGGGGACGCGGCGAGTGCCGCCGACCTGGTCCAGGAGGCGCTGCTGCGGGTGTTCGGCCGGCTCCGCGTCGGCAGCGACATCGAGCAGCTCGAAGGTTATCTGCGCCGCGTGATCCTGAACCTGTACGTCGACGACCGGCGGCGGGCGAAGAAGTGGCGCGAGACCAGGCACCTGCTGGTCGAGCCCGACGACCAGCTCGGCGAGGACCTCGCCACGACGCACACGGTCCGCCACGCACTGTCCGACCTGTCACCCAAGCAGCGCGCCTGCGTGGTGCTGCGGTACTACGAAGACCTCACGGTCCCGGAGATCGCGGACCAGCTCGGATGCGCCGAGGGCACGGTGAAACGCCATCTAGCCGATGCGAGATCGAGGTTGGCCGCGCAGCTCGGCGTGACAGAGGAGAGTGTGCAATGACGTCGAAGGACCTGAAGGACCTTCTCGGCGCGGTGGCGGACGAGGGCCGGGACACCGTGGACCTGGACGAGCGGGCGCTGGCCGGGCGGATCAAGGGCCGTCGCCGGCGCAACGCGCTGGTCGCGGGAGCGGCGAGCCTGGGCACGGCCGCGGTGATCGCGATCGCGGCGGTGGCCGTCGTACCGAATCTCGGGGGGAACGCGGACACGCCCGTCGCGGGCGCTCGCCAGGCGACCGGGCTGACGGTCGGGTCCTGTGGTGGAACCGCAGGTGGTGAGCCGAGGACCGACACCCCGTTCGAGCTGTCCGCGGCGCCGGGGGTTCAGCCGGTCAGCGGAAGGCCCGACCTCGCCACTGTGGAGGTGCGGCTGACCAACCGGACGGACACGGTGCTGAAGGACTGGGTCACCAGTGAGCGGCCGCAGGTCTCGGTAGCTCAGGACGGCAAGGTGGTGGCGACGCCGCTGCCGAGCCGATCGGTAGGAGTGCGAGTGACCCTGCAGCCCGGTGAGACGAAGACCCTGGGCACGACGATCAGCCTGCGCCGTTGCGGTGAGGCAACGACGCAGGCCGGGGAGAAACTCGCGCCGGGCAGCTACCAGCTCTACGCGACGCAGCTCTTCAGTCCGACCGACGGTGGCCCGCAGATCGAGGCCCAGGGCGGGCCCTGGACGGTCGAGCTGAAGTGATCACTTGATCGCGATGTTCGCCTTGAAGACGGACCGGATGGTGGTCCACCGCTCGGCGTACTGGTCGTCGCCCGCGTGGGCGATGTGCATGCCACGGATCTGGACGGTGCCGTTGACGTACTGGAACAGCGGCGCGCCCGAGTCACCGCCCTGGCCGTCCGGACCGCGGTAGGCGATCAGTTCGACCGTGCAGCCGGCCTCGTCGCAGAACTGCGCGTGCAGGCTGGTGACCACCTGCGAGCACTGCTCGTACGTCGTCTGCCCGCTGCGGCAGTAGGCGGCTCCGACCGCGGGGTCGGAGGCGCCGCTGACCAGGATGGTCGTCCCGGTCGCGCCACCGCGGTAGATGACCGAGCCGTACGTCCCGCCGCCGATCGCCTCGAAGTCGTAGTACGGGAAGCTCGGCCGGCTGCGGACCGTGCCCCACAACTGCTGGCCACCGCTCGAGAAGACCCGCTGACCCAGCGCGAAGCAGTGCCCGGCGGTGACCATGTAGCGGGCCGTCGAGGTGATGGTGAAGCCACTGGTGCAGACCGACGAGCCGTTGGTGATCGAGGCGCCACCGCGGTGCGGAGCCGGGTCGCTCTGCCGGGAGTCCCGGCTGACGTCGCCGTACTTCGTCTCGAGCACCGGCCCGTACTTGGCGAGCAGCGGCTGCATCGTCGCCGCGGGCGCGTCCGTCGTCACCGACATGGCGTCACGCTGCGCGTCGTAGTGGAAGGCGTAGCTGTACTTGTTCGCGCCGTCCTTCCACTGCCGGTTCTCCAGCACCGTCCGGATCGAGGTCAGCTCCGTCTTGGTGGTGCGACTCGGCAGGACCGTGGTCTCGGCACCGGCGACCTTCACCGACCGGGCCGCCTGGGCCTTCGCCGTCTTCGGCATCCGGACGACGTACTTGCCGGTCGCCTGGTCGTAGTAGACACCCAGGCCGCCGGACTTCGTGGCGTAGTCGTCGACCTGGCTGAACTTTTCCTCCTGCGCCGTCTGCGGCCCGTCGGGGGCCGTGGCGGCTGCTGCCTCCTTCTGCGCTCGGGCGGCCGCCAGTGCGGCCCCCTCCGCCGAAGGTGCCACGACGTCGCTCACGCCGAGTGGCTGGGCCACCGACGGCGTACCGACGAGCGCGAGCCCACCGGCACCGACCGACACCGCGGCGATCGCCATCGACAGCGATCTCCTCTTCACACGCATTCGTTACTCCCCAGACTTGGGTGCTGAACCCCTGCAGTCTGCCGAACTCGGGGGCCGCTCGCCGCTCGAACGCCACATCCTGCAATGTCGCGGTCACCCTACGGCCCGAAAGTCTTCGCCCGCCGGGACGTTCACCAGCCGGTACGACGGGGCAGACTGGTGCTCGACGCCGTTCCACACCGCCCCGTGGGAGACCCGCCGTGACAGCTCTTCGTTCGCTCCGTCCCGTGCTGCTGATCGGCGTACTGCTCGCCCTGCTCGGCTTCGGCACCACGCCGGCGCCGGCCGCGACCAGTGCGACCCTGACCGTTGCCGCCGCCATCCAGCAGCAGACCGGTGCCACCGGCACCGTCTCCGGGTACGTGGTCGGGCAGCCGACCGCCACGAACACGGTGGTCCGCAGCAACTTCCCCAACGACTACGCCCTGGCGCTGGCCGACTCGGCCGGGCAGACCAGTACGGCGAGCATGCTGTACGTCCAGATCCCGAGCGGCTTCCGTTCGGCGTACGGGCTGCGGTCGAACCCGTCGCTGGTCGGGCAGCAGATCACCGTGACCGGCAAGCTGGCGGCGTACTTCTCGCACCCGGGGCTGACCGGCGCGACGGCGTTCAGCGGCGGCGGTGGCTCGGACCCGGGCGACCCCGGTGATCCTTCGGACTACTACGCGGGAGCCGAGGGCAAGACCGGTGCGGCGCTGAAGTCGGCGCTGCACACGATCATCTCGAACCAGACCAAGCTCAGCTACGACCAGGTCTGGAACGCGCTGAAGGACACCGACCAGGACCCGAACAACGCCAACAACGTGATCCTGCTGTACTCCGGGCGCTCGCAGGCCAAGAGCACCAACGGCGGCGACCCGAACGACTGGAACCGCGAGCACGTCTGGGCCAAGTCGCACGGCGACTTCGGGACGGCGACCGGTCCCGGCACCGACGTGCACCACCTGCGGCCGGAGGACGTGTCGGTGAACGGCATCCGCGGCAACCTGGACTTCGACAACGGCGGCGGCACGGTCGCGGAGTGCTCGGGCTGCGCGGTCGACGGCGACTCGTTCTCGCCGCGGGCGGCGGTCCGCGGCGACGTCGCGCGGATGATCTTCTACATGGCGGTCCGGTACGAGGGCGGCGACGGTTTCGCGAACCTCGAGCCCAACGAGTCGGTGAACAACGGCACCGCGCCGTACATCGGAAAGCTCTCGGTGCTGAAGGCCTGGAGCCAGGCCGACCCGCCGGACGCCTTCGAGAAGCGCCGCAACCAGGTGATCTACGACAACTGGCAGCACAACCGCAACCCGTTCATCGACCACCCGGAGTGGGTCGCGTCGATCTGGCCCTAGGTTTGAGGACATGACTGAATCTGTTCCGCGCTTCCATCTGGCCATGCCGGTTGACGACCTGGCCGCGGCCGCCGAGTTCTACGGCTCGGTGATCGGCTGCGAGCGCGGCCGTTCGTCCGACACCTGGATCGACTGGAACCTGCACGGCCACCAGTTCGTGACCCACCTCGCGCCCGGCCGGTCACAGGGCATCCACAACCCGGTGGACGGCCACGACGTCCCGGTCCCGCACTTCGGCCTGATCCTGCCCATCCCCGACTTCCACGCCCTGGCCGACCGCTTCAAGGCCGCCGGCAAGACCTTCGTCATCGACCCGTACCTGCGCTTCGAGGGCCTGCCCGGCGAGCAGTGGACGATGTTCCTGCTGGACCCGGCCGGCAACGCCCTGGAGTTCAAGGCGTTCGCCGACGAGGCGCAGATCTTCGCCACCTGAGCCCGACGTTTGCACGGAGTTCGAAAGCCTGTAGTTCCGGCCTGATCCGGAACTACGCTGCCGCCCGCGGCCTGCCTTCGCAGTCGCTGAGGGAGGGGGCGCGGTGGCGAACGCCGGCTATCGGGAAGTGCTCGCGATCCGCGAGTTCCGGGCGATGTGGCTGGCCGAGCTGCAGTCGGTCTGCGGGGACCAGTTGGCCCGGGTCGCGTTGTCGGTGCTGGTGTTCGCCGACACCGGCTCGGCGGCGCTGACCGGGCTGACGTACGCGCTGACCTTCGTGCCGTCGCTGCTCGGCGGGATCTTCCTGACCGGCCTCGCGGACCGGTTCCCGCGTCGCGAGTTGATCGCGGTGGTCGACGCGTTGCGCGGATGCCTGATCCTGCTGGTGACGATTCCGGGCATGCCGTTCGTGGTGATGTGCGTGCTGGTCGGGATCGTGTCGCTGCTGCAGCCGGTGTTCAAGTCGGCCCAGCTCGCGCTGCTGCCCGGCGTACTGGGTGAAGAGCGGTACCTGACCGGCATGGCGATCCGCAGCATCACCATCCAGTCGGCGCAGATGGCCGGCTTCGCCGGTGGTGGACTGCTGATCGCGGTCTTCAACCCGTACGTCGTGCTGCTGGTCGACGCGGTCACGTTCTTCGGGTCCGCGCTGCTGATCCGGACCGGGCTGCGGCACCGGCCGGCGGCCGACCGTCCGCGCGAGGACGGCGTACGGCGGTCGTGGCGGTCGTCGGCGGGTGAGACCTGGGGACTGCTGTTCGCGGATCGCGGGATGCGCGCGCTGGTGCTGATGCTGTGGCTGATGGCGGTCGTCGCCGTGTACGAGGGGATGGCGGCGCCGTACGCGGCGGTGTTCGGCGGAGGCTCGGTGACGGTCGGGCTGATCCTCGCGGCCGATCCGCTCGGGTCGGTGCTCGGCGCCTTCGCCTACAGCAAGTGGACGCCCGAGGCGTGGCGCACGAAGCTCCTCGGGCCCTTCGCCGTGCTCGCCGCTTTGCCCGTAGCCCTGTGTCTGTTGCGTCCTGGCCTGGTCGCCTCGATCGTGCTGTTCGTGATCGCCGGCGCCTTCGGCACGATCGTCGTCCTGCAGTCCACGACGACGATGACGTTCCTGCTTCCCGACGCCCGGCGGGGCCAGGCGATCGGCATGTCCAACTCGGGCCTGACGACCGCAACCGGCGTCAGTCCTTTGTTCGCGGGAGTCCTGGCCGACAAGACCGACGCGGTCAACGCCGTCGGCTGGTTCGGCCTCGCCGGCCTGCTGGTCGCGATCCCGCTGGCGCTGACCTGGCAGCGGGCTTCACCAAAAGTAGCTGCTAACGGTTGACGGTGAAGGTGCTCTGGCCCACCCGACGACTCTGCGTCTTGGTGCCCTCCGCGTGCCGACCAGCACCCTCCGCCGTGATCGCCGGTGTCGCCGAGCCCGGTAGGGCAACACCGGCGGTGGCGGCCGACTGACCAAGGCGGATCTCCACGAAGTCGCGCATTCCCGGATCCGCCACGGTGATCCGATCGCCCGTCTCCCGGATCAGCCCCCGCGCCACCAGCAGCTGCCGCGCGCCGTCGACCGCCGGCCAGTTCCCCGGCCCGGCGGCCTGTGTCTCGGCCGGCATCGACAACCCGCGCGCACCCCGGGCGGCCGTCTTCGCGAGCAACTCCTTCTCCGCGGCCGAGCACGAGTTCCACTCGGCCTGGTACACGACCCGCGAATCCGCGGTGACCTGCGCGATCGCCGCCTTCGCGACGACGGGCGTCAGTCCGTCCGGCTGGTCCCCGATCAGGTCGACGGCCTTCTCCGACAGATCACGCAACCGCCCGGGATGACCACCGGACGCCTGCAGCAGCTGATCGACCGCCTCCGCGCTGTGCGCGATCCCGGCCTGCCGCAACGGCTCGGTCAGCGTCGGCCGCAGCTCGTCGGCCGACAGCGGACCACACACGCGGACGTCGTACCGGCTGGTGATCGAGGTCGCGACCCCGGAGTGCCCGCCGGACGCGGCCATCAGGCGCGTCATCGCCAGCTCGCTGCCCGCGGCGACCAGGTACACCGGTCGCCCGCCACGCTCCAGATGCGTCGACAGGTCGGTCAGCGCGGCGAGGTCCCGCTCGGACGCGACGTCGAGGTTGTCGACCATCAGCACGACCGGCTCGCCCTTCTTCGCGGCCAGGTCGCCGAGCTCGGTCGCCAGCTCGTCGAGCGTCGAGCCGAGCCCGTTCCCGCCCGGCGCGTCCCACTGCCGCTTCGCGACCAGCTGCACCGGCGCGACCCCGACCCGGACCTCCGCGCCGTTCTGCTGGTTGCGCGACCGCTGGGTCAGGTTCTTGATCGTCTTCTTCAGCTTCCGCAGCGCGAGGAACCCGTACTGCTTGCGCAGCCCGCCGAGCTTGCGGGTCGCCTCGCGGACGAACCGGCTCTCCAGCGGCTCCCGCGGCGACGCGTCTACCCTCAGGCACGGCCATCCTCGAGCGAGCGCGAGCGCCTGGACCTTCTCCAGCTCGAAGCTCTTGCCCATCCCGGGCCCGCCGGTGAACAGCACCGTGTTCCGCTCCGGCGCCCGCAGGTCGAGCGAGACCGGCCGCCCGGCAGCGTCGATCCGGGTGACCGGCGAAGCGGGCCGCTGCGGCGTACCGAAGATCGGGTCCATCGCACCAGGCTGAGGCCCACAAGCGTGCCCTCGGCAACGACCAGGTGAACAGCGGGCCGCTCGCCGGTGGATCCGCGGGTGGTCGGCCGGTCGGCTATGGTGAGTTAGGTCTACCTAACTTCGTCGAACCAGGATCCCCTGATCCGCCCGAGAGGAACCGTGGTCGCGTGCCCACCCCCGCACCCCGTAGTCGCCGTGCCAAGCTCGGTGTCGTCCGCCGGACCGAGCGGATCACGCCGCACATGATCCGGGTCGTGCTGAGCTGTGACGAGTTCACCGGCAACGGCATGACCGACATGTACGTGAAGCTGCTCTTCCCGCAGCCCGGCGTCGCGTACCCGGACCCGCTCGACATGGGCCAGGTCCGCGAGCAGTTCCCGTCCGAGCAGTGGCCGACGATGCGGACCTACACCGTGCGCGCGTGGGACGAGGCCGCGCGGGAGCTGACGATCGACTTCGTTCACCACGGTGACGAGGGGATCGCCGGACCGTGGGCCGCCAGCGCCCAACCGGGCGACAGGCTGTGGTTCAACGGCCCGGGCGGTGCTTTCACGCCCGATGAGGCGGCCGGCTGGCACCTGCTCGTCGGCGACGAGAGCGCGCTGCCGGCCATCGGGTCCGCGATCGAGGCCCTGCCGGCCGGCGCGAAGGCCAAGGTGTTCCTCGAGGTCGAGGACGAGACCGAGGAGCAGAAGTTCGGCGGCTCGGGTGACGTCGACGTGGTCTGGTTCCACCGCGCCGGTGCGGCCGAGGGCCGCGGCGAGCGGCTGGTCGCGGCGGTGGCCGGGCTGGAGTTCCCGTCGGACGACGTGCACGTGTTCGTGCACGGCGAGGCCGGGTTCGTCTTCGGGATCCGGAAGAACCTGTTCGCCGAGCGCGGTCTGCCGCGCGACCGGGTGTCGCTGTCGGGGTACTGGCGGATCGGCAAGAACGAGGACGGCTGGCAGGCCGAGAAGGCCGAGACCGCCCGCAAGGAGCGCGAAGCCGCAGGCAACTGATCACCCTCCGTACCGGTTGCTACGCGATGCAACCGGTACGGCGTACGGGCCGTCTGAGCCGGTGAGAACGTCGCCGAGGACGTCGCCGAGGATCAGGAGGGCCCGATGCGTACCGAGAACCCGCTCGACCTCAACCAGACCGCCTACCTGTGCGGCGGCCGCCGCCGGGCGGCGCTGGTCGTGGTCCTCGCCCTGCACGACGAGCGCGTGATCGGCTTCGCAGGACGCGAGGTGCACGCACTCGGCCCGGACGGCAGCAACCAGCTGGAGCGCGCGGTGCTCGCCGCGCTCCCCGTCGGCGGCATGCCGCTCTCGACGCTGCTGGCCACCGTCGCCGGTCTTCCCGCGATGACCGAGCTCAGGGCCTCGCTCGTCGAGCGCGGGCTGGGGAGCCGGTGGTTCCCGGGCCTGCTGACCCGGTACGGACTGCAGGTGCGACGGTCGCTGCGGGACAACGCGATCGGGACCTATCGGGTCGCGGCCGTCGGGCCGCGCGCGATCGTCGGACCGGAGCTGCGGCGGGTGTTCAACGGCCGCGAGCAGTTGGACGGCGTGCGGCGTACTGCGGTCAGCCCGCCGCTCTGATTCGAACAAATCCGCGGGCGGCGGACGTCGTACTGGCATGAGTGCCGTGGTGGATCCCGCTTCGTTCGACCGGTTCGCGGCCGACTACGACCGGTTCGTCAGCCTGCAGCCGCAGCAGGGACTCGAGTGGCTGAGCGGGCTCGGACTGCGCGGCGAGCGGGCGATCGACGTCGGCTGCGGGTCCGGCCACGCGGCGGCACGGCTCGCGGACGACTTCCAGCACGTGCTCGGCGTCGACCTGAGCGCACCGATGATCGCCATCGCCCGTGCGCGGCGGGCCCGGCCGAACGTCGAGTACCGGGTCGCGGACGCGTTCGAGATCGGCGACGACGGATTCGACCTGGTCTACAGCCACACGATGATGCACCACCTGCCCGACTACCGGGCCGGGCTCGAGCAGCTCAAGTCGCTGGTCCGCCCCGGCGGCACGGTCGCGCTCGTCGACAACGTCTCCGACCTGTACCCGACGCCACCCCGGTGGGTCTACACAGCCGGTGCCAAGCGCGGCTTCCTCTCGTCGGTCCGCCGCCTGGGACTCCGCGACGCGTGGTTCGAGCTCCGCTTCTGGCACAGCAAGCCGTGGCTCGAGCATTTGTCGAGCGACGTCTACCTGAGTCGGGTCGCTTTTCGGGAGCTGTACGACGAGATCTTCCCCGGTGCCCGGTACGACGACCTGGGCTTCGCGCTGGCGATGAGCTGGACGGACCAGCGCGCTGGATGATCGAGCGCCGTTCCCGCGTTGTGGTGGTTGAGAGGAGCAACTACCTATGAAGATCGGCATCATCGGAAGCGGCAACATCGGCGGCACCCTGACCCGGCGCCTGACCGCACTCGGCCACGAGGTCCGGGTCGCGAACTCCCGAGGCCCGGAGACGCTCGGCGACCTGGCAGCGGAGACCGGCGCGACCGCCGTCGCCGTACGGGACGCGGCGAAGGACGCGGAGATCGTCGTCGTGACGATCCCGGAGAAGGCCGTCCCGGCCCTCCCCGCCGGCCTGTTCGACGACGCGGCCCCCGGCTTCGTCGTGATCGACACCGGCAACTACTACCCGCAGCGCGACGGCCGCATCGCCGGCATCGAGGACGAGGGCCTCACCGAAAGCGCCTGGGTCGCCCGCGAGCTGGGCGTTCCGGTCATCAAGGCCTTCAACAACATCCAGGCCCAGCACCTCCTCGCCAACGGCGCCCCCGCCGGCACCTCCGGCCGCATCGCCCTGCCAGTCGCAGGCGACAACCCGGACGCCAAGGCCAAGGTCCTCGCTCTGGTAGACGCCCTGGGCTTCGACCCCGTCGACGCCGGCCCGCTGTCTGAGTCCTGGCGCCAGCAACCAGGCAGCCCCATCTACGGCGCCGACCCAGACGCCGACGGAGCCCGCAAAGCCCTGGCCGCCGCCACCCCCGACCGCCCAGCCGAACTCCGCGGCTGACCCTTCAGACCGCCGGGCGAACAACAGGGCACAAGCACACGCCGCCGAGCACCATCAGCCGGGTGAGCCGCGCCACCCGAGCAGTCGGGGTGTGCTCGCCCACCTTGCGCAACTCCCGCCGGCAGCGGCGGGACGTTCCAACGACGTCATCCGGCGGGACCGCGGCGACCAACCCAGCCTCCGCTCTGCTTCATCCGAGCTGGCTGGCCGCCGCGCAACCGCCGGATCACGCCGCTGGAACGACTCGCCGCTGCCGGCAGAAATTTCGATGGGAGATCGGCAGCGTGCCGGGGCGCCAGCTAGGCCGACTTCGCGCCGTCGACGCGGTGCTGGAGGAGTTGGGTGAGGGTGGGGGCGAGGTTGGTGGGGAGGACCCAGTCGTCGCCGGCGGCCTGCAGGATGACGGCCGGGCCGGGCGTGCGGACGGCTGCGACGGGGATGGGGAAGCGAAGGCGTTCGGAGCCCGTGAGGTCGACCTCGTGGACGCCCGTCACCTTCGTGAACGGGTAGGTCCGGCGCAGGTCCTCCGGGTTCGCGCCGCGGAGTTTGCGAGGGATGGTGTGGATGGAGACCGTCTCAGTGCCGAGGACGATGCTCGTGCCCCACAGGCCGCGGAGCCGGAAGGCGAGTTCGTACGGCGTACCGGCGAGCTCCGGATCGACCGGGACGAGCAGCGTCCGTTCGGCGTACGCCGCAAGGGCAACGCCGACGCCCGCGCCGAGCCACCAGATGACCAGCACGGCCAGCAGGATGAACACCAGCGCGAAGTTGTCCGGCACGAGCGTCAGGTAAACGGCCGAGACCGCGCCGAAGATCGCCCCGGTCATCCGCCAGCGCTGCGGACGGAACCGCTGCCGCGGGAAGAGCAGCACCCCGAGCACCAGCAGCACGGCCGGCAGAACAGCGCCCGTCAGACCAGCGGTCGCCAGACTGACGCCCAGCGTCAGCACCGGAAGACCGAGGTAGATCAGCCCCACGACCAGTTGGACCTTGCGATGCCGTCGTGCCAGTTCGCCGCTCACGGGAAAACCCAAGCACACAAACCCCGGACGACCTACTGTGCTGAACGATGGCCGACTTCACGATCCCGCAAACGCTCCGCGACGCCCACACCGACGAGGCCGCGCAACGCTGGCTGAAGGCGCTCCCCGAGACCACCGCCGGCTACCTAGCCCGCTGGCAGCTCACGATCGACGGCACCCCGATGCACGGTGCCGCCTCCCTCGTCCTTCCCGTACGGCGTACAACCGGCGAGCGCGCCATCCTCAAGCTCCAGCCGCGCAGCGACGAGAACGAGGGCGAGGCCCTCGCCCTCCGGACCTGGAGCACCGACGACGTCGTCAGGGTCCTCGAGTACGACGACGCGACCGCCACGATCCTGCTCGAACGCCTGCACCCCCGGACCCTCGACGCCGTCCCCGACCACGTCGAGGCCACCCGCATCCTCACCGAACTCCTCGCCCGCCTCAGCACCACAGAGGCGCCCAAGGAACTCCGTACCCTCGAAGCCGTCGCCACGGAGATGGTCGCCACAGCCCCGGCGCTGATCCCCCAGCTCGCCAGCGCTGAAGAGCAGCAACTCGCCGCGACCTGCGCGGCCCGCGTCACCGAGCTGCTCGCGGAACCCGGCGACCGCCTCCTGCACTGGGACCTGCACTACGACAACGTGATGGCCGCCGACCGCGCGCCCTGGCTCGTGATCGACCCGAAGCCGCTCGCCGGCGACCCCTGCTTCGAGCTCTTCCCCGCGCTGAACAACCGCTGGGACGACCTGGTCGCGACCGGCGACCTGCGCCGCGCGATCCGGTACCGCTTCGACCTGATGGTCGACCGGCTCGGGCTCGATCGCGACCGAGCGGTCGGCTGGACACTCGGCCGGATCCTGCAGAACGTGCTCTGGGACCTCGAGGACGACGAGCACGCGATCGAGCCGGTCCAGGTCGCGATCGCGGCGGCTCTGGCCGGGGACCCTCGCGGATGATTACATGATTACGAGAGGGAGGGGATCCAGATGACGACACCCACGGTGTATGAGTGGGCCGGCGGCGCCAAGGCGCTGCGCCGGCTGACCGAGGTGTTCTACGACCGAGTGCTCGACGACGAACTGCTCGCGCCGGTCTTCGCCACCATGAGCTCAAAACACCGTGAACACGTCGCGCTCTGGCTGGGCGAGGTCTTCGGGGGACCCACCACCTACACCGACGAGCTCGGCGGCTACCCGGCGATGCTCAGCCATCACCTCGGCCTAGGCCTCACCGAGCAGCAGCGCGCCCGCTGGGCCGCCCTGATCGCTGCCAGCGCCGACCCGGCCGGCCTGCCCGACGACCCCGAGTTCCGCTCAGCCTTCGTCGCGTACGTCGAATGGGGCACCCGAATCGCCCTCGCCAACTCGCAGCCCGGCGCCACCCCACCCCCGCAGGCCCCGGTCCCCCACTGGGGCTGGGGCGAAGCCCCGCCGTACCAACCGAGCTGACAGCACACCCGGCGCGTTGCAGGTTCCTGCAACGCATTTGCCGGTTTCGCGGTTGCCGATGAGCGTTTTCGCAGCGGACCCCGCCCCGAGGTCCCGAGTGAGGAGACTGCTCATGAAGACCCGCATGATCGCCCGTGCCGCGGCCGCTCTGGTCGCCACCGCCGCCATCGCCACCGTCACCGCCACCAGTGCCAGCGCCGTGAACGTGAACTGGCTGTGGGAGACCACGTCCGGGAACAACATCGGCGTCGGCAGCTACACCGACTCCGGCAACGTGATGCACGTGGACGACCAGGAGGTCGACGACCGCTCGGTGCTGCTGTTCGTCCGTCGTCCGGGTGCGGCCACCGGCTACGCCTGCTGGGACCACGGCGGCGCTTCGGGCGGAGGCGTCGACTGCACGCTGGACGCCTACAACGAGAACGAGACGCTCGAGGGGTACCTCTGCAAGGGCGAGTGGGCGTCGAACCCGGCCGACCGCCAGATCCGCACCTGCAACACCGCGCAGATCAAGCGCTTCACCAAGTAGTCGCAGGCCCGAGGCCGGGCTCTCCGCACCCTCGGTGCGGAGAGCCCGGCCACTGCTGTGAGGTGCCTCTCCTCGCGGTCCGGCGATGGCGCGCAGGGTCAGGATCCGGTGAATGTTTGACCGCTCAGACACCCGGACCGGCACTGCCGGACCAAGCATTCGATAAAGTCGCCGTTCACGACGAACCCGGCCGCCGGGGATGCGAGGGTGAATCACTGTGACCGCTCAGCTCGAGTACCCCGACCCGCAGGAGTCCGAGGCTCTGCTGTCGGTCCAGGGCCTGTGGAAGGTGTTCGGCCCGAAAGCGGCCCGGGTGCCGCGCCGTCCGGAGCTGGCCGAGCTCAACCGGGCCACTCTCTACGACCGCACCGGCTGTACGGCGGCCGTCCGCGACCTGAGCTTCGACGTCGCGCCGGGCGAGGTGTTCGTGGTGATGGGCCTGTCCGGCTCCGGCAAGTCGACGCTGGTCCGCTGCCTGACCCGGCTGGTCGAGCCGACCGCGGGCCGGCTGATCTTCGAGGGCGAGGACTTGCGCGCGGCCGACGAGAAGCGGCTGCGCACGCTGCGACGGAGCAAGTTCTCGATGGTGTTCCAGCACTTCGGCCTGCTCCCGCACCGCAAGGTGATCGACAACGTCTCGTACGGGCTGGAGGTGCGCGGCGAGAGCAAGCCCGACCGCAAGCGCCGGGCCCAGGAAGTGATCGACCTGGTCGGCCTGTCCGGGAACGAGAACATGTACCCCGAGCAGCTGTCCGGCGGCATGCAGCAGCGGGTCGGCCTGGCCCGCGCGCTGGCCAACGACCCGGACGTGCTGCTGTTCGACGAGCCGTTCTCCGCGCTGGACCCGCTGATCCGCCGCGAGATGCAGACCGAGGTCGTCCGGCTGCACCGCGAGGTCGGCAAGACGATGGTGTTCGTCACCCACGACCTGTCCGAGGCGCTCAAGCTCGGTGACCGGATCCTGCTGATGCGCGACGGCGCCGCCGTCCAGCTCGGTACCGGCGACGAACTGGTCGGCGCCCCGGCCGACGACTACGTGCGCGAGTTCGTCCGCGACATCCCGCGGGCCGACGTCCTGACCCTGCGCTGGATCGTCCGGCCACCCCGGGACGGCGAGCAGCTGGACGGGCCGGAGCTCGGCCCCGACGTCCTGGTCCGCGAGGCGACCCGGCTCGTGCTCGAGTCGGACCGCCCGGTGAAGGTCGTCGCCGAGGGGCAGCTGCTCGGCGTGATCAGCGACGAGGAGATCCTCGCCGTCGTCGCGGACGCGGCTCCGTCCGGCGGAAGCACCTCGTACGGCGCAAGCGCTCTTTCGTCGGGCACCTCCGGCTCGGGCCCCGCCTCCGCCCCGCGGTTCTGATGGCGTCCATCACCGGCTCCATCGAGCTGATCGTCCGCAAACCCCGCAAGCTCGTGCTCGTCGGCGGGCTCCTCGTCGTCTGGCTCGCGCTCTGGTTCGTACTGCGCGGCCTCAACACCCTCGCGCTCGCCGGGCAGGACACGACCCCGTTCCACCGCTGGCTGACCGAGCAGGCCGGCGTGGTCGGCAGCGGGAACGCGATCTCGGACGGGATCCGGGTCGTCGTCGACCAACTCGTCGTACTGCTCCAGAACGTGATCGCCCAACCGTCGTACGGGCGTCCGGTGCCGGTCGTCGGCTGGCTCGGTGTCGTCGCGGTGTCGGCGTTCCTGGCGTGGGCCTTCGGCAATTGGAAGGTCGCGCTGCTGACCGCGGCCGGGCTCACCTTCATCGGGCTGCAGGGGTTGTGGCAGGAGAGCATGGACACGCTCTCGCTCACGATCGCGGCCGTCGTACTGGCCCTGCTGGCCGGAATCCCGCTCGGGATCTGGGCGGGCCTGTCGGACCGGTTCTTCAAGGTCGCGACGCTGGTGCTCGACCTGATGCAGACGTTGCCCACGTTCGTGTACCTCGCGCCGCTGACCCTGTTCTTCGCGATCGGCCCCGCCGCCGCGACGATCGCGACGCTGATCTACGCCGCACCGCCCGTCGTCCGGCTGACCGCGCATGCGATCCGCTCGGTGCCGGCCGAGAGCGTCGAGGCAGCCCGGTCGCTCGGCTCGACCCGCGGGCAGACGCTCGCCAAGGTGCTGCTGCCGATGTCGCGCAGCACGGTCGTGGTCGGGATCAATCAGACCATCATGGCCGCGCTCTCGATGGTCACCGTCGCCGCGCTGATCGACGCGCCCGGCCTCGGCCAGACCGTGCTGAAGGCGTTGCAGACGCTCGACGTCGGGGTCGCGTTCAACGCCGGCCTGGCCATCGTCGTGCTCGCGATCGTGCTCGACCGCGTGACCACCGCCGCCGGCGACCGGCCGTGGCGGATCGCGAGCCTGCGCCGCAAGATCCTGCTCGGCGCCGGCGCGCTCGGCGTCCTGGTCGCGATCTGGTTCTCCCGGACCTACCTGTGGGCGGCCGAGTTCCCGACCGACGTGAACCTCGGCTCCCGGATCGCCGTGGCCGCGGCCGACGTGACGAACTGGGTGCAGGACGTCTTCGGCGGTTTCACGTACGGCGTCCGCGACGCGGTCACGTTCGGCGTACTCAACCCGCTCGAGGCGCTGCTCACCGAGTCGCCCTGGTGGCTGGTGACCGCGGCCGTCGTCACGCTCGCGCTGGTGCTCGGCGGATGGCGCGCCGCGCTGCCCGCGACGGTCTGTCTGCTGCTCCTGGTCGGGACCGGCGTCTGGCACGACGCGATGGTCACGCTCGCGTCGACGCTGCTGGCCACCGTCGTGGTGGTTGCTGTCGGCATCGTTCTCGGCGTCTGGACCGGGCGGAACCAGCGGGTCGACAGCTGGGTCCGGCCGATCCTCGACGCGGGGCAGACGATGCCGCCGTTCGTGTACCTGGTGCCGTTCCTGGCGCTGTTCGGGACCAGCCGGTTCACCGCGATCGCGGCCGCGGTCGTCTTCGCCGTACCGGTGACCACCAAGATCGTTGCCGACGGCATCCGCGCGGTGCCGGTGGCGACGGTCGAGGCGGCGAACTCGGTCGGCTCCAGCACCTGGCAGGTGATCAGCAAGGTCCAGCTGCCAGTGGCCCGCCGGGCGATCACCCTCGCGGTGAACCAGGGCCTGATCTACGTGCTGTCGATGGTGGTCGTCGGCGGCCTGGTCGGCGCCGGCGCGCTCGGGTACGACGTGGCCGCCGGCTTCGCGCAGAGCGAGCTGTACGGCAAGGGCCTCGCGGCCGGGCTGGCGATCGTGCTGCTGGGCGTGATGCTCGACCGGATCACGCAGGCGGCGGCTCGGCGTACGAGGAAGTTCAGAGGAACAGTCAGAGGAGACAACCTGTGGTGACCAACAAGCTCCGCTCCGCCGGAGTGCTGACCGCGCTGGCGCTGGCGCTGACCGCCTGTGGTGGCGCGAAGGTCGGGGAGGCGGAGAAGCCGGCCGCCGGCGGCAAGGAGTGCGGCACGGTCAACCTGACCGTCAGCCCGTGGGTCGGGTACGAGGCGAACGCCGCGGTGGTGGCCTACGTCGCGACCAAGGACCTCGGCTGCAAGGTGGTGAAGAAGAACCTCAAGGAAGAGATCGCCTGGCAGGGCTTCGCCACCGGCGAGATCGACGTGAACCTGGAGAACTGGGGTCACGAGGACCTGAAGAAGAAGTACGTCGACGAGCAGAAGGTCGCCGTCGTGGTCGGCCCGACCGGGAACAAGGGCGTGATCGGCTGGTACCTGCCGCCGTGGCTCGCGGCCGAGAAGCCCGAGCTCAAGGACTGGAAGAACCTGAACAAGCTCGCGTCGCTGTTCAAGACGTCGGAGTCCGGCGGCAAGGGGCAGCTGCTGGACGGTGACCCGTCGTTCGTCACCAACGACGAGGCGCTGGTGAAGAACCTGAAACTCGACTACAAGGTCGTGTACGCCGGCAGCGAGACCGCGCTGATCCAGGCGTTCCGGGACGCGGAGAAGAACAAGAAGCCGGTGATCGGCTACTTCTACGAGCCGCAGTGGTTCTTCAACGAGCTGAAGCTGGTCAAGGTCGACCTGCCCAAGTACACGCCGGGCTGCGACGCCGTCCCGGCCAAGATCGCCTGCGACTACCCGGCCTACGACCTGGACAAGATCGTGTCCAAGAAGTTCGCCGAGTCCGGCAGCCCGGCGTACGAGCTGGTGAAGAACTTCACCTGGACCAACGACGACCAGAACGTGGTCGCCAAGTACATCGCCGAGGACAAGATGACCCCGGACGCGGCCGCCGAGAAGTGGGTCAACGAGAACCGCTCCAAGGTCGACGCCTGGCTCGGCAAGTAGCCCGGTCGACGGCCTCGGGGAAAACCTGAGGCCGTCGGCAACTATCACGACGCGAATCGGCAACGCCGACGACACGCCGGAAATCGGACAGAACCGGGTAAGTTCGGTTCCATGATCATCGTGACAGCTGCACTGAAGGGCGGGGTCGGCAAGACAACCACGTCGGTGTACCTCGCCGCGCTGGCATCGTCGAACCGCCGGACCGCCACCCTCGTCGACGCCGATCCGCAGGGTTCTGCCGCGGACTGGATCGAGACGTCGGACGACGACCACCTGGCCCGGATCGAGATCGCCGAGGCGCCGACGGAGCGGTTGCTGACCAAGGCGCTGGACAAGGTGCCACCGGAGGGCATCGGCGTCGTCGACATGCCACCGTCGCACGAACGGCTGCTGAACAAGGCGCTCGAACGGGCCCGGATCGTGGTCATCCCGACCCGCGTCGGCGGCGTCGAGACGCCCCGCGTGAAGGCCGTGCTCGAGCTGGTCCCCGAGGGCACGCCGGTCGGCCTGGTGATCTGCTCGGCCCGCACCTACACGCGCGCCTACCAGGAGACCATGCAGCAGTACGCCGAGGAGAACATCCCGGTCTGGGGCTCCATCCCCGAACGCGTCTCCATCACCGCCGGCCCCACCGGCCCTCTGGCCGAGGACGGCCTGGAGTCGTACCGGAAGGTCTGGCGCAAGATCCTCGCCGCAGCCCGGTCCTGAGGTGCTGGCCGCCTCTGCAGTCAGCGCTGCAGGGGCGGTTCACCACGCACATAAGAACGAATGACTGTCGCCGCCGCACCGCGGGCCCAGTCGTCGAAGGTGTGAGACCTGAGCATCAAGCGGCAGTCGCCCGCCGCGCCGAAAGCGTGCGCCGCGAACGCCTCGCGCATCCGCTGCTCGTACAGGTCGTAGTCCGCGACACCTTCACCCGCGATCACCACCAGCTCCGGGCCCACCAGGTTCACCATCGCGGCCAGCGCCGAGCCGATCACCTCGCCGGCCCGGTCGAACGCCTCGCGCGCGTGCTCGTTCCCCGCGTGCGCCAGCTCGATCGCGCCGGACAGGTCCAGCTTCGGCTTCCCGGTCGTCTTCCGCGCCCGCGCCAGGATCGCGTCCGACGAGGCAACGGTCTCCACACACCCGCGCCGACCACACGTACAGACCAAATCACCCGGTGCCAACGGCAAGTGCCCGAGCTCCCCCGAAACCCCGTGCGCTCCCGACACCACCTCGCCGTTGATGTAGAGCCCGCACCCGACGCCCGACCCGATCGTCACCACCGCGAACGAGTCGGCGTTCACCCCGACGCCGAACCAGTGCTCCGCCACCGTCAGCGCCCGCACGTCGTTCGTCACCACCACCGGCACGTCGAGCGAGGCGGTCAGTGAAGCCGCCAGCGGCACGTCCCGCCACCCCATGAACGGCGAGTCCCGCACCACGCCGTGCACCGCGTCCACATCCCCGGACACCGCGACGCCGATCCCCACCAGAGGCCCGGCCAGACTCTCCGGGTCCTCGATCACGTCGATCAGTTCCCGCGCCAGCTCGACCAGCTTCGCGGTCACCGTCTCCGCCGACGTGTCCGGCAGCCTCAGATGCCGTACGGCGCGAATCCCGGCCGTGAAGTCCGTGGTCACCCCGATCAGGTCCGTCGGCGTCACCTTCAGCCCGATCACCGAGACGCTGTCCGCGACGACGGTCAACGGGCTGACCGGCCGCCCGATCCCGAGCTGACTCTCGACCGGTGCGTCCGGGTCGGCCGCGACCGGCTGGTCGGTGACGAACCCGGCCTCGATCAGCGGCGCGACCGCCTTGGTGACCGCCGCCTGGGACAGCCCGGTCCGGCGGGCGATCTCGACCCGCGGGATCGGTCCCTGGGTGAGGATCTTGGTGAGCACCTCGATCCCGGCCGGCGTCGCCAGTGGCAGCGGACGGTTCGGGCGTGGAGACATGAGAGCAAACTACCGGCGCGAAGGCCGTTTCAGCGCGCTCGCAGCGTAGGTCTGCGCAGGAATACGCATTCAGCCCGCTCAGGCCGTCGATTTGTCGATATCCCCGAGAACTGGCGAGGCCAGCGCCCAGCGGATCGTTCGCGTGAGGCCGTCCCCGGCCGCCCGGACGACGGTCCCCTCCGCCAGCGGCAGGTACGGCAGGCGCAGCGGCCACCGCGACCACGCCGGCAGTAGCCCGACCGCGGCCGCCGTCAGTACGCCGTACGCCGGACGCGCGGCCATCGGCACCGGCGGGTGGATCAGGATGAACCGCGCCGCCTGCCGCGCTTCGGTCGTGCCACGCAGCTCCGGCCGGTACGCGTCCAGCATCTGCCGCAGCTCCAGCAGCGTCGTCGGCGGGTCCACCACGCCCAGTGCCCGGGCAACCCGAGCGGTGTCCTCCACGTACCCGTCCTGCTCGGCCGAGTCGAGCGGCGCCGCGCCGTACCGCTGGTGCGCGGCCAGGAAGCTGTCGATCTCGGCCAGGTGCACCCACTTGAGCAGGTGCGGGTCACCAGCCCGGTACGGCGTACCGTCCGGGCTCGTCCCGCGGACGCGCTCGTGGACCGACTTCACCTTGGCGATCGCGGCCTCGGCATCAGCCTCCGCGCCGTACGTCGTGATGGCCAGGAAGAAGCTGGTCCGTTGCAGCCGGCCCCACGGATCGCCGCGGTAGCCGGAGTGCGCCGAGACGGCCGCCATCGCCGAGGGGTGCAGCGACTGCAGCAGCAGCGCCCGCAGCCCGCCGGCGAACATCGACGCGTCGCCGTGCACCCGCCGGATCGGCCGGTCCGGCGCGAACCACCTAGGCCCAGGGGTGTTGTGGACCCGGTTCCGCTCGGCGCGTGGATCCGGGCCGGCCACCTTCGTCATGATCATCCGGGCCAGCCCGTCCCTCACCGGGTCGAGCAGCGTGGTCGGCAGAGTGGCGGTCATACGACCAGTCTCCCCACCACTCCAAGCCCTCGACCATCGTCACCGGCCGACGTCCACGAAGATCGGGTTGGTGTAGAGCCAGGTGTCCAGCCACGGGTCGCCGTCGTTCACCGGGTGCTAGATCGGGCCGGCCGGGTCGATCGCGCGGCCCAGGTAGCCCGGACCGTTGCGGCGGCCATCGCTGCCGCGCAGCCGGAGGTAGTGGCTGCGCTCGGCCCGGCCCAGCGGGATGTGCAGCGTGTAGGTGCCCGACTTCCGCCGTACGTCGATCTGCTCGACCACTCTGGTGTCGGGAGCCTTCCAGCTGTCCCGGTCGCTGACCGGGCCGGTCACCAGGCCGCGGATGACGTCCAGGTGGGCCAGGCGCGGCAGGAGCTCGTGGAAGTTCGGCCTGGTCGCGCTGGTGACGGTGACGCGCAGCTCCAGGCGCTCGCCGCGGCCCACCTTCAGCCGACCGCCCAGCGTGACGCCTCGCTGCTTGGAGCCCGCAGGAGCGAGCCGGACGTCCAGGCCGTCGACCAGCTGGCCGTGGTCGACCCAGACCCGTCCGGCGCGCAGTCCGGCCATCACATCCAGGTAGGAGTAGCGGGTCACGCCCACGTGGGTCCGGCTGAACTGGCCGGGCCAGAAGTCGCTGCCGGCCTGCGGCGTCCCGGCGTCGGTCGGCGCGGGCTTCCAGCCGAGCGAGTCGAAGGTCTCGCCGGGCGGGAACTCCCCGTCCTTCCAGGTGTCCCAGATGGTCCGGTGGTTGTCGCTGTTGGAGGTGATTGAGAACAGCCGGCCCTCCGCGAGCAGCGAGTCCCACAGGCCGCCGACGGTCGCGGTGGCCCAGTCGAAGCCGCCGTACGTCCGGTACGCGTCGGCCGGGTAGCCGGCCCAGCTGCCGGTGCCGGGCGCGTTCACGTACTCGCCGCGCTGGGCGTTGGTGACACCCCGGTAGGCGACCCAGGCCGGGTCGGCGTCGCCCTGCGAGCCGGGCGCGCCCTCCATGCCGATGCAGACGCCGGTGTCGCGCCAGGCGCGCAGCTCGTGCGGTGCGTCGATGCCGAGGCGCAGCGGGTGGTTGGCGAGCACCAGTACGTCGTCGACGTACCCGCGCTGCTTCTGCTCGGCCAGCCAGTGCAGCGCCTTGACCGCGTGCGCTTCGTTGTCCGCGGTGTCGGTCGAGCGGTTGGTGAGCTTCCCGTCGTACTGGCGCTCGAAGGCCTGCAGCAGCGGTACGACGTTCGGCCCCGGCGCGACCAGCACGGTGCCGTGCTCCGCGGCCGGGATGTACCACTCGAGGCCCTGGAAGATCAGCATCCGCGGGTTCTCGGCGCGAGCCTTCAGCACCTCGGTCTGCTCGGCCGCGGCGCCCTTGTCCGCGTGGCCGAAGTTGCTGTGCTCGGTGAACGCCATCCAGTCCAGCCCGAACTGCGCCGCGCGCTGCGCCAGCTGCCCGAACCCGTACTTCGCGTCGTGGCTGTACCGGCTGTGCACGTGGTGATCGCCCACGAGCCAGACCAGCTCCGGGTCCCCGCCCGGCGTAGCCACGGCCTCGGTCACGCCGGCAGCACCCAGCAGCCCGACCCCACCAAGCATCCCGGCGCCACGCAGTAGTCCCCGCCGGGAAACCCCTTGCGGATCCAGCTGCTCCTCCGGCACCGCCGGATCGGCCCACTCCGGCACCTGCTGCGCATCCGTCATCCCGCGAACCCTCCTTGTGCAGACAAGCCACTGTCAAGGGTCGTGATGACGCCCGTGTGAGCACGAGATGAACGCTGCCGATATGCCGGTGATTGTCATATACCGATCAACTGACTATGGTCTGCGCCATGGCTTCCTCCGAGATGCGCGAGCCGACGTTCTTCGTGCTCGCCGCCCTGGCCGACGGCCGCAAGCACGGGTACGCCGTGATCGCCGAGGTCGCGACGCTGTCCGACGGCCGCCTCACGCTCCGGCCGGGCACCCTGTACGCCGCCCTCGACCGGCTGACCGAGCAAGGGCTGGTCCGTCCCGCCGGTGAGGAGGTGGTCGACGGCCGGCATCGCCGGTACTACGAGATCACCCCGTCGGGCGCGGACACCCTGGCGACCGAGGCGGCTCGCCTGCAGGCGAATGCCGAGCAGGCCTTCCGGCGCCTCCGGCTGGGGACGGCGTGAGCCGCCGGATGTCGTACGGCGTGAGTCGCTCGCCGTACGACGTGAGTCGGCTGGCCCTGGCCTGCTACCCGCGCTGGTGGCGCGCAGTACGCGGCGACGAGTTGCAGGGTGTGCTCGCCGACCTCGCCGAAGCCTCCGGCCGCGGCCGGCCCGATCCCCGGGATCTGCTCAACCTGGCCGCTCATGGACTGCGGCTGCGGCTGGCAGGGCAAGCCGCCGGAGTCCCCGGAGCCCGCGATCGGACCGCACTGATCGCCTCGGCCGTCGGATTCGCGTTCTGCCTGACGATCCTGGTGTTCGGTGAGCTGTGGACGCCTTCCGGGCGACGCCTGACCGTCGGCGCCCCGATCTACCTGGGCTGGATGCTCTCCGTCGCGCTGACCAGATCGTGGGGACGAGGTCTGTTGTTCGTCTGCGCCGTCGGTGCGGCGATCGCCCCGATCACCGGCTACGAACGGCCGAGGCTCTGGGTGCTCGGGTTCCTGTTGCTGCTCACCTGTCTGGCGGCATGTGGCCGGGTCGCGCCGGACCGCCGATCGCGGCGGCTGCTGCTCCTGCTGACCGCTGGGCTGAGTGTGATGATGCTGGCCGGAGCGGGCGCGTACGTCGTGTCCCGGTACACGCCGTACGGGTTGTACGGCGCGGGCGACCAGTACAACGTCGGGTGCTTCGCCTTCGCGGGATTCGGTGTCGCCGTGGTGCTCTGGTGGACCGGCCGCCGGGTGTGGGCGATCGGGGCGGGCGTCAACGGTCTGGTCTGGTTGAGCCTGCTCGCGCAGTCCCGGGTGGGGACCCGGACCGATGAGGGGTGGACGGCGGTGACGGCGTTCGCCGTCGGGGTCCTGCTCGCGGCGTCAGTCGCGCGGTGTTCCGGCCGCCCACTCGTCGGCGAGGATCGAGTAGAGCAGTGAGTCGCGCCAGGCGTTGTTGGTGAACACGTGGTCGCGGAGGTGGCCTTCGTAGCTGAACGCGAGCCGGTCGACGACGGCGATCGAGGCGGCGTTCTCGGGGCCGATCGCGGCGGTGACCCGGTGCAGGGCGAGCGGGCCGAAGGCGAAGTCGAGGATCAGCCGGCACGCGGTGGTGGCGTAGCCGTGACCCCAGTGGTCGGCGCCGATCGCGTACCCGAGCTTGGCGCCCTTGTGGACGCCGGGAGCGAGCCGGACGAACCCGATCACACGGTCGTCGTCAAGGCGGGTGACGGCGAGCATGTAGTCGGGCCGGCTCTCCTGGGCGGAGCGTTCGATCACGCCGTCCAGCATCTTGCGCCCGGACTCGGGCGTGTGGGTGGCGAAGGCCATCCAGTCGGTCACCCGATCGTCACCGACGACGGCGAACCAGTCGTCGAAGTCCTCCGACCGGAAGTCCCGCAGGCTGACGCCGTCGCCGGTGAGCGGATCCATCCCGCCTGCTACCGCGGGAAGCTCTGGATCGGCGTCCGGGTGAACATCTCGATCTCCTCCTGCAGCTCCCGGGCGTCGTCGGCGCGCCCGGACTGCCGCAGGGCCTGGTGGACCCGGCGGGCCGAGTGCACCACGCCGTTGATCCGGCGCTCGGCCGGCAGGCCCAGGACCGGGGCGATCGCGTCGGCGGCGCCGTCCAGCTCACCGCTCGCGATCCGGGTGATCGCCATCGCGGCGTGGCTGCCGGCGGCGTCGCCGAAGGCCCACTCCGGGTGCGACTGGTCGGTGTAGGCGTCGACGGCCTGGTTGGAGTACCGCTCGGCGGTCTCCATCTCACCCGGCAGCCAGGCCAGCGCGTCGGCGGCGTAGTACAGCTGCCGGTTGCGCCCGAAGGTGCACAGGCCGCCCATGTCGTCGAGCTCGTCGTTGCGGACCGAGGCCCACGCGTTCTCCGCCCGCTCCAGGGCGGCGCGGGTGGCGTCCGGGTTGCCGAGCGCGGCCCAGGCGCGGGCCTCGCTGACCGGGAGCCAGACGCTGGTGGTGCTGTTGGCCTGCTCCGCGTACCCGGCGCCCAGCTGCGCGTACCGGACCGAGTCGTGCGGGTTGCCGGCCCAGTACGAGACCAGGGACTGCAGGCCGCGCACCCAGGCGCGCAGGCCGTGGTGGTCGGCGTTGTCGGCGCACAGGAACGCCGTCCGGGCCTGGGTCAGGGCGGCGTGCGGGTTGCCCAGGTCGTGCGACGCCTTGGCGAGCAGACCGCCGGTGACGCCACCGAGGAAGTACAGCTGCCGCAGGTGTTCCGGACGCTGCCGGCTCTCCAGCAACGCGAAGACCAGGTCCTGGGTCTCGACCAGCTGGCCGAGGATCTCCGGCAGCGGGCGCTGCGGGTAGGCCTTCGCGACGTGTCGCACGTCGTCGTACACCTGTTCCATGGCCTCGCTCCCGAGACCGGTCTGGGCCGCGAGGGCGAACGCCCGCGCACGGCTGGCAGCCATGTCGAGTACCTCCATCTCATTCCCTGTCGTGATCCGCCCACTCGCGGCAGGTGCCGGCACCACCTGGGCAGCCTGCTCGGGGACGTACGGGGCGAGGAGCTCCTCGACCGGCTTGCCGAACATGCGTTGCAGGGTGCGCCGGGTCTGAGGAGTGGTCCCTGCGCGCTCGCCCGATGCGAGGCGCCGCAGGTGCCGCTCGGTGATGGTTCCACCCAGCTCGACGAACTCGGCGACGATCTCGGAGTAGGTCTGGTTCCGGCGCTGGATCAGGTGCGCCAGGACCGTTCTAGGCGCATACCTACCCGCCATCGTTCCTCCCGTTTCACGTCAGCTCTGACGTTGTCTCGACTCGTGCCCCACGACAAGGTCCAGTCACCCAGATGTCCGCGAGAGGTCCTGAAGAGGTCCGGCAAAGGTCCGCCTCAGGTCCTAGAGCGGTCACGCTCGGGTTGTGCACCATTACTGCCATGACAACCAGTAAGTCCAACTGGTTGCAAGGCCTGAGAGTTACGGGGTGAGCGAGTAGTGACAGTCGCGGAGATGACGTCGAGGCAGCACCGCCGCCGGGTGCGGGTCTGGTTCGGCGAGCACGTGATCGCGCAGTACGTCGCCGAAGCACCGCTGGCGGCGCGCTACGAGCAGGCGATGCGGAGGCGTTTCGCCGGCCTGCGGGTCACCAACGACCTCCTCGGGCCCCAGGACGGTTCGGACCACTAGACCTGCTCGGGTCCTCCTCAGACCCGAGCGGCTGCGCCCTGGAGTCTCCTCACGTCCAGGTAGCAGTGCACGGAAAGGTCCGGGAGACACTCCTCAGTCCCCGGACACCAACCCAGGTGCGGTCCGGAGCACTCCTCAGCTCCGGACCGCGCCGCCCACCAGCCCGGCTGGGCAGGCGGTTGAGTCCCTGTGTCGCCGCCGCCCAGCCGTTCCAACCACCTCTGACCGACACCTCGGGTCAGAGGCTGGGGTCAGTGTTCCCCGCCGGAGATCGGGCGGATTTGTCAGAGATGACCTCCGGCGCGGGACACGGACGGCTCGCGCACCTCATCGCGAGCCGCCCCCAGAGGCCCGCTCCGCTGTGTGACCACCGCGCCTGGGTGGTCACGCAGCGGAGCTGTTCGTACGGCGTCAGCCCCGTTCCGGCGACGCCGCCGCGCTCAGGTTGGCCGCCATCCGCCGCAGCACGCCGACCGTCACGGTGTACTCCTTGGCGTCGATCCCGGCCGTCACCTGCCGCCGGTGCGCGGTCACCCGTGCGGTCAGCGCCTCCAGTGCGGCCTGGCCGTCGGGCGTGAGCTCCTCGCCGACCAGCCAGCCGCGCGCCTCCAGTGGCGCGATCACGGCGGCCAGTTCGTCGGTCCCGCTCAGGAACGGCGCGAGCGCCACGGCGATCGGCTCGTCGCCCGCGGCCGCGTTCAGCACCTGCCACTGCCGGCGGTCCAGCCCGTCCTGCGCCAGCACCTGCTCGAACGACGCCTCGATCCGCCGGTCCAGCTCCTTCAGCCACCACCCGATAGGCTTGTTGTCTTCTGACATGTACATGTCAATGAGCATATATCTGGAGGACGTGGATGCCCAGCGCCGATCCGGTCGCCGAGGTCGAGGCCGCGATGATCGCCGTACGCCGTCGCCAGACCCGTCGCGTTTTCGCCGGTGAGGCCGGTGGCGACGCGAGTCAGCAGGTCCTCGACGCGCTGGAGGCGGCTCCGCTCGGCGTGAACGGCATCGCCGAGGCGCTCGGTGTCGACCAACCCCGCGCCAGCAAGCTCGTCGCCGCCGCGGTCGCTGCCGGTCTGGTACGCCGTGAAGCCGACCAGCGCGACGGCCGCCGAACCGTCCTGCTGCTCACCGACGCGGGCCACGCCCGCCTCGCCGAAGCCCACGCGTACCGCCAAGCCCGCTTCGCCGCCGCCATGGAGACCTGGTCCGCGGAGGAGCGGAAGACCTTCGCGGACCTGCTGACCCGCTTCGTGTCCGCGCTCTGATTCGGCAAACTCGCAGGTCAGAGCGATTCAGGTCCGCTTCTGGTCCGCCCGGGCCATCACATGGACCGCGAACGGCGCATCCGGCCGGACATCCTCCAACCCCTCGACCAGGCCCTCCGCGATGATCTCGCCGGCGTACTCCATCCCCAGCCGCTGCATCACCGCCCGCGACGCGCGGTTGTGCCGCTCGGTGAACGCGATCACGGCCCGAGCGCCCAGCGTCCCGAACGCGAACTCCAACCCAGCCGCCCCGATCTCGGTCGCATATCCACGCCCCCGCGCCGACTCCACCAGCGCCCACCCCAGCTCGAGCCGGTCAGCCGCCCACTCCGCCCCGACCAGGGCCGCGATCTGCTCGGTCACCGCCGACTCGGCGCGCATCCGCGACAACCCACCGCGCCCGACGAGGGGTCCTCCGCTCCAGCGCCCGCCGGGCGCCCCGCTCCCGTCCACCTCCCCACCGACCCGCTCGTACGCCATCCACTTGTGCACCCCGTCGCGCTCCCACGCGGCCCGCGCCCTCGACGCCCGCTCGATCGCGGCGTCGGCCGACAGCGTCTCGGCGTACCACTCAGCCACCCACGGATCCGCGTGCAGCCGCTCCAGGTCCGGCCCGTGTCCGCCCAGGACCTCCTCCGGCCCACCGATCGGCACCAGCGCCAGCCGCTCGGTCAGCCGCATCCGTACGGCGTGCGCCACGATCTCCAGCAACCGTCGATCTCCGTCGGTCCGCCCGACCATCAGCAACTCGACGTCGTCCGCTCCGACCCATGCCCCCGCGTCGTGCTTCCCCTCCTCCAGCCGAGGCGACGACAGATCCCCGTCGACCGTGACCAGGTAGTCGAGCTCCCGCCGTACCCGTCCCTCGTACGACCACTCCCAGTCCGCGACCGTCGCCAGCACCTCGCGCACGGTCCACCCGGTCTCCTCGAAGACCTCCCGCGCCAGCGCCTCCTCCGGCGTCTCCCCAGCCTCGACGTGCCCGCCGACGATGTCCCAGATCCCCGGGAACAACCGGCGCGACGCCGTCCGTCGGTGCACGTAGACCCGCGCCGACGCATCCCGGATCAAAGCCCCCACACAGTCGACCTCGCGCATCCTCCCAACCTAAATGACCCGCTCCGACCGGCAGACTCGGCGGATGCGTGCGGACCGGGCGATCCTCTTCAAGCTGGCCACCGACGAACGACTCGAGCGCCTGGTGAAGCGCGTCCCAGGAGGCGAGGAGGCCGCCTATCGCGCGGCGTCCCGGTACGTCGCCGGCCGCACCCGCGCCGAGGCTCTGGACCGAACAACCCGCCTCCTCGCCCAGGGACACGGCGTCAGCGTCGACCTGTTCGGCGAGCTCTCCACCAGTACGACGGACGCCCGCCGCGTCGCCGACGACTACCTCGAACTGGCCAAGCTCCTCCCCGAACCACCGGCCGACGTCTGGCTCTCCGTCGACCTCTCCCACTTCGCCCTCGACGTCGACCCCGCCGGTGCCGCCGACCTCCTCGCCGAGATCGCCGCCGCCCTCCCGCCCGGCCGCCGCATCCAGGTCGGCGCCGAGGACGCAGCCCGCACTGACCGGGTCCTCGCCTGCGTCCAGGACGTAGCAGCCCGCGGCCTCGCCGACCGCCTCGGCGCAACCCTGCAGGCCAACCTCGTCAGGTCCCCTTCCGACGCGGACACGCTGATCGCCGCGGGCGTCCACCTCCGCCTGGTCAAGGGCGCGTACGTCGAACCGCGCGGAGCCCACCCGTACGGCGAGCCCACCGACATCGCCTACCTGCGCCTCGCCGCCAAACTGGCCGGGCAAAGCACCCCCTGGTCCCTGGCCACCCACGACGCCCGCCTCCGCGAGGCAGTCCTGCTCGCCACCGACCAGGTCTCCGTCGAGCAACTCCTCGGCGTCCGCCCCGAAGCCCTCGACGACCTGCGCACCCGCCAGGTCCCCACCCGCGTCTACGTCCCCTACGGCCCCGACTGGTTCCGCTACTGGCTCCGCCGCGTCGCCGAGTCCCGCGGCGCCTGACCGACGACCACCGCAAGCGCCCAGCGACCGCGTTCCTCGCGCCGCGGCGCCTAGCCGCGGGCCTTTTCCTCGACGCGGTTCGGCATGAACACCACCGCGACCACCAGCAGCACCGCCGCCATGGCGGCGCCGTAGTACACGTCGTGGATCGCCGGAGCCAGTACGTCGCCCGACAGGTGCTCGAGGTCCTCGTGCGCAGCCCCGACCCGCGACGCGACGACCCCGTTCGCGACCGCGCCGAAGACGGCGACCCCGACCGCGCTGCCGACCGACCGGGCGAACATGTTGGCGCCGGTGACCACGCCCCGGCTCTGCCAGTCGACCGACGACTGCGCGGCGACGACACCGGGCGACGCGGAAAAGCCCAACCCCAGACCGATCACGAAGCAGGCCAGCGCGAGATACAGCACCGAACTGTCGGACGACACCGTGAGCAGCAGCGCCGACCCGATCACCACGATCACCGAGCCGAGCAGCATCGTCGTACGGAAGCCGACGCGCAGGTACACCCTGCCCGCCAGCGACGCCGCGATCGGCCACCCGAGCGTCATTGCCGCCAGCGCGAACCCGGCGACCAGCGCACTGGTCCCCAGCACGCCCTGCGCGTACAGCGGCACGTACGTCGACAGCCCGACCATCAGGACACCGATCAGCAGCGCCGACGAGTTCGCCGAGTTCAGCACCCGGTGCCCGAGCACCCAGAGCGGCAGCACCGGCTCGGGCGCCTTCCGCTCGACCAGGACGAACGCGAAGAGCAGCACCACCGACACCGCCAGGATCACGATGCTCGGGACCGAGTCCCACGCCCACATCACGCCGCCCTCGAGCAGCCCGAGCAGCAGCAGCGACCCACCGACGGCGAGCAGGATCGTCCCCCAGTAGTCGATCTGCGGCTTGGCGGACCCTCGTTCGACGTTCTCCTGGAAGCGCCGGACCAGCACCCACGCGGCGGCCAGGCCGAGCGGGATGTTCACGAAGAAGATCCAGCGCCACGAGATGTAGTCCGCGAACACGCCGCCGAGCGCCGGGCCGACGAACGACGAGATGCCCCAGACGCTCGCGATGTAGCCCTGCACGCGGGCCCGCTCGGCGACCGAGTAGATGTCGCCGATGATCGTCATCCCGATCGGCTGGATCGCTCCCGCGCCCAGACCCTGGACCAGCCGGAACGCGATCAGCGCGGGCATGCTCCAGGCGACCCCGCACAGGATCGAGCCGAGCACGAACAGCCCGACGCCGAGCAGCATGATCGGCTTGCGCCCGCGCAGGTCGGCCAGCTTGCCGTAGATCGGCACCGAGATCGCCTGGGCCAACAGGTAGATGGAGAACAGCCAGGGGAACTGCGTGAAGCCCCCGAGGTCCTCGACCACGGCCGGTACGGCGGTCGCGAGGATCGTCGCGTCGATGGCGACCAGGCCGACGCTGAGCATCACCGACAACAGGATGGGACCGCGTTCGGACCGTAGTCCGACGGCCGCCCGGTCGGTCTGCTCAGTAGTCATGACAAACCGCAACCTAGCTGAATACACAACCATTCCACGATCCGGGAACCACGTCGTGGAACGCACCGCCGGGCCGCGCACGGGGGACCAACCTGTGGATACTCTCCGTGGGTGAGGATGCGCGGCGTGCTGAGGGTCGTCCTCGTCGTGCTCACCCTCTCCCTCACCCTGGTCCTCCTCCCGATCGCCATCAACGTGGGCACCGGCGGCACCGCCCCCGCCTTCCTCGCGCCGTACGTCGACTGGACCTGGCCCGCGATCGGCGTGCTCTGGCTGATCGCGATCGTCACCGGCGTTTGGGAGCTCCGCAGCCGCCGCACCGGTACCCTCTCGATCCGCTCGGCAGACCAGCCCCGGAACCGCCCGAACGCCCTGGCCCGCGTCGACCGCTACCTGTCCGAGCGCGTCGCCGGCTCGCTGGCGCAGTACACCCGGCTCGCACTCGACCTCGACGAGAGCCCGGATGCCGTCGTCCGCCCGTACGACCTCCTGGTCCAGCCGCTGCACGGCACCGAGCCGGAGATCCGCGAGAACGCCGACATCGCGAAGGCGTTCGACGACCTGCAGGACTCGATGCTCATCCTTGGCGCTCCCGGCGCCGGCAAGACGACCCTCCTGCTCGATCTCGCCCGCACCCTGGCCGCCAACGCACGCAACGACCCCGATCAGCCGATCCCTGTCCTGGTCGACCTCTCCGGCTGGACCGGTCCGATCACCACCAGGCGCGAGGACGACGACCCTGGCGACAGCCCGCTGCTGGCCGGCTTCGTCCGCTGGCTGCTCCGCGACCTCCACAGCCGCTACCAGATTCCCGCCGCCGTAGGCCGGGTCTGGCTGCGCCGAGGCAAGCTGGCACTCCTGCTGGACGGTGTGGACGAGATAGCCCTCCAGCACCGAGTCAAGCTCGCTCCTGCCCTCGAGGAGCTCCAGCAGCGTTACCTGGTCGGCCAGCTCGCGGTCACCTGCCGCATCGCCGACTACGCCCGCCTCCCGCAGCCCCTCAAGCTGTACGGCGCGGTGCGCATCCGCCCGCTGACCCGCCGTCAGGTCCTCGACTACTTCACCTCCGTCGGCGCCGAGCTGGCCGGCGCCCGGGCCGCGATGGAGCAGGACGACGACCTCTGGGACCTGATCACCTCACCGCTGATGCTCAACGTGATGGCCCTCGCCTACCAGGGCCGCGACGCCGAGGAGGTGGCCGCGGGCGCGGTCGCCGACCACCGGCGCGACCTGTTCGACACCTTCCTTTCCGAGGTGCTCTCCCGCCACCGCCCGGCCAGCCGCCAGTACGACTCCCGCACAGCCCTCCGCTCGCTGTGGTGCCTGGCCTGGTGGACCCGCACCCGAGCCGGCGACCGCACCGCCGTACCGCGCTGGCTCACCCCCAACGGCTGGTACGGCCTGTCGCTCCCCTCCATCGGCTACCTGGTCCACCGCGTCTGCCTGCCAGCCCTGTTCGCCGGCCTGGTCGGCGGAGCGGCACTAGCCATCACCGCCCTGTACGGCGTACTGGCAGGCGTAGCCGTCGGAGCAACCAGCCTGCTGCTCGTCCACATCCGCCCCCGCCCGTGGCAGCCGCTCCGCAAGAGCCCAGGCCAGCCCAGCGCCCTGGTCGCCGCAGCCATGACAGCCACCGGTGCCGTAGCCGGCTTCGCCTCAGCGCTAGCAGGCGCCGCGGTCTTCGCCGCCCTCCCCAGATGGCTGGCCCTGCTCCTCCTAGCAGGAGCCGTCACCGCGTCGTACGGCTTCGAGCTGATCGTCTCCAACGGCCCCCGCCGCCGAGCCCTCCTCCTGGCCAGGCTCGCCGTCGTCACCGTCGGCACCACCCTGGTCCTCACCCAGCTGGACCACCCCGACGCCTTCCTGGCCTCCGCCGCAGCCGGCCTGATCGTTGCCCAAGGCATCCGTGTGGTCAAGGCCCTCCCCATGGACCACCTGGTCCGCCAGTACGACGACGCCCGCGACCTGATGGACCTCTGGGTAGTAGCCGGCCTGGCCGCAGCGGTAACAGTCGCCCTGGCCCTAGGAGCCAACCCAGCCTGGACCCAACTGGAAGCAATCCTGGGAATCGTCACCGGCGTAGTAGCCGCCAAAGCCTGGCGCCGCCGCCCCGCCCTCTTCGCCGGCCCCATCTCCCGCCTGATGCACGGCCTCCTCCTCCGCTGGACCGGCTACCTCCCCTGGCGCCGCCGAGCCTTCCTCCAGTACGCCGCCGACCGCTACGTCCTCACCCGCACCGGCCGCGGCGAGTACGCCTTCATCCACCTCCTGGTCCGCGACCACCTGGCCGAATGCGAACCAGACCTCCTCGCCGCCAAGGTCGACCAGCGCATCGCAAGCCGCAAACAACGCTCAACCCGCTAGCAAGTGATCGCCGGCGCCTACCGTCCGGCCAGGTCGGCCACGACCGGCGCGAGTGTGTCGGCGAAGTTGGCCCCGATGACGAAGGTCGAGAAGCCGATCTCCTCACGCCGGCGCTGGATTTCTTCGGCGGCCGCCGAAGGATCAGCAGGGAGGATGAGCAGCGAGTCGGCGGCCCGAAGCGCCGCGGTGTCGAGGTCGGGCGCGGCCATGTACGGCGCGACACCGTCACCGACGGCGGAGATGTGCTGGACGAGTTCGATGTCTCGGCCGCCGGAGAAGTCGCCGGCCCGCTTGGCGGTTTCGGCCCGGCCTTCTTCCGCCGAGAGGACGAACGTGACCGCGTCAGCGACTTCCAGCGCCAGCGCCTGCGACTTCGCTCCGCTGACCGCCATCACCACCGGCGTGTGCAGGTCAGGGCCGTCGAACCGCCGCAGGGCGGCGACGGTCTCGCGCATCCTGGCGCGACGCTCGGCGGCGGAGACGGCGGGCAGCCCCAGTTCCACTTCGATCCCGGGCCGGCCGGCGCCGATGCCCATCTCGAAGCGGCCTTCGGTGAGTACTGACAGTGAGTGGGCCTCCCAGGCCGTGCTCCATGGTTCGCGCAGCGCGGCGGCATAGACCCACGAACCGATCCGCAGGTCGGTGATCGCGGCCGCGGTCGCCAGCGTGGGGCCGAGAGCCGGCTGCCAGGTAGGGACATCGGGCATCAGCAACGTCGAGTAGCCGCTGTCGGCGATGCGGCGCACACGGTCCCGCCACGTCCGCAGGTCGGAATCGACCGGCGTAACAACCCCGAAGCGAAACGGTCTGGTGGATGGCCTGGCCTGGTCGTTCATCGTGGTTCTCCTGTCGCGGACTTGTTCGGTTGCCTTCTCCACGAACGCATCCCCCAGAATCCGACAACCGACCTGGGTCGGCTCCCTGACGGCTACTCTGTTGCCTCGATCTCGGACCTGGGGGGAACAGTTTGAGCACCGTGGATCCGGTCGCGGCCCGGCGTGCCCAGCGCCTCAGCCGGCAAGGTCAGCCGAAGTTTCTCGCCGGGGCGATCGTGGCCGGAATCGCTCAGCTGGGCGCTGCTTTCTGTTGCGGCCTGGCGATCGGCACCATGGTCGACCTGCTCCGCAGCGGGGTGATCGACAGCAGCTTCGCCGACAACGATCCAGCAGTGGACAGCGGCTTCCTCGGGCTGGCCACTCTGCCGGTGCTGTTGGTCGTAGGCGTCTTCGGGCTGATGCTGACCGGCGGCGTGACCAGGCACCTGATCGCTGCCTACACAGGCGGCGAGAAGCAGCCGATCCGGCAGACGCCGGTGGTGGTGCTGGCCGTCGCAGCGGGAGTCCTTGCCGACACCACGACCTGGACCACCCCGCTCCAGGTCGGCACGAAGGTCGATCCGGTCTTCCACGAGGACGAGAGCTGGAGCGCCTTCGGCTGGGTCATGTACCGCGCTGACGTCTGGCTCCCGGCGCTCCTGCTCGTGATCGCTGCCCTCGTCACCGTCTACGCGATCAAGCACAACCGGCGCCTGCGCCGGCAGATCGCCGACCGGAACCGACTCCTGACCGAAGGCCGCAAGGTCACCGGCGCCATCACCGACCTCTCCATCCGCACCTCGCAGAACGACCAGGGCCAGCGTTCCGTCGTGGGCGCCGACGTCGTCGTGAAGTTCACCGACCTGCAGGGCACGGACCGCTGGGTCACCCGCCGCGCGGAGAACCGTTCGGCCATCCCGACCGCCGACACGGCCCTAGTCCTGTTCGACCCGCTCCACCCCGAAGCAGACGACCTCGTCTTCGTGGCCTTCCAGCCCGACCCGCTGCCCGGCGACTGGATCGGCAACCTCGGCTAGACCTCACCAGATCCTCCTCCGCGCGGCCGGATGTCTCCCCTGGCGGGCGGCGCGAACGTTCGGCGATAGCGAGTGGGTGTGGTGCTGAGCACGCGGGTGAAGTGCTGGCGCAGGACCACCGCGCTGCCGAAGCCGGTAGCCGCGGCGATCTGGTCGATGCCCAGATCCGTGGTCTCCAGGAGTTCGCGGGCACGGTGGAGACGCTGGTTGATCAGCCACTGCAACGGCGTGGTGCCGGTCTGCGCACGGAATCTTCGGCTCAGCGTCCGGGTGCTCATCGACGCCTGGGCGGCCACGGCCGCCAGCGTCAGCGGTTCGGCCAGATGGGCGGTCATCCAGTCCTGCAGCGGTGCCAGCGAATCGTTGCCTGTAACAACAGGTGCCGGAACGTACTGCGCCTGACCGCCGTCGCGATGCGGCGCCATCACCAGGCGCCGCGCGACCGCCCCCGCGACCGCCAGGCCGTGGTCGCGACGGACCAGGTGCAGACACAGATCGAGCCCTGCAGTCACACCGGCCGACGTCAGCACCTCTCCCTCGTCGATGTAGAGCGCGTCGGTGACGACCTCCACCGCGGGATACCGCCGGGCCAGCTTCGCCGTGTGGTCCCAGTGGGTCGTGGCCCGGCGCCCGTCCAGCACGCCGGCGGCCGCAAGCACGAAGGCGCCGGTACAGATCGAAGCGATCCGTGCGCCGCGCCGATGCGCCTCGCGAACCAGTTCGACCACGTCCTGCGACGGCTCGACGGACGCGGGAACGATGACGGTCTCGGCGGTCAGCGCGGCTGTCAGGTCGTACGGCGCCTCGGCGCGGAACACCGGCCGGTCGTACGCCCGCACGCTCGTCCCACCGCGGTCGCCGCACACGCGGACCTCGTACAGGCGTTCACCGTCGGTCCGGCCGGTCGCGGCAGCGAAGATCTGGCAGGCGCCGGTGAGCTCGAGCCCGATCACGCCGTCGAGTGCGAGAACCGCCACGAGGTGCATGGCTCGAATCTAGCGAAGGATGGCTTTCCCGCCACTGGGATTGCCCCGATCCTCCGGACGACGATGAGCGGATGCGGATTGACGTACTGATGTTCGAAGGAGTCGCCGAGGTCGACGCGCTGACGACGTTCGCGGTCTTCGCCAACGCCCAGCGCCGGGGGCTGGCGGTGGAGCCGTACCTCGTGACGGCGGACGGCGCGAGCCAGGTGACGGGTTGCTACGGCTCGACGTTCAGCGACCTGGTGCCGTGGTCGCCCGGGACGGCGCGGGTGCTGGCGGTGTCCGGTGGCTGGGTCCTGGAGGAAATCGAGCGCGGGGTCGTCCCACGGCAGTTGGCCGAGGCGAAGGCGGCTGGTGGTGAACAGCTCATCCTGGCCGGGATCGACTCCGGCGCGCTGCTGCTGGGCGCGGCCGGCTTGATCAGTGGGCGGCCGGCCACCACTCACAGGGCTGACTTCGGGCGGCTGGCCGAATGGGCCGAGGTGATCGACGCGCGGGTGGTCGACGACGGGGACCTGGTCACCTGTGGCAGCGGCTGGTTCGCCGGCGTCGACCTGGCCTGCTGGTTGCTGGAGCGCGAGCTCGGTGCTCCGGACGTCGTCGTTGCTCTGGAGCAGTGGATCGGGCGGGACCGACAGGGCACCGTCTGGCGGCACTGATCCCGCGGAGACCCTCAGTTCGCTAGCGCCTGGTCCAGGATCTTCGACCACTGCCGCACGATTCCGCGCCGCCGGCGGCCGTCGTCGGTGAGCAGGTCGGCCAAGCCCAGCCCCCGGGCCATGTCCAGGACGCCCTGCACCGTCTCCCGTACGCCGGGGGTCTTCTCGCTCACGTCGAGCACCTCCAGCAGGGCCCGGTGGGCCTGTCGGCCGACGTGGGCCTCCAGGCGGACGATTTGCCGGCGTAGCGGCTCCTCTGTTGACGCCGCGACCCACAGGTGCAGCGCCGCCCGGAAGAGCGGGCCGGTGTAGACGTCGGCGAGCATCGACACGATCGCCTCGGTGCGGCCGGCGCCGACCGGCAAGGCCGCGGCCTGGGAGCGGATCTCCGCGAGCCGGACCTCGGTCATGTACTCGACGGCGGCTTCGAAGAGGTCCGCTCGCGTCGGGAAGTGGTGCTGTGCCGCGCCGCGCGACACCCCGGCGCGCGCCGCGACGACGGCGACCGTCGTCGCGGCGTAGCCGACCTGGGCCAGCGACTCGACCGAAGCTTCCAGGAGCTTCTGCCGGGTCGCCCGGCTGCGATCCTGCTGCGGAGCGCGCAGCGGCTCAGCCACCCGTGGCCTCCCGTGCCCTCAGCTCGCGCCGCAGGATCTTGCCCGACGCGGCCTTCGGCACCGCCTCGATGAACTCCACCTGCCGCACCTTCTTGTACGGCGCCACCCGCTCGGCGACGTAGTCGATCACGTCCTGCTCGGTCAGCCCGCTGCCCGGCATCGGGACGACGAACGCCTTCGGCACCTCGTTGCCGTCGGCCTGTACGCCGATCACCGCCGCGTCCGCGATCCGGTCGTCGGTCAGCAGGATCGCCTCCAGCTCGGCCGGCGGCACCTGGTACCCGTGGTACTTGATCAGCTCCTTGACCCGGTCGACGACGTACAGGTAGCCGCGCTCGTCCACCCGCCCGATGTCGCCGGTGTGCAACCAGCCGTCCGGGTCGATCGTCGCGTCGGTCTCGGCCTGGCGTCCCAGGTACCCCTTCATCACCTGCGGTCCGCGGATCCAGATCTCACCGGTCTCCTCGGCGCCCACATCGTTGCCATCGGCACCGACCAGCCGCATCTCGGTGGACGGGAACAGCTTGCCCACGGCACCGGCCGGCGGATCGACAGCGTCCTGCGGTACGGCGTGCGTCCCGGGCGACAGCTCGGTCATCCCGTACGCCTGCAGTACGGCGTGCAGCCCGAGCCGCTTCGCGCACGCCTCGGCCAGCTCGGCGTCGAGCGGCGCCGCCGCCGAGGTCACGTACCGCAGCGCGGACAGGTCGACCCCGTCGACCGCCGGGTGCTTGGCCAGCGCGAGCACGATCGGCGGCGCGACGAACGCGCGGGTGATCCGCTGCTGGTCCAGCGTGGTGAGGAACTGGTCCAGGTCGAACTTCGGCAGCACCACGACGGTCGCGCCGGCCCGCAGCGGCAGGTTCATCAGCACGCTCAGCCCGTAGATGTGGAAGAACGGCAGGATCGCGATGATCCGCTCGTCCTCGCCCATCGTGAACGTCGCCTGGGCCTGGGCAATGTTGGTCGCGATGTTGCGGTGGGTCAGCATCACGCCCTTCGCGGCGCCCGTCGTACCACTGGAGTACGGCAGCACGGCGACGTCCTCGGCGGGGTCGATCGCAACGACAGGCTCCGGTCCGGTCGAGGCGACCAGCTCCATCACCGACCGGTACCCCTCGGCCTGGTCGCAGACGAGGATCTCCCGCACATCCGTGCCCTCGGTCGCGGCGGTCGCCAGCGGCAGGAACAGCGAGATCGTCACCAGCAACTTCGCCTTCGAGTCCACCAGCTGCTTGTGCAGCTCGGCGGCGTTGTAGAGCGCGTTGACCGTCGTCACGGTCGCCCCGGCCCGGGTCGCGCCGTAGAACGCGACCGGGTAGAGGATCGTGTTCGGGCTGTGCAGCGCGATCACGTCACCCTTGACGATGCCGAGCTCGGCGAAGCCGGCCGCGACCCGGCGACTCATCGCGTCCAGCTGCGCGTAGCTGATCTCCTGGCCGCTGACCCCGTCCACCAGGGCCGGCCGGTCGCCGTACTCCTGGGCGCGGCCGAGCACCGCCTCGTGGATCGGGACGTCGAGCACTTCCACCGGCGGGAACTCGCTGTAGATCACCATGGCTGGCGGTCCTTTCCGAAGCTGTGAAGCACGACTGTGGCGGACTCAGTACGACTTGGGTAGACCCAGCGAATGCTGCGCGACGAAGTTCAGGATCATCTCCCGGCTGACCGGCGCGATCCTGGTCGCGCGGGCCGCGGCGACCAGCGACGCGACGCCGTACTCGACCGTCATGCCGTTGCCGCCGAGCGACTGGACCGCCTGGTCGGTCGAGCGGACGCAAGCTTCGCCGGCGGCGTACTTGGCCATGTTCGCGGCCTCGCCGGCGGCCAGGTCCTCGCCCGCGTCGTACAGGGCGGCCGCCTTCTGCATCATCAGCCGGGCCAGCTCCAGCTCGATCTTGACCTGGGCCAGCGGGTGCGAGATCCCCTGGTGGGCGCCGATCGGCGTCTTCCAGACCTGCCGGTCCTTGACGTAGGCAACGGCCTTGCCGAGCGCGTGCCGGCCGATGCCGATCGCGAACGCCGAGGCCATGATCCGCTCGGGGTTGAGCCCGGCGAACAGCTGCAGCAACGCCGCGTCCTCCGAGCCGACCAGCGCCTCCGCGGGCAGCGTCACGTCGTCCAGGAACAACGAGAACTGCTTGTCCGGGCTGATCAGGTCCATCTCGATCTGCCGGAACTCGACGCCGGGCGCGTCGACGGGAACGATGAACAGCGCGGGCTTGAGCCGGCCGGTCTTCGCGTCCTCGGTCCGCCCGACGACCAGGACGGCCTGGGCGACGTCGAGGCCGGAGATGTAGACCTTCCGGCCCGACAGCGACCAGCCGTCGTCCGTACGCCGGGCGGTGGTCGTGATGTTGTGCGAGTTCGACCCGGCGTCCGGCTCGGTGATCGCGAACGCCATCGTCACCGAGCCGTCCGCGAGCCCGGGCAGCCAGCGCTGCTTCTGCCCGTCGGTGCCGAACCGGCTGATCACCGTGCCGCAGATCGCGGGGGAGACGACCATCATCAGCAGCGGGCACCCGGCCGCGCCGAGCTCCTCCAGCACGATCGACAGGTCGGCCATCCCGCCGCCGCCTCCGCCGTACTCCTCGGGCAGGTTCACGCCGAGGTAGCCGAGCTTGCCGGCCTCCTGCCACAGCTCGGTGGTCTGACCGCCGCTCCGCGCCTTCTCGGTGAACCAGGCGTAGCCGTACTTGTGCCCGAGCTCGCTCACCGCCGCCCGCAACGCCCGGCGTTCCTCGGTCTCGACGAAACTCATGCGTCCTCCCCACCTCGTACGACGGCCAGAACGGCCCCGACCTCGACCTGCTCACCCTTGGCGACGTTCAGCTCGACCACGACGCCGTCGGCCGGGGCGGAGATGGTGTGCTCCATCTTCATCGCCTCCAGCCAGAGCAGCGCCTGCCCTTGCTTCACCTCGTCGCCCACTTCCACCGCGACGCGGATCACCGATCCCGGCATCGGCGCCACCAGCGACCCAGCCGCCAGTTGGTCCGCCGGATCCGCGAACCGCTCCACCGGCACCAGCTGCACCGACCCGACGCACACCAGCCCCGGGTACGCCGCCACCGGGAACCGCCGCCGGACGCCGCCCACCTCCAGCACCACCAAGTCCGCCGACGCTTCGACCAGCGTCACGTCTCCGTCGGTGACGAGCCCGTCGCGCGTCAGCCGGTACGACACCTCGTACGTCGAGCCGCCCACGGCGTACGACTTCCGCTGCGCCTGCGACGGCAGGTTCCGCCACCCGCTCGGCAGTCGGCCCTGCACCTTGGCGCTCGCGCGATTGCGCGCCGCGTCCGCCAGTGCAGCCGCCAACGCGGACAGCTCGACCTCCTGCTTCTCCGCTCCCACGCCGTACCGGTCGAAGAACCCGGTATCGGTGTCCCCGGCAACGAACGCGGGATGCCGCAGCACCCACACCAGCAGCTCCCGGTTGGTCACCACTCCGTGGATCTCCGCCCGCTCCAACTCGACCGCCAACCGCCGCGCCGCCACCTCCCGCGTGGGCGCCCAGACGATCACCTTGGCCAGCATCGAGTCGTAGTACGGCGAAACCTCCGACCCGTCGACCACACCCGAATCCACCCGCACCCAAGGAGCACCACTCCGCAACCCACCGGCGGTGAACTCACTCCCAGCAAGGGCAAATCTGTGAAGCTTTCCGGTCTGGGGTTGCCAGTCCTGCGCCGGATCCTCCGCGTACAGCCGCACCTCGATCGCATGCCCCACCGGCTCCGGCGGCTCAGCGGGCAACGCCTCACCAGCGGCGATCGACAACTGCAAGGCCACCAGATCCAGCCCGGTCACGGACTCCGTCACCGGATGCTCGACCTGCAGCCGCGTGTTCATCTCCAGGAAGTAGAACTTCCCGCTCTCGTCCGCCAGGAACTCGACCGTCCCAGCCCCCACGTACCCGATCGCCTCAGCAGCCTTCCGCGCCGCCTCGAACAACGCGTCCCGCATCCCCGGAACCCGCTCCACCAAAGGCGAAGGCGACTCCTCCACCACCTTCTGATGCCGCCGCTGGATCGAGCACTCCCGCTCCCCAACCGCCCACACGGTCCCGAAGGAATCCGCCAGTACCTGGACCTCGATGTGCCGCCCGCTCGCCAGGTACGGCTCGCAGAACACCGTCCCGTCCCCGAACGCCGACAACGCCTCGGCCTCCGCGGACGCGATCTCCGCGCGCAGCTCCGCCAGGGACTCGACTACCCGCATACCCCGCCCGCCGCCACCTGCCGAGGCTTTCACCAGAACGGGCAGGTCCGCATCGGTGACATCACCAGCCGCGAGCTGCCGCAGGACCGGCACCCCCGCCGCGTCCATCAGCTTCTTGGCCTCGATCTTCGACCCCATCGCGGCGATCGCCGCGACCGGCGGCCCGATCCACGTCAGCCCGGCCTCGAGAACCGCCTCGGCGAACGCGGCGTTCTCCGACAGGAACCCGTACCCCGGATGCACCGCGTCCGCGCCCGCGGCCCGCGCGGCCGCGATCACCAAGTCCACCCGCAGGTACGTGTCCGAGGCCGCATGCCCCGGCAGATGAACCGCCGCGTCCGCCTCCCCGACGTACGGCGCCGAAGCGTCCGCGGTCGAGTGCACCGCCACGGTCCCCAGTCCCAGCGAGCGCGCGGTCCGGAACACCCGCCGGGCGATCTCCCCACGATTCGCGACAAGTACCGAGCTGATCATCGTCATCACATCCTGAACACGCCGAAGGAGGACGTGCCCTCCACCGGCGCCGAGTGGATCGCGGACAGGCACAGCCCGAGCACGGTCCGCGTGTCCCGCGGATCGATCACGCCGTCGTCGTACAGCCGCCCGGACAGGAACATCGGCAGCGACTCCGCCTCGATCTGCCCCTCGACGTACGCGCGCATCGCCGCGTCGCCGTCCTCGTCGTACGGCTGCCCCTTCGCGGACGCCGCCGCGCGAGCGACGATCGACAGGACGCCGGCCAACTGCTGCGGTCCCATCACCGCCGACTTCGCCGACGGCCAGGCGAACAGGAACCGCGGGTCGAAGGCCCGCCCGCACATCCCGTAGTGCCCGGCGCCGTACGACGCCCCCATCAGCACCGAGATGTGCGGCACCTTCGAGTTGGAGACCGCGTTGATCATCTGCGCGCCGTGCTTGATGATCCCGCCCTGCTCGTACTCCTGCCCGACCATGTACCCGGTCGTGTTGTGCAGGAAGACCAGCGGGGTGGACGACTTGTTGGCGAGCTGGATGAACTGCGCCGCCTTCTGCGACTCCTCCGAGAACAGCACCCCGCGCGCGTTCGCCAGGATCCCGACCTGATACCCGTGCACCGACGCCCACCCGGTCGCCAGCGACGACCCGTACAGCGGCTTGAACTCGTCGAACACCGACCCGTCCACCACCCGCGCGATCACCTCGCGCGGATCGAACGGGATCTTCAGGTCACCGGGCACGATCCCGAGCAGCTCGTCGGCGTCGTACCAGGGTTCCTCGTACGACGACGCCGGCGCGGGCCCGAGCTTCTTCCAGTTCAGCCGCGACACGATCTGCCGCCCGAGCCGGATCGCGTCGGGCTCGTCCACCGCGAAGTAGTCCGCCAGCCCGGAGACGCGCGCGTGCATCGCTGCCCCGCCGAGCGACTCGTCGTCGGCGTCCTCGCCGGTCGCCATCTTCACCAGCGGCGGCCCGGCCAGGAACACCTTGGCGCCGCCGTCGACCATCACCACGTAGTCGCTCATCCCCGGGATGTACGCGCCGCCCGCGGTCGAGTTGCCGAACACCAGCGCGATCGTCGGGATCCCCTCGGCCGACAGCCGGGTCAGGTTCCGGAACATCGCGCCGCCCGGGATGAAGATCTCCTTCTGCGTCGGCAGGTCCGCGCCGCCGGACTCGACCAGGCTGATCACCGGCAACCGGTTCGCCCGCGCGATCTCGTCCGCCCGCAACGCCTTCTTCACAGTCCACGGGTTGCTCGCGCCGCCCTTGACCGTCGGGTCGTTCGCGGTGATCACGCACTCGACGCCCTCGACCACGCCGATCCCGGTCACCAGGCTCGCGCCGACGGTGAAGTCGGATCCCCAGCCGGCCAGCGGCGACAACTCGAGGAACGCCGAGTCGGGATCGATCAGCAGCTCGATCCGCTCCCGGGCGAGCAGCTTGCCGCGCTGGTGGTGGCGGGCGACGTACTTCTCGCCGCCACCCGCCAGCGCCTTCTGGTGTTCCTCGTCGAGCGCTGCGAGCTTCTCCAGCATCGCTTCGCGGTTGCTCATGCGGTGTACCCCAGTCGTTTCGAGGCCAGGCCGGTCAGGATCTCCGTGGTGCCCCCGCCGATGGCGAGGATCTTCTGGTCGCGGTACTGCCGCTCGACCTCGGACTCGCGCATGTAGCCGAGTCCGCCGTGCAGCTGCAGCGCCTGGTCGCAGACCCACTGCCCGGCCTCGACGGCGGTGTTCTTGGCGAAGCAGACCTCGGCGATCACGTCCTCACCGCGCGACGCCCGCTCAGCCACGTGATGGACGTAGACCCGAGCGACGTCGATCCGCCGCGCCATCTCGGTCAACGTGAACTGCACGGTCTGCCGTGAGATCAGCGGCCGGTCGAAGGTCCTGCGCGCCCGGCACCACTCGACGGTCAGGTCGAGCGCGCGCTGCGCTCCGGCGTACGCCTGGACGGCGAGCGTCAGCCGTTCCGCGACGAAGTTCTGCGCCAGCTGGACGAAGCCCGTGCCCTCCTCGCCGACCAGGTTCTCGACCGGAACCCGGACGTCGGTGAACGACAGCTCGGCCGTGTCCGAGCACAGCCAGCCCATCTTCTCCAGCTTGCGGGAGACCTCGAAGTGCCCACGCTCGATCACCAGCAGCGAGATCCCGTGGGCACCGGGACCGCCCGTCCGTACCGCGGTCGTGACGAAATCCGCGCGGGAACCGCTGGTGATGTAGGTCTTCGCGCCGTTCACGACGTAGTGGTCCCCGTCGCGCCGCGCCGTCGTCCGCAGCGAGGCGACGTCGGACCCGCCGTCCGGCTCGGTGATCGCGAGCGATCCGATCAGCTCACCCGCCAGCGTCGGCCGCACCCACCGGTCGATGTGCGCTTGATTGCCTGCAGCAACGATATGGGGAAGCGCGATCCCGCAGGTCAGCAGCGACGCGACCAGCCCGCCGGACCCGCCGCTGGAGTGCATCTCCTCGACGACCGCGATCGCGTCCGCCAGCGACCCGCCGCCGCCACCGACCGCCTCCGGAAACGCGACCCCGAGCAGTCCCAGCTCCCCGGCCTTCTTGTGCAGCTCGCGCGGCAGCTCGCCGGCCCGCTCCCAGGAGTCCAGGTCGGGCAGCACTTCCGCCGCCATGAACCGTCGTACGGACTTCCGGAAGTCGTTCACAGCAACACCTCCGGTACGTCGACGTACCGCGACCGCAGCCACTCGCCGACCGCCTTCGCCTGCGGATCGAACCGCGCCTGCGACGCCACGCCCTCGCCGAGCAACCCTTCGACGACGAAGTTCAACGCCCACAGGTTCGGCAGCACGTACCGCGTCACGCGCAGGTCCTCGGTCTCGGGCAGCAACTCCTTGAACAGCCCGATCGTCAGCGTGTGCGCGAGCCAGCGCCACGCTGTCTCGTTCCGCACCCACACCCCGACGTTCGCGTCGCCGCCCTTGTCGCCGCTTCGCGCGCCGACCACTCGCCCGAGCGGCACCTCCCGCGTCAGCTGCCGTGCCGGACGTCCTGCTGCGACGAGCTGCGGCAGAGGCATCGGCAACTCCGCGTCCGCCGCGGGCTCCAGCACTTGCGTCTGAACAGCCGGTGCGATCACCCGCCGCGACCCGTCCGGCAGCACCACCACGTGCTCGACCTCGCCGACGTCGACGAACCCCGCCGTGAACACGCCGTACGGTGAACCGTCCTCCGGCGGCCGGGTCACGTGGAAGCCCGGGTAGCTCGCCAGCGCCAGCTCGACCGCCGCACTGGAGAAGGCGCGGCCGACGACCTTCGGATCGGGATCCTTGACCACGCACTTGAGCAGCACGCTCGCCAGCTCCTCGCTCGAAGCGTTCGGCTGCTCGGTCCAGGTCAGCGACCACTTCAGCTCGGCCGGCTTCCGGGTCAGACCGCGCTCGAGTTGCCGCTGGACCAGCTCGGACTTCGCCTCCAGCTCGAGCCCGGTCAGCACGAAGTCGACCTCGTTGCGGAACCCGCCGAGGCTGTTCAGCGACACCTTGTACGTCGGCGGCGGCGGCTCGCCGCGTACCCCGCTGATCCGGATCCGGTCGGGCCCGTCGTCGCTCAGCTCGATCGTGTCGAGCCGCGTGGTCACGTCCGGCCCGGCGTACCGGGCACCGGTGATCTCGTACAGCAGTTGGGCCTTGACCGTGTCGATCGTGACCGCGCCGCCGGTGCCGTCGTGCTTGGTGATCACGCTCGACCCGTCGGCGTGGATCTCCGCGATCGGGAACCCGGGCCGGTCGAGGTTGCGCAGCTCGTGGAAGAACGCGTAGTTCCCGCCGGTCGCCTGGCAGCCGCACTCGATCACGTGCCCGGCGACGACGGCGCCGGCCAGTTCGTCGTACTGGTCGGGGCGCCAGCCGTGGTGCGCTGCCGCCGGCCCGACGATCACCGACGCATCCGTCACCCGTCCGGTGACCACGACGTCCGCGCCCTCGCGCAGCGCCTCGGCGATTCCCCAGGCCCCCAGGTAGGCGTTGGCCGTCAGCGGCGTACCGAAGCCCAGCTCATCAGCCCGCGGCAGCAGGTCGTCACCCTCGACGAACGCTACCTTCGCCTGGAGCCCCAACTTGTCGGCAAGTCCATCGATCGCCTCCGCCAGTCCCGCGGGATTCAACCCACCCGCGTTGCTGACCACTTTCACCCCGCGATCGAGCGCCTCCCCGAGCCCGGTCTCGAGCTGCTTGAGGAACGTCCGCGCGTAGCCGAGCGAAGGATCCTTCAACCGGTCCCGCCCGAGGATCAGCATCGTCAGCTCGGCGAGGTAGTCACCGGTGACGTAGTCGAGCGGCCCACCGGTCACCATCTCGTGGAACGCGCTGAACCGGTCGCCGTAGAACCCCGACGCGTTGCCGATCCGAACCGGCGCGGTCATCGCCACCCCTTCAGCCGAGCTGTCCCGCGACGCGGCCCTTGCCGGGCAGCCCGGCGAAGGCCTGGATGATCCCGAGCCACTCCTCGGCATCCGCGCCGACCGCCTCGACCGCGAGGTCGTCGCGGTGCCGGCGCTGGGTCGCGAGCAGGCAGAAGTCGAGCGCCGGCCCGGTTACCCGCTGGTCCGCGGTCGGGTCGCCGTACGTCCAGGTCGTGCCGTCGGGCGCGATGAGTTCCACGTGGAACGGCTGCGTCGGCGGCTTCCGGTCGTGCAGCAGGTACGAGAAGTCGCGCGTCCGTACGGCGAGGTGCGCGACGTGCCGCAACCGGCTCGACGGCTGCCGGCTCACGCCGAGCCCGTCGTGGATGTCCTGCCCGTGCGCCCACGTCTCCATCAGCCGCGCGGTCGCCATCGAGGTCGCACTCATCGGCGGCCCGAACCAGGCGATCTTCTCGCCCGCCGGCACCTGCGTCAGCGCCTCGGCCAGCTCGGCGCGCGTCTCCCGCCAGTACGGCAGCAGTTGATCCGTCGGCAGCGCGGCGCCCTCGGCCGCACCCTTGTCGACGTACCCCGCCGGATCGGCGGCCGCTCGCTGCAGCGTCGCCTGGAACTCGTCCCGATCGGTCATCGCGCTCAGCGCGGCCTCGTCGGTCCAGGCCAGGTGCGCGATCTGGTGCGCGATCGACCAGCCCTCCGCCGGTGTCGGAGTCGCCCAGGCATCCGCGGCCAGCCCGGCCACCACCATGTCCAGCTCGGCGTTCTCAGCCCACAGATCGGCCAGTACCTCGTCCAGGTCCATCGGCCGAGCGTCCCATCCTGGGCAAAAAGAATCAAGGGTGCTTGTTTTGCTCCGGCTGTCCGTGCCGAGAGCTAGGCTCGCCGGGCCGACGACGACCGACCTGGGACGGGCCGCCATGAAACTTCTGCTCACGGACTCGGGCATCATCAACCGGAGCATCACCGACGCGCTGGTGGATCTGCTGGGCAAGCCGATCGCCGAGTCCAGTGCCCTCTACGTGCCGACCGCGATCTACGCCAAGCCCATCGGTGCCGAGATGGCCTACCGCACGATCAGCGGGCAAGAGCCCAGGGCGCCGATGACCGAGCTGGGCTGGAAGTCCGTCGGCGTGCTGGAGCTCACTGCGCTGCCAAGCCTCGACCGGGAGCTGTGGGTGCCGAAGGTCCGGGAGGCCGACGTCCTGCTCGTGGGAGGCGGTGATCCCCTCTACCTGCACTACTGGATGCAGCAGTCCGGACTGGCTGAGCTGCTCCCGTCGCTGGATGCGGTCTACGTGGGACTGAGCGCCGGCAGCATGGTGATGACGCCGCGGATCGGCGCGAGCTTCGTCGGCTGGACTCCGCCCGGTGGCAGCGACGACACCACGCTGGGGCTCGTCGACTTCGCGATGTTCCCGCACCTGGACTACCCGGGGATGGACGAGAACACGATGGCCCACGCCGAGCAGTGGGCCGCCGAGCTGCCGATCCGGTCCTACGCGACCGACAACCAAACAGCGCTGAAGGTCGTCGACGGGACGGTCGAGGTGATCTCCGAGGGGCACTGGCGGCTCTTCGAGGCCTAGGGGAGTTTCGGGGCCTGCCAGTCCTTTGCAACCTGGTGGAATGGCTACCGAACAAGCCGCACGGCTGGTAGCCAGGACCAATGCCGAGTTCGCTGCCCGGGAAGGCCGCCGAGATCCGGGCGCTGCTGCTCTCGCTGATCGACACCCTGCCGCAGGGCGCCGCGTTGCCGGCCGAGCGCGAGTTGGCCGTGCGCTGGAACGTCGCCCGGATGACGCTGCGCCGCGCGGTCGACGAGCTGGTGATCGAGGAACTGCTCGTCCGCCGGCACGGCAGCGGTACCTACACGACCCGCCCGAAGGTCGCGAAGTGGCTCGGCATGACCGGCTTCTCCGAGGACATCCGCCGCCGCGGGATGACGCCGGGCAGCCGGACGCTGGACTTCCGCCGCGAGAAGGCCTCGCGGACCTCCGCTCGCCGGCTGCGCATCCCGGTCGGCGATCCGGTGCTGACCTTCACCCGCCTCCGGCTCGCCGACGACCTGCCGATGGTGGTCGAGCACACCACCGTCCCCGGCAGCTACGTGCCCGGTCTGGAGGCCGAGGACCTGGACGGCTCCCTGTACGAGGTGCTCGCCGCGCGGTACGGGATCGAGCTGGTCAGCGGTACGTCGAGGCTCGAGCCGGTGCTGCCCGATGCGAAGACCGCCGGCTGGCTCGACATCTCCACGACGCAGCCGTGCCTGGCGTCGTACGGGATCAGCTTGGACCGCCGCGAGCGCGTCTTCGAGTACACCTCGGCGGTCTACCGCGGCGACCGGTACGCCTTCACCGCCGAGCTGCGGATGACGCCGACCGTGCGTGCGAGAGGTCTTTGAGTCGTCACGGAAAGTAGGCGATTGATCACAATAGTCACTACAGTCACAGAACTATGGACTTCGGCAGGCCGATCGGAACCGTCGTACCGTCACTGGACGGCGCTGTGCTGCAGGTGCTCGCGGGCGCCGATCGGGGACTGTCCGGGCGGCAGGTGCACGGTCTCGCCGGAGTCGGCAGCGTGGCCGGCGTACGGCTGGTGCTGCAGCGACTGACCTCGACCGGGCTGGTCCACGTCGCCGAGGCGGGCAACTCGCTGCTCTACACGCTCAACCGCAAGCACCTCGCCGCCCAGGCCGTCGAACTGCTCTCCGGACTGCGGACCACGTTCGTCACCAGCCTGCGCGCCGAACTGGCCACCTGGACCCTTCCCCCGGTGCACGCCAGCCTGTACGGCGCTGCCGCCCGCGGCGACGGCGACCTGGACAGCGACGTCGACGTGCTGCTGATCCGGCCCGATGAAGTTGCCGCTGACAACGATCAGTGGGAGCGGCAGGCCGCCGACCTGCTCCGCACGGTCGTCGACATGACCGGCAACGCGGCCCAGTTCTACGAGCTCGACCTGACCGAGCTCACCGCCCACGTCACCGGCAACGAGCCGATCGTCGACAGTTGGTGCGACGAGTCCGTGACGGTGTACGGCGCCGACCTCACCACGGTCCTGAGCCGCCTGCACACCACCCGCGAACTGCTCTACACGACCTCGCGGTAGGACTGGTCCACCCGGACTCCTTTACCTGCGGCGGCCGAACGGCCAGAGTGGTCCCGCAATGATCAACCTCGCAATTGACGGCGGCCAGTCCGCCCTTCGCCTCCGCGTCCTCCCCGACGGCAGAACCGGCCAAGGCCCCGGTTACCGCCACGGCCCCGACAGCTTCGCCGCCACGGTCGAAGCGATCCGCACCGCCGCCCGCGACGCCGGCGTCGCGGAACGAGTCGGCAGGATCCGCCCCGCGCCCGGCGGTCGTCTCGCCGAGCCGCTCGACCCGAGCCACCCCGCTCTGACAGGTCGTCCCACCGAGCCCGTCGACCCGGGGCGTACGGACCTCACGTTGCCCATCGACACGCTCGGCGCGGCCGCGTTCGGCGCGCGCCTGTCCGAGCCGGTCGACACGGTCTGCCTCGGGCTGACCGGTTTCCCGCCCGACCCGGCCGTCGCCGCGCGGCTCGCCGGGCACATCGCCCGGTCGCTGCCCGCCCGCGAGGTGCGGCTCACGCAGGACATGGTCACCGCCCACGCCGGCGCCCTGCCCGACGGGTACGGCGTAGTAGTTGCCGCAGGCACCGGGTTGGTGTGCCTCGGCGTCGACCGCGACGGCACGTGGCGCAAGGTCGACGGCCACGGGTACCTCTTCGGCGACGCCGGCAGCGCCTTCGCCATCGGTCGCGCCGGCCTGGCCGCCGTCCAGCGGGCCCGCGACGGCCGCGGTCCCGCGACCACGCTCGACGGGACCGAGCTCGATCCGGTCAGCCTCTATCCCTCACCGACGCTCGTGGCGGACGTGGCCGCATTCGCCCCCGAGGTCTTCCGCCACGCCCCGAACGATGCCGTCGCGCAGGCGATCGTCGACCAGGCCGCCCGCGACATCGCCGACACCATCCACGCCGCGCTGCTCGGAGCGGACGACGTACCGGTCGCCCTCGTCGGCGGCCTCTTCGACGGCGCCGGCGACCAACTCCTGGACCCGCTGCGCGCGGCCCTCTCGCCGCGCGCCCGACTCACCCCGCCCGCCGGCACCTCGCTGGACGGCGCCGAACGCCTGGCCACGGGCGACCTCACGCCGTACGCCGATCTGGTGGTGATCCACCGATGATTCCCACCAACTCGCTCGTCGTCTCCTGCCAAGCGGCCCCTGGCAACCCCTTCTTCTCACCGGAAGCCATGGCCCTGATGGCCCGCGCCGCCGAAGCCGGCGGCGCCGCGGCGATCCGTGCCAACAGCCCCGCCGACATCGCCGCGATCCGCGCCGTCACCGGCCTCCCGATCATCGGTCTGCACAAACTCGGCGACCCGTCCGGCGTCTTCATCACCCCGACCTTCGCGGCGGCGGCCGGAGTCGCCGAAGCAGGCGCCGACCTCATCGCCCTGGACGCCACCCAACGCCCGCGCCCCGACGGCACCAGCCTCATCGACCAGATCGCCCGCATCCACACCGAACTCGGCCTGCCGGTCCTGGCCGACGTCGACACCCACGAAGCCGGCCTGGCCGCCCGCGAAGCCGGCGCCGATCTCGTCGCGACCACCCTCTCCGGCTATACCAATTCCATTCCCGCAACCGCGCCTGACATCGACCTTGTCCGGTCCCTCGCCACTACCCTCGACTGCCCGGTCATCGCCGAGGGCCGCTTCCGCACCGCCGACGACATCCGCGCCGCCCGCCAGGCCGGCGCCCACGCGGTGGTGGTCGGTACCGCGATCACCAACCCGATGGAGACGACCGCCTGGTTCGCCGCGGCGATGAAAGTGGTCTAAACAAAGTTCCGGCGATCCCCTTCCACCCCGGCCGCTCCCGGCGTATGCATGACCCACACCGGAGAGGGAGCACCACGATGTCGGACTTGCTGCTGGCTGCCACGTCGCTCGACGTCACCCCGCCACCCGGGCACCGCATGGACGGCTACGCGGCCCGCTCCGACCTCGCCACCGGTACGGCGGATCCGCTGCAGGCCACGATCATCTGGCTCTCCACCGAATCGGCACCCGGCGTCCTCTGGCTCAGCCTCGACGCCATCGCCGCCGGTACGGACCTCACCGCCGAGCTCTCCGCAGCCGCCGCCTCGGCTGCCGGCATCCCGGCCGAGAACGTGCTGGTCTGCGCCTCCCACACCCACTCGGGCCCCTCCGGCTGGACCGGCGAGATCCACCCGGTCATCCCCGCCGAGCGCGAACCCGCGCTGGTCGACCAGCTCGTCACCGCCGTGGCCAACGCCTCCCTCGTACGCCGTCCGGTCCGCGCGTCCTGGCGCTCGACCGAGGTGATCGGCGTCGGCACCAACCGCCACCGCCGCAACGGCCCGCACGACAACACCGCCGGCATCCTCGCCCTGCACGACCTCGACGGCACCCTCGCCGCGATCCTCCTCGACTTCGCCTGCCACCCGACCGCCCACGGCCCCGAGAACCTCCAGTGGTCCGCCGACTGGCCCGGCGCCACCCGCGCGGCCCTGGCCCCGACGATCGTCGGCTACCTCCAGGGCGCCGCCGGCGACGTCAGCCCCCGCTTCACCCGCCAGTCCCGAGGCCCGGAAGAAGTCACCCGCCTCGGCAAGATCCTGGCCGAGGAAGTCGCCGAGTCCCTGAAGTCGCCAGGCCTCGACCTCCCGTCGACGGCCCCCACCATCCGCCGTACAACCGCCCGCCTCCCCGTCCGCGACCTCCCGACCGAGTCCCCCACCCTCGAGCCGGCCGTCACCGGCGACTCCCCAACCCAACGCATGGCCCAAACCCGCCAAGAGGGAGCCCGTGGGCAGGCCCTGATGTCCACCACCACCCTCCCCGCCACCTACGACCTCCCCCTGAGTCACGTGACCTTGGGCCCGGTCGCCTGGCTCCACCTCCCGGTAGAACTCTTCGCCCTCCACGGCATCTACCTGCAGGCCACCAGCCCCCACCCCATCACAAGAGTCATCGGCTACACCGACGGCTACTTCGGCTACGTCGTCGACCCCGACGCCGCCCACCACCAAACCTACGAAGCCCTCATCACCTTCTTCGACCAGCAAGCCACCACCACCCTCCTCACCGCAGCCACCGACCTCCTCACCGGCTGGCGAAACTAGGAGCTCTTGCGGGCCCGGTAGGCCGCGACGGTCGTCCGGCTGGCGCAGGCGTTGGAGCAGAAGCGGCGGGTGCGGTTGCGGGACTGGTCGACGAAGTAGTTCTCGCAGCCGGCCGCGGCGCATCGACCCAGCGTCACCGCCGGATCGCCGGCCGCGACCAGGGCGAGTTCGGCGGCGATCAGTTGGCCGGCCCAGCGCTTGGCCGGGGTGCCGTTGCGGCTGAAGTGGACGTGCCACGCGCCGTCGTGGTCGGACAGGTGCATGTCCGGCGGGTAATCACGCAGCAGTCGCTGTACGGCGTCCGGCGCGGCGCCGTCGACCGTTTGCGCGAGGGCCGTCCGGACGACGTCTGGCAGGTCGCCGTACCGGCCGTCGGTCGGCGGAGTGATCTCGTGCTCGGCGAAGAAGGTGGCCACCAGTTCGTCGTACGGGTCGAGCGTGCCGGTGTTGGCCAGCTCGACGGCCAGCCGGGTCACGTTCCCGATGTAGTGACCGTATTGCACTTGACCCCCTACATGACGCTCTTTACGGTAGGCGTCATGCTAACTGACAACACCTACCTGGCCCGTCGGCTGTTCGTGCTCGGGGAGTGGGGCGCCGCGCTGGACGTGCTGGGCCCGGACGGCGATCCCGAGTTGCGCGCGGAGATCGCTGTCGACGGCTGGTTCTTCCGGATCGAGGGGCACGAAGAGGCCGAGAAGGCGGTCGCGGCGCTCGATCCCACGTCGTCGACAGCGCACTTGCTGACCGCGCGGCTGGCGTACAGCCGGCTGCTGTTCCAGCGCGCTCCGCGCCCCGACGACCGTGCTGTCGCCGAAGCCAACTACCGCGCGGCCGTCGAGACAGGCGACGAGCTGCAGCGCGGCTGGGCCGAGTACCACTGGGCCGTCCTGCTGGACAACATTGACGACGACGCGGCCGGCGCGATCCCGCGGTACGAGGTCGCGCTCGAGATCGCGACGAGGATCGGCGACGGCCTGTTCGAGTCGTACATCATCCGGCACCTCGCGCATCTCCAGGAGCCCGCCGAGCGGATCGCGATGCTGCGCCGCTCGCTCCACCTGCGCGCCGCGCTCGGCGCCCGGCCGCAGACGATCGCCGCGCAGGCCGTGCTCGCCGAGTACCTCCCCGAAGACGACCCCGAACGCGCTGAACTTGAAAGAACCTTCCGTCCCGGCGCGGAGGAACTACGCATCGGCTGGCTCGTCTCCCAGGACTGAACCGCCAGGCTTTCGGCCATAGGCATCCGCACCCCCACAACCTGGCACTCCGCCTGTCGATTGCCCGCCGAGGTAGGACGGAGAAGTGCTCCACCTGATCCACGACGAAATCGCCACCCGCTGGCAGTCCCTGGCCACCCAGTACGACGCCCACACTCATCGTCGAGTGCATCTGCCCCGACAACCCAGAACACCGCCGCCGCCTCACCACCCGCACCCGCAACAACCCCGGCTGGCACAAGGTCCCCTGGTCCCACGTCGAACGCATGCGCACCGAATACCCACCGCTGACCGTCCCGCACCTAACCCTCAACGCCATCAATGCCCTCGAGACCAACCTCGCCCGACTCCATCAAGCCCTCGCCGACTAATCAGACCGGCCGATAAGTCACGCGCGCTGGGCGCAGATCTGGTCGGCGAGGGTGGGGGCGCCGTAGCAGCGGAGTTTGACGACGTGGGTGGGGGTGCCCAGGGCGATGATCTTGGTGACGAACCCGGGCAGCACCTCGACCGACCTGAGGAGGTCCAGCGGGACCTCGATGGAGCTCAGCTGCTGGTGGAACGCGCGGTTGAGGACATTCGGGGTGAGCGAGACCGCGGTCTCCGACAGCTCTACCCGTCCGCCGACCCACAGGCCGCCGTACTGGCGGCGGAAGCCGGCGAGCACCAGTTCGACCGGCTTCAACGAGATGTCGAGCAGTTCGAACACGGGCCCGACGGCGCGGTCGCGGAGGGCCGCGTCCTCGACGAGGAAGTTGGCTGCCTTCGAGGTGATGACCCGTCCGCCCATGCCTCAGGCTAGGACGGACCCGACCGGTCTCCAAGGGGCTGGCGATCGGGGCGAGCTGGGAGGCAACTCCCCGGACGGGCTCGTCAGAGGGCGATTTCCGGCTGGAGCTTCTTCGCGACCCAGACGCGTTGCTTGCGGGCGGCGAGGGTGGAGGCGAACAGGGCGGCGACCAGCCACGCGGCCAGGACGAGCAGGTCCTTGCCGAGCGACAGCCCTGGGCCGCCGTACATCAGGTGCCGGACGCCGTCGATGGCGTAGCTCATCGGCAGCACGTGGTGGAAGAAGTACAGGGGCGCCGGGATCGTCTGCCACGGGAACGTGCCGCCGGCGCTGACCAGTTGGATCACCATCAGGACCAGGCCGAGGAACTTGCCGATGGCACCGAACCAGGCCGACAGGGCGTGCAGGATCGCGACGAACGTGATCGAGGTCAGCATCAGGAAGCCGACGGTCAGCCAGGGGTGCGTGGCGTCGATGCCCAGGCCGATGATCACGACGGTGAAGACCAGCGCGGCCTGGATCGCGCCGAAGATCGCGGGCGGCAGCCAGCCGCCGAGCGCGACCCGGAACGGCGACTGCAGCGCGGCCAGGCCGCGTGGCGACAGCGGGCGGACGAGCAGGAACAGCACGTACGCGCCGATCCAGCAGGACAGGCTGAGGAAGAACGGCGCGAGGCCGGCGCCGTAGCTGTCGGCCGTCGCCTGTGAGGTGTTCTTCAGGCCCACCGGAGCACCGAGCGTTTCGGCGACGGCCTTGCGGGCCTCGGGCGACGGGTCCGGAATCTGCTTCGCGCCGTTGGTGAGCGCGGTGTTGAGCTGAGTCGCGCCGGTCTTCAGCTTGCCGACTCCGGTCGCGAGAGTGTTCACACCGGTCAGCAGTTGGCCCTGCCCGGTGACGGCCTGCTGCTCGCCGGTCGCGAGCTGGGAAGCGCCGGTCTGCAACTGGCCGATCCCCGTCTTCAACTGCGTGGCCCCGGTGTTGAGCTTCGAGGCGCCCGCGGCAGCACTGCTGATGCCCGAGGTGAGGGCCGGCGTCGCCGAACTCAGCGCGGCGGCACCGTTGGACACCTTCCGCGCGCCGGTCGCCAACTGGTTGAGCTGCTTGGAGGTCGACTGGATCTTGGTGTTCGCGGTGACGACCGGCGTCCGCAGCTTGGCGGTCTCGGCCAGCACCTGGTTGATCTGCGCCTGCGTGAATCCCTGCTGCTTCAGCCGTTGCGCCAACCCGGCGTCGATCGTGGTCAGGTCCTTCAGCAGCGTGCTCGACGCCGTCGCCACCTGCCGGCCGACGTCCGCGATCTTCTCGTTGCCATCAGCAACTTGATCGGCGCCGGTCGCCAGCTGCCTGGTCTGGGCCGGGAGCCCGGCCGTCTTCGTCTTCAGCGTGCCGAGTCCGGTGCTCAACTGTCCCGCGCCGGTGGCCAGCTCACCGGCGCCCTTGCCTGCCGAGGTCAGCCCCGTCGACAGCTTCGTCGCTCCGGCCGACAGCTGCTTCTGCGCGTTGTTGAGCTGGGTCGCGCCGCTCTGCAGCTTGACCACGCCGGTGTTCGCCGATGTCAGCCCGCTCTGCAGCTGCCCGGCGCCGGTCGCGGCCTGGCTGATCTGCCCGTGGATGGTGCTGAATCCGGCCAGCAACTTGCTCGCCGCGGTCTCGCTCACCTGCGCCGCGACGGTCTTGGTCACCTGGGCGACGACCTGGTTCGCGATCGTGTGCGCGAGGTAGTTGTTCGCGTCGTTGGTGGTCAGCTCGAGCATCGCCTGCCGCGGCGTGAACTCCGCGCTCGACGCGAGATCCGCCGAGAACGTCTTCGGCAGCACCAGCGCGAACTCGTACCGGCCGTCCGACACGCCCTGGTTCGCCTCGGCGCGGTCGACGCGGTGCCAGTCGAAGCTCTTCGAGTTCACCAGTTCGTCGGCGACCTGCGGCCCGACCGCGAGCTTCTCACCGGTCGACAGCGTCGTACCGGCGTCCTCGACGACGACCGCGGTCGGGACCTTGTCGAGCCGGCCGTACGGGTCGTGGTTCGCGTACAGGTACAGCCCGCCGTACAGCATCGGGACGCACAGCAGCGCGACCACCGCGAGCTTCGGCAACCGCCCCGCGGTCAGTCGCCGCAGTTCGCTCAGGGCCATCCGGACGGCGGTCATGCCTGGTCCTCGTCTTCCTCGGTCGTCTCGTCTTCGTCGGGCGCTACCTTCAGGGGCTCGACCTTCACCGGGTCCGGCTGGTTCACCGCACCCATCTGCGCAGCCGGTACGCCGAGCAGCCGCGCCGACGCGTCCGCACACGTCACCAGCACCGCGTAGCCACGCGACGCCAGCTCCTGGCCCACGCCGTACCAGCGGTGCGGATCGCCGCCGAACCGGTCCGGCATCGTCAGGATCACCACGGTGACGTCCGGTCGCGCGACCGTCAGCTCCGCCAGCAGCCGGGTCCGTACGTCGACCGGCAGGTGCTCGAACCGCTTGTCCGCATGCTCGGCCGCGTCGTGGGACTCAAGCCAGGTCTGCACGGCCTTGCCACCGGCCTTCCGTCCCGCGATCGCCAGCTCCTCGCCGACCACGGCCTTCACCGGCAGAGCGTCGTCCGGCTCGGTGATGCCCGGCGCGTCGACCACCGCGACCCGCCGCCGCAGTACGGCGAGATCGCTCTTGCCGTCGAGCTTCACCTCACCGCCGTCGGGCACGAGCCGCCCGGACAGCGCGAGCGACGCCGCGACGTGGCCGGGACCGGGGTAGCCGGTCAGCAGCACCAGCTCGTGGTCACTGACGTCGACCGACGTCGCGTCCAGCAGTGGCGCGTGCGGACCGCGCACGCTGATCGCGTAGGCCCTGAGCTGCATCCGTCGTACCCCGTTTCAATACGGTTGTGTATCCAATACAGAACTGTATCCTACTGACCATGGAAACCCCGAAGCGCCGTCGCTCCGCCACCCGGGCCCGCCTGCTCGAAGGCGCGCTGGAGGTGTTCGCCGAGCGCGGGTTCCACGGCGCCTCGGTGGAGGACATCTGCGACCGGGCCGGCTTCACGCGCGGCGCGTTCTACTCGAACTTCGGCTCCAAGGACGAGCTGGTCCTGGCGTTGTTCGAGGCGACGACGGACCGCCTGCTGGAGCAGATCACCGCCCTGCTGCCGGAGCTGGCCACCCAGCCCGGCACGCTGCTCGACGCCGTACTGGGTCTGCTGGACGACGCCGCGCCCGATCAGCGGCAGTGGCACCTGATCTCCACGGAGTTCACTCTGCACGCGCTGCGCAGTCCCGACGCCGCCGACGCGCTGATCCGGCAGCGCACGGTCTTCCGTCAACGGCTGACCGAGCTGGTCGAGGAGATCGTCCGGACCAGCGAGTTACAGCTGAGCGTGCCCGCCGATCAGTTCGTGCGTCTGGTCGTCGCGGTGCACGAAGGCGCCCGCGCCCAAAGCCTGCTCGAGCCGGATGCCGTACCGGCCGGCTCGCTCGAGCACACCTTCCTGCCGATGGTGCTGGACGCGGTCAGCCGACCTTGATGTCCACGCTGTGCAGGCCGGTCGAGCCGTTCGGCGCGGGTGGCGCCTGGCTCTCGACCTGAGGGTTGCCCTTGGCATCGAACGCGCGGACCTGCAGGACGTGGTTGCCGCGCGGGGCGTTCCAGGTCCAGTGCCACTGCCGCCACGTGTCGGTCGAGGGGTCGGCAGCCAGCGTCGCCTCCTGCCACGCGCCACCGTCCACGCGGACCTCGACCTTCGAGACGCCGACGTGCTGGTCCCAGGCGACCCCGGCGACGGTGACCTGACCCACCGACGCCTTCGACCGCGGGACGTCGATCCGCGACGACAGCTTGATCGGGCCGAGCTCGTCCCAGCCGCGCGGCGTCCAGTACGCCTCGAACTGGTCGAACCGGCTCACCTCGATGTCGGTCAGCCACTTGGTCGCGGACACGTACCCGTACAGACCCGGTACGACGATCCGTACCGGGAACCCGTGCTCCAGCGGCAGCGGCTCCCCGTTAATCGCGAACGCGAGCATCGACTCCCGGTTGTCGGTCAGCGTGCTGAGCGGCGTACCGGCGGTGAAGCCGTCCTTCGACGTCGACAGGATCGCGTCGGCGTCCTTCGACGGCCCGGCCTCGGCGAGCAGGTCCTTCAGCAGTACGCCGGACCAGAGCGCGTTGCCGATCAGGTCGCCGCCGACCTCGTTGCTCACGCAGGTCAGCGTCACCCACTTGTGCACGACCGGGCGCTTCAGCAGGTCGGCGAAGCTCAGCTCGATCTCGCGGTCGACCATGCCGTGGATCTTGAGCCGCCAGTCGGCGGGCGTGATCAGCGGGACGGACAGCGCGGTGTCGATCCGGTAGAACTCGTCGTTCGGAGTCGCCCACGCGACCGCCCCAGGAGCCTGTACGCCGGCCGGCGGGTCGAGGCTCGGCGGCTTCGGGATGTCGAGCCCGTCGCGGGCCTCGGCGACGGCGGCCCGGTGGCCACCGGCAACCTTGCCCAAGGCACCTATCGCCACCGTGCCGAGGGCGACGCCGCCGGCCAGCTGGAGGAACCCGCGGCGGCTGACGCCGTCGTCGTTGTGGAGTTCGGTCAGGCGGTTGGAGAAGAGTCTCAGCAGCAGGAGCGCGGTGATTCCGGCGACCATTGACGGCACGAAACCGGTCTGGCCGGAGTCGGGCCGGGTCGCTGCCGCGATGACGGCGATGCCGGCCAGGACGATGACGACGGCGGCGCCCGCGGCGTACCGGCGTACGGCGAGAATGCCGCCGAGGGCGGCCAGGGCGAGCAGCACGATCAGGATGCCGGCCCGGAGCGCGGTCTTGTCGTGCGTGCCGAACAGGGAGATGGCCAGGTCCTTGAGCCACGGCGGCACGCGGTCGATGAAGGCCGAGCCGATCGCGACCACGGGAGTCTGGCGGGTGCCGAGCAGGGCAGCGGCAACGCTGCCGGCGGCAAGGCCTGCGAGAGCGGCGAGTACGCCGCCGAGTGCCGCGCGGACGTGGAGACCGCGGCGGCCGTGCGGTTCGAGCTCGCGTGAACCGCGGTCACCCGGGTGTGGACCGCCAGAGCGGTCGGACGTGGCGGGGGGTGTGCCGGTGGGGACCTGAGGGTGGTTCACAGCTCAACTGTCCCGCTCGGTGGCGCCCGGCACCAGCCGGGCGCCACATCCGTTAGGAGCGGGTAATGCGGGTCAGATGCGGTTGGGGCTGACCGGCGGAAGGCCGGGTCGGCCGTTGGGCCAGCGACGGGCGTTGTCCCGCACCCGCCGGAGCCGGCCGAGGACGAGCTCGCGCTCGTCGGCCAGCTGGGACATCCACAGGCTGTCGATCTCCAGGAGGTGGTCGGGCAGCGCTTCGCGCAGCCGTCGCTTTCCTTCCTCCGTGAGAACCGCGAACGAACCGCGGGCATCGTCGGGACAGGGCTCCCGACGTACCAGACCGAGGTTCTCGGCGCGGTCGACCAGCCGGGTGATGCCGCCGGTGGTGACGGTCAACTCCCGGGCGAGTGAGGTGAGACGCTGCTTCTCCCCGTGGCTACGGGCAAGCCGCAGCAACAGTTCGAACATTGCCATTTGCAGACCACTGCGCTTCAGGGAATGGCGCATCAGATGATCGAGTTCGGCTGCTGCTTCACGCAGCAGGCCGTACGCGGTGATCACGTCGCTTTCCCAGGGTTCGGCGACGGGAGTGGGTTCTGCATCGGCGAGCGCTAGGGGCGAGCTAAGCGTAGGCGCGATGGTCATGCGCGGACTCTATTAGCTGACTAGGTCACTTCGCTACACGGGGTGACCTTTCGGCTACAGGTCGAGACACGATCGAAGGATTTCCGAGCGTGACCCGGACCACTTCACGCCTTAGCTTGCCCCGCCTGTGGATAACTTCCGCGGCGGTTCCCCGATCTTTGCCAGCCTAGATCCACCAGCAAAGCCACACCGACCGGGGGCCCAGATGACCGACCAGGAAGACCCGACGCCCTACACCCGAGGCTTCGTAGCCGCCGCCATAGTCATCGGCGCAGTCCTCATCTGCGGCACCCTCCTGCTGTTCACCGGCCCGGCTGACGCAGGCAACACCTCGGCCGGAGCCCCCGGTACGACGACCGCCGGCACCGGCGGCGAGAACTCGCCACCCACCACGAGCACCACGGATCCAGGCACCTCGCCTCCAACTGTTTCTCCGGCCGCCGCGGCCTCAACCCCCGCGACCTCCCCGGCCGCATCGCCGCAAACCTCAGCCAAAACCTGCGATCTCCCCGAAGACGACCAAACCATCCCCACCAAAGCCCCACCAGTAGAGACCTGGGAAGTCAGCCGCCGAGTAGTGGTCCCCCGCTCAACCACCTACGGCCCCACGACAACAGACAACGACGGCTTCAGAAGATGCTTCGCCCACTCCCCAACGGGAGCCGTCTACGCCGCCTACAACGCGATCGCCGCCCTCGGCGACCAGCACCAAGCCATCCCCACCACCAAGAAGCTCATGCTCCCCGGCCCCGACACCACCGCCCTCCTCACCAAGCTCAAAACCGAAGACCCGTCAGAGAACGGCGCGGCAGCCCAACTGGCCGGCTTCCGCATCCTCGACGCCACCAAGGACCGCGTCACCGTCGTACTGGCCCTCCCCGTCGAGGAGCAGTACATGAGCGCCAACCTCACTCTCGTCTGGCACGACGACGACTGGCGAGTCGTCCCGCCCAAACCGGGCGACCAGTTCGGCGCCCCGTTCTCTCAGCACCGCGACCTCGACGACTTCGTCACCTGGAAGGGACTCTGATGTGCAGCCCAGTGGATGTGCCGTGCGGCATCAAGGAGGGCTTCGCCTCGATGGTGACCAACCAGTTCGACCTCCTCGCCACCAAGCTCGGTGAGCTGGCCGAGTCCGGCCTGACCGCGGTGTCGACGTTCTGGATCACGAACGACGACGTCCAGCCCGACCCGATCGCCACCCAGCACGGCAACACCTGGACCGCCAGCGACCCGGTCGCCCTCCTGCACAGCCACACGATGGCCCTGTCGATCACGGTCTTCGTGATCGCCGTCGTCGTCGCCGGGATGCGCACCGCCTGGGAGCAGCGCGCCGAACCACTCCGCGAACTGCTCAAGGCCACGCTGACCCTCGTCGTGGTCGCCGGCGCCGGTACGGCGTTCATCCAGGTCCTGGTCGAGATCTCCGACGGGATCGCGCTGGCCGTGATCAAGGAGGCGAAGCTCGACGCGGCCTCGGACCAGGCGCTCGGCAAGGCGTTGTTCCAAGGCATCAGCCTGTCCAGGGCAACGGCCGACCTCCCACTCGTCGCCACGATGTTCTTCGCGGTCGCGGTCTTCATGGCGTCCGTCGTCCAGGTGATCCTGCTGCTGATCCGCTCGGCCATGCTCGTCCTGCTCGCCGGGACCTTCCCCTTGGCGGCCGCCGCGACGAACACCGAGGTCGGCAAGGCCTGGTTCCGCAAGTACTGCGGCTGGGTGCTCGCCTTCGTCGCCTACAAACCCGCCGCCGCCTTGGTCTACGCCGCGGCGTTCAAGATGACGCAGACCGGGATCCGGCAACCCGACGGCAACACCCTCGTCAACGCCATGGGCGGCCTGATGATGATGCTCCTCGCCGTCTTCGCGTTGCCCGCGCTGCTTCGCCTCGTCGTACCGGTCACCGCGGCCGTAGCCGGCGGAGCAGCCGGCAGCGGTTCCACTCTCGCCGACCCCGGCGGCCTGGCCACCGGCGCCATCAACGCCGGCCGAGGCGCCCTGGGCGCCCGCTCCACCGGCGGCGGCCGCAGCGGTGTGGGTGGAGGCGGTGGTGGTGGCGGAGGAGGCGGCGGTGGTGGTGGCGGCGGAGGCGGCGGTGGCGGCGGTGGCGCGTTGAAGGGCGCGGCCTCCGGCGCCATCGGCGTCGGCCTCGCGGCCGGTGGCGCGGCAATGAGCGGTTCGAAGAAGGCCGGCGGTGCCCTCGCCGGCGCAGCCGCCCACTCCGCCGGCGAAGCAGGCGGCGGTACCCCCACCTCCGGCACGGGCGGCGGGGGCCGAGGCTGGAGCACCTCCCGCCGCCCGCAACCCACCAAACCCTCCAGCCCCGAGCCCACCCCCGCCGGCCCCACCGGCAGCAACCCCTGACCCCCAGCTCCATGCCCACCCGCACCCCGCAGACCACCCCGCCACCCACTCGCTCCACGACCCCAAGCACCACAGATGATGGCCTTATGCCTCTGGAACGCATCGCCCTGATCTCGGACGTCCACGGCAACCTCACCGCCCTGGAGGCCGTCCTCGCCGACATCAGGTCGCGCGGCATCCAGCGGATCTTCAACCTCGGCGACTACGTCGGCAAAGGACCGCGCGGCCAGGCCGTCGTCGACCTCTGCCAGCAGGTCTGCGAGGTCAACATCCTCGGCAACTGGGACGACTTCCTCCCCGACCCCGACCGCACCTACGACAACGAAGCCATGCGCTGGTGGAAGAACGAGCTCCGCGAAGACCAGTGGACCTGGCTACGCGCCCTCCCGTTCTGCCACGACTTCGTCCTCAGCGGTCGCCAGATCCGCCTGTTCCACGCCTCCGCCGGCACCGTCCACCACCGCGTCAGGTTCGACCACGACGAGAAGGAGTTCCTCGGCATGTTCGAGAACACCGAGGCGACCGGCGACGGCCCGCTCCCCACCGTCGTCGGCTACGGCGACACCCACGACGCGTTCTACGAGGTCGACCTCGACCGCACCCTCTTCAACACCGGCAGCGTCGGCAACAGCCTCGGCGACACCACCCCCGTCTACGTCATCCTCGAAGGCATCCCCGACACCCCAGACCCGGCCCCGTTCTCCATCCAGTTCGTCCGAGTCCCGTACGACGCCGCAGCCGAACTGGAGATCGCCCGCACCCTCGGCATGCCCGAACTGGCCGGCTACGAATCCGAGATCATCCACAACATCTACCGCGGCGACCTCTACAGCGGCACCACCCCGACGTACCACCGCCCTCCACCGTCGGTCTGACCCGGCTGAGGAGCTCGGTGCGCCGGTCGTGTACCAGCAACCCGGTCCAAGCCGATTGCCGTCCACGACAACGCGCGGCTGGCGCCGGATCGACGAGGTTCCGCCCGGCGTCGTACGCCCTCACCGCACGAGCAGGGCCTCCGAGCCGACCGGGACGTAGCCGGCGGCGAGGAACATGCGGAGGGAGGCGGCGTTGCCTGGGGTCACCTGGGCCCAGATGTGGGTGCCCGCCGGGACGAGAGCGCGGGCGGCTCGGGCCAGGTGGCGGCCGATGCCTTGGCCTCGGGAGGTTTCGGGGACCTCCAGGGCGACTTCCTGCCGCCCGGCGAGACCGCGGCCGGTGAGGACGAGGCCGCCGGTGGAGGTCGTGTACGCCTGTACCTCGTCGCGATAGCGCCGGGCCCGACGGATCCTCGGGTGGGACTCGTCCGTGAACGGTGTCAGCCCGGCGACCAGCTCGGCGCACTCGGCCGCGTCGGCGAGCGCCGGCGCGAGCAGCATCGCGTCGATGCCGTTGACCTCGCGGCCGGTGAACTGTTCGAGGGCGTGCAGGAACGGCGGGTTGAGCGGTGCGGCGAGGTCGGTCAGGTCGAGGTGCTCGGCGATCCACTCCGGCGGGACGTCCGCGGCGACGACCAGGTGCCCGGTCAGGCCGATCACGCAGGTGTCGCGGGACGACGGCGCCGGTACGACGGACGTGGTGAGGTCGGGGGCCGGAAACACCCCGTTCTCGATCCCGCGCAGAATGTCGGCCAGAGTTGTCATCACGAGCCATTCTGGGGGAGAACCCTCCACGGCTCGGATCAAGGACCGGCCCACCGGCGGGTCCAACGGCACAGGCACGATCGATCGGACGACGAGTCCAGGGACGTGTCGCGCAGAGGTTCGCCGTACGGCGGTCTCGGGACGGAGGTCAGGGTGCGGAAGCCGCAGCGGGCGACGGTGGAGGGGCTGCCGGAGCGGGTGACGATCTACGAGGTCGGCCCGCGCGACGGGCTGCAGAACGAGGACGCGATCGTCGACGTCGCCGTGAAGGCCGAGTTCGTACGACGGCTCGCCGACGCGGGGCTGACGACGATCGAGACGACGAGCTTCGTGCATCCCAAGTGGGTTCCACAGCTCGCGGACGCGGCCGAGCTGCTGAAGCTGATCGAGCTGCCGGACGCCGTACGGGCGCCTGTTCTGGTCCCGAACGAACGCGGCCTCGACCGCGCGCTCGAGGCCGGCGTCCAGGAGATCGCGATCTTCGCCAGCGCCACCGAGACGTTCGCGCAGAAGAACCTGAACTCGACGCTCGACGACCAGTTCGCGATGTTCACGCCGACGGTCGAGCGCGCGCTCGCGGCCGGTCTGGCGGTCCGCGGGTACGTGTCGATGTGTTACGGCGACCCGTGGGAGGGCGACGTACCGGTCGACCAGGTCGTCGCGGTCACCAAGCGTCTCGCCGACCTCGGCTGCCACGAACTCTCCCTCGGCGACACCATCGGCGTCGCCACCCCCGGCCAGGTGATCGACCTGATCGGCGGACTCCAGCAGGCCGGCGTCGGCGTCGACCAGCTCGCCGTCCACTTCCACGACACGTACGGCCAAGCGCTCGCCAACACCCTCACCGCACTGCGCGAAGGCGTCACCGTCGTCGACAGCTCGGCGGGCGGACTCGGCGGGTGTCCGTACGCCGAATCCGCCACCGGCAACCTCGCCACCGAAGACCTCGTCTGGCAACTCGACGGCCTCGGCATCGAAACCGGCGTCGACCTCGAAAAGCTCGTCGCCACCAGCGTCTGGATGTCCCAGCAACTGGGCAAACCAGCCGCCAGCCGAGTAGTCCAAGCCCTCGCCGGCTGACCCACCCGCCTCGCCGGAACTCCACTCACACCTCGCCGAGACTCCAACCAGCCTGCGCGGCCCAGCGCTCAGCGCCGGCCATCAGCACGTCGGTGGCCGGCGCTTTCACCTGCCCGTACTCGGCAAGCCCCAGCACACTCGCACGTCCGACTTCCAATCGCCGGCGCGAACACCAGCTTCCGGCACCTACTCCTGCCGACACCCCAACCCGATTCCACACCTCAGGCCGCAACCGCAACCCCGGCCGCACCCTTCCCCGGGCGGCTGGCTCTCAGGCGGAGGGGGGCGAGCGCCTCTCGTGGGTAGGGTGCCGCCCTCACCGGGCGGCAGGCTCCAGGCGGGTCAAGGGCAGCCTTGTGCGGGTGAGCTCGTCCGACGGCGTCTCCACGAACATCACCAGATCCGGATGCGCAGGCACCGCCAGCTCCGTGACCGTGAAGCGCAGCTCGCCTGCAACAGGGTGCACCACGTGCCGCGGCCGGGGCGCGCACTCGGCGACCTCGTGCCGTGCCCACAGCTCGTCGAACTCGGGGCTCACCGCCCGCAGGCGGTCGATGTCGGTTTCCCACACCCGGTCGCCCAGATGTTCGCCGTACGCCGAACGCAGGCGGCCCACCAGGTACGGGACCTCGGTGTCGTAGTTCAGCAGCTGCTGACGCGCGAGCGGCTCGGTGACGATGCACCAGAGGAGGTTCTTGTGGACGCACGGCAGCGTGTGCCAGTCGTGGAACAGGTCGGCGAACGCGTCGTTGGTCTGCAGGATGTCGAAGCGCCGGTTGGTGATCACCGCGGGCAGCGGGTCGAGCGCGGTGACGATCTCGGCCATCACCAGCTCGTTCGCGCAGACGCCGGCGCGCGGCGGGCGGGCCGGGGTCGCTTCCGCCAGTCGGTACAGGTGTTCGCGTTCGACGTCGCTCAGGCGGAGCGTCGTCGCGACGGCGTCGAGGACCTGGCCGCTCACGTTGATCGGTCGGCCCTGCTCGAGCCACGTGTACCAAGTGACGCCGACGCCGGCCAGCTGGGCGAGCTCCTCGCGACGCAGGCCGGGCGTACGGCGACGCCCGCCCGCAGGCAGCCCGACGGCACCGGGGGCGACCTGGGCGCGCCGCGCCTTCAGGAACTCCCCGAGCTCGGCCCGGCGGTTGCTCACCAGCAGATCGTCGCACCGACCGCCGACAGTTTCACCGCAGTTTCGAGGGCGGCCGCGCTGACCGGCCCTGCGAGTTGGCTTCGCTGCGACCGGGGACGGTGGTGGGGGCTGCGGCCGAGAAGAAGAGGATCGGTTGCCCGGCGTACGGCGTGGCTACGGCTCGATCGGGCGCCGGATCCGGCGGACCAGGCTCTGGTCGGCGTACTGACCGATCCGGTACGTCGACCACCCGTCGACCCCGCCACCGACCACGCCGCCGAGCAGCGGGACGCGCCGCGTCACCGTGATCGCCATCCGCTTGCCGCCGATCCGTGCGACCAGTTCGGCGACCACCTCACCCGCGACCAGGCGATCGAGCTCCGGATCGAACACCGGCGCTGTCGCGATCCCGAGCGGTGACGTCGGCAGGCTCGACTTCTTCAGCCGGTCCGTCACCCCGTCCTCACCGAGCAGGCACATGATCACCGCGGTCCGCACCCGCGGGTCGCCGAGGTCGTACCCGCGCAGGTGCGCGATCGCGGCGACCATCCGCGCCTGCACGATCGCCAGGCCGGTCAGGTTGGCCGGCAGGGCGACCGGAAGCGTCACCAGACCGCCGATGCTCGTGACGAACCCCTGCACGCCGGCGAGCCGGATGTGCTGGTCGATCACCGCCTCGATCGCGGCCGCGACGTCGTCGCCGGAGCGGGCCAGCTTGGTGTCGGCGATCTTCTCCGCGCCGGGGAACCGCTGGTACCCGTCGATCGCGATCTCCAGGACCTGCCGGAGGATTCCGGCGGCGGCCTGCGGCGCGAATCGCTGGGCAGCGGGCGCGAGACTGCTGGCGACGAACCTTGCTACTCCGGCCACGGTTCTCCTCGAGGCTTGGGTACAACGCACCCACCCGGCCTCCGCGGGCGGCGCACCTTCAAGACTACGTGCCCACTCCGCACACGCCACTCCGGAACAACCCGGACCGCGCCCTGGCCACCCAGCTGCTCGAGGACGCGCGACGACCCGCCCGGCGGGTTGGATACCGCCATGAGGATGACTGTCGTCGGCTGCGCAGGCTCTGATCCAGGACCGGACTCGGCCGCGTCCAGCTACCTGGTGGAGAAGGACGGCTACCGCCTGCTCCTCGATCTCGGCGCCGGCGCGGCCGGACCGCTGCTGCGGTACGCCGCTGCCGAGGACATCGGCGCGGTGATCCTGTCCCACGCGCACTCCGACCACTGGGCGGACGTCACGCAACTGTCGTACTACCGCTCCAAGGCGATCCGCGAGGGATCCGACTGCGGGCCGCTGCCGATCTACGGGCCGTCGGACATGAACGACGTCCTGACCAGCAATCCCGACGACTTCACCAGCACGTACGCCGCGGCAGGTGAGCTCGAGCTGGGCCCGATCCGGGTCCGGCTCGCGCGGGTCGAGCACGGCGAGTGCTGGGCCAGCCGGATCGACGACGTGCTCTGCTACACGGCCGACACCGAGCCGTGCGCCGCGATCGAGGAGCTGGCCGAGGGGTGTGGCGTGCTGCTGGCGGAGGCGTCGGGCTTCGACGCGGACGGACCGATGCGCGGGCACCTGACCGCCGGTGACGCGGGCCGGTTGGCGGCCAAGTCCGAGGCGAGGTTGCTGATCCTGACCCATCTGCGCTCCTGGCAGGATCATCTGCGCCTGCTCGACGAGGCGTCGCAGGTCGCGGGCTGCCCGGTCGTCCTGGCGACTCCAGGTCTCCGGGTCGCTCTCTGATCACCTGCCCGGCGTACAGGCTCAGGAGGCGTGCGCGAGGATGGTGGCGTGCCTGTTGAACCGCCTGCCTCCGTCTGGGAGTTCCCGCCGGTCGCGGTGGCCGGGAGTGGGGACGTGGTCGCGGCGGGAGCGGATCTCGAGCCGGGGACCGTGCTCGCGGCGTACCGGCGTGGGCTGTTCCCGATGCCGGACAGCCACGGGCCGCTGCTGTGGTGGTCGCCGCTCGAGCGTGGCGTGATCGAGGTCGCCGGGTTCAGCCCTTCGCGGTCGCTCCGGCGGGCGCGGCAGCGGTTCGAGATCCGGGTCAACACCGCCTTCGACGAGGTGATCCGCGCCTGCGCCGACCCGAGACGCCCGGGGTCGTGGATCGACGCGGACATCATCGCGTCGTACACGCGGCTGCACCGGATGGGCTGGGTGCACTCGGTCGAGGCCTGGGACGGCGACGAGTTGGCCGGCGGCCTGTACGGCGTGGCGATCGGCGGGCTGTTCGCCGGGGAGTCGATGTTCCACCACAAGACCGACGGCTCGAAGGCCGCGGTCGCGGGGCTCGTCGAGCTGCTCGACGACAAGTACGCCGCCGAACGCGTGCTCGACATCCAGTGGGTCACCGACCACCTGGCCACGCTCGGCGCGGTCGAGATCCCGCGCGACGAGTACGTCCGCCGGGTCCAGCGAGCCCTCGAACTACCGCTGCCCGACGCGTTCGCCTAGGCCGAGGAAGTCGGCGTGCGAAGCGATCGCCGCCTCGAACAGCTCGTCCGCGGGATCGAAGGTCCCGACGAACTGCCCGAACAGCTCGAAGCTCACCAGCCCGAACAACTGGGCCCAGATCATCCCGGTCCGCAGCAGCACGGCCCGCGGTACGCCGGGCGCGATCTCCTCGAGCGGCTGCAGCTGGCCCACCAGCGTTTCTGAGGGCTCGGCCGCGTCTTCAGGCACCGCCAGTACGCCGGCCTCTGCCGCGCGCTGGAGAACTCCGAGCAGGCAGACCGCCACCCGCGACGCGGGCTGGACCGTGCTCTGCGGCGCGCTGTACCCGGGCACGGGCGAGCCGTAGATCAGCGCGTACTCGTGCGGATGCTTCCGCGCCCACGCCCGCACCGCCCGGCAGGCCGCGAGCCAGGCCTCCCGCGGCGCGGCCGCCGACTGCTCCTTCGCGGAGTCCAGCGGGCCGGCGGCCGGCTCCTCCTTCGCGGCGCCCAGCACCCCCGCCGCCGCCTTCTCCACCGCCGCGCCCAGCGCGTCGTACGCGTCGATGATCAGCGCGGTCAGCAGGTCGTCCCGGCTCGGGAAGTACCGGTACAGCGCGGACGACACCATGCCCAGCTCGCGCGAGACCGCGCGCAGCGAGAGCCGCTCGGCGCCGTCGGTGGCGAGCTGGCGGCGCGCGGTGTCCTTGATCTCCTGGGTCAGCTCGGCCCGGGCTCGGTCCCGTGCGGTTCGTCCGGCGTTCATGCCCCGCAGTCTGCCACGATCAGTGCACTAAAGCGAGAGCGGTGCTCTTGACAAGGATCACCCGCCCCGTGTTCACTGGTCACAACAGAGAGCACCGCTCTCGAAAACGAAAGGCCCATCCGCCATGAAGCAGACGTACGACAAGAACCGCGTCATCACCTCCGGCCAGAGCAGCATGCTGGTCTTCAACAAGGCCGTCGCCGCGCTGACCAAGGCCGGGATCAGCCTGATGGGCAGCCGGGTCCTCTCGGTCAAGGGCCGCAAGTCCGGCGAGTGGCGCAGTACGCCGGTCAACCTGATGACGCTCGACGGCCAGCCGTACCTGGTCGCCCCGCGCGGTCACGTGCAGTGGGTGAAGAACCTGCGCGCCTCCGGCGAGGCCCACCTCCGGCTCGGCCGCAAGACCGAGGTGTTCCGCGCCGTCGAGCTGGCGGACGCCGACAAGCCCGAGGTGCTCCGGCTGTACCTGAAGAAGTGGGCCTGGGAGGTCGGCGCGTTCTTCGAGGGCGACGTGGACAAGAACTCCTCGCTGGAAACGCTGCTGCAGGTCGCGCCCGGCGTACCGGTCTTCAAGATCACGCGGGATGCCAAGATGGGCTGATGATCACTCCCGAGCAGTTGACCGCGGCGCCGAAGGTGCTGCTGCACGATCACCTGGACGGCGGTCTGCGGCCCGCGACGATCGTCGAGCTGGCTCAGGAGATCGGGCACCGGCTGCCGCGGACGGATCCCGCTGAGCTCGGCCAGTGGTTCGTCGAGTCGGCCGACTCCGGGTCGCTCGAGCGGTACCTGGAGACCTTCGACCACACCGTCGCGGTGATGCAGAACGCCGCCGCGATCACCCGGGTCGCCAGCGAGTGCGTGCAGGACCTGGCCGCGGACGGGGTCGTGTACGCCGAGATCCGGTACGCGCCCGAGCAGCACCTGACCGCCGGGCTCAGCCTGGAGCAGGTCGTCGACGCGGTCCGCGAAGGCTTCGAGCACGGCATGGCGAACGCCGAGCGCCCGATCGTGGCCCGTCAGCTGCTGACCGCGATGCGGCACCAGGCCCGCTCGATGGAGATCGCCGAGCTGTCGGTCGCCTACCGCGACGCCGGCGTCGTCGGTTTCGACATCGCGGGCGCCGAGGCCGGCTACCCGCCCACCCGGCACCTGGACGCGTTCGAGTACCTGCAGCGCGAGAACGCGCACTTCACCATCCACGCCGGCGAGGCCTTCGGCCTGCCGTCGATCTGGCAGGCGATCCAGTGGTGCGGCGCCGACCGTCTCGGTCACGGCGTACGGATCATCGACGACGTCACCGAGAACGCCGACGGCAGCGTCGAGCTCGGCCGGCTGGCGGCGTACGTCCGGGACCGCAGGATCCCGCTGGAGATGTGCCCGAGCAGCAACCTGCAGACCGGCGCGGCCACCTCCCTCGCCGACCACCCGATCGGTCTGCTCACCAAGCTCCGCTTCCGCGTCACGGTCAACACCGACAACCGCCTGATGAGCGGTACGTCGATGAGCCGCGAGCTGGCCCTGCTCGCCGAGGCCTTCGACTACGGCCTGGCCGACTTCCGCTGGTTCGCGATCAACGCGATGAAGTCCGCCTTCATCCCCTTCGACGAGCGCCTCGCGATCATCGACGAGATCATCAAGCCCTGGTACGCCGCCGAGCTCAAGGCCTGAGCCTCAGTTCCGGCTTTCGAGCCGCTCCTTCAGCCTGGCCAGGTTGGCCGGCATCTCCTTGCGGGCCTGGGGTCTGACGACCAGCGGTACGAGCAGCTTGCCGATCCCGTGACCGGTGAAGTCGACTGCGATCCTGACCCGGCTCCGGCTGGTGCCGGCGACAGGCTCGACCGCGACGTCGATCAACGCCCGGATCGGCCCGTCGTCGCCGCGCACCGCCCACGCGTTCGGTGGCGCGTACTTGACGATCGTCGACGTCACCGACCGCTCACGGCCGCCGATCTGCCGCGTGGTGCGACACACGGATCCGACCGTCGGCGGACCGTCGTGGTCCAGCCCGCCGCCGGTCACGCCGGCCTGCCACTGCGGGAAGTGCGTCGGGTCGATCACGTACTCGAAGACCTCGGCCTGCGGGGCGTCGACCTCGATCTCGGTCACGATGGCACTCATCAGCGAACCCTTCCTGTCGTCGTTACCCGGTCTGACGAACGGCTGAGCACGGATTCGACACCAACCTAAGGCAACCGGCCGTCGGCCGCGGCTCGATTACTTGACATCGGGTACCCGTCAGCGAATACTCGATCTCAAGTAATCGAGATCGAGGAGGGGTGATGGTCCGGCGCAAGGTGAGCAACCCGTTGGCGTTCGCCGTGCTCGGCAGTCTCGGCGAGCGGCCGATGCACCCGTACGAGATCTCGACGATGCTCAAGGCCCGCGGCAAGGACGGGAGCATCAAGCTCAACTACGGCTCGCTCTACTCGGTCGTCACCGCGCTGGAGAAGGCCGGTTTCGTCGAGGCCGTCGAGACCGTCCGTGAGGGCAACCGTCCGGAGCGGACGATCTACGCGATCACCGACGCCGGCCGGGCGGAGTTCGACGGCTGGCTCGAGGAGTTGCTCGGGACGCCGGAGAAGGACTTCCGGCAGCTCGAGGCGGGGCTCGCCTACCTGCCGGCGTTCGCGCCGGACCGGGTCGCGGACCTGCTCGAGCAGCGGGCCGCCGTACTGGAGGAGGAAGCCGCGGGGCTGGAGCGCATGCACGACGTGATGCGCTCGAAAGGGCTCCCGGAGATCTTCTGGATCGAGTCGGAGTTCCGGGTCGAGCTGCTGCGGACCGAGATCGCGTTCGCGCGCCGGCTCGCCGAGCGGATCCGGACCGACGACCTGGAGGGCACCGAGTTCTGGCGCCGTACCCACGACCTGGTCGCCGAGCTCGGCGTCCAGCCGGGCGACCTGCTCAAGGACCCGGTCAAGTACTTCGGTGTCGACTTCCCCTGGTTGCGGGAGGTCCCACCGGACGCACAGTGAGAAACGGCCCCCGGCCCGAGGTGCGGCAACACCTGGGTCGAGGGCCGTCAGTTCCTCGAGCCGGTCCCGAAGGACCTGATGACCCAAGGCGCAGCATCAGGATAGACGGCCCGGCTCCTTCACCCCATCAAAGGAGTCACCATGGTCAGTCATGCCCTGACGGCCGTCGACCTGGTCAAGACCTATCCCGGAGCCCGCCGCGGCCCGGGGGTCCGGGCCCTCGACGGACTCACGTTCTCGGTGCCGGAAGGCGTCGTGCTCGGTCTGCTCGGACCGAACGGCGCCGGCAAGTCCACCACCGTCAAGATCCTCACCACGTTGTCCCGCGCGGACTCCGGCACGGCGCTCGTCGCCGGGTACGACGTCAACCGCGAGCAGGACGAGGTCCGGCACGTGATCGGCTACGTCCCGCAGAAGGCGAGCTCCGACCCGATGGCCACCGGTCTGGAGAATCTCGTGCTCAGCGGCCGCATCCACGGGCTGTCCCGGTCCACGGCGACGTCACGCGCCCGGGATCTGCTCGAGCGGTTCAGCCTGACCGAGCAGGCCCTTCGGCAGGTCAAGACGTACTCCGGCGGCCAGCAGCGTCGGCTCGACGTCGCGCTCGGGCTCGTGCACCGCCCGAAGGTGCTGTTCCTGGACGAGCCGACCACCGGCCTCGATCCGGAGGCCCGGGCCGACCTGTGGGCCGAGGTGCGCCTGCTCGCCGGCGACGAAGGGCTCACCGTGCTGCTCACGACGCACTACCTGGAAGAGGCCGACCGGCTCGCGGACCAGTTGGCGATCGTCGATCACGGCAAGATCGTTGCCGAGGGCACCCCCGAGGGCCTGAAGGCGGAACTGCGCGGCGACACCGTGCAGGTGGAGCTGGTCGACGCGGATGTCGACGGCTCGGTCCGGACCTTGCTGGCCGGTCTGCCGGGCATCGGCGAGATCGTTGTTGAGGGCAACATGTTGCGGGCGCGGGTGGACCGCGGCGCGACCGCCGTACCGGCCGTGCTGGGAGCCCTTGAGGAGAAGGCGATTCCGGTCGGCGCGGTGACGGTGTCGCGGCCGTCGCTGGACGACGTGTACCTGAGCTACACCGGCCGGTCGTTCCAGGCAGCGGAAGAGCAGGTGGCGTGATGAGCACCCCAGTTCTCGCCCACACCGGGTTGATCACGTCGCGGTGGCTGCGGGCGCAGTTCCGCTCGCCCGCGCTGATCGCGTTCACGCTGGTCCAGCCGGCGATCTGGCTGCTGCTGTTCGGGCAGCTGTTCAAAGGCATCGTCGAGCTGCCGGGCTTCGGCACCACGTCGTACATCGCGTTCCTCACCCCGGGCATCGTGATGATGACCGCGCTGATGTCGAGCGGCTGGAACGGCACCACGTTCATCACCGACATGGAGCGCGGCGTGATGGACCGGATGCTCGCGTCGCCGGTGCGCCGCGGCGCGCTGATGGCCGGGCAGCTGATCAGCAACGCCACCAGTACGGCGATCCAGGCGCTGCTCGTCTTCGGCATCGGCCTGGCCGCCGGCGCCCGGTACGACGGCGGCGTGGTCGGGTTCCTCGTCACGGTCGCGGCGTCGGTGCTGATCGGCACGGCGTTCGGGTCGCTGTCGAACGCGGTCGCGCTGCTCACCCGTCAGCAGGAGGCGCTGATCGGCATCTCCCAGTTCGTCTCGCTGCCGCTGACGTTCATGTCGTCGATCATGATCGACCCGAAACTCGCCCCGCACTGGGTCGAGGTCGCCGCCCGCTTCAACCCGGTCGACTGGGCCACCGTCGCCGCCCGCGAGGCCTTGTCCGCCGACCCGGACTGGGCGTCGGCCGGCCGCCACGGCCTGTACCTGCTGGCGTTCACGCTGGTCGTCGCCTACTGGTCTACCCGGGCTTTCCGTACGTACCAGCGCTCGGTCTGACACCGAAGGGGGCTCGTCCCAGGCGAGCCCCCTTCAGTACGCGGAAGGCTGGCTCCTCGACGTACTTGGTGAGCAGCCAGGCGAGGATGACGACGCCGGCGATCGCTCCGGCGACCTGGACCGGTCGGCCGAGACCGAGCGCCATCAGGTGGTAGGCGATCAGGTAGCCGAGCTCCTGGTTGAGCAGGTAGATCCCGAACGACACCTTGGCCAGGAACTGGACCGGTCGCCGGACCGGAGCGAAGACCGTCCAGTCCGGACCGCGCGCGGCGAACGCGACCAGGACCAGCAGCGCGCCGATACCGAGTGACGACGGCAGGTCCGCGGTGTGCGCGTACTGCGCGTACACCGCGGCGACGAGCAGCGCACTGAGGTGCACGGTGCTGATCCGGCGCTGCGACCACAGCCACAGCGCGATCCCGATCGCGAACAGCTGCAACCGGTGGAAGCCGAAACCGTTCCAGACCTGCTGCACCACCAGCGGGCTGCGCAGGATCCGGTCGTGCCACTGCAGGATCACCGGCGCGACCGTCATCACCCACAACAGCACGGTGATCCGCGACGGCGACCCCATCCCGCGCGGCCAGAGCAGAGCGGCGGCGACGAACGCCATCAGCTGCAGCGGCAGCGTCCAGTACGAGCCGTCGATCAGCTTGACGGTCGGATCCAGCGACGCGATCAGTGTCAGGTTGCCCCACAGGTCCCGTGGGGTCGGAAGGATCCAGTTGTCCGGGCCGAAGAGCACCAGCAGGCTGTACGTCGCGAGCACGGCGGCCAGGTAGGGCGGCAGGATCCGGCAGACCCGCTTCCACAACCACGGCAGCGTCGGGCCTTTGCGGATCGTCACGCAGACGAAGTACGCGCTGATCACCAGCAGCACACTCGCGCCGACCTGGAACGGGTGCCGGCCGAGCGGTTCACCCAGCTCGGGGTGCAGCACCGGCCCTTCGAAGGCGGCGTGGTTCACGACCACTGCGAAGACGGCAACGACGCGGACTACGTCCCAGCTCAGGCGGCGCGGAGCACCCACCTGGGGAGAGGGCGGTGGCAAAATTCACGACTCACAGACATCTCGACCGACTCCCCCTGTCACGCGTTGGTGATCCTAGGCAGACGCGATCGGCCGATCCCACCTTGTGTGCGAAGGGTCACGCGGCCGTGCCGTCAGGCGGTCTGGAAGGTCCGGCGGTAGTTCTGCGGCGGGACGCCGACGACGCGGCGGAAGTGGTGGCGCAGCAGCGCCGCGGTGCCGAAGCCGGCCTCGGCGGCGATCTGCTCGATGCCCAGCGTCGTCTGCTCCAGCAGCGTCCGGGCGTGCAGGACGCGCTGCGTAGTGACCCACTTGAGCGGGGTCGTCCCGGTCTCGGCGACGAAGCGGCGGGCGAAGGTGCGCTCCGACATCTGTGCGCGGCGGGCCAGGTCGGGCACGGTGTGCTCGATGGTCAGGTTGGCGACCATCCAGTCCAGGACCGGCTGCAGGCTCTCGCCCGACGACTCCGGCACGGGAACCTCGACGTACTGGCGCTGGCCGCCGTCGCGCTGCGGCGGGACGACCATCCGGCGGGCGATCCGGGTCGCGACCGCGCTGCCGAGCTCGCGGCGGACCAGGTGCAGGCAGGCGTCGATGCCGGCCGCCGTACCGGCGCTGGTGATGATGTTGCCGTCGTCGACGAACAGGACGTCCGGGTCGAGCCGGGCACGCGGGTAGCGCTCGCGGAAGAGGTCGGCGTACCGCCAGTGGGTGGCGCAGTTGCGGCCGTCGAGCAGCCCGGCCGCGCCGAGCACGAACGCGCCCGAGCAGACCGTCAGCAGGATCGCGCCGCGGGCCTCGGCCTTGCGCAGGGCGCTCAGGATGCGTTCGTCGTACGCCTCCCGCCAGGTGGTCGCGGGCAGCGCGACCAGGTCGGCGTCCTCAAGCTCGTCCAGCCCGTACGGCGCGATGACGGCCGAGTGGCTGCTGGTCCGCAGCGGCTCGCCCGGGCGGGTCGAGCAGACCTTGAAGTCGAACGCGGGCACGCCGTCGTCGGTCCGGTCGATCCCGAAGACCTCCGAGAGCACGCCGAACTCGAAGACCGCGACGTCCTCCATCAGCACCACGGCGATCTTGCGCAACATGCGGACCAGTATGGCAGAAATTTGCCGAAGGTGGTCAGTAGTGCCAATTGTGGCGGGATGTGGACGGTAGAATGATTACTGCCATGACCGGAATCGTAGTTCTCTCAGTCCTCGCACTGGCCATCGTCGCCGCGCTCGAGCTCAGCAACCGCCGCCACTCCACCGGCTTCCCGGCCGGCCCGAGCGGCGACCGCGACATCGCCAGGACCAAGCTCGACCTGCTCGCCCTCGGCGGCAGCGCCAAGCCCTTCACCCACAAGCCCGCCTCGACCCCGAGCACGGTCGTCCACATCCGCCGCGCTCGCTTCCACGCCCCCCACGGCCGGCACGCAGCCTGAAGCTGATCCGTCCGGTCCAACCGCCGCCCGACCCAGCCCTGCTGGTTCGGGCGGTTTCTTGTGCTTTCGGCGTCGACTTCGTCGCCGGGGGGTCATCCGGAGCCGGGTCGAAAACGTGGAGCGGGCACGGCAGCTTGTGTGTCACCCTCACTCGCATGGACGACTACCGGGTGGTCAATCGCGAGAGCTGGGACGAGCGGGTCGCGGCTCATGCGGCGTCGCCGGACTACAAGCTGGCGGAGTTCGAGCGCGATCCGTCGTACATCTCCGACGTGGTGCGGTTCGACCTGCCGCGGCTGGGTGACGTCAGCGGCTTGCGCGGCGTCCACCTGCAGTGCCACATCGGCACCGACACGGTGTCATTGGCCCGGCTGGGCGCACAGATGAGCGGGCTCGACTTCTCCGGTCCGGCGGTGGAGCAGGCGCAGTCGTTCGCGGACAAGCTCGGGCTGGAGGTCGACTTCCACCAGGCCGATGTGTACGACGCGGTCGACGTGCTGGGTGCGGCGTCGTACGACCTGGTCTTCACCGGGATCGGCGCGATCGGCTGGTTGCCGAGCATCGATCGCTGGGCGGCGACGGTGAGCGGACTGCTGAAGCCGGGCGGACGGCTGTTCATCCGCGAGGGACACCCGATGCTCTGGGCGCTCGACGAGGCGACCGACAAGCTCGAGGTCGGCTACCCGTACTTCGAGACCCAGGAACCGATGGTCTGGGACGAGGGCGGGACGTACGTCGAGACCGACGTGCAGTTCGAGCACACCGTGACGCACGAGTGGAACCACGGGCTCGGCGAGATCATCACTGCGCTCATCGAGCACGGCCTGCAGCTGACGGCGTTCGAGGAGCACGACAGCGCTCCCTGGGTCCCGCTGCCCGGCAAGATGACCAAGGACCCCGACTTCAACGAGTGGCGCCTGACCGACCGGCCCGAGCGCCTGCCCTGCACCTACACGCTGCAGGCCGTCAAGCTCTGACGTGAGCCGGTACGCCGTACCGGCGCACGCCTCGGACCCGGCGAGGGTCGTCCCTGCTCGCCGGGCCGGGCGGAGTCGGTAGGGCTCAGTGCGCGTTGCGGCGCTGCTGGACCTTCTGGAACATCTCCTTGGCCTTGCGCTGGTTCTCCGGCTTGCTCAGCTCGCGCTGCGCGACCTGGGCCAGCTTGGCGACCACAGCGCCCTTGAGCAGTGTCTTCACGAAACCCATCGGGGGCCTCCTTCTCGTCTTGCCTCGAAGGTAGCGGTTCACCCCAAGAAACCGGCTAGGGAATCCGCCTGAGCGACCCCCGGGTTTCCGCCCGCCGACCACCTGAAACCCCTACTGGCGAGTCTGGGAACTGTCGGTGCGGTACGGCACACTGGTGGGGTGCCCGAGTTGCCGGAAGTCGAATCGTTGGCGGGGTTCCTGCGGGAGCGAGCCGTCGGACGGGCGATCGTGCGTGCCGACATCACCGCGATCAGCGCGCTGAAGACCTACGACCCGCCGATCTCCGCCCTGACCGGGCTGCTGATCGACGACGTCAGCCGGCACGGCAAGTTCCTCGACATCGAGGCTTCCGGCGTGCACCTGGTGATCCACCTGGCCCGGGCCGGCTGGCTGCGCTGGCGCGAGCAGCAATCGACGGCGCTGGTGCGGCCGGGCAAGGGCCCGATCGCCCTGCGGCTGATCCTGGACGACGAGTCCGGCTTCGACCTGACCGAGGCCGGCACGCAGAAGAAGCTCGCCGTGTACGTCGTGCGGAACATCAACGAGGTCCCGGGCATCGCCAAGCTCGGTCCCGACCCGTTCCTGCTCTCGCCCGAGGGCTTCGCCGAGATCATGCACGAGGCCGGCCGGGTCCAGCTGAAGGGCGTCCTGCGCAACCAGTCGGTGATCGCCGGGATCGGCAACGCCTACTCCGACGAGATCCTGCACGTGGCGAAGATGAGCCCGTTCAAGCCGGCGTCGAACCTGACCGACGACGAGCTGCAGGAGCTCTACATCGCGATGCAGGAGACGCTGCGCGACGCGGTCGAGCGCTCGAAGGGCCTGGCCGCGCAGGACCTCAAGTCCGAGAAGCGCAGCGGCATGCGCGTGCACGGCCGCAAGGGCGAGAAGTGCCCGGTCTGCGGTGACATCGTCCGCGAGGTCAGCTTCGCCGACTCCTCCCTGCAGTACTGCGCGACCTGTCAGACCGGCGGCAAGCCGCTGGCCGACCGCCGTCTGTCCAAGCTGCTCAAGTAGTCGTCACCAGGGCAGCGAGGCCGAGCGGCGTCCGGCGTCCAGCTGGACGGTCAGCTGCGCGGCGCCTTCCTCGCGTTGCAGCTGAAGCTTGCGGCCGATGGTCGCGCCGGGCGCGAGACCCTCGAACTCCCACTCGTCCACAGCGCCGTGCCAACCCGCCGGCACCGGGACCCGCACCGATCCACGAGCCGCCGTACGGCCGAAGTTCGTCACCTGGACTTCGAGCCCGCCGTGCCTCGCGTGCACCGAAGCGAGCACCGTCCCGATCGGCGCGACCAGTGCGCGCGTCACCACCAGCCCGGCCACCGACAGCCGCACGACCTGTCCGGCCCGGACCGGGAAGGGCCCGATGACCTGGCCGACCACCTCGGCCACCGGTACGCCGTACGCGCGTCCTCCGACCTGCACCTGGAACTCGCTGCCGGGCGCGAGTCCCTCGATCAGTCGCATCCCGGCCTCGGCCGGGCCGATCAGCCGGACGCCCACATCCGCCGTACGGCGGGCGACCAGGTGGAAGGTCGCTCTCGACAGCGTCGCCGGAGTGAGGTCCCAGACGCCGTCGGCGTTGGCCGTGGTCGTGTCCGGCGGGACGATCCTGAGCTTGCCCTGCAGCGCGACCTTGACGACGGTCAGCGCCGGCAGCTGCCCGCTCGGCAGCCGCACCACGAGGTCGTCGCCGTCGCGGCGCCAGGTGAGGGCCTTGCCGGTCTGCTCCTCGACGACGTGCCGCGGGGTGGTCGCGAGACCTGGCAGGCGTACCTCGTGGTCGGGCGGGCGGCGGGTGATCTTGAGCAGCAGCACTCCGCAGTTCCGCAGGATCGCCTCACCCCATGGCTGCGGGCCGAACTCGCCGGGGATCCCCTCGACCAAAGCCAAGTCGCGCCTCCCGTTGTCGCCCGATACTGCCGTGTCGCGCTCCATGCTGTCGTGCCGCCGATGCCGCCGATGCCGCCGTGTCGCCGTGTCGCCGTGCGACCGCGCACCTCGCGGCCGCGCCGTCGTCGTACCGGCCCGTCGTTGTCTGGTCGGGAGTCGTGGACGGACGCTCTCTGCTCGACTGTCCGCCGCCGGACCGACGGGTGTCAACGCGCGATCCACCGGCTGAGCAGCCGCATTCCACTGCTCCGGGTGTGATGGTTCACCGACGGGCTGCAATGATCGGGGTATGACGCAGAACCCGATGATTCCCGCCGTCGTCGTCGCCGACGTGGACGACGCTTTGCTGGCCGAGGCCTTCGTGCTCGACGTGCGGGAGCCGGACGAGTGGAACAGCGGTCACATCGAGGGCGCGACCCACATCCCGCTCGGTCAGTTGCAGCAGCGCGTCGGCGAGGTGCCGCTCGGCCAGAAGGTGATCTGCGTGTGCGCGGTCGGTGGCCGTTCGAGTGTCGCCACCCAGTACCTGATGTCCGAGGGCCGCGAGGCGATCAACCTCGACGGCGGCATGCACGCCTGGCAGTCCTTCGGCCGCCCGGTCGCCACCGACTGATCGAGTAGAAAACCTTCCGATCGACCGACGGAGACGTTAGTTTGTCACCGTTCGGTCGATCGGCGTACCCCCGCGCCTCACACGGCAGCAGGACACGCCCCGTCGGATGGCCACGCCCGTCCACCGCCAGGAGGCTCCGTGTCCACGCTCGCTTTCTCCAGACCAGTACGCCGTACGCTGACCGCCGGCCTCGTCGCCGGCGGGCTGTTCCTCACCACCGTCCAGCCCGCAGCAGCCGACCCGATCCAACCGGTTGAAGCTCACCGAGGTTCATCAGCCACCTCCGACATCCCCGACGTCGCGATCGCGCCGGCCGGGGAAGGCCTCGTCACCCGCCGTACCGACAGCCCGGTCGCACCCGGCGTCAACTACACGAGCTTCGACCGCCTGGACGCGCGCGGCTGGTTGCGCGGCGACATCCTCGTCGCCGACCTCGACCGCCAGGGCGTCACCGTCGACTACCTCAACCCGGGCACCGTCGCCGGCCGCGAGGTCCTCAGCCAGCAGGTGCAGCGCAAGCAGGCGATCGCCGGCGTCAACGGCGACTTCTTCGACATCAACGACACCGGCGCTCCCCTCGGCGTCGGCATCGAACGGGACGCCGACGGCGGCGCCGGCCGCTTCGTCAACGGCCCGGCGTCAGGCCACAACGAGACCGCCGTCATCGGCAGCAACGGCCTCGGCCGGATCGCGCAGGTCTTCCTCGAAGGCTCGGCGACCGACGACGACGCGAGCAAGGTCGACCTGACCAACCTCAACTCCCCGACCGTCAACGCGAACGGCATCGGCCTCTACACCCCGCAGTGGGGCGAGGCCGCCCGCACCCGCACGGTCGACGGCCTCCCGACCGTCCGCGAGGTCATCCTCCGCGACGGCGTGGTCGTCTCGTCGAACACGACCCCCGCCACCACCCCGCTGGGAGCGAACGAGCAGGCCCTCATCGGCCGCGAGACCGGCGCGACAGCCTTGCAGGCGTTCGAGCCCGGCGACAAGGTCGAGGTCAAGTACGGCCCCCGCGCCGACGCCGCCGACGCCGCGGTCGCGCTCAGCGGCAACCTCCAGCTCGCCCGCGACGGCCAGATCCTCAACGTCGACGACACCGCCCTGCACCCGCGGACGGCGATCGGCTTCTCCGCCGACGGCCGCCGGATGATCCTGCTCACCGTCGACGGCCGCATGGTCGACTCCCGCGGCCTGACCGAGAAGGAACTGGCCCGGCTGATGCTGGACCTCGGCGCGGACGACGTCCTGAACCTCGACGGCGGCGGTTCGTCGACGATGCTGAAGCGCTCGCCCGGCGAGGCGACGCCCGAGGTCGTCAACAAGCCCTCCGACGGCTCCGAACGCCTGACCCCGAACGGCCTCGGCCTCCTCCCGGTCAAGGGTTCCGGCCGGCTCAAGGGCTTCCGGATCGAAGCCACCGGTACGACGGCCGAGCCGGCCGACGCCGACCTCACGCGCAGCGCCAGGGTCCTGACCGGCCTGAGCCGAGTTCTCACCGCCCGCGGCCACGACGAGACCTACGCGCCCGCACCCGGTACGCCGTACTGGTCCGCCGGCAGCAACGCGCGCGTGACCAACGAGGGCGTCGTGACCGGCCGACGCGCCGGCGATGTCGTGATCACCGCCGCCAAGGGCCACGCGAACGGCCGCTTCCCGATGACCGTGCTCGGCGAGCCCACGCGGCTCGCGCCGTCGAGCAAGCAGGTGTCGTTGCCGAACGCCACCACCAAGGGTTTCTTCAGCGTCACCGGGTACGACGCCGACGGCTTCTCCACCTGGGTCGAACCGCGCGACGTCACGCTCACGTACGACAAGACGCTCATCACTGTGGTTGCCAAGGGCAATGGCTTCGAGGTGAACGCGCTCGGCGCGGACGCGGTCTCGACCGTGATCACCGCGAAGGTCGGCGCGCTCAGCACCCAGCTCAGCGTCACCGCCGGGCTCAGCAGCGAGGTGGTCGACGAGGTCGACGACCTGACCCGCTGGCAGGCGAACGCCGTACCGGCCGGTGCTGCGACCGCAATCCGCTCGGCCGCTGAAGGTCACGACGGCGGTCAGGCGATCGCGCTCGACTACTCGTTGACCGGCAGCACGGCCACGCGCGCGGCGTACCTGTCGATGACGCCGCAGCAGATCCTGCCCGGCCAGCCGCAGAAGCTCGGCGCGTGGGTGTACGGCGACGGCAAGGGCGCGTGGCTGCGTGCCAACGCGTACGACGGCGCCGGTGGTTCGGCGCAGACCCTCAACCTGGCGGCGACGGTCGACTGGACCGGCTGGAAGTACGTCGAGGCCGACATCCCACCGGGCCTGACGATGCCGCTGAAGTTCTGGCGGATCTACGTCGTCGAGACCGTGCCCACCCGCCAGTACGCCGGGCGCATCGTCGTCGACGACCTGACCGTCCGCGGCGCTCCGCCGGTCACCGTCCAGCCGCCGGCCAAGGTCGTCGACCCGATGGTTGTTGCCGACGGCAAGCTCGACGGGAGGCGCTGGAAGTTCGCCGTACTGTCGGACGCGCAGTTCACCGCGGACGACCCGGAGTCTGATTTCGTCAAGCAGGCCAGGCGGACGATCCGCGAGGCGCTCGCGCAGAACCCCGAGTTCCTGGTGATCAACGGCGACTTCGTCGACCGCGGTTTCGCGAACGACATCGCGCTGGCCAAGCGGATCATCGACGAGGAGGTCGCCGGGAAGGTGCCGGTGCACTACGTGCCAGGCAACCACGAGAGCTACGGTCCGGGCGACCTGTCGGAGTGGAGCAAGGTGTTCGGCGCGCCGACCAGCACGTTCGATCACCAGGGCACGCGGTTCGTCCTGCGCGACTCGTCGCTCGGGTCGCTGCGGGCGGGTGGGTTCGCGCAGATCCTCGACCTGCGCAAGCAGCTCGACGACGCCGCGAAGAACGAGGCGATCCGCAACGTCGTGGTGATGGCGCACCACCCGATCGACGACCCGTCGCCGACCGCGAACTCGCAGCTCGGAGACCGCAAGGAGGCCGAACTGCTGGTTCGCTGGCTGGCCGACTTCCGCGCGTCGACAGGCAAGGGCGCGGCGTACATGGCCGCCCACGCCGGGACCTTCGCGGCAACCCGTACGGACGGCGTACTGCTCCCGCTGACCGGCAACTCCGGCAAGAGCCCCGCCGCTGCTCCTGACGCGGGCGGCTTCACCGGCTGGGCCCTGGTCGGCATCGACCCCGACGCCCGCGCCGCTGACGCCGGCGTACGCCACTGGTCAGCTCCCGAGCGCTCGTGGTTCCAGGTCGAGCTCCGCCCGCATGTGGACGCCCTGGAGCTGGCCGCCCCTGCCACGCTCCGCCGAGGCCAGTCCGCCCCGGCCACAGCCACAGTCGTCCAGGAAACCCGCCGAGTCCCAGTCTCCTTCCCCGTCACCGCCGACTGGACCGGCTCGACCTTCCTTCACCTCGGCCCAGCCCGCACGGCCCCCTTCTGGGCCGTAGCCAGCTACGACCCAGCCACCAGCACCCTCACCGCCCTCCGCCCCGGCACGGTCGACCTGTCCGTCACCGTCAACGGCACCACAAAATCCCAGCAGATCCGCATCGACTGGTAGACCTGTTGGGATGCGCCTCGACCGCATCACCATCACCGAGTACGACGCCAACTGGCCGGCCCTGTTCGACGAGCAGCGCCGGCCCGGCAAAGGCCCACGCCGCATCAAGCTGTTCGGGTGCGCAGGAACTTGCCGAAGTGGGGGACGGTGAAGGCGACGGTGCCGCGTTCGGCGGAGAAGACGAGGCCCTTCTTGATCAGGCCGTCGCGGGCCGGGGACAGCGACTGGGGTTTGCGTTTGAGGGTGCCGGCCACCTCGGCGGTGGGGACCGAGCCGTCGGCGACGCCGACGCCGAGCTCGGCCATCGCGCGCATGTACTCGCGCTCGGCGGGGGTGGCGCGTTCGTAGCGGGAGCCGAAGAAACCGACGGTCAGCTCGGCGGAGGCTTCGGGACCGGCGACGGCGACGTCCTTGACGGTGATCGGGCTGGCCGGAGCATGGTCCCAGGTGGCGTGCGCGAAGGCCTGGACGAAGTACGGGTAGCCGTCGGTCTGCGCGTACAGCTCGTCGAGGGCGTCTTCCTCGAAGTACACGTCCTCCGTCTCGGCCGGGATCATCAGCGCCCGGTCGCAGGCCTCGCGGGCCAGGCGGTCGACCCGGACGTAGCGGAACAGCCGCTCCGAGTACGACTTGCTCGCCGACAGTACGGCGGGCAGGTGCGGCAGCCCGGCGCCGACGACGACCAGCGGCGCGCTCTGCTGGGAGATCTCGTGGCAGGCGGCGCACAGCGCGGACAGGTCGTCGGCGGAGATGTCCTGCATCTCGTCGATGAACAGCCCGACCCCGACCGACAGGTCGCCGGCCAGGTCGGCCGCGTCGGCGAACAGCTCGATCAGGTCCATCTCGAGGTCGCCCGAGTCGGCCCGGCCCTTGGCCGCGACCACGTCGACCGGCGGATGCCAGCGGATCCCCTTGCGGTCGTTCTGGGCGGTCCGCAGCGCGAAGGCCTTCAGGACGGCGCTGAACTGGTCGACGCGCTCGTTGTCGCGGTGCCGGTGGCCCAGCTCGCGCATCGCGGTGTGCATCGCCTGCGCGATCGGCAGCCGGATGCTCTGGTCCGGTCGGGCCTCGATCTTGCCGGTGCCCCAGGCGCGCTTGATCGCCTGGCTGCGCAGGGTGTTCAGCAGCACGGTCTTGCCGACGCCACGGAGTCCGCTGAGCACCAGACTCCGCTCCGGCCGGCCCGCCGCGACACGTTCGAGCACCACCTCGAACTGCCGCACCTCGGTGTCGCGTCCGGCCAGCTCGGGCGGGCGCTGGCCGGCGCCGGGCGCATAGGGATTCCGGATCGGATCCATGCATTTCACTGTATGAGCGCGTCTAGCGTTTTCCTTAGATTTCGCTAGCGAACCCGAGCGCGTGTCGCTGCTCTGTCAAAGACTTGCCCTGTCTAGCGAAATCACTAGATTCCACTAGACGTCCACATCGATCCTTAGTGGCCCGGGGCGCACTAAGGTCGGCGCATGGGTGGGGTCGAGGCCAGGGACTGGGCCGTTCAGGCGGCGGCGCAGTACGAACGCATGCACCAGCAGTACGTCGGCGGTGCCCGCAAGCTGGAGTCGCTGATCGACGAGCTGATCGGTGACGAGGAAGGCATCAACTACCTCAGCGCGACCGCTCGCGCCAAGGACCCGGAGTCGTTCCTGGCGAAGGCGTCCAAGCCGCGCGCCGACGATCCCGACCGGCCCAAGTACGACGACCCGCTGAACCAGATCACCGACCTGGTCGCGGCCCGGATCATCACCTTCCTGGTCGAGGCCGTGGACCGGGTCTGCGAGGTGATCGAGGCCGAGTTCGAGATCGTCGAGCACACCGACATGGGCGCGCACACCCGCGCGCAGGGCGTCTTCGGCTACGCCAGCAAGCACTACCTGGTCCGCCTCAACGCGACCCGCCGCGAGCTGCCCGAGTACGCCGTACTGCGCAACCTCGTGATGGAGATCCAGGTCCGGACCGCGGTCCAGCACGCGTGGGCCGAGTTCGAGCACGACATCCGGTACAAGCTGGACATCCCGCCGGACCGCAAGCCGGAGTTCGACCGGCGGTTCCTGCTCGCGGCGGCGCTGATGGAGCTGGCCGACAACGAGTTCACCGAGATCGACCGGCTCTACCGCGAGCTGGCCGCGGCCGCGGACGACGAGGCTCCGCGCGACCTGACCGCGGCGACGCTGACGACGTACCTGACCCGGCGCTACCCGGACGCCCCGCACGCCAAGACCAACCACTACGCGTGGATCCTGGGCATCCTGGCCGATCTCGGCGTGACCACCGAGGAGCAGCTGACCGAGCTGCTGCAGGGCATCGACAGCGCGGCGGTCCAGGCGGCGATGACGCACCGCTTCCCGGCCGGTACGGTCCGGCGGCTCGACGACGACCTGCTCGCCGCGAAGGGTTCGGCGTACGTCGAGCTGTTCCCGGAGGAGGAGCGGCGGCAGAAGATCCTCCGCGGCCGGCTGAAGGCGCTGGCCCGCGCGGGGCTCGCCTAGCCGAGGTCCTGGGCGACCGCTTCCGCTGTACGGCGGGCCCAGCGGCCGGTGGTGATCAGGCCGAGCACCAGGACGAGCGCGCCGCAGCCGGCGATGAGGTACCAGCAGAGCTGGGCCGCGGAGACGAAACCGGTCTCCAGCGGGCCGACCAGCTGGGCGGTGAGCACGGTGCCGACGATCGCGACGCCGAGGGATGCGCCGACCTGGCGGCTGGTCGACGCGATCGCTGCGGCGACGCCGGCCTGCGCGCGGGGCATGCCGGAGACGGCCGCGTTGGTGATCGGCGCGTTGAGCATGCCGAAGCCGAGCCCGAAGATCAGGTAACCGCCGAGCAGCTGCAGGGTCGGCGTACTGGTGCTGAGCTGGGACAGGATCAGCCCGCTCACCGCCAGCATGCTCCCGGCAACGATCAGCGGCAGCCGCGGCCCGCGGTTGCCGACGAGCCAGCCGGAGACCGGCGCGAACACCACGGTCATCGCCGCCATCGGCAAGGTCAGCAGCCCGGCGTGCAGCGCGGAGAAACCGCGGACTTCCTGCAGGTACAGGGAATTGAGGAACAGGAAGCCTGACAGCGCAGCGAAACCGGCGACCGCGATCAGCGTCGCGCCGGAGAAGGGCGCGCTGCGGAAGAACCTGGGCTCGAGCAGCGGCTGGTCCCGGCGCCGTTCGTAGAGCACCAGGCCGACCAGCGCGGCGACCGCGATCACGAAGCAGCCGATGATCAGCGGCGACGTCCAGCCGGCCTCGCGGCCCTCGATGATCCCGTACGTCGTCCCGGCCAGCAGCAGGACGACGAGCACCTGCCCGACCGGGTCGATCCGGCGCGCTACCATCGCCCGCGACTCGGGCACGAACCGCATGGTCAGCAGCAGCGCGATCAGGACGACGGGCACGTTGATCCAGAAGATGTACCGCCAGCCGGCCGAGTCGACCAGCGCGCCGCCGACCACCGGTCCGACCGACAGGCTCAGCCCGACGACACCGCCCCAGACGCCGATCGCCTGGGCCCGCTCGCGCGGGTCGGTGAAGGTGTTGGTGATGATCGACATCGCGACCGGGTTCAGCATCGAACCACCGATCGCCTGCAGCATCCGGAACACGATCAGCAGGTCGACCGTCGGCGCCAGCCCGCACAGCAGCGAGCCGATCCCGAACAGCACCAGCCCGACCTGGAACGTCCGCCGCCGCCCGACCCGGTCCGCGGTCGAGCCGGAGATCATCAGCAGGCTGGCCAGGACCAGCGTGTAGGCGTCGATCGTCCACTGCAGCTTCGACACCGAGGCGTCCAGGTCGGACCGGATCGCGGGCAGGGCCAGGTTCACGATCGTGGAGTCCAGACCGACGATGAACAGGCTCAGGCAACAGATGCCCAGCACCAGCAGACGCTGCCGCCGAGTCAGCTCGCGCACCCGTTCCAGCCTCCGTTCGACAGCCCCTCGGGAAGCCTACAGACCACCTGGCGAAAAGGGTTTGAGGCCCGGTCGAGCAGGCGCCTAGGCTTGGTCTGTTCGCCGGTCTGGTGTCCCCAAAACCCCCTCCTACGCCTCTTGTGAGACGTCATGTCGTTGCGCCTTGTCCCGTTCGCCGATCCGGGTGTGCCCGACACCCGGTCCGGTCTCCGACTCATCCTCTGGCTCGAGCACCAGCAGTTGCGCGGGCAGCTGGCCGCGCTCGGCTGGGGGCTGCTCTTCTTCGGTGGGATCGCCGCCTCCCCGGTCGCGGTCGGCCTGGCCGTCCAGGCCGTGATCGACAAGTCCTGGTCCAAGCTGGTCCTGTCCGTGGTCCTGCTGCTGGTCTTCGGCGCGGCCAAGGCCGCCGCGGACTCGTTCTTCCACAAGGCGGTGGTGACCAACTGGATCAGTACGGCGTCCCGCCTGCAGCAGCTGCTGATGCGCAAGGCCGCGGAGCTCGGGTCGCTGCTGACCCGGCGGATCGCGGCCGGCGAGGTGGTCGCGGTGAGCAGCGGCGACGTCGAGAAGATCGGCTGGTTCGTCGAGGTGCTCGGCCGGTTCGCCGCCGCGCTGCTGACCTGCTTCGCGGTCGTCGTCGGGCTGCTCTTCTACGAGCCGCAGCTCGGCCTGGTGGTCGCGGTCGCCGTACCGGTCCTGGCCTTCTCGATCGTGCCCCTGATGGGTCCGGCCGAGCGGCGTGCCGACGCGCAGCGGGCCAAGGGCGGCCGGGCGACCGAGCTGGCCGCCGACACCGTCGCCGGGCTGCGCGTGCTGCGCGGCATCGGTGGCGAGCAGCTGTTCCTGGACCGCTACCGCTCGGCCTCGCAGGAGTACCGGCAGAGCGCGGTGCACAGCGCCCGGATGTGGTCGCTGATCGCGGCCCTGCAGGTCCTGCTGTTCGGGGCGTTCCTGGTCGTCGTCGTGTGGTTCGGCATCCGCCTGGTGGTGGCCGGCCGGATCTCGGTCGGCGAGCTGGTCACGACGTACGGGTTCATCACGTTCATGCTGGTGCCGCTGCACACCTTCGAGGAGACCGCCAGCGCGTTCATCTTCTCCAAGGTGTCCGCGCGCCGCGCGGCCCGCGTGCTCTCGCTGCAGCGGATGGACGACACCCGCGGCACCGGCGAGGCCCAGGTGCCCGAGGGCGACCTGTTCGACCCGGTCTCCGGGCTGGAGGTGCCGGCCGGCAGCTTCACCGCGGTCGTCTGCGGGAACCCGGACGCCGGCGGCCGGTTGGCCGACCACCTGGGCGGTCACAGCCCCGAGGCCGAGCCGGGCGACCTGTCGGCGTTGCTGGACGGCGTCGCGCTCGACGACCTGCCGCTGGAGTCGGCCCGTACGGCGGTGCTGGTGCAGGACAAGGACCCGGTGCTGCTGTCGGGGACGGTGCGCGACCTGTTCGACGTACCGTCGAGCGGAGCGGTCACGGCCGAGCAGGCGCTGGAGGCGGCGCAGTGCGCCGACATCCTGGACGTCCTGCGGCAGTCGCTGCCGGCCGGCGGTCCCACGGACCCGATGGAGGCGGTCCTGACCGAGCGCGGGCGGTCGCTGTCCGGCGGTCAGCGGCAGCGGGTCGCACTGGCCCGTTCGCTGTACGTCGATCCGGCCGTGCTCGTGCTGGACGAGCCGACCAGCGCGGTCGACGCGCACACGGAAGCCCGGATCGCTGACGGCCTGCGGGCGCTGCGCGCCGGCCGGACCACCGTGGTGTTCACCTCCAGCCCGCTGATGCTGGACCGCGCCGACCGGGTCGTGTTCGTGCCGGACGGCCGCGTCGCCGCCGTCGGCGTCCACCACGAGCTGGTGCACACCGACCGGCGCTACCGCGCCGTTGTCACCCGCGAAGACGAGCCCCTCGAGGAGATGGCGTGAAGCGCCCCGAGTACGACCCGGCCGCCCCGCAGGAGGCGGCCCGCCTCCCGGTGGCCGGTCCTGCGACGGTCAAGGCCTACCTGAAGATCCTGTTCCGCCGGCACCGTGCGTCGTTCGGCTGGCTGACCGCGGTCAACGCGGTCGCGGCACTGAGCGGCATGGTCGGACCCTGGCTGCTCGGCAACGTGGTCGAGAAGCTTTCGATCGGCGACACCGACGTCGACCTTCCGTACGTCGTCCTCGGCTTCGTGCTCGCGCTGCTGGTGCAGACGGTGTTCGTCCGGATCACCCGGCTGCGCGGCGCGGTGCTGGGCGAGGAGATGCTCGCCGACCTGCGCGAGGACTTCCTGGTCCGCTCGGTGGCGCTGCCGCCGGGCGTCCTGGAGCGCGCCGGGACCGGTGACCTGCTGTCCCGGATCACCACGGACGTCGACCGGCTGTCGCACGCCATGCGCGACGCCGTACCGCAGCTGACGATCGCCGTCGTGTGGGCCGGTCTGCTGATCGGTGCGCTGGTGGTGACCGCGCCGGAGCTGGCGGTCGCCCTGGTGATCGCCGCGCCGGTGCTGATCATCGGCGGCCGCTGGTACTTCCGCCGCGCGCCCTCGGCGTACCGGTCGGAGGCCGCCGGGTACGCCGCGGTCGCGTCGGCCCTGGCCGAGACCGTGGACGCCGGCCGCACGGTGGAGTCGCACCGGCTCGGTCGTCGCCGGATCCAGCTCGGTGACACCCGGATCGGGCAGTGGGTCGCCTGGGAGCGCTACACGCTGTTCCTGCGGATGATCCTGTTCCCGGTGATCAACATGACCCACGCGATCGCGTTGGCCGCGGTGCTGATGGTCGGCGGCGCGCTGTCCATCCAGGGCTGGCTCACGGTCGGTGCCCTGACCACCGGCGCGCTCTACATCCAGATGCTCGTCGAGCCGGTCAACATGATGATCCGCTGGTACGACGAGCTGCAGGTCGCCCAGGTCTCGCTGGCCCGGCTGGTCGGCGTCCGCGAGATCGAGGAGGCCGCGGCCACCGAGCAGGAGGAGCCGGACGGGCGGACCGTGCTGGCCGACGAGGTCCGCTTCGGATACCTGGAGGGCCGCGACGTTCTGCACGGCGTCACGCTCACCGTCGAGCCGGGTGCCCGGGTGGCGCTGGTCGGGCCGTCCGGCGCCGGCAAGTCGACGCTGGGCCGGCTGCTGGCCGGCATCTACTCGCCACGTCTGGGCGACGTCACCCTGGGTGGTGCCGCGCTCGGCGAGATGTCGGCCGAGCAGGTGCGCAGCCACGTCGCACTGGTCAACCAGGAGCACCACGTCTTCGTCGGCAGCATGCGGGACAACCTGCTGCTGGCCCGGCCGGGCGCTACCGACGCGGAGCTCTGGGACGCGCTGCGCTCGGTGGACGCGCACGCCTGGGTCGCCGGGTTCGAGCACGGCCTCGACACCGAGGTGGGCTCGGGCGGTACGACGCTGACGCCCGCTCAGGCGCAGCAGGTCGCGCTGGCTCGCCTGGTGCTGGCTGACCCGCACACGCTGGTGCTGGACGAGGCGACGTCGCTGATGGACCCGCGGGCGGCCCGGCACCTGGAGCGCTCGCTGGCCGGCGTACTGGAAGGCCGGACTGTGGTGGCGATCGCCCACCGGCTGCACACCGCGCACGACGCGGACGTGATCGCGGTGGTCGAGGACGGGCGGATCGTCGAGCTGGGTGGCCACGACGACCTGGTCGACGCGGGCGGTCCGTACGCGGCGCTCTGGCACTCCTGGCACGGCGACAGGTGACTCGGGAGGGTGGGTAGGGTCGGGAGCATGCTGCCCGCTCTGCTCTCCCTTCCGTACCTGGTTGCCTTCGACATCGACCAGGAGGGACGGCTGCTGATCGGGTACGACGGCAGCGGCGTCCGCCAGTTGCACGAGGTCGGACCGGACGGCAACTGGCGCACGCTGACTGCTTCGGGCGAGCGGGTCGTCGCGGCCCACTACGTGCCCGAGAGCCGGCAGGTGGTCGTCGAGCAGGACACCGGTGGTGACGAGCGGGGACAGCTGTTCCTGCTCGACCTGACCTTGGAGAGCCCGTCGCAGGAGCCGCTGGTTCACGACCCGGCGTACTTCCATCACCTGATCACCGCGCGGGCCGGGCGGGTCCTGTTCACCACCAACCGCCGCAACGAGATCGACTTCGACCTGATCGCGCGGGACCTCGCCACTGGTGAGGAGACCACGCTGTACGACGGCGGCGGCTACGTGAGCGCCGTCGACCCGTCGCCTGACGACCGCTGGGTCGCGGTGACCCGTGCGGGCGGACCAGCCAACTCGCACCAGGTCCTGCTCGTCGAGACCGCGACCGGTGAGGTCCGCGACGTCACGGCGTACGACGCCCCGAACAGCGTCTACGCCGTGTCGTGGCTGGCGGACTCGAGCGGCTTCCTGCTCTCCGGCGACGTGGACCGGGAGCGGGTCGCGATCTTCGCGTACGACCTGGACACACGAGCCCTCAGCCTGGTGGTGTCGGACGAGACGCAGGACCTGATCGGTACCGCGAGCCCGGACGGGCGTCGTCTGTTGGTTGCTTCTAGCAACGATGGCGAGGTGACGCTCGCTCTGCACGCGGTCGACGGCGAGTTGATCGCGCCGATCGCGCTGCCGCCTGGCGGATGCGGCGCGATCCTGACCGAAGCGCCGCCGCACTGGTCGGCCGACGGGAGCCACCTCGTCCTGACCTACAGCAGCCCGGTCGAGCCGCCGTACGTGTTCCGCTACTCGGTGTCGTCCGGTGAGCTGGTCGCCGTACAGGCGCCGGAGCCGCTGGAGCTGCCGGCGTTGCAGCGCCCGACGTCGTACCGGGTGGAGTCGTTCGACGGTGAGCAGGTGCCGGTGTACGTGTACCAACCGGAGGGCGGCGGAGACGGCTCGGCGGTGCTGGTCGTGCACGGCGGTCCGGAGTGGCAGCACGGCAAGATCTGGCACCCGCTGGTCGCCGGACTCGTTGCCGACGGCCACACCGTGCTGGTGCCGAACGTGCGCGGCTCATCGGGCTACGGCAAGCGCTGGTACTCGCTGGACGACCGGGAGCTCCGGCTGGACTCCGTCCGCGACCTGGCCGCGCTGCACGCCTGGCTGCCGACCATCGGCGTCGACCAGTCGCGGGTGGCGCTGTGGGGTGGCTCGTACGGCGGGTACATGGTGCTGGCCGGGCTGGCCTTCCAGCCGGAGCTGTGGGCGGCCGGTGTGGACATCGTCGGGATCGCGTCGCTGGTCACCTTCCTGGAGAACACTTCGTCGTACCGGCGCCGGGCGCGGGAGCGTGAGTACGGGTACCTGGAGACCGACCGTGCGTTCCTCGAGTCGGCCAGTCCGCTGAGCCGGGTCGACGCGATCGAGGCGCCGCTGTTCGTGATCCACGGCGCGAACGATCCGCGGGTGCCGTTGTCGGAGGCGGAGCAGATCGTCGCGGCGCTGGAGAAGCGGAAGGTGCCCTGCGAGCTGCTCGTGTACGGCGACGAGGGGCACGGGCTCGCGAAGCGGGCGAACAAGCTGGACGCGTATCCGAAGGCGTTCGCGTTCCTGCGGGAGCACCTCAACCAGCAGTAAGTGCGACGACCAATTGGTTGACCACGTTCTGCCAGTGGGCGCGTTGCCGCTCTCGTTCGGCCGCGTCGGCGAGCCGTTCCTGGTGGACGACGAGGCGTGCTTTGCCGGCGCTCGTCGCGGTGACGGCGAGCTGAAGTGTCGTCTCGTGCGACCAGTCCTCGGGCTGCCAGGTCACTCGAACCCGGGTGAGCTCGCGAAAGCTGCGCAACTCACCGCGCGTCCCGTCCTTCGTCTCGTACGCCGTGCCCTTCTCGTTGAGCAGGGTGACGCCCTCGCCGAGCCAGATCGCGACGCCGGCCGGCGAGGTCACGAAGTCCCACACCTCGTCGACCGGGCGGTCAATCGTCTTCGAGACGCCGATCTGCCAGCCGGCGTCCTTGGTACGGCCGACCTGCGACGTACTCGGGGCGTCCTTCTGCTGGTCCGGCGCATCGCTCACGGCGCGACCGCCGCGATCGCGCTGACCTCCAGCAGGGCTCCGGGCACGGTCAGGCTGGTGACACGGAGGCCCTGCACGGTCGGCGCCGCGCCTTCGAGTCCTGCGGCGGCGACCGGGTAGGCCTCGGCGAGGTCGACCTCCTCGGCCAGGTAGATCGTCATCGACACCAGGTCGTGCACGGTGGCGCCGGCGGCGGCCAGGGCGGTCTTCAGGTTCTTCATCACCTGCTCGGTCTGCGCCTCGGCGTCGGCACCGCCGATCAGCCGGCCCTCGCCGTCGACGGCGTTCTGGCCGCCGACGTAGAGCGTGGTCATGCCGGGCGGGACGACGGCGACGTGGGTGAACGCCGGGGAGTTCACGAGTCCAACGGGTCGAAGCAGCGTTTTCTCGGTCATGACTCCAGCATCACGCACTACCCGGTCAGTTACTGTCCGGGTTTCCGGGGTAGTTTTGGCTATGAGCACCACCAGCCGCCGGCTCGAGACGCTCGCGCTGTTGCAGACGCACCCGGGCATCTCCGCGCCCACGCTGGCCACCCGGCTCGGGGTGACCGAGCGGACTGCCCGGCGGGACATCGCTCAACTGCGTGAGCTTGGCTACCGGATCGACGGCTCGGCCGGGCGCGACGGGGGCTACCGGCTGGCGCAGGGGCGGGCCATGCCGCCACTGCTGCTCGACGCGGACGAGGTCGCCGCCGTGGCGCTCAGTCTGCGGACCGGGGTGGGTGTCGAGGGGCTGGAGACGGCAGCGGTCACGGCGCTGGCCAAGCTGACGCAGGTGGTGCCGTCGCAGTGGCAGACGCGGCTGACGGCGCTGACCGACGTACAGGCTGATCCGGGGCGGTCGCCGCGTCGCGCGTCTGGCGACGTACTGGTTCAGCTGGCGCTGGCCTGCCGGGCTGGTGAGGCGGTGCGCTTCCGGCACCGGCGGCTGGGGGCCGCGGACGACCATGCGGTCGAGGTGCAGCCGTACCGGCTGGTGGCGTTGCGGCGGCTTTGGTACCTGGTGGCCTGTGCGCGGGGTGCGGACGAGTGGAGGGTGTACGCCGTCGACCGGATCTCGCAGGCTCAGCCTTTGGGCATTCAGTTGCCGGCTCCGGCTCCGCCCGACGATGCCGCTCAGCTGGTCGCGCAGTCGTTGGCGCACGGGCGGTGGCGGCATCAGGTGCGGGTGGCTGTCCACACGTCGGGTGACCTGGTGCGTGAGCTGGTCGACCCGAGTGTGGCGGCGGTGGTGGATGGTGGCGACGAGTGCGAGCTGCAGTTCGGCACCGACGACCTCGACTGGGCCGCGCGGTGGCTGGCGTACCTGAACCTCGACCTGGACGTCATCGAGCCCGCTTCGTTGGCCTCGCGGCTCCGGGTCTTCGGTCAGTGGTTGGCCGAGCGCTACTGAAAGGCGGGCTCCAGCGGCTGCAGGGTCGCGGCGGTGGCGTCGAGCCGGACCGGAAGGCCGAGCGGTACGGCGAGGTTGAGGTCCTCGTGCCCGATCGCGGCGCCGGTGACCATCGGGACCTGCAGCGGCTCGAGGCGTTCGCGGACGACATCCGCGACCAGGCCGTTGTCGTCGGCCTCGCTGAAGTCGCCGATCACCAGCCCGGTCACCTGCTCGAACCAGCCCGCGCGCAGCAGCTGCGTGAGCAGCCGGTCGACGCGGTAGCCGTCCTCGCTGACGTCCTCCATCACGACGATGCCTTCCGGCTTCACCGCGGTCGGCGACCCGAGGCTCGCGGCGAGCAACGCGAGGTTCCCGCCGAGCAGCCGGCCTTCCGCCGTACCGGCCACCACGGTCTCGGCGCCGCGCGGAGCCAGCAGGTCGGTGACCTTCTCCGGCTCGAACAGCAGGTCTTTGAGCCGGTCGCCACCGGTCGCCAACTGCTCAACTCCCGCAGCCATCGGCCCGTGCACGGTCACCAGTCCGCGCGCGTTCAACACCTCGTGCAGCGCCGTGATGTCGCTGAACCCGACGAACACCTTCTCCACCGCGGCCAGCGCATCGACATCGAGCAACGGCAGCATCCGCTGTACGCCGTACCCGCCGCGCCCGCAGAACACCGCTTGGAAGCTGTCGTCCAGCCAGGCGTTGGTGAAGTCCTCGGCCCGCTCTTTGTCACTCCCCGCCAGGTAAGGCAGCCGCTCGTCGCGCCCCAGCGCCGACGGCATCACCTCGACCTCCAGCCCCCACTCCCGCAGCCGAGCCGTCCCCACCTCCAGCCGCTCCGCGTTCAACGGCCCGGCCGGCGCCACCACAGCCACCCGGTCTCCGGCCTTCAACCGCCGCGCCTTCCGCACATCCGTCACCCCCGAACGCTATCCGCTGTCCATCCGCCGACCACTGGCAGGCGCCCGTTTCGGCCCGTGAAAAGGTGAGGACATGGCTCTCGAGATTGCGTTGATCGATGTGGTGGCGGGGCAGGAAGAGGCGTTCGAGGCGGCGTACCGGGAAGCGCGTCAGCAGTTGCAGGGGGCCGGGGCGCGCAGCATTCGGATGACGCGCGGCATCGAGACTCCGACCCGCTTCGTGCTGCTCGTCGAGTGGGACTCCGTCGAAGCCCACGAGGCCTTCCGGGCCAGCGACGCCTTCGGCATCTGGCGCGGCCTGATCGGCCCCCACTTCGCCAACCCGCCCCACGTCGAGCACTTCAGCGACGTACAGGGCTGAGCCGCTCGGCTTCGTCGCCGCCGACGACGGGGTCGTGATGAACGACCTTTGCGCCGCGAAGGAGCAGGACGCCTAGACCCGGTCACGGGCCCACCACAGGAACGACGACGCGTGCTGGGCGGAGCCGAAGCCTTCGCCGACGAGGGCGAGCAGCAGGTCGTTGCTCTCGACGATCAACTCGCCGATCGTCGACCGGGTGGCGTTGGGCAGCTCCAGGCGCCAGACCTGACGGGCGACGCCCTGCTTGCCGAGCGCGCCGGCGTACTTGAGCAGGGTGAGGAAGCGGTCCGGGTACATCACGCAGAGGACCTTCGTGAGCAGCGTCTCGCGGAAGCCGGGGAACCCGCGCTCGCGGATGAGTTCGGTCAGGCGGTCCTCGAGCTCGCCGGGGCCGGACAGCAGGTGGTCGATGCTCTCCCGTACGACGGTCTCGGCGGTGGCCGGGCCGATCTCGTTCCAGGCACGGTTGAAGACCGACATGTTGCCGGGGCTCCCGCCGACGGGTGAGTTCGCGAAGTCCTTCAGGTCCTGCGCCGTGCCGCCGCCGCGGAAGACCTCCTGGTACTTCGCCCAGTACTCCTCCACCGCGGGGTACGGCTCGGCCCGCACCGTCTCCAGGAACTCGGTCTTCAGCACTTCGGCACGGGCGACGACGACGGGGTCCAAGACGGTCACCCGCGGTCGGTACCCGTTCTTGACCTGAAGCTGACATGAACCGGGCTTTCGGGAATTACCGGGGAGTCGCTAGGGTGAATCGACATGACCACCGGGCGGACTGGCCAGCGCGCGGGCACGCGTGCGTCCACAGCCGCCAAGCGCCGCCGCAGCGCGCGGCACTGCCGCAAGAAGTCGTACAAGGCGCAGTGGTTCTCGGTCACCGCGCTGGCGGTGCTCGGGACGGTGATGGTCGTGCACCCCGACGCCGGGCGGCAGAGCATCGCGGCGTCGTTCGCCGAGCAGCAGGACGCGGTCGCGCAGCCGCCGGTGCAGCCGGTCGTCGTACCGACGCACCTGCCGTCGACCGTGCCGACGCTGACCATGCCGCAGCGCCCGGCGCCGACGTTGACCCGGGCGCCGAAGGGCTCCAAGCCGAACTTCACGATCTCCACCGGGCGGCTCAGCGTCGTCCCGGGCTCCGCCAAGGCGACCCGGAACGTCGGCAAGCTGACCTACCGGATCGAGATCGAGCAGGGGCTGTCGCTGAACGCCGCGGCGGTCGCCGCCGCGGTGCACAAGACGCTGACCGACCCGCGCGGCTGGCAGGCGCTGCAGCCGGTCAGCTTCGAGCGCACCGACAGCCTGGACTCCGACCTGCGGATCATCATGGCGACGCCGACCCTGACCGACAAGCTCTGCCTCCCGCTGGACACCGGCGGCGAGCTGTCCTGCAGGGTCGAGGACCGGGTCGTGCTGAACGCCAAGCGCTGGGTGTACGCCGTCCCCGGCTACAACGGCGACGTCGATCTCTACCGCAACTACCTGGTCAACCACGAGGTGGGCCACGCGCTCGGGCACGGGCACTCCAAGTGCGAGCAGCCGAACACCCCGGCGCCGGTGATGCTGCAGCAGAGCAAGAGCCTGGAAGGCTGCCTCCCGAACGCCTGGCCGACGGTCAAAGCAACCTAGAACAACACCCCTCGGCATGAGAGTCTGACGAAGAGACCGAGCCGAGGGAGCCCTGATGTCGTCACCCCAGTTCCCCACGTACGGCCGCGGCGACGAGCCGGAGGAGCCGGATCGCAGCCAGTACTACGCCAAGCCGGTCCCGTACGGCCACCAGGACTACCCGCAGCCTCCCGCCGAGCAGCAGCCGCCGTCGTACGGCTACGGCCAGCCGGGTGAGGGCCAGGAGCAGCACTACGTCCAGCCGCCGGCCTACCGGCCCGGCCACCCGTACGGCGCACCTTCCGCGCCGCAGTCCCACCAGCTCCCGTCGTACGGGCCGGAGCCTCGCCGCGATCCCAGAGCCGCCCGCGTGGTCCTGCTGGCCGCGGTGATCGCCGGCGTCTACGGCCTGCTCGTCGTGTCGGTCCAGCGGGTCTCCCTGCGCGAGATCTCCCAGGCGCCGGGCTCCCCGCTCAATCACCCGCTGCGCACCGACGTCCTGGACACCATCGGCCAGCTGCTGGTCCTGATCGTCGGTGTGGCCGCCCTCGTGATGTGGCTGCGCGATCTCCAGGTACGCCGGAAGGCCCGCCGCGAGGTGGACCCGTTCGAGCTCGGCGGACTCGGCTTGGTGGCGCTGTCGCTGATCCCGATCCTGATCTGGCTCGGCCTGGTGGTCAGCACCGGCCTGGGCGCGATCGACGACTCGCTGCACCGCCTGCCGACGGCGTACGGGTGGGGTGGCTTCGGTCTGCTCCTGCTTGCCCTGGGCTTCGCGCTCGGCTACCGGGAGCTGAAGCCGGAGGTGCCCAACCCGGTCGTCCAGGCGGCCCCGGACCGGCCGCCGTGGGAGTGACCGCGCCGGTCGTCCTCGTGCCCGGGCTGGGTCTCGGGCCGGAGTCCTACGCCCCGACGCAGCGGCACCTGGAGATCCCGTCCACCGTCGTCACGCTCCCCGGGTACGGCGAACCGTTCGACCACGACGACCTCGAAGTGGACGCCCTTGCCGATCGCCTGGCCAAGCAGGTGCAGCCCGGCTCTGTCCTGGTCGGCCACTCGGCCAGCTGCCACGTGGTGGTCGCTGCAGCCCTTGCTTACCCCGACCTGGTGTCTGCCCTCATCCTGCTGGGCCCGACCGGCGACGTCAGCGCCTCCAGCTGGCCCACACTGGCCGGCCGCTGGGTCCGTTCGGCGGTCTGGGAGCGCCCGTACCTCGTACCGACCCTGGCCAAGCAGTACTTCCGGACCACCTTCTCCGCGATGGCCCGCGCCGAGCAGGTCGCCCGCCACTACGACCTGGCCGCCGCGATGCCGAAGGTCGGCGTACCGACCGTCGTACTGCGCTGTCCGCACGACCACCTGTGCCCGCCGCAGTGGGCCCAGCGCGTCGCCGACCTGGCCGGTGGCGAGGCCTGGACGCTGTCGACCGGCTCGCACATGCCGGTCCTGACCAACGGGCGGGAACTGGCCGCGTTCATCCACCGGGCGGCCGGTGTATACAAAGCCGGGTGACGCGTTATCGTTGACGCGATAACGACATACCTCCGCGGGAGCTCGCACCGAATTGCGGGCTGAGAGGGCGACGAGCATCAGCCGGGTCGCCGACCGCCTGAACCTGACCGGGTAATGCCGGCGTAGGGAGCAGGTCACCATGACCACGACTGCTGTCCGCAAGCCCAGGACGACGACCGAGGCGCCGCTCGTCCTCACCACCGACGCGCCCAAAACACTGGGCTTCTTCGACCAGTTCACGCTCTGGGGAAATTTCGGCATCTCGCTGTTCGGCCCGGTCACCGGCGCGCTCGTCGCGGCGTACACCGGTTCGCTGTGGCAGGGCCTGCTCGCGGTAGTCGTCGGCTGCGGCATCGGCGCGCTCGTGCTCGGCGGCGCCGCCGTCTTCGGATCGCACACCGGTGCGCCCGCGATGGCCGGCCTGCGGGGGCTGTTCGGCCGGCGCGGGTCGATGGCGCCGACCGTGCTGAACATCGCCCAGAACATCGGCTGGGCCACGATGGAGATCATCGTGATCTCGCAGGCCGCGGTCGCGGTGACCGGCGAGCGCTGGCGCTGGCTGTTCGTGATCCTGGCCGGCGTGATCGCCACCGCGATGGCGGTCCGGCCGCTGGGCAGCGTGAAGCTGCTGCGCAAGTTCATGGTCTGGTTGGTGCTGCTGGCATCGATCTACCTGTTCGTCCAGGTGCTCAGCAAGCCGGTGCACGACCTCCCGCAGGACAGCGTGTTCGGCTTCTGGCCGGGCGTCGACCTGGCCGCGGCGGGCGTCGTCTCCTTCGCGCCGCTCGCGGCGGACTACACCCGGCACTCGCGGACGAACAAGGCCGCGTTCGCCGGTTCGTCGCTCGGCTACGGCCTGGCCGCGATCCTGTACTACGCGCTGGGCGTGCTGGCCGTCGCGACCCTGCAGACCAACAGCACCGACGTGATCACCGCGCTGGTCACCCTGCCGGCCGGTGCGATCGCGCTGTTCGTGCTGCTGGTCGACGAGGTGGACGAGGCCTACGCGAACGTCTACTCGACCACGATGGCCGCGCACAACCTGGTCGGCCACCTGGACCGGCGCTGGCTGTCGGTCGGCATCGGCGTCCTGGCCACCGGTCTCGCCCTGTTCGTTGATCTGGGCAACTACACGCAGTTCCTCTACCTGATCGGTTCGGTGTTCATCCCGCTGTTCGCGGTGGCGATCGCGGACTTCTTCGTGGTCAGCCGGATGAACTGGAACGTCACCGACACCGCGCCGTTCCGCTGGCAGCCCGCGGTCGCGTGGGTCTTCGGCTTCGTCGCGTACCAGCTGGTGAACCCGGGCACGGTCAGCGGCTGGTCGCCGTTCTGGCTCGACCTGCAGAGCAAGGTGTTCGGCGGCGCCGCGGTGCCGGGATGGCTGGGCGCGACGTACACGTCGATCATCGTCTCGATGGTCGCCGCGATCGTTTTCGGTGCGATCGGCCGCACGAGGAGACAGTGACACAAGTCTTCGGGATACTTGCGCAATGCTGAACTCCGCACTGCGCAGCCGGGCCGAGTACGCCGAAATCGGCGCCGAGGGTCTGGCCGCACGTACTACGCCCGAGCGGGACGCAGCCGTCGTGAAGGCCGTCGAGGAACTGCTCGACGGCCGTGAGTCGGTGCTCGACCTGTGCTGCGGCTACGGCCGGATCGCACTGCCGCTGAGCAAGGCCGGCAAGGTCGTCCGCGCTCTCGACATCTCGCCGAACCTGCTCGCCGCCGGTCAGGCCCAGGCCGCCGAGCAGGAGCTGAAGGTCGACTGGGCGATCGGTTCGATGACCGACCTGCCGTACAAGGCGGACTCGTTCGACGCGGTGATCTGCCTGTGGACGGCGTTCCACGAGCTGTTCGGCGAGGACGAGCAGCTGTCGACGATCTGGGAGATCTCCCGGGTGCTCAAGCCGGGCGGCCTGGCCGTCATCGAAGGCCCGGTCTGGGGACCGGCGACGGCGTCGGAGATCGCGAACGGCCTGCGGCAGGGTCCCGAGCACCGGATCGTCACCACCGAGCACTACGGCACCAGCAGCATCCACTTCATCCACGACGAGGCCAGCTACGGCCGGCTCTGCGCGGCGGCGGGGATCAAGGACTACAAGGTCTACAAGCGCGAGTGGGGCGGCCGGCGCCGGCTGATCCTCGAGATTCACCAGCCACAAAGCTGACCCGTCAGGAAAAGAAAGGAGCAGATCCCCACTCCACAATGGGGACCTGCTCCTTTACTGCGTCGAGTCTAAATGTTTTGCCGCGGTGGATGGAAAACTCAACTTTTCGATTCAAGATTCAAAAGGAAACGTTTTGCGTCCAATCCGCCGGCGTACCCGGTGAGGGCGCCGCTCGCCCCGATCACCCGGTGGCAGGGCAGCACGACGCACAACGGGTTCGCGCCGAGCGCGGTCCCGACCGCCCTGGCCGCCTTGGGGCGGTCGATGTCGCCCGCCAGTTCGCCGTACGTCGTGGTGCTGCCGTACGCCGTGAAGCGCGGCAGGTCGCTCAGCACGAGCCGCTGGAAATCCGTCGCCAGCGTCAGGTCGACCTCGAGGTCGAAAGTCCGCCGCTGCCCGGCGAGGAATTCGTCCAACTGCCGGCGTACGTCGTCCAATGGCGCGGGCTGCCGCAGGACGCGCGGCGAGATCGCGGTGGCGAGCCGCTGCGTCATCGTCTCCTCGTCCCCGAACGAACTGGCGACGACCTTGCCCCCGGCGGTCGCGAGCAGCAGGCGACCGATCGGGGTGTCGTGCAGCGTGTAGGAGACGTCCGCGGTCGGGAGGACCGGCGGGCGTCCAGCCGATCGGTCGAGGTCCGGCCCGTCGAGCCGGCTCAGGCGTCGTTCGAGGTCAGTCATCATCAACTCCGAGGGTGGTGCGCAAGGTGGCCAGCGCGTCGCTGACCAGGCGACGCGACGCGGCCGGGGTGGTGTCGAGCGCGGCGGCCACACCGTGGTGGTCGAGGTCGCCGACGTACTTCAACGTGACGGCGTACCGCTGCCGCTCGGGCAACGCACTCACCGCCTTCCAGAGCTCGGGATCAGGCCAGTCCGCCGCGTCCGGCCCGTCCACCACGATCGGCGGCGCCTCGTCGAGCGTCCGCTGCGGTCGGCGCGCCCGGTGCACGTCGGTCGCACATCGAGCGGTGATCGTCAGCAACCAACTCCGCAAGTTCCGGGCCGACGTGAGCTTCGGGTACGCCGCAAACGCCTTCTCCCAAGCCCGCTGCGCCACGTCGTCCCCATCCACCGGCCCAGCCAGAGCACGAGCCAACCGAGCCACATCGCGCCAGTGCTCGTCCACCAGCACCTGGAACGGCGGCAACCCGGTCTTAGTCGAAGCCATCACGCCAGTAGAACGCACCAGCCCCGCAGCGTGTGAGTCGGCCCAGTTCTGGACGCCTGTCCCGGATGGCGAGATTGTCTAGTTTTTCAGTCGACTTTGATGAGACAGTAATTGACATGACGACGACCGGACAGCACCACCCGAGCAGCGGGGACGACTTCGCGCTGCCGGTGCTGACCACCCGTCTGCTGACCCGCCGCCGCGTCATCGACCAGATGCGCACGGCCAGCGCGACCTGTCGCTGACAGCCGCCCCACCGGCCACCAACAAGGCCGCAGCCAAGAGGCCCGTCGAGGCCCACTGAAGAACCATCACCCGCACCGGTCGCGGTAACGAGCAAGGTCCGCCGCCGGGTTCACCCCTGCCCCGAGGGAGTGTCATGTCCGTCCACGCGATCAACCCTGCCCAGAACCACCGTCCCGGGCTCACCGTCGTGCCCGACCACCTGGACGAGCGGACCGTCGACGCCGACCTGTTCCGCTCCGTCTTCCGCCGCCACGCCGCGGGCGTCGTCGTGATCACCGCCGACGCGGGCCACGGCCCGGCCGGCTTCACCGCCACCTCACTGGTCTCGGTCAGCTCGCTGCCGCCGCTTGTCTCGTTCTCGATCGCCACCACGGCGTCCAGCTGGCCGACGATCCAGGCCACCCAGAGCGTGGTGATCAACTTCCTGGACGCCGGCCAGCACGACCTCGCCGGACGGTTCGCGACCAGCGGCATCGACCGCTTCGCCGAGCCGACCCGCTGGTCGCGGCTGCGGACCGGCGAACCGGTCCTGGACGACGCCCCGAGCTACCTGCGCGCGCTCGTCGAGCACCGCTTCGCCGTCGGCGGCAACCACATCGTCGTGGCCCGCCTGGCCGTGCACGCCGAACGGCGTGAGCACGACCCGCTGCTCTACCACGACGGCCAGTACGTCACCACCGCCTGAAACCCCTGCCCCTGAAGAGGATTCGCTCATGTTCAAGAAGCAACTTGCCCTAGCCGCCGCGGCCGTCACGCTGCTGGCCGGCTGCGGCGGTGCCGCCGAGGCCGGGGGCGGCCCGAAGCTCGCGCTCGACGCGGCGCTGCCGACGTCCGTGCCCGACGGCGCCAAGATCGTCGTCGGTGACCCCACCACCCAGAAGGCGCTCGAGCTGTCGGGCCAGATCGACAAGGTCTCCAAGTTCGTCCAGTTCGCCAACCTGAGCGGCGGTCCGCAGACCACCGAGGCGTTCCGGGCCAAGGCGCTCGACGTCGGCGCGGTCGCCGAGATCCCGCCGATCCACGCCACCTGGACCGGGCTGCCGGTGAAGATCGTCGCCTCCAAGTTCCGCCAGGACGCGCTGAACCACCCGATCTACCAGCTCGGCGTCGCACCCGGCGTCCAGGTGAAGACGCTGGAAGACCTGCGCGGCAAGAAGATCGCGTACAGCCCGGGCCAGGCGCAGGGCGCGCTCGTGCTCAAGGTGCTGAAGAAGGCCGGGCTGACCAAGGAAGACGTCAAGCTGGTCGAGCTGCCGAGCACGGGTGACATCTACCCGAACGCCCTGGCCGCCAAGCAGGTCGAGGTTGCCCCGATCGGCGGCGTCTCGATCAAGCGGTACCTGACGAAGTACGGCAAGGACGGCGCAACCACGATCCCGCACGGTATCCGCGACGACGCCGGCCACCTCTACACGCTGACCTCCTCGCTCGAGGACAGCGGCAAGGCCGCGGCGATCCGCGCGTACGTCGCCGCGTGGGGCGTCGCGCAGGAGTGGATCGACAAGCACCCGAAGGAATGGATCGAGGGCTACTACGTGAAGGACCAGGGCCTGACCACCGCCGACGGCCAGTGGCTGGTCGACAACGCCGGCCACCCGGAGATCACCAGCGACTGGAGCGCGGCGATCACCCGGCAGCAGGAGACCATCGACCTGCTGTCCAAGGAGACCGGCAACAAGGACATCAAGGCCGCCGACCTGTACGACCTGCGCTTCCAGCCGGTCGCGGCCGACGCGATCAAGGCGGCAGCCAAGTGAGCGGCTCAGCCGCGACGCTCAGCGGCGTACGGGCTTCGAAGGCTGTCACCACGCAACCGGTACGACGTCGCCGCCGGCTCGGCCCCGGCAAGCCGATCCGCTTCGGCGCGCTGATCGGACCCGTGCTGCTGCTCGCGATCTGGAGCATCGGCTCGGCCGCCGGCTGGCTCGATCCGCGGATCCTGTCCGCGCCGTGGACCGTCGTCACCACGACCGGCGACCTGATCGCCGACGGCCGGCTGCAGTCGAACCTGCTCACGTCGACCCAGCGGGCGTTCCTCGGTCTCGGCCTGGGCATCGTGCTCGGCACCGTCCTCGCGCTGCTGTCCGGCCTGAGCCGGATCGGCGAGGCCGTGCTCGACGGTCCGATCCAGATCAAGCGCGCGATCCCGTCGCTCGCCCTGCTGCCGCTGCTGATCCTCTGGCTCGGCATCGGCGAGACGATGAAGGTCACCACGATCACGCTCGGCGTCTTCGTCCCCATCTACATCCACACCCACAACGGCCTGCGCACGATCGACAGCCGGTACGTCGAACTCGCGCAGACGGTCGGCCTGTCCCGCTGGACCTTCATCCGCAAGGTGGTGCTGCCGGGCGCGCTGCCGGGCTTCCTGCTCGGCCTGCGGTTCGCGGTCACCGGCGCCTGGCTGTCGCTCGTGGTGGTCGAGCAGATCAACTCCACCAGCGGGATCGGCTACATGATGGAGCTGGCCCGCACCTACGGGCAGACCGACATCATCATCGTCGGCCTGGTCCTGTACGGCGTACTCGGGCTGCTCTCCGACGGAGCCGTCCGCCTGATCCAGAGGAGGGCCCTGTCATGGCGACGCACGCTGGCGGACTAGTTTTGAGCAAAGCCGTGGAGGTCCGCGGGCTGGTTCGCTCGTACGGCGACCGCGCGGTCCTGTCCGACCTCGACCTGAACATCGCCCCCGGCGAGTTCGTTGCCCTGCTGGGGAAGTCCGGGTCGGGCAAGAGCACGCTGCTGCGGGCGCTGGCCGGGCTGGACCACGACGTGACCGGGACCGGTGAGCTGGTCGTGCCGGAGAACGTGTCGGTGGTCTTCCAGGACTCGCGGTTGTTGCCGTGGGCCCGGGTTCTCGACAACGTCGTACTGGGACTGCGTTCCGACGATGCCGGTGAGCGTGGCCGGAAGAGCCTGGACGAGGTCGGCCTGGCCGGCCGGGAGAACGCGTGGCCGAACGAGTTGTCCGGCGGCGAGCAGCAGCGGGTCGCACTGGCCCGCTCGCTGGTCCGGGAGCCCGCGCTGCTGCTCGCGGACGAGCCGTTCGGCGCGTTGGACGCGCTGACCCGGATCAAGATGCACGTTCTGCTGCGCAAACTGTGCGCGGCGCACCAACCCGCCGTACTGCTGGTCACGCACGACGTCGACGAGGCGATCGTGCTCGCCGACCGCGTGATCGTGCTGGACGAGGGCCGGCTGGTCGCCGAGGAGCGGATCGAGCTCGATCCGCCGCGGAACTCCGCCGACCCGTCGTTCGCCGCCGTCCGTACCCGACTTCTCGATGCCCTGGGGGTTTCGCTGTGAGCAGGCAGTTGCACCTGAACGCGTTCTTGATGAGTACCGGGCACCACGAGGCGTCGTGGCGGCTCCCGGAGAGCAACCCGGTCGCGAACACCGACGTCGAGCACTACCGGGAGTTGGCCCGGACTGCCGAGCGCGGCAAGTTCGACTCGATCTTCTTCGCCGACTCGCCGGTGCTGTTCAGCGACGTCGGACGGCGCCCGGCCGGGTCGCTGGAGCCGACCGTGCTGCTGACCGCGATCGCCGCGGCGACCGAGCGGATCGGGCTGATCGCGACCGCCAGTACGACGTACAACGATCCCTACAACCTGGCTCGGCGCTTCGCGAGCGTCGACCACGTCAGCGCGGGCCGCGCGGGCTGGAACGTCGTCACGACGGCCGGTCCGGACGCCGCGAAGAACTTCAACCTGGCCGACCAGCCCGCGCACGCGGAACGCTACGACCGGGCCGCGGAGTTCCTGGAGGTCGCGTTCAAGCTCTGGGACTCGTGGCAGGACGACGCGACGCTGGCCGACAAGGAGTCCGGCGTCTGGGGCGACAACGACAAGGTGCAGCCGATCGAGCACGTCGGCCGCCACTTCCAGGTCCGCGGCCCGCTCAACCTCCCGCGCTCCCCGCAGGGCTACCCGCTGATCGTCCAGGCCGGCTCGTCCGAGGACGGCAAGGGCCTGGCCGCCCGGTACGCCGAAGCCGTCTTCACCGCCCAGCAGACGCTGGAGGACGCCCAGGCCTTCTACGCCGACCTCAAGTCCCGCGCCGCCGCCCTGGGCCGCGACCCCGACGGGCTCAAGATCCTCCCCGGCATCGTCCCGGTCATCGGCTCCACCGAGTCCGAGGCCCAGGCCCTGGAGCGCGAGCTCGACGAGCTGATCAAGCCCGAGTACGCCCGCCAGCAACTGGCGCGCACACTGCGGGTGCAGCCCGAGGACCTCCCCTTCGACCAGCCGCTGCCCGCCGACCTCCCCGACGAGGACGAGATCGAGGGCGCCAAGTCCCGCTACACGCTCATCGTCACTCTCGCCCGCCGCGAGAACCTCACCGTCCGCCAGCTGATCGGCCGCCTCGGCGGAGGCCGGGGCCACCGCACCTTCACCGGCACCCCCGACCAGGTCGCCGACGCCATCCAGTCCTGGTTCGAGGCCGACGCCGCCGACGGCTTCAACATCATGCCGCCGGTCCTCCCGTCGGGCCTGGTCACGTTCACCGACCAGGTCGTCCCGATCCTCCAAGCCCGCGGTCTCTTCCGCACCGAGTACACCGGCACGACCCTCCGCGACCACTACGGCCTCCCGAGGCCCGCCGGTCGTACGGCGTCACTGCAGGAGGCGACGGCCTGAGATCACGGCGTACGGCCAGGTCAGAATCCGGTGTCGAGCCAGGGGAGACGATCTGCCAGGAAGGCCCGTGAGGTCGTGCCGAGAGCTCCTGAGGTCTGCTCCGCGACCAGGCCGGACGCGCCGAGCAGGGCGAGGGACGGGCGGCCCAGGTAGACCGCTCCCAGGTCCCGGACATCGAGCAGGAGGTCCGGGGTGGCACCTGTCTTTTCGCAGGTTGCCCCCTCGGGCCCACCCGCAAGGTGCCAGGAGCCGGCGTTCCACGGCAGGAGGTCGTCCTCGATCCCCAGGACGACGTCGACCTCGGTCGAGTAGGTGCGCGCGGCCAACGCCCGGCCGACGTCCGCCAACCGCACCCAGAGCCCGTCCTGGGTCTTCACGCCGGCTGCCCGTACGTCGAGCAGCAGCGACAGCAGCGGGTCGTCCGAGGGCAGCCGCTCGTACCTCGTCTCGCTGAGGAGATCCTGATCGAGCAGGAACTGCCACAGCGCGACGTGGGCGGCAAGGTCCCGAGCGTGCACGCGGGTCACCTCGACGTACCCGCCGTCCGCGCGCTGGGCCCGGTAGTACGCGTACCCGATGACCTCGCCGTCCCGCTCGGCGAGCACGCACCGCAGCGGCGACGCCTGGTGGGCATCGACGACCAGAACCCGCTGCCAGCGCTCGTCCAGGGGGAACATCCCCGGCCGGGTCGGAACCTCGGCGTTGTGAAGGTCGGTGCACACCGCGAGCGACTCCACCGGGTCGGCGAACCGGATCCGCACGTCTTCAACCCCCGCGATCCGGCGCAGCTCGCGGGAAGCCCTCGGGACGACAACGTGCTGATGGTCCGAAGCCAGGCCGTACCCGAACCGCCCGTAGATCACCGGCTCGCTCGCCGTCAACGCGGCAACCGCCTCGCCGTCGCCCTCGCACAACTCGGTCAACTGCCGGCGCATCAGTTGCCGCACCAGGCCACGCCGCCGATGAGTGGGGCTGGTAGCCACCATGCTGACGCCCGCCACCGGCACGCGCGCCCCCGGCGCCGTCAGCTCGAGAGAAAAGGCAGACGTGTGCGCAACAACCTCCCGCCCGTCGGTCGCAACGAAACTGCGAGCCGGCTCCCAGAGCGGCCGAACCCCCTCCACCTGAGCCTCGGTCCACGGCGACGAGAACGCCATCTCCAACAACCGAACGATCTCGCCCCACTCACCCTCGAACCGACCGATCCCAAAAGTCATCCCGCTTGACTATCAACCAGTTCGGCCAAGGTCCAGCCCTTGCATGCGGCGAGTGCTGTGGCCTGGCGGGTGGCTTCCTCCTGCAGGCTCTTGGTGCGGAAGTGGGTGCTGATCGACAGCAGCAGTTGGGTTGCCGCTGGGTGGTCGGTCGAGGCGAGCATGCCGATCAGCGCCTTGCTCTGAGCGACCCGTACGCCGTACCAGTCGTTCAGGTGCTCCTCGGCCAGCGCGATCGACCGCTCGCCGCCGCAGACCGCGACGACGGCCAGCAGGCCCTTCAGGCCGATCGCCGCGCCGCGGGCGATCCAGCGCTGGAGCAGGAAGTAGCCGAAGTCTTCCTGCTCGGCGATCAGTCCGCCGTACGAACGGACCAACGCGTTCGGCTCCGGGGTTTTGTTGTTCACCGCTTGGCAGACCACCCATTTCAGCAGTGACGCCGGAATGACCTCGTCGGTATCGGCCCAATGCATCGGCGGGAGGTCCTCGAAACGCAACCACTCGAGCCCTCGAGGTGTTGGAGTCTCCGCTGGCCCGACGCGGTCGACGGCCGACGCCGACACCTCGTGCCCCAGCCGTTCCAGCCAGCGCTCCGCCTCGGCTCGCACCTCGGTCCGTCGGTTGCTCAGGGCAACCATGATCCGGTCCTCGTGTCCACCGCCCAACGCATCCTGCGCGAACCGCCGTACGGACTTACGCCGCCCGAAGGCCGCCTCGAACAACGCGTCCACCACCGGCTCAGGCAACTCCGGCAGCGTCGCCAGCGCCCGGTACGGCGCCTGCGGGTCGAACTCGGGACCTGCTCCCGCGCCGACCAGGGCCAGCCACAACGGCAACGTCTGCAGTACGAAGGGTGCAACATCCTCGTCCGGCCACGTCACCCCGAGCCCGCGGTAGTCACTGCGATACCGATCCACCACCAGCCGCGGCCCGTCCAGCCCCAGCTCGTCAAGGATCTGTGAGAGCTCGACCAGCGTCAGGCCGTGGGTCTCGTGCACCCGCTCGAAGACGTACCCGGCCGGCGCACTGAGCCGAAGTTCCGTGGACGGCGGCTCGCCGATTCCGTGCACACGCTCCAGGAGCATCCCGGCCGCGGCGAGCCTTTCCGCTATCGCCTCCGCGCCCGTCTCGGGCGCCGCGGCCAGGAACTGCTCCGCCAGCAGCTCGTTGGGATCACTCACGCCTCACTCGATCCGAACGACCAGCTTGCCGACGGCTCCGCCGGCCTCCATCAGTGCGTGCGCCTCGGCGATCTCGTCCAGGGCGAAGACCCGGTCGATGCGGATCGGGAGGCGGCCCTCGGCGACCAGGTCCACGTAGTGCTGGAAGGCCTCGGGGGGTAGGTCGGACGACTCGCCGCCGTACGCGGTCAGGCGAACGCCGTTGGGGAGATAGTCGATCGGGTAGAAGTCCGGGATCGTCCACGTGTCGCTGAGCATGCCGGTGAAGCAGACGGTGCCGTGCACGCGGGTGGCCTTCAGGCTGTCCGGCAGCGTGTTGGTGCCGACGAGCTCGAGCGCCGCATCCACACCGGCCGGAAGCACGGACCGGACCTGCTCAGCAACGTTGCCGTCGTCAACCAATGGATGATCAACCCCCAACGCACGCAGGGTTTCCAGTCGACCAGGATTGCGCGTGGTGGAGAAGACGGTCAGACCACGCTCCTTCGCCAGTACGGCGGCGGCAGCGCCTACGGACGACGTACCGCCGCGGATCAGCAGGGACTGCCCGGACTGGATGTTCAACCCCGTGTGAAGCGAGCCATGCGCGGTCTGGAGCATCTCGGGCAGCGCGCCGAGCGTCGCCCAGTCCAGCGAGGTCTTGACCGGAAGCACCGAACCGGCGGGCACGACCGTGTACTCCGCGTAGCCCCCGTCGAAGGCGCGGCCCATTCCGCCCATCATCGCGACCACCTGCTGCCCGACGGCGAACTCACCGCCCGGGGCGAGATCCACCGTGCCGGTCGCCTCGATCCCAGGAACGATCGGGAAGACGGCACCGGTCGCCAGCCCCGCGCGCAGGTGGTACTCCGAGCGGTTCAGCCCGAACGCCTCGACCTTGATCCGGATCCACCCGGGCGGCGGCTCCGGAACCGGAACCAGCGAGACCCGAAGGTCTTCGGCCGCGACCGGCCCGGGCAGTACGACGGCGCGCATCATTTCGCTCACCGGCCCAGTCTGCGCCACCCACCGAATGGGCAACCGATTTCCGACCGGGCGGCGTGGCTGAGTAACACCGACCCAAAGGCGCGTGCCAGAGTTGTGCCATGGCGAAACGCCCGAGCGTTGTTGCTCATCGCGGCGCGAGTGAGGTCAGTCCCGAACACACGCTGGCGGCGTACCAGCGTGCGGTCACGGCGGGGGCGGACGGGCTCGAGTGCGACATCCGGCTCACCTCCGACGGTCACCTGGTCTGCGTGCACGACCGGCGGATCGACCGCACCTCGAACGGCCGTGGCGTGCTGTCCACGATGAGCCTGGAGGAGCTGGACGGGTTCGACTGGGGGTCGTGGAAGAACCCGTGGGCCGACCTCGACGACGAGGCCGAGCTGCCGAGTCCGGACCTGACCAAGGTGCTCACGCTGGACACGCTGCTGGCGACCGTCCGCGACGCGGGCCGCCCGATCGAGCTGGCGATCGAGACCAAGCACCCGACCCGGTACGCCGGGCTGGTGGAGCGGCGGTTGATCGAGGCGCTCGACCGGTTCGGCTGGGCGCACCCGAAGATCGGCACGGAGTCACCCGCGCGGGTGATGTCGTTCTCCTGGCTGTCGCTGCGGCGGATGCGGACGATGGCGCCCGGCGTACGGACGGTCCTGCTGATGGACCGGATCCCGCTGCGCTTCCGCGACGGCTCCTTGCCGACCGGCGTCTCGTACGCCGGGCCGAGCCTGGAGCTGGTCACCGCGCACCCTGAGTACGTCGACCGCGCGCACAAGCACGGCCACCAGGTGCACGTGTGGACGGTGAACACCCCCGAGGACGTCCAGCACTGCCACGCGCTCGGCGTCGACGCGATCATCAGCGACCGGCCGGAGCTCGCGATCGCCACCCTGGCCGAGCACCCGGACCAGCCGCCGGCCCCGCCGTCGCGAACTCGTCGCCGCCTGGTCCGTCGGCGCTGACCAGGTCAACTGACCAGGGGGTTTGCGCGCTCATTCGAGCGTTGTGAGTTGCTTCTCAGAGCGCTCCGGCTACGTAATCATGTGAATGCACGGAGTGATTTGGACGTTCAATTCTGTCGCTTTTGTCACGGTTTCCCTGCAATCGCTGTGATCTTCGCCGTTGCTGTGTAACGGAACTCCTTCAGGTGTTTTCAAGCCCGGGTTCGTGGGCAGATGTGGAAGTGCTGTACCGACACCGAGGAGACCCTGCTTGTCCTCTGCGACTTTGCCCGCCGACGTGAGCGTCGTGGACGTCGTCCTACCGCACGAAGTCTCTGCGGTAGCGGCTGCCCGGCGTCGCCTTCACGACTACCTGACGCGGGCCCGGGTCGCCGAAACCACCTGTGACGACGCCCAGCTGGTCCTGTCGGAACTGCTCTCCAACGCCATCCGGTACGCGCCCGCGCTGCCGACCGGCGACGTCCGCGCGGCCTGGTGGCTCGACAAGGCCGGCGTGCACATCGAGGTCACCGACGGTCGCGGCGACACCGAGCCGCTGCGGATCGTGGAGGCCCACCCCGAGTCGATCGGCGGCCGCGGGCTGGCGATCGTCGACATGCTCAGCTCGGACTGGGGTGTCCGGTCCGGCGACAAGTACCGCACGGTGCACGCCGTCGTACCGCTCTGAACCTCGCTGACTAACCCCCTCCCACCGGATCCTGCAAGACTGCGCCCATGGGAAAGAAGTCGCGCAACCGCGCCAAGAACACCACGACCGTAGAGCTCGACCCGGCCGACCTGGCCGACGTCGGCCCGCGGGAACCCTGCCCGTGCGGTTCGGGCAAGCGGTTCAAGCAGTGCCACGGCAAGGACCGGGCCCAGGCCGCCGACGCGTTCGTGGTCCGGCCGTTCGAGGGCCTGCCGGCCGAGTGCGACCTGATCGCCTTCCGGGAGATCGTCCCGGCCGGCGTCGCGGAGGTGACGCTGACCGGCGAGCACCAGGGCAAGAAGGTCAACCTGGTCACCCTGCTGCCGATGGCGATGCCGGGTCTGGTCCGCGACGACGAGACGATCTGGATCGGCCTGCAGACGCACGCGTCGACCGGTGACCCGAGCCGCGACGTCGCGCACGCGATCACCGCGGCGCTGGCGACCGAGCCGGGCAACCCGATCCAGCTCGGCGACCTGCTCAAGGACGGCCCGCGGCTGCAGGACCTGATCGACACCAAGGAGCCGATCGTCGCCAAGGTGCACGAGGGCTTCGACTTCTGGGTCGGCGAGAACGTCGAGGACCCGACCGGCGAGGTCGCCGCGGGCCTGGAGCGGGCCAACGCGGCCGCGGCGCCGACGGTCCGGCTGGAGTCGGTCGAGGCGGCGTACTGGACGCAGATCGGCGACCGCCGGTACCTGCGCTGGGTGATGCCGCACAGCGAGGACGACCTGCTGGACGCGCTGGCCCGGCTGCACGCCGCCGGTTCGTCGGCGCTGGTCGACGGCAGCCGCCTGATCGGGTCCTTCCGGGCGCTGGGCGTGCTCGCCCCGGTCTGGGAGCTGCCGGCCGACACCGAGGCCGCCGACCTGGAGAAGCCGACCGCGGACTTCCAGACCGCGCTGGACAAGGCGCTGAAGACCAGTACGCCGCTGAGCACCGAGGAGCGCGCGGCGAAGGCCGGCCTGGCCAGCCGTCAGCTCACCATCCGCTGACGTCGTACGGGCATCCACTCGGGACCTTGAACACCTCAACGGGACCTCGGACACGCTATTTCCTGTCCGAGGTCCCCGGATGGTGTCCAAGGTCCCGGCAGGCGGACGCACAAGAGCCCCGCACCTGAGGTGCGGGGCTCTTGCAACGTGGACGGCCCAAGTCCTGCTGACGGGGGAGCAACAGGGCCTGGGCCTAGGCATGAAGAGTACTCACAAGTTGCCTGCTCGACAACCCCCGATTTCACTCCGCGTGTCGTCAGGCTTACTTGCGCTCTCAACCAGCAATGGGGGCCCTCAGCACCGGACACGACATGCAGCGCGGCCCGCCGCGGCCGGACCCGAGCTCCGAGCCGGAGATCCGGATCACCTCGATCCCGGACTCCTCCAGCCGCGCGTTCGTCTCGACCGTCCGCTCGTAGGCGATGCAGACCCGCGGGGCCAGCGCGAGGGTGTTGTTGCCGTCGTCCCACTGTTCGCGTTCGGCGGTGACCGGGTCGAGGCCGGTGTCGATCCGCCGCAGGGTGTCGATCCCGAGCGCCTTGGCCGCGGCGACCAGGAACGGCTCGGGCTCGGCGACGTGCAGCTGGTCACCGTCCGCGGTGACCGCGAGCGCCCGCATCTCCTCGGCCATGTTCGGGTACATCAGCACCGCGTCGACGTCGACCATCGTGCAAACGGTGTCCAGGTGCATCGTCGCGCGCTGCTGGGCGATCGGTACGGCGAGCACGGTGTGCGCGAGGTCCTTGGCGAACACCCGCTGCGCGAGCCGCTCCACACCGGCGGGCGTCGTCCGCTCTCCCACCCCGACCGCCAGTACGCCGGGACCGAGGGCCAGTACGTCGCCACCCTCGACGTGCTCGAGCTGGTGGTCGTACACCTTGTCGGCGCCGGCGAACCGCGGGTGGAAGCGGTAGATCAGCTCGGTCAGCTGGCTCTCGCGGACCCGCGCGGGCATCGCGAGCGACGTGACCGCGACCGAGTCCCGGATCCAGACGCTGGAGTCACGCGTGAAGAGCAGGTTCGGCAGCGGGTCGATCAGGAAGTCCTCGTGCGCCAGCAGCGACGTGACCAGCCCACCGGCCCGCACCTCGTCGTTGCGTACGCCGGCCATCAGCGCCTCGGCGAGTTCCGCGGGGTCGAGCGCGGTCAGCGCGGTCCGCAGGTAGTCGCGCAGGGTGTCGCCCAGCCGGAGGTCCTCGATCGCGCCCGCGACGGCGGTCGCGCGGCCCTCGGGATCGGCGAGCGCCTCGGTCAGGAGGTTGCCCAGGTAGAGCACCTCGACGTCCCGGTCGCGCAGCGCCTGGGCGAACGCGTCGTGCTCGTCCTGCGCCCGGCCGACCCAGGGGATGCCGTCGAAAAGCAGCTTGTCGTTGTTGCGCGGGGTCAGCCGGCGCAGCTCGTTGCCCGGCCGGTGCAGCATCACGGTCCGGAGCGGGCCGACCTCGCTGTCGACGCCGTACGCCTCAGTCATGCCTGTCCCTCTCGTCGGAGTTCCTGGGGGTGCTGTCCACGCTACGGCAGGCGGGCGCTCGCCGTACGGAAGAGCAAATCTGTCTGATTGTCCGACAATCCGTACGGGAAAGCCAACCGGAGCCGATCCTTCGAAAGAACGAGATGTCCACAGGCCGCGGGTGCGGAGGCTGGTGATCGGCTCGGGAGCAATTAGGCTGCGGTGCTGTGTCCGGGAATGATCAGCCGTCGGTCGAGCCGCAGCGTGGTGTTGCCTGCGTGATTCCGGCGAAGGACGAGTCCGCGCGGATCGCGGCCACCGTGGACGCCGTCCGCAAGCTGGTCGGTGTCGACCTGGTCGTCGTGGTCGACGACGGATCCACCGACGGGACCACCGCGGAGGCCGAGCGGGCCGGTGCGGTCGTCGTCCGGCACGAGCGGAACCAGGGCAAGGCCGCGGCGATGGAGACCGGTGCCGCGGAGGTCGCGCGGCGCGACGGGGCTCGCGCGCGGCACCTGCTGTTCCTCGACGCCGACCTGACCGACACCGCGACCGGCGCCGAGCCGTTGATCGCGCCGGTGCAGGACGGGCGCGCCGACATGACGATCGGAACGCTGCCGGCGCAGATCCGCGCGGACGGGAGCAAGGCCGGCGGTCGCGGGTTCGTCGTACGGCTGGCCCGGGACGGGATCGAGCAGGCGACCGGCTGGGCGCCGGAGCAGCCGCTGTCGGGTCAGCGTTGCCTCACGCGTGCTGCCTTCGACGCGGCGCTTCCGCTGGCGAGTGGGTTCGGGGTCGAGGCCGCGTTGAGCATCGACCTGGGCCGCAAGGGTTTCCGGATCCTCGAGGTGCCGATCGAGGTGCGCCACCGGGCCACCGGCACGGACCTGCGCGGCCAGTTGCACCGCGGCCGCCAGTTCCTCCACGTACGCCGGGCGCTCGCGGCCCGCAGCGCGCTGCCCTCGCGGAAGACGTCCCGATGAGCACCGAAGAGACCAGCGCCGCTGACGTCGTTGCCACTGACCGCGCGAACCGTGACGGCCGTCGCGCCGTCGGCCTGTACCTGATCTCCACCGCGCTGATCGTCGCCGCCGGCCTGCTCGGCCCTTCGGTCGTCGTCCTCACGCTGACCAACCGCCACGCCTGGCTCCCGTCGTACTGGTTCGACACCAAGCCGAACGACTGGCTCGTCACGGTGATGATCTACGTCGCGATCCTGCTCGGCGGGTACGGCGTCTACCTGGCGACCCGCGCGCTCAAGCACGGCTGGGCTCCGCGCGTCCAGCGATTGGTTGCCCTGGGCATCGGTACGACGGCGGCGATCACGCTGGTCCCGCCGATGGCCTCCGGCGACGTGCTGATCTACGCGGCGTACGGACGGATCATGTCGCTCGGCGGCAACCCGTACACGACCGCACCGGCCGACACGATCCGGCTCGGCTACGACCCGGTGATCGCCGCGACCGAGCGGCCCTGGCAGGGCGCGCGCAGCGTGTACGGCCCGATCGCGACCTGGATCCAGTGGTTCTCGTCCTGGGTCGGCGGCGACTCGATGCAGCTCACGGTCTGGATGCTGCAGCTGACCGTGGCGGTCAGCCTGGTCGTCTCCGGCCTGCTGCTGCTCAAGCTGGTCGGCCCCGACCTGGTGAACCGCCGCCGGATCGCGATGCTCGCGCTGGCCAACCCGCTGCTGCTGTGGACCGTCCTGGCCGGCGCGCACAACGACGCGATCGCGGTGATGTTCGCGGTGATCGCGCTGGTGCTGTTCCGCCGGCACGTGTTCGCCGCGGGGTTGATGCTCGGCGTCGCGGGCTGCACCAAGCTGTCGATCGGCCTGGTCGGCGTCGCGATGCTCTGGGCGCTGCGGGCGGACCGGCGGCGCGCGCTGATGTTCTGCCTCGGTGGCGGTGTCTCGATGGCCGGCCTGTACGCCGTGGTCGGCCTGCAGGCCTTCCAGCAGGCGCGGTCGCAGACGTCGTTCATCTCCACCGGTACGCCGCACAAGGTGATCTTCAGTCTGTTCGACCTGTTCCTGCCCGGCGCGCTGGTGCGGACCATCATCGGGATCGTCGCCTGGGTCGGCCTGATCTTCGTCGCGATCCTGCTGTCGCAGGTGTTCCCGAAGTCGCTGGTCCCGCAGACGCACCCGGACGACCCGACCCCGGCCGCGATCCGGTACACCGCGATCTACGCCGTCGCGTGGCTGCTGACCGCGATGTACACGCTGCCCTGGTACGACCTGATCGCCTGGACCGCGCTGGCCGCGGTCGCGGCGTCGAAGGTCGACAAGCTGATGGTGATCCGGACGACGATGCTCGCGATCGCGTACGTGCCGGGCCGCGACCCGAACGCGCGCCAGGTCGCGGCGTCGCTGTCGGACTCGCTGGAGTGGTTCAGCGCCCGGCTGCGGGACACGGTCACACCGGCGGTCGAGCTCGCCGTACTGGTGATGCTGATCCTGTGGGCCCGGCGTGGTGGGGCGCAGTGGTGGCCGTACGACTGGCCGAAGCGCAAGGCGAAGACCACTGAGAAAGCGGCCTCCCAGTAGGTAGTCTCTGCCGGATGCAGAAGCTTGTGGGGGCGGGGCAGTACCAGACCGCGGAGCCGAACCATTTCGCCGAACATCTGCGGACCGACGCGCTGTCGGTCGGCACGTACTCGATCCCGGCCGGCGGCGTCGACGACCAGGCGCCGCACCGCGAGGACGAGATCTACGTGGTGACCGCGGGCCGGGCGTTCATCGTGACGCCCGGCGGCAAGGAGCCGGTCGGTCCCGGTGACGTGCTGTTCGTGGCGGCCGAGGAGCCCCACCACTTCGCCGACGTCACCGAGGACCTGGCTTTGCTGGTCTTCTTCGCCCCGCCGTACTCGGGGCGCTAGGGCTCAGCCCCAGAGGTCGTGGCCGGCGGCGATCGCCTGGGCGAGGACCGACTTGACCGGCTTGTCGAGCGCCGCGGCCGCGGTGACCACGTCCTCGTACTCCGGCTGCACGTTGACCACCTGCCCGCCGTACCGGGCGATCTTGACGTGGATCCGCTGGCCGCTCACCTCGACGCTCGCGAACTCCCGGTCCGCCGCGTGCTTGCGGATCGGGAACTCGCGCAGCCCGATCGCGGACGTCTCGGTCAGGATCACCGAGCGGACCACCTCGGCGTTCGCGCTGCTGGTGAGCACCGAGAGGGTGTGCGCCGGACGGCCTTTCTTCATCAGGATCGGGGTCAGCCACGCGTCGGCCGCGCCCGCCTGCAGCAGGCGAGCGAGCACCTGCGGCCAGATCCGCGGGTCGAGGTCGTCGACGTTCGTCTCGTAGACGAGCTCGGTCGACGGCTGCACGGTCGCCTCGCCGATCACCACGCGGACGATGTTCGGCACCTCGACCGGGTCCCGTCCGCCCGCGCCGACACCGGTCTGCAGAATCCGCAGCGGTGGCATCAGCCCGAACTCGTCGGCCAGCGTCGCGAGCAGCGCGGCACCGGTGGGCGTCGTCATCTCGTACGGCGCGGTGCCGCCGACCACCGGCGCCTCCGCCTCGCGCAGGAGGTGCAGCACCGCCGGCCCCGGAATCGGAATCCCACCGTGCTGCCCGCGCACCTGCCGCCCGCCTCCGAGCGCGACCGTCGACACCACGATCCGATCCAGCTCGAGCGAAACCGAGGCGGCTGCCACCCCCACGATGTCGGCAATCGCGTCCAGCGCCCCGACCTCGTGAAAGTGCACGTCGTCCGGATCCACCCCATGAGCCGACCCCTCAGCCCGGGCCAACCGAGCAAAGGTGTCGAGCGCCCGGTCCCGCACAGCGGCGTCGAGCCCAGCCCCCTCGATCACCCCCCGAACCTCAGCCCAACTCCGAGTAGCACCACCTTCATGCCCGTGCCCATGCCCGTGCCCGGCGTCGTCATGCCCATGCCCGTGCCCCGCATCGGTGGGGAGGGAGGAGGAAGCCGCGGCCGCCCCGAGCCCTACGGCTTCGCCGTGGGCAACCCCGGGCTCGCCGGCTCCGCCAGGCGCCGCGCCGGCTTCGCCCACACCCTCGGCTCCTGCCTCACCGCGCTCCGCCGCATCAGTGGTCGGCGCGATCTCCGCGTAGGCCGCGTTCGGGTCGTTCTCCGGGTGGGGTTCCTCGTTCACGTAGACCGACGCCTTGGTGGCGGCGATCTGGTGGCGCAGCGTCTTCTCCACGCGCACCGACAGCGAGCGGTCGACCGCGGCGACCGCCGCGTTCACCAGCGCGACGTCGGCGCCGGCGTCCAGAAACGCGCCGAGGAGCATGTCGCCGGAGGCGCCGGCGGAGCAGTCGATCCAGGCGACTCTCACTGCTCCTTCACCTCGATCGGCGCCGCGCGCCGGGCGACCCGCGCCGCGAACACCCCGGCCCCGAAGCCGTTGTCGATGTTCACCACGGTCACCCCCGGCGCACACGAGTTCAGCATCCCGAGCAGTGCCGCGACCCCACCGAACGAAGCGCCGTACCCGACAGAAGTCGGTACGGCGACCAGCGGCACCCCCGTCAGTCCGCCGACGACACTCGGCAGCGCGCCCTCCATCCCGGCGACCACGATCAGACAGTCCGCCGCGGCCAGCCGCTCACGCACCCCGAGCACCCGGTGCAGCCCGGCGACACCCACGTCGGTGATCAACTCGACGCCCGCGCCGAAGACGCCGGCCGTCGTCGCGGCCTCAGCGGCGACCGGCGCGTCCGACGTACCGGCCGACACCACGGCGACGGTCCCGCTCGGCGCGGGCACCGTCCCGAGCACCGCCGTACGGCCGACCGGGTCGACGACCGCCTCCGGCAGTTCGACGGCGACCAGCTCCTGCGCCTCCGGCGACAGCCGGGTCGCGAGGGCGGCACGGCCGCCGTGGGTCGAGTGCAGCGTGCGGAGCAGCTCGACGATCTGAACAGGCGTCTTTCCGGCGCCGTAGACCACCTCGGCGTCGCCGGTGCGCTCCAGGCGGTCGGTGTCGAGGCGGGCGTACCCGAGGTCGTGCACGCCGGGCAAAGGTCCAGAGTCAGGCAGATGGGTCACCCCGCGAATCTACGTCGCCGCCGCCTGATCCGCCGATTCGAGTCCAGGTCCGCCACGCAGAGCACCTGACAAACCACACAACCGTTAGGCTGCGGACCGTGTCTTCGACGTTAGCCGGTGGTTTCGGGATCGCCGCACTCTTCGTGGCGGTGCTCGCCCTGGTGTTCGCCGTCCAGGCGTTGCGGGGTCAAACCGCCGCGGCCAAGGAAGTGCCGCCCGTGGCGCCGCCGAAGACCGAGCTGCCCCCGCGGCCGGAGCCCAAGCCGGGCACGGTCGGCGCCCAGCTGCACGCCCTCGGCCGGCAGCTCGACCAGACCCAGGCCGGTCTGAAGCTCTCGCTGCAGCACCTGGCGATCGTCCGGTACGACGCCTTCGGCGACATGGGCGGCCGGATGTCCTGGTCGGTGGCCCTGCTCGACGACAACGGCGACGGCGTGGTTCTGACCTCGATCAACAGCCGCAACGACGCCCGTTCGTACGCCAAGGAGATCAAGGCGTTCCAGAGCGAGGCCAAGCTGTCCCCGGAGGAAGAGGAAGCCCTCGAGACCCTCCGCAAGCAGGCCGCCGCACCGGCCGCGCCGGAGCACGACTAGCCCGTACGCCGTACCGACCACCGCGCCGCCCGTACGCCTCAGCGCCGCTTCGGCACCCGCACCACGAGCGCCCCCGGTTCCACCTCGGCGCACAGGAACCGCCCCGCGCCGATCCCGTCCCCGTCGAGCTGCCGCTGAACCTCCACCGCGGCCGTGATCTCCACCTTCCGCGCGGTGAACCGCTCGAGGTACATCTCGGTCCGCTTGGTCCGGGTCATCACCCGCCAGAACACCAGCGGCCACTGCGTCACCCGCCGCGGCGCGATCACCACGACGTCGATCAGCCCGTCGTCGGGCCGCGCGTCCGGCAGCAGCGGGATGTTGGCCTGCAGCATCCCGACGTTGCCGATCACCACGGTCCGGACCCGGCGCTCGACCGGCTCGTCGTCGTCGAGCGCGATCCGGACCTTCACCGACGGGTGGTTGATGTTCTTGGCCGCCGACACCAGGTACGCCGTCCAGCCGATCTGCGCCTTGAGGATCGGGGGTGCCCCGGTGATGATCGCGGCGTCCAGCCCGAGGCCGGCCATCACCGCGAAGTGATCGGTGTCCAGCCCGTCGCCGCGCACCTTGACCAGGTCGATCCGCCGCTCCCGGCCGTCCAGGATCCGCTCCAGAGCGTCGTCCAGGTCGAGCGGGATGTGCAGGTTGCGGGCCAGCAGGTTCCCAGTACCGGCCGGGATCACGCCCACTGGGATCGCCGTACCGGCCAGCGCGGCGGTGACCACACGGACCGTCCCGTCGCCGCCGGCCACCAGGACCAGGTCGGACTCGTTCTCGATCGCGCGCTTGGCCATCGCGTTGCCGGCGTCGTCCTCGCGGGTCTCCAGCCACAGCGGGTCGTCGAACCCGCGGACGGCCAGCGCCCGGGACACCTTCCGGCGGAACGCCACGCCGTCCCCGACCTTGATCGGGTTCACGATCACGGCGGCCCGCGGCGGCGTCGCTCTGGCCAAGTCGGCCGGCGTACGACGGCGCCGGCGGCGCAGCCCCGGCCGCAGGCCGAACCCGATCGACGTCGCGGTCAGCACGGCCAGGCCGAGCGCCCAGCCGCCCAGCACGTCGGACAGGTAGTGCACGTTCAGGAAGATCCGGTCCGCCGACGTGAGTAGCACGACGCCGATGGTCGGCAGCAGCACCAGCGTCCGGAACCGGCGCCGCCAGCCGCGGACCGAGGGCAGGACGACGCCGAGCGCGCCGGCCATCACGAAGGCGGCCGTCGCGTGCGTCGAGACGTACGACCAGCCGTCGTTCTCGACCAGCATCGCGGCCGGCCGCTCACGGTCGAAGATGTGCTTCACGGCCTGGACCAGGCCCAGTTCGGCGCCGGCGCTGACGATCAGCCAGACCGTCAGCAGGCGGGCCCGGCGGTGCCACAGGTAGATCGCGACTCCGAGCAGGACGCCGCGCATGGTCCAGGGCAGGACCACCGCGCCCATCACCTGCCACAGGTCCACCCAGCCCGGCCGGGAGGCGCCGTACGACGCGACGCGCGCGGCCACGGACTCGTCCCACCGGCGCAGCGGCGGCCAGTCGCCGAAGACCAGCAGCGTCACCACGGTGAACGGCAGCGCACCCAGCACGACCGTGACGGCACGGCCGAGATGACTGGGTGGATGGTGGTTCATCGCCCGCCCGCCACCCCCTCGAGAAACCTGACCGTCCGGCTGATGCAAGCTCATCATCCCGAATAAAATTCCGCGCATCTGACACGCCCCGATAACCTGAGCGTGTGATCGATGCCAAAGTGCTCCGTGAGAACCCCGATGTCGTCCGTGCGGCGCTGACCAAGCGCGGTGAGAATCCGGCCAAGGTCGACGAGATCCTGGTGGCCGACTCCGAGCGCCGATCGTCGATCGCGGCCTTCGAGTCGCTGCGGGCGGAGCAGAAGGGCCTCGGCAAGCAGGTCGCGCAGGCCAAGGGCGACGAGCGGACCGCGCTGCTGGAGCGCACCAAGGCGCTGGCCGCCGAGGTGAAGGCCCACGAGGCGACCGCGAACGAGGCCGAGAAGCGCTTCGACCTGCTGTCCCGCGCCCTGCCGAACCTGGTCTCCGACCAGGCCCCGGTCGGTGGTGAGGACGACTTCGTGGTGCTCGAGGAGATCGGCAAGCCGCGCGACTTCGCCGCCGAGGGCTTCGAGCCGCGCGACCACCTGGAGCTCGGCGAGCTGCTCGGCGCGATCGACATGGAGCGCGGCGCGAAGGTGTCCGGCGCCCGGTTCTACTTCCTCAAGGGCGTCGCCGCCCAGCTCCAGCTCGGCATGCTCCAGCTCGCCATCAACCAGGCGGTGGAGTACGGCTTCACCCCGATGATCACCCCGACGCTGGTCAAGCCCGAGGTGATGGACGGCACCGGGTACCTGAACGCCCACGACGACGTGTACCGCCTGGAGGAGCCCGAGCTCTATCTGGTCGGGACGTCGGAGGTGGCGCTGGCCGGGTACCACATGGACGAGATCGTGGACCTGTCCAACGGCCCGGTGCGGTACGCCGGGTGGTCGTCCTGCTACCGCCGCGAAGCCGGCTCGTACGGGAAGGACACCCGCGGGATCATCCGCGTCCACCAGTTCGACAAGGTCGAGATGTTCTCCTACTGCAGCCTCGAGGAGGCCGAGGCGGAGCACCAGCGGCTGCTGGGCTGGGAGAAGGAGATGCTCGACAAGATGGAGCTGGCCTACCGGGTGATCGACACCGCGACGGGCGACCTGGGCGCTTCGGCGTACCGGAAGTTCGACTGCGAGGCGTGGGTGCCGACCCAGGGGGCCTACCGCGAGCTCACCTCCACCTCGAACACGACCGACTACCAGGCCCGCCGGCTGAACATCCGGCACCGCGACGCCGACGGCAAGACGCGTCACGTCGCGACGCTGAACGGCACGCTGGCCACCACCCGGTGGATCGTCGCGATCCTGGAGACGCACCAGCTGCCCGACGGCTCGGTCCGGGTCCCGGTGGCGCTACGCCCGTACGTCGGCGGCCGCGAGGTCCTCGAACCGGTCCGCGGATGACGACGGCGGACGGCCGGCGGCCCCAGGCCGTCGCTCTCGACATCGACGGCACCCTGGTCGACCACGACGAGCGGATCTCCACCGCCGTGGTCGACGCGGTCCGCCGGGCCGCCGCGCAGGTGCCGATCATCCTGGCCACCGGCCGGTCCTGGCAGTCGACCGTCCCGGTCGCCGAGCTGCTCGGCCTGCAGTCCGGATTCGTTGTCGTGAGCAACGGTGCCCGCACGCTCAGCTACCCGGCCGGCGAGCTCGTCGACGAGCGCACGTTCGACCCGGCGACGGTGATCGCGTCGGTCCGCGAGCACGCGCCGAACGCGCGGATGGCGGTCGAGGAGCACGACGGCGGGTACCGGGTGACCGCGCCGTTTCCGGACGGCGATCTCGGCGGTGACGCGATCCGGGTGGTCTCCGACGCCGAGCTGGCGCCGGAGCCGGTCACCCGGTTGATCATCCGCGACCCGGAGGCCTCCGAGGCGGACTTCGTCGAGCTGGCCGAACGGCTCGGCCTGCACGGGGTCAGCTACTTCGTCGGCTGGACCGCGTGGCTGGACATCGCGCCCGAGGGCGTCGACAAGAGCACCGGGCTGAAGGTCGCGCTGGCGCAGCTCGGTCTCGACCCGTCCGGGCTGGTCGCGATCGGTGACGGGCGCAACGACATCGAGATGCTGACCTTCGCCGGACTCGGCATCGCGATGGGGGCGGCGCCGGACGAGGTGAAGGCCGCGGCCGACGAGGTGACCAAGTCGGTCCAGGACGACGGGGTGGCCGCCGTACTCAACCGCTGGTTCTGAGTCGAGCCTTTGCGGTTGGACTCAATAGTTCATCAAGGCAACAAAAGGCCCGGAATCCCTGCTGGTGCAGGGTTCCGGGCCTTTGCTGTGACCGATAGACCGCTGGCGGGCCGAGTATCGGATCAGGCGACGCGGGTGGTGCCGGTGCGCGGTGCGGGGCAGGGCTGGTCCACCACGGCGTCGAACGCGTCCAGGACGGCGCTCACCTCCGGACGGGCCCGCGGTGCCTTGGCGGCGGGGCTCTGACCACGGCGAGCCCTGCGCAGGTGGCGTTTCACGGTCGACAGCGAGCATCCGAGCCGCATCGCGAGCGACTCGAGGCTGTCGTTGGGGTACTGGGTGCGCAGCCGGAGGACCTCTTCGTGGCTGACCGGCCGGCGGGTCCCGCGGGCCCCGGCGAGCTGGTCGAAGTCGTCGGCCTGGACCTCGACGTCCAACAGGTTGCGCATTGAACGACGTTGTACTGCAGTGGTTCCGGCGACGAAGCCGCTGACGTCGTGCTCGGCCACCGCGCTGAACAGGCAGTCGGTGAACAGCGGGCAGGAAGCGCAGACCTTCTTGGCCTCCCGGACCAGTTGCTCGTACCGCTCCCTGGTCCGACGGGTCGCCGACGCGGGCGGCGGCTCCTCCATCAGGCGGTGCTGGAAAATGTCAGATCGTGCGATACAGCCGGTCATGGCCCCTTCCATGATGGAAGATGTGTCGACAGCCGCGCGGGCGGACCTGGCCCCCGGTGGGTTGGCGGTGTTGACAGTCATCGTGGCTCCCCAAGTTCCAGGACCCGGTGAACGAACGATGAAGTCTGTTCGAACACCCGAGCCCACTAGCTGATGGACCGACGCTCGTTGCCGACCCACCCCTGTTGGTCCGGCGCTAGGCGCACCGATCCATAACTGTTGACGCCACCGATCCGGATTTGGTTGCACCCAATTCCGCACCAGTTCCTCGACGTTCTTCCGGCGTGGGTCGGACCGGATGTGATGATCCGGAACAAGGCGTACGACGCGTGCGAACCGCCCCTGGTTCCCCGCCAGCCACCGCATGAAATCATGCGCAAACCGTGCAGCGCAGGGGAACTTGCTGCCTTTGCAGCATCCTGCCGTAACGGTCTGGTGACGTTGTTCAACCATCAATCAGATTGCACGGAAAACGGTCTCCAGATGGTTGCGCGATGACTGTTCGAGGGAGTAAGGGGACTTTCCCGAAAGGGCCGAAAGGTCTGCCCACAGACCGTTACGGTAGGGAGGTGTCGATGCGCAGAACACCCCGCCTGGTGGCCACCGATCTGGACGGCACGCTGGTCCACAGTGACTCCACCATCTCCCCGTTCACCCGAGCGACCGTGCTCGCGATCCAGGAGGCCGGTGCCGTCTTCGTGATGGTCACCGCCCGGCCGCCGCGCTGGCTGCACGACCTGTCCGACCTGGTCGGCGCGCACGGTGTAGCGATTGTTGCCAACGGCGCCATTCTGTACGACGTCGCACAGCGGAAGGCGATTCGCACCCGGCTGATCGACCCGGCGGTCGCGCTGGAGATCGCGCAGGCGATCCGGACCGCCGTACCGGAGGTCGAGTTCGCCATCGAGCGACCGGACCGCTACGGACAGGAACCGCACTACCTGAACCGCTGGCCGAAGCCGGACGACACGTTGATCGCCGCGCTCGACGAGCTGCTCGCCGAACCGGCCGCCAAGCTGCTGGTCCGGCATCGCAGCCTGCACTCGGACGAACTGCTGGCCCGCGTCGCGCCGATCGTCGGCGAACGAGTGGCGGCCAGTCACAGTGGCGGCACCGGCCTGGTGGAGATCGCCGCGAGCGGCGTCTCGAAGGCCGCGATGCTGGCCGATTTCGCCGGGGAGCAAGGGATCTCGGCCGCCGAGACGATCGCCTTCGGGGACTCTGTGAACGATCTGCCGATGCTCAGCTGGGCCGGTACGTCGTACGGCGTGGGCAACGCGCACCCCGAGGTGCTCGCCGTCGTCGACCACGTCTGCCCGACGAACGACGAGGACGGTGTCGCCACCGTCCTCGCCGAGTTGTTCAACCTCTAGGAACTACAGGTACATCCCGCCGCTGCCGGGGCCGTCGGTGTTGCCGTTGGCCTGGGGGCCGCCGGGGAACGGGCCGCCCTCGGGGAGCTGCTGGCCGCCCGGGAGGGCGCGGCGCATCTGCTCGAGCTGCTGGCGGGCCGCCATCTGCTGGGCGAACAGCGCCGTCTGGATGCCGTGGAACAGGCCCTCCAGCCAGCCGACCAGCTGGGCCTGCGCGATCCGCAGCTCGGCCTCGGTCGGGGTGCTGTCGTCGGTGAAGTCGAGGCTCAACCGCTCGAGCTCCTCGACCAGCTCCGGCGCCAGACCGCTTTCCAGCTCCTTGATCGAGGCCTCGTGGATCGCCTTCAGCCGCTGCCGCGACGCCTCGTCGAGCGGAGCCGCCTTCACCTCTTCGAGCAGCTGGCGGATCATGTTCCCGACCCGCATCACCTTGGCCGGCTGCTCGACCAGCTCGGTCACCGAGCGTGGTCCGTCGGTCGCGTCGTCGTCCTCGTCACGCGGCGGTCCCTCGACGGCCATCCCGTCCGGCCCGACGATCAGGACCTTGCCGTCCTCGGTCCGCGCCCCCGCCATCGGGACTTCCTGGCCCTCGTTGCTCTCCTCGCTCATCTCCCCATCCTAAGAGCACCCCGGCGTGGGGTCTGTGGGTGAGCACCCACGGTGTGCCCGTGGGCCGCGCGGCGTCCTCCGCTCCTCCGCGTGCGCCCCTGCGCGCGAGCGCCGTTTCTTCCCGCCTCAGGCGGTGCGCGCGCGGTGCCGGCGTACGGCGTCGCGGTTGGAGCAGGCCGGACTGCAGTACCGCTGCTTCCCGCCGCGCGACAGATCGGCGTACACGTTCTCGCAGCCGTCCATCGCGCACCGGCCCAGCCGGGAGATCCCGCGGCCGGCCAGGTGCAGCGCCGTACCGGTGCTGATCAGCGTCGCGACCAGCCGCCCGACCGGTACCTCGAACGGCCGGTAGTGCATGTGCCACCCGGTGCCCGCGTGGTTGGTCAGCCGCGGGTGCTCGGTGTACTTCGCGAGCATCTCGTTGACCAGGTCGACGCGCTTCTGCTCGTCGGACGCGTCGACGACCGCGAGCCACTCGTCCAGCACGATCCGGACGGCGACGACGTCGTCCTCGGTGACCTGCCCGTCGCGCAGATGGCTGCGGTCGACCCCGCTCTCCTCGCAACGCGCCGCCAGTTCGGCCGGTGTCGAGGCCGGGTTGGTGACCAGGTTGACGGCCAGCAGGACGGCGTCGGCGCCGTAAGGGTTGAGATGCACAATGCCATTACAGCACGATGGATCCATGACCACCACACATCAGCACCGCTGGCAGGTGCGATCGTCGCATCGCGTCAGCGAAGGATTCGTCGTCTACCGCCGCTGCCTGTGCGGCCGGTGGGACGTCAAGACGATCGATGTCAACGGCAACTGACTAGCCGAAAAGCCTGCCCAGGTGGGCATTCAGCGACTGGTTCAGGTAGGTGTAGCGCTCCTCGGCCGGCAGCGTGAGGCCCTGGATCACCAGACCGTCCAGTACGGCGAGCAGCAGGCCCGCCTCGGTCTCGGTGTCCGTCATCTCGGGCAGGTCGCCGTCCGCGATGGCCGTGTCGAGCAGGCGCGCGAACGCGACCCGCAGCTCGGCGTCGGTGGTCGCGGCGATCCCCGCGAGCATCGGTGAGGTCACCGACGCCGCGCTGAAGGCCAGCCAGACCCGCGCGTCCCGCGCGCGCTCTTCGTCCAGCGGCAGCCGGAGCTCGAGCGCCTGGCGCAACACCTTGCGGGGTGGACCGGCCAGATCGATCGTCGCCAGCTTCTCGTCGAGCCGCTCGCTGACGTGCCGGAAAGCCGACGCGACCAGCTCGTCCTTGCTGCGGAAGTAGTACTGCACCTGTGCGAGCGAGATCCCGGCCGCCGCCGCGACGGTCCGCATCGTCGCGGCCTCGAGGCCACGCTCGGCGATCACGTCGAGCACCGCGTCCAGCACGTGCGCTCCGCGCCGCTGTTCCCCAGTCACATCTCCGACGGTAGCCCTTGGCAACGACAATCGGGGCTCGATCCGTGTTACGAATGGATCTGGCTAGGTCTCACGGGTCAATCTGCGCACCAGTTGCTCCACGGTCGCGTCGACGTCGTACGGATGGCCGACTCCCGGCGTCAGCCGGTCGAGCACCAGCCCGTCGATCGCGAAGTGCAGCAGGCGAACCTCCTCCGCCCCGCCCGGCAGTCCGGCGTTCACGTGGAACGAGACGTCCGCGTCGAATCCCTGCCGCAGCGTCCGGGTCAGGATCTCGTGCAGCTCCGGCCGTCGCGCGGCTTCGAGCCGGAGCTCGAACAGCGCGAGCGGCAGTTCGGGTCGCTCGAGGAGTCGCTCGACGATGTACCGCACGTAGTCGACGACCAGGTCGACCGACGGCTCGCGCGCAGCCAACGGTCGCAGCCGGTCGTCGGTGGGCGCGAGGCGCTCGAAGATCCGCTCGCCGAGCGCTCCGAGCAGGGCGTCCCGCGTACGGAAGTAGTTGGACGCCGTACCGGCCGGCAGGCCTGCTGCGGCGTCGACCGCGCGGTGGGTGAGGCCGCGGGCGCCGGCGTCGGCCAGGACGGCGAGGCCCGCGTCGGCGAGCTGGGCACGGCGTTCCGGATTGCGGGGCACGTTGACAAGATTAGCAGGTGTCCACTACAACTGTCGTACTCAACCACAACAGCTGTAGTACTAGGAGCGCGTATGCAACCCGCCGCCTTCGGCGCCACCGTCGTCACCGCCCACCCCGCGAAGGTCGCCGCCTTCTACGCGGAGTACTTCGATCTGGAGGTCACCATCGATCTGGGCTGGTTCATCTGCCTGCGCCGCGGCGACGCGTCGTGGGAGCTGGCCATCTCCGAGCGCGGCCACGCATCGGTCCCGGCCGCCGTCTCGGCCACCACCGAGAGCTCGAACGTGTTCGGCTTCGTCGTCGACGACGTCGACAAGTTCGCCGCCCGCCTGGTCGAGGGCGGCGTCGAACTGGCCACCGAGCTCGTCACCGAACCGTGGGGCCAGCGGCACTTCTACGTCCGCGACCCCGAGGGCACCTGGCTGGACGTCATCCAGCTGGTCGCCCCCGACCCGGAGTGGCTCGCCGCCAACACGCCGACGTGAGCCCCGGCGTACCGACGAAGGTCAGAGCGTGAGAAGGATCTTGCCGCTCTGCGTCGACTGCTCGAGCTCCTCGTGCGCCGCGGCGACCTGCTCCAGCGGGTACGTCGCGTGCACGATCGGACGGACCTTCTTCGCCTCGACCAGCGGCCAGACGTGCCCGACCACCTCGGCCAGGATCCGGCCCTTGTCCTCGACCGACCGGCTGCGCAGCCCCGTGGCGGTGATCGAACCGCGCTTGGCCATCAGCCGGCCCAGGTCCAGCTCGCCCTTCACGCCGCCCTGCATGCCGATCACGACGATCCGGCCGTCGAAGGCGAGCGACTTCACGTTGTCGGTCAGGTACTTCGCGCCGATGATGTCGAGGATCACGTCGGCGCCGGCTTTGCCGGTCGCCTCCCGGACCACCGAGGCCCACTCGGCTTCCTTGTAGTTGATCGCGACGTCCGCGCCGAGCCGGGTGCAGAACTCCATCTTGTCCGCGCTGCCGACCGTGCACAGCACCCGCGCGCCGTGCGCGACGCCGAGCTGGATCGCCATCGTGCCGATCCCGGACGCGCCACCGTGCACGAGCAGCGTCTCGCCGTCCTTGAGGTGCGCCGTCATGAAGACGTTCGACCAAACGGTTGCGACGACCTCGGGCAACGCGGCGGCGCTGACCAGGTCGAGGCCGTCCGGCACCGGCATCACCTGCGGCGCCGGGACGACGACCTTCTCGGCGTACCCACCCCCGGCCAGCAGCGCGCAGCACTCGTCACCGACCGACCAGCCCTCGACCTGCTCACCGACGGCACTGATCCGGCCGGACACCTCGAGCCCGATCGTCCCGGGCGCACCGGGCGGTGGCGGGTAGTGCCCTTGCCGCTGCAGCAGGTCGGCCCGGTTCACCCCGGCCGCGACGACCTCGATCACGACCTCGTCGACGTTCGGCGTGGGGTCCTCGATCTGACCGATCGTCAGGACCTCGACACCACCGGCTCCTTCACACACGACAGCTCGCATACTCGCCACCGTACTGCGTCCACTCAGCCCGCGACGCCGCGTGTGCCGAGGATCTCGGCGATGTCGTGCGCGATCGAGTCGAGCGGATGGGTCAGGCCTATCACCGTGAACCAGTCCCATAGCTCGAGTGCATGGAAGAGCCGGTACGTCGTGGTCCGCTCCTCCCAGTCGGCCGGCAGTTCGCCGTACCCCTTGAGCAGTCCGTCGAGCTTCGCCTGGTCGTCCTTGATCGAGTAGTACTGCGCCTTCGCGAGATCGAGCAGCGGATCCGCGGCGATCGCGTTCTCCACGTCGACGATCCCGTTCAACCGCCAGGTCTCGGGGTCGACGAGCAGGTTCCCCTCGTGAAAGTCGTTGTGACACAGAACTGGCTCTGTAGCCGCCACCGGGTGCTCTTCGACGTACGCCGTCATCCGCTGGTGCAGCTCGACATCACCCCCAAGCTCCCCGAACTCCTGCAGCTTCTTCGCGAACTGCCGCGCCATGTACTGCTCATTGGTCGGCAACGGCTCCAGCACCCGATCAGTCAGATACCCGTACGCCGGCTGAGCGATCCGGTGAATCCGCTCGAGCAACTCGCCTGCCTGCTCGTAGACGGTCCCGTAGTCCGCGCCGCTGAGCTCCGACAACGGCACCCCATCCACCTTCGACAACACCGTGAACGCGAACCGCTCACCCGCCGGCTCCACATGAACGACGGAAGGCACCAACTCCCCGACCCGGGGCGCCAGCAGCCCGTACACGTAAACCTCTTTCGCCTGCTTCCAAGCCCACTCCGGCTCGTAAACCTTGACGACCACCGCCGCGCCACCGGTGCTCCGAACCTCGAACACACTCGACAACTGCCCACCCGACCGCGGCAGGACCGTCGCGATCTCCCACCCAGGCAAGGCCGTGCCGATCATCCCCGCGACGTCATGATCCATCGCGCCACCGTAGGACGCGGCCAAGCAACTCAGCGACCGATTAACCGGCCCCGCTACCCCAGGCCGCGTCCGCCCTCTCCGGCTTCGAGGGCTATAGCTTTTCTCTGGCCGCCGCGACCTCAACCCCGTGCGACCTTCCCGGCCACATCCCCGCCCTCCTCAAGCACATCTACTCCGTCGGCGCAGCAGTCTCCGGATCATCCAGATCGGCCCACGTGTCAACATCCCGACCTGCCCGACTCGGCTTACTCCACAGCATCTTCAGCGGAGCAAACGTCCTCCGCACCGACTGATCCCGCGGATCACCAACAGCCTCCACCGCCGCCGTCAGCGCATCCCGCCGGTACGCCGCCGCAAGTGGTTGCTCTCGGCCCCCAAGATCCCGCAACCCGTGCCCGTCGTACCCACCCAACCCATCGACCAGCCCCGCGACATCACCAGCCGTCAACCACGGCAGATCACACGACAAAAGCACCACCACCGGCGCCGTACCAAACCCCAACCCCGCCGCAACCCCCGCCACCGGCCCACCCGCCGGCGGCTCCTCCTGCGTCCACCTCACCACCCGAGCAGTCGCCCGCTCCGGCCCGACCACCACCGTCGACTCCGCCGATTCAGTTGCCGCCAGCACCCGATCGAGCAGCGAAACCCCTTCCAGCACAAGCGTCGCCTTGTCCACGCCACCGAACCGCCGCGACGCCCCACCCGCCAGCACCACCACGTCGTACGCCGTACCAGACGCACCCATCAGCGCGGCGACACCGTGAACCGCCGATTCGCCAGCGAAGGATTCCGCTTCCGCACCTCCGCCAACCGCTCACCCGCGATCTCCGCCACGGCAAACCCGTCCGCCTCACCAACCGCCGCAATCGCCACTCCCTGCGGGTCGATCACCTGGCTCAACCCCGAGTACTTCCGCCCGTTCTGCGCCGCCGACGCCACGTACACCGTGTTCTCGATCGCCCGCGCAGTCAGCAGCGTCGTCCAGTGGTGCTCCTTCAACGGCCCGCGCACCCACGCAGCCGGTACGACGAGCACGTCAGCTCCCGCATCCACCAACGCCCGCGACAACTCCGGGAACCGCAGGTCGTAACACGTCATCAACCCGAACTTCCGGTCCCCGACCTTCACCACCACCGGCGCCACGTCGCCCGGCGTCAACTGGTCCGACTCCTTGTACCCGAAGGCGTCGTACAGGTGGATCTTCCGGTAAGCCCCGAGCAGTTCCCCGTCCGCGCCGACGGCGAGCAACGTGTTGTACGGCCGCCGCTCGTCGCAGCTCCGCTCGAACATCCCGGCCACGATCGCCGTCCCGTGCTCGAGCGCGCACTTGCGCAGCGTGCTGACGAACTCCCCGTCCAACGCCTCGGCCAACGGCCCGACCGACCCGCCCTCGACCGCGAAGTCGGCCATCATCGCCTCCGGCAGCACCACCAACTCCGGCCCCGCGGCCGCAGCCTCCGCCACCCACCGAACCACAGCCTCCCGATTGGCAGCCTTGTCGTCAGAACTGGCCCCCTGCACCACGGCGATCCTCATACCTCCATGGTGCCGCATCAGCCCCCCACCCCGCGGGCGACCGAACGTCGTACCGAAACCGCTCCGTGGGCAGACGGGAAGGACGACGAAGCGCCGGGTTAGCCTCCTCCACGTGGCTGTGGACGGATTCGACCTGGACCATCACGGAGACCTCGAAGTCGGCGACGGGCTCGTCGATCTCGCCGTCAACGTCCGCGCCGGCACGCCACCGCCCTGGCTGCTCGACGAGATCACAGCCAGCCTGACCGACCTCGCCGCCTACCCCCGAGCCGACGCCGCGACCGCCGCCGTTGCCGCGCGCCACCACTGCGATCCCGGCCAGATCCTCCTCACCGCGGGCGCCGCCGAGGCGTTCGTACTGATCGCCCGCGCCTTCCGCCCGCGCCACCCGGTCGTCGTACACCCCCAGTTCACCGAGCCCGAGTCGGCCCTCCGCTCCGCCGGCCACCTCGTCGACCGCGTTGTCCTCCGCCCCGAGGACGGCTTCACGCTCGACCCGCAGGCCGTCCCCGCGGACGCGGACCTCGTCGTCATCGGCAACCCGACCAACCCGACGTCGGTCCTCCACCCCGCCGAAACCCTCCGCGAACTCGCCCGCCCCGAACGCATCCTCGTCGTCGACGAAGCCTTCATGGACGCCGTCCCCGGCGAACCGGACTCCCTGGCCGGCGCCCAGCTCCCCGGCCTGATCGTCATCCGCAGCCTCACCAAGACCTGGGGCCTCGCGGGCCTCCGCGTCGGCTATGTCGTCGCGGCCCCCCAGCTCATCGAGCAACTCGCCGCGGTCCAGCCGCATTGGCCCCTCTCCACTCCGGCCCTAGCCGCCGCCATCGCCTGCAGCACCCCCCAAGCCACCGCCGAGGCCCTCGAAGCGGCCCGGGCGTTCGACGCCCAACGCACCCACCTGCTCACCGGCCTCACCACCAGGCCGTACGCCGGCCCCGCGCTCACCTCGCCGTACGCCGCAAGCCCGTCCACCACCCCGCCGAACGCCGACGGTCCCGCTCTCGCCTCGCCGGCCCCCGCCGCCGGCCCCGCCACCACACTGCCGGACTCCGCCGGCCGGGCAACCACCCCGTCGGATGCCACCTCAACCACCGTCCCACTGAACCCCGGCGGCCCCGCTCCGCACGTCGACACCCCAGCTCCCATCTCGCCCGCCGGTGCCAACCCACCCACCGAGCCGACCCACCTGCTCCCCACCCACCCCCAAGTCCGCGCGTACGGCGTCCCCCGCGCCCCCTTCGTCCTCGTCCACGTCGACGGCGCTGACCAGCTCCGCCAGGACCTCCGCGAGCGCGGTTTCGCCGTCCGCCGCGGCGACACCTTCCCCGGCCTCGGCCCCGACTGGCTCCGCATCGCCGTACGCCCGGAGCCGATCACCGACGCGTTCCTCAAGGTCTGGTGGGACCTGCTCGGCTGAGCCCTTCCGCCGGTCCGGCCGATCGCCGTACAACTGACGGGAGCTTGTGATCCGCCCTGGGGTTTAGTCCCGATCTACTTTGCGCACAGGGTGGGCACCGCAAGTCCCTCGAAAGGAGCAGCATCATGGGTCTGAACGACGACGACATGACCACCTCGTCCGGCGACGGTGAAGGTCTGGCTGACGGGGGCGCGACCCCTGGTGCGCACGACGGCGGTGCGGACGGCGGTGCCGACAGCGGCGCAGGCGGCGGTGGCGGCTACGGCGGGGCTGAAGGCCCGGCCGACGGCGGAGCAACGCCCGGCGCGACCGACGGCGGCGCCGACGGTGGTGCAGGTGGCGGCGGAGGTTACGGCGACGCCGAAGGACCGGCTGACGGCGGGGCAACGCCAGGTGCGACCGATGGTGGTGCCGACGGCGGCGCGGAGGGCCCCGCGGACGGCGGCGCGTCACCGGGAACGAGTGACGGCGGCGCCGACGGCGGTGCCGGTACGGAAGGGCCTGCGGACGGTGGTGCCTCGCCAGGTGTCAGCGACGGCGGCGCCGACGGAGGAGCCGACAGTGGTGCCGGCAGCGGCGAGGGTCCGATGGACGGCGGAGCCGATCCGAACGCGACCGACGGCGGCGCGGACGGCGGTGCCGGCGACTCCGGAAGTAGGTGAGCGTGGTGCCGGAGACCGGGCCGCTGCCGGACGGCCGCCCGGCTCTCCGGCGCTGCGTCGCCGGAGATCCTGAGGAGTTCGCCACCAACTACTGGGGCCGCCGAGCCCTGCTCTCCCCAGCAGCGGACCTCGCATCGAGCGCGCAGTCGGCTAGGCCGGGCGCGGCATCGGGCCGACCCGCGGGTGAGCCCGACGCGGACCTCGCGGCTGGCGAGCCCGACGCGGACCTCGTAGCTGGGGAGCGGGCGTCAGGCGTAGCGCCCGACCAGGCCGGCTCGGCAGGCGAGCAGCCAGCCCCGGCAGGTTTCGCTGACCTGTTCAGCCTCGCTGCCGTCGACGAACTGCTGTCCCGCCGAGGACTCCGTACGCCGTTCCTGCGCATCGCCAAGAACGGCTCGGTGGTCGGCGACAGCCAGTTCACCGGCTCCGGCGGGGTAGGTGCCGAGATCGGCGACCAGATCCGCGATGACAAGGTCGCCGCGCTGTTCGCCAGCGGCCACACCGTCGTACTGCAAGCCCTGCACCGCACCTGGCCCGCGCTGGTCGACTTCTCCACGCAGCTGGCCTCCGAAGCAGGCCATCCGGTGCAGATCAACGCGTACATCACTCCGGCCGAGTCCCAAGGCTTCTCGGCCCACTACGACGTGCACGACGTCTTCGTCCTACACGTAGCCGGCGAGAAGCACTGGACCGTCCACGAGCCGGTCCACCTCGACCCGCTCCGCAACCAGCCCTGGACCGACCACTCCAAGGCCGTAGCCGAAGCAGCCCGCGAGCAGCAGCCGGTAGTAGACGCCGTACTGCACCCAGGCGACGCCCTCTACGTCCCCCGAGGTTTCCTCCACTCAGCCAAGGCCCTGGGCGGCGTGAGCGCTCACCTCACCATTGGCCTCCACACCATGACCCGCTACCTCCTCATCCAGGAGTTAGCCGCACTGGCCGCCAACGAGGTAGACCTCCGCACAGCCTTGCCGCTGGGCTTCAACCCAGGCGATCCCGCCCAGCTAGCCCCCGAACTGGAGAAGGTCGTAGCCCTCTTCGCCGACCACCTCCACACCGTCACCCCCGACGACCTGGCCGACCGCCTCCGCCGCCGCACCTGGTCCGGCAACCGCCCGGCCCCCCTCCCGCCCCTGGCCCACGCTCAGGCAATAGCCGACCTGGCCATCGGTACGACGCTCCGCCGCCGCCCAGGCCTGAACTACCACCTGGTCCCAGGCGCCGCCCCCGCCGAACCCACCCCAGCCTCCACTGGCACCCCGGTCCGCCTGCACCTCCCCGACCGCACCATCACCTTCCCACCCGAGACAGCCACCGCCCTGGCAGCAGCCCTCACCGGTACGCCGTTCGCGGTCGGCGACCTCCCCGACCTTCCCCCGGAGGACCAACTGGTCCTCACCCGCCGCCTCATGACAGAAGCCGTGCTCGTCGCGAGCCCTGCATGACCCAACCCCCAGGCGACCCAGTCGCCTCCGCACCACCTCCGAGTCCGACCGCCCCTCCGCGGTCGGACTCGAACTTCGTCCCCCCACCCCGCTACCGCCCCGAAACCGGCTGCGCCGCCTCCGCCGACAACCGCGGCGACCCCCTCTTCGCCTCAGCCCCACCCGCCGAACGCTGGCTCCTCATAGAAGCCAACACCCCCTGGCCCCGCATCGCCCTAACCGCCCTTCACCGCTCCACTCCCAACCCCAGTACGCCGCAAGCCGCCCTCAACCACCCCACCCCCGCGGCCCCCACGCCGCCAGCCGACCTCGGCTCCTCCACCTCAGCCACCCACACCCCGCAAGCCGACCCCTCCCGCCCCGCCGCGCAAGCCGCACCCTCCACCGCCGCCGACACTCTCCCCACAGAGATCGCCCAACTCTGCGCCCAACTCCGCTGTCGACCGGTACTCATCCGCCGCCACGGGCGGTCACCCGCCGACACACCCCGCCGTTGGTTCCTAGTCGACTCACGTCCAGGCCACGAGTCCATCCGCACCGGCGAACTCCCCACCGACGAACACCTCCTAGCCGTCCTCTCCGGCAAAGACCCCGGCACCCTGACGACCGACCCGATCTACCTCGTCTGCACCCACGGCCGCCACGACGCCTGCTGCGCCGTCCGCGGCCGCCCGGCCGCCGCAGCTCTCACCGCCGCCTACCCCGATCGAACCTGGGAATGCAGCCACATCGGTGGCGACCGCTTCGCCGCCAACCTGGTCTTTCTACCCCACAGCCTCTTCTACGGCCACGTCCCCGCCGACCAAGCCGTCCCCCTCGCCGAGTCCTACAACCAAGGCACCATCACCCCCACGTACTACCGAGGCTCCGGCGCTCACCCACCCCCGGTCCAAGCCGCCCAACACTTCGCCCGAACGACCGGCCATTCCCTGGCCATCAACGCCCTGCACCCCCTAGTAATCACCCAACCAACGCCAAACCACTGGTCAGTAACGCTCTCGACCCGTGACTCAGCCCCGAACGACTCCACCACCCCAGCAGGTGATTCAGCCTCAGGTGATCCCGCCCGAGGTGACTCCGCCCCACCTCACGCCCCGATCCACAGCCGAACCATCACCGTCGAGGTCCGAGCCGAGATGGTCACCGTCGACGGCCAGATGACCTGCGCCGCCAAACCGCCAGGCCAGGTCCGCCATTTCACCCTCGCCGCGCCCATCAACAGCCAAGCGGCCGGCTCGTAAAACCAACTCTCCATCGGCGCCGCACCCTGACATCATCAGCTCGTGCCGCTGCCCTACGTCTACAAAGTGACGAAGTACGACCCCATCGACTGGAACGAGCAAGGCCGGTACGTCGGTCCCGAGGACGAGCGGAGTGACCACGGCCCGAAGGAGGCCGCCTATCTCGCGGCAGTCGCAGCCTTCGCCGAGGACAGCGGGATCACCGAACTCAGCATCCGCGAACCCGAAGTCGCCGGGTTCGTGAACTTCGGCCTCGAGGTTCCCATCGAAGGACACGGCTTGGCCGGCCTGTTCGCACCCGACCTCAGCGACTACCACGACGGCGCGGTCGTACCGATCAGCACCGCAGTCGAACTCGTCCGCGCAATGCTGCGAGACAACGGCGCCTGGTGCCGACTCGAAGCCGAGGGCCGCTTCGAGGTCCACATCGGCTACGACCAGTACATGTACGTCGGCACCCACCTCGCCTGCGAACGCGCCGTAGCCTCTGCCACCAGCCTCGGCCTGTTCCCGGTCCGCATCAAGCAGTCACCGTGGGACAACTCCGCCGAAGAACCAGGCCCTCCCGCCGATGCGGCGTTCTGGGCGCGCTTGACCGACCTCGCAACCCATCACGGCACGATCCTGCTCTGTGAGTCGCCCGCCCGAAACCTGAACCGATGGCACCGCCTGACCGCCGAGACCATTGCCGACCTCCAGCTAGCACCGCCCGCAAACTTCGCACCGCGCGCAGACC